>JAOULX010000008.1 GCA_029881795.1 Gammaproteobacteria bacterium
CCACGCCTTTAATCGCCAGATTGTCTGACTCGGTCGCTCCCGAGGTAAAAACGATTTCTTTCGGGTCGGCATTGAGTAAGGCCGCAACATGCGCCCGCGCCTCGTTAACCGCGTTTTCTGCCGCCCAACCAAACCTGTGCGAACTCGAAGCCGGGTTACCAAAGGCCCCATCCGGCGTTAAGTACTGAATCATTTTTTCAGCAACCCGCGGATCAACCGGGGTGGTGGCGGCATAGTCAAAGTAAATCGGTAAATTCAAATCAGACACTCTCGATACCCTTATATTTTCTGGCTTAAAATTAACTTACATTCAAACTTAAGTTTGGCCGTAATGTTTCCAAGATTTCATTAATAGCTGATAAAAATCCATCTACCTCAGCCGAGTTGTTTTCAATACCAAGACTCACACGGATAGCACCTGATCCGGTCAGGTCATCTATTCCCATTGCCTGTAAGACATGACTGGCTCTGACTTTGCTGCTGTGACAAGCCGAGCCGCTCGAAACCGCAAAGCCTTTTTTGTCCAGTTGCATTAGCAAGGTTTCACCTTCAATGCCATCGATAGCAAATAAAGTGGTATTCGGTAAGCGCTTTTCATCTTTTGCGAAAATCTTTACCGATGCTATCTGTGTCAGTCCTGCTTCAAGCTGTGACTGCATCTGGCTTAATAACTCCACCCGAGATTGCAGTGCTTGTTTTGCCAGTTCGGCCGCCTTGCCAAATCCAACAATCGCAGCGATATTCTCTGTACCGCTACGCATATTCTTTTCCTGTCCGCCACCTACAATGATCGGATCAATCTCAATATTTTTATCAATGATCAGCGCACCTACACCACGCGGGCCGTACAGCTTGTGTGATGATAAAGTTAATAGCTGCACAGGTAGTTGTTTTAAATCAACTTCAATTTTGCCTGCGGCCTGTGAAGCGTCTGTGTGAAACCAGATATTGTGCTGCTGCGCGATATTTAACAACGGCTGCAGATCCTGAATCACACCGGTTTCATTATTTGCCAGCATTACCGATATCAGACGGGTATTATCATGTAATACCTGCTTTAACGCGGCGACTGTGACCTGCCCCTGGGCATTCACGTCTATCATATCCAGCACGGTATTATCGAGAGCCTGCAGTCGTGCCGGCTCTATCACCGAAGAATGCTCGGTAGCTGCTATCGCCAGCGCTGCATTATGCCACTTTTTACAACTGCCAGATATTGCCAGATTATTTGCTTCGGTACCGCCGGAGGTAAATACAACCTGTGATGGTTCAGCGTTTACCAGTGCGGCAACCTGAACTCTGGCATCATCAATCGCCTGACGACTGAATCGACCATAACGATGCACACTGGAAGGGTTACCAATCGTCGTGGTTAAATACGGCAACATAACATCCAATACTTCTGCTGGCATTGATGTGGTTGCATTATTATCCAGATATACCGGCATGGTAGGATACGGCCTCTAATCAGGCCTGCTGAATGCTGTTTATTTTTAACTCAAGCCGGTCATCCTGACGACATGCCGTTGCGGCTGTGTTCTTTTGCTGCATTAAATCGGCCAGTGAAATACCATCTAGAAACCCGTGAATTTTGTCACTTAACTCATCCCATAAATCATGGGTCAGACAGCGGGTTGTTCCCTGACAATACTCGCTGGAAGAACAGCCATTCGCGCGATAAGTTTCATCCACTGCAATAATAATACTAACTATAGAAACTTGATCTGCCGGATTAGTGAGCCTATAACCGCCACCGGGACCACGGGTACTGCTGACAATAGTGTTTTTGCGCAATTTTGAAAATAATTGCTCAAGATAGGACAGCGATATTTTCTGACGTTCTGATATATCAGCCAGTGATACCGGGCCAGACTCCTGATGAAATGCCAGATCTAATACTGCTGTAACAGCATATCGACCCTTAGTCGTTAGTCGCATAATAAACCTCATCGATTCAGGCGCGTGAGTATCCTATACCTGAGTAAATTGGTCAACTACTAACACGGAAATCAGGCTAATTGCTTATGTTTTAACGGGTTTAGAGTTTACTCAAGAGTCTCATCCTTTGCATCATCTACCTTGGGGCGAGCTTCAATCTCACAGGGACCAATGCCAGGCAGCTGATCTATGTCCACTTCCAAGCCTAATTGCTTTAGTGATTTACACATATTTTCCATCTGTTTATCCATTAAATGAATATGATCGAGCATATTATTGATCGCTGTAGCCACCGGATCCGGCATATCCTGTGTTGCACCGTAGGCATCAAAACCGAGCTTTTCTGCAAATTTTTCCCGTTGTTTCTGCTGTTCTACCGCTTTTTCTTTGTCTTCTTTTGAAATAATGGTTCTGCCCGGCACGCCAACTACCGTGGCTTCCTCTGGTACATCTTTAACAACGACCGCATTGGAACCAATACGTGCTGCCATACCAACTGTAATTGGACCCAGTACTTTTGCCCCGGCTCCGACCACCACAAAGTCATTTAATGTCGGGTGACGCTTGCCCTTACTCCATGATGTTCCACCCAGAGTGACACCATGATATATGGTGCAGTCATTTCCAATTTCAGCTGTTTCACCAATCACAACTCCCATGCCGTGATCGATGAAAAAACGACGGCCAATGGTGGCACCAGGATGAATCTCAATTCCGGTGAACAATCTGCCAATATTTGAAATAACTCGCGCCAGCCATTTCAATTTCCAGCGCCATAAAACATGGCTGACCCGGTGAATAAGAATCGCATGAATACCCGGATAGGTGGTTAATACTTCGAAAACATTGCGTGCTGCCGGGTCGCGTTCAAAAACACTGGCCATATCTTCTTTAATTGTTTTTATAAAATTAATCACTTAATCATTCCATCGTAAAAACAGTCTGCCTAATCGTGCTGCAGAGCAACATGGTAACCACTAAATTTGCGAATATTCAGCACCCCACTATCCAAAATTAGGTACTGTCCTTTTATGCCTTTTAACACACCACTTATCTCTGGCGTTTTGTCAAAATTGTATGATTTAACTTTTTCCGGGTAATCAAGTACCGGATAATTAATATCGACCAGCGTATTATCCGTTAATGCCGTCAGTGCCCGCTCACCGTGTTGCTGTTTCAGCGCTGCTATCTCGTCTGCACAAGTTTGCATAATTTCATCACGGTATTTTATCAGATCGATTTCTTCGGCAATACCCTTTAGCATTTTACGCCAATCTGTACGGTCTGAAACGTGCTTTTTAATAATAACTTCAAGCAAACCTGACATCAGTCTGTCTTTAACTTCAAAAATAGCCAAAGCCTGCACCGCACCTTGATCCATCCATCGCGTAGGTATCTGTGTGCCTCTTGTGATGCCGACTTTGATACCGGAAGAATTTGCCAGATATACATAGTGTTTTTGCATGCAATGATCATCCGCCCAGCTACTATCACGACAGGTACCCGCTGCATAATGACAGGTCTCAGGTTTCATTATACACATATCACATTCAGGTAAAGTCTTCATACACATATAACAGTGCCCCTGACTGTAGCTTTTTTTTGTTTTCGCGCCACAGGAAATGCAATTAATCTCGTTTTGAAATGAAATCTTAATACTCTTACCGATTAAATTATTCATATCAATATATTCAGTAGTGGAATTATCCGTCTGAACCAGAGGCAACTGGTATTCAACGGTATCCGCAAGCTGCGTTTTCATTTTACGTAATTTACCTTGCATCATCCGTAGTACCCTTATAAATAATCTTTGATATATTTTTCAATTCGCGCCACACCCTGCTCAAGCACACTAACAGGTTGTGTATATGCAAAACGCAAATGCGCGGCTGCTTTATAGCTGCCAAAATCTTTACCCGGTGTCACAGCCACGCCGGCTTTTTCTAATAACTGAGCAGACAATTCAAAACTGTCATTTGATAAGGCCGTACAATCCGCATAGATATAAAAAGCCCCCTGTGGCACATCTAAAATTTTAAATCCAAGTCGCCGTAACTCAGCCAGCAGATAATCTCTGCGCTGCTTAAACTCATCCCGCCTTGCCTGCATAACGCTCATTGATTCAGTCGAAAACGCTTCCAATGCAGCGTACTGAGCTATCGTTGACGGTGCCAAAAAAATATTCTGCGAGACCCGATCAATAGCATCAACCATTTCCTCCGGCACCACCATCCAACCCAGCCGCCAGCCGGTCATTCCGAAATATTTAGAGAAACTATTTATCACAATTATTTCGTCTGAAAGTGTTAACGCGGTATAGTTTTCAGCATCGTAGACCAGCCCCTGATATATCTCATCAACAATAAGCATGGCGTGATGTTTGTCGACATCATCAATCAGACTTTGCATCGCGTCTTTGCCAATACAATTCCCGGTCGGATTCGATGGCGTAGCAATCATTAACGCGACCGTCTGTTCCGTCCAGTATTGCTCAAGTCGTTGCGGTGTTAACTGAAACAGACTCTCGGCATCGACCGGAACGCTGACCGCTTTACCTTCAAACAGCCTGACCATATGACGATTACAGGGATAACCCGGATCAGCCAGCAGAACTTCACTATTCGGATTAACCAGAACAGCCAGCGCCAGTTGCAACGCACCAGATGCACCCGGTGTAATAATTATTCGTCTGGGGCTGAGTTCAAGATTAAATTCAGACTGATAGTAGTGCGCGATCTTCTGCCGCAACTCGGGTAAACCCAGTGCCGGTGTATAATGTGTTTTTTCATCACTTAGTGATTGCTGACCGGCTCTGATGACAGACTGCGGAGTAGGAAAATCAGGTTCACCAATTTCCATATGAATAACAGAAGAACCCTGTGCTTCCAGCTCACGGGCACGGGCCAGTAAGTCCATTACAAAAAAAGGCTGAATTTCCTGCAGACGATCAGCCAGCTTCATTTATTTACCCGCATTAACTTAAAATCATGAAGCCTGAATTTTAACATAGCTGATAGTATCATTTTGATTATTTTTATTAACATCTAAACATTTTTAGCTCTGTCACTGGCACAAGCACAGCAAACAATTTATGATTCCGCCATGAAAAAATTATTTTACCTCAGCTTAGCCGCCAGCTTATATTTTCATCTCGCTACAACACTGGCTTTCCCGCTACACCAGCCAGTGCCCGGAGGGACGGCTATCATTGAATTATCCAGTGCAGACACAACACAACCAACAGCCTTTTATAAAAACCAAAGAGTCGCCGTGCATAAACACGACGGCGCCTGGTATGCCCTGATCGGCATTTCCCTGAATACTAAACCCGGTCGTTACATCGTCAGCTATCAGTTTGATGACAACAAACTCTATCAACACAGCTTTGATATCAAAAATAAAACCTATAAAGCTCAATATCTTAACGTTAAAAACAAACGCAAGGTAAACCCTACTGCTGAGGATATGAAGCGCATTGTCAAAGAACGCGCAATCAAAACTGCTGCCAAAAATACCTGGAGTGAGCAGACTATACAAACCGAGTTTGTTCGCCCTGTTGACGGTCGCATCAGCAGTATTTTTGGTCTGAGACGATTTTTTAACCAGCAAGCCCGGCGACCACACTCTGGTTTAGATATTGCAGCCGCACAAGGCACTCCGGTAAAAGCGATTGCCGATGGCAGAGTCATAGAAACCGCAGATTTTTTCTTCAGCGGTAATATGATCTATCTTGACCATGGTCAGGGTGTGATTTCACTCTATGCGCATCTTTACAAAACTCACGTAAAACCTGGACAACATGTTAAGCAGGGTGAAATCATTGGTGAAGTTGGTGAAACCGGCCGTGTTACCGGCCCGCACCTGCATTTAAGCCTGTTACTCAATCGTACCGCTGTTGATCCGGAGCACTGGCTACCGGCAACAAAACCGCAGTAATTTAATTTAATTTTAGCTTTTAGCCTCCTTTTAGCGCAATTAACTTGCGTATTCGTGTGATTTATCGATAATGGAGCCGCTAAATTTTAATATAACTCAGGTATACAATGGCAAAAGAAGAAGCGATACAAATGGAGGGTACGGTTATCGAGACCCTGCCTAACACCACCTTTAAAGTAGAATTGGAGAACGGTCACGTTGTGAACGCTCATATTTCTGGTCGTATGCGTAAAAACTATATCCGCATCATGACAGGTGACAAAGTAACTATTGAATTAACACCTTACGATCTCACTAAAGGCCGCATCGTTTATCGTAGCAAATAATTTGCGCTATCTGCCTTAAAAATTCCATAAAAAAGCCAGTATCAATCACTGGCTTTTTTTATGGATACGAAAAGTTATGAAACTAACTGACAACCTCTTCTTTAACTGGCAGCTCCAGTTTCAAGCCTTCTGAATCGGTCGTGATTTTTACTTCGCCGCCTTTATTCAATGAACCAAACAACAGCTCATCAGCCAAAGGCGTACGAATTTTATCCTGAATCAATCGTGCCATCGGACGAGCTCCCATTTTAGGATCATAGCCATTTTCAGCAAGCCATTCTCTGGCCAGCTCATCAACAATCAGTGAGACCTTCTTCTGCTCCAGCTGATGCTCCAATTCAATGATGAATTTATCAACCACGTTGGCAATATTACGGCGATCCAGCGCATTAAACTGAACAATCGCATCAAGCCTGTTTCTGAACTCCGGTGTGAAACTGCGTTTAATTTCTTCCATCGCATCTGTTTCATGCGTTTGTTCCATAAAGCCAAGCGTACGACGACTGATAAGCTGCGCACCGGCATTACTGGTCATGATGATGATTGTGTTTCTGAAATCAGTTTTACGACCATTACTATCAGTTAACGTCCCATGATCCATGATCTGCAATAGCAGATTGAACACTTCAGGATGAGCTTTTTCAATTTCGTCCAGCAACAGTACCGAATGCGGATTTTTATTAATCGCTTCTGTCAGCAAACCACCCTGATCAAAACCCACATAACCCGGAGGAGCACCTATTAATCTTGATACGGTATGACGCTCCATATACTCTGACATATCAAAACGAATCAATTCCACGCCCATGGCTTTAGCCAACTGCTTGCTGACCTCGGTTTTACCGACTCCGGTCGGTCCTGCAAACAAAAATGAGCCAATCGGTTTATCTGGACTGCCTAAACCTGAACGCGACATCTTGATAGCCGACGTCATTCGATCAATAGCTTCGTCCTGACCAAACACCACCAACTTAAGATTACGATCCAGCTTGAACAACACATCAGTATCCGAGGCAGAGATGGTTTTTGGCGGTATCCGGGCAATTTGTGCCACGATATGCTCGATATCCGTTACCGAAATAGATTTGGTTTTGCCCGCTTCCGAGTCTTTAGCTTTAACGCGGCGACTGGCACCTGCCTCATCGATAATATCAATCGCTTTATCGGGCAAAAAGCGATCGGTAATAAATCGATCCGATAACTCTGCCGCCGCTTTTAATGCATTAAGACTATATTTAACATCATGGTGTTCTTCAAAGCGTGACTTTAAGCCTTTTAGAATATCGATGGTTTCAGGAACAGTCGGTTCATTTACGTCAATTTTTTGGAAGCGTCTGGCCAGCGCATGATCTTTCTCAAAAATACCGCGATATTCCTGGTATGTGGTCGAACCCAGGCAACGCAGCTCACCATTAGCCAGCATCGGTTTAATTAAATTCGATGCATCCATGACTCCACCTGATGCTGAGCCAGCACCAATAATGGTATGAATTTCGTCGATAAACAAAATAGCATGTTCGTCTTTTTTCAGTTGTTTGAGAATACCTTTCAGGCGTTTTTCAAAATCCCCCCGGTATTTGGTACCTGCGACCAGTGCACCCAGATCTAACGCATAGATCGTACTTTCTGCTAATACAGCAGGCACTTCTTTATCGACAATCTTTTTAGCCAGGCCTTCTGCAATGGCTGTTTTACCAACGCCAGATTCACCAACAAATAACGGATTGTTTTTACGACGTCGGCATAAAATCTGCACCGTACGTTCAACTTCATAATCACGGCCAATTAATGGATCGATTTTACCCTGCATAGCTTTGGCATTGAGATTCGTAGCAAACTGTTCCAGCGGCTGTTCGCTGCTGGCTTCGCCAGTGTCATCATCAGCACCCGACAAATCATGATCGCTGTCTTCATTAATACGTGAAATACCATGGGAGATATAATTGACGATATCTAGACGGGTTATATTGTTTTGATTTAATAAGTAAACAGCCTGAGATTCCTGTTCACCGAAAATTGCGACCAGCACATTGGCACCGGTGACTTCTTTTTTTCCCGATGACTGCACATGAAACACGGCGCGCTGAAGTACCCGCTGAAAGCCGAGTGTCGGCTGCACTTCTCTATCCAGTCCGTCTTCAAGCTGAGGCGTGCTTTCCATCAGATAAGATCTGAGATCACCACGCAGACTGTCAAAATTGACACCGCATGCTTTTAGTACGTTGTTGGCCGAACTGTTATCCAGCAGAGCTAATAACAAATGCTCTACGGTTATAAATTCATGTCTCTTTTCACGTGCTTCTTTAAAAGCCTGGTTGAGTGACTCTTCTAACTCTTTACTCAACATATCTACTGCCTCATTAATGACTTTCGAAGCCCCTGTTAAAAAGCCTCATTTCAAATTAATCTTCTTCCATTGAACACATTAATGGGTGCTGATTTTGACGAGAATACTCATTGACTTGTACCACTTTCGTCTCGGCAATATCTTTACTGAACACGCCACAAATACCTTTTCCTTTAGTATGAACCATCATCATGACCTGTACCGCAGATTCTCTATCCATTCTAAAGAATGACTGCAACACCTGAATCACGAATTCCATTGGCGTAAAATCATCGTTAATTAAAACTACTTTATAGCGTTTTGGTGGTTTTAACTTCGGCTTAGCCTCTTCCAGCGCCAAGTCATCATCATGACCAATATCAATTTCTTTATCACTCATACTCTATACTTCAAGTGTAGTTTATAGTTCAGGTTTTCAAGTACAAATTTGAGTATTTCATCAAATATTTTTACATATTGGCAATCATTGAATTACCAAGATCAGGCCTGTCTGACTGGTTAGCAGTACAGACCAAAAATACCAGACCATCCAGCATTATTTTACTGCCTATTGACGGTCTATTTTACCATAACAGCCGCGCGTGTTAGTCCTGTATTTATTAATGAATTAACCCAAATACGCTTATTTAAAGAACAATACCAGACCAGAGCCTAATAAAATCAGGCTGATAATCTGATTAAAGCGCTGTTTACTGATTCTCAGGTGAATACGATGACCGAGATACAGGCCGACTAATAACACGGGTATGCCTGCTACGGCCATCGTCAGGACATCAGCTGCATAAAAACCACTGATACTATAAGCACTGATACGAATAGCACCATCAAACATAAAAATAAAAACGATGGTGGCACGAAAAGCGGATTTATTAAGCCGACGTAACCTGAGGTAGGCCACATAAAAAGGCCCACCTGTACCAAACAAGGCTCCTACCAGACCAGCAAAAAACCCAGCTGGTGCTGCCCATAACGGATTAGTCATCGCGCTTGATTCTGCCCGCAATGATATCAGTGCGTATGATATGACAAATAGTGCCAGCGCCTTATTTAACCAGTATAAATCCAGCTGCTGAAACAACCAGATAGCCAGCATCACACCGAGCACAGAAAATGGTAGCACCCGCAGACAGTCTCGCCAGACGACATTCCGCCGGTACTGATAGGCCTGTATTAATGTACCGGTATAACTGATCAATCCTAGTAACGGTACCACCAGAGTTAATGGCGCTACCAGCGTCAGTAAAGGCACGGCTAATAAACCGGAGCCGAAACCAGCGACTCCTTTTATGATATAGGCCAGTAACAGCACCAAGGCCATATACAGCAACTGGGCTGTCCCTATGGATTCAATTAACGACATAAAGCTAATACAACACGTTGAAAATCAAGAAATAAAGCTTCGTTTATAAGGCCATATGAGCTGTCATTTTGTCGAAATCCGGTTTCTCTATCACGCCTTTTTCTGTCACGATTGCGTCCACCAGCTCTGCCGGGGTCACATCAAACGCAGGGTTCCATGCCATCGCCCCTTCAGTGGCGACACGCTGATGGCCACAATTGAAAACCTCTGCCAGCTCACGCTGCTCTATCGGAATATCTTTTCCGCTAGCAGTTTGCATATCAATCGTTGAGGTTGGTGCTGCTACCATAAATTTGACACCGTGATGTCTGGCCAGTATTGCCAGTGCATAGGTGCCAATTTTATTGGCAACATCACCATTCGCAGCAATCCTATCGGAGCCAACAATCACCCAGCTGACGCTGCCCTGCGCCATCAGACTGGCAGCTGCGCCCTCACATAATAAGGTAACAGGAATTTGCTCTTCAACAAACTCCCAGGCTGTGAGACGAGCACCCTGCATCCAGGGGCGGGTTTCATCTGCAAATACTTGCTGAATTTTGCCATCACTATAGGCACGGCGGATCACCCCCAGCGCAGTACCATAGCCGCCCGTTGCCAGCGCTCCGGCATTGCAATGGGTAAGCACAGCAGCCGCATCCGATTGCAACAAAGCGGCACCATATTCTGCCATCCGATAGTTAGCCTTAAGATCATCCTCATGTATTTGTCGCGCCTGATTTAACAGCAGCGACAACAGATTATGCTGATCAGCACCGGAAGATTCCAGACAGGCTTTCATTTTATCCAGCGCCCAGAATAAATTGACCGCTGTTGGTCGTGATTCAGACAGCAGCAGAATATCTTGAATAATCTGTTGCTTGCGACTAGAAAACGGCAGCGACTGATGCTCGATAGCAGATGTAACCACTCCATAGGCGGCAGTGATCCCGATTGCCGGCGCTCCACGCACCACCATATCTCGAATTGCATCTGCCACAGCGCTTGCACTGAGCAGATGAATTTCAATTTTTTGCTGCGGAAGTTTTCGCTGGTCTAATAAATAAAGGCCATCCTCCCTCCAGAAGATAGCCCGAATCGAATCATATAACGGGTTCATAGTAACCTTATTTTAACTACCTACAGATGTGGCGAAGTCCAATATAACGTCTTTCATATCATTTTTCATCGCATTATCGGCTTTTGTTACCAGTCGGGTAACAGCAACTTCTTTTGAATTGGCAGACGTTTTAAAACTCCAGCTATGGGTACCACGGACTTTGCCACTAGCCGCTTCGGTAAGCTTCACCGTGATACTGGCTCTGACCCAGTACCAGCCTGAGCGCATACCGACATCAGTCAGTTCTGCTGATGCGAGCAGCTTATAATCAGCAGCGCCTTTAACCGCCGGGAAGCCGGCTTTGGACATCGCACCTTTAACCAGTCGGCTTAACTGGGTTAAATCAGAAGACTCAACCTGATCTGTGATTTTAAGAGCAAGCAGCTGGCTTTCTAATTCTGCACGCATATCCGACAAATTCCACTCTGAAGGATTACCGACACCTTTAAGGTCAATAATTTTCAGGGTTTTTTGTAAAGTCTGCCGTTCGAGCTGCTGTTTAAAAGCCTGATTCATTGCAGCCATGGCCAGCAGCTTATCAGAGTTTGAACGCGCTCTTTTTAATTCTGAACGGGTAGACTGATCCAGCTCAGTAATTTGCTGGCGGATATTTCTTCCGGCCTGACTGCGCTCCAAAACTGCCAGCGCATGGAACTCAAAAACCTTTTTGTCTTCCCAGAGTTCGGCCACGCGTGCGCCTTCCAGTACTTTATCTGTTTCGATTTTAATGTTCTGAGTTAAACGCGTATCTTTGCTGTAACTTTCTTTACCGTTAACCACCTGTGACTGAACATCAGAAAGCGTTTTAGATTCTTCCTGAATTTTCAGCTCAAAGGTTTTGCTGAGATTAGCCAGCGCCCTGTTTTTTGCAGTCTCCCGGTTAGAGGCCGAAGCCTTACCCACAATATAAGCACTGTGTGGGTAATTAAAGCTATCGCCATTGACCCAGTCTGGTTGTTTACCATCACCAGATTTACTGACTACCGCCTGTGATTTACAAGCCGTTAAGGCAATCACAAAAATGATCACCCAAAATTTACGCATAACCATATCGAATCCTTATAAACAGATTTTTATTTTGCAGCCTGAGCCTGCTTCAAATCTTTCGGCCGAGGTGCCACCCAATGATCACTGATAAATGTCAGGCGACCTTTTTTAATATCAGCAGCATGCGCCATTGAATCAATCACTTTACCACGAGCCATTATTTCAATCTGCGCATTGTATGAGCCAGCCGCCAACGGAATACGGATCAGCTGAATTTCCTGCGGCAGACTCGACCAACTTCTGGTATCAGCCACTTCAGAAACCATACCACCGACCTTGAAGGCCAGACCGATTAAACCACCGCCACGTTTTTCAGCCTCTTTGGAAGCCTGATGTTTGATCACCATACGCGCCAGTGCTCTGACTGTAATTGCTGGCATTTCTTCTTCCAGCGCCTTTCTGGCCATGCCGTCAATATTTTCAACCGTATTAAAGTCATAATACTGATCATTAATTGATACACGAGCAGCACGTGTTGGTTTCGCACGACCCTGATAAGTAGGTAAGGCCAATTTTAAACGCTGACGAATTGTCGGCGCCCATGTCCGGATGGTATGTTGTGATTTAGCCGGACCAAGACCGTTATCTAAAATTGCAATCAGATAACCTTTATTTGCCTCATCGGCATTATTGAATTTAATACCAAATTCTGATTCGTATTGTTGCAGCTCATCTCGCAAACCTTCATAAGACAGCATTCGTAACAAATCTTGTTTTAACTGATTTGGGACTGGTAAACCGTGTTTATTGATTGTTGACTTATAAACATTAACCGCTTTTCTATATGAAACCAGAGCCTGGTCGTATTCACCCAACGCTTCAAAAATAATGCCAGAAAGATATCTTACGAACGGATCCTCCATTGGCGTTTCACCCCATTCACGCATCTTTACATCAGCTTGCAAAACCTCAACGCGAGCACTGTCAACCTGTCCGATTGCGAGATAATTTAAAGCCATGTAAGAATGGATCAGCACTTGCTCATAACGGTCACCGGCGTATTCTCTGACGGTATCATTGACGACAGCACTGCCGACCGAACGAGTGATACTGGTGGTATAGAGGTCTTGCATTTCTTTTTTTGCAACTTCGAAGTCTTTGTTACTTTGCTGATATTCACCGACCATGCGTTTGAGCATACCTTTATGCAGATGCGTCAGTACTTTGTCGTTATTATCATGTGACTGCTGCTCAAATTCACGCAAGGCCAGATCGGGACGTCCAGATTCTAGTTTAGCCCTGACACCTTGTGTTTTGGCGCTGTAATGTGAGCAGCCCTGCAGAACCAGCAGACCGGACATCATCAGTAGTACAAAAGCACGTTTCAGATGACTACTCTTGATAATAGTTAGATATTTCATTGATACCTCTGTTATTTTTTTTAATATCTGGCTGCATTGTAAAGTCAGATATTGTTTTTAGCATCAGGCAATGATAGATAGCTGAATGATGAAACAAACAACTTTATAATTTTTTTATTATCATTGCCTATATGTATCCCTGGCCAATTAGTGCCTGTTCGGGATTTACAAACGATATGAATCGCGGGCTACAGCTTTTTTAATTTTCTTCTGGCCAACCCAGACTTTACGATTATTAACCAAATCAATTAAGGTCAAATCCACCTGGTAAAAACGCACATGTTTACCGGCAACCGCATCAACGATGGTATTGATTGTCCCCTTCAACATAAAGTCAGCACCTTTTTCCTGACCGGCTTCTTTGCGCGTTGCATCTGATGCATTGATATCCATATCACGTCTTTCTTGACGAATTTCTCTTCGTTCGGTATCCGACGCTACAAAGTCAACTTCACCGGAATTAATCAGTGCTTTTTCCATATCATTAACAAAAGTTCGGGTATTGATATGTTCGTGACTCAGATTACGAATACGGCCGATAATAACGGCAGGTATGGTATTCTTTTTCTTATTAAAACGACTCAACCAGGGGCGTGACAAAACATCCTGAATCATTTCTTGAGCCACCAAACGTGAATCCGTATCATTCCATGCACCACTCAGATCAGTAGTCGATTCTGTGCTGACTCGCTGAACAGTTGCACCTTTTTTATTACAGCCCGTCGTAACAAGCATAAATCCACAGATAGCTGCTGTAAGCAAAATTCGGCTAGAGTATTTCATTTCCCTTCCTTAATTGATTGATTTAAATAAAAGTATTTTGTTTGTTATTTTAAAATCACGCGCACTATATATTTTTTGGCAGATATTGTTCCTGCTTATCAAAGCGACATTATCCATTGCGCGTTTTTATAGTATATAGCAGATTATTTTCAAAAACCTGAAACATATCACATTGACTTACACACGAAACGGTATTTATTGTTCATTAATATTGCGAAATGTCACTGATACAGGTATCTTGCCCGCATGCATAATATCGACCTCATATTAGACGCCCGCTGGGTAGTTACCGTCAACCAAGACAATGATGTGCTTGAACAACACAGCGTGATCATCGACAAAGGCCGCATTATTGAAATTTTGCCAAGCTCAGTCGCACACGACCGTTACCTAGCCAAAAACCATCAGTCACTCGGTGACAAAGTCTTAATGCCCGGCCTGATTAATTGCCATACCCATTCCGCTATGAGCTTATTAAAAGGTTATGCCGATGATTTGGCACTGATGGACTGGCTGCAAAACCATATCTGGCCAGCAGAAAGTCAGTGGGTTGATGAAGAATTTGTACACGATGGTGCCGAGTTGGCTATCGCTGAAATGCTACGCTCTGGCACCACCTGCTTTATGGATATGTATTTCTTTCCGGATATTGTTGCCAAGCTCGTCAACCAAAGCGGTATGCGCGCAGCGATAGGCATGATCGTACTGGACTTTCCTACCGCCTGGGCTCAGACCGCCGAAGAATATATCGAAAAAGGCCTGCGTCTGCGTGATGAATACCGTGAACACTCACGCATTAAAACCGTGTTTGCCCCGCATGCCCCTTACACTGTTTCAGAAGACACTCTACAACAGATCCGCATGCTATCGGATGAGATGGATTTGCCGGTTACCATGCATATTCATGAAACACAGAGCGAAGTTGATGAGGCAATCAAAAACAATCTGAAAAGACCGCTCCAAAGCCTCAATGACATAGGCCTTATATCGCCAAACCTGATAGCCGTTCACATGACCGCTTTAACGGATAATGAGATCACGCTGCTGGCAGAAAGCGGTGCGCATGTGGCGCACTGCCCGGTCTCAAACCTGAAACTCGCTTCCGGTTTTTGCCCGCTTGATAAACTATTAAAAGCTGGCGTTAATGTCTGTCTGGGAACTGATGGGTCTGCCAGCAATAATGACCTCGACCTGTTCAGCGAAATGAAAACAGCTGCTTTACTGGCCAAAGGCGTGGCCGGTGATGCCGCTTGCGCCAGTGCCAATGAGATTATCCGCATGGCCACTATCAACGGAGCTAAAGCGCTCGGCATGCAGGACGAGATAGGCTCTATCGAAGCCGGCAAAGCAGCAGACCTGATTGCAATAGACTTTGCAGCGCTTGAATCTTTACCGGTTTATAACCCGGTCTCGCACCTGGTTTACAATACCAGCCGCAATCAGGTAACCGATGCCTGGGTCAAAGGCCGTCATTTATTAAAACAACGCTCACTGACGCGCTTAGATGAAGCAGAAATTATCCGCAAAACTCGTGCCTGGAATGCTAAGATAGCAGCTCATTAATCCACTCTTATACAATTAACAAAGAATCCACATGACCACATTAAATGTCGACCCGGCAGAAATCGCAAAATTCGAAGAACTGGCAAGCCGCTGGTGGGATACTCAGGGCGAATTCAAACCCCTGCACGAAATCAACCCACTGCGTTTGCAATACATTGATCAGCGCGTCGGACTGGCTGGTAAAAAAGTCCTCGATGTCGGTTGTGGCGGTGGCATATTAGCCGAAAGCATGGCACGAGCCGGTGCAGATGTACTCGGCATTGACATGGGCAAAGCCCCGCTTAATGTGGCTAAGCTGCACGCCATGGAAACAGGAACTGATTGCCAATACCGGCAGATAACGGTCGAACAACTGGCCGATGAAATGCCCGGACAATTCGATGCTGTTAGCTGCATGGAAATGCTGGAACATGTGCCCGATCCTGCCTCTATTATCACAGCCTGCATGAAGCTGGTTAAACCGGGTGGCGACGTGTTCATGTCAACGCTTAACCGCAACGCCAAATCCTTTATGTTTGCCGTCGTTGGCGCTGAATATGTTTTGCAGATGCTTCCTAAAGGCACACATGACTATAAAAAGTTCATTAAGCCTTCCGAACTATGCAACTGGGCCCGGGCAGCGACTCTTGAGCTGAAAGACATCAGCGGGCTCAGTTACAACCCGCTGACCAAAGCCTATAAGTTAAGCAGCGATGTCAGTGTTAATTACATGGCGCATTACACTCGCCCGGCAGAATAACAATGATATCCACTGTTCTGTTTGATCTCGACGGAACCTTAGTCGATACCGCGCCGGATATGGCACACTCACTTAATCTGTTACTTGATGAACAAGGTAGCGCCAGACTTGCGTATGAGATTATTCGTCCGCATGTCTCTAACGGCAGTGAGGCACTGGTAAAGCTGGGTTTCGGAGATGCGCTTGAACAACCTAGACTTGATGCCTTAAAAAAACGTTATCTTGAGATCTATCAGCAAAATATTCATATTCATTCACAGCTATTCCCGGGAATGGAACAACTGCTTGAAGCCATAGAAAGTGCCGGTAAGCGATGGGGCGTCATCACCAATAAACCCTCCTGGCTAACTGAACCTCTGTTACAGTCGATGGGACTGAGCAGTCGCTGTGCCTGTATCGTCAGTGGCGATACCACGGCACAAAGAAAGCCCGATCCGGAGCCGATGTACCATGCCTGCGAACTGATCGGCGTTAAAGCAACTGACTGTATTTATATCGGTGATGCGAGACGGGATATTGAGGCCGGCAATAACGCCGACATGAAAACCATTATTGCCACTTATGGCTATATCGGTGAATGGGAAGATATCCATAGCTGGGGGGCAGATGCACTGATCGATCAGCCACAAGAAATAAATCAGTATTTCTGAACGTCCGCTTAATGACGATGCTTCACGGCAACGATGAATTATTTGCCTTAAGCTGTAAAAATCGTGCAACATCCTCCGGCCTGTCAACATCCCACAAGGTTTCTAGCAATACCGGTATTTCCGGCTGCAGTTTCTCCATCGATTGCTGCAACACATTTGCCTCACCCCAAGCAATATCATCAAACATTCGCGGCATTGGCGCTGTCAGCCCAACCAAAACGTATCCACCATCTTCTGCCGGCCCGATTACTACCGGACTCTGATCAAGCACAGCAAATGCCTTTGAAACATACTGCTGATTTATCGCCGGAATATCCGAGCCGATCAGCACAACCTTTTTATAATTCAATAAGGCCTGTGATAATACCGTCGACATTTTTTGCCCGAGATTACCCGGCGGTTGATCCTCAAGTTTAATATTGTATAGATCTTGCAGAGACTGGAAGTAACTATGCTGCTGGTCCGGGGCACAATACAAAACCACATCAACAGCTGGCTGATCTGCCAGCATAGCCAGCGAATACTCAAGTAATTGCTGATGAATAACACAGGCCTGACTGGGACTGTAATCAGGAATAAGCCGAGTTTTCACGTAACCAACAACCGGCGCTTTAGCAAAAAGGATTAAGATATTATCTTGACGCAAAGCAGACTAATTCAGCTCAAGACTAGTAATAAACTGGCTAATCATTTTATCCAGCAACGCCTGTAAACTGTAATCCTTTAGGTGTTCAGATTGCTGCAAGCACTTTAATAATAACACTTCTCGTAGCATACCCTGATACATCAGCGCGGAGGCCTTGCTGTCTATTTTTGGCAGCCGACCTTTTGACTGTAACTCATTCAGACTAAATTCAATGTAATCAGTAAAGGTTTTCCAGCGATTAAGAAAAAACTCACGATGCGCCTGGTGACCTTCCAGGATACTGTAAAGTTCGATTTTTAACAGATCAGGCTGAGTCACGATACTGTCAATAAACACAGCCGTAATACCTCTTAGCACCGCCTCAAAGTCCGCATCTGAATTGACAATAGTATCGACATAACTTTCGCGCTGACAGGAGAAATCCTGTAATACCGCGTCATAGAGCTCGTCTTTAGATTTGAAATGCCGGTACAGGATTGCCGGACTGACCCCAACAGCACTGACTATCTCGTCGATAGACACACCATGAAAGCCTTTATCTGCAAAAAGGGCTTTTGCAGCCTTGATAAGACTGGATCTGCGTTCGGGGGCTGATAAACGTTTATTGGAAGCCATTGCCACAATAACAGTCAGCCCGCGAACTCAGGCCATCAAAAAGTCTTAATTAAGATTTTTTGATGAAGAAAATGAAATTACCACCTTCTTCTGCACTAGAAACCAGCTCGTTACCAGTCTGCTTACAAAAGGCTTCGAAATCTTTTACAGAACCCGGGTCAGTTGCTTCAATTTTCAGTGTCTGACCACTCGCTAATGCAGCAATGGCTTTCTTTGCACGTAAAATAGGTAATGGGCAATTCAGGCCTTTTGCGTCTAATTCTGAATCAAATGAGCTCATGGTTTTCTCCGATTTATTATGTTAGTGATCGTTCACTTAAGAACTAAGTCGGCAGTAACGATAATCAATCAACGGAGCATCGTCAAATCAATAACAAATGATATTTTTTATGAGCTGATAAACGAAATTTATTTGTTGATTTTACGCAACAAAAAAAGCCAGCATACGAATTATGCTGGCTTTTTTATACTTAACTACAGCCTTTAGGGCGCGGTAAACCCGCAATTTTATTAGCTGATTTAATTAAGCCATAAGGGAATAAACGATAAATATACTTGCTATCAGAACGATCTGCACCGTACTTTTTCTTCATAAGTTTAGAAAATGAACGAGGATCACAAACTTTGCCTTCATCGTAGAAAAAAGTACGTGCTTCGTTGATGATATCCCAGTGCTCTTCGGTTAACTCAACCTTTTCGTTGACAGCGATTTTTTCAGCGACTTCTTCACTCCACTCATCCAGATTTTCCAACCAACCCGCTTCGCTTAACTCGACAACAGTTCCGTCATTTAATACAGCTTGCATGTAACCACACTCCAATTTAATAAAAACAATAAGCCGGGCACTTCTATAGGCTCTTGGGTGAATTTTAGAATTACCCAGTAAAATAGTCAAGTATTAATTTAATATATGCTTATATAGATAGCGCAGATAAATTCATCATCTCAAGACTCAATGATACCAGCGTTTTAAGGTAGTCGATGAAACACCCGAAAAATATGCGAATCGCAAAAGCCACATCAGTAAGACTGTTTTTATCAATCCGTTTTTTTCCCAGCGCCTACTTGAGGTAATAACTTTCTGTGACAAACAGACAGATCTGGCATGCCGCCTTAACGCAACCGAGAGCTCAATATCCTCCATCAATAACTGCTGAGGAAACCTGCCAACATCCTCAAACAGTTTCTTGCTAACGAAGATCGCCTGATCACCAGTAGCAACAGAACTCAGGCAGGACTTAAGGTTCATTAAAAAAGCAATGATTTTAAAGACGAAGCGAGAGGATGAAAAGGCAACGTTAAAGCGCCCCCAAGGGCGATCATTAAGCGCATTGAGAATTAATTGATCGGCATTGTCAGCAATAATGGTATCTGCATGCAAGAATAACAAAACATCACCTTCAGCCCGCTCGGCTCCGGTATTCATTTGCAGCGCCCGCCCCTGCTCAGAATGCAAAACCAGATCCACCAATAGCTCAGCCTTATTGGCGGTATCATCAGTGCTTCCGCCATCTACCAAAACCACCTGGTGCCCGCGCTTTCGCCAGGCTTGCAAAGGTTTAAGAGTATTTGTTATTGAGTCTGATTCATTCAGTGTAGGGATCACGACAGAAATTTTCATGTTTATCAGTGCTACTAAGCAGGCTTATTATTTTTCAACAGTATACTCTATTAATGACACATCATCAGACTGTGAGCTAGTGCCACAGAATTGCTTAATATCTTTAAGTACCGTATCAATCACCTGTGATTGCGAGCTAGCCTCAATCGCTGTTAAAAAACGCGCCTCACCGTAATATTCCCCGTCACTGTCTGCAGCCTCTGTCACACCATCTGAATAAAAGATAATGCTATCATCATTTTCAACATCCAGCTTCACCAGCTCTGGAATAAAAATATCCTCTGAGCCAATCCCAAGCGGCAGATTGAGCGAAGGAACTTTAACGATAATTTTATTCTCAGCCGAACGGTAAAGAACAACATCTGGCATGCCCCCATTCCAGACAGAATAAGTCTGTTTATCGGCTGAGATAACCAACAACACACCACAGAGAAAAAACTCAACCGGAAAAATCTCTACCAATTTACGGTTTAACTCACTGACAATGTCAGTGCCGCTACAACCTTTTTCGACCATTGAATAAAAGATATTTCGAACAGGAAATGCGCCGATAGCAGCTGGCAGGCCATGCCCTGTCGCATCACCAAGGAAAATATACGTATCACCGTTTGGTGATTGAGACGATAACAACATATCGCCATTAAACAGAGACATCGGCGACATATGATAACGTAAAGTCAGCCCGTGAATTTGACTCTTTTTAGTCATCCGGGCATATATTTTGGACGCCTTTTGCTGCTCTTCTTCGAGTATTTGACGATTTAGTTCAATCTGATCACGTTGTTGCCTGATCGTGGAATACAAGTCCTGCATCCGGATCGCTGCCTGAATTTTAGCCATCAACACAATCTTGCTAAATGGTTTGGTTAAAAAATCGTCAGCCCCACATTCCAGACACTTAGCCAGCTCCTCTTCATCGGACATTGCTGTTAAAGCAATAATCGGCACGTATCGGTCCTCAGTCAGCTCTTTTATCAGCTTGATCGCTTCGTAGCCGTTCATGACCGGCATCATGATATCCATCAGGATAATTTCAGGCTTTTCCTGCTTAAAGCAATCAACTGCTAACTGGCCATTTTCAGCCTGCAAAGCCTCATGTCCGGCTTTCGTCAACATCCCGTTGAGAATCATTCGATTAACGGAATCATCATCGACAATTAAGACTTTGCTCATACTATTTAAACCAGAAAATCAGCTATCTATCGGAGGGAATCTAATCATTAGTTATATAGACGAAAAAAGTAATAGATACCAACTCCATTTGATATTATTTATTTTAAGTATATAGTTAAAACATACATTTTTTCCTAACACGACACAGCGAACTCGACTCACGTTTATGAATGATAATAATAGTATTGATCTGGCAGTCGTTGAAACCTTAAAAGGACTGATGAAGGATAAATTCAATTTCCTGATTACTACTTTTATCGACAATGCCAACTCTCAGTTAGAACAGCTACAAACCGCCATTAATAGCAATGAAGTCAAAGACATCATCGCCCTAACCCATTCCATGAAAGGCAGCAGTGGCTCGGTCGGTGCCAGCAAAATGCATGTTTTATGCAAGAGCTATGAAGAAATGGCACGAAACGATCAGCTGGATGACAAAGACAGCTGGGCCGACAACCTGAAAAACGAATACAATCTGTATATACAAGAAATTCAGAGCCACATGCAATAAATCCCTGACAACCAGCCCTAAAAGACCCTGATATGCCCGTTTCAAAGTGTATAGCCGAATCCGCTAAAATCGTAGTAGGCAAAAACAGGGAAATCAAACTGGCTATCTGTTGCCTGTTATCACAGGGCCATCTGCTGATAGAAGACCTGCCGGGTGTTGGCAAAACCACGCTAGCACTGACATTATCCCGGGTTTTCGGGCTTGATTTTAACCGCCTTCAGTTCACCAGCGATCTCTTACCCGCTGACGTTACCGGCATCTCAGTTTTTGATAAGCGCACAAACGAATTCACCTTTCACCCCGGCCCGGTCTTTAACCAGTTATTACTGGCAGATGAAATCAACCGAGCCACTCCAAAAACCCAGAGCGCGCTGCTGGAAGCCATGGAAGAACACAAAGTCAGCGTTGATGGTAAAACCTATTTGCTGCCTACCCCCTTTTTTGTCATTGCCACTCAAAACCCCAGCTCTCAGGTCGGTACTTTTGCCTTACCCGAATCACAACTCGACCGTTTTTTTATCAGAATAAAAATGGGCTACCCGGATGCAGTTGCTGAAAAAAGACTACTATCGGGACAAGATCCACGCTTATTGATGGAACAAATCAAGCCCACGATAAGCACCGATGAATTATTGCAAATGCAACATCAGACGGCACAAGTACACGTCTCAGAAGCAATCATTAATTACATCCTGCAAATCGTCGACAAGAGCCGCCATGAAAATGCCTTTATTCATGGCTTATCGCCACGTGCTGCGATGGCATTAAAACGGGCCGCACAATCCTGGGCTTTTATTCATAACCGTGATTATGTCGTACCAGAAGATATACAGGCTGTTTTCAGTGCGGTATGTGAACATCGTTTGGAGCGCCATATCGAACAACACGATGCATCAGTCCAGCAACTGGCAAAAGAACTTCTAGACAGCATCGACCTGTAACGTGAAAACCAAGGTCCGCCATAACCTGCCTTATGTTCCTGAATGGCTTGCCCGTAATCTTGACCACTGGATAAAAAAGAAAAACCACTCAAGCGGCTCCACTTATTCAATCAACCGTCAAAATATTTATATCATACCCAGCAAATCTGGCTGGCTTTATATGATCACACTATTGGCAATACTAAGCGGAGCTATTAATTACAATAACAGCCTCGCCTATTTACTATGTTTTTTTCTCGCCAGCCTTGGATTTGTCAGTATGCTACAAACCCACCAGAACCTTAACCGACTGGTTATCCATGCAAAGCATTCCGCCGCCGTTTTTTGCGGCAGCCCTGTTCACTTTGTTTTTGATGTCTACACAACAGCGCATCATTCGCACATTGCACTGCAGACCGCAGTTAATAACACCGTTTTTTCGGTTAAAGCCGACCAGCACACTCGCATCGTATTAACAGAAATATCCGCAAAAAGAGGCAGGCAGTTCATCTCACGTTTTAAACTCTATAGCGAATACCCGCTGGGATTATTCCATGCATGGACTCAGGTACAGATAAAAAATCAGGCCATCATCTACCCCAAACCTCTTGCTGACAGTGTTAGCTACGAACGTTATTTCACTGGCAATAATCGACAAAGCCCGTTCACTGGTGAAGATGAATTTTCAGGCATCAGAGATTTCAGAGAAGGCGACAAACCCAGAAGTCTGGCCTGGAAAACCATTGCCAAAACAGGCAAACTTTATACCAAAGAATTTCATCGCGAGAGCGGTGACACTCAACTATTTGATTATTACAAACTCAGTCACATCAGCAATAAAGAGACACGCCTGTCGATACTCTGTGGCCTTGTATTAAAAGCCAGTCAAATGAATACAGACTATGGCCTTAAACTGCCAGCAAAGACCATTGCACCTGGCAGTGGCGAGCAGCATAAACAGCATTGCCTTACCACACTGGCACTGGCTAAACTATAGTCAGAACATAAAATGATTCCTTCTATAAAAAAATTAGCAAACGAGCCGGCAAGCAGCGTTATTTTATTATTAATGCTGGTCTCACTTCCACACTTTAAATACATCCCACTGACGTCCGCCTTAATCATCATCGCTCTGTTGTGCTGGCGAGTATTAGTGATATTCAAAAAAAAATTCAGACCAGCAAAACTCTTAATGTTTTTCTTCACACTGCTGCTTGCAGCCATCGTTTTTCAGCATGCCGGTAGTTATTCTGGCATCACCGCTGGCAGTCATTTACTGGTCGTTATGAGTTTTTTGAAATTACTTGAAAGCACATCAGAACGTGACTATCGCTTACTGGTGATACTGTCAATTTTTATTATCGCCACAAACTTTCTGTTTTCGCAAAGTTTTTATACCGCCCTGTACATGTGCTTTTGCATTTTTATCACCCTGATCACACTGTTATCTATCAACCAGAAATCAACCCAGACCAGCCTCACCGAAAAAATTAAATCATCCCTAAAAATGATGGCTTTATCGTTACCTCTGATGATTATTGCGTTTGTATTTTTCCCGCGTATCAATGGCCAGCTGTGGCACACAAACAGTCAGACCTCGCATGCAAAAACAGGACTCTCAGAGAGCATGGAACCGGGGCAAATTAGCCAGCTTGTATTTTCAAACGAACTGGTATTTCGCGCACGCTTTAACAGTGCATTGCCTGAAAATAAACAACTTTACTGGCGGGCGATGACATTATGGGATTACGATGGTAAAAAATGGCAACAAATCAGCAGCGGTGAAAGCGAAACACAGATACACCTGTTATCACCGCCTCACCAATACACCGTTACAGTCGAAGCCAATAATAACAAGTGGCTGTATTTACTCGACCTGCCCGTTACACTCAGCCAGGGTTTTATGATTAACACTGATTTCACAGCACGGCTAACACAGCCTGCCCGGTCATTATTTCAGTACAGTGCCAGCTCCGCATCAGATTACTACCTGAGTAACCAGCTCGATGCAGATATCAGACAAATCGCACTTCGCCTGCCCGGCCTAAATATTAAAACCGCAGAGCTGGCCCGGCGTTGGCAGCAAAACTCAGCATCAACAGAAGACATCATTAAAAAAGCACTGAATTACTTCTCGCAAGAGAATTTTTACTACACCTTATCACCGCCAAGGCTGACTACAGTTGCCTCGACCGATCAGTTCCTGTTCGAATCACGCGAGGGTTTTTGTGAACACTACGCCAGTGCATTTGCTGTCTTGATGCGAGCTGCCGGCGTTCCAAGCAGAATCGTACAGGGTTATCTTGGCGGCAAGTTCAACCCCTATAACGGTATTATCTCGGTAGATCAATCGATGGCACATGCCTGGAATGAAGTATGGATCGCGCATAAAGGCTGGGTACGGATTGATCCGACCGCAGCGATTGCGCCGGAGCGTATCAACAAGGACATTAATGCCGCACTTAAAGACCAGCCAGATCTGCCACTGCACTTAAAAATTGATTTTGCAGCACTCAATAAAATCAGGCAATTTATTGACCTGATCGACAATCAGTGGAACCAATGGATATTAAATTATAATGACATCAACCAGAAAAAATTCTTAGAGAAGCTGAGCAGACAGGAGTTGACTCTGGCCGATATCAGCCAGCTGTTTATAAAATTTATGCTTGGCGCTTTAATCCTGACCGTGATGTTCTTCTATCTGACAACTAAACGGCAAAAAACTGACCCGGTAACAAAAGCCTACCAACGATTTTTACTGAAAGCCGAAAGAGCCGGTCTGAAAAAACAAAAAAGTGAAGGACCCAGCGATTTCAATAGGCGTTTACAGCTGCGATTTCCACACCTGAAAAAACAGATAACGCAAATTATTGATTTATATATTGAATTAAAGTTTCAGAAAAGCAGTAATGCCAGTACGGCGCAGCGTTTTATCCGCGCCGTCCAGCATTTAAAAATAAGAAAAAAATAACTAGCTGTAGACCGAACTCATAAACTTAATACATCTGATAAAAGCATCGGATAAGCGCGAGTCTTTTATCATTGTCGGGTAATTGCCCTTAAAGAATTTCAGATCACGTGAAGTATATGCCAGACCCAGGCGCATTAAGTTCGGTGCTTTCTGGCTCACACCGGTCCAGAAGTCGGGTTTGCCGCGCAAATCCCAGTCCAAACTTTCATTGTTAAACGCAGCCATGCTGGTAATAACACCTTTTTGAATTTCAATCACCACTCTGGGCGTGTCTTCATCCTGCAGGCCAAAGCCAACATTCGCACTGAAATCAGAATCAGCCAGTTGTTGTATATGTATTTGATCACCGTTCCATAGCGACTTGTATTTTGTCATCCACTCTTCTGAAAAAATATCAGCCATCGAATTTGCTATCCAGCCAGGGTAAATATTGATTGGGTATATTACCATCTATGAATATATAAAAAGAAGCTAATTTAGAATTTTAAGCCGATCAGACAGATAAAAACTCTAATCGATAAAAAACAGACAATAACCGGTGAATAAGGCGCTGCAGCTGTTTTTTTACAACTTTAAGAGACAAAAGATGGTAGTATACGAAGACGTTACTGCCATTTTAAACACATTCAGAGCGACAGCCACTTTGCCAGAGACTGCACCAGCAAAACACTCCATCGGCCCTGCTGAATTTAAGAGAATAATAAATCATGCTTAATGAGAGCTTCCGGCTAAAAGGAAGTGTATTAACGACATTTATTCTTGAATTATGTGATTACGACTTAGCAACGCTGCAACAACAGCTTCAGTTAAAAGTCGAAGGCTCACCTGATTTCTTTCAACAATCGCCGGTCATTATTGATTTAAGCGCACTCAACTTTGCTGACAACGATATCGATTACCCTGAAATACTCACTATTTGTCGCCAGAATGGTCTGCAGCCTGTGGCTTTTCGTCATCACCCGCAACTGGATCTGACGGCCATTGACAAAACCGGACTGGCAGTGATTCAACACAGCGGTAAGGTATCTGAAAAACCTATGGTAACGCCGGCACAGCAAGAGACCGCCCCGAGTGAGCCTCGAATTATTGCTAAAACGGTTCGCTCCGGCCAGCAAATCTATGCCGAAGGCTCAGACCTGATCATCATGGGCTCGGTAAGCGGTGGCGCAGAAGTACTGGCAGATGGCAATATCCATATTTACGGTTCGCTACGCGGCAGAGCACTGGCCGGTGTCAGTGGCAATAAAAGCGCCAGAATTTTTTGTGCCAATAACGAAGCCGAACTGGTTTCCATAGCCGGCCATTTTTTACTCAGTGATGCCCTGCAACAGCAACCAGAGAAGCGTGCTACCCAGTTTTATCTGCTTGATGAGGCCTTGCATGTGGTCGCGCTTTAATGAATACTTCAGCATTAATACATTCTCAAACACAGGGATATAGACTTGACTAAAATTATTGTTGTCACCTCCGGTAAAGGTGGTGTCGGTAAAACCACAACCAGTGCTGCCATCGGAACCGGTCTGGCAATCAAGGGTAAAAAAACCGTTATTATTGATTTTGATGTGGGTTTGAGAAACCTTGACCTGATCATGGGTTGTGAGCGCCGCGTCGTTTACGATTTTGTTAACGTTTTAAACAATGAAGCCAACCTAAACCAGACCCTGATCAAAGATAAAAGGCTTGAAAATTTATATGTGCTGCCTGCCTCACAAACCCGTGACAAAGATGCACTGACACTCGAAGGCGTTGAAAAAGTATTAAATGAACTAGCCGAAAGTTTTGAGTACATTATCTGTGATTCACCAGCCGGCATCGAAAAAGGCGCGCAGATGGCGCTTCATTTTGCCGACGAAGCCATTGTGGTAACCAACCCGGAAGTCTCCTCAGTCAGAGACTCAGACCGAATTCTGGGTATCTTACAAAGCAAATCAAAACGCGCCATCAATGGTGACACACCTGTCAAAGAACACTTACTGTTAACCCGTTACAACCCAGAACGGGTCGATGAAGGCGAAATGTTGAGTGTCGCTGATGTTGAAGAAATACTGGCGATTCCGTTATTAGGTGTTATTCCCGAATCACAATCTGTATTAAAAGCCTCGAATCAGGGCGAACCGGTCATTCACAACCCGACATCTGATGCCGGCATGGCCTACAGCGATGCAGTCGCCCGACTGCTTGGTGAAGAAGTTGAATTCAGATTTTTAACCAGCGCCAAAAAAGGCATCATCAAACGCCTGATAGGAGCCTGACATGAGCCTGATGAACCGTTTTAGATCCAGCAAAGCCAAGTCTGCATCGGTTGCAAAAGACCGGCTCAAAATCATCGTTGCGCATGAAAGAAAAGAAAGAAATCAGCCCGACTACCTGCCGGCCATGCAACAGGAACTGATTGATGTGATCAAAAAGTACATAGCAATAGACGAAGAGCAGGTTCATATCTCGTTACAAAACACCAATAACTGCTCTGTTTTTGAACTCAACGTCACCCTGCCGGGTTAGCATAAGCTCAGTCATACAGCGCCGGCTCACCGTATTCCAGCCAAAGGTTTTGCAATAAAACGTTTATCTAGTCTGTCCGAATTACCAAAGCTGCTTTCGCTCGCAGGCCCGCTGATTCTTTCATCCATTATCACCATGGGCATCTCGTTTACCGATGTCATTATGATAGGCTGGCTCGGAACAACAGAACTGGCCGCCAGTGCTGCGACCAGTGATTTTCATTCTTTTTTCTTTTACATTGTTGCTGGCATAATCACAGCTACCTCTGTTTTTATCGCCCATGCCAGAGGCAAAAAACAAACCCAAAGTGTTCGCTCAATCGTGCATCAGGGTTTTCTGATTGCCATTATTTGTTCGCTGCCCGCCAGTTTTGTTATTTATAACGCCAGCTTTTTTTTAGCACTGATAGGCGTTGAGCAAAGCGTTATTAACGCAGCCATTCCATACGCACATACCCTGTGTCTGGCTTTTTTACCGATGATGCTGATGACTGTTTTACAACACTTCGTAATAGCGCATCATAAAACCCGAATCGTGTTTCTTGTGACCCTGGCCGGACTGCCACTTAACGCACTGGGTAACTATCTGTTGTTGTTTGGTAACTTTGGCTGGCCCGAATTAAAACTGGCTGGCGCCGGAATTTCCAGCGCACTGACCGCCAGCTTCATGTTTCTGTCTTTACTGATTTACTGCCAGACAAATGCCACACTGAAGCGTTATAAGTTATTGAGCGCGATTGAAATCAATAATATTCCCCAGTTAAAGGCGCTAATCAAAACCGGCTTACCCATTGGCATCTCCAATATCGGAGAAATGGGAGTATTTCTCAGCTCCACCATCACCATGGGAATTTTTGGTGCCGAAGCACTCGCAGCCCATACAATTACCTTGAGACTGGCCGGTCTTTTCTACGCCTTTCCATTAGGATTATCTCAGGCAGCAACAATACGTTGCGGTTATCTGCAGGCACAGAACAAAATAAGTACACTTAAAAAAGCCATTGTCGCAGCAACCGGCAGCGCCTTTTTCATTGGCATGCTATTTAGCGTGCTGATCTGGTTTTTCAGTATCGAAATTGCTTCACTTTTTCTTTCAGCAGAACGCAACACTGGCGATGTATTACTCATAGCATCTGGGTTTTTACTTATTCTGGGAGTTTTTCAACCGTTTGATTCACTCGCCACGGTCATCGCTGGTGCGCTCAGAGGTATGAAAGACACTCGGGTACCGATGATTCTGTCAATCGGTTCATACTGGCTAGTCGGCTTCAGTTGCAGCCTGGTTCTGGCATTTTATTTTAATTTTTCTGGCAGCGGTATCTGGAGCGGGCTGGCCATCGGCTCATGCGTCTTCGCTGTGGCGACATCGATTCGTTTAACCATTCTGTGGCAGCGCGGATTTATCAATCAGCCATAAACACCCTGCACAAAATAAATCGGCCAACATAAAAAGCTGACTGATAAATTACCGCGGCTTTAGATACTGACGCAGAATCAGCGTGTCACCACGCTGGGTAAATTCAATCTGTTTTAGAAATGACATACCGAGCAAAATAATTTCCGATTTTTCGTCAGGATTTATCAAGGCCTTCACATCCTGCAAACTGATATCACCAATCGAAACCCTATCAAGTCTCGCACTATAGGCTTTGATAGTACCATTAGCCGTTCGCGCCATTACCGGCTGACCTTTTTTCAAGCCCAGCTCAGCGGCTAAATAGCCCGGAACAACGACACCACTGGCACCGGTATCGAGCATAAACTCAACCGTCTTTTTATTGATGATGCCGGTACTCAGATAATGCCCATAACGATTGCGCTGCAACACCACTTCAACCACCTGATCAGAGAGGTATTGACTGGAAACTGTCTGGTTTGGGTTATTCTGATGATCCAGTACCCCAGAAAAAAACCATGCCAGCAGAGCAAAGATCAGCAGCCACATTGCCAGCAACATACCTAAACCCATTTTTGCATTCGAATTACGCGGTTTTAAAGCCGGCATTTTTCTCACCATCAATTTGATTATTAATAAATTTTATCAGCTAACTAAAATCTGTCTTTATAAAAACATTTGATACCAATTTAAACAAAAACTCGCGCTATGTGAAATTAAAATCACGTATACTTTTAAACCCCCTCAACGCTTCAACAGGAGATTATTATGCTCATCCGCAAAAATACAATCACCGAAGCCAAACCAACACAGGCCAGTGGTTTTCTGATAGAACTGGATGACTGGTCTGTATCACTGGCACATACACTGGCAGCAGAAGAAAATATTGTTTTAAATAACGAACACATGAAAGTCTTACACTACCTGCGAAAATATTACGACAAACACGGACAGGATTATCATGCCCGCACATTATTAAATGTACTTGAGTTCGAGTTTGGAAAATGGCAGGGTAAAAAATACCTCTACGAACTGTTCCCTAAAGGTCCGGTCTCGCAAGGCTGCAAACTGGCCGGCATTCCACTGCCGCCCAACTGCAATGACCCATCATTTGGTTCATCGCATTAAACCTAAACTCCTCTCCCGCTAACGGAGGGGAGACACAACCGGCTTAGCCAGCATAACAATCAGCAATCAGCTCAATCACCAAGTCATTAGCCAAACATGGAGACAACAACCCACTCGCCCGGACAGCAGCTAAAAATAAAACATGCAATTTTTCTAATAAACGGTTAGAATACGCGCCCCTTCAAGCTTTGATACGGGTTTCATAGCCAAGGGATCTAATTGGGAGCAGGCGGCTTCCTTTCGCACTCTCCACAATTTAGGTAAACACCATGACTACTGAAACGGCCACATCGTTCGATCAGTTACACCTTAATGAATTTCTTTTAAAAGCATTAAATGACGTTGGCTATGAAAAGCCATCGCCTATTCAGGCTGAAACCATTCCTTTGCTGTTAGCCGGCAGAGATGTACTTGGTCAGGCGCAGACCGGTACCGGTAAAACAGCAGCCTTCGCATTACCGATGCTGTCGAATCTCGACATGAAACAAAAAGACCCTCAAGTTCTGGTACTGGCTCCCACCCGCGAACTGGCGATACAGGTTGCAGAAGCCTGCCAGACCTACGCAAAACACATGAAAGGTTTCCACGTATTACCGGTTTACGGTGGTGCTGACTCACGCGCACAAGTGCGCGCATTAGACCGCGGTGTTCACGTGGTAGTCGGCACACCGGGTCGGGTTATGGATCATATCCGTCGTGGCAAATTACGCCTAGATAGTTTAAAGACACTGGTGCTGGATGAAGCCGACGAAATGCTGCGAATGGGCTTTATTGATGATGTTGAATGGATTCTGGAACAAACACCAGAGCAACGCCAGATCGCGCTGTTCTCAGCTACCATGCCAACCCAGATCCGTCGCATCGCCACAAAATATTTAAACGATCCGGCACAAGTCACTATTAAAGTGAAAACCCAAACCGCAGAAACCATCCGTCAGCGTTTCTGGCCGGTGAGTGGTTTACATAAACTGGACGCCCTGACCCGAATTCTGGAAGCTGAAGAATTTGATGCGATGATTATTTTTGTGCGCACCAAAACAGCCACCACAGAACTGGCGGAAAAACTCGAAGCACGTGGTTATGCGACCGCACCACTGAGCGGTGATATTCAGCAGAACCAGCGTGAACGTACCATTCAGAACCTGAAGAATAAAAAGCTGGATATCATTGTCGCAACAGACGTTGCTGCACGCGGTCTTGATGTGCCACGCATCAGCCACGTGGTAAATTACGACGTGCCACATGACACCGAATCTTATGTTCACCGGATTGGTCGTACCGGTCGTGCAGGACGTGAAGGTGATGCGATTTTATTTGTCGCACCGCGCGAAAAACGCATGCTAAACGCGATTGAGCGAGCCACCAACAAAAAAATCGAACGCATGGAATTACCGACTACCGAGATGATTAATGATCAGCGTGTCGCCAAATTCAAACAAAAAATCACCGACACACTGGCTGCTGAAGATATCAGCATGTTCCAGCAAATGATCGAGCAGTATCAGGAAGAACATAATGTTCCGGCAATAGAGATTGCAGCCGTGCTCGCATTATTAATGCAGGGCGAAACCCCTTTTCTGTTATCTAACAAGCCGGCGCAAAAAGCCAAAAGCCAGGATGACTGGGATAATGCCGATAGCTCTCGCCACAGCAACCGCGACTCACGCAATAGCCGTGACCGTGCGCCCAGAGACAGAACACCCAGAGACAGAGCACCAAGAGAACGATCTAGCAGAGAGCGCACACCAAGAGATAATTCACCACCGGATGCCGGCATGATGCGTTACCGCCTGGAAGTGGGATATAACCACGACGTTAAGCCGGGTAATATCGTCGGCGCAATCGCCAACGAAGGCAATATCGACAGTAAATACATTGGCCGTATCAATATCGACGAAAATTACAGCACCGTCGATTTGCCGGATGATTTATCAAGAGACGTTATCGTCACCTTACGAAAAGCCCGCGTAGCCGGCCGACCACTCAATATCAGCCCGGAAGGTCAGCTCAAGCGAGAAGACAAAGAAGGTGCGCCACCAGCACGTGAAAAAGCCAGCCGTAAAGAGCGCACTATCGAGCGCAGCAAAGGCAAGATAAAACTTAAAGAAAAAAACAGCAACGATAAAACCAAAAAGAAAGTAAAAAAGAAAGTCAGAACCAACCGCCCGGCAATACGCCCCGGTGCAAAAAAAGTTTCAGACTAAACAGGATGACCGCCAGCTAAACCTATCAGCTGGCGGCGTATCAGCTGACAAATTCAGTCGGCTTTTCAAGCTCAAATAAAGCAGCGGATTAATCTTCCAGCCACATCTCTAAAATGGCCTGCGCCAATCAAACCCGCTGGCAAAAAAACCACCTCGCTGTTGCGAGAAAAAATCAAGCAGAAATTCTGCCATCAATACTCGGTCCGCGAATACTGATTACGCATGGACTTTTCAAAGGCAGCCATTTATTATGTTAAGATATCTAAGGACAGAATATTTATTATCTAATAACAAAATATTAGCATTTACTTGAATGGCTATTGTATTAAATCGGTAATAAGACAATAACAGCAAAACAACCTAAAGGACTAGGAACATGGCAACCTTCTTCCAGTATATTTTCTCGGCACTCTATTACCTTTTAAAAAACAAATACTACCTGCTGGGACTTATTATCGGTTCGGCACTTCTCAGCCTGTTGGTTGGAAAAGCCTATCAGGGCTGGGATGACCACCCAAGCCGTGGCGCAATAGCAATTGATAACGGAGCCTTTGGGGAAAGCTTTTCAACCCCTGTCTATCTTGACCAGGGCTGGTCAGAAGCGGACAGCATGTGGTTTTACAACACCACGCAGGGATCAGCCTTACTGCCCTATGATTTTTTTCTGGCACTTGAACAGGAAAACAGCGATCAGGCCCTGCTTCGAGATAACAACAACATGGACAAATACCGTTATCTGACACAGGCGAGTAGCTTCTTTAACCCGGATGGCTTAGCCGTCGGTTTCACCAAAGAAACCTATCAGGGTAAAGATTACATGGGCTATACCTGTGCAGCCTGTCATACCAGCCAACTTAACTATACCGGCGATAACGGCAAAACTACGGCGATTCGAATTGATGGTGGCCCGGCAATGGCAGACATGGTCAGTTTCTTAGCTGATCTTGAAAAATCGATGCAGGCGACACTCGATCAGAAAGACAAAAAACAGCGTTTTGTTAAACACGTTCTGGCACTGGATAATGACTACTTCAATGAAAATCAGATCATCGCCAGTTTAAAAGAATGGACCAAAACAATACGTCTGTATAACACCATTAATCACAGTCATATTAAATACGGTTATGCCCGGCTCGATGCATTTGGCCGCATTTATAATCGCGTGTTGCAACACATGATCAATAAAAAGCAGCTCACACATGCGATGAAAATGGTCACAACAGCGACCGAGAAACGCGTGCTAACGGATGCGGAGATTGATAAAGTGCTGGATGGTGTCGGCGAAAACATTATTGTCGACAAACAATTTTCACTGATTATTGAGCGTCTAGCATCTAAAGAAAGCGGTTACCCCGGATTAAATCAGCGCGATATTTTACGCGTGCGAAATGAAATTTTTAACGAACCCGATGCACCAGTTAGCTATCCTTTCCTATGGGATATTGCCCAGTCAGATTATGTGCAATGGAATGGCGTCGCTAATAACAGCGGTGTCGGCCCACTAGGTCGAAATACCGGTGAAGTCATCGGCGTCTTTGCTATCCTCGACTGGACCTCACAAAAACCCGGCGGTTTTAATCTGTCTGCGCTGTTGACCGGACAGAAGAAAAAAAATGAAATCGTTGATTTCACCTCATCAGCCGATCTGGTTAACCTGAAACGTCTTGAATCACACTTGAAGAGCCTCAAGTCACCGCAATGGCCTGAGGATATTCTTGGCAAAATTGATCCGCAAAAAGCCGCCAGAGGCCAGCATCTTTATGCTGAATATTGTCAGTCATGCCATGAAGTCATCGATAGAAATAATTATGATCGTATCGTCGTTGCACAAATGACCGAACTCGGTTTTATCGGCACCGATACCGCAGCCGCGACCAATGCCGTCGCCTACAAAGGCAAATCAGGCAACTTAAAACACACGGTACAGTCAACTGATGTCGGCGACCTGATCATTGGAGAAGATGCACCGGTGGTACAAATTTTGACCTCGGCAACCAAAGGTGTGATTGCCACACCGGATGCCGACAAATGGTTTTTGCGCCGCTGGTTAGACCGTATTTATACGATTAGCTCGGCATTTTTTGAAAACAAAATGCCCAACACCATAAAAAGCGGTAACTACAAAGCCGATACCACAGCGCAACCGTATAACTCTCTGCTAGCGTATAAAGGCCGCTCACTAAATGGCATCTGGGCAACAGCACCTTATCTGCATAATGGTTCTGTACCCACTCTGTACGATTTACTGTTACCGAAAAAACGCAAAAACGATCCCGACTCCGGTAAATACCGGCCTGACACATTTATTGTAGGCAGTCGTGAATTTGACCCGAAAAAAATCGGCTTCCGCTCCGATGGATACGAAGGCTTCACATTCAATACACATCGCGTGGGTGATATGAACGACGGCCACGAATACGGTGCTGGCAAAACACCTCAAATGGACGGTACACAACTGCCAGCACTGACAACAGAAGAGCGCTGGGATCTTATCGAATACATCAAAACACTTTAAGGAAACAGATTCATGAGCAAGGATTTTCTGGCTGAATACGACGCAGCCAGCGATGCTGACAAATATCCGCTGGTACAAAAGTGGATGAAGACAACACCGCTGGAATTTTTTAAACAGCTGCGAAAACAAAGACCAGTTCTGGTCACACCGCAATGTACATTACTGGCCCTGTTCACTGATGTACGCGATGTCTTGCAAATGCCCGAGATATTCACGGTCGATCTTTACAAACCCAAAATGGGGGTGACTGATAGCGACCCCGGATATCTGATGGCACACGATGATGATGCCCTGCACTATCGTGAAAAATCTCTGATGCAAGGCATGCTGAATCGCGATGATATTCCACGTGTCAGAAAAATAATTGAGCACGCAGCAAAAGAAATTCTGGATGATGCCCGCGGCAATATAGAAATTGTCAACAACTACTGCCGTATGGTACCGGCCATCATGGTGCAGAAATATTTCGGACTGGATGGCATCAATCGCAAGAAATTACTCAAATGGTCATTCTGGAACCAGTACAACACTTTTCACAATCAGCCTTTTGATCTGAACTCAAAAGAAACCTTTGAGCATATCGTTAGCACCCACGAAAAATGCTCCGACGAACTGGTCGATTACATCACCGTATTAATGATACGCAAAGTGCTGACGGTAAAAATTAAAGACCGCTTATTTGGTAGCTATATTAAAATCAGCAACCTGCTGCGCAGCCCGTTCGGACTGAAACCTCTAGCCATCAAAGACGATATCGTCAAACGCATGATACGCAGTTCATTTGCCGAGCAGGTAGATTTTCCACTGACCCGTATCGGCGTCAATGCCGGCGGATTGTTAATCGGCGCCGTTGAAACCACTTCTCAGGCAGTGGCACAGGTACTGCAGTTTTTTTTCCAACAACCACAACTGCTGGCACAGGTTAAAGCGGCTGCCAGTAAAGCAGACAACACAGAAATTGACAGCCTGGTATGGGAAGCGCTGCGTTTTGTACCCATCAGCCCTTATATGTTCCGCCAGGCCGCGCAGGATTACACCATCGCCAAAGGCACCGACAGAGAAACCACAATACTAAAGGGCACCAATGTATTAACCCTGACCCAGTCAGCAATGTTTGATAACTATGCCTACGAAGACCCGGATCAATTTAAAGCCGAACGGCACTGGTACCACAATTTTAACTACGGCTTTGCCTCACACGACTGTCTTGGTAAATATATTGGCATGGCAATGATTCCGGAAATGGTAAAACAGGTGATGTTACGCCACCAGATACAGCCCAGCGCGCCCATCGATTATAAAGAAGGACCGTTTCCGGAAGAATATATGCTGACATGGAAATAAACTGCCGCTTTGATTAGCCAAGCCTGACAGTAAATTAAAGAACCGCTGACAGCTGACCTTCTGCAACCAGTCCGTTCAACACAAGAGGATGGAAACCATGAACAAGCCGAGTCTTTATAAAGTATTTGCAATCATTATCGCAGCTATTACATTTAACAGCGCCTGTTCCGACAAACCACTTGAAGCGCCTTCAGGGCCCGCCTTTGTCAAAAAAATTCCGCAAAACTGGTCCAGCTATCAAGCACAACAGACAGCAGACAAAGCCCGTTATATCCAGCAAAAACAAACGGCCTTTGACTGGTTCGCCGACTTTGCCTTTAGTGAAACCGATGGCACACCGTATATCGCGTTACGCCTGCTGCCAGTTATCGCACCGGAGTTATGGGGCAGCGCCGATAATTTTCTCGATGTCATCGGGCTGTTCAATGATCCGCGCCAAGGCGACTACCCGATGCCACGCGGCATTGGCATCAGCGCGTTAGCCAGCAACGACCCCGCAAGCCATGTCGATTACACCTCATTCACCTGCGCTGCCTGTCATATTGGGCGGCTAGAAAAAAGCAAAACCGAAACCCTTTATATTGATGGCGGCATTAATTCTGAATTTAATATTGTGCTATACCGGGTCAAGGTATATCAGACCCTGCAAAAAATCATCGGCACTGAAACCGACAAACTCAAACAACATCAGCTGATTATCAACGCCTTTCTTGATGCGCTGCAAACAGCCCGTCAAAGTGACAGCCACTTTTTTTACCGCAACTATAAAAATTTTACGGCCGCGTATGAAAAAATCCAGATCGAATTATTCATCCGACATGCTGGAGAATTACTAAGCCGCTTTGCCGAACGTTCGATAGCAAACTACCAAGGCTATGGTGCCTTGCTCAACAAAAATTACAACGGATTTCAGAGTCGATCATTACAGGGCTTTCCAGGCATGGCCGATGCCACCGGCATTTTTACCGTTAACTCATATAATGAAGCAAAAAAAGGTTTCTTTACTCAGTTCTTTGCCTCATTCGTTTTACCCGACTCGCCAGGCATTACCGACTTTATGTCGGTCTGGCAGCAGCAAGATCGAAAAGCACAATGGGACCCGTCGCATAAATCTCTGATCAATGGCGGCGGTCAGTGGAATGGCAACATTCCTATCCCGATCTATCGCAATCTCGCCGCGCAGTCGACACTCGGCTTGTCGAATATAGATATACGCGTGTCTGCCTTTGCCGAAGATTTACTTGATCAGCTACCGGCTTCTGTTTATCCGTTTGATGTCGACCTGAAACTGGCGGCAAAAGGTCAGGAACTGTTCACTGAAAACTGCGCACAGTGTCATCAGCCTCATAACGGCAAAGTCTATGATAATTTAAACCTCAACAAAGATCGCAGCTATGTCGTTAACTGGTTAATACGGCGTGGCGGCATCAGCGGCTTTAATGACACCTGTTCGGTACAGACCACTGTCAAAATCAAGGGCCAAACCATGCAACCCTGTGCCGAATTTGACGGTGTCTCGCTGGCCGGAAAAAAAGACCTGATCATCTCGCCTAATAACCAGCATCACGGCTACAACGCACGCCCACTAAGCGGCATCTGGGCGCAAGCGCCGTATTTGCATAATGGCTCGGTACCCACGGTTTATCACCTGCTGGTGCCTGACCAACGCCCTTCAAAATTTTATAAAAGTCGGCTGCAATACGACCAGAAGCATCTCGGTTTTGCCTGGACAGCACCAACAGCCGAACAGCAAAAAACATCACATGCCTATGTGTTTGATAGCAACAGTTTTCCAGCCTTCAGCAATGCCGGTCACGACAGCGACATCACAGAAAACGGCCGGCATTATAAACTCGACTGGTCAGATGATCAGGCCGGAGCCATGGCAATTATCGAATACCTTAAAACCTTATAAGCGCCATACTACAATCAATTTAAAAATAAAGTTACCGGAGTACTCATGCTAAAACGTGCTTTAATGCTCACGCTTATTGTCTTACCCGTTATCGTTTTAGTTGGCTATGGCAAACTCAGTGGTTTGTTCCAAAGCCGCCTTAAAGCGCCTGAACCTCCGGCGGTTGTACAGCCAGTGCCCACTGACTGGCAGTCCACGCAACAGCAAAGGCGCACGGAGATTTCAGCGCACTTACAAAAACACCAGGAAAACTACGAACACTTTGCCAATTTCCCGGTCAGCAAAACGCAGGGAATCCCGCTGATAGCGCTTAAACTACTGCCTAAACTCGCGCCCGAATTTTGGGGTGATGAAGACAACTTTCTTTCCGTAATGGGTTTATTCAATGATGAACGATTACAAGGCTACCCGTTTCCACGCGGCATCGGTTTTACCAGCCTTGTTCGCGAACAACTAGATGCCGATATCGATTACGCCTCATTCACCTGTGGTGGCTGTCATATCGGTCGGCTGCGCCATGATGACGGTCATTACGAGTATCTCGATGGCGGCGTGAATTCAGAATTTAATGTGATTGGTTACCGCCTGCGTATTGTACAGACACTCAATAAACTCTACGGCAAAGAAACAGACCGAGAGAGAAAAAACAACATCATCATCGAAGCCATGCTGGCCGCACTGGACAGCACGCACAGCCAAAATCCCAATTACTTTTATAACAACTATTCATATGGCGGTCGCAACTTTGACAGTAACTACGAGAGCAAACAGATTCTGTTATTTAAACAAGATGCTGCCAACATCATCACGCAGTTTATACAACATCAGGAAACGGTTTATCAGGGCTGGCAGATTATTGCGAAAAAGCTCTACCCGAATATCGAACAACGCATCAGCTCAGGTTTTGCCGGTATGGAAGATGCCATCGGTTTTAATGCCGCAGCCGTCTACCAGAATCTAAAAAGCGGCAGCTTAACGCAACTCGTTGCACCATTAGCCTTACCCAGATCGCACGGCGTGACGGATATCATGGTGGTATGGAATCAGGACACGCATGATCCGCGCTGGAACACAGACAAAACCCGCTTAATCAACGGCGGTGGCCAATGGAACGGACACATCCCGTTACCCATTTACAAAAACATTGCCGCACAAATCACGCTCGGCTTTGATGATATCGACATCAGCGTATCAGCACATTCAGAGCGGCTATTAAAAGACCTGCCAGCCGCCATATACCCGTTTGATGTCAATCTTGAACTGGCTCGCAAAGGTCAGGCACTGTTTGCAGAAAACTGCGCAGCCTGTCACCAACCCAACAACGGCAAAGTCTACACCCAGATGGGAACGGATATGGGCCGCGCAAAAGTCGCCGGCACCGTCATCACCGTCGGCGCACAGTTAAGCTTTGCCGGTGACAAAAATTGCTCGCCAGACACCAGCATCGAACTCGAAGGCGCGCAGGTAAAACCCTGCGCCAGCTACCGTGGTGTCTCACTCAAAGACCAGAGTAAACAAGTCATGTTAGCGCCCAAAGTACACAACGGCTACAACGCCCTGCCACTGGTCGGCCTGTGGGCACAAGCTCCCTATCTGCACAACGGCTCCGTACCCACGCTCTACCACATGCTAGTGCCAGCAGAGCGCCCCGATGTGTTCGTAAAAAGTCGACTCGATTACGACACAAAAAATGTCGGCTTCAACTGGCAGCAAGACACCTGGAGCAATAAAAAAGAAGGCTATCTGTATAACACCACCGCCTCACCGGCCACCAGTCATGCTGGCCACGACCACGACATCACAGAAAATGGAAGGACTTACAAACTTGACTGGAGTGATGACAAACCTAGCGCATGGGCTTTGATAGAATATTTGAAAACACTGTGACCTGACCCAAGCTTGCAGGTAACAGAATGTAGGTTGGTGCTGTGGAACGAACCCCAACACTAACCAAACCAAAAGCAGGTTGATTTATTATGGCACTGCAATAAATACTTTGGCTTTATTTGTCTCTATTTGTTGGGGTTTGAAAACGCTCACCCCAACTTACTTTCTAGCTGTTAAGCAGTAACAACCATCACCAGCCTGTCAATGCAGACAGCACTTTTTATATTTCTTACCACTGCCGCAGGGGCACGGCTCGTTTCGACCAATACGAGGCTCTGTTCTATGCACAGGGGTTTGTACGGCTAGGTCATCCTTACGCCTGGCTAACCAATAAGCATGAATATCACAAGCATTAAGTGGAATATTTCTTTGCAGGTTTTCGATCTCTTTTCCGTTATATGTTTCATGGGTGCTAGCAGCCGCATCGCCAGCAAAAGCCTTGATCGGCGTTAATAAAATCTGCATGTCAATGTGATCCATCTCCCACTGTTGAGCAGCCATTGCCACACCTCTCATGTAACCCTCACACCACTCATCAACAATGGTATAGGTTTTACCATCAACTACCCGCTCTAAAAAAAGTGCTTCAAAATTATCAGGCTGTGTCATTAGCGTTGTAGCGATGCTATTCATGTGTTGCATCATTAATGATAGAACACTTTGTAGCGATGCCTCATCTTCCCATTCGGGCGGAAAATCTCCCCACATTACTGGCAACCACTCCGAGGGGGGGATCATCACAGGCCCGCTCACTATGGCAGTAAAAAAGCCATCCATTTCAGACACACATAACACGCCTTCATCCGCATCCAGATCAACGTCAGCGTTCTCATCAAAACGGCTTAGCAGGAATTCATCCAGTAAATCCAGCTCCTCGTCACTCAAATATTCAAAACTATTTTTCATAATATAAGACCAATAAACGCTTGCAACAGTACATAAGCTGGAGATCAGGAACAAACCACAACATCAGCACTATAAAGCTTCCTCATTTACATCTACAGGTTACAACCTGAAAAATACAGAAGTCTGAAATTCAGCCCTTCACCTCAAATACAACATTAAATAGTCATATAAACAAAACTTACAACATAGAACAGTCTTCTTAAGATCGGTATCCACGCAAGACACGCAAGACAATATTATCTGTAACTTTTAATACGAATCTAACATCTCCGGCTTAAATAAATCTGTTGATAAAGATAAACCGGCTTTATTCATGCGCTGATCGTTTGCCGCAATCAACAACTCCAAATCTTCAATTGTAATGGTATTGTCATCTAACTCATAAAGCTGTTTAGAACCGCGATACATAAAGTTCATAATTATCATCGCCTCTTTATCATCCTTCTCAATAGCCGGCTTAAGCTTCGGTTGCTTGCGCTGTATTTTATTTAACTGTTGCTTTAAATCCCACACATACACCACTTCCGTCATATACGGGTGATAGCGGTACTTATTGACCACAAAAACCACAATACCAGCAGATACGGCAACAGCAGCCATTATGTGATAAAAATGCGAAGCCTCTGGTGTGCTAAAAACATAAATAAACAGCGCCGAATTAATCTGTGCAATAACAATCAAAGCCACAGCCATACAAATCATGACAACGTTAAGGTGCTTACGATAACGCGCCTTGTCGATTTCTTTTAACTTCATAGAAGAATCCAAATAAAAACCAAAATCAGAACATACCCGTGCATTTTAACTCAGAGTTTAGATATTAGTTAGGAAAAAATTGCCGATATTATGGAGCCGACATATTGACAGGTGTTGGAAATATCAAACTAAGTCAGATAACAGTTAGTTTGTATTGGCTAAAGTTTAACCCCTCCGTCACCTTTGATAAATTTATAAATGATTCGATGATTTATTTTATACTAGAATAGTAGTATATAGAGCTTTAGCAACTATAACAGTGACGATAAGCATTGATAATCAGGACAGTAGCCATAATGAACCCGTTTCAGGAATTTTTAAACACACTTTCAGATGAAACGCTTTCTGATTTAGAATCAGGAAAACTGCATATTTCCGTTGACGATAACAGTTACATTACAAGCACCAGTGGTGTGTCGATCAGTCAATACCAGAAGAATATCTCTGAAAATATAAAACAACTATTAATAGATAATCAGGACTCGATTCTTCAACAATTATATAAAACATACCCATTGTGCCGAAAAGAATTTGATTTTCAAGCTCAACAACTAATCATGCAATCTCAAGCCGAAAGTTTTTGCAGTCATGGTTCCATGCCGAACAAACAAGCATTGTTCATAGATGGCAACTTTCTTGCTGTCGTCGGCTCAACCGATGCCCGATACAAATATGGCTACTATTGCCAGCACGAAGACAACTTAAATCAGCAAGAAGCTAAACAGGCCGTTATTAAATGGCTCGAGTCTGGACAAGCTTATGAAGACTACCGCGTTAAAACACATTGTCGATATATTTGCGGGACTTCACTCTGAGTAAAGTATATTCTACTCACTCTTAAGAAAACACAACGGAAAAATAAGGCAACAATACTGTAGTCAATCTTATCATTTCAGGAGTCCTTCAATCAGCAGCTAACAAGGAAGCTAATTTGATTTCCCAACTGATACAACTCAATTTTGATTTACGTGATACATAAGCGGTCGCGTTTCAGAAATATCAAACGAAATCAGTTAGTATTGGTTAAAATTTAATTCCTCCGCTGGCTTTTATTAATTTACGCTGTAACAGTAGATATTAAATTTCATTAACTCACTCTCTACAGCAGGGATACAATATTGCTTTTTCCTTAACGGCTTTACATACTCCAGCTATAACTGAGCGCCTCCGCCTGTCTCAAACACAAATCAATGGCCTCATCAGCCCCATCTGGTGGGTATTTCCATTTACGTAATGCACGTCTTACTAAATTACGTAGTTTTGCTCTAACACTATCGCGCACCTGCCAGTCAACGGTTGTGCTTTTACGCAACTGTTCGGTAACGTATTTAGCCAGTTCACGTAGATTATTATCGCCTAATTCACGTACAGCCGATTCATTTTGAACAAGCGCTCTGTAAAAGGCAATTTCATCGGGGTTAAGCCCCAGCTTATCAGCCGCATTTAAGTCAGCTTCCATTTCTTTGGCTAAGGCGATCAGCTCTTCAATAACCTGTGCGGTTTCGATGGCACGGTTATGGTATTTACGCAATGTTTCCATTATGCGATCTGAGTATTTCTTCTCCGAGACCACATCGGTTTTCATGCGGGCTTTGATTTCATCTCGCAATAGCTTTTCTAACAATTCCATTGCCAGATTACGCTGCGGCATGTTTTTAACGTCTTCTAAAAACTCATCGGAGAGTAAACCGATATTGGGCTTTTCCAGCCCTACCATATCGAACACATCAGACACACCATCGGCAATGATCGCATTATCAATAATCTGTTTTAAGGCAGAATTCTTTTCTTCGTCGGTGCGTCGTTTATCAATACTGGTAAATTTACTAATGGCAGATTTCACAGCTGACAGAAATGCAATTTCTTTTTTAAGGCCATCGGCTTCATCCATAGTTCCGCATAATGTATAGGCTTTAGAAATCGCAGCCATCACATCAAGGAAACGTTTTTTGCCATCTTCAAGCCCTAAGACATGATTCATGGCACCAGGCAATAGCTGTAAGGCTTTTGTTTCATACCCACTGTAATCAAAGCCATGCATCATGCCATGAACCACATCCATCTTTTCTAGCAGAATCGCATAGGCTTCTCGGGTATCTAATGTCGGCGCACCTTTACCTTTAGAATCGGTATAGGTTTTCAAGGCATGCTTTAATTCACTAGCTATACCTATGTAGTCCACCACCAGACCACCCGGTTTATCTTTGAACACCCGGTTAACCCTGGCAATCGCCTGCATCAGGTTATGGCCTTTCATGGGCTTGTCGATATACATGGTATGACAGTTAGGTGCATCAAAGCCGGTCAGCCACATATCGCGCACAATCACTAACTGCAAAGGGTCATTCACATCTTTAAAGCGTTTTTCGAATAACTTTTTAGTTTCTTTGTTGTAGATATGCGGTTGCAACTTAGATTTGTCGGATGCCGACCCCGTCATCACGATCTTAATCGCGCCTTTATGGGTATCGGTATCATGCCATTCGGGCTTGATGGCAACGATGGCGTTGTACATATCCACACAGATTTCACGGCTCATGCAAACAATCATGCCTTTACCGGGCATTGCAGCAATGCGCTTTTCAAAATGCTCGACTAAATCTTTACCCACCAGCTGCATACGCGGTTCACTGCCAACCAGTTTTTCTAAAGCCGCCCATTTAGATTTGGTGCTTTCACGGGTGGCAACGTCTTCTTCATCTTCAATGACTTCATCAACTTCGTCATTCAGCGCTTCCATTTCTGCCTGATTAATATCGAGCTTGGCTAAGCGTGATTCGTAATAGATAGGAACAGTCGCCCCATCGTCAACCGCATCCTGAATATCATAGATTGAGACATAATCACCAAACACGGCACGGGTGTCTTTGTCTTCAGCGGAAATCGGTGTGCCGGTGAAACCAATAAACGATGCTTGCGGTAACGCATCGCGCATGTGTTTAGAGTAACCAAAGGTGTATTGGCCTGTCTTACTATTGAGCTTGGCTTTATCACCATATTGGCTTCGGTGCGCTTCATCACTGACCACAACAATATTATGACGATTGCTTAAAACTGGGTGTGCGGTTTCATCTCCTAACAAAGCAAACTTTTGAACCGTGGTGAAAATAATGCCACCTGACTGGCGCGAAGCTAAAATATCACGCAAATCATCACGGTCACTGGCTTGTACCGGTGTTTGTTTTAAAGTTTCTGCTGCCATGCTAAAGGTATTGAATAACTGGCCATCTAAGTCATTACGGTCAGTCACCACTACAATGGTTGGGTTATTCATTTCCGGCTGCGCTAATAGTTTACCGGCATAACAGACCATCGAAATCGACTTACCCGAACCTTGGGTATGCCAGACCACCCCCGCCTTACCAGAACCGGGCTCGACCTTGTCAGCATAATTAGCACGCTGCTCACCTGCACCTTGTTTTTGTGCCGCAATAACTGTGGCCTTTACCGCTTCACGCACAGCATGGAACTGGTGATAACCGGCAATCTTTTTAATCGGCACATCACCATCTTGTTCAAACAAGATAAAGTAGTGAATGTAATCTAAAAATAACTCAGGCTTAAAGAAGCCTTTAACAAGAGTTTCTAATCGATATTCAAATACCGGCTTATCATCTTCATGTTCAATCGTTCGCCAGGGCAAAAAACGTTCTTTGTTTGCTGTAAGCGAGCCTACTCTGGCATTTAAACCATCACTTACGACCAAGGCTTCGTTGTACACAAATAAATCGGGCGTTTCATCTTTATAGGTTTGCAATTGTTGATAAGCCGACCAAATATCCGCACTTTCATCTGCCGGGTTTTTCAGTTCAATTACCGACAGAGGTATGCCATTAACAAACACAATCACATCAGGACGTCGATTCCCTTTACTGCCGGTAATAGTGTATTGATTAACAACTAAGAATTGATTGTTATCGACATTACTGAAATCGATCAGCTGTACGTAATCTGTTTTATCAACTGTTTTACCATCATTGACATCAACCTTAAATTCAACCTTTACCCCTTCCAGTAAAAACTGGTGAAAGGCTTTATTGCTTTTAATCAGTACAGGGGTTTCAGGCTTGGCGATTTGCTGGGCGACGGTTTCGAGCGTAGTAACGGGAATATGTGGATTAATGATTTGTAATTGGTGAATCAGCCGATCAAACAGAACAATCTGGCGGTAATCAGTACGCTCTGGTGATTCGCCATCGGGGGCAATATCGTAACCACAGACATAGTCATATCCGATGACCTTAAACCAGTCTAGGGTGAGTTGTTCTAGTTGATCTTCGGTGATCATCGATTAAGCTTTTACAGGTAACATATAATATCTAACACACCCATTAGTTTTCATTTGAACAATATTGTAAAAACTTTTCAAAAGAACCATTTGAACGAGCTATTGCCTCATTTATTAAATGTAATGAAGGATTTAGTTTAAAACGACGCTGCGGCATACCACCACGATTCTCGATTTCCTCAAGAACACCATTTTTTATAAGCCTAGGCAACTCATTCTCAATAAACCCAGATCCATTAGGTCCTAGTTTAATTTTTATAACACTTTCACTAATATGAGTGCTTCTCATAAAATAACGGATTATTTTTTCTATGTTACGCAGTTCCAAATCTAGCTTAAACTCTTCATCCTGAACATCACCTGCACCATCTTCTAAAGTAAAAGTAAAACCTAACGCCAAAACTTGGCGTTTAATATCTACAGGGTCCCAAGTTTCAACACCTTCTTCAGGACGTGATAAAGCATCCACAACACATTCATCAAATATCACATTAGAAACTCTAGTTGAGTTATAAACTCTGATCTGAGAAAAATCACAATTATGAAGTTCACATTCATCAATCTCAGTTAATTCAAGACTGGTGGGTGAAAAATAACAATCTACGAATTTAATTCCATTCAGCTTTTTATCTCTTAAAATATCCACTCCAAATGCCAGACCACTTAGTGAAATACCATAACCTTTAATACCATCCAGCAGCATTACTATAATATCACTACAATTTTCATGCGTGTAGGATGTCTGCACATCCATACCACTTATTTCAAGTAAAAATTTTACTATATCTAACAATCTTGTATTAGCTTCACGTTTTAGTGCAAGCACTAATGCATGTTGAGCTTGTGGCGGGAGCACACCTCTGCGAAAAACAGAAAACACTTCTGCCTGGGTGGATTTCGTCATAGGGAGTAATTGTTTTGCTATACCTTCCCCTAAAAAAAACAATCTAAACTCGTCATGATCAAACTCAACAGCCTTCTCTGAGTTTGATGAAGGAACCAACATAGCATGCCCACGAATACGCTCTCGTATCTGTTGAGCCTCGTAATTATCCTTACGATTTACTTCACTAAAATAATCAGCAACAAATTCTAAGTTTTCTCGTTTAAGGTAATCTACCTTTGCTTCCCACATTGAAAGAGAGACTTGTGCAAGAATATCACAATGCTCTTCAACCTTTAGGAGAGGCGCCCCTACATCTTTATCACCCGAACGATCAATCCACTTTTCGTTTGCTTCTCTTTCAATAAGACTTCGAACAAATGCCGAAAAGAAATCTGTACCAGACTGCTGTATCTTCTCAAGAAACCCATCAAGCGAACTACTCTCATTCACAACATCAATAAGCCTCTTTACTAACACAGCACGCGTCAAAATAGCATGTTCAGTACCTAGTCGCTCACTCACTTTTTGATATAATTCTTTAGAATTAGGGATATTCCGATTGTTACAGTAATCTATGAACTGTTTCTCAGCCCATCGTTCTAGTTCAATCTTTCCAAATCCAACAGAGTAGTTTCGTATTGAGTCGAATAGGCGCTCTTGTGTTTTTAAATTTTCAAACTCAAAATATGCTTTCCTTGCTGCTACAATCATTGCACCTTGAGACTCCAACGATCCTACAAGTATCCCCATAGCTGAAAGTGCTTCACCTGAACTGCTTTCAACAAACATTTCCTCAAACCCATCAAAAGCAGGAACAATAACACCCATTTTTACTAGCGCCAGGAATGAGTTGTAATAAAGAAAAGGAAATCTATATCGGTTCTGCAAAGCACCTATTGTAATGTCGTCAAAACGTAGAAAATGTCTTCCTCCAAGCGGGATAGGAACCATAAGCCAATCTGTTTTATTTTCAGTAAATAGTTTAGCCTGCGCACGCGACATTTCATTTATAAGTGACGTTTTTCCTTCACCTGCATCACTTGTAATGTAAAGAACCGTAGTTTCTAATGGGCTACGATTATTTAATGTTTCAATAGTTGTCGCTAGCGCATTTTCAGTGGTGACGATCTCTTCCTCTGGCCCACTTTCAAGAGTAGGTAAAAGACCTGCGGCTGGTATAACAAAATGATTAGTTGGCATTACACTTGACGATAATCGTGCTGCAAGTAACTGTAGCCTAGCTAATCTATTCACAATCCATTTACTAGCTGGCTCTTTACCCGATCCCTCATCAATATAGACATCCCCTGAATCAGATGAAATGTTTGCCTCAATGAGATCGCCATTAACCTGAATGACAACCTGTGTTTTTTCAAACAACATTTCTGTACCAGGATCAGCAAAGGTTTCTACAATAGCCTTAAAATCTTTAATTTGCATGCTTAAAGGTCCAGTTCAAGTAATTGAGCACCACCATGTGGAAACGTTGCTCTTTGATTACTTTGTTTCGGGTGGAATCTAATTACTTCTTTTCCATTCAAAATAACAGTTCGAAGTGGCGGTAGAAAATCATCATCACCACTAATTAATATTATTTTATCCATTTGTTCAAATGATGCCTGAATCAAATCACAAGAAAGCATAGTATCAACGATCTTCTGCTCTTTTCTATATATAAGATCATCGGCCAACACGCCACAATTTTGTTTTGGACACCTGCGCTTCTTAATAAGTTTTTTCATTAATGGAAGCACACATTCAGCATCAACACATCCAACATTATGAGGCTCTTCAACTCGAATGTTGCCAGGCCTCCCTCTTCTACGTAGTGTATTAAACAGATGATGACCAGGTTCTATCATTAAAGCTACTGCCAATTCTGCATTTATTGCCACCTGAATATATTTACCATAACCATCAGGCAAACGTATAACTGTCGGGAAATCATTCTGAATCTCAACCGTTACCATTTGTGCAAGGTGAGTTATGTCTACGCCTTCGTACCAACCGCCATAGATACGAACATCACACGTTATTCTAGTAAATTCCGCATCTACTGGTAACTGAATCAAAGCTTTCCTTACTATATCTAGTATCCCAGCAGATTTTTGCGTATCCAAAAGATTATCATAATCAATAAATATTACGAATTTTAACTGTCGACTCATGCAACATCACCAGTTGCAGATTGAGCCATTTTACCTATAACCGCCTCTTCTGAAAGGAGCTTTGGAAGTAGCAAATCCCGAACATCTACAAGACTTCTGTTTTCTTGGTTGTTATTTTCAATCAGATCATAGTAGCCCTTCACTATTTTTGAATAGGCTCGCCTTAAATCTAAAACAGGCAATGTTACGTTCCAACTCATAATTGCATCCTTGTCTCCTCTAGGCATTTTTGCACCTTTGGACGTAGCCATCATATAGTTAAAAAAGGCATCCTGATAAAGTAAGTTATATAAATACTCAATAGAACTTGAATCAGCAGACTTAATGCCAAGAACATCAGCTGACCTGCCTCCCTCAAATTGGCATAACCATATTTTCATGAAATAAGGACGAATGTTTGAAACAAGAATATGACCATCTGTAAAGTAAGGAACAGTCTTAACGTTTGGTAAAGATGTTGCGGTGGTTACTCCTCTTTTTCCTTCGAGCATATTTTCTGTAGAGATATAGTTTTCAACTGTAAGATCCCCAACATTGATTCGTTCATCGCTAAAAACACAAACTTTACTTAATGAACCATACTCCCAACCCTCCGGTATTTCACCCAAATCAGAAGTCGCACCTGCGCTTCCTGCGCCCGCGACATTTGCACTTCCCTGTGCCGCATCAACCAAAGCATCTGAAAATAAGTCGGCGACTGTTTGTAGGGTTTCTGGTGTCCAGTAGTCTAGGCCGATTTCGTTGGGGTATTTTTTGGTGATGAGTGGGTGGAGTTGTGCTTCTAGTCCTTGGTAGTCTTCTTCTAGTGCTTCTAACTGCTCCAAGGTGATTGCGCCGCTGATGATGGCTTGGGCGGCGAGGGTTTGGGCGAGTTTGTCGCCGCCTTTTTGTTTGGCGATGATTTTAGCTTTGACGGGCTCAAAGTCGACAAACCAGGATTTGAAAATAGCCTGAGCGATTTGTTCAAGGGTTTGGTTGGTTTGTCGGTTTAGTTTTAATTTATCGTTAAAACATAGCATTACACTTGCTGCTTCATCCTGAATTTTACGCTCTGGAAGATAAAGCTCAAATTGCCCCAGTACCTTTGCGTTTGCTCCAGCTTGAGCTGAACCACTTTTTGAACCTGCCACATAACTCCACCAATTTTGAGTGCGCATTTGTAGCCATACAAAATACGGATTTGCCAAATCCGGATTGACACGAAATCTAATTAAGTAAGATGCGAAAACAGCTTCTTCGCTTGAAGAATAAAGATAATTTTCACCTGTGCTATTTCCAGTGCGCGCAACAACAATATCGCCAAACTCTAATTTATTTTTAACTAGACTCCTTTCATCAATTTCACAATAGGGAACATCATCCCACTCAACTTCTCCACCTTGAATATCAGTTATTCGAAGGAATTTAGGACCCACCTTTTTTTCATTGGCACTTGCTGTATATCCATAAGAAACATCTGTGCATAGATCAGTTAGTTTAACGATTGAATTTTCAAACGTCATAACCCAGCCCCGCCAAATTCTTTTTAATCTCCCCTTCTAACTTATCGCTTTCTTCAAATTGTGTTTTTAGCTGCGCGGTTAGGCGTGCCATTTTTTCTGCGAAGGGTTCGCCGTCGTCTTCCTCTTCTGTTGCGCCGACGTAGCGACCGGGGGTTAGGACGTAGTCGTGTTTTTTGATCCCGTCTAAATTTACGCTGGCGCAAAAACCGGCTACGTCGTTGTAGGTTGGGGTGACGTCAGGAACCCCAACATCGGTTGTGTCGGTTTTCGTTGGGGTTCGTTCCTCACCCCAACCTACGGTTTGCCAGTTGTGGAAGGTTTCTGTGACTTTGTTTAGGTCATCTTGTGTGAAGTCGCGCAGCACTCGGTCTTTCATGTAGCCGAGGTTTCTGGCATCGATAAATAAAACTTCGCCTGATCTATCACGCAGTTGTTTGCCGCTGGCTGAGGTTCTGGCTTTTTTGTTTTTGGTTAAAAACCAGATGCAGGCGGGTATTTGGGTGTTGGTGAATAGCTGGCCGGGTAAGGCGACCATGCATTCGACCAGATCGTTTTCTATTAAGGCTTTGCGAATGTCGCCTTCGCCGCTGGCGTTGGAACTCATCGAGCCATTGGCTAATAACAAACCCATGCTGCCATTGGGTGCGAGGTGCCAGAGCATGTGTTGCAGCCAGGCGAAATTAGCATTGCCGGTGGGTGGTTTGCCATAGACCCAGCGCGGGTCGTTGTCGTCGACGCCGGTGTCCCATTCTTTCATATTGAATGGCGGGTTGGCCATGACGAAGTCGGCACGCAGATCGGGGTGCTGGTCGTTGGTGTAGGTGCTGGCCGGTTCTTTACCAAAGTTAAAGTCGATGCCACGGATGACCATGTTCATCGCTGCCAGTTGCCAGGTGGTGTGGTTGGCTTCCTGTCCGTAGATGTAGACATCACCAATGCGGCCTTCGTGGGCGGTGATGAAATGTTCGGACTGCACAAAGAAACCACCGGAGCCCATCGCCGGATCATAAACACGGCCTTTAAACGGTTCGAGCATTTGCACGATGAGGCTGACGATGGATTTTGGCGTGTAGAACTGACCGCCCTTTTTGCCTTCGGCCAGCGCAAACTGCCCGAGGAAATATTCGTAAACATGACCGAGGATGTCTTTGCTGCTTAAGGTGTCGTGCACAAACGGGATGGAGGCGATCAGGTCGATTAACTCGCCGAGCTTTGACTGGTCGATTTGTAGCTGGGTGTAGCGTTTGTTGAGTACGCCTTTGAGTTTTGGGTTGTCGTGTTCGATGGCTTCTAATGCGTTGTCGATAAGCTGGCCGACTGAGCGGATTTTTTTGCCGTCAATTTCAAGTTCGCTGGTTATCACAACTTTGTTCTTGTTTTGCAGAAACTCCCAGCGAGCGGCTTGCGGCACCCAGAACACATTGGCTTCGGCGTAGTAGTCGCGCTCTTCAAGCTCGGTGTTGATTTCTGCCTGATATTCTTCGCTATCTGCGCCGCCAAAATCATCCGCATCGAGGAAGTATTCATGCTCAGGGGTTTTGAACTGCGCGGTTAACTGCTGGCGGCGAATATCAAATGAGTCCGATACGTACTTTAAAAACACCAGCCCCAATACCACGTGCTTGTATTGCGAGGCATCGAGTGACGGCAGCAGCTTATTGGCACTGGTCCAGAGCTTTTTATCGAGATTGTTTAAAAATTCTTGTTCTTCGGTGGATGTCATAGATGTCTCGGTATGAACAGATTCAGTTGGGTATTCTATTCAATATTAACTGGGGCTGTGAAATGAAAGCGGGCAATGAACTCATCCTTTAGATTTATTGTTTTATTATCATTGTTATTTGTGGATTTCGCTTACTTCGATAGTAACCTAAAAACCCGCACAATCCCATCGGCAAGTGTTTGTTTTACAGCGATAAAAACCTTTAGTTATGGTATTTGCGCTGCACTTGTACAAAACAAGTCCGGGTTTATTCTGCTGGTGTTTATGCTTGAGATGATTCTTTATATACAGGTGGGGCTTTCATACTATTAGCTTTAATAAAGTCTGATAGAGGGATTGCGGGCACTTCCCTGTGCCCGCCCTACGGGTTCGCTGCGCTCACGTTATTTCGTTCCCTACGAAATAATCGAACCCTGCCTCGGGTTCTCGTCCGTCCCTCGAGCGTATAAATAAAAAAGGCCCCCTGAAAAACAGGGGGCCTTTTTTATTTATATGGCGGAGAGGGAGGGATTCGAACCCTCGGAAGGTTTCCCTTCGCCGGTTTTCAAGACCGGTACATTCGGCCAGCTCTGTCACCTCTCCATATTTCAAATTGTAGTCAGTATTTGTGCCTGTAGCACGGATTACTGAGATCCTCATGTACCTCATTTCGGTACATTATTCGGCGCGTCCTGCGCCTCACCCGAAGGGTTCGCTTCGCTCATTCAATTTTGTTCCAGACAAAATTGTCGGCCTGCTCTGTCACCTCTCCAGCTTCGATTGTGGGCAGTTTTCACTGCGATCTGCCGGATATTTGCTATCAGCAGATTTTCGAAGGCCGCAATAATACATAGAATCCATCGGTTAAGCTAGTGTTATTTGCAACCTTTTTCGAATTGGTTTGTCATATCAGGTGTGTTAGAGTTTAACTTTTGAAAATCAACAACCTACGGATTAATAAAATGAATATTACTGGTACTTCAGTTCATACTTCTGAGCTCGCTACAAATAAGGTATTGCGTAATACTTATGCACTGCTTTCGATGACGCTGATCTTTGCAGGCTTTATGGCTTTTGTTGGCATTATGTCGGGTATTGGTCATGGTATGGCACTGGTTGCTGATATTGTGGCGATTGTTATGTTGTGGTTTGTACTGCCACGCACCGCTAATTCTGGTGCTGGTATTCCGGTTATTTTCGCCATTACTGGCCTATTAGGTTTTGGTCTGGGCCCTATTATTAGCCATTATCTGGCTATGAACGGCAACATTGTGATGACGGCTTTAGGCGGCACGGGTGTTATCTTTTTAGGTCTGTCTGGTTATGTTTTAACCACTAAGAAAGATTTCAGCTTTATGGGCGGTTTCTTGATGGTGGGTATGCTGGTTGTGCTGTTAGCGGCGATTGCTAACATCTTCTTGCAAATGCCGATTATGTTCCTGGTTATTAATGCGGCTATCGTGCTGATTATGAGTGGTTTCATTTTGTATGAGACATCTAGCATCATTAACGGTGGTGAGACTAACTACATTATGGCAACTGCCAGCTTGTTCTTGTCTATCCTTAACTTGTTCCAGGCTTTGTTACACTTGCTGGGCGCTTTTAGTGGTGACGACTGATACAGCTTTGATTTAGTTAAAAAAAGCCCCGCCATTTGAATATTTGGCGGGGCTTTTTTATGTACTGGGAATGTGGTCTGTTAATAACTGCTGCTTTTCAGTACCGATAATGCCTGTATTCAGCCAGTATTTGGATACACTAAGACAATAATTTAGAGGTTTTTACTATGGACTGGATGCAAATCACCAGCGCTCTGTTTCTGGGTGCCATGATTGTTTTTCTTTTTCCGCGCATTAAGCATGCGGTTGCTAATAGCCCTAAGGCTGAGAAAGGCGACTGGATGTCTTTTATTATTCCTATTGCTGCTGTGATCGGTTTTGTGATTTTGCTGATTATGATGGTGCAATAAATATACGCTAAAGTTGGTCATTGTGACGATTTTAAGTACAATATTAGCAACTAATTAAATTCTCTTATTTTAAGGCCCTGTTTTTTACGGGGCTTTTTCACTTTTGAAGGTGAATAACCATGCAAGAAGAACACTTATTCGCACCTTTTATCCGTATTCTGGGTAAAGGCAAAAACGGTTCCCGCTCTCTGACGGAAGAGGAAGCCTTTGAGTCGATGAGCATGATTGTTAAGGGCGAGGTTGAGCCTGAACAATTGGGCGCTTTTTTAATGCTGCTGCGCGTTAAGGAAGAGACTGCCGAAGAAGTGGCCGGCTTTGTCCGCGCTATTCGCGCTAATCTGGATTTGCCCGAAGGTGTTCATGTTGATTTGGACTGGTCTTCTTATGCTGGTAAACGCCGTCATTCGCCTTGGTATATTTTAAGTGCATTGTTGCTGGCTGAAAACGGCTTTAAAGTCTGTATGCACGGTGCGGAGGGTCACACCCCCGGGCGTATGTACACCAGTGAAGCCCTGGCTGCACTGGGGATTGATATGAGCAACTCGCTGAAAGAAGCCGAACAGGCGATGGCTGAGACGAATTTTGCTTATATGCCACTGCAAGCGATGAGCAATATTTTAAAAGATATTTTAGAGTTGCGCCCTTTATTGGGCCTGCGCTCGCCACTGCACACGGTGGGCCGGATGATTAACCCGTTTAGCAGTGATTACTCGATTCAGGCTATCTTCCACCCTGGTTATCAGACGGTGCATCAGCAGGCCTCACAGATTCTTGATCAGAAACACATGGCTGTTTTCAAAGGCGAAGCCGGTGAAGTGGAACGTAACCCGGATACCAAATGTCTGGTCTCTTATGTTCATAACAAAGAGATGAGCGAAGAAGAATTGCCGGCGATGTTCGAGCGCCGCCATGTTAAAGAAAACGAGCTTAACGCTGATAATCTGATCACGGTATGGAACGGTTCGGCTGACAATGAATACGCTGAAGCGGCGATTATTGGCACCACCGCGATTGCTTTACGTTTAATGGGCAAAGCCGATTCGCCGGATGCCGGCCTTAAACTGGCGAAAGAGATGTGGGACAAGCGCAATAGCAAGCGTTTTGAGTCAGCGGCCTGAACGATAAAGTCAGCAGCTTGACTTAAGGCCTATACCGATACACGGTTTAAGCCAGCTTGAGTCACTTGCCATTTAAAAAAAAGCCCCGATTAATCGGGGCTTTTTTTGGGACGGCATAATGATAAAAATTATACATCCTGCACATCAAAATTAACGATGGGGTCAACATCGGCTTCATAATCGACGCCTTCAAAACCGAAACCAAATAGCTTAAGAAATTCGTCTTTGTATTTCTGAAAGTCTGTCGTTTCAAATAAATTAGCGTCGGTTACTGCTGAGATGATATTGATGCATTTTTGCTGCACATCTTCACGCAGTTCCCAGTCGTCCATACGGTAACGGCGCATATCATCCAGTTCTGGCGTGCCATTATTAAATAACTGAGTGCGATAAAGTCGTTCCAGCTGTTCGATACAGCCTTCGTGAATCCCCAGCTGTTTCATGATTTTAAACGAGGTGGCGATGTAAATTGGCATCACCGGTATCGCGGCAGAGGCCTGGGTGACGACACTCTTGAGCACCGCTACATTGGCCTCGCCATGGATATCTGCCAGCGATTTGGTAATATCGCTTGCTGCGCGATCAACGTCTTCTTTGGCTTTACCGAGAGTGCCGTGCCAGTAGATTGGCCAGGTGATGTCTGAACCGATATAGCCAAATGCCACGGTTTTAACGCCTTCGGCCAGTACGCCGCCTTCGCGCAGTGCTTTGATCCACAGTTCCCAGTCTTCGCCGCCCATCACTTTGATGGTATTTGCGATTTCATCATCGTTTGCCGGATCAATCTCAACATCGACCAGTATATCTTTATTGGTATCAATCGCTCGCGATCGATATGACTCGCCAATCGGTCTGAGCGCCGAGCGGATGACTTCTCCACTATCCGGGTGCTTTCTGACCGGTGATGCCAGGGAATAGACCACCAGATCGACCTCACCCAGATCGGCTTTAATGGTTTCAACGACTTTGGCTTTCATTTCGTGAGAGAAGGCATCGCCATTGAAGCTTTTGGAATAGAGTCCAGCGGCTTTTGCTGCCTTATCGAAGGCGGCAGAGTTATACCAGCCGGCTGATGCGGTCTTTTTATCTGTCGCAGCTTTTTCTAAAAACACACCTATTGTGGCGGCATCTGAACCAAATGCAGCAGTAATTCGCGATGCCAGACCGTAGCCAGTAGATGCGCCGATCACCAGCACTTTCTTAGGCCCGTTGGCATTTTTCCCGGCTTTTTTAACAATCTCTATCTGCTGGTTTACATTGGCTTCACAGCCAGCAGGATGGGTAGTTGTGCAGATAAAACCGCGTACTTTTGGTTTAATGACCACTTCAGGTATCCGTTATATTATTCAGAGGCGTAATGATAACGAATTTAGGCCATGCGCCTCAACAATAAATTCGTCTAAAACCCCAAACAGCACTGATATCAGGCCAAAGGGGCTAACTCAGCCGCTTTTTTGCAGATAAAAGCCTGAATGCACGGCCTTTTGATGGGAATCGGGTCAAATTATTATAAAAATCAGTCGATTAGCCAGTACAGACTGAAGCTTTGACTGAGCCGACGCCAAACCATTAGATTAAAAGAATGAGGCCTCTAGCAGCTCGCGGGTATAGGCCTGTTGCGGGTTAGTAAATAAGGATTCTGTTTCGCCGGCTTCAATCACACGGCCATTTTTCATAACGATCATTTTATGCGACATGGCCCGCACGACTTTTAAATCGTGGCTGATAAAGATATAAGAAAGTTCGTATTTTTTTTGTAAACGGATTAGCAGCTCAAGTACCATGCGCTGCACCGTGACATCGAGTGCACTGGTCGGCTCATCCAGCAGTAATAATTCGGGCTCTAGTATCAGCGCTCTGGCGACGGCGATGCGCTGGCGCTGGCCACCTGAAAATTCATGCGGATAGCGATACAGTATGTCATCCGGCAAATCGACATCCTGCAAGATCGTCTGCACTTTTTGATAGCGCTGCTGTGCGGTTAACGCCGGCTGATGCAGACGCAAGCCCTCTTCTATAATTTGCAGGATGGTCATGCGTGGCGACAGCGATGAGAACGGGTCTTGAAATACCACCTGACAGATTTTGCGAAAAGGTCGCATTTGCTTATCACTGAGATCTGATATTTTGGTCTGATGCAGCATAATCTCACCACTGCAGTGCTGCAGTTTCAGTAGACTCATGCCCAGGGTTGTTTTACCTGAACCGGACTCACCTACCACGCCGAGCGTTTCGCCTTTTTTAAGATCCAGGCTGACATGATCAACGGCTACAAACTCATCTGACTGGCGCTTGAAAAAGCCTTTTTTCAGCGCAAAGGCAACGCGAATCGCTTCGGCTTTTAACAATAACTCATCTTTATACGATGTATCGACCAGTTTGGTCAGCTGGCTCGACAGCAACTGCTGCGTGTACTGATGTTGTGGCGACTGAAAAACATCGCTGGCATTGCCGGATTCGACAATTTCTCCCTGACACATAACACAAACCCGGTTGGCAAAATGTTTTACCAGATTGAGGTCGTGGGTGATCATCAAAATCGCCATATTGAATTCTTTTTGCAGCTCTGCCAGCAGCTTGATAATCTGCGCCTGAATGGTGACATCAAGTGCGGTAGTCGGCTCATCCGCTATCAGCAGCTTTGGCTTACAGGCCAGTGCCATTGCAATCATCACGCGTTGTCGCTGGCCACCGGACAAGGTATGCGGATAATCTTTAATGCGTAATTCGGGTTCTTTAATACCGACTTTATCGAGTAATTCGATGGCTCGTTGCAGGGCATGCTCATTGTTTAGCGATTGATGCAAGATAAGTGTTTCGGATATCTGATCGCCAATGGTAAAGACCGGGTTTAATGATGTCATCGGCTCCTGAAAGATCATTGCAATATCACTGCCGCGTATTGCCTGACATTGTGCTTCTGAGTATTGCAGAATGTCCTCACCCTGGAAATTGATAACACCTTGGTAACGGGTTGCTCTGGCTTCATGCAGCCGCATCACGGACATGGCGGTAACCGACTTACCTGAGCCGGATTCACCGACCAGCGCCATCGTTTCACCCTGCTGAATATCAAAACTAATGTTATTGACAGCCGAGACTTCGTAGTCGGCAGAAACAAATTTAACACTCAGATTTTTTACATTTAATAGTGCGTCAGTCATCAGCTATTTTTCCGGGTATCGAGTGCTTCACGAATGGCTTCACCAATAAAAATTAGCAGCATCAGTGTACCTACCAAAACAATAAATGTGCTGAGTGAAAGCCACCAGGCAGAAATATTTTCTTTACCCTGTGACAATAACTCACCCAGACTGGGGGTCGATGGCGGAACGCCCAGGCCCAAAAAGTCGAGACTGGTTAGCGCCAGAATTGACCCACTGATTCTGAAAGGTAAGAAGGTGATAACAGGTGTCATACTATTGGGTAGTAAATGCCGGAGCATAATTTGCAGATTGGATAAACCGAGTGCTTTTGCTGCTTTAATGTATTCCAGATTGCGTCCCTTTAAGAACTCGGCACGCACGTAATCTGACAATCCCATCCAGCCGAATAAGGACAGCAATATAATCAGAATCAACACACCGGGCTGGAAGATTGAAGAAAATATAATCAATAAATAAAGTTCCGGCATTGAGCCCCAGACTTCTATAAAGCGCTGAAAATATAAATCAATTCGGCCGCCAAAATAACCCTGTACTGCACCGGCAATAATACCGATGGCAATACCGATAATGGTTAATGCAAAAGCAAACAATACCGACAAGCGAAAGCCATAAATTAATCGCGCCAGAACATCCCGCCCCCTGTCATCGGTGCCAAGTAAATTTTGTAATGACGGAGCGGCCGGGTTGGGTTCGGCTGAATCGTAGTTGATGCTGTTATAGCTGTGTGAATTCAGTGTTGGCAAGATCCAGCCGTGTTCTGATATTTTTTCTTTAATATAAGCATCGTTATAATCGGTTTCTGTTTCAAAATCGCCGTCAAAGGTAATTTCCGGGTAGCTTATAAGCACCGGAAAAAATATCTCACCTTTGTATAGCACTATCAGTGGTTTATCGTTACTCAGTACTTCGGCAAATAAACTCAGTACAAACAGCACACTAAAAATAAGCAGGCTGTAATAACCACGTTTATTGGATTTGAAGCGCCGCCAGGTTCTTTGATTGGGCGAAAGATTCTGTAACAGCGCTGAGTTATTGTTATCTGAATGCATTATTTATCCACCGATTCGAATTGTATGCGCGGATCAATAAGCACGTAACTGATATCGGCAAATAACTTGGCAACCAATCCCAGCAAGGTAAATAAATACAGTGTACCCAAGACAACCGGATAGTCGCGTTTTAAGACTGACTCGTATGACAACAGACCCAGTCCGTCTAGTGAGAAAATGGTTTCAATTAATAAGCTGCCGGTAAAAAATGCGCCGATAAATGCAGCCGGAAAACCAGTAATCAGCGGGATCATGGCATTTCTGAAAACATGCTTGTACAGTACTTTATTTTCAGACAAGCCTTTGGCGCGTGCAGTCTGTACATATTGTTTGCGAATTTCTTCGAGAAAACTGTTTTTTGTCAGCATCGTCATCACCGCAAAACTACCGATAACAGTAGCGATTATCGGCAACACCATATGCCACAGATAATCCAGCACTTTCATTGGCCATGACAAATCTGCCCAGTTATCAGACACCAGACCGCGCAGTGGAAAAATATCCAGAAAACTGCCGCCACCGAAAAAAACCAGTAAGGCGATACCCAGAACAAAACCAGGAACAGCATAACCTATCAGTATTAATGTGCTGGTGGCGACATCAAATCGACTGCCGTCACGTACTGCCTTGGCTATACCCAGTGGTATACAGGTAAGATAAACAATAAAGAAGGACCAGACACCGAGACTGATGGATACTGGCAGTTTTGAAACCACCAAATCAATCACCGATTTATTATGGAAGTAACTGTCACCCAGATTAAAGCTCAGATAATTGCCCATCATGGTGAAAAAACGCTGATGAGCAGGCTTATCAAAGCCGAATAATTTATTCAGCTCTTGCAGCTGTTCTTCTTCAAGTCCGGTTGCACCGCGGTATAAACCGGCTGTACCACTGCTGGCTTCCTGCCCGTTTTCTTGCCCCTGAAGCTGACTGACCAGTTGCTCAACCGGCCCGCCCGGCACAAACTGAGTGACTATAAAGGTCACCAGCATAATGCCAAACAGTGTTGGTATCATTAGTAAAAGACGTTTAAGAATATAGGCAAACATTGTGCTGCTTCTTTTCAGGTTTTATAAAGTTAATCATTATTTCAGCCAGCCGCTTTTTATCATCCAGTTTTCGGGATCATAATAAAGTGGCAGCGTTTCAGGCATCGCGAGCTCGCTGCGGTAAGCTATGCGGTGAATATTGATATACCAGTTTGGTACCATGTACTCTCCGAACAGTAATACTCTGTCCAGCGCACGGGTAGCCGTTATCAGGTCTTCCCTGTTTTCAGAGGAAACAATTTTTTCTATCAACGCATCGACCACAGGGTCTTTGATTCCGGGCAGATTACGCGAACCTTTTTTATCAGCAGCTGTTGAGTAAAACATATTGAATAATTCATTACCCGGTGACTGTGAGGCGGGGAAACTCGACACCACCATGTCAAATTCAAAACCATCTACTCGCCGCCGATACAATGACGCATCGACTGTACGGTAACTGACTTCAATGCCCAGACGCTTTAAGTTGCGTGCAAACGGCGCGATAATCCGCTCAAAACCTTTCTGAATTAACAGCGCCTCAAATCTGAACGGCTGGCCTTGCTGATTGGCTAAGCGGCCGTTTTGAATTGTCCAGCCAGCCTGTTTTAATAATTGCTTGGCCTGCCTCAGATTTTGCCGTAACGAAGACGGCTTTTGAGTGCTGGGCGCCGACCATTGGCTGTTAAATAACGCTGCCGGTAACTGCTCACGGTACTGATTAAGCAGCTTTAATTCTGCGCCCTCTGGCAGTCCCGTGGCTGCCAGTTCGCTGTTACTGAAAAAGCTTTCACAACGTGTGTATTGATTGTAAAAGAGATGGCTATTCGACCATTCGAAATCCATTGCTAAGGTAATGGCGCGGCGCACGCGTTTATCCTGAAACAGTTGCCGCCGCGTATTCAGAATAAAGCCCTGCATTCCGGCATTGTTTTTGTGCTTGAGCGTTTTCTTAATGATTTCGCCACTGTCGTATTTAGGCCCGTTATGGTCACGTGCCCAGCGCTTTGAATGAAATTCAGAAAAGAAATCAAACTCGCCAGCCTTGAAGGCTTCAAGCGCCACTGTCTGGTCTTTGTAATATTTAACCACGACCTTGTCATAGTTATACATGCCCTTTCTGACTGGCAAATCTTTTGCCCAGTAGTTCGGGTTACGCTTGTAAACAATATTTTTACCCAGATCATAGCTTTCGACCAGATAAGGCCCGCTGGTAAGCGGTACCACTTCGGTTAATTTATCGAAGGATGTATCGCCTAGCCATTTTTTAGAAAACACTGGCAAATCGCCAATGATTAGATGCAGTTCAGGGTTTAATTTTTTAAACTCAAAACGGATACGGTATTTATCCAGCACTTTAATCTGCTTTATATCTGCATAGTAAAACCGGTACTGCGGATGTGCTTTATCACTTAGCAGCAGATCAACTGAAAACTTTACATCATTAGCAGTGATTTCAGTGCCGTCTGAAAAGCGTGCCTTTTTGTTTATCCGATAGGTCACTGACAGCTTGTTTTTTGCCAGCTGTATGTCATCTGCCAGTAGACCATAAACACTGAAAGGCTCATCCAGACTTTTTTCGGTCAGTGATTCAAACATCAGCAAATCCACCGCACCGGCGGAAATACCTTTTAGTACAAACGGATTGAAAGAATCAAACGTGCCAAAGCCGGTTAATGTCAGCTGGCCGCCTTTTTTGGCCGCCGGATTGACATAATCAAAGTGCTTGAAATTTTGCTGATACTTTGGGCTATAACCCATCGCCATCGATGAGGCTGCACTGAGGTTATTGATTGAACTGAGAAACAGCAGACTTATCAGTGTTATTCGGGATAATATTTGCACAATGGGTTCCGTTTTATTCTTATATCTTTATTGCGTGTAATCATTGTCATTATTTGCTTATTTGGCAACTCTTTCAGTTCAAGGTTCCCTGACCTATCCTATCACGGTAGAATAACTCCATCATTAAAATAGTTAGGGAGTGGCTAATGGGCTTTTTAAACGGAAAGCGTGCTTTGATTCTTGGTGTTGCCAGTAAAAAATCCATTGCCTGGGGTATTGCCGAGGCGATGCATCGAGAAGGCGCGGAACTTGCCTTTACCTATCAAAATGAACGCCTTAAAGAACGCGTTGCTAAATACGCCGGTGAACTGGGTTCAGATATTGTCATTCCCTGCAATGTTGCCGATGATGATGAGATTGAAGCGGTATTTGAGCATCTCGACGATTACTGGGATCACCTCGATATTCTGGTTCACTCAATCGCTTTTGCCCCCAAAGAACTGCTCGAAGGTGATTATCTCGACAACCTGACCCGTGAAGGCTTTAATATGGCCCACGATATCAGCTCTTACAGTCTGGCGGCACTGGCCCGAGCCGGTCGTCATATGATGCAGGATCGTGAAGATGCCAGTATTCTCACACTCAGTTATATCGGCGCAGTACGCACCTTTAGTGGATATAACGTAATGGGACTGGCTAAAGCCTCGCTGGAGGCAAATGTACGCTATCTGGCTGATAACCTTGGCCCCGATGGAATCCGGGTTAATGCGATATCAGCCGGCCCAATTCGCACACTGGCTGCATCAGGCATCGGTAGCTTTAAGAAGATTCTTGATCACACAGAAAAAAATGCACCATTGCGGCGAAATGTAACGATCGAAGATGTGGGTAATTCGGCAGCGTTTATGACATCTACCTTAGCCCGAGGTATTACCGGTGAGATTCTTTATGTTGATAGTGGCTTTAATATTATCGGACTGAAAGATCACGATTAAGTTTTAGTATTACCCACTTACCTAGCGCACAAAAAAAGGCAGCATAAGCTGTCTTTTTTTGTGTCGGCATTTCATGCCGCTAATGCTTCAGAATATTTTTTTCACCCTGTAATTTACCAATTACAACGGCAGCAACAGAGTCACTGAAGATATTGACTGAAGTACGGCACATATCAAGCACACGATCGACTGCTATGATCAGTCCTACCGCTTCCATCGGCAAACCGATTGCAGCTAGAATGATGGTAATAGCCACCAAACTGGCAGAAGGAATTCCGGCCACCCCTATTGAGGTCAGTAATGCCACCAGCACGATGGTAAATTGCTGAGCAAAGGATAAATCAAGACCATAAGCCTGTGCAATAAAGATTGCCGCAACGCATTCATACAACGCCGTGCCATCCATATTGATGGTTGCGCCTAAAGGCAGAACAAAACTACTGGTTTTGTTAGAGACACCTGCATTTTTTTCAACACATTCCATTGTTACCGGCAAAGTAGCCGATGATGATGCGGTTGAAAATGCCGTTAATAAAGCCGGCGACATGGCTTTGTGATGACGATACGGATTGCTAACACCAGCGACGTATTTCAATATCAGTGGTAGGGTAATAAGCATGTGAATTAACAATGCGGCAAACACCGAAAGTGCAAACATGCCCAGAGTTTCAATCAGGTTAAAGAATTTTTCAGGATTACCGGCCGGATCTATATCTGAAACCACTTTAGCCACCAGTCCAAACACACCCAGTGGTGCAAAGCGCATGACAAGGTCGGTGATTTTCATCATGGTTTCAAAAATACCATTCCAAAAATGTTTTTGAGTGATGGCATGATCGGTACTGATACCACTCATGAAATAACCAAATAACAGACTAAAGAAAATCAGTCCCAACATCTGACCATCGGCTGCAGCTGCTACGATATTAGTTGGTATCATCCGTAAAAAAACATCTACGATATCACCGGCTCCACGTCCCTCTACTTTTTCAGAGAAGCTACTGGTTTCAACTTGTAAACCAATTTTATCCTTAGCCGCTTCACCGTCGATAATTCCCGGTTCTACATAGTTCACAACCATTAAGCCAACGATAATGGCCAGCAGACTGCTTAGCAGATAAAAGATCAGGGTCTTGCCGCCTAAACGGCCTATTTCGGGACCGCTGCCGAGACCGGCCACACCGACAATAATCGATGAGAAGACCAGTGGCACGATAAGCATTTTCAATGCCTGAAGAAAAAGCGCGCCAATGAATGCAAAAATCTGATTGAAACTGACACCCAGTATCGCCGCATCTTTACCGGTGAGATATCCGGCAAAAACTGCCAGCAACAAAGCGAGCAGTATTTTCCAATGCGCGCCTAAATTTTTATATTTACTCCACATTGCTACTGCCCTTATATCTGCTTGTTATTTATTCAGCACTTTTTTCTGGAATATAAATCTCTGAATTTTCTCTGATAGCTGCAACGACAGCGCTGAACTCTTTATTTGCGAGCTGAGTATTGAGCCCTGATACGGTTTTAGCATCGGTTGTGACAGACTCTGCTGATGCATCCTTAACAGCTGAAACGGCAACTACTGCAGCATTACCATTACTTAAAGTGATCTGCTGAAAACTTACCATATCAGCAGCAGGTCTTGATAATCTGAAAGCACTCTGGCTAACTTCACGTGCAGCCTTATCACTATCACGTTTTACCAGACCAATTGTTTTAGCATTATTTTTTAACGCTGCCGTTTGCTTACGCCAGTTTTTCAGACTGCTGTCAGCTTTAATAGCTGCTGCCAGTTCTGCAGCTGACTCAGTCGCCATTTTTTTAGCCATATTTGACTTTAATTCAGCAATGATAGCTGCTTTGACCGAATCAAAACTTTTTGAGCTGGCTGCTTTATGTTGATTAACACGGATGACGACAACATGCTTATTCGAGATCTCAATCGCATCGCTGTTCAGACGTTCTTTTATAATGCTGTCTTCAAAGGCCGCGTTTCTGACTTTTGCGTTGGTCGCAATACCGCTGCCGCTATTTCGGTTAAAGAGAGCAGTTTTTTGCACTGGCAGACTGAGTTGTTCAGAAACAAGATCCAGACTTTCAGGATTCTCATAGGCTAAATTAGCCAGTTGTTCTGCTTTTTCAAAAAACAGATTCTGCACAGCCGATTCCTTAAGATCTTTTTCGATAGATGCTTTTTTGGCTGCCAGCGTTTCAACCTTAGGTGTTTGTATCTCATCCAGTTTTATAATATGAAAACCAAATTCGGTACGCACAACAGCACTTTGCTGACCTTTCTTTAATTTATACAGAGCTTCTTCAAACGGTTTTACCATCATGCCTTTTGAAACCAGACCGAGATCACCACCGTTTTCAGCAGAACCTGTATCGTCTGAATATTTTTTAGCCAGCGTTGCAAACTTTCCACCTGCAGCCAGTTCTTTTTCAATCTTTTTGATTTTCTCTTCTGCTGCACGCTTCTCATCCGCTTTTGCATCGGAAGCCAGGTTTACTAAAATGTGCCGGGCTTTTCGCTGCTCATTGGATTTAGTATTTGCCACATAAGCGTCATAACTCTTCTGTATATCTGCATCACTAACAGGTACTTCAGCGGCTATCTGTTCTGATTTAAGCTCAATATACTGCAGACTGACCTGCTCAGGATTCATATAACGGAATGTGTTTTGCTGATAATACTGTTTTGCATCTTCAGCAGAAACCGTTGTCTTGCTGATAAAATCGCTGACTTTAAATTCTGCCAGACTGATTTCACGCTGCTGATCTTTCAGCAGCTGCTGCGCTTTCATATCTGACTCAGTACTGATGGCACTCGCCATCAGTGTGTCCTGAACGTGACCGCTTGATAATTCCTGACGATACAAGGCTTCAAAACCTGCCAGACTCATGCCCTGACTGTGGAGCACTTTTTCATAAAGACTCTGTGAGAACTGACCGTCTTCTTTAAAGGCATCTATCGATCTGATAGCAGCAGCCAGTGAGTTATCGGCAATCGCGTAACCGATTTTATTGGCGTATTGATTCAGGGCTTCGGTCGCAATCAGCTGATTTAAAACCTGTTCTTTAAGCAATTTATCGTAGGCTTCACTTTTCGGCATATTGTTACCGAACATCTGCTGCATTCGCGCCCGTTGTTGTGACAATGCACGATCAAACTGGGCTGGTGTTATTTCAGTATCATTAACTTTAGCAACAACTTTATTTCCGCCTACATCCAGATATGACTGAATACCCCACAATGCGAAAGGTACACTAATCAGAGCAACGATAACCCAACCTAACCAACCTTGAATACGATCATTAATTGACTGCAACATCTTTGTAAAGTGTCCTTTATTTTTTTCCGCAATACCCAGTCTGTTCGAGTATTGAAATTAATAATTAATTCTGAATGCGAACAGAAACCCGCTATATATTATTTTTTCAGTCTGATTCAGCTATGGTGAATTCACTGATGATATTTTTTACCGCAGTAAATTGCAGCAGACGAAATGATACTATATGTCGACTGGATTGTCGCAAAGAAAATAACGCAAAGATGGGACTGAAACAGCTAAATCCTGATGGCGGAGCGGACGGGACTCGAACCCGCGACCCCCGGCGTGACAGGCCGGTATTCTAACCAGCTGAACTACCGCTCCGCAGGAATTATTGTCAATTTGTTTCAGGTTAATGGCGGAGCGGACGGGACTCGAACCCGCGACCCCCGGCGTGACAGGCCGGTATTCTAACCAGCTGAACTACCGCTCCTGGTAACTAAACCAATACTATTGGAATTAATAGTATGTGGTGGGTGGTGAGGGAGTCGAACCCCCGACATTCGCCTTGTAAGGGCGACGCTCTACCAGCTGAGCTAACCACCCTTATCTGAGAACGCGCGCTAGTTTACAGCATCCTTAAGGGCTTTGCCAGGCTTAAATGCAGGCACTTTTGCAGCAGCAATTTGAATTTCTGCACCTGTTTGTGGGTTACGACCAACACGTGCAGCACGTTCGCGAACCAGATAGGTACCAAATCCAACGATAGTTACCTGATCACCATTTTTTAACGCGCCAGTTACAGCACCAATAAATGCATCAACCGCTTTGCCGGCAGCTGCTTTTGATAAATCTGCAGTTTCAGCAACTGATTCAACTAATTCTGTTTTATTCATTCGATAGCCTTTTAATGGTTTTTTTATAAAATTATTTATAATTTAAAAATACTGGCGTTGTTCAAAATTTCAACGCCATTAAATACTCAACAGAGTAAAAACTCGGAGTGACAACCAACATATAAATTATTACTACGTTGGTTGCCGCAATTTTATACCAGCCATAGCCCGCCCGGTCAATGATTAATGATGAGAAACATTGCCGGATTTTTTATTTTCAGACTTGGATTTACGACGAACGGCAGCAGATTCTTTATCACCGTCACCCTCTTTTAAGGCCGTCGGCTGATATTGCAAAGCAAATTCCAGCGCCTGCTCAATCCACTGAACTGGCTGAACATCAAGCTTTTCTAATATGTTTTTAGGGATCTCAGCAAGATCTTTACGATTTTCTTCTGGGATTAATACGGTTTTAATACCACCACGATGAGCCGCCAATAACTTTTCTTTAAGTCCGCCTATGGGTAATACTTCACCGCGCAGAGTAATCTCACCCGTCATAGCCACATCAGCTCTGACGGGAATAGCGGTCAGAGACGATGTTAATGCCACACACATAGCTACCCCTGCACTCGGTCCATCTTTTGGCGTAGCACCCTCAGGAACATGTATATGGATATCTTTGTTTTCATGGAAGCCTTCTGCAAGACCCAGTACCGCTGCACGGCTTCTGACCACAGACATTGCTGCCTGAATGGATTCCTGCATCACATCACCAAGCTGCCCGGTATAAGATAATTTACCTTTACCCGACATCACTGCTGCTTCGATGCTCAATAGTTCACCACCGACTTCGGTCCATGCCAGACCGGTTACCTGACCAATTTGATCATTTTCTTCGGCCAGACCAAAGCGGAAACGTCTTACACCAAGATATTTATCAAGGTTTTTAGAGGTTACATTGGTCTTTTTATTAGTTGGTTTGAGCAGTATATCCTTAACAACTTTTCGACAAATTTTGGCAATTTCTCGCTCCAGATTACGAACACCAGCCTCACGCGTATAATAATGCACGATATCTAATAAGGCGCCATCGGAAATGCTGATTTCATCAGGCTTCAGTCCGTTATCTTTAATTTGTTTCACCGCCAGATAATTTTTTGCAATATTAACTTTTTCATCTTCGGTATAACCTGCCAGTCGAATCACTTCCATCCGGTCAAGTAATGGTCCCGGAATATTCATGCTGTTCGAAGTAGCGATAAACATAACGTCGGACAGGTCAAAATCGACTTCGAGATAATGATCACCGAAAGTATGGTTTTGTTCCGGGTCCAACACCTCAAGCAAAGCAGAGGCTGGATCACCCCGGAAATCGTTTGCCATTTTATCGATTTCATCGAGCAGAAATAACGGATTGCGTGTACCCACTTTACTCAAATTTTGGATAACCTTACCCGGCATCGAGCCAATATAGGTGCGCCGATGACCACGTATCTCTGCTTCATCTCTGACACCACCCAAGGCCATCCGCGTAAACTTACGGTTGGTTGCGTTTGCAATCGAACGTCCCAGTGAAGTTTTACCCACACCTGGCGGCCCTACCAGACATAAAATAGGTCCTTTTAATTTTTTAACTCGCTGTTGTACTGCGAGATATTCCAGAATACGTTCTTTGACTTTTTCCAAACCGAAATGATCAGCATCCAACACATCACTGGCTTTGGCCAGATCATTACTTATTTTGCTGCGTTTTTTCCATGGGCAACCGGTCAGCCAGTCGATGTAATTTCTGACCACAGTAGCTTCTGCAGACATTGGCGACATCATTTTTAATTTGCTGAGTTCTGCCTCCGCCTTCTTTTGAGCTTCTTTGCTCATTCCGGCTTTTTCAATGCGCTGCTCTATTTCTTCAACTTCATTGGGCACATCATCCATATCACCCAGTTCTTTCTGAATCGCTTTCATCTGCTCATTCAGATAATATTCACGCTGACTTTTTTCCATTTGCGTTTTAACGCGACCACGAATACGTTTTTCGATCTGCAATAAATCAATCTCTGCATCGATCAGACTCATCAAATATTCCAGGCGGGCAGCCACATCTGAAATTTCAAGAATCTTTTGCTTCTCTTCAATTTTAAGCGACATATGTGCCGCAATGGTATCTGATAAACGAGCCGGTGAATCTATACCCGCCAGTGAGGTCAAAATTTCTGGTGGTACTTTTTTATTTAATTTCACGTACTGGTCAAAAACACCAAGTATCGAACGCGACAGAACTTCCAGTTCACGATCATTACTTTCTTCATCGGTTTCCAGCAGATCGTATTCGGCGGTAAAAAACTCTTCTGAATCTTTAAGATTTTTTACTACGGCACGCTGAGCGCCTTCAACCAGTACTTTTATCGTACCGTCGGGCAGTTTTAGAAGCTGCAATACGGTTGATAAGGTACCAATTTGGTGCAGGTCTTCGATCCCTGGCTCATCAATATCAGCACTCTTCTGAGCCACCAAAAGAATTTTCTTGTTAGCAGACATGGCCGTATCAAGCGCTTTGATCGACTTGTCCCGGCCTACGAATAATGGAATGACCATATGTGGATAAACCACAACATCACGCAATGGCAGTAATGGAATGGGCTGATGCTCGTCTGACATTACATCGGTATTTTCTGGGCTGGTCACGTTACTTACCTCTTAATATAGCTCGCGTATCGGCTAACAAATAACTGTATTCGCTAAAATTGGGGATGCGAACAGTTATTTCAACCCCGAATTAAGAATATGTTTGATTATTTCAGAACAAAAAAAACCGCGTTCTTGACGCGGCTTTTTTAATTAGCTTTTTGATGCGGCCTGCTTCAGCTCTTCACCCTCAATCACCAGATATGGCTCAGAGCCTTCATTGATGACGGATTCATCGATCACTACCTTATGAACATTCTCCATAGACGGCAGCTCATACATGGTATCCAGCAAAGCATGCTCCAGAATGGTTCGTAGACCCCTAGCACCTGTTTTGCGCTCCATTGCTTTACTTGCAATAGCATGTAAAGCATCATCGCGGATTTCAAGCTCGGCATCTTCCATTTCAAACAATTTACTGTATTGTTTAATCAAAGCGTTTTTCGGCTTGGTCAGGATCGTAATCAGAGCCTCTTCGTCCAGTTCATTTAGGGTTGCAACCACCGGTAAGCGGCCAACAAACTCAGGGATCAGTCCAAAGCGAATCAGATCGTCAGCTTCCATCTCTTTGAGAATATCGCTGGATTTGCTTTCTGTGTCTTTACTGCGAACTTCAGCTGAGAAGCCAATGCCGCTTTTTTCAGTACGATTCTGAATTACTTTATCCAGTCCAGCGAAAGCGCCGCCACAGATGAACAGGATATTTGACGTATCCACTTGCAAGAATTCTTGCTGTGGATGCTTACGACCACCCTGAGGCGGTACAGAAGCAACTGTGCCTTCAATCAGTTTAAGCAGGGCTTGCTGAACGCCTTCACCGGAAACATCACGGGTAATCGATGGGTTATCTGATTTTCTTGAAATCTTGTCAATTTCATCAATATAAACGATGCCTGTCTGTGCTTTATCAACATCGTAATCGCATTTTTGTAGTAACTTCTGGATGATGTTTTCAACATCTTCACCGACATAGCCGGCTTCTGTTAAAGTCGTTGCATCAGCAATAATAAACGGCACATTTAACATCCGCGCCAGCGTTTCAGCCAGCAGCGTTTTACCGGAACCGGTCGGCCCGATCAGCAGAATATTACTTTTAGATAATTCGACATCGCCAGACTTGTTCATGGCTTCGAGTCGTTTGTAATGATTATAAACAGCCACCGCCAGAACTTTTTTAGCCTGTTCCTGACCTATGACATAATCATCCAACAGGACATTGATTTCTTTAGGTTTTGGTAATTTATCAACCGCTTCAGTTGACTGCTCCTGCAGTTCTTCCTGAATAATGTCGTTACACAATTCAACACATTCATCACAAACGAAAACAGACGGACCTGCAATCAGCTTTTTAACTTCATTCTGACTTTTTCCACAGAATGAACAATACAGCAATTTACCAGAATCCTGATTCTCGTCTTTAGTATTATCACTCATCAGTATTACCTCTAACCCTAACTTTAATCTAACCTTGAACGATATATGTACCTAATTCAAGACACAAAACGCAGGGCCATATCCTTAATTCTAGTCAATTTTCATTATTTTTTGTAATGATTACTTTATCAGGCTTACATCAAATTAAAAGCCCTATTTCGACAAACGTGCTAAATCCATCGCCCACTAGCTGAGTGTAGCGAATCTTGCTTCAAAAGGACAATGAGAAATGAGAAAAATAAACCTTATTTGCTGCTCGCGACCTGTGATCACGAGCTGACAGATAATCCGTTTAGCTACCGTGTTTCAAGCACCGAATCGATCAAACCATACTCTGCAGCCTGACTCGATGACATGAAATTATCACGATCAGTATCTTTAGCAATGGTTTCGATATCCTGACCGGTATGTTTGGCTAGAATGCCATTGAGCTTTTCACGCATATTCAAAATCTCACGGGCATGGATATCAATGTCCGTCGCTTGTCCCTGAAAACCACCTAAAGGCTGATGAATCATGACACGTGAGTTTGGCAGCGCAAAACGTTTGCCTTCTGCACCACCAGCCAGCAGTAATGAACCCATGCTGGCAGCCTGACCGATACACAAGGTACTGACATCTGGCTTGATAAACTGCATGGTATCGTAGATAGCCATACCGGACGTCACGACACCACCTGGAGAATTAATATAAATCGAAATATCTTTATCCGGATTTTCAGATTCCAGGAATAATAGCTGAGCCACAACCAGGTTAGCCATGTGATCTTCAATCTGGCCTACGATGAAAATAACACGTTCCTTTAATAAACGTGAATAAATATCATATGAACGCTCACCGCGTGGTGTTTGCTCGATGACCATTGGTACTAATTGCGACATTACATCCATTGCGCCATTATTTCCGCTATTAAAACTCATTTAGATCCCCTAGTACTTATGCTGGCAGTCCCGGTTTCATTACTTCATCGAAGGACTTTTCTGTTTCATTAACAGTGGCACGCTCTGCAACCCAATCCACAACCATTTCTTCCAGAACCAGTGCTTCAACACTCGCCATTGCCTGTTGGTTTTGATTATAGTAGTTAATGTATTGATCTGGGTCATCATACGCCGATGCCGCTGTTTTTATTTTTTCCTGAACAACAGCCTTGTCCAGTTTAATACCGTTTTCTTCGATAATTTTACTGATCAACAAGCCCAGTTTAACGCGGCGTGTGGCATCTGACTCAAAGTTATCACGTGGCAAGTTGTCAACATTCTGACCTTGCTGCTGCATTTGTTTTTGCAGGTGCGTAATTTCTTCATCAATCAGAGCTTTAGGAATCAGCAGTTCATTGGCATCAACAATAGCATCCATCACACGCGCTTTAAACATACCATCAACATTGTTTTTAAGTTCGCGTTCCATATTGTTGCGGATATCCGATTTTAAAGTATCCACACTGCCATCTTCAACACCCAGTGATTTTGCCATTGCTTCATCAAGCACCGGAACTTTTGGCTCTGCTACCTGCTTTACAGTGATTTCAAAGCGCGCTTCTTTACCAGCCAGATCTGCCGCCTGATAATCTGCCGGGAATGTAACTTTTAGTTCGCCATCCTGATCTTTTTTCAGGCCAGTCAGTTGCTCTTCAAAACCGGGAATCATACTCTTTGAGCCCAGTACTACCGGTACGTCTTTAGCAGCGCCGCCTTCAAAGGCTTCATCACCAATATAACCGGTAAAATCAACAGTGATCTGATCACCGTCTTTAGAAGCACGATCAACCACGGTCCAATCCACACGCTGTTTTAACAGGGTTTCGATCATCTTGTCGATATCGCTATCAGCAACACTGGCGACATCTTTTTCAATCGTCAGTTTTTCCATTGCTGCCAGTGTCACTTCAGGATAAACCTCTAACGTTGCAACAAAGTGAAACGGTTGGTTATCTTCCAGTTTGACATCAGAAATCGTTGGCATACCGGCAGGGCGTAGTTTTTCCTGAATCACAGCGTCACGATAAGAGCTTTCAATCATATCAGTCATCACTTCTGACTTTGCATTACCAAGGTGCTGCTGGCGTACCACTTTCATCGGCACTTTGCCGGGACGGAAACCATCCATCTTAACGCGTGACGCAATAGACTTGAGTTTAGATTCAACTTTCTGATCAATCAGATCAGCAGGAACTGTAATCGTAAGTTTACGTTCGAGACCTTCGCCTGTTTCGACTGAAACTTGCATGGAGCACCTCTTTATATATGCATTGATGTATTTAAAAGTAAGAAAATGGTGCGAGTGGGGAGACTCGAACTCCCACGGGTTGCCCCACTAGAACCTAAATCTAGCGCGTATACCAATTTCGCCACACTCGCAATGTGTCTATCATAACAAAAAGCCCGCATGGCGCGGGCTTTATTGCCAGTGAGATTTCAGTTAATCAAAATCTCACTTTATATGGGGTGAACGATGGGGCTCGAACCCACGACAACCGGAATCACAATCCGGGACTCTACCAACTGAGCTACGCTCACCATAAATATTTTGCTCGACCGTCTGCTTCTCAGACAATCCGAACCCTGCCAATATGGCGCGCCCGGCAGGACTCGAACCTGCTACCCTCGGCTTAGAAGGCCGATGCTCTATCCAGATGAGCTACGGGCGCAGAATACTGCTTATCCGTTATCCATTCAGATAAACTGAAATTGGTCGGGGTAGAGAGATTCGAACTCCCGACATCCTGCTCCCAAAGCAGGCGCGCTACCAGACTGCGCTATACCCCGAACTTTCTCCCAGATAACTGCTTATCTCGAAGGCCGAGGATAATACGCGGATGCCTCGTTTAGGTCAACAGGTATTCGGTACAGAAAGTGGTTTTTTTTCAATTCATTCATTAGCTTGTATGAATTCTATCCAAATAGCGAAGTATCGGTATTTGCCAGTTTAATTTAATCATCTTTAATACCAATGTTTGTTATTCCATGAGAAAATGTGTGATTAATCGTTTCACCACAGACTACAGGTCGAATGCATGCCAGCCCAGAATATTGATGGAAAACAAATCGCTCAGGATTTAAAACAAGCCTGTAAACAGCGTATTGATAAACGCCTGGCAGCCGGCCAACGCGCTCCTGGTTTAGCGGTTATTCTGGTGGGTGCCGATCCAGCTTCTGAGGTTTATGTCAGAAACAAGCGCCAGAGCTGTGAACAAATCGGTTTGATTTCAAAATCTTTTGATTTGCCGGCCAGTACCAGCCAGCAGACTTTGTTTGACTTAGTCAGTGAACTCAATGCCGATGACACGATAGACGGCATTCTGGTTCAGCTGCCACTGCCAGATCATATTGACTCGTCACTGATCATAGAACACATTACCCCGGCCAAAGATGTTGACGGCTTTCATCCATACAATATTGGCCGACTGGCGCAACGCATCCCCTTATTACGCCCCTGCACGCCCTGGGGCATTATGACGATGCTGGACAGTGTTGGCGAAAGCTACAAAGGCCGCCATGCTGTCATTGTTGGCGCTTCAAACCATGTGGGCAGACCAATGGCGATGGAACTATTGCTGGCCGGCGCCACTGTCACCAGTACCCACCGCTTTACTAAAGACCTCGCCAGCTTTGTCGCGCAGGCCGATATCCTGATAGTGGCTGTTGGTAAGCCCGGTATTGTCAAAGGCGAATGGGTGAAACCCGGCGCCACTGTCATTGATGTAGGGATTAACCGCACTGACGCAGGCAATCTGGTCGGTGATGTTGACTTTGCTGCCGCCGCTGAACGAGCAGCCTATATTACTCCCGTCCCTGGGGGAGTTGGTCCGATGACCGTGGCTATGCTGATGAGTAATACGATTGATGCCGCTGAAATCCGCGACAACTATCCAAACTAAGCTCTTTCTACCCTCAGTGGCCTGCCAGCCCTTTCAGAACCATATCGGTATAACTGACGATACCGATTATTTTCCCATCTTCTACTACCGGTGCCCGTGACAAGCCCATACGTTCAAACAAACGGGCGCAATAACGGATATCCATTGACGGTTCAATTGTAATAACCGGCTTGGTCATAATCTCATAGATATTCACCCGTGCCGGTGAACGATCTTTGGCGAGGACTTGCTTGGCAATATCCGACAATAAAACCATACCGTATTCATCGCCTTCAAACCGCTTATTAACCAGCAATGTTTTGGTTTCTACATGCCTCATTTGCTCGAGTGCTTCTTCAACTGTTAACTTACCGTCGATCATATCGATCTTGTTTTTCATTACATCACGAACTTGCACCCGATTTTCTGCTTTCATAACTCATCCTCCACCGCTGTCACCAGCTGCTCTACCTGATGCGCAACCCCTACCGCATCTTCTACATCGATCTGAAAGGCAATACCGGTACCGGGGCTGGTATCAAATTGCCCAACATCTGAGATTTTTTCAAGAATTTGTCGACTCATGTGCTCCTCTACCAGAAACAACAAGACATCTCGCTGGCTTTCCAGCGACAAGCCAAAAAACGTCTTAGACTTTTCAATACCCTCACCTCTTGCACTATTAATAACCGTAGCACCTGTAGCGCCGGTGGTTCGCGCGGCTTCAATTACCGCATCTGTTTTTGAATCTTCAACAAATGCAATTATCAGTTTGAAATGCATATCTCTGCTCTCTCTTTAACAACCGGCTAACCGGCGTTGTTTCATCACTTTAAACAGGCACAGCCTTATTAAATAAATTATTTTGATCGTTTCCCGCGTTTACTCATATATTCCGAAAGCTGCGCATAGGCCATTACCGACATCACCGGGAACAAACTGGCAAAGGCAATCAAACCAAAACCATCCAGCAGTGGATTTCTGCCCGGTACTGTTTCGGCAAGCCCCAGCCCCAGCGCCGCTACCAAAGGCACGGTTACAGTAGAGGTGGTAACACCGCCTGAATCATAGGCTAACGGTACAATTATTTTAGGCGCATAAAAAGTCTGGATCACGACAAAAATATAACCGGTAATAATAAAATAATGCATCGATAAACCACTGACGATCCGATAGGTTCCCAGCGATATACCAATCGCTACGCCCAGCGCAACAGCAATACGCAAACCCCAGACGCCAATGGCACCACCGGAAACATCATTGGCTTTAATCGCAACAGCCATTAAGGAAGGTTCAGCGATAGTAGTACTAAAACCGATTGCAAAGGCAAAAATATAAACCCAGTAATAATCCAACCAGTTAATGGTATCGGGTATCGCTGTATTTTCACCAAAAATAAATACCGGGCTGGTAAGCTGATCTGCCATCAGCCGGCCGATTGGAAACAGGGCTTTTTCAAGCCCGACCAGAAAGAAAGTCAAGCCAATGATGACATAGATAAAACCGATCACAACATTTTTTAAATTCGGGATCGGACGACGGATAACCAATAACTGAAAACCCAACAGAATGAGTGCAATCGGTAGCACATCTTTCATGGTTGATAATAATGTATCCCATAAATTGAGCAGCAACATCAAATCACCATGCCATAGGCCATGACAAAAATCATCGGCAACAAAGATGCAAAAGCAATTAAACCAAAACCATCGATCATCGGGTTCCGGCCTTTAATGGATGAGGCAAGACCAACACCCAGTGCTGTAACTAAGGGCACGGTAATAGTAGAGGTAGTGACTCCTCCAGAATCATAGGCGATACCGACTATTTCTTTCGGCGCAAAAACCGTCATTATGACTACCAAAATATAACCACCGATGATCATGTATTGAATAGACCAGCCTTTGAGGATACGAACCACACCCAAAACAATAGCAAAACCAACAGACAGTGCCACTGTATAGCGCAAACCATTAGCGTAACTCTGACGAGCCAGCTCGGTCTGCTCAACCACTCCTCCATTGGCTGCGACAGTCGCCGCTTCAGCGGCAACCGCTATCAGTGCAGGCTCGGCGATGGTAGTACCGAAGCCGAGAGAAAAAGCGAACACGATTAACCAGAACACACTGCCTTTTCGGGCAAAAGCATGTGCCATGCTTTCACCAATCGGGAACAGCCCCATTTCAAGACCATAGATAAAGAAGGTTAAGCCAAGAACAACAAACAACAGCCCCATTAAGAGTTCAGTAAGATTAGGCAACGGCTGACCAAACACCGCCAGCTGAAAAACAACAACAACAATAATAATCGGCGCCAGATCCCGTAAACTCCCAGCCATCGATTTAAATAAAGCCCAAAACGCGTTATTCAAAAACACCTCTCTATAAAATATTGAATATTTATTCCTCAGTCTATATGAGTTTTATTTGGAGGATAAGGGTATAAATCAATTATCTGTTAAACGACGCTGCTGGCTATCCGGACTGTTTAATAAAGCCTCTGCTTTTAAAACCTCTTCTGTCATATTCATCACACTATCGGGAATAAGTGATATTGATGAAATACCCTGATTAACAAGCCAGTGAGTGATTTCCGGAAAATCCGACGGCGCCTGGCCACAGATACCGACATATTTATTTTGTTTCTGGCAGGCAGTTATCGCCATTTTCATTAATGCTTTTACCGCATCATTACGCTCATCAAAACCGGTAATGAGACCAGAGTCCCGATCCACGCCAAGAGTCAGCTGAGTCAGGTCATTCGAGCCGATGGAAAAACCATCAAAGTGCTGCAAGAACTGGTCAGCCAGCAAGGCATTCACCGGAATTTCGCACATCAAGTAAACACGTAAACCATCAGTACCCCGGCTCAGCCCTTGTTGCTGCATAATCTGCAGAACTTTTGTGGCTTCATCCACGCTTCTGACAAAGGGCACCATCACATGCACATTGTCCAGCCCCATGACTTTCCTGACTTGCAACAGTGCTTTGCATTCTAGTTCGAAACACTGGCTGAACAAATCCGATGGGTAACGTGACGCTCCACGAAAGCCAATCATCGGGTTTTCTTCTTTCGGTTCAAAGCTTTTGCCACCGATCAGTGAGGCGTATTCATTGGATTTGAAATCCGATAATCTGACGATAACCGGACGCGGATAAAATGCCGCTGCAATCGTGCCGATACCTTCAGCCAGCCGATCGATATAATAGCGCTCAGGCGTTTCATAACCCGAAATAATGCCTTTGATTGTTTGCTGCAATGCCTCATCCAGTGTTTCAAGTTCAAGCAAAGCACGTGGATGTACCTTTATGGTGTTGTTAATAATAAACTCCAGACGCGCCAGCCCCACCCCTGCTACCGGTAAAAACGACGCTTCGAAAGCCTGTTCCGGATTAGCCAGATTTAACATGATATCGGTCGCCGGTTTTTTTAAATTACTGTAATCGACGGTGATTTTGTTAAATGACAGCTCACCATTATAAATATAACCGGTATCACCTTCTGCACAAGATACGGTGACGATATCTCCATCTGAAATCAATCGCGTTGCATCACCACAACCGACAATAGCCGGAATACCTAGTTCTCTGGCAATAATCGCCGCATGACAGGTTCTGCCCCCGCGATTGGTCACAATGGCCGCTGCAATTTTCATTACCGGCTCCCAGTCCGGGTCGGTAATATCGGTCACCAGCACCTCACCCGGTTTTAGCTGATACATATCGGCTGCGTCCAGTACCACTCTGGTTTTACCGGTAGCGATCTTTTTACCGATGCTACGACCTACGGCCAGCACTTCACTGCGCTCGTTTAAACTGTATTGAATTTGCTGTTGTGATTCTAGCGCCTGCACCGTTTCCGGTCTGGCCTGGACGATATAAAGCTGACCATTAAAGCCATCTTTTGCCCACTCGATATCCATAGGACGGCCATAATGATTTTCAATTTTTATGGCGTAACGCGCCAGCTGCAGCACGTCTTCATCAGATAATGAAAACTTTCGTCTTTCTGCCGGCGTGACATTAACATTATGAGTCGACAAGCCGGCGCTATTATCACGGGAATACACCATTTTTTTAGCTTTTTCACCGAGCGAACGCCGGATAACAGGACGGTGTCCCGACAGCAGGGTCGGCTTAAACACGTAAAACTCATCCGGGTTAACCGCGCCCTGCACAACATTCTCACCCAACCCATAGGCTGAATTAATAAACACCACATCACGAAAACCACTCTCGGTATCAAGTGTGAACATGACTCCTGATGCACCACGATCTGAGCGTACCATTTTTTGCACACCGATCGACAAGGCGACATCATCGTGTGAAAACCCTTTATCAACCCGGTATGAAATTGCGCGATCAGTAAACAAAGAAGCAAATACCTGTTTACAGGTCATTAACAGGTTGTCGATTCCACTAATGTTTAGATAGGTTTCCTGCTGACCAGCAAAAGAGGCATCGGGAAGATCCTCTGCGGTGGCCGAACTTCTGACCGCGACATCGGTATTTGCCCCGTAATGCTTTTCAAGCTCCTGGTACGCAGCCACAATTTCTTGCCGCATCTGCTCAGGAATCTCGGCATGTAAAATCATATTACGGATATTCTTTCCGGTTTTGCTCAGAGCAATTACATCATGAACATCCAGCTGCAGTAGTGCAGCCTGAATTTTTTCTTTAATATCGTTTTCTTGCAGTATCAGACGATACGCTTCCGCTGTGGTGGCAAAGCCATACGGCACATTCACGCCCTGCTCCGACAACGCTGAGTACATTTCGCCGAGCGAAGCATTTTTGCCGCCGACTATTGCCACATCGTTAATGCCTATTTCCGCAAAAGTCTTAATGTATTTCATTATTGTTATCCCGACTGACTAATGGAGCTGACATGACTGAAATAGCGAGAACTATTTTTCTTAACTATAATCAAAAACATCATCAAAGAAACCTAAATATATCAAAGTAATTCTATTTGACCAGCATTAACGAGACTAAATGAACAAAGACGGATTTATATCAACCGATTCAATAAAATGGTATCAGTTACTTAAGTTTCAGATACCGGCGGCTATTGTGGTTTTATTTGCACTATTGACCAGTGCCATTAACTTCACTCTTGACTCGGTCAATGCACGGACACATGACTATGCCATTCTTAACCTTGCTGGCCAGCTCAGAGTTATCAGTGCCGGCATCATATCGCAAAGCCAGCAATACAAGACCAATGCACCGCGTGACTACAAAACATACAACAGAGACCTGAAACTATATGCCAGTACGCTACAGAATCAGGTCAGGCAATATGATGAGATTATCCAGGCTTTTAAAAAAAGAGAATTAAGCGGCGAATTAACCGGTCTCGACAGCCCATTAACCTGTAACTGGGATCAGACGTCAATCTCGCAACTGGATCTGACCGCATTTGAATGGGAAACATTCAGGGCAGGTCTGGAACAGTCCTTAGGTAACGACAAAGACGGACCGCGGCTGGAGTCCGCTGCCAGCTATATTCTTTCCAAAGCCAGCGCCTTATCCGCTTCAACTGATCTGTTGAGCAAAGAATTCAGACTGATGATGCAGCGCAAGCTCGACAATCTCGTTATTACTATTAAAGCATTGATACTGCTGTCGGCCGTGGTCGCTGTCAGCATCCTGATATTATTTTATTTCAGATTAATAAAACCGTTAACGAAAAACCTTGCCGGTATTGATCAGATCAGCAATGGCAACCTGCAGCACCAGATAGTGACACGGGCACAGAATGAACTGAGCAAACTGAGCAATTCCATTAACAATATGGCATCCTCATTAAATGCAGTTTTCAGTCTGACAACACATGTCAACAGCGCATCAACAGTCGATGAAACCTTACGCATTGTGTTTGAAGACTTCAAAGAAATATCACCAATCAACTGGGCTGGTATATTCAGCGTCAATGCCAGTCGTACAGAGATCAGACTGGAGCGACTATTTAGTGATTTCAACAGTTCATTATCCGAAAACCAGTGTTTTGAATTCAGCGGATCAGTGATGGCTGATATGATTGATAAAGGCAACATAAAGATCATTAATGATACGTCAATAATCTATCAGCTAAAACCGGATACCGCCATTGCTCAACTCTACAAAAACGACGGCCTTCAGTCCGTTTTATTATTACCTCTCACCACATCCTTTAAAGACGACAACATAATCGTATTGGCTTCACATCAGATTAATGCTTATGATCCGGCAAGAAGCGAACTGCTCGGTTTTATTGCCCATCAACTAACCAACAGTTTTGAAAAAAATGTGGTGATGGAAAACCTTGTTATCTCTGCGATAGAAGGACTGGCGAAACTGGCTGAAAGCCGCGACCCGGAAACTGGGGATCATTTATTACGAATGAGCCTGTATTCAGCTGTCATTGCCCAGCAATTAAAACGCAACAGCATATACAGCAACGAAATCGATAATCAATACATCAGAGACATTCTACGTTTTTCGCCGATGCATGATATTGGGAAAGTCGGCATTGAAGACAGTATTCTGTTAAAGCCCGGCAAGCTCAGTCAGCCAGAAAGAGAAAACATGGAGTTACACCCACACATTGGTGGCGATGTACTCAGACGATGCGAACAACAAATGAATCAGGTAGGCCACAGCATTTTTAAACGCGGCATTGAAATCGCTGACAACCACCATGAAAAGTTTGATGGCAGTGGTTACCCTGAGCAGTTATCCAGCACCGATATTCCACTGTCCGCAAGAATTGTTGCGGTTGCCGATGTATTTGACGCACTGACATCTAAGCGCCCTTATAAAGAAGCCTGGAGCGTCGAGAAAGCACTGCAGCTACTCAGTGATGAAAACGGCAAACATTTTGACCCGGTTATCATTGAAGCTTTTTTGCAGGCTATGCCAGAGATCATGCAGATCTATGAAGCGCACAAACATATCTAGCCTGTTTTGATTTGAAAAAAATCAACCGTGTTTGTATAACTACTCTGTTCAATTAATTCATACGAACACTGATAACTACGGGCTATCGTATGACAGATATGCGGTAAAAACGCCGGCTCATTACGGTTAGATTTTGGCTTTGGTTTAATGTCTCTTGGCAACAGATAAGGCGCATCTGTCTCTACCATCAACTTATCCAGAGGTATCTGATTCACGATTGCCTTGAGTTCCTGACCCCTTCGCTCATCACAGATCCAGCCGGTAATACCAATATACAAACCCATTTCAAGATAGCATTGTAGTTCAGCCTGCGTACCGGTAAAACAATGCGCGACGGCTGCCGGTAACTGATCAATATACCCTGACAAGATATCAACAAAGTCCTGATGCGCATCCCGCTGATGTAAAAAAACCGGTAGCTGATTTTCAACAGCCAATTGCAGCTGCGCCTCGAAACAGACACGCTGAGCTGCAGGCTCAGAAAAATTACGGTTAAAATCCAGCCCGCATTCACCGACAGCAAGTACCGTATCTTCAGCTAATAAGCATGTCAGCTTTGCCAGCGAATCAGCCGAAAACTCACTGGCATGATGCGGATGTATACCCGCCGTCGAATACAGAACGGTAGGAAAGTGGGCGCTTAAATCCAGTGCCCGCTGTGATTCGGCTATCGTGGTTCCGGTAATAATCATTTTACCAACACCTGACTGCAGAGCCCTCTCTATAACCTGATGCGCGTCTTTTTCAAATCTTTTAGACGTCAGGTTGACACCGATATCAATTAACAAGCATTACCTCTTTTACAGATAAGCGATTACAGCAACCGTAAACAGCTATATAATTTCTTTCAGATCAGGCACTATAATCGCTATTCATTAATTTAAGTTTTCAGAATATGTTACCCGATATTACTATCTATTGCGCCGACTTAAGCAAACAGCAACAAGCCAGAGATTTTGCCGATACTTATCATTACCCTTATTCAGAAAAAAAGCCGGAATCAGCTATTTACCTGTGCTTTACTGAAAGCGGCCTGAGCTTGCACGACAGCCATGTCAACAGCGATATCAATATTGATTTTACCAGTGGTGGATTGGCCCACCGACTACAGTATGGTGGCGGTAAAGGCCAGACCATTGCCAAAGCGGTTGGCATCAGCAGTAAAAACAAACCTCACGTCTTAGATGCCACAGCAGGACTGGGACGGGACGCACTGATACTGGCAAATCTTGGTCTGAGACTCAGCCTGATCGAACAGTCACCACTACTTGCTGAAATGTTGAAACAGGCAATAGCCGATGCTGCGGATAACCCACTGTTTCAAAAAGCTAGCGCTGAAGGTTTTGAGCTTTATCACGATGATGCAAGCATTTTTATGAATCAGAGAAAAATAGACGGCTGTGATGTGGTTTATCTTGACCCCATGTACCCGGAAAAGAAAAAGAGCGCTCTGGTTAAAAAAGACATGCAGATATTACAAAACCTGATAGGACACTCCGCTGAAGCTGACAATGCCGCGTTACTGGCAGCCGCAATTAAATTTGCCAGACAACGGGTCGTCGTAAAGCGACCAAAAAATGCCGACAACATCAGCGGCCCGACACCAACACTGTCTCTTCACTCAAAAAAAACCCGCTATGATATTTATGTCATCAGTACACTAACGTAATTTTTCAAGCTTTAGAAATTTATGATTTTTGTCAAACAATAATTGAAATCGGCCATTGATACCATCGGCGGTTATGAATGGTTGCAGAGCACTGGCAGGAAACTGGATTTTCCTGCCATCTTCAGCCTGAACTATTACGGCCTTTGCCGCCCCTCTGTAATATTGTAAATATTTCTCTGGCGATATAGCCAGTGTAAAAAAAACACCCTGCATCAAAAAACCTTCAGCAATTTACCAGCCCCAAACTACACCTTCAAGAAGGTTATTGAGGTCATTATACTCTGCATCGTTAGCAGCAATGAACTGTTTTGATTTTTTGCTGAAACGTTTAAACAAAGCTGCAGCACTGGAAGAACCTCTTTCTGTTGTCAATGATGCGACGATCTGATCTCTTAACTCGGCAGGGATTCGTTTGCTGGCAGTAATTGTCTGATTTGGCATTCTTTTACTTTTCCAGATAATTTTATATTGCGCTTTGACTTCATCTGAGAGTTTGTTGTTATAAAAACCGTCTCTCATGACAGCGGCAACGCATTTGCCTGACTTGAGCTTGTTATAAATACCTTTCATGCCGCCTTTGGTTTCAACAAATATTGGCTGTCTCACCGGATTTTTAAATTCGCGCAACATTGAAATGGTAGCCAGATTAGGCGATGCCAGACCGCAAATCTTTTTTGCTATTAAATCCTGAATAGTATTTACACCCGAATCGTTTTTAGTAATGATTAAAAAACCCAGATGCCCCTGCAGTCTGACCAGTGGCACATGCTGTATATGTTGCATCCGCCATGAGCTGAACTGCGGACCATCAAATACCAGATCATAATCACCGCGCCGCATTTTCATGGAATACGTCAACCAGTCTCGCGGATGTTTATAGACGACTTTTTCACCCATCATTACACTGAGTGACTCAGCAATAGGTCCGTAGAGCTGTTCTCCGACTGCTGGTTTTTCGCGTGGCGGTGCTGAGAAAATTAAATCTGCTTTTACAATAGCAGGCAAAATACATACTGATACGGCAAAAAGAATGGTAAAAATTTGTTTCTTCATGAACCCCCCTGATATTACTTGCCAAATGATTGATGCAGCACAGCCTATTTTTTTAATTTTCTGCACTGATTAAGCATAGTAGTAATTATCAAATGTTTCAATTTTGTTAAAAAAAAATCCAGACACTACCACTATATAACTAGGGGTATGACCTATTAATCCCTGAAATTTTTATACTGTAACGGCAAATCAATATCAGAACTTTTTAATATGCTGATTGCCTGTTGTAAATCATCTCTTTTTTTACCAGTAACTCTGAGCTGCTCACCCTGAATCGCAGCCTGTACTTTCAATTTTGATTGTTTTAGAAATTTTACAATTTTACGGGCATCATCAGTTTCTATGCCAGCTTTAACGCTGGCACTCTGGTACGCACGATTACCGCGTTCATCGATATCTCCCAGATCAATACTGCGCAAATCAAGCCCTCTCTTTGACATTTTATTAAACAGTATTTCATGCATCTGTCGAATCTGAAACTTACTGCCGGCTTCAAGGCTCAGTTCAGTATCTGATTGCTTAACCTTGGCATCGCTGCCTTTAAAATCAAAACGACTCGATATTTCACGATTTGCCTGATCAACCGCATTTTTTAATTCGTGCTGATCAACATCAGATACAATATCAAAAGAAGGCATATTCGTAATTCCTCTAAAACTATAAAACGACGGGTTAAGATACATGATTTTTTCACAGACTTCACGCAACTTAATAATGCTGGGATCACTCGGCGGATTGTTAAGCATCGTCTTAGGTGCTTTCGGTGCGCATGCCGTAAAAGCCTGGTTAGCCACTGATTTAATGGCCGTCTATCAGACGGCTGTCAGCTATCAGATGTACCATTCTCTCGGACTGATATTAATCGGCCTGATTTATCATCACCATCAAAGCCGGTTAATAAAGTCAGCTGGCTGGCTGATGCTAAGTGGCATGATTATTTTTTCTGGCAGTCTTTATCTCCTCAGCCTTGCCGGCATACGCTGGCTCGGCATGATCACCCCTGTCGGTGGCATCTGTCTGATTATTGCCTGGTTATTCCTGCTGATGGGTATCAGCAAAAAAGCCTCATAGCTTACGCTGCATCGCCGTTAAGATACCATGCAAAATATTCAGCTCCCTTCGTGAAGGCTGCGCACGATTTAGAAAGATCTGCAGCCTTCGCATGACATTTTCCGGGTTATTACTGCCAAAAAACTCAACCTCGCTCATCACCTGCTGCAAGTGCTGGTGCAGAGTCTGAATTTGCCCTGCCAGAGCAGCCTGATCATCACCATCAGGTTTTGTGCTAAAACTTTCAGTCTGGTATTCCTGCACTGTGTTAAACAGTTCATAAGCAATCACCTGAACTGCAGCTGCGACATTAAGCGAGCTGCAGTCAGGGTTGGTCGGAATATGAACCAGGCGATGACACAATGCCAGCTCTTGATTCGTCAGACCGGTACGCTCTCTGCCAAATACTATAGCCACCGGTGCGTCAACAGCCTGACACTGTGCCAGTGCAGTAAGTGCCATCTGGTGCGGCTTTTCGATTACCCAGTTAAGGTTGCGTTCGCGTGCGCTGGTACCGATGACTAGGCTGCAGTCTGCAATCGCTGATGATAAAGACGGGCAAACTACCGCATTATTGATAATATCAACCGCATGCGTGGCTCTGGAAGCCGCCTCAGCGGATGGAAATTCCAGCGGATCAACCAGGTACAATTGCTGCAGACTCATATTTTTCATGGCTCTGGCCGCTGCACCAATATTACCAGGGTGCGAGGTATTCACCATGACGATGCGGATATTTTCTAACATGTTCTATAATCGGATCTGTAAAGGGACTAATTCTGCCTGATTTAGATGAATCCCGATACAAATTTACGTGTTTCTGTTAAACTACGCGCCGATTCAACCCAAGAGCTCTTTCGCAATGAAACCGATGATGAATATTGCCGTCCGTGCCGCACGTGACGCCAGCAAAGTAATTGTTCAGTATATGGATCGGATTGATCACCTGCCGATCGTCACTAAAGAAAAGAATGACTTTGTCACCGAAGTGGATCAAAAAGCCGAAAGTGTGATTATTAATACCCTTAAACAGGCCTTTCCTGAACATTCTATCTTGGCCGAAGAAAGCGGCCAGAGAGGCGACAGTGAATACCAATGGATTATTGATCCACTGGATGGCACCACCAATTATTTACACGGTTTCCCACAGTTTTCCATTTCCATTGCTCTGAAGATCAAAGGCAAACTGTCACTGGGTGTAGTTTATGACCCCCTGCGTCAAGAATTGTTTACAGCCAGCGCTGGTGATGGCGCCTATCTTAACAACCGCCGGATTCGCGTCAGCAAACAAAGCAGTTTATCCGGCGCTTTATTAGGAACCGGTTTTCCTTATAAAGACCAGCGCTATCTGGATGCCTACCTGAATATGTTTAAAACTTTTTTCCCGGAAACAGCGGGCATACGACGTGCCGGCTCTGCTGCACTTGATCTGGCTTATGTCGCCTGTGGTCGTCTCGATGGTTTCTGGGAAATCGGTCTGCAAAGCTGGGACATTGCAGCCGGTGCGTTACTGGTACGCGAAGCTGGTGGGATCATTACCGATTTTTCTGCCAACGAGGATTATCTGGACAACGGTAACGTGATTGCCGCCAACCCCAAAGTCTTTAATCAAATGTTAAAGAATCTGGAGCCGCATATCCCCGCTGAACTCCGCTAACTGTCCGATTCAGGCGCCTAATTGCTCCCACTCTTCGGGAGTATAGGCCTTGATCGTCAGCGCATGCAGAGCACCACTGGTAATCTGCTGGCTAACCGTCGCATAAACCATCTTTTGTTCCTGCAGCATGGTTTTACCTTCAAATTCAACACTCACAACCGTCGCTTCGAACTTACTGCCATCGCCTGTAACAGTCACTGTACTGCCGGTCATACCCGCTTCAATTAATGTTTTAACTTCTTCCGGAGTCATGCTGTTCACCTATTTATTCAAAGATATGGGACACGCAGTCTACACTCTGGCAGACTCATGTCAAACACGTTTTAAAGGGTTATTACCGACAGCATCGGTTTAATTTTTTGATCCGTAAAATAAAAAGCCCACTCATAATGAGCGGGCTTTTTATGCAAAACCAATCAGTAGCAATCAGTCTTTATTTAATAACTCTTCAACATGGTCCAGATCATTAATCACACGCCAGGCACCGCCACTGGATTCCACTTTATTTCTCCAGTTATCGATACGTGTCATGTATTCTCTCGGGTCCACGTTATCAGTACGCAGTTTTGTCACATTCAGAGCGGTTACTGTCACACCGTTAAAATTAATCGGGAAATCACGGATATGGCCTTTAGGAATTTCTTCTTTCATATCTGAAAAAACCAGAACATGACGATTGCCAGCACCCGTTTCCTCTAGAAACTCAATAGCCTGCAGCATACCACCACTGATATCGGTATAGGTACTGCTCTTTACTTCATCAACCATTTTATTGATGGCTGCTTGAAAGACTCTTTTCTGCGAGTTTGCTGCAGAAGGACGGTCATCAAAAGTCATTTTTGCAACGATATCTTTTTCGCTGAAACTGCCGCTATCAATTCGTGCAACGGCAAATGAATCGCCACTGGTCATAGTACCGAGCAGGTAATTAATAATTGACTGCGCTTTAGTCAGCTCCTGAGTATAAGTACCTGACGTATCCAGCAGCAGCATGACCGAAGTCGCGTGTGATTTTGGATCCGAACATGCCGAGACCAGCGTTAATAATCCAGCCAGAATTAATGGCTTTAGTGTTTTAATCATTTTTCCCCCTAACATCCTGTCTAATTTAAACCGATGATTTTTGTTGATTAGTTTGTGCTGACTTTGTTTTATTCTTGCCTCTGACACAGGTTTCTATTTTCAGCGGAATAAAAATAATCAGATCGTAAGTGTTTAAAATAATATGGCCAATATTGCTGGCTAAATTGCCTACTTGGCGAATAAGAAAGGCCAGTGTTTTTAATGTAAATTCAGCAGCCATACCGATCACTGTTCTCAATGCATGAACAAATGATTCTAAAGGAATCGCAATCAACATTAAAGCAAACGGTAAAATGAAGCCCATTGTCATCTGTCCGACCGTGGTTATCCACCTGAATTCCGGCGCTTCAACTGTAACTCCTGCCAGACTCTGGGTTAAGGCTTCGCGGTCTGCAGCTAATAAATCACGCATATAAGCCAGTGATGACTCGATACCTGCAAAAATAACCAGCAAAACAAAGGCCACCAGCATCATCTGTTTACGCAATTTATCATCCAGCGAGCCGATGATGGGAAACAGTTTGGTAATTTGTAAGGACTCCATTAAAAACAGTCCCAGTACAATTTCAAAAAATACCAGTACCAATGCCGCTACATCAGATGCCCTTAACGGTCCAAGACGACTACTGCCACCGACCATTTCTGACATCGGTAATGCGATTAACTGGAAGTTAACATAAACCCCCAGCAAAGCGATCAGCAACACCAGACCAGAGGTAAAGAACTGAGTCATGGCTGATGATGACAACACCCGTTCAGCGAGATTCGTTTTCGCCATAATCTGTTCATACTTTTCAATCTGTGAATCAATGACTTTAGAGCGATCTTCCAGACCAACAATTTTCTTTTCGACATTTACCAGTGTTTTAGTCAGGTTTCTCCAATACGGCATCATCGTTTTCAACAAACTATGACGTTCTTTACTGGCGCGTCGGAATTCAGCGATTTCTTTTTCACTATTGTGTTTCATCGTGGTCTGAATCTCACCCAGAATCCGGGTTACCATCGGATCGCCATTACCCTGAATATTGCTCACTGAACGGATCACATCAACATAGTTTTGAGGCATTGGCGGAACTTCTGATGCCTCGCGATAATCTTTGTCAATTTTTGTTATCTGGTCATTCAATTCGCGCTGTAATGACGGATAACCACTTAAGTCTCTGGTTACTACATCTTCTACCCGATGAAATTCTCTTTCAATATAACGCTCTGTTTCTAACATGCCGGTCGCCAGCAAGACTTCACGGTTGCGCTCACGCAAATGCTGCTCTAATGCGGTGACTGAACGGGCTGTCATTCGCATCGCATTTCTTATGATTAAGCTGAAACTTCTAATGGCGCGGTGCGCAGGTGTTCTAGCCAGCCACATGGTTAAGATTATGATAACTAACCAAATAACGGCTGAAACGCCGGGGTTGGCTGGCCACCAGATAGCCATTATCTCCGAAAATGTCATACTTACCTCCATGCATCTGCATGTTTTTAAATTATTATTTTTATGATCTATACAACGTCCCATGGCTTTGCCGCAGGCAAGCTATGCTAGATGTGGTGTTACTCAATTAATTATTCTCCTGATGCTCAGTAGCAAGTGCCGGGCACTTCTGATCAAGTCGATAATGTTTATCTGTGAGCACAGACACCCTAATTGTTATAGGACATAAAAGCCAAATAAACAAACACATCTTAGAGTAGTCAGTTGACAGACAAAATGGAAAGTATTGAAGATAAAGCGTCAGGTTCATCCGATAAGCTCTGATGAACGGTCATATCAGCCTTAGCTATTAAACTGCAGATCAAGTGGCTTGTGCTGCAGATTCGCTAACTGTTCACGTAATTCGAGAATATGCTGCTCCCAGTAGCGGGCTTCACCAAACCACGGGAATGCCAGTGGAAAGGCAGGGTCTTGCCAGCGTTTGGCAATCCATGCAGCATAATGCACCAGACGCATAGTTCTTAACGATTCTATCAGCCCAATTTCTGCTTTATTAAAGTCATAGAATTCCTGATAACCTTCCAGAATCTCCTGTAACTGCAGCTGCTGCTCCTGCTCAGAACCGGATAGCAGCATCCAAATATCCTGCACAGCAGGCCCCATTCGGCTGTCATCAAAGTCCAAAAAAGCTGGCCCCTGCTGTGCGCCCTGATCGGTCCACAATATATTGCCTACATGGCAGTCGCCGTGTAAACGAATCGTCTCAAACTCGATATTGTTGTAGACAGGTAATACCTGCTCGATCAAATCATCCATCAGCGTGCTATATGCCGGCATCAGATAAGACGGGATAAACTCCGTTTTTAATAAATACGCATAGGGTTCTGTTAAAAAATCCGTGGTATTAATAGTCGGGCGACACTGATATTGACGCTCTGCGCCAGTAGCATGAATACGGCCAATATAGCGCCCCAGCAGATAAAGATGCTCGAGATCGCTCAACTCTGGCGCTCTGCCACCTTTGCGCTGATAGAGCGCAAACCGAAAGCCCTGACTATAAAACAGACTGTTTCCATCTGCATTCATGAGTGCTGGAATCACCGGTATATCGTTATCGACTAACTGCTGCGTAAACTGATGCTCTTCCAGAATTTGTTCGTCTGACCAACGATTAGGACGATAAAATTTTGCTATCAAGGGCAGTTGTTCTTCTATGCCCACCTGATAGACCCGGTTTTCGTAACTATTTAAAGCCAGTACCCGAAGATCACTCAGATAACCCTGACTTTCTACCGCATCTATAATCAGGTCCGGTGATAAATTATGATAGCTGTCGTCACTGCTGTTTTGCATCGCTTAGTCTTCCAGACTTTCCCATTGCTGATAAGCCTGGGACAGTTCCTGCTCAAGTTTAGCCAGTTCGGTTTTATCACTCGCCATTGCCGCTGCATCACATTTAAAATAATCTGGCGCACTCATTCGGCCCTGCATCGCCTCTATACTGGTTTCCAGCTGCTCGATCAGTTGTGGTAATTTTTCCAGTGCCAGTTTATCTTTATAACTGAGCTTTTTAGCTTTGGCCGCAGCAGCTGGGGCTGTTGTTTTTTCAGCTGTTTTTTTTGCCGCTGTTTTATTCGCTGTTTCCAGAGTGGCTCGCTGACGCAGCCAGTCATCATAACCACCGATAAATTCATTCAGCACACCATTGCCTTCCATCACAATAGTACTGGTCACTACTTTATCGATAAAGTCGCGATCATGGCTGACTAGAATCAATGTGCCTTTGTAGTTAGCGATCAACTCTTCAAGCAGGTCCAGCGTTTCAAGATCCAGATCATTGGTTGGTTCATCCAGCACCATAACGTTGGAGGGCTTTAAAAACAGCTTGGCTAATAACAGCCGATTCTTCTCACCACCGGACAGCATACGCACCGGCGAACGGGCGCGGTCCGGGGCAAACAAGAAATCGCCCAGATAACCAATAACGTGTTTCTGTGCACCATTAATTTCGACACTTTCACGCCCTTCGGCCAGGTTATCTATAACGGTTTTGTCGTCCTCTAACTGCGAACGCAACTGATCAAAATAAATGATCTGTAAATTAGTACCCAGCTTTACATCACCCGAATCCGGTGCCAGCTGACCTAACAGAATTTTAAGGAATGTCGTTTTACCGGCACCGTTTGCACCAATCACACCGACTTTATCGCCACTGAGCAATAGTGTAGAAAAGTGATCGACAATTTTTTTATCACCATAGGCAAACGAGACATCCGTCAACTCAACAACCTGCTTACCTGAGCGGTCCCCGCCCTGTGCCTGCATGCTCACCGAACCCTGCTTCTCTACCCGTGCCTGACGCTGATTACGCAGTTCTTTTAAGGCCCGAACTCGGCCTTCGTTGCGGGTACGTCTGGCTTTAATACCCTGACGAATCCAGACTTCTTCTTGCGCAAGTTTTTTATCAAACAAGGCATTGTGTCGCTCTTCTTCTTCCAGTGCCTCCTGCTTTCTGAGCAGATAGGTTTCATAGTTACCCGGCCATTCAGTCAATATACCTCGATCCAGCTCAATGATTTTTGTTGCCAGCTTTTTTAAAAAAGAGCGGTCATGGGTAATAAACAGCAGTGATATTTTCTGATCAATTAAAAAATCTTCCAGCCATTTAATAGCCTCGATGTCCAGATGGTTGGTAGGCTCATCCAGCAATAACAGGTCAGGCTCTGTCACCAGTGCCGCTGCCAGCATCACCCGCCGTTTCATACCACCAGACAAAGACGGGAACATCACATCAGGATCAAGCTGCATTTTAGTAATCACAGCACTGACTTTTTGCTCCAGCTTCCAGCCATCGATGGTCTCGATCTTCTGCTGTAAGCGATCCATTTCGGTCATCAGTTTATCGCTGTAATTCTCTGCCATTTGATGACTGACATCATGATATTGTGCAATCAGCTTACCGGCTTCTCCCAGACCCTGTGCAATCACATCAAACACACTGCCATCTTCAGAACCACTGGGTTCCTGAGCTAATGATGCAACGCTTAAATCCTGGCTGCGCTCAATAATGCCGTCATCTGAAATCATCTTACCTTCAATGACACGGAACAATGATGATTTTCCGGCACCATTGCGGCCGATCAGGCAAATACGTTCACCTTTTTCAACTGAAAAACTGACCTTGTCGAGTAATTTATGCTCGCCCATGTGAAAGGAAATATCACGTAATCTAATTAATGCCATAAGCCTGCTTTACCTTAACCATTTGAGAGCTTTACAGAAGGCTGTACTGATTAGCCCTGCCAACAAAGTCTGACCCTATACAATATCACTTAAACAAAAAAGCAGGCTAATGCCTGCTTTTTCATGAAACAACGCCAGTTATTATACACCAACTACTGGACTAACTGCTCCTTCTCAATTGATAAAAAAACCTGATATGCATTTCGCCGATGCGCTGCCTGATAGGCCGGTAAATTTTCAAATTCTGACCAATCGGCCTGACTAAAGGCGCTGTCGAAGTCCTGCAGTTCATCAACCGCATTAGTCATTACCTGACGGACTTTAGCCAGATACTTTCTGGTCAGGGTAATAGCCTGCCCAGGTATCTCAGCGTGCGGACCATGACCAGGAATCAGTGCCTGTAAATTATCTGTTTCAAACTTAACCAAGGTCTCCAACCAATTTTTTGTATCGGCATTGCCTAGGAAGGGCACTCGCCCTTCAAAGATAATATCACCCGAGAACAAAACCTTATCATTTTCAACATAGAGAGTCATATCACCCTGTGAATGGGCAGAACCTAGCAGACTCATCACGAAGCGGGTATCACCCAGTGTAAAAGACTGTGATTCGCTAATGACTTCATCGGGGGCGATTAAATGGGTGTTTTCATTAACCCATGGCTCAAGAGAAAAACGTCTCTCCTCAAGGCGTTCAGCAGCAAAAGACGAATATAAATACGCTTCAAATCCAATCGGTGCCACAATCTGTGCGCCCAGCTCTTTAAACACCTGTAAACCATAAATATGGTCGGCATGATAATGACCAACCACGACTTTTTTAATCGGCTGATCGGTCACACTACGAATATTCTGGATCATTTTTTTTGCCAGCGATGGCGAGCCCAGAGCATCATAAACCACCACACCATCTGAGGTAACAATGAAACCGGCATTAGAGATAAAGCCTTCATTATCAGTCGCCATGCCCGCTTTACCCCTGACATAATAAACCCGCTCACTGACTTTATGCAGCTTCATCTCGATGCCGGAATCGACATATTTTTGCAGCACGGCTTTTTCATTGATTGCAGCGTTTTTATTTTCTGAGCACGCTGTTATCGACATGACAACAAGCAATGTGCTCACAAGTGTCTGGTATTTATTGCATATACGCATGCTGTTCCTCATTTTGTAAGCGAATGATTTCTGCATCACCCATTGGTACCATTTGCACGAAGCCATGAATCTGAGCCGGGCTAAAACCCTGCCCCTGAGCTGCGAGCTGACACATTTTTATTTTTAAAACGTCACTCTCGACCAGACTCTGAACACGATGCATCAGGTCTTTATATTTATCATAATTTTTAATTGCAAAAAACGGAATTTCCGCGCCATGTAACACCAGCACGATAGAACTTTCAAACGGGTCTGCGCCGGTTATCTTACTTAAAAAACTCGCTCTGTCCAATACCCCTGAAACCGCCTTTTCTGTCCGCAGGTTGACATCATAAACCACTTTTTGTGGTTTGTAGTCATAATGACCATTTGTCGCTACACCCCAGGGAGCTTTATCTGCAGCAAAAGCAGATGTCGTTAGCAGTGCGGATAAGATGAATAAGAATATAACGGTGAAATCAGATAGCTTACGCATGATGGCGTCCCAGATAGCGAATAATCTGGTTTGACCACAAAACGATCTGATAGTTGCCTGAAGTGGCTTCAAAGACTTTATTTAGAGGCGATGCTGATTCTGCATACACAGTTTAATGTGTAGAAATTTCTGCTGCTAATTTTCCAGTTGCCTGACGCAGATACAGGCTGAGTAATCGTGAAATCCCGCTTAATAATTTAACACCCAGTTTAGGATGCTGATACAGAACCATGTCGTAATGCGCTCTTGATAAAATAACCAGCGTGGACTCGCGCGCCCCAACCACGGTTGCCGAACGCGGACTTAAATCCAGTATCGACATTTCACCAAATGACTTGCCACTGCTAATCCAGGAAACGATGACATCCTTTTCGCCTTCAATATCTTTATGCACATGCAGTAAGCCTTCTGCTACGAAACACATACAATCCCCTATATCACCTTCTTTGAAGATGACTTCGTCTTTTTTAATATCCCGAACCGTCAGATGTTTAGAAATTCTATCAAGCTCAAGAGGATTGAAGTTGTTAAAAAAAGACATTTCAGAAATAAGCTGCAATATCCGGTCAACCGGCCTCAACTGATTTTCTACATGCATAATACGAGTACCAAACTGTGAACTATCTGTACTGATAATAGCAATTCATCTGAATATTAATTAGGATGTAACAAACTTATTACAAAACCCCAAATATGAGCGAATTTAATGAACAAACCCAGCTTCTTCTGGCACGATTATGAAACCTTTGGCATCAGCCCGTCTAAGGATCGTCCGGTTCAGTTTGCCGGTATCCGAACCGATCTGGACTTTAATATCATCGATCAGCCATTCGAAGTATTTTGCCAGCCCGCAGATGACTTTCTGCCTAATCCACAAGCTTGCCTGATCACCGGCATCACCCCCCAGCAAGCCCGGCAAAAAGGCATACCGGAAGCTGAATTTGCCGCAAAAATACATCAGCAGCTTTCCACACCTGCAACCTGCACGCTGGGTTACAACAGCATCCGCTTCGATGATGAAGTCACACGCTTTATGTTCTACCGCAACTTCTTCGACCCTTATGCCCGCGAATGGCAAAATGGCAATTCGCGCTGGGATATCATTGATCTGGTGCGCATCACCTATGCACTCAGACCAGATGGCATTGAATGGCCACGCAATGAGGACGGTTTACCCAGTTTTAAACTTGAACATTTAACCGCTGCCAACAACCTGACACACGAAGCAGCGCACGATGCACTTTCTGATGTCTACGCCACCATCGCTATCGCAAAATTAATTCGTGAGAAACAACCCCGGTTATATGATTTTGTCTATAACAACAAAAACAAACACGCTGTTTCGAATTTACTTGACCTGCAAAAACAGCAACCGCTGCTGCATGCATCCGGCATGATCCGCAGCGAATTTGGCAGTACAGCCATGGTTGTACCGGTTGCAGCACACCCGACTAATAAAAATGGCATTATCGTCGTCGATTTAAGACAGGACCCGACCGCACTGATCAGCGAAGAACCAGAGGAAATCGCTTATCGCGTTTTCAGCCCACAAGCTAAACTACCTGAAGGCATAGAACGCATTGCCTTGAAAACAGTACACATCAATAAATGCCCGGTATTAGCGCCACTAAATACACTCAACGCAGATGCCGCCAAACGCACAAAAATCGATATTGCAGAGGGCATGAAACACCTTGAGATGATCAAGCAATGCCACGGACTTGATGAGAAAATCCAGCAGGTTTTTATGGAGCAGGAATTTGAAGAAGCTAATGACCCGGACCTAAGCCTGTACAGCGGTGGTTTTTTCTCGCCAGCCGATCGCAGTGAAATGAATCAGATTTTAAAAACAACACCGACTGGTCTAGCTCAGCTGACGCCGCGATTTGAAGACAGCCGACTGGCAGAGATGTTTTTTCGCTACAAAGCCAGAAATTATCCCGATCAGCTGAGTTTTGATGAACAACAGGAGTGGCTAGAATACCGTCGCAATAAACTCAATGACCGGCACTCTTCAATGGGACTAGGCTTCGCCGAATTTGATTATTTAATGACTGAAATTCGCCAGCACGAACAGCTGTCAGAAAAAGACAATGAGGTGTTATCCGCTATAGAAAGTTACCGCTTTGAGCTGGAACATTCTCTGTAAGCGAATATCGCTGACTCAGTCAGCACGGTTTTTTTGCTTTAATAACCAAGAGATTAAAGCCGCTTGGCTTTAATCCTTGATTAACAACAGGAACGCCTCTTCATCAAGAATCTCTACACCTAATTCTTCGGCTTTCGCTGCTTTTGATCCCGGGTTTTCACCAACCACCAGATAACTGGTTTTTTTTGAAACACTACCAGTGACTTTTGCTCCCTTATCAATTAACAGCTGCTTCGCATCATTTCTGCCCATGCCAGATAAAGTACCGGTCACCACAAAGCTCAATCCAGACAAAGGCAACTCTGATTCGGCCTTTTTTTCTATCGCCGGCCAGTGAATACCGGCACTGAGCAAACGGTCAATAACTTCAAGGTTATGCGCCTGACTAAAGAAATTAACCACGCGTGAGGCCACAACCGGTCCGACATCGGCAATATTAATCAGCTCTGCTTCATTTGCCTGCATTAGCGGCCGAATATCACCGAAATGATTTGCCAGACTGGCCGCCGTGACTTCGCCAACCTCACGAATACCCAAGGCAAAAATAAAACGAGGCAGTGTTGTGGCTTTGCTTTTTTCCAGCGAGTCGATCAGGTTATCAACTGATTTTTGACCCATCCGCTCCATCGCGGCAATACTTTGTGTTTTATCTTTTAGCAGATAAAGATCATCAATATGATCGATCAGATCGGCATCGACTAACTGTTCAACCAGTTTATCACCGAGGCCATCGATATCCATTGCGCGGCGAGAGGCGAAATGTTTGATACCTTCCTTTCGTTGTGCATGGCAGTACAAACCACCACTGCAGCGTGCCACGGCTTCGTCTTTTTCCTGCACCACATCAGAACCACAGACCGGGCACACCCTGGGCAACTCAACTTCGACGCTGCCAGCTGGTCGGTTAGCGAAAACCACAGAGGCAACTTCAGGAATCACATCGCCGGCACGGCGGATAATAACCTGATCACCAACCCTGACATCTTTACGGCGTATTTCATCCATATTATGCAAGGTCGCATTACTGACTGTAACACCGCCGACAAAAACCGGCTCAAGCCGGGCAACCGGAGTGATTGCACCGGTTCTGCCAACCTGAAATTCAATCGCATTAACCTGGGTGATTTCTTCCTGCGCGGGGAATTTATGCGCCGTAGCCCAGCGCGGAGCACGCGCTACAAACCCCAGCTGTTGCTGCAGTGACAAACTGTTCACCTTATAAACCACACCATCGATATCATAAGCCAGCTGCTCGCGCAGCTTGCCTATTTTTTCGTAATAAGACTGACAGCCTGAGGCAGCCTGAACCACTTCAACTTCGTGACACAGTGGCAAGCCCCACTCACCAAGTTGCTGTAAGATTTCTGAATGGGTTGCCGGCAGCTCGAAACCCTCAACCACACCGACAGCATAACAATACATCGACAACTGGCGGCTCGCGGCTATTTTTGAGTCCAGCTGTCGCAGTGAACCGGCTGCGGCATTACGCGGATTGACAAAAGTTTTTTCACCTTTGTCACGGGCTTGCTGGTTGAGTTTTTCAAATACTGCTTTTGACATAAAAACTTCGCCGCGAACTTCTAATACATCGGGAATATTATTGCCCGATAAATGCAGCGGTATATTGCGGATGGTGCGCGCATTTTCTGTAACGTTTTCACCGACACTGCCGTCACCACGGGTAGCTGCCTGTAGCAATACACCTTTTTCATAAAGCAGACTGATCGCCAGGCCATCAAGTTTTGGTTCTGCTGTAAACTCGATTTCATCTTCGGTTTTTAGTCGATCACGAACGCGTTTATAAAAATCCAGTAACTCCTGTTCACTAAACACATTGCCCAGCGATAGCATTGGTATGCGATGTGTGACCTGGGTAAACGCAGCCAGAGCTTCGCCGCCGACACGCTGGGTCGGTGAATCGATTGTTTTTAACTCAGGATGATCTTGTTCAAGTTGCTGCAATTCACGAAACAGGCGATCATACTCGGCATCCGGAATCTCCGGATCATCAAGCACATAGTACTGACGGGAATGATGATTTAGTTGTTGTGTCAGCGCTTCAATACGGTCTGTTATTTGTTTTTCTTGATGACTCATGCGGGCCTGACTGTGGCTGAAAAGTAACTGGCTTTGTCTTTAAACAGCTGAACTTTTTCATCAGTCAGCGGCTTTTGATCAGACGAGTTTAAGGTTCCGTCAAGTTCTCTTGCAAATGTTTTTGCGCAATGCAAAATTCGCTCACAAGCGGATAATGGATCATCCAGCAAGGCTAGTTGTGTAAATAAAATAACGCCGGGGGTACGCATATCTGTAATATGCTCGGGATCAAAATGACCGGGTTGCAACATATTACTCATGCTGAAAATCACCTGTTCATCTGCATAAGCATGATAGATATTCATATCACCGAATTTCAGTTGCTGATAATTGATAACACGTAATAAATCATTACCACTGAAGTAAGAAGATTTTGCCTGTACATGTATTACGATCAGATCATCCTGCGGCGCTACTGCATCAACATCATCAGCCAACTCACTCTTTGGTGCTGGCCGTTCTATCGCTTGCTGTGCTTCTTCATTGTGCTCAGAATATGGCAAAACATCTTCTGCACCAAAAGCCATGATATCAGGCATGATGTCGTCAACCATTAATGTGACAGTATCAACCAGTTCATCATGAATTTCAAAATGGTTTATTTCTGAGGCAACAAAGGCATCATCAAATTTTATTTTTTCAGCGTAAATATCATCAGCGTCTGTGCGCACAGATGGAATATCTTCAACAGACAATGGCTCATGAACGTCAAGCTGTCTGCTTTTATCATTTCTTCGTCCTATCAGATAAATAACAAAAACAACAACCAGACCAACTGCTAATATGATCCAGCGTAAATGTTCCATTAGTTATTATTCCACCTCGGCCAGTTGTGCCGCAGCATCGACATCAACCGATACCAGACGAGAGACACCCGATTCACGCATAGTAACACCGCTTAAATGTTCAGCCATTTCCATGGTTGATTTATTATGCGTGATAAAAATAAACTGAACTGTCTCAGACATATGCTTGACCAGTTCACAGAAACGCCCGACATTGGCTTCATCCAGTGGCGCATCAACTTCGTCGAGCATACAAAACGGTGCCGGATTTAATTCAAAGATGGCAAAAACCAGCGCCACTGCAGTCAGTGCTTTTTCACCACCCGACATCAGCTGAATATGGGTAATACGCTTACCCGGTGGCCGTGCCATTACAGTAACCCCGGTATCCAGTAAATCTTCACCGGTCATTTCAAGATAAGCTTGACCGCCACCAAACAGCCGCGGGAACATTTCCTGAATGCGACTGTTAACATGATCAAATGTTTCTTTGAAACGATGACGTGTTTCTTTATCGATTTTTGAAATTGCCTCTTCCAGAGTAGTCAGTGCCGAGGTTACATCATCGTTTTGTGCATCCAGATATTCTTTGCGCTTTAACTGCTCCTGGTATTCATCAATCGCTGCCAGATTAATCGGCCCTAGACGCATAATACGTTGTGTCACCTCATCAGCTTTACGCTGCCAGTCCGGAATACGCGGTGCCTCTTGCAGCGCTTCGAGTGCGCTTTTTATTTCAGCAACATCAACATCGGAGTCATCCATCTGCTCCTTAACCGTTAAACTGCGGACACGAATTTCCTGCGCATTCATTTTGCTTTGTTCCAGTGTATTGCGCACTGTCTGGCTTTTCTGCTCATATTCATGACGCTTTTGTTCCAGCGTACGCAATTCATTTTCAATTTTACCTAAGCGAGCGCGGGCCTCATTTAATTCATTTTCAACTAACAAACGTTTTTCAAGCAATTCAGCTAATTCATGCTCCAGACCTTTTATCGGCTCATTACCCTGAACAACATTCGCCTGAATTTCACTACGGCGACTTTGTTGTTGTTCCAGCTGCACTTTCATTCGCTCAATATTTTTCTCAAGATTTCGACTTGATGTACGCAAGCCTTCAATCTTAATCGCTAGATCATGTACTGCATCGCGACTGCTACGAGCCTTTTCCCGGCCTTGCTGTAATACACTCTGAGTTTGTTCGCGGCGTTTGCTTAATGCATCATGCTCACGTGATAGCTCATCAATCTGTGCCATTGCCTCATTGCGTTTAAGTCGCGCCGCTTCAATACTCTGATTTTCATCTTCAACTTGCTGACGAACTTCTGATTCTTCTTTGATCAGACTTTCTTCACTTTTCTTGACCTGTTCCAGGCGGGTTTCACGGGCATTAATCTGTGCCTGTAATTCGGCATGTTGCTGATGAATCTGATTTTGCTCTGCCTGCAAATGTTCACGCTGTTGTTCGGTTTGCTGTAACAGTTCACGACCGGCAGCCAGTTGCTCTGCTACCGTTTGCAGACGTTGCTGTTGCATCTCTGCCTGCTCTTTTAAAACTTCAATTTCTTTTTCACGCGCCACAATACCGGATTTGGCATCACTGTCTTTTGCCACACGTAACCAGTTATGACCTAACCAGATACCGTCTTTAGTGATAATAGACTGGCCTTCAGAGAGCTGCCCGCGTTGTGCCATGGCGCTGTTTAAGTCGGCGGCAATGCGCACATTATTAAGCAAATGACTGAGGTCCAGTTCGCTTTGTACTTTTGCAGCCAGCCATTCGGCACCGGCGTTATTTTCTGAGGCGGATGCGGTTTCGATAAAACTGACCCGGCCCGATTCAAAACTCCCCAGCACTTGATTAACCGAATCCAGATTATCAATACAGACCGCCTGCAAATATTGCCCCAGTACGGTTTCTACCGCCGTATCCCAGCCATCATCAACCCGCAAATGCTCAACCAAGCGACTATTTTCCGAGAGTTTGTGACCTTCAAGCCAGTCGACTACTTTACTATCTTGCTTACCTAAGGCGGCTTTTTGCAAGGCTTCCAGAGAGGTCAGTGTACCCTGTGTATCATTTAATTCGTGGCGTGCCAGATCCTGCTGTTGCTGTAAAGTAGCATTGGTTTCACGCACCTGTGTCAGCTCTTCCATGACGCTTTCACGCCGCACTGACAGTTCTGCTTTTACCGCCGCTACAGCGGTCAATTCGGTTTTCTGGGCAGCCAGTTTGGCTTCAGATTCGTTACTGTTTAAATTTTTCTTTTGTTCTTCAATGCGCTGCAATCGGGTCTGCATTTGCTGAATATGACGCTCCAGCTGCTCCATACGGTTGCGTTCAACTTGGGCTACCTGAGCCGGTTCGGCAGAACGACGGTTGTAATCTTCCCAGTCATTTTGCAAGGTATTCATCGACTCTTCGGCTTCTTGCATCACCGCATTGTCGACTTCCTGCTGTTCCCGGCGCATTTCCAGCTCGGGTTCAGATTCTTCTAATTGTGCTCGCGACAGTTCTAACTGTTCTTGATCCTGTTGCAATGTACGTTCAGCTTCATTCAGCGACTGCTCAAGACTTTGTAATTCCTGCAGCTGGCGCTGATGCATTTCTTTCTGGTGCTGAATAGACTGTTCACGGCGGGAGATGTCTGCGCCCAGACCATAGTAACGACCCTGCACTTCATTTAATGAATCATTCGCTTCATGCTGGTGCGAGCGTTGTTCTTCAATCGTACTTTCAGTGGCTCGCTGATCTGCAATCACCGCTTCAAGACTGGTTTCATATTCTTTAATGGTCAGTTCACGCTGATCAACTTCACGCTGTAAATCTACCCAGCGTAAATACAGCAGTTCAGACTTTAACTGACGTTCTTGTACTTTAAACTCTTTGTATCGTTCTGCGGTGCGAGACTGACGCTGCAGATGTGACAGTTGTTTTTCGATTTCTTCACGCAGATCATTTAATCGATCAAGGTTTTCACGGGTGTGACGGATACGGGTTTCGGTCTCACGACGGCGTTCTTTGTATTTAGAAATCCCAGCGGCTTCTTCGAGAAACACCCGAAGCTCTTCCGGTTTGGCATCAATCAGGCGTGAGATCATGCCCTGCTCGATAATGGCGTAGCTACGCGGCCCTAAGCCTGTTCCAAGGAAAAGGTCTGCCACATCACGGCGACGACAACGCGTACCATTGAGATAATACTTAGAGGTGCCATCACGGCTCAGTGTACGTTTAACAGAAATTTCGTTATAACCGGCAAACTCGCCTTCCAGTGTGCGGTCGCTATTATCAAAGACCAGCTCAACCGATGCCATGCCAACCGGCTTGCGTGTAGCTGAGCCACTGAAGATAACATCATCCATTGATGCGCCACGTAAATGCTTGGCCGATGACTCCCCCATTACCCAGCGAACCGCATCAATGGTATTGGATTTACCACAGCCATTGGGACCGACTATCGCGCCCAGATTACTTGGCAGATTGATCGTGGTGGCGTCAACAAAGGATTTAAAGCCGGCCATCTTAATTGTACTTAAACGCATAACAACAAATTTCCCGCATAAACCCGCCGCTGGTTTTATCCATTAAAACCGGGTCTACATCATAATTATCAATATCAATTGGTGGAATATTCGGCCTGGCTGATTAAAAAATGATCAGCACTAACACAGACAGCTGATCACAGCTTCAGCAGGCACGAAGGTTTCACATTATATACGAGGCAGTGGCTTGCATGAAATTTATTTAACATATTAGAAAAGACTTTAATTGTAGAAAAATCATACACTTGAAATATCTACCGGTTTTTTTATAAAATAAATACCCGGTCTTTATCTGTTGCTATAAGAAAACTATTTGTCCGCTCTGATAATGCTATAATAGGCCGCTTTTACCCAACAAATGAGTGCATCATGTCTAGCAAACCATCAAAAGATCTGGAAACATTCGACAACCCTAATCCTGGACGTGATTACACGATTCGTATCGATGTGCCGGAGTTCACCTGTCTATGCCCGAAAACTGGCCAGCCTGACTTTGCCACTATTCACATCGAATACATTCCGTCTGCAAAGTGTGTCGAGCTGAAAGCACTGAAAATGTACATGTGGTCTTTTCGCGATGAAGGCGCTTTTCACGAAGCCGTTACCAACCAGATTCTTGATGACCTGGTGGCAGTTACTGAACCCAACTTTATGCGTATAACGGCAGAGTTTTATGTGCGCGGCGGCATTTATACCACTGTGGTAGCTGATCACAGAAATCCAGACTGGAGTATTCCGGACATCGTCACACTGCCTTAAATGCATTCTGAAAAAACCTTTATCGGGATTGATCTTGGCACCTCGGGATGCAGAGCCTGCCTGATTGATTGCAATGAAAAACTTTTAAAAGAAGTTCGAGCCGATTTTCCAGAACCGTTGATTCACGGTGCCGAAGTCGAGCAAGATGCCGACCTCTGGTGGCCAGTGGTCAGCCAGGTATTGCAGCAACTGTGTCAGCACCCCGCTGCCAGCACGCTGGCTGCTATCTCGGTTGATGGCACCTCGTCAACGGTAGTACTGACAGACCAGAACTACCGGCCACTGGCACCGGCACTGATGTATAACGACAGCAGAGCCAGTGCCGAAGCGGAACTGCTTAAATCAATTGCTCCTGAGCAAGCCGGTGCGGTTCATGGGGCCAGCTCCAGCCTGAGTAAATTACTCTGGCTGATAAAGCAGCACCCGCAACAGCAAGCCGCAACAAAAAAAATACTGCATCAGGCCGATTTCATAAGCGGCCAGCTCAGTGGTCGCTTTATCAGTGATTACAATAACTGCCTGAAAACCGGTTTTGACCCGCAAACCAAATCCTGGCCATCGTGGCTATGGCAACTGAATATACCCACCAATATGCTACCCGAGGTCGTCGCTCCCGGCACGGTTACCGGACAGTTGACGCCAGCCAATCGAAAACACTTCGGCCTAGAACACGAGGTCAGTATCGTCGCCGGCACCACGGATTCGATTGCCGGCTTTCTGGCAACAGGTGCTACAGAAATCGGTGATGCCGTCAGCTCACTTGGCAGCACACTGGCGATTAAAATTCTTAGCGAGCATCCTATTAACTCCGCCGAACAAGGTGTTTATAGCCACCGCATTAATGCTGCCTGGCTGGCCGGTGGCGCATCCAATACCGGCGGCACTGTTTTAAGACAGTTTTTTAATGATGCCGAACTGCAAACACTCAGCGAAGGCCTTTCATTTAAGCAGGCGACCGGACTGGCCTATTACCCATTGCCGAAAACAGGCGAACGCTTCCCGCATAATGACCCGCATAAGCAGCCCTGTCTGACACCACAACCTGAGGACAAGCAGGTATTTTTACAGGCCATACTGGAAGCTCTTACCGCTGTTGAAAAACAAAGCTACGATGTACTGAAAGCAAAAGGTGCTCCCGTTATAAAACGACTGTTTACTATAGGCGGCGGCAGTAAAAATAAAAAATGGATGCAATATCGCGCCAAACAACTTGACTCAGAAGTCATCATTCCCGACCATACAGAAGCCTGTTATGGCAGCGCACTGCTGGCAAAACAGGGTTATTTAGCAGACACCGACACATCCGATCCCAAAGGGTAACTCAGCACCATGATCAACACATTCAGCAACCATTTTTTCAGCGTCTTCAAATCGATCACTATATTATTTAAACCTGAATTACGACGTTACGTTGTTTTACCGCTGCTCATTAACGTCAGTTTATTTTCTTTTACCCTCTATTATATCTTTAGCGGATTCAGCAACTGGATGGACAGTCTGTTACCCGCCTGGCTCGACTGGCTTAACTGGATTATCCTGCCATTATTTTCGCTGACTATTCTGATCAGCGTTTTTTACAGCTTTACCATTATCGGCAACATCATTGCTGCACCGTTCAACAGTTTATTATCTGAAAAATACCAACAGTTATTAACAGGCCATATCGAAACAGATGATGACGAAAGCATAATACAGCTGCTCAGCAGAACACTCAGCGCAGAGCTAAAAAAACTCAGTTACATTATCTTATGGCTGATCCCACTGCTTATTATCACTGTCATTCCATTCATTAATTTGATCTCACCATTTTTATGGATAGTGTTTGCAATCTGGATGCTATCACTTGAGTATCTGGACTACCCGATGGCAAATCACAACCTGCGCTTTCCACAGGTCAGACAGACGGCACACCAGCAAAAAAGCATGACCCTGGGCTTAGGCAGCGGACTTTTTATCCTCACCAGTATTCCGCTGCTTAATTTTATCGCGATTCCAGCCGGTGTTATTGCAGCAACAAAAGCCTATAGCGACATTACCGGCAAAAAAGACTAAAGAGACACCGTATATGGAAAACAGAATAACTGACCTCGAAATCAAACTGATGCACGCAGAATCAACTATTGAGAGTCTCAACAGCACTGCATTTGCACAACAAAAACAAATCGATGATTTAGTTCGCCGTGTCGAATTAATGCAGGATTATATTAAAAGCATGGGAAAACAAATGAGCCAGATAGCGGATGTAGGTGAAGAAGCACCACCTCCGCATTATTGATGAATTGCCCTGGTATTATGAACACCTGATAAAATTTTATACAACAGCAGCAATACTAATCTAGAAACAGAGCCGGTGATTGATTAGAACTGAAAAAACAGGCTTGATTTCGACCCGTATTCTCACGCAGCATTAGCAACAACTAATACACAATACAGTTATCTAATTTTTACTGATGACTCAGTATATTTCCTGTGGTATATTTTTTGACACAAAATTATTTAACAAGGAACGCAGTATATGAATTTTCTTAAAAAAGTACTTTTCATCTTAATATTCTCAGGCAGTATGATGCTATTAAATGGTTGTTCCGATCCGGTATCAACTACCTCGTGCGATGGAAGCCTTTCCTGCCCTAATTACTCAACCAATATCAACACATGCTGCAGTAACAACTCATGCTGGTATGAAGCCAATGGCAACACCTTTACTTGCAACAGTCAGTATGATTGCTACTCAGCAGCACAAGGTGTGACCAGTTATTGCAACGCAGCAGACACCGATGGCCTTGCAACTGACTTGTCGCTTGAAAAAGCCAAGAACGTTAAATTGAATATGGACTTGGATGCCGTCTACAAATCTATTTTAGAATAAGACTATTTGATAGTTTTATTTAAATATAGCTAATATTAAAAAGCCAGCCTGTATAACACGCTGGCTTTTTTTATATTTTAAAAAATAAACCCAGTCAACCATTACTCAGTCACTTTCCAATAGCATCTTATCACTGAAGACAAAACCTCAGGCAACACCCAGAAACGCTAGTCCTGCCATATTGAAATAATTTATTCCACCTGCTGTATTGATCAAGTACCTATACGCCGCTCGTATCAGAGACACAGATAAGCGCTATTAACACTTGAAATAAAAGGGCTATCGATTTAGTCTTTCTGGATAATAAAAAACCACCTGTTCAGAGAGGAACTTTAATGACAAACAGCGCACCTGAATCCATGCCTGAACCATCAGAACTTCCATTTGTCGCACCCTGCCGCCAACTCACGATGAACGCGCCCTTACGCTGGCTCAAGCTGGGCTGGCAGGATATTAAGACCGCCCCTCAACCAAGCCTGACCTATGGTACGCTAATGCTGATATTCAGTTATCTGGTCGGTTTTATCGCCTGGGAGTTTGGCAGCTTTTATATGCTGATGAGTCTTGTTTCAGGTTTTATTTTTCTCGGTCCTATTTTAGCTATAGGCCTTTACTCTATCAGCTGCCAGATTCAGATCGGACTAAAACCAATTCTTGGTTATTGTATCCGTGAAGGTAAACGGCATTTAAGCAATGAGGCCTTTTTTGCTATTTTATTATTGATTGTTTTACTGGTATGGGCCAGAGCAACCTCAATTGTGCACGTTTTTTTTCCGATGGATTCCGATCCTAACTGGGAAGACCTGATTCTGTTTTTATCAATCATCAGTGTTGTCGGCACCATTTTTGCCGGTTTTATTTTCTGTTTCAGTGCTTTTTCGCTGCCAATGATCATGGATCGCAAGGTGGATATGATTACCGCCGGTATCAGCAGCTTTAACGCAGTCATGAATAATAAACTGGTCATGCTGTTCTGGGCCTTTTTAATTGTCTCAAGTATTGCACTGAGTTTTTTAACCGGGTTATTAGGCCTTGTGATTTTATTGCCCTTAATCGGTCATGCAACATGGCATGCTTATCAGGAAACTATCGATGCGTCTGCCTGGCCTAAACATGACTGACATTGATAAATATTCATTCATCAGAAGAACTTAAATATAATCAGAGAAATAATCACAGATTCGCTCAGGCAACCAGTAATGAGGCCTGAGCAATGAACCGCTGACAAAACCAACATGCCCACCGTAACGACTCACTTCCAAAGTGACACCACTGCCTAACTCTGCTTCGCCTGGAATAACATCCGCAGTCATAAACGGATCATCTGTCGCCTGTATTGCCAGCGTGGGTTTTGTAATCAGTTTCAGATACTGCCTTGCACTACTTTTTTCATAATAATTTTTCGCCGTTCCAAAGCCGTGCACCGGTGCCGTGAAGGCCTCATCAAACTGCCAGAATGTTTTTAATTTACGAGCCTTTTGTTTTGGTAAATTAATCAGATTGACTAAATCATGTTGCTGATATTTTTTGAGTAAACCACTGACCAGACGCTTCATTAAATGCTTTTGATATATTTTAGAAAAGCCCTGATCAATTCTGTCCGCACATTTATCCAGCTCTATCGGCGCGCACACTGAAACCGCGGCTTTTAGTGGTGACTGATCAGCATATTCTGCCTGCAATTTAAGCAACATATTCCCACCCAGCGAATAACCAATCGCCAGTAATGGCACAGTCGGAAACTGTTTCTGCAAGTATTCGAGCAGGAATTTTGCATCTGCCGTATCACCGCTGTGATAGGCACGTGGTAGATTATTTGCACGTCCGGAGCAGCCGCGAAAATGCATCAGCACAGCATTTATATTGCGTTTTTCCAGTGCTTGCATAATGTGCTGTGCATAGGGTGAATTGATCGAACCTTCCAGACCATGAAAAACAACCGCCAATGGTCGTTTATCATGAGTGTCAGGCGGCTGATTCCAGCACAGGTCTACAAAGTCTGAGTCAGACAATGTCAGCTTTTGCCAGAAATAGTGTTTGGTGTTTTTTTTCTGCAGCAGTGTCGGTAAAAGTGTCTGCAGGTGACAGTGAGTTAAACCGCGAGCCGGTTTGAAGGCGCTTTCTATAATCAAGTAACTACCTTATCCTCTGGTATCAGCTTTCATCCTGCTTGTCATAGACTGACATAATGGCTTTAAGTTCTGTCAGCACAAACTGTTTTTGTTCTTCTTGCAGATATACTAATTCAGAAATAGTTTGTTTATTTTCAAGCTGAACGATCACTTTCCTTACCGCAGTACAACCCTGCGCGCAGATAAACTCAATACATTCATTACTTGTTTTTAATTCAGGCATAATCAGTTCAGTATTGTATCAGGATTATATGGTCCATTATTGTCCAAACCAGAAGGCTAAATCCTTTTCAAGAAATTCATCATACGGTATATAGTGAGAGCCATCGCAGGAAAATGTTAAGCCCACCATGCCATTAAATATATTTAAGGAACCTGAACGCAGGTAGATATTCTCATCGGCATATCGAAGCGCTTTCATGGTAGTAAAAATTGCTTCGATTTTATCTTCCGGCACGATTGCATCAGCAGGGTATGCATGAACAGGATATGCAAAACAAATATCCGGATCCAGCAATGTCTTGTAATCCAGCAAACGATAGCGGTACGGATCATTAACCAGCCAGATGGTAGCCCGGCTCGATGAGAAATGTATTTTACCATGAAATATACCGTGCTCAGTAATCAACTCCCGCATTAATGAAAAAATATCATCAATATTCTTGTCCAGCACACTGTCAGCACGGGTTTGAGAGAACAGACTGCGTCTTATCGCAGGATCACCTTTAATTTGTTGCCAGGTAGTTGGTTCCTGATAGAGCTCACGGGTCAGGGGTAAATTCCGCAAATCGAAGTCAGCGCCAATAAAGCCTAATGTTTTATCCTTAAAACTGACTTTTTGTATCGCGGTAATCGACGGTCTTCTGGCTCCCAGACTGATATAGGATTCGGACAAAATACAACCATAAGCCGGTACTACAGCAGACAGATAAGGACGACTGGAACGGTCACGACCGTAATGCTCAGTGAGAACACCTTCATGACTGGCGTTATCACAAATTTGCAGGCCATTGGTGTCCAGCGCATACAAATACTTACAATAAGGCAGCTCATTAATCATTGTCATTAACAACTGATTCATCAGTTGCCTGTCAGGCCAGACCGCTGCACATTCCTGAGCCAGCTCATCCAATGGTGTACTGATCATACCGACCAGGGCGTCACGCTGACGATCAATTTGTCGCTGGAGATCACTATTCATGCGGCTAATATAGACCAATAACTAGAACATTAGTATCCTTTAATGAATAAATAGATGAACTCTCAGCCAGTATTTTTCTGAAAACCTTTAATTAAAAACCTACCTGGATGCAGTCTGCAAAGTATTTCCGCTTCGACTGGCAGAGCAGTGTTTGTCATTAGCGCCAGAATGATGTCGGCCGCCAGAAAACAACTGGTCAGGCCACGCGAACCATGACCGGCATTGATGAACAATCCATCATGATAAGTCGCCATCGGATATGACGAAGCTCTCCGGCCTCTGGCAAGATCGGCATAATGTTGTTGATAAAAAGCCTGATCCACAACGGCTCCGATCACTGGCAGGCGATCAGTTGTCATTGCCCGGACTGATGCACGACCCTTGACCGGCAGCTCGGTACCCAGTTCTGACTGATGCGTTGGTGCCAGCGCGCGGCTAAATTGTTGCCAGTTAAAGCCATGATCCCGCTCAGTAAGCGAACTGGCGGTTTCACCTCGGTTAAAGCTGGCACCAATCAGCAACTGTTGCTGATCCAACGGAATCGCATATCCACGATCACATATCACGGTTTTAAGTTTTCCAGCCAGTTCAGTATTTTTCAGATAGCTGATCTGCCCCCTGACCGGCTGCAAATTAACCGCAGCGGTTTGCTGGAAGCGATTTGCCGTTTCCGCATTACAAATAACCACGCTTTGTGTATAAAAATCTCCGTTACTGCTTAACACTTTCCAGCCACGATTATCCGATTCAAGCGCTGTCACCGTAGTATCAAAGACAAAATCAATCTGATTTTTAAAACGCTCATAGATACCCGTACAAAGTTTTTTTGGACTGATATAACCGCCTTGCTGCAACCATACGGCAGCTTTGCTGGTTGCTAAACCAGCCAGCTTTTTAACCGCATCTGGCGTCAGCGGTTTAAGCGACGACGATGGCCAGTGATTTGAAAATAATTCAGCCTCATCGTCTAACTGTAAAACGCCAGATGCCTGCCAGCCGCAATCCAAGCCCTGACTTTCTAACTGCGATATTTTTCTGAGTGCTAGAAAAAATGCCTGCCAGTAAAATCGGGCTTCTAGCGTTTGCTGTTTATCCAGTCGCGGCATCAGCACTCCTGCCGGATTACCCGATGCGCCGGCAGCCACTGAATCAGCCTGCTCTATCAGTGTCACCTGCCAGCCATTTTCAGATAAAGCCGCTGCGGTGGTCAAGCCTGCAACACCAGCACCGATAACCAAAACCTGCTTGTTTTTTTCATCGAAATCTGGATAACGGTACCAGGGCAACAGCAGGTTATCAGCTGTAGAGGACTGCAACCTGCCACTTAGCATATGACGTTTATTGCCATACGCATCGATTTTTTTCATCTCAAAGCCGGCATCTTGCAGGCCTCTGCGCACATCACCGACAGCGGTAAACGTACTTAAGGTAGCGCCAGGTTTCAACAGACGTGTCAGCTGTTTAAACAGCGCCGGACTCCACATGGATTTATTTTTTGAGGGCGCAAATCCATCCAGATAACAGGCATCGGCTTTTGCCATCAGTGTTGATAATTGCTCGCAGGCATCACCGAGCAACAACAACAATTTAATACGGCCACTATATAAAGAGATTGAATGCAGGCCACTGAGCATAGGCGGGTATTGATTAACCAGTGCCTGAATAAAAGGCTTAAACTGCGGCCAGTTGGCTTGTTGCCGGGAAAAATCATCTTCTGAAAGCGGGTGTTTTTCAACCGATATATACGTCAGAACAGCATCATCGGCAGCTGTTTTTAACCACAGATCGATACTGCAGAAAAAATTCAGCCCAGTGCCAAAACCCGTTTCAAGAATGCAAAACTGACTTTTTCCCTGCCAGGCATGTGGCAGATTATTTTGCTTTAAAAACACATATTCGGTTTCAGCTATGCCATCGTCACTAGAAAAATAGATATCATCATATTGCCGGCTTACCGGTGTTTTATCCTGCCAGTCAATCAGCGCCGGGCTGACCGCTTTAAGCCGGTTTTTGTGTGCATCAGTCATGAATGCAATTATACTATCAGTATCCATCTCATGTGCTTGTTCAGGAGTTTTGATATGAAAATTAGTGACATGAAAAATATGCAACCTGAATATACCGAAATGCTGGCCCGCACAGGCATTCATACAAAAGATGATCTTGAACAAAAAGGTGCCGTAGATACCTATCTGCTGTTAAATAAGCAAGGCCAGATCGCTGACCTGAAGATGCTGTACGCACTTGAATCTGCCTTACTCGATATCAGTGTCAGCCAGCTGGGCAACGATATTAAACAACATCTACAATCTGCCATTAAAGCACCCAAGCTATAAACCCGGCGCAGTGAACAGTCGGCCTCTTTTCATCTAAAAATAATCATTACTATGCCAGCAGAACTCAGACAGGCTTATCGCCATTGTCAAAAAATAGCCCGCAAACACTATGAAAATTTTCCAGTCGCCTCTTTTGTACTGCCTTCAGAAATCCGCTCTGCAGTCAGTGTTATTTATGTTTTTGCCAGAACAGCCGATGACCTGGCTGACGAAGGTAATTTAACTGACGATGAACGATTAACACAGCTTACACAAATGGAAAGTGCGCTTGAGAATACAATCAAGGGCGCTATTCCGCAGGATTATCTGTACATTGCTTTAGCCGATGTTATGGCACGTTATGAAATACCGGCACAACTGCTGCTTGACTTGATCTCTGCCTTTAAACAAGATGTCAAAATAAAGCGTTACCAGCATTTCGGCGAACTAATGGACTATTGTCGCCGCTCAGCCAACCCGGTTGGCCGAATAATGCTGTATTTATTTAATCAGGCTTCAGTTAAAAATCTCGCTTTATCCGATGGTATATGCAGCGCTCTGCAGCTGATTAATTTTTATCAGGATCTGTCACAGGACTATGAAGAACTAAAGCGCATCTATATCCCCGAGCAGGATATGCAAACGCATGGCGTCAGCGAAGCGCATTTTGCCGCCGCCCTTTCCGACGATAAAATGCAACAGCTGATGCAGAGCCAATATGACAAAGCTGACAAGCTGTTACGCGCAGGCAGCTGGCTGGGCAAGCGACTGCATGGACGAGCCGGTTTTGAAATCCGCCTGATTATCGCTGCCGGCTTCAAGGTGCTACAAAAGCTTCGGCAGCAGGATAATGTCTTCAGCCGGCCTCGTTTAAAGATCCACGATTATATCTGGATTTTCTGGAAAGCCCTGCGCAAAAAATAAACACCCTATACGTGACACTCGCCTGAGACCGGCTGGCATAGTATCATTCAGATTAATTCAGCCGCCAAGACAGTCAATGACACCTGATCAATATTGCCAGGAAAAAACCGCAAAAAGCGGCTCCAGCTTCTATTATAGCTTCCTGTTTCTGCCCGAACAAAAACGCAAAGCCATCATGGCACTATATGCCTTTTGCCGTGAAGTCGATGATGTGGTCGATGAAATTCACGAAGAACAGGTTGCCCGAGTCAAGCTTAACTGGTGGCGTGACGAGGTCCAGCGAATTTTCCATGGTGTGCCGCAGCATCCTGTCGGACTGGCTTTAAAACCACAGCTTGAAAACTTCCGGCTCGACGAAAAATATTTTTACGATATTATTGATGGCATGCAGATGGATCTCGACTTCAACCATTACCTCAGCTTTAATGATTTATCCGGTTACTGTTACCGGGCAGCCAGCGCGGTCGGCTTACTGACGGTTGAAATATTTGGTTACAGCAATAAACTGACATTACGTTATGCACATGATCTTGGCATGGCTTTTCAGCTGACCAATATTTTACGCGACGTAAGAGAAGACGCACGTCGCCACCGGGTATATATCCCCGAAGATGAATGCCGCCAGTTTAATGTGACCACAGCTGATTTCTTACAGGCTAAAACACCGGACAATGTTAGGGAACTGTTCAAATTTCAGGCCGACCGAGCCAGAAAATTTTATCAACAAGCACTACAACATTTACCTGATGAAGACCGCTACAATCAGCGTAGCGGCATTATCATGAAATCCATTTATGAAAGTTTATTGGATGAAATCGAACTCGATGGTTTTCGGGTTCTTGAACATCAGATTAAACTGACGCCATTACGAAAAATCTGGCTGGCGTGGCAAACAGCACGCAAAGAAAAGAAGCGTCATAAGAAACTGAGAAAAGCCCATGGATAATAAACAGCCTGCCAACAAACCGGTTATTATCATCGGTGCCGGCTGGGCCGGACTGGCAACGGCCTGCTTTCTGGCTGAAAAAAACATTCCTGTCACCCTGGTTGAGTCAGCCAAACAACTGGGCGGGCGGGCGCGCCAGACTTCAAGCCGGACACAGGTACTGGATAATGGCCAGCATTTGATGCTGGGAGCATACAGCGAATTACTGGACTTACTTAAATTAATCGGTGTTAATGAAGGCGATGTTTTTAAAAGAAAACATCAGCACCTGAACTTGTTGAACGGACAGAACCTACAGCCACTGATTAATTTAAAATTGCCGGCGCTACCCAGACCCTTTAACCTTCTGTTCGGGCTGCTGTTTTGCAAAGGCCTGAGTTTAAAAGAAAAGATAAGCGTTCTGTACCGCTTTGACCGTTTATTAAAAAAGCCAATCAGCGCCGATCAAGATTGCAGCGTTAAACAGTGGCTAAGCGATGCCAGACTGCCACCCGCCTATCTTACCTTACTCAATGCCTTATGCCTGGCAGCTATGAATACGCCAGCCGATAAAGCCTCAGCCCTGAGTTTTCGGCATGTTTTAAATGAAACCTTTAATGGTAAAAAAGGCAGCACCGATTTATTAATCCCGTCCGTTAATTTAGCTCAGGTACTGCCAGCACCCGCAAATTTGTATCTGAATACTCACCATGCCAGCGTCTTAGAATCCACAAAAGTTATTTCACTGCAATCAGATAACAATATCATTTCACAGGTTGTCAGCGAACAGCAAGACTTGAATGCCAGTGCCGTTGTACTGGCAACACCGGCTCATATCAGCCGTTCATTATTAAAACCACTGATAGAATGTAACGAGCTTTGCCACCACCTTGATCAGTTTCGCTACGAGCCAATTACGACCGTGTATCTTCGATATAACGACAGCTGCCAGATTCCTGACGAGATGATTGGCCTCACTGAGACCCTATCTGAATGGGTTTTTGACCGCCGCGTCTGTGATCAGCCAGGCATGATAGCCGTTGTCATCAGCAGTCAGGGCCGGCATATGGAGCTTGATAATAAAGAGCTTAGCCTTATTATCCGAAATGAACTGGCCGTTATCTTCCCAGACTGGCCGCTGCCCAATGCAAGCTGGGTTATTCGGGAAAAGCGCGCCACTTTTTCCTGCACAGCTGATGTTAACCGGCACCGCCCTGGCGTCATAACCCCGTATCAAAACCTGTTTTTATCAGGCGACTATCTAGCCACCGATGCACTGTATTTACCTGCTACTTTAGAAACGGCTGTACGTAACGCTAAAGCTTGCGCGCAAGAAGTGTTAAACTATCTGACTCAACAAACGCCACTTTAATTTACTGTTAGAAAGTATCTGCTATGTCATATTCCGCGAACAAAGACCTTCTCAAAGATCAAATTATCCTGGTCACTGGTGCCAGTGATGGTATCGGCAAAGCCGCCGCAAAAAACTATGCAGCACACGGCGCTACGGTGATACTGGTTGCTAAAAACCAGCAGAGCCTAGATGCTGTCTATGATGAAATAGAAGCCGCCGGTGGCCCGCAGCCCGCGGTGCTGGCAATCGACTTTGAAACAGCCAGCCCCGAAAGCTACGAAAACCTAGCCGCCTTAGTCGATAATGAATTCGGCCGGCTTGATGGCCTGTTGCTTAATGCCGGCTGGCTCGGGCACAGCGCACCAGTTGCGCAATATGATATAGAAAGCTGGTTTAAAGTTATGCAGATTAATCTGAATGCACCTTTTTTACTTACCCGCGCCCTGCTGCCGCTATTAAATAAGTCGGCTGCCGCGTCGATTGTCTTTACTCTAGATGAAAAAGACAGCGCTTATTGGGGTGCCTATGGCGTTTCCAAATCTGCTCTCAGCAGTTTTATGAAAATTCTTGCCGATGAACTTGAGTCTGAGAGTAACCCGATCCGTGTCAATGCCATTAAACCGGATAAAGTTCGCACCAAACTCTATATGCGAGCTTATCCCGGTCAGGATCCTAACGAGATACCACAAGCCGACTCAATCATGGAGCAATATCTCTACCTGATGGCTGCCGATAGTCGCGACAGCCATGGTTTAATTATCAATTTATAAGCCATCAAACAGTACACAATTACCGGTAAATACCCAATAATTGGACAACTGAACACCACTGCATGCTCTTTAAATGCGCCGTTAATACTATCTAGTAACTCGTTGTGACGAATTGCCCCCTGTTCGATTACGAGCTTTTTCTGATGAACAGCTAGTCGCCGCGTTAAACCAAGAAATTACTGATGACAGTGCTTTATTACAGCGCAGACGCGTACCAGCATCGATACTAAAAAACACTGGACTACTAAAAAACACTGGACAGCCATCCCATTTTCAAATATAAATAACTGACCGGTCAGTTATTTATTAAAGCTTATGATATTAAAATGCAAAGAACACCAGTGCCGCTGGCATCGCAGAAAAGAAGCGCGACCTGAAGAAATTCTTGACGCCGCTTTAGACCTGTTCACTGAAAAAGGCTTTAATGCGACCCGGATGGTTGATGTCGCAAAACAGGCCGGCGTTTCTAAAGGTACACTTTACCTGTATTTTGAAAGCAAAGAGCTGCTCTTACAGGAACTGGTGAGAACCATGATCAGCCCGATGGTTGATGAGGCCGAAGAAGTTATTAATCAGTTTCAGGGAAATTCAGCCGAACTGTTGGACACAATGGTAACTGGCTGGTGGGAAAGCTTCTGGCACAACAAACTATCAGCCATTCCAAAACTGATTGTATCGGAGGCCGGTAATTTTCCTGATCTGGCTGAATTTTATGTTGATACCATCGTTAAAAGAGTGCGCGGCTTGTTTGAAAAAATTATTCAGCAAGGCATTTCAGCCGGCGAATTCAACCCGGTTAACCATAAAGAAGCAGCCCGCTTACTGATGGCACCAGTGATCCAGGCCAGCATCTGGAAATTTTCATTAAAACCTTTTGATGATGATTTTGATGAGAAATCGTATATCAAACTCCACCTCAGTATATTTTTAAACGGTTTAAAAAGGGACGAAAAGAATGCAAAGTAAAGCACTGCTAGCGATAGCAATCGGCCTCTCTGCGAGCTCTCCGCTGCATGCTGAAACCATCAGTATTGATCAGTTATTGCAAAAGGTTATCAACCACTATCCGGCAATAAAAACGGCCTACTTTGAAGTCGCTAAAGCCCGTCAGGACAGTCTGAAAATTGAAGGCCAGTTAGGCTGGCAACTTGCCGCGCAGACCGGCTATGCAAAAGAGGTATCCTTATTTGGTGTACCGGTTGAGCAGATATCGATGGGGGGTAGTCTGAGGAGAAAACTCGAATCAGGCGACCGGGTTACTTTATCGGCCAATATTGCCAATGACGATGCTGATTCAGCATTTGCCGGTTTACCCAACCCTTCCACCTCCAGCAACTTAAAACTGGAATACACTATGCCACTGGGTAAAGCGGCCGGAAACCTTGATTACACCACGGCCATCAGTAGTGCCAGAGCCGGCGTTGATATTAAAACCGCAGAACAAAAATTATTGCTGGAGAAGATGGCCGGGCAAGTCATTACGCTTTATCTGTCAGCATTGAATACCCGACAACGCATTGATAATACACAAGCTGCTATCAAACGCACTGAAAAATTAAGCCAGTTTATCAATGATCGTTTAAAGCTTGGAATTGCCGAGGATAAAGATCAGTTACAAACAGATGCCCAGTTACAAAGTCAGAAAGCACAACTGTCGTTGCTTCAGCTTGCATGGACACAGCAGCTGATCAGCATTAACCGTTTAAGCGGCAACCCATGGGATCATCAGTTAACGCTGAGTTTTCCAGAACTAGCAATAAATGATTCTGCTTCAGTAGACAAGCTGCTGACAGTTGTAAAAAACAACAGCCCTGCTTTGACACAAATTGACAGTCTGATTTCTATTGCGGACAGCCAGATAAAACTGCAGCGCCAGAACACCAAAAGCAATCTTGATCTGCAGTTTTTTATAGGCAATAAAACCAGCGAAGGTGAAATTCAGCCAAACAGCAGTGTCAGTAATTCTGATACGGTAGCCGGGATCAATCTTGCCTTTAGTCAGGCGCTTGATCAGTCAGCCGACAAGGCAGCACTGTATCAGGCACAGTTAAACCGGGGGCTGCAATTACAGAACAAAAAACAACTGCTGGAGAACCTGCATTATGATCTGGCCAGTGTGTTAGCCGAGACAGCAGCTCTTAAGCACTCAATCTCTGCCTATAAAAACAGCCAGGTTGCTGAAAAGAAAATGCTGCTCGATGCAGAACAGCGCTATAAAAGTGGCCGCATCGATATCGATCAGCTATTGCAGTTTGAGAATCAGTTGTCTGCAACCGATTTGACATTAAATATTCAGAAGATGGAACTGCAGCAACGACTGCTCAGGTTGTCATTACTCACAGGGCAAATCTGGAAAAAAATCAAACTCCCCGCCTTTGACCTGAAAAACGATGACAGCTTCATCGAGGAAGTATTATGAAAAAGCTAATGGACTTTTTAATTGACCGGAGTCTGGTGGTAAACCTGGTTTCAGTATTCCTGCTGGTTATGGGCAGTTTTGCAATATTCACCATTAACCGGGAAGCGTTTCCAAACGTCAATCTGGATCAGGTTCAGGTGAATGCCGTGTATCCCGGTGCGTCTCCCAAAGAAGTAGAGTTACTGGTTATAACACCGATCGAACAGGAACTTAAAAGCATCAATGGCATTGATAAAATGATCTCAATGTCGTTCCCGGGATCAGGACGCATTATTCTGGAAGTGGATCCGGGAGCCAGTAATCGCGATCAGATTGCCAATGATATTTCACTGGCCGTTAGCCGCGCTAACCTGCCAAATGATTTACCAGCGGATCCTTTTGTACTTGAAGTGGACGGCTCTGTTTTTCCTATTATCAGGATGGCTGTTGCAGCCCCGGTCAGTGAACTGGAATTAAAAAGACTTGGCAATGATATTAAGGATGAACTTTTAAATGTCAGAGGCGTCGCCAAGGTTAATATTCTTGGCGACCGCCGCGCAGAAATACGCATCACGGTTGACCCTGAACGCATGTCAAAACAAAGAGTGTCGATCAGTGATATCAGTAGCAGCATACGAGGCTGGAACCTGAATACGCCAGGTGGAGATATACGCACCCCGGAAGGCCAGAAAATGGTCCGCATTGTTGGTGAGTTTACCAGCGCTAAAGATGCTGGCGAACTGGTACTGCGCTCAACCGCAAGTGGCCACACGCTAAAATTAAAAGATGTAGCAACAATTACAGAGTCACTTGAAAAGCCGAGCGTCACTTACGAGGTCAATGGCAAACCCGCTCTTTCAATGATGATCCTGAAGAAATCGGACGGTGACATTATTGATACGGTTGACCGGGTAAAAGATTATCTGGCCACCATACCGGATCGTTATGGTGCTGAGGTTGAAGTTAAAACCTTTCAGGATTTCTCACGTTTTACCCGGGTACGTCTGGGAGTACTGACTAATAATGGTATGGTCGGTATCTTTCTGGTATTCGTATCACTGATTTTATTTTTACGTTTCTCAGTGGCAATGACGACCACCTGGGGACTGCCTATTGTATTTTTAACCGGATTATTTGTACTGCATGTATCTGGCGTCACATTAAATATGATTTCAATGATGGGTTTTATTATGGTACTGGGCATGCTGGTCGACGATGCAATTATCATTGGTGAAAATATAACTTACCACATGGAAAAAGGGCTGGCTCCTAACGAGGCTGCCAAAAAAGGCGCCTGGGAATTATTCGGCCCGGTGACTGCGACCATACTGACCACGATTGCAGCTTTTATGCCGATGATGTTTATGCCTGGTATTATCGGTAAATTTATTTACGCGATTCCTGTAGTGGTTATCACCTTATTAATTTTATCCTGGCTGGAATCTTTTCTTATTCTTCCAAGTCACGTTGCTCACGTGACTAACCCCAATAAACACCCTAAAGAAAGAGGCTGGTTACTGGCACTTGAGCATGCTTATGTGAGGGTACTCAGAGTTGCTGTTAACCATCGCTGGATAACTGTGGGCTTATCAGTCGCTATGTTGATTGGCTCGTTTATACTGGCAAAGAATATTCCTTTTCAGTTATTTCCTGCCAGTGGTGTTAACGAGTACATCGTACGAGTCACAGCACAACCTGGCACTGACCTGCCGACCATGGAACAGCACTTACGTGAAGTCAATACTGCCATGCGTAAAGAAATGACCATGGAGTATGTGGAAGCCACTTTATCTAAAGCTGGTGATGTTTCTGTCGATCAGGGTGACCCACTGACTCAGCGTGGTAGTCGCTATGGCCAGATTCAGGCTATTTACACACAGTCGGTAACCCGGCCAGATCATGATGCATTAAACGAGATGTTTCATTTATCACAAACGATACCGTCACAATTCCCACAACTGGAAATTGCTTTTTCTGCGATCAAACCGGGGCCGCCTGTAGGCCGTGCACTGGAAGCTGAAATTTCAAGCTACGATGACAAAATCAGCGAACAAGCCGCACAAAAACTGATTGATTATTTAAAAACGATTCCTGGCGTAACAGCAATCGATAGCGGGCTGAAGGCTGGTGACGATGAGTTACATATTATTATGGATCGTCAACTAGCAACCTATGCAGGCGTTAATCTTGCCAATGCATCAAGTCTGATTCGTGCAGCTTCCGGTGGTTTAACTGTGTCATCAGTTCGCCATGGCACTGAAGAAGTTGACGTAACAATACGTTTTCCGGAAACCACGAAAGACCAGTTCAGGCAGTTGCAGGAATTAGAAATTCCAAATAATCGCGGCGGCCTTATTCCTTTAAGTAAAATTTCTGAAATAACCAGTCAGAAAGGCTTAACCACAATCCGTCATAAAAATGGAATACGGATTGTCAATGTAGTGGCAGATATTGATGAGAAAATTATCACCAGTATAAAACTGAATGCGTTGGTTCGTGATCACCAGGATGAATGGCTGAATGGTTATGCCGGCAAAGTTAATGTTGGCTTTGGTGGCGAGGAAGAAAAGAATAAGGAATCAGTAGTCAGCCTGGCTGCAGCCTTTGTCTTTGCACTGGTGGGTATCTTTTTTATTCTGGCAATTCAGTTTAATAATCTGAGTTATCCTCTGATCGTCATGATGGCCATCCCTTTTGGGGCAATTGGTATTATTATCAGTTTTTACCTGCATTCAATATTCTGGAAACCGATGCCATTATCTTTCCTCTCAATGCTGGGTATGATTGCGCTGACGGGCGTGGTTGTGAACAGCTCGCTGATATTGCTGGTATTTATTCAGCGCGCGATTAAAGACGGCATGACAGCAACCGAAGCCATTCTCGAAGCTGGCCGGCGACGTCTGCGTGCTGTACTGTTAACAGCCACCACCACCATTGTAGGTTTGCTGCCTACCGCTTATGGCTGGGGTGGAATGGATCCGTTTGTATCACCAATGGCACTGGCTTTATCATGGGGTCTGGTGTTTGCCACCATCGTTACACTGGTGGCTATACCGGCAATGCTGGCAGCCGGTATGGATGTAGGGGATTATTTCAGGAGGCTGCGTAAACACGCTAACTGAAACCAGTCCAGGTAACCGGCCTAGTTAAATCAGGCCTAGTTAAACCAAGCTAGTTAAATCGACACAGATAAAAACGCCTCAGTCATCAGATGTCTGAGGCGTTTTTTTTAAGCGCAAGCAATGCGACTTATGAGCTTTACGGTCTGAAAATAGCCGCAAAATTTGCGATTAATTCCACAACTGTTTTTTCTACCGATCAGTCATTATCTGAAACAATAACCAAAGCCGAAACCCAGCAACGGAAAATCTGTTTCATCAACCGTGGTCTGTTCAAAACTAATATAACTCAGTGTGCCTGTTTTATAACAACGCCCAAACACAATGCTGGCACCAAAACTGATATCGGTACCCGACTGCTTCACCGATCTTGAAGCTGTATCACCCTGCAAGGTGTAGTCTGCTGCCCAGCTATACATTCCTGCCCGCAACTTCAAACGGGTGTCGTGATCTATAGCAAAAAAATGGTTAGCAGAAAGCACGAAGCCCTGAGCAGTTTGCGGGTGTATTTCCTGAGCAGAGTTTAAAAATGTATCAATATCGACAGCTGTGCCGGTAAAACTTGTTTCGGCCTTACCAAGATCAAGATAAGCAAGTTCAGCAGACCATTCAGAAGAAAAATGATAAGAAGCAAACAGCTGCCATATCAACCTGATCGAACCGGGACTGCTGGCAGTCGCATTCAATCCACTGTTCTCCAGCTGGTTATTTAAACTATCGTCTTGACTGGTACCTGACATGCCCGCCAGACTCATGCCTATCGTCCATTTCTCAGCCTGTAATGACCCGGTAAATATAGAAAGAAGTAAGGCTAGAAAAAATATCTGCTTAAGATTCATTCCTGAATCTTATATTTTTTTCAATAAAATACAATAGCTTCCCTGCCAACAACAGCCATATCAACATATAAACAGCAGCACCACTGCTTTCTACACTAACAGTGATCGCGCTGAGCTGAACCAGTCCACCCGGATCCTGTACACGCTGATCGGCAATCATATCAGCATCATTCGGGCCACCGTCTTCAATCAATAACTGCACACACCAATGCCCTTGTGTCAGGCCGGGTGTATAGGCAGCATCACCTGGTGGCGGGCAATATCCTGATTCACCAGCTGCAGAATAAAGATCATTTTTATCATCGATGACAAAATCCTGCCAGCCAGCTGGCATTAATTTGCGGAAACCAGCGTTGTCAGGTATCGACACTAACTGAGGTAACACAATACGAACCGAGTCACCGGGTGCAGTTAAATCACTAACCACAAAATCATAGATGCCACCGATATTGGGCACACTATCCAGCGGACCGGCTGCAAAGTTTTCAATATCATCCTGACTGATAACTGCCTGCCCCTGCAGACTCTGAAACGCTGTCAGCCCTAAGGCCAGCGATAAACCAGATTCCGTTTCCATGATGTTCTGGTCGGATGACCCACTCAGACCCTGTAAAATATTGCTTGCCGAGATCGCGTCAAGGTAATCGGGAACACCGTCATTGTCACTGTCGCCAAAACCTTCTTCACTATCAATTATTCCATCACCATCGCTGTCTTCAGTAGTCAGCAGCGGAATACTTGACATAATAATAACCGACAGCTCGGTCGCATCACTTTCAGTACCATCACTAACAGTTACCGTGAGTGTATACAAGCCCGGCGCAACACTCGTAGGATCGAAACTGAAACTGTCATCCTGTTGATCCGTATCGATCAGGGCGTTATCACTGTCACTCCAGTCATAAGTATGTGTATCGCTGCCATTCGCATCGCTGACTTCGGCGCTAACAACGACCATACCATTTTGTTGGCTGATAATACGGGTTATACCCTGCTGCTCAGCCATCAAATTCACTTGCGGCGCTGCATTACCCTCAATAATGCTAATCGTATGCTCAGATTGTGTACCGCTAGCTGCATTAACAGGTGTCCCCATGCTGATAATGATTGTTTCACCGGCATCGCCTGCCCCGTCATTATGAATATTGAAATTAATTAATGACTCGGTACCACTATTGATAACGACAGTGCCAGCTGCAAGATCGTGGTCATCCCCGACAGTTGCCGTACCACTGACTGTATACGGCACTTCTACAGGATAGCTTACCGCCTGACCATTGAGCGTGACTTTGACACTAACTGCATTGCCTTCAGCACCGATCTGGTCAATCGCGAACTCCACCAACGGGATCACATGAATAAGCTGAATATCTGTACCGGTGTTCCCTGCAGCATCGGTCGCACTCCAAGTGATGGTATGCGTACCTGGTTGTAAATGATTATCCGTATCTACACTGGCTGTTAAATTACCATCAAGAGCATCGTCCGCCCTAGCATCTCCAAAATCAACTAAGGTCACAAAGCCTGTGGCGACTGTAGTAATATCTAATGGTGCGATAACAGTTGGAGGTTGATCGTCTGCGAACAGATTTGAACCATCTGAATATTCTTCTGCATTGGTTCTGCCATCACCATCTGCATCGAGCAAACCATCTGCCGGATCCAGCGGATCAAAACCGACATCAAGCTCATAGGCGTTGTCCATGCCATCACCATCAAGGTCTGCAATATCAGCCACACCATCACCGTTCAGGTCGCTAGATACCATCAGGTTAAATGCCGGTAATACAGCGGTGATAGTGCCGTCACTGACGCTAATGACGATACCGCTAGTGGTGCCTACATGAGCTGCTGCAGGTGTCCCGCTTAACAAACCAGTTGAGTTATTGAATTCTGCCCAGGTAGGCCGGTTCACAATAGTGAATGTTAAATGATCACTGACGTCAGCATCCACAGCTTGCGGCTGGAAGCTATAAAGCTGACCCTCGATAGCGCTTGATGAAGGAGTACCACTAATCGTTGGCGCATCATTGGCATTACTAACGATTATATTGAAACTATGGTCAACATTGACCGAACCATCATTGACTCTGAGTGTCACAAGATGAATACCGACGTCTGCATTTGTTGGCATACCACTCAATAAACCGGTCGACTCATTAAAACTGAGCCAGCCCGGTAGTGTTTGAGCGCTGTAACTTAAGACATCTCCAACATCAACATCAGCTGCTGTAAAAATGTAACTATAGGCCATTTCTTCGGTGGCAGTTATCACCGCTGTACTGGTGACGACCGGCTCGTCATTGACGTTACTGACAACGATTACGAAAGTTTGGTCAGCATTCGCAATGCCATCACTGACTCTGAGCGTAACGGTATGTGCACCGACATCGGCATTGCCTGGCATACCGCTTAATAAACCGGTGCTGGTATCAAAATCAAGCCAAGCTGGCAATATCAGTACACTGTAACTCAGTACATCATCTACATCGACATCAGTTGCTGTGAAGTTATAACTGTAAGCATCGTCTTCTGTCGCTGCGGTTACTGCCGTGCTAGAAACTAGCGGCGCGTCATTACTATTACCGACGCTAATAATAAAGTTCTGATCCACTGTTACCGTACCATCCGACACACTGAGAATAACGGCATGATCACCGACATCGGTATTCGCAGGTGTGCCTGTCAGTATGTGAGTTGTCGGGTTAAAAGTGAGCCACGCGGGTATCTGAGTTGCACTGTAAGTCAGCACATCAACGGTGTCGACATCGGTCGCAAGGAAACTGTAGTAGTATGCGGAATCTTCGTTCGCTGTGATCAGTGCCGTACTGCTAATAACAGGACTGTCGTTTGCATTAATAACAGTCAGCGTAAAACTCTGATCTATATTAACCGTGCCGTCATTCACCCGCAGTACCACTGAATGATTACCCACATCGGAGTTCGATGGTGTGCCACTTAAGACAGCTGTTGATGGATCAAAATTCAACCACAATGGTAAGGATTGCGCACTGTAGGTAAGTATATCCCCCGCATCAACATCGGTTGCGAGCAGTGTATAGCTATACAGACTGTCCTCAAGCGCCGTCGAAATAGCTGTCGTGGTAATGACCGGGGCATCATTTGTATTTGAAACCGTAATAACAAAACTTTGATCAACATCAATCTCGCCATCACTGACTCTCAACGTGACACTATGATCACCCAGCTGTGAATTATTCGGCGTACCACTTAATACGCCGCTGGCTGAATCGAAGCTTAACCATCCAGGCAACAGCGGCGCACTGTAGGTTAATACATCACCGGCATCAATATCGATCGCTGTAAAGTTATATGAATAATTAAGGTCTTCAACCGACTGGGTGTTGGCGCTACTGGTAATATCGGGTGCATCGTTAGTGTTAATAACCTCTATATTAAATGCCGTTAATGAATCCGATGCAGAGGAACCGTCTGTTACTGTGATCACGATATTATTGCTGGTGCCAACGTGGCTGTTATCCGGTGTGCCACTCAAGGTTCCGGTGGCAGGATCAAAATCAGCCCAAACCGGTGCATTTGATATACTAAAGGCCAGGGTCTCACCGGCATCAACATCATTAGCAACCGGCGTAAAACTGTAAGCCGTATCTTCAACAACGCTTAATGCAGGCGTACCACCTATGGTTGGCGCGTTATTGGTATTACTGACGTTCAGATCAAAAGCAGGTAGTGAGGCAGATGCCTGTGAACTGTCCGTCACTGTGATCACAATACCAGTAGTAACTCCGACATCAGCGTTTGATGGGGTACCCGTTAACATCCCGGTGGTTTCACTAAAACTTGTCCAGCTGGGCTGGTTAACAATGCTAAAACTTAAAACATCACCCTGGTCAATATCAACAGCCAGCGGAGTAAAACTATACGGGTTGCTTTCCGCAACCAGTGTGCCGGGAATTCCGCTGATGCTCGGTGCATCGTTAACATTACTGACATTAATAGTGAACGTCTGCTCGGTATTAACCGTGCCGTCATACACTCGCAGCGTTACCGCATGATTACCAACTTCTGCATTAGCCGGCAAACCGGTTAGCTCAGCACTTGATACATCAAAATTCAGCCAGTCAGGTAATACCGGCGCACTGTATATCAGAACATCAGAAACATCGTCGTCAGTCGCAATCATTGTGTAACTATATGCCGTGTCTTCGACCACATTAGTGACTGCGGTACTTATAATCACCGGTGCATCATTGACATTTCCGACATTGATTAAAAAGCTTTGATCAATATTAACCACGCCATCAGTGACCCGGAGTGTGACTAAATAAGTGCCGACATCTGCATTACTCGGGGTACCCGTTAATTCACCGGTCGACACAT
>JAOULX010000020.1 GCA_029881795.1 Gammaproteobacteria bacterium
TTTTTATTTGTATGGCGGAGAAAGAGGGATTCGAACCCTCGATGGGCGTAAACCCATACACCCTTAGCAGGGGTGCGCCTTCAGCCACTCGGCCATTTCTCCTGAAGTTTGTACTTTATCTTTTTTCAATAAAAACCGCCACATAAGCGGCGGTTTTTAAGTGCGGTAAGAATACCTGCGAATGGCGTTTTGGTAAAGACCTAAAACGACATTTTTTGGAATTATTTATTCCATTGCGCCGGTAGTACCGTTTCCTTCCTGTTCGCGTTTAATACGCTCATAAATCTCTTCACGATGAACAGAGACCTCTTTAGGTGCATTGATACCTATTCGTACCTGATTGCCTTTTACACCCAATACTGTCACGGTTACTTCGTCACCGATCATTAAAGTTTCGCCAACACGACGAGTTAAGATTAACATTAAGTTATCTCCTTGTTGTTGCAATCACCAAATTAATAACAATCGATCTTTGCGCGAGGAACTGTTATTAACTCTCCTAAACGATGGCTGTGATTTCATCTGAAACTACAACTTATCATTTGTCTTATATAGCTTACTTTATGTGACTATGCCTGCTGTTCCAGACCAAAGGCGCTGTGCAATGTGCGCACACCCAGTTCCAGATACTTCTCATGGACGACAACGGAGATTTTAATTTCTGAAGTTGAAATTAATAGTATATTGATACCTTCGTCAGCCAGAGCTTTAAACATAGTGGTGGCAATCCCTGCATGCGAACGCATACCGACGCCCACAATGGATATTTTTACTATATCTTGTCTTCCGGTGACTTTTTCAGCTTTAACCTGCTCTGAGGTCTTGTTCATGATCTCCAGAGCCTGGTCATAATCGTTGCGGTGTACAGTGAAGGTAAAATCTGTGGTGCCGTCTTCACTGACATTCTGGATAATCATATCCACTTCTATATTGGCTTCAGAGATAGGCCCTAGCAAATTAGATGCTATACCCGGCTGATCTGGAACACCGGAAATCGTTAGTTGTGACTCGTCACGATTAAAAGCAATACCTGAAATCACGGCTGATTCCATTTGATCATCCTCTAAAGTAATTAATGTGCCATCGCCTTCTTCAAAAGAGGACAATACACGCAGTGGAACATTGTATTTACCGGCAAATTCAACCGAGCGAATTTGCAGTATTTTGGAACCCAGACTGGCCATTTCTAACATTTCTTCAAATGTGATTTTATCCAGTTTTCGTGCTTTAGGTTCAACCCGCGGATCGGTTGTATAAACTCCATCGACATCGGTGTATATCTGGCACTCATCGGCCTTAAGCGCTGCTGCTATCGCTACTGCAGAGGTATCCGAGCCACCTCTACCCAGCGTGGTGATGTTGCCTTGTTCATCAGCACCCTGAAATCCGGCTACCACGATGATATTGCCGTTGTTTAAATCATTGGTGATTTTTTCAGCGTCAATATCTAAGATTCTGGCTTTTCCGTGCGCATCATCGGTCAGCATTTTTATCTGCGTGCCGGTATAAGAACGGGCTTTGTGACCGGCCTGCTGAATCGCCATGCTGAGCAAGGCAATCGTGACCTGTTCGCCGGTGGAGACCAGCACATCAAGTTCGCGTGCAGGCGGGCGATCCATTATTTGATTGGCCAGTGTGATTAAGCGATTGGTTTCACCGCTCATAGCAGAGACCACGACCACTAGCTGGTCACCATTTTCAGTCGCTTTAATTACTTTTGCTGCGACATGCTGTATGCGTTCTATCGAACCTACCGAAGTACCACCGTATTTTTGAACAATTAAGGCCATTTTTATAGACTTCTCAACACCATCATCAGACTAATTAACCGGAACTGAACGGGCCTGCAACTCTGCAGGCCCGTTCAGCGGCGCATTATGCCACAAAAGCTCAGACAGAACGAGTCGTCTAAGCGATATTTTCTCGTACCCAATTTTCAACCGAAGCGATAGCCGCATCAAGGTTCTCAGGCTGAGTGCCACCGGCCTGTGCCATATCGGGACGGCCGCCGCCTTTACCGCCAACCTGACTGGCAACTGCATTAATCAGCTCGCCTGCTTTAACTCGGCCAACCAGGTCTTTAGTGACACCAGCAATAAGACTGACTTTATCGCCATTAACCGCGCCAAGAACGATAATGCCGCTATTTAGCTTGTTTTTTAACTGATCCAGCAGATCTCTCAGGGCTTTTGATTCAGCTTCAATTCTGGCAGCCAGCACTTTAACACCGGCAACTTCTACCACCTGTGAGCTGAGATCACTACCAGCAGCACTGGCCAGTTTCGATTTGATTTGCTCCAGCTCTTTATCTTGCGATTTAATTCGCTCGATTAATTGCTGCACTTTGTCTTCTACGTCATCTGATGTTGATTTCACCAGTTTAGCGACACTGTGTAACTGACGCTCAATGCCATCGACCCAGTCCAGAGCAATATGTCCTGTTAAGGCTTCGATTCTGCGTACACCCGAAGCTACCCCGGATTCTGAAACGATTTTGAACAACCCAATATCACCGGCACGATTAACATGAACACCACCGCAAAGCTCCATCGAGAAATCACCCATCGAAACAACCCGCACTTCATTACCGTATTTTTCACCGAATAAGGCCATCGCGCCTTTTGCTTTGGCCGCATCAATCGACATAAGCGCTGCATCGGTATCGGCGTTGTGCCTGATCTGGCTGTTGACCAGACTTTCGATAGCGGTGATCTGTTGCGGCGTGACCGCTTCGAAATGTGAAAAATCAAAGCGTAATTTATAGGGGTCAACCAATGAGCCTTTTTGTTGCACGTGTTCACCAAGGATCTGGCGTAAAGCGGCATGCATCAGGTGAGTGGCCGAATGATTACAGACCGTGGCATTGCGGCGACCGGTATCAATTGCCGCGTCCAGTTGATCGCCCAGCGCAATACGGCCACTGATAAGACTACCGATGTGGGCAAAGGCATTTGTCTGTTTTTGTGTGTCGATTACTTCAAACTGCACGCTGGATGCTGTTAAAAACCCGGTATCGCCAACCTGTCCACCGGATTCGGCATAAAATGGCGTGGTATCAAGTACTACAATTGCTTCATCACCGGCATTGATTTGTTCAACCAACTCACCGTTTTTGATCAGTGCGGTGACCTGACTTTTATGCGTGATCTCGTGATAACCGGTAAATTCGGTTACCGCATCGATTTTCAGGTCCTTATTGTAATCGACACCAAATTTGCTGGCGGCACGTGCGCGATCTCGTTGCGCATTCATGCAATTTTCAAAACCGGCTTGATCGACCTCTAAGCCCTTTTCACGTGCAATATCTGCGGTTAAGTCGGCTGGAAAACCGTAGGTGTCGTACAATTTGAAAACGGTTTCTCCGCTGATGATATTGCCATTAAGCTGGGCGATATCTTCTTCCAGAATTTTCATACCGGTGTCCAGCGTTTCTGCAAAACGCTCTTCTTCCACCGCCAACACCTGTTCGACAACTGCCTGTGCTTTAGCCAGTTCAGGATAGGCCTGGCCCATCTGCTCTACCAATGTGACGACCAACTTGTTGAAAAAGGCTTTACTTTGCCCCAGCTGATGACCGTGTCGTAAAGCACGGCGAATAATACGCCGCAACACATAACCGCGCCCTTCATTTGAAGGCGTAACACCATCGACAATCAAGAAAGAACAGGAACGGATATGATCGGCAATAACACGCAGTGATTTATGTTCAAGATCCGTCGTCGCTGTCAGTTTTGCAGCGGCAGCAATTAAACTCTGGAACAGATCAATTTCATAATTACTGTGCACATTTTGTAAAATAGCCGCTAGTCGTTCAAGCCCCATACCGGTATCGACAGACGGTTTAGGTAACAGCTGCATGCTGCCGTCTTTTTCACGGTTGTACTGCATGAAAACGAGATTCCAGATTTCGATATAACGGTCGCCATCTTCATCCGGTGTACCTGGTGGGCCACCAAAAATGTCTGCACCGTGATCATAAAAAATCTCGGTACACGGACCACAAGGACCGGTATCACCCATCGACCAGAAGTTATCGCTCTCGTGTTTTTTGCCGCCTTTTTTATCACCAATGCGTGAAAAACGTTCACTGCTGACGCCAATTTGTTTTAACCAGATATCTGCAGCTTGCTGATCTTCATCATAAACAGTTACCCAGAGCTTTTCTTCCGGCAGCTTTAATACCTGGGTTAAGAATTCCCAGGCATATTTGATGGCGTCTTCTTTAAAATAGTCACCAAAACTAAAATTACCCAGCATTTCAAAAAAGGTGTGATGACGCGCGGTATAGCCGACATTCTCTAAATCATTATGCTTACCGCCGGCACGGACACAACGCTGACTACTGGTCGCGCGAACATAGTCGCGTGTTTCTTGTCCGAGGAAGGTGTCTTTGAACTGTACCATACCTGCATTAACAAACAGCAAGGTAGGGTCGTTACCGGGAATCAGTGATGATGAAGCCACCAGCTGATGATCTTTGGATTCAAAAAATTCTAGAAATTGTTGCCTTAACTGCGCGCTGCTTGTCATAGTATGTACATTAAGTATATTGTTTATATTATTGATTTAATTGGATATTTACAACTTAATCAATTCTGTTATATGAGAACTTTCAAAGCCTCGACTTTGTAAATATCGACAGCGTTTAATTTTCTCTGAGTAATCGTCCGCTTCTCGTTCGGCGTATTTGCGATCATAAGCCTGCTGCATTACAGCGAACCAATCATGTGCTAATTGATCACAATCCTGTTCCATCACAGTAGCAATAATTCCGCCTGAGACCCCTCTTTCTTCCAGCTCAAGACGTATTTTAACCGGGCCGTATAATTTGTTTTTTCGAGTGCGAAGATAAGCTTCTGCAAAACGCGAATCTGATAAATAATTTTCAGATTTTAAGCGCTCGATAGCTTCACCGATCTCAGTCTCATCAAACTCACGCTGTTGCAGTTTTTTATATAGCTGCAACTCAGAATGCTCGCGCATGGCGAGCAATCTGATGGCATTGGCATAAGCGGTTTTATCAGGCTTCTGTTTCTTCTTCAGCATGTTTCTGATGAGGTGCTAAATTTTCCTTGGACTTTCTTTCCGGTTTGATCAGCAGTTTGGTTCTCAATTCGGCTTCAATCACACCAGCGATTTCCGGATTTTCTAATAAAAAGGCACGTACCTTTTCTTTACCCTGTCCTATTTTATCGCCATTGTAGCTATACCAAGCACCGGCTTTTTCGATCAGACCATTGGCCACACCCAGGTCAATAATTTCACCTTCGCGTGAAATACCTTTGCCATAAAAAATTTCAAAGTTTGCCAGCTTGAATGGGGGCGAAACTTTATTTTTAACTACTTTGACTTTGGTTTCATTACCGACAACCTCATCACCCTGTTTAATGGCACCGGTACGACGGATATCCAAACGCACAGACGAATAGAATTTCAGTGCATTACCACCGGTAGTGGTTTCAGGGCTGCCAAACATGACACCTATTTTCATACGAATCTGGTTGATGAAAATCACCAGCGTGTTGGAGCGTTTGATATTGGCGGTTAATTTACGCAAAGCCTGTGACATTAAGCGGGCCTGCAAACCAACGTGATGGTCCCCCATATCGCCTTCAATTTCAGCTTTCGGTGTTAATGCCGCAACCGAGTCAACGATGACAATATCAACACCACCGGAACGAACCAGCATGTCGGTAATTTCCAGGGCCTGCTCACCGGTATCCGGTTGAGACACTAACAGGTCATCAACATTGACACCGATGTTCTCGGCATAGATAGGATCAAGCGCATGCTCGGCATCAATGAAAGCAGCAGTACCACCGGCTTTCTGACATTCGGCAACAACCTGTAAGGTCAGCGTTGTTTTACCGGATGACTCCGGCCCATATATTTCACAGATACGACCCTTCGGTAAGCCACCTATACCCAATGCAATATCAAGGTTTAATGAACCGGTTGAAATAGATTCAATATCCATAGGACCTGCATCGCCCATGCGCATGACCGAGCCTTTACCAAACTGACGCTCAATTTGAGAAAGTGCGGCGGCGAGCGCCGTTTTACGATTTTCGTCCATTAGTTACCTCTGTGATCATTATCTGTGGTGTGATTGGAATTAGTTGCGAATTATCACATTAAAAGCAGGCATGTCATAGCCAAAATGTGGTGATTTTTATGCAAATGAAATATTGCACTGTCAGTGTTCAGTCTTCAGCAAGTCGATTAAACCCGATACTGCTGCGATGGTTGCCTGCAGACGAACTTCAGTGCGACCACCGCTGAATAAAAAGCACTGGCTGATACTAGGCCGATTGCGCATTTTCCAGGCAATCCAGACTGTACCTAACGGTTTTTCGGCTGTGCCGCCAGCTGGTCCGGCGATACCACTGATGGCAACTCCAATCGATACCGCTTCAATCAACAGTAATCCATTTACCATTTCAGTGACGGTCTCTTCGCTGACTGCGCCGTAATGTGCCAATGTGGATTCTGACACCCCCAACAAATCTTGTTTTGCCTGATTGCTGTAACTGACAAGGCCGCGATCAAACCAGCCTGAACTACCGGCCAGATCAGTTGCAGCTTTTGCCAGCCAGCCACCGGTACAGGATTCGGCGCAGGCCATTTTAAAACCTTTATCACAGAGCCTGTCTGCCAGCTCTGTCATCAGCGCGGAAAGCTGTTTTTCTGTCACCATATTTCAACTCCAGGTACGCGTTATCGGTCATTCAAATCAGCAATCAATGTGACAAATCACATTACTTAAGACCCGCAACACATTGTTATATATACACAATTACAACTTAAAGTGTTTTTTCAGAAAGCGTTTCATAAAAACTTTACAGCGCAGCCTTGCAGTTTCTTGTAAAATTTGCGCCCATGGTCGAAATCGCAGAAAAATCAATAAAGAACAGTCAACACACCCCCATGATGCAGCAGTATCTTGGTATTAAAGCGCAGCATCCTGAGACCCTGTTATTCTATCGCATGGGTGATTTCTATGAGCTGTTTTTTGATGATGCCGTCAACGCCGCTAAATACCTGGATATCACCTTAACGGCTCGTGGCAAAGCTAACGGCAACCCGATTCCTATGTGCGGCATTCCTTACCACGCTGCCGAAAATTATCTGGCCCGGCTGGTTAATAAAGGTCTTTCGGTTGCTATCTGCGAGCAAGTTGGTGATCCGGCCACGTCCAAAGGCCCGGTTAAACGAGAAGTTGCCAGAATCCTAACGCCCGGCACACTGACCGACGAAGCCCTATTGGATGAACGCTCTGAAAATCTGTTGCTGGCACTGCATAGTGTTGAGCAGAAAATCGGGCTGTCTTTTCTGGAAATGAGTTCTGGGCGCTTTAGCGTTCTTGAGCTCGATAATGAAAACGCTTTATTGGCCGAGCTGGAGCGACTGCAACCGGCCGAAATTTTGATCAGTGAGAACGATCCGCTGATTTCTGTATTAAGCAGCAACTACCCGATTAAAAGGCAGTCTCCCTGGCATTTTGATCTCGATAGCGCGATTCTTCAGCTGACCTCACAGTTTAAAACCCGCGATTTAAGCGGCTATGGCTGTCAGGACTTAGACGCGGCTGTGATGGCCAGCGGCTGCCTGCTGCAATACGTTAAAGACACTCAAAAAGCTGCCTTACCCCACATCACCGGGCTACAGACCGATAGTGCCGAAGACGCGATTATTATGGATGCCGCCAGCCGCCGTAATCTCGAACTCGAACTGAATATGGCGGGCGAAAAGGACAACACGCTGGCCTCGGTGCTTGATCGTACCATGACCAGCATGGGTAGCCGTTGTTTACGGCGCTGGTTAAAACAGCCCTTACGTGATCAGAAAGTGATCAGTCAGCGGCATCAGGCAGTGGGTGAATTACTGCATAATCAGCAGTTTCAGGAGATTCAACAACAGTTAAAACCCATTGGTGATATTGAACGGATACTGAGCCGTATCGCCCTGAAGTCTGCTCGTCCGCGTGATTTATTTAGCCTCGGGCTGTCATTGCAGCAATTACCGGGCTTACAAACACAGCTCCAGGCATTCAGCAGTCATAATCTGCAATTACTGTCCGACAGTATTGGCGAGCACCCGCAAGTCTGCCAGTTGCTGCAAAGCGCGATTATTGAAAACCCGCCAGTCCTGATTCGTGACGGCGGCGTGATTGCCGAGGCTTATAACGCTGAATTAGATGAACTGCGTAACCTGAGCCAGAATGCCGATCAGTTTCTGATCGATCTTGAAAACAAAGAGCGTGAACGTACCGGCATCAACACGCTTAAAGTCAGTTATAACAGGGTGCATGGCTACTACATTGAAATTACCCATGCCCATGCTAGCAAAATCCCGGACGATTATACCCGCAGGCAAACGCTGAAAGGGGCTGAACGCTATATCACTCCCGAACTTAAATCATTCGAAGACAAGGTATTGAGTGCCCGTGAACGTGCGCTGGCCAAAGAAAAACAGCTCTATGATGAACTGCTCGATCAGCTGCTTGAATCGATCAAGCCATTGCAGCGCTGCGCTGCATCATTAGCCGAACTGGATACCCTGAGCTGCTTTGCAGAGCGGGCCGACACGCTCGATTACAATCCTGCAGAACTCAGTGATAAACCCGGTTTAAGCATCAGCGCCGGCCGCCACCCGGTAATTGAACGGGTGCTCGATAAAAACTTTGTGGCCAATGATATTAACCTCAGCAACAATCAGCGCATGTTAATGATTACCGGACCGAATATGGGCGGTAAATCGACCTATATGAGACAAACAGCGATCATTGTTCTAATGGCGCATATCGGCTCCTACATCCCCGCAGAAACGGCCTTAATCGGCCCTATCGACCGAATTTTTACCCGTATTGGCGCCTCTGATGATCTGGCCGGTGGCCGCTCCACGTTTATGGTGGAAATGACTGAAGCGGCTAACATCCTCAATAATGCCAGCCAAAACAGTCTGGTATTAATGGATGAAATTGGTCGCGGCACCAGCACTTTTGATGGTCTTTCACTGGCCTGGGCCTGCGCTGAGTTTCTGGCCCGAAAAATTAAAGCATACACCCTGTTTTCCACCCATTACTTTGAACTGACAGCGCTGGCAGCAGAACACAGCTCGGTACTCAATGTGCATCTGGATGCCGTCGAACACGGTGATAGTATTGTTTTTATGCATCGTGTTAAAAAAGGACCGGCCAATCAAAGCTACGGTTTGCAGGTAGCTCAGCTGGCGGGTTTACCGAAGAACGTGATCGATGCGGCGCGCAATAAATTACTCGAGCTGGAGAGACAAAGCATTAATCAGCAAGAGCAGCATAAAATCGACGGACAGCTGGATATGTTTTCGGTGGCACCGCCGAACCCGCTTATCGAGCGCTTTGAAAAAATCGAACCCGACAATCTGAGCCCTAGACAGGCGCTGGATTTACTTTATGAATTACAGGCACTAAACGAGACCCTGTAAAATGTATAAATCGATAGCTTGGCCACACGCCCACGCCATGATAATGTGCCGTTAATGGATAAACATATAAAAACAATCGGGCTTATCGTCAAAAATAACGAACAAACTGTGGCGGATAATTTCCAGCGCCTGTTCAGTTATCTTAAAACCAAAGATTACACTGTGCTGCTTGATGAAAGCGTTGGCAAACTTAATACCGATATGGAACTGGTAAGCCGGGAAACATTGGGGACTGAAAGCCAGCTGGTAATTGTAATCGGTGGCGATGGCACCTTACTCAACGCGGCACGTTCTCTGGCTGACTCTAACACTCCTATTCTTGGTATCAACCTCGGCAGGCTGGGTTTTCTGGTCGATGTTTCACCGCATGATATGCTGGATGTTATCGATCAGGTACTGGAGGGTCAGTATAAAGATGAACGCCGTTTTCTGCTGCAGGCTCAGGTTATGCGCGGCGACAAAGAGTTGGTTGCATCATCTGCTTTTAACGATATTGTTGTACACATTCGTGATGTCGCACGAATGATCGATTTTTCAACTTATATCGATGGTGTTTTTGTCAATGAACAGCGGGCAGATGGTCTGGTTATCTCAACCCCGACCGGATCCACCGCTTATGCTTTATCCAGTGGCGGACCTTTAATTCACCCGACACTCGAAGCGATGACGCTGGTGCCCATTTGTCCGCATACTTTAAGTAACCGCCCGATTGTCATTGGCGCTGACTGCAAAGTTGAAGTCGTTATTAATGAAAACAACCGCAGTACACCTCAGATATCCTGGGATGGGCAGTCTAATTTTGATTTAGAACCGGGTGACAGAATTTTAATTCAACGTAATGCTAATGATGTTCACCTGATTCATCCTCAGTTTTATGACTACTTCCAAATACTAAGAGCTAAACTCCGCTGGAGCGAACAACTGTAATCGTATGCTTACTCATATTTTTATTCGCAATTTTGCCATTATCGATGAACTCGATCTGGATTTAAAAAACGGCATGACAACGCTCACCGGTGAAACCGGTGCCGGAAAATCTATTTTACTCGACGCACTGGGCTTAATACTGGGTGACCGTGCTGACAGCAATAATGTCAAACACGGCTGCGACAAAGCCGATATCAGTGCCAGCTTCGATATAACAGCGCTGCCAGAATTACAGCACTGGCTGACAGAAAACGATTTGGATGACGATCTCAGTGAATGCATTATTCGCCGGGTTGTTAGCAAAGACGGTCGCTCAAAAGCCTACATCAATGGCAGCACTGCCAGCTTGCAACAAATTCGTCAGGCCGGTGAAATGCTGATAGATATACACGGCCAGCACGAGCACCAGTCACTGATGCGACGGGATATTCAAAGACGATTACTGGATGATTTCGCCTCGCATAACGAGCTGCTCGGTCAGGTTCGTGAGGCCTATCAAGTCTGGTTTGAGACTGAAAACAAACTGACTGAGCTACAATCAAAATCAAAAGACCGTAATGAACGTGTTGCCCTGTTAAAGTACCAGGTTGAAGAACTGGAGCTGCTTGAGCCGCAAGAAAACGAATATGATGCACTGGTCACTGAACACAATCAGTTAGCCAATATCGACAAACACACAGCGACCTGCGCCGACATAAGTGACACGCTTTATGACAGCGAAAACAGTCTTTATTCTGTTATCAGTCAGAAATTAAAAGCTGTCGCAGCGCTTAATTCAGCACACCCTGATCTGCTTGCTGCAACCGAGCTATTAACGGACGCGCAAACCCAGATCAGTGAGGCGGCCAGACTGGCAAAAAACTATCTGGATAATCTGGACAATGATCCGCAAAAACTTAACGAAATAGAATTACGACTCAACAAAATACATGAACAAGCCAGAAAGCACCACATTGAACCGGATCAGCTTTATGCAACGTTCAGCCAACTCAGTGAAGAACTTGAGCAGCTGAGCAATGCTGATGAGTCATTGCTTACATTAAATGCCGAGCGAGACCGGCTGAAACAAAACTACCTGAAACTTGCAAAAGAATTAAGTACGAATCGGTTAAAAGCTGCAAAAAAACTCGGCGCAGAAATCAGCAACGCCATGCAGACCCTGAATATGAGCGGTGGTGTTTTTAATATCCACATCAGCCAGCATGAACCACTGAAATGCTCTGCCGAAGGCTACGACAGTATCGACTTTTTGGTCAGCGCAAACCCGGGACAGCCCGAAAAACTGCTGGCTAAAGTCGCATCCGGTGGCGAGCTGGCCAGAATCAGCCTGGCAATACAAATGATTACCGCAAACCAGACACATATACCAACGCTTATCTTCGATGAAGTAGATTCCGGTGTTGGCGGCGCTACAGCAGAAATTGTGGGACAACATTTACGCACAATCGGCAAACAGTGTCAGGTTTTATGTGTCACGCATCTGCCTCAGGTTGCGGCTCAGGCCCATCATCATTTACTGGTAAACAAAACCAGTACGGCAACCAGCACGCATACCACAATTAAGATACTCGATGACACTGACAAGCAGCAAGAGATTGCCCGTATGTTAGGTGGTGTTGATATTACCAGACAGACGCTGGATCATGCCCAGCAAATGATTGAGAATGCCGCTGCTAACGGCTGATAAATCATCGTATTTATAGCTACCACGCCATATAAACGAATGGCATAACGATTACTTAAAGCTTTACTTTAACTGAATTTTTGCCCGACTGTTTTGCCACATACAGCGCCATGCTGGCGCGCTGAGTCAGAGACGCAATGTCTTCATCGGCATCAGAGGCTGCAGCCAGGCCAATACTGACCGTCACGGTTATTTTTCCGACTGCTGTTTTACTCGGCGTTCTTGCAATTAATTCACGAATTCTGTCTGCCTGTTTTTTTGCATCCAGCAGATCTGTATCGTTTAATAAAACAATGTAACTGTTACTACTGTAATGCCCGACAATATCGTTATCACGAGTCGACATCAGGATTAATTTTGAAATGCTCTGGTAAACTGCCTGACTGATTTCAAGACTGAAACGCTCATCCAGCTTTGAAAAATTATCAATTTCAAGAATCATCAGTGAAGCATTTCTCGGCTGATTCAGACTGCCTATTTGTTTGGCAGAGTTTTGCATAAAGCGTTCTTTGGTCATCAATGTAGACGGCTTGCTGTTACCCTGAAGTTTTTTAAAATCTTCATATAACCGAGCATTGCGCAATGACACCATGCTATGAAACAAAATACTGGAGGACAGTTTACAGGAGTATGTGTCAAATTCAGCAGTGTCTCTGATTACAGTGACAACACCGATAAATTTTTCATTCGATATAAGAGGCAGAACAAGCCGGTAGTAATATTCTTTGTGATGGCTATGTTCTTCGTAAATAAACGTATTAGTAACCGGCTGTCGCCTTTCAGCTAATGTACGTATCAGCTCATTGTTCCAGTTAAGTACCTCAGGCGTCAGGATATCCTCGTCACCAAACGACTGTTTCTGCATTAAATCGCGCCCGTTCAGCAGCCCTACAGCTGCTGCTTTATATGGAATCGCCTGCATTAATGCCTGCAGCATTTTTTGAAAAACGATATCCACATCATGAATTGAATTAAGACTCTTGCTCAGGCTTTCTAATACCTGAGGCCAGTCATGATCCAGATTATTCTGATGTGTATCGGCGAACAAGCGCTCGGCTTCTTCGTCATAAACCATATTTGAAAGATCGCCGCTTAACATATCCTCTGGTAAGTTATCGCGGGCATGGGTATCACGATGAAGCCGTGAAAAAATACCCATCATGATACCGCTCAATAGTAATACAGAAACAACGATAATATTCTGAAGCGAAATCTGTGCATTAATCAATGCAAATGTCAGCGATAAAACCAGCAAAACTGTTACCACGGACTGCAATAGCGGATTAATTCTAGGCGCACTGGTCAGCCATATAGCGATCAGCATCATTGCAGCGCTAGCATGCATATGTATATCAGGGGCTTTTGAAACCATTAAAAGTGCCAAAGCACTTGTTGCAATCGCCGAGATACCGATCGGCATAATCGTTAATAATTTCGAATGAAGACTCATGGTCCAGGTTACCAGACACATGAAAGATGCCAGCACAATTAAAATATTGGGTAACGATAAAGCGACTGTGCCGGTAATAATAAAATCGACAAGAGGCAGACTTGCGAGAATAAATAATGGCGCTAGAAAATAAAACCGGGATAGTATATCAGCCAGTTTGTTTTCCGGATTTATATAATCTCTGTTCATGAATGAGCAGTATTAAACACTGAAAAATCCATCTTTGTCATCTTCTGATGACTCCATGTTTTTATATTCACAATGCACCCAAGTGGTTGGTATAGTCATAGTGAGTATAAGTGAGTTTTATTTTTGTAGAATCAAATCGAGTGGGATTCCCGATAAAATATCTCTTAATACCGATAATAAGTCTTATTTATTAAAAATACCACCAGTGCTGTGCTGACGCTATTTTTTTTCTAATTCGCCTATCGTTATTTTATGACCGTCTGGATCATAGAAACTGCACTGCAAAAGACCGTAAGCGGTTTTAGCAAGCACTGAAACCTGAAAATTCTTCGCTTTCATATACTGATGAAAGTCACTTATATTATCTGTGTAAAAATACAGCTCGATGCTTGGTTCGGCAGACACTTCGATGCCAGCTTGCTGTTCCAGCATTAAAAAAATGTTATCCGATGTGATATATGCCCATTCAGTCTCAGACTCACCTTTGCGGCTTCTGATTTCAATAAACTGAAGACTGTCTTTATAGAATTTGAGACTGCGATCGACTGATCGGCATTTAAGAATAGGAACTAAACCGGTAAGACTCATAATGTTTGCTTACCGGCCGAATATTAAAACTTGACCAGTGCAGAACCCCAGGTAAAACCACCACCAAAGGCTTCAAGCAACAGCGTTTCACCACGCTGGATACGGCCATCACGAACAGCGGTATCCAAGGCAAGCGGAACAGAAGCCGCTGATGTATTACCGTGTTTATTCACGGTCAAAACCACATTATCCATCGACATTTTAAGTTTTTTAGCCGTTGCATTGATGATCCGGGTATTCGCCTGATGCGGTACCAGCCAGTCAATATCAGATTTTTTCATGTTATTAAATGCGAGAGTTTCATCAACGATACGGCCTAATGTATTGACCGCCATCTTGAAAACTTCGTTACCTTTCATACGAATATGCGCATCAAGCTCAGACAGCTTATCAACACCGTTAGAAACCCCAGATGGCACAGTAAGCAGACTTTCGTACTGTCCATCGGCGTGAATGTGGGTCGATAAAATCCCTGGCTCTTCACTGGCCTCAAGAATGACCGCACCGGCGCCATCACCAAACAGAATACAGGTGCCCCGGTCAGTCCAGTCGACAATACGTGACAAGGTTTCAGCGCCGACCACTAGCACGCATTTGTTGCTGCCAGATTTAATAAATTTATCAGCTACGGTTAATGCATATACAAAGCCTGTGCAAACGGCCTGTACATCAAATGCAGGTGAACCATGGTTTTGTAAACGCTGTTGCAACAGACAGGCTGTACTTGGAAAGATTCTGTCCGGCGTAGTGGTTGCAACGATAATTAAATCGATATCGTCTGCTGTTTTACCCGCCATTTCCATCGCATTTCGAGCGGCTTTTTCTGCAAGGTCAACGGTAAACTCGTCATCTGCGGCTATATGTCGCTGCTCGATACCGGTTCTTTCGCGAATCCACTGATCAGTAGTTTCAACGATTTTTTCCATATCCGCATTTGTTACAATATTTTCTGGTAAATAACTGCCAGTGCCGCTGATTCGAGAGTATGTCAAAATCGTTACCTATCTAAAATATGTTCTAATTGCTTATCAATCCGCTGCGTCAGGTTTTCTTCGACCTGATGCACCGCTGTTTCAATGGCTTTAGAAAAAGCAAAAACATCTGCTCCGCCGTGACTTTTGATAACAATACCACGTAAACCCAGTAAACTGGCACCATTATATACCCGCGGGTCAATTCTGGCTTTAAGCGCCTTTAATACCGGCAATGCAATCAATGCTGCCAGTTTGTTATACCAGTTACGTTTAAATTCGTCCTTCATAAACTGGGTGATCATCTTTGCCACGCCTTCGGCAGTCTTTAATGAGACATTACCAACAAAACCATCACAGACCACTACATCAATCGATGACTGGTAAATATCATCACCTTCAACGTAACCAACGTAATTAATATCCTTAACCGCCGACAACACTTCATCGGCTTCTTTAACCTGAGTATTACCTTTTAATGCTTCAGAACCGACATTTAACAGACCGACTTTCGGAGCCGGATTATTATCCATCGCCTGCGCCAGTACCGAACCCATAACCGCAAACTGCATTAAATGCTGTGCACTGCAATCAACGTTTGCACCCAGATCGAGCATATGAGTATGACCGTTTGATGATGGCAGGGTCGAGATAATAGCTGGCCGGTCGATGCCTTTTAATGTTTTAAGCACGAACTTGGCAGTAGCCATTAAAGCCCCTGTATTACCAGCACTGACCACTGCATCGGCCTTTTTATCATGCAACAGATTAATCGCGACGCGCATTGAAGAATCTTTTTTCTTGCGCAGAGCCATCGACGGCGCATCATGCATTTCCACTTTTTCAGAAGCATGATGAATAGTCAGGCGATCACTTACTGAGCGGTCCAGGGAAGTTATATAGGTTTCAAGAAGCTGTTGATCACCAACAAGAATAATCTTTAAGGATTTATTTGTTTTCAGGACTTTAACAGCGGCGGGAATGACGACATCCGGGCCGAAATCACCACCCATTGCGTCTATTGCGATAATCGGTTTATCCGACATAAATTTTTTCCATAAAAAAACGCGGGCCTAAGCCCGCGTTTTTAACGTGTGAATTACTCTTCGCTGGCTTCAGCTTTCTTTTCAATTACCTGTTTACCACGGTAAAAACCATCAGCACTAACGTGATGACGTAAATGCGTTTCACCAGTAGTAGGCTCAATTGAAACCGTCTTACCAGTAAGTGAATCATGAGAACGACGCATACCGCGTCTTGAACGAGTAACTCGACTCTTTTGAACAGCCATTATATGACTCCTGATTAAATAATCTAAAATTTACGTTAACTGTGAAAACTATCGTTTTAAATTTTCACAACAAATCTTTTAATACCGCAAAAGGATTGGGCTTTTTAACCGCCTCTTCCTGCTGATGCTCTGCCGGCACTGCTTCAAATTCCTTTACATAATCAGAACAGTCTGAATCATGTGTCGCAATTATAGGCACTGCCAGTATTAATTCATCTTCAATAACATCCGGTAAGTAATGACGACCTTCAGTCATTAAGGCCTCATACTGCTCCGGCAGTCTGCCAATCTGAGACTCATTGTCGACCAATGCCAGCAAAAACTCAGTATTTAATGACACCGTTGTTGAATCCAGACAACGCTGACACTGCATCTCTACATCAACCGACACAATGCCTTTAATAAAGCGAATTCTGCCGTCTCGACCAAATTCAAGTTCAGCCTTAACCTCACCACCATCAGCCGCCAGCATCGTTAATAAACGCGGCATTTTAGCAACAGGCCAGTAACCCGACATTGTTGCTGATTTATCAGCTAGCTGATACAAGTCACAATATTCTGGTAAGCGGCTTTGCATAAGCAGACAATAATATAATTATTAGAGCCTTCTGTCAAAGAAAAACGTTAATATTCAATAGCTTCCACCGGATAAAACAAATCTCACTATAAAGATAATGTCAATTAGCGTAATATCGTCTAACTATCAGAAAAATAGGAGGTTTTTGACGCTGATCAGGGTGTTATTTCTGGCAGATCAGCGGTTTTGCGATAACTTCTTACAATTTAATTAATATTTGAGTGATTTTTATGCAATTAATTCTCGGCTCCTCCAGCCCTTTTAGAAAACAATTATTACAACAACTGGATCTTGATTTTATCACCGATAGCCCTGACATCGACGAGAGCCCATTACAAAACGAAAGCGTCGAAGAGATGGTATTGCGCTTGTCGATTGAAAAAGCCCGTGAAATTGCAAAAAGACATAGCGACAGCCTGGTTATAGGCTCAGACCAGAGCGCCCTGCTCAATGGCAAAGTCCTGCATAAACCCGGCAATCACGAGACTGCTGTGAGCCAGCTAAAAGACGCATCCGGCCAGACCGTGGTGTTTCAGACCGGACTTTGCCTTTTTAATACCAATAGCAACACCTATCAGAGCAAACTGGTGCCTTATAGTGTTACCTTCAGGACCTTAACCGATGCTATGATCGAGAATTATCTGCTCAAAGAAAAGCCGTATAACTGCGCTGGCAGTTTTAAATCTGAGGGCCTGGGCATTGCCCTGTTTGAAAAAATGCAGGGCACGGATCCTTCAGCACTGATTGGTTTGCCTTTAATAGAATTAGTCAATATGCTTGAACAAGAGTCGTTCTCAGTGTTATAGATCACCGAACAACAACAAAACGAAAATACAAATTATGGACAACAATAACAAACACCCACTGTGGGAAAATATTTTCCGCCGCAAGGATGACAGGATTACCGAAATCTGTCGCTTGTGGTCTTCAACACCACTCTTTAAACGGATCCCTCAGTTATATATCCGCAGACTGGTTAAAAACATGCACCCGCGCTTTTATAAAACCAATGAAAGCATTTTTACTACCGGAGATATCGGTGCCGGCGCTGCCATCATCAAATCCGGTGAAATCAATATCATGGCGGGAAATAATGTTCTGGCAAATCTTAAAGCCGGTGATTTTTTTGGTGAAGTGTCACTGGTAGTTGATGAACCCAGAACAGCTGATGCCATAGCCAGTACCGACTGTGAACTGATTTTTTTTCTGCGCACAGATCTTGAAGAATGGGTTCACAGCTCACCCAAACAAGGTGCTCAATTAATGGCAAATATCTCGCGTGTACTGGCTGGCAGACTGCGTCATGCCAATGATATGCTGACCGAAAAAAACAACTCCTCCTCGCTATGATTAAAATTGCCGATAAACCCTTACTCAGAAGCCTGGTTATTTTTTCTGCCTTTTTAACGGCCGGTGGCATCTGCGCCTATTTGCTAGCACCATTATTGATACCGATTATCTTATCCTTCGCGCTGTATGCCTTATTCGGTCCGTTAAGCGGCTATCTGCAACGCAAAGGTTTTAATAACAGCGCCTCGGCACTTCTGGTATTACTGCTACTGGTACTGATTAGCATCATAGGCATTTCGGTATTATTTCCTATGCTGGCAGAGCAACTGCTTATTTTACAAACTAAAATGCCAAAACTGTGGGAATCACTGACCGTGTTAAGCGATCAGATCCGGCTTTTGCTGACCAACTACGGTATTAAATTTGACACCTCGACCATCACTAAACCAGTGATGAATATGTCATCGGAATGGAGTAAGGACGCAGTCTTTAAGGTATCTAATTTATTAATTGATATGTCGGTGACAGTGGTACTGGTACCGCTGTTTACCTTCTTTTTAATTCGTGACTATAAGCAATTACGAAACCAGGCACTTGATCTGTTACCCAATAGCAGCTTTGAATTGGGCTGGCTTATTTATTACCGGGTCACGAAAAAACTGGAAATCTATATTCGCGGCATCATGTTACAGTCTGGAATTATGGCGATTGTAGTCTCTGTTGGATTTTATTTGACCGGCTTAGAGTCGCCAATTTTACTAGGTACGATTGCTGGTTTATTAAACCTGATTCCTTACATCGGCCCGTTGCTGGCAATGGTTCCGCCAATCATTATTGCCCTGGGAACACCGGTGTTTGACCCGATGCTAATTACCGCAGCTGTCGGCGTGATTATTGCCGCGCAAATCATCGATAACGTGATAGTAGTGCCTGCTGTCATCGCCAACGCCGTCAACCTGCACCCGATTACTGTCATTGTTGGTATCATTATTTTCGGAAACTTTTTTGGTTTTATCGGCATGATAATCGCCATTCCGGTGCTGGCAACCAGCAATATCATTCTGACAGGCCTGAGAAAAGGCCTGAAAAAAGACATTATGGCCTGATTAAATAACGCGCTGTGGATTCAGCGCGTTTGTAGCAGCATGGTATTACCGCTCTTCTCTACTTTTAACTGCTTGAGAAAAGACATACCAAGCAAAGCATCCGTCGGATAAGCGCCTTCAATCACCACCGCCAATACATCAGACTGAGATATATCACCGACCTTAACCGACTTCAGTTTAACAACATAGGCCTGTGCAACCCCTGATGCAGTCTGTGTAGTGGTAGGCTTTCCGGTCAGACGATAACGAATATTGAGTTTTTTTGCCTGCTCCGAACTCATCGCAACCGCCGTCGCTCCGGTATCAACAAGAAAACGTACAGCACGGCCATTAATTGTGCCGGTAGTCTGGAACATACCCCTGCTGTCAGCATATATAGTTTTAGATTGCGTAGCCGATTTTTTGAAATCTAAAGAAACAGCCATTCCCATTTTGTAATTAGAACGCTCGCCGTTTATTTCCAGCATCACATCATTAGCAACCGGTCGGATATAACTAACACCCTGAGCTGACTGGCCCTGTTTGATGATATATTGCTGACCATCAATCAGTAGCACAACCTTGCCCGGAAACATACCCACAACCTGTACCGACTCAGCAGCAAACAGGTTTTGCCCAAAGAACATTAACAGCAGAAACCATCGTGACCGGTTTGTCATATTATGACTCCATTAAAAGCTATACCTGATTCCGCTTTTATAACTGCTGTCATTTTTTTCAAGGCTGTTAAACGGTTTATTATCGTAGCTCACATCCATCGTGATAAAATAAACCAGATCACTGACCACACTGAATTCAAAACTCAGTTGTTCAAGCGCACGGTAATCAGCAGCCGACTCTATATCGGGCTGATAGTAAGTGGTAGACAGAAAATTAACACCCTTAGTGACGCTGTACTTATAGGTAAAATAAATATTAGCGCGATTGATATTATCATATGTAACAGCACCTGCCGGTGGCTTTAATTCCTCACGCGAATGAAAAATACCCAAGCCCAGCTTTGCATAGCTATTTTTATTTTTTTCAAGTAACTGAAACCACATACCGGCACCCAGTAATGAGCGCAGTTGCAAGTCGGCAAATTCATTTTTTTCGAGCTGAAAAAAACTCTCCCAGCTAGATCTTGCTTTCGCGTTATTAACAAAACGGTAATGCATAAAAGATTTATCGGTACTTTTAACACCTAAACTTTTTGCATAATCATACTTAAGTACCAGAAACTGTGTGGCGATATCGTTCCATTGCAAGCGACTGCCGAGCGAACCCGAGCGAATTTCGGAGTTACCACTGACGCCGGACAAATCAAATTCTAGCTGCCCCTGAAAAGGTTTACTTTCTGACAAGGAATTAATTTTTTCGATATTAACAATAGCGCTCAGCGGAGCTGCATACACAAACATGACTAAAAAAAATCCCGCGTAAACTCTAAACATACTGCAATCCTGTAATAATTAAATGCAAACAAATAGCGGCCATGATACCGGCTAATACGTCATCGATCATAATACCCAGCCCGCCTTTTACCGATTTATCCAGCCAGCCGATAGGTTGTGGTTTTACAATATCAAAAAAACGAAACAAAATAAAACCAAGCAGTACCCAATGCCATTCAAAAGGCACAGCAATCATGGTAATTAAATAACCGGCAAACTCATCCCAGACGATGCCGGGGTGATCATGTACTCCCATCATTTTTGATGACTGATCACAGATATAAATACCAATAACCGAAACAAAGATCACCACCGCAACATAAGCCTCGATATTAAGTGGCTGCAATAACAGATAAAGCGGTACCGCCATCAGAGTACCGAAGGTGCCTGGTGCTTTCGGTGCCAGGCCGCTGCCAAAACCCAGCGCTAAAAAATGCAGCGGATGTTTTAACAGACTGACAGGTAATTTTTTATGACTCATTTGAAATGTTCGAAACCTTTTTCATTGAAAGTGACTGTTTTGTTGTTCTGATCAACAAAGCTAAGTGAATCCGCTGTGCTGATCTGACCAATGCAGCTCAGCGCCAGTCCGGACTGATGCGAATACACTTCGACCTCTTTCGCCGCGTTTTTATTTACACAAAAACACAACTCATAGTCATCACCAAAACTTAATGCGGTCTGATAATCCGGCTGATTATGATAATAATCCATAAACTCTGCGGATAACGGAATTTTGTTAAGCATAATCTCAGCACCGCACTGACTTTGGGAACATATATGCCCCAGATCAGAGATTAATCCGTCAGAGATATCGATACACGCGGTAGCGTGTTGCGCTAACCACAGACCCAGTTCAATACGCGGCTCAGGCTGGTTGAATTTTTTTATGCAGGACTGTGCAATATGCGTATCGCCCTGATAAGATCGCAAGCCTAATGCAGCATCACCCAAAACAGCGCTGACATATATCAGGTCACCGGGGCTGGCAGTAGATCGCAACAGTGGCTTTTTAACAAAGCCGTGCGCCTGAATTGTCACGGCTAAAGGACCACTGCAGGTATCGCCACCGATCAGCTGAACCTGATAACGCTCAGCCAGCTCAAAAACACCTCTGACAAACTCGGTTATCCAATCAACATCAGCAACCGGCAGGGTTAATGACAAACTGACCCAGGCTGGTATTGCCCCGGCCGCTGCCAGATCACTCAGATTAACGGCTAGCGCTTTATAGCCTATGCAATAAGCCGAAGCAGAATCAGGAAAATGCACACCCTTGACCAGGGTATCCATTGAAACGGCCAGTGAATAACCTTCCGGTACAGACAAGATGGCACAGTCATCACCAATGCCTGTTACAACATCAGCACGCTGTACTGTTTGTGTATTGATCAGCTTGTAGATGAGTTCAAATTCAGTCACAGCGTGTACCGTAAATTGTGGCGTTAAAAATTTATTACGACTGTGACCGGTTTGCTTAGAACAGCCGGCTTAGTTTATTTCAGCCTGTCGCAGATCGTGCGCCGTTTTATCAACGATACCGTTGACAAAGGTATGACTGTTATCACCGCCGAAAGCTTTTGCCAAAACCACCGCCTCGTTGATCACCACTTTATAAGGCACATCAAGGCGATGCATTAATTCATAAGCGGAAAGGCGAATAATCGCTCTCTCGATCGGATCAGTTTTTTCCATCGTCTGATCCATATGCTTTTCTGTTGCAGCATCCAGCAGGTCGATCAATTGCGGCACTTTATGTATCAGTTCGACAAAATATTCGACATCGACTTTCGACATATCCTGCTCAGTCAGATACTGTGTTTCAATTTCTTTTAAGTCATTGCCTGTCATCTGCCACTGATAAATGGCCTGCATAGCCCGGCGTCGGGCTAAGCTGCGTTGCTTTACAAAACTGGGAGCTGCCATAAATTAATCGATCTGCTTGAGTAAGTTGACCATTTCGATCGCAGTAACAGCGGCTTCAGCACCTTTGTTACCGGCCTTGGTACCGGCACGCTCAATCGCCTGCTCTATAGTGTTGGTAGTTAATACACCATTAATCACAGGAAGATTATGATCCAGAGAAACGGCAGCCATGCCTTTTGAAGCCTCGTTGGCGACAAAATCAAAATGCGGTGTTGATCCACGAATAACAGCACCGAGACCCACTATCGCATCAAAGTTTTCGGTTTGTGCCAGTTTTTGAATCGTCACCGGCATTTCATAAGCCCCGGGGACTCGTAATACGGTAATAGCGTCATCTGGTACACCACTGCGTTTGAACGCATCCAGCGCACCTGATAACAGGCTCTCTACAATAAAGCCGTTAAATCGCGCCACAACGATAGCAAATTTGCCACCGCTATAATGTAAATCACCTTCAATATTTTTTATCTCATTCATCTTTCTATCCTGATTTAAAACTCATTAATTAAAACGCTTGGGCTATGGTGTTGTTATTCGTCAGGTGCATCGGTACCTTTTACATAATCTACCACTTCAAGACCAAAACCTGCCAGACCGTGAATCTTGCGAGGCCGACTCATCAGACGCATTTTTTGAACCCCGATATCAGTCAATATTTGTGCACCCACACCCAGCGTTCTTAAATCGGTAGGCTGGTTTTCTGCATTATTGTCATCGGTTATTGCCTGCAAGGTCATTTGTTTGACGATGTCACGCGCAGCATGCTGCTTTCTGAGGATAACGATAACACCTGGTTCATCGCTCTCGGATATCTGCTGCATAGCTTTATCTAAAGGCCAGCCACAGTGCTCTGTTGAGCCTAAAGCATCGCATAAAACATTTTCCATATGGACACGTACCAGCACCGGCTTATCAGCCTCGATTTTGCCTTTAACCATTGCAAGGTGCAGACAATTATCCAGATTATCCTGATAAGCATACAGCCGATAATTACCAAAATGGGTCGGGAAGTCAGTTTCAGTGACCCGTTCTACCGTCTTTTCATTTTCAATCCGGTACTTGATCAGATCTTCGATCGAGCCCATTTTCAGGCCGTGCTCTTTGGCAAAAATCTCAAGGTCAGGACGCCGTGCCATGGTGCCATCATCATTTAAAATTTCAACAATAACCGCGCTCGGATCAAGCCCTGCCAGACGAGCAAAATCACAACCTGCTTCGGTATGGCCGGCCCGGTTTAAAACACCACCGGGCTGAGCCATCAATGGGAAGATATGACCGGGCTGAATAATATCTTCAGGTCTGGCATCTTCAGCAACCGCTGCCAGCACAGTTTTCGCACGGTCGGCGGCAGAAATACCGGTAGTAACACCTTCTGCCGCTTCAATCGATAAAGTAAAATTAGTGCCATGCTCTGCGTTAGTGCCATTGACCATTAACGGCAAACGCAGTTGCTGGCAACGATCGCGGGTCAGGGTCAGACAGATCAGACCGCGACCGTATCGCGCCATAAAATTTATATCTTCTGCGGTTGTATGACTCGCAGCCATTAATATATCGCCTTCGTTTTCACGGTCTTCATCATCGACAATGACGACCATTTTCCCCTGACGAATATCTTCGATAATTTCTTCTATTGTATTAAATGCCATAATTTAGTTTATCTTTTAAATATTTTTAATAAATCCATTCTCTGCAAGAAAGGACATAGAGATACCATCAGTGTCTTTTTCCGCCGCTCTATCACCGAGCAGTAAACGCTCAAGATAGCGGGCAATCAGATCAACTTCAAGGTTAACCACGGTTCCGGGCTGGTAATGTTTAATCACCGTTTCCTGTATGGTATGTGGCACGATGTTTAATTCAAACACCGCACCGTTGACTTTATTTACCGTCAAACTGATTCCATCGACCGTAACAGAACCTTTATGAGCGATGTATTTAGCCAGCTCATCAGGTGCTTTAATGCTAAAACGTACCGAACGACCATCCTCTGAACGCTCAATCACCTGTGCCACACCGTCGACATGTCCACTGACCAGATGACCGCCTAAACGGGTCGTCGGGGTTAAGGCTTTTTCCAGATTTACATCCGCGCCTTGTTGTAGTTTACCGGTGGCTGTGTGCTCTAATGTTTCATTCGAAACATCAGCCACAAAATGCGTCTGATCAAATTCTATCGCCGTTAAACAAACGCCGTTGACGGCAATACTGTCGCCGCACTGAACATCACTCATATCAAGTTTGCCAGTGGCTATTGTCAGGCGCAGATCACCGCCTTTTTTTTCAGCGGCAATGATATGACCCACCGACTCTATAATACCGGTAAACATCAGCTCTTTAACGCCAGTGTGTATGAGGTCATTGGCATTGAGGTTGCGCTGTTAAATTCGGCTCCGGCTTCGACCCCAATTTTCGCGATTTCTTCAGCCGACTCGAGTCGGTCATACATCGCAAACATCGCACCCAGCGCAAATTCCGAGCCTGATCCAATCGCCCAGAAACGGTTAAATTCACTAACTTCACGCAGCGAATAAACACCAAAGATACCGTGCTCGTTCGCTATCAGTGCGTCGATATGTGTTGCCTCATACGGGTCATCTTCTTCATCTTTGCTGTTTAAAAAGTACTTATCTTTTAACACCGGGTGCAGCGCACGAAAAGACTCAAAAATATTTTCACGTGATGACAAATCGATTTCGATTTCATTTTCCGTCAGCGCTTCATCTTTAAGAATGCTTTCCATAACCAGCGCATGCGCAGCACTGCCTACAATGCCGAAATAACTGTCACCAAATTTCTGAATTTTGTCATAAACCTTTTCATAGGTCGCCCCCATACGCAGATCACCAAAACTGGTTAAACTATCCGCGGCAATACAGACCTTACCGGCTTTTTTTACTACCACAATCGTGGACATCAGTGCTGCTCCAGTCTGTTATTTATTAGCATTTCAGTGATCACCGGTCTGGCGGTAATACGCCAGTCCTCACCTACCGCCCGAATATCTTCTATTTTTAAATTGATACGCTGTTGCATAGTTTCTATATCAGGTAATGAAAATAAACCTTGCGCATCATTACCCATCAGATGCGAGGCCATATAAATCACGATTTCATCAACCAGATTTTCGTTTAATAAAGCACCACATAAAACCGAACCGGCTTCAACATGCACCTCATTGACCTGATATTTTGCCAGCAGCTGCATCACCTGTTGCAAATCCAGTCTGCCGTTAATGACGGCCACTTCTTCCACCATTAAGTTAGGGTGCTCAATCGCAGCCGTCTTGTCAGCTGTCAACAATAACACCTGGCCTTGAAGATTCAACAGTTTAGCCGTCGCCGGTAGTCTGCCATGGGTATCGAGTATGACGCGTAGCGGCTGTCGAATCTCGCCACTAAATCCTGCATTTGTTTCATCGAAGCGAACATTCAGTGACGGATCATCAGCCAGTACCGTACCGATACCGGTCAGGATAGCCGAGCTGCGCGCGCGCATTCGCTGTACATCCTGTCTGGCATCAGGCCCGGTCACCCACTGACTTTCCCCCGATGCCATCGCAGTGCGACCATCCAGACTCATCGCCATCTTGACCCGCACAAAGGGCAGCCCCGTGTCCATGCGTTTGATAAAACCGGGGTTTAATTGCCGCGCTCTGGATTCCAGCAAGCCGACATGAACCTCTAGACCCGCCTCGCGCAAACGGGCAATACCCTGTCCGGCAACTAATGGATTAGGGTCTTGCATTGCAATATAAACTGTTGAAATACCCGCCTCGATCAAGGCATCTGCACAGGGCCCGGTTTTGCCCTGATGACTGCACGGCTCCAGCGTGACATACGCGGTTGCACCGCGAGCCAACTCACCGGCTCGATTCAAAGCATTTATTTCAGCATGCGCTTCACCGGCTTTCTGGTGCCAGCCAACAGCCACTTCCTGATTGTCTTTGACGATAACACAGCCCACATTCGGGTTTGGCGACGTACTATACACACCTCGTCTTGCATAACGCATTGCACTGGCCATAAAGCGAGTATTTTGCATGGTTATTTATTGTGCTCTAGTTTATCGATAGCCTGACGAAACGCATCAACATCATCAAAACTTAAATAGACCGACGCAAAGCGGATATAGGCCACATGATCCAGCGATTTCAGGGCTTCCATCACCAGTTCACCAATAAAGCCGGTACCCACTTCTCGCTCGCCACTGGCTAGCAGGCGGTGTTTTATCTGATTGATAGCATCATCAATCTTCTGCGTTTCGACCGGGCGTTTTTCCAGCGCCTTCGACAGACCCGAACACAGTTTTTGCTCGTCAAAAGGCTCCCGCGTGCCGTCGCCTTTAATCACACGCGGCATGTTCAACTCGGCTTTTTCGTAAGTTGTAAAGCGCTCGTTGCAGGACACGCATTCACGTCGCCGGCGCACGGTATCCTGATTGGATAAACGCGAATCGACAACTTTTGTGTCAGCAGCCGAACAAAAAGGACAATGCATAGAAACCCTGCCTACTTATTCTGCTGAATAGACCGGTTTACGAGTACATAACTCGGCAACTTTGGCTTTAACTGCTGCGATCGTCTGTTCGTTACTCATATCGTCGAGAATATCGCACATCCAGTTAGCGATCTCGGTTGCATCGTTTTCATCAAAACTACGCGAGGTAATCGCCGGTGTACCAATCCGTAAACCACTGGTTACAAACGGTGACTGCGGATCGTTAGGCACTGCATTTTTATTAACGGTTAAGTGCGCCTTGCCTAATGCCGCTTCTGCATCTTTACCGGTTAAGCCTTTCTTAATCAGACTGATCAGCAACAAATGATTCTCGGTGCCGCCAGAGATTACATCATAACCACGCGCCATCATCACTTTTGCCATTGCCTGTGCGTTCTTTACAACCTGCTGTTGGTAGGTTTTAAAGCCCGGCTCAAGTGCTTCTTTAAATGCGACAGCCTTTGCTGCAATCACATGCATTAACGGACCGCCTTGACCACCTGGGAAAATAGCTGAGTTTAATTTTTTCTCCAGATCTGGATTTGATTTGGCGATGATAATGCCGCCGCGCGGACCGCGTAAGGTTTTATGCGTGGTTGATGTCACCACATCCGCAAAAGGAACCGGGTTGGGATAGATACCCGCTGCCACTAAACCTGCCACATGTGCCATATCTACAAACAAAAAAGCACCGACTGAATCGGCAATCTGACGAAAGCGCGCCCAGTCAACCACCTGTGAATACGCAGAAAAACCAGCAACGATCATTTTGGGCTTATGCTCGGTTGCCATCGCCTGTACTTCATCGTAATCGATCATGCCGTTTTCATCGATGCCGTACTGAACCGAGTTATAGATTTTGCCTGAGAAGCTAACCTTTGCACCGTGAGTTAAATGACCACCGTGCGCCAGAGACATACCTAACACCGTATCACCCGGTGCGCATAAAGCCATATAAACCGCGGCATTAGCCTGTGAGCCAGAATGCGGCTGAACATTGGCGTAATCAGCACCGAATAATTCTTTAACGCGGTCTATCGCCAGTTGTTCGGCAATATCGACATATTCACAGCCACCGTAATAACGCTTGCCGGGATAACCCTCTGCGTATTTATTGGTTAAGGCAGAGCCCTGAGCTTCCATAACACGAGGACTACAGTAATTTTCTGATGCGATCAGCTCAATATGTTCTTCCTGTCGCACCGTCTCTTTTTCAATAGCTGAGGCCAGTTCATCGTCATAACCGGCAATACTCATGTGAATTGAAAACATGTAACCCCCTGAATCGAATCTAAACCATTGCTGGATTTAGGTTTATTAAGAAAAATTTAGCTAAAAATTGGAGCGTTATCATACCGTATTTTGTATATTAGAGTATACAAAAGCGCTAAATATAGCGTCTGACGAAGCCGTTTTCTGCGTATTTACTACAAAATCATCAAGGCCTGATTCATTGAAGAAAAATCAGCTGTCAAAAAACAAAACTGCGAATACCAATTATTGCCGAGATTCTTCCGCTGTCGCGATAGAACCGCTACAATACGAAACGCCAGAATAGCTAAAAAACACAACTAAAAAATCAGCATTATGCCGCCAATAGTCATCACCGAATTGATTATTCGACGGCCACTCTAAAAAACGACTTATAACCGAGGCTCACACCAATAATGAATATAAGCACCATCAGCAGCGCTGCCTACTCAGACCAAAAGCCAGGCACCTCCGGTTTGCGCAAAAAAGTCAGTGTTTTTAAACAACCGCATTATCTTGAAAATTTTGTACAGTCTGTTTTTAACATCGCCACAGAACTGCAAAATCAGCTGCTGATACTCGGCGGTGATGGTCGATATTACAATCAACAAGCGATTCAGATCATTTTAAAAATGGCTGCCGCTAACGGTGTTAAACGGGTTATGGTCGGACAAAACGGCCTGCTCTCAACCCCCGCAGTTTCACACCTGATCCGCAAGCATAACGCCGCAGGCGGCATCATCCTTTCGGCCAGTCATAATCCTGGCGGGGTGGATGGCGATTTTGGTATTAAATTCAATATCAGCAATGGCGGCCCTGCACCAACCAGCTTCACCGATGCGGTTTATGACGTTAGTCAGACAATCACCGAGTACAAAATCATCAATCACGACGATATTGACCTGAGTCATCAACAGCGCTACGAGATCGGAGATATGAGTGTCGAAGTGATAGATTCTGTCACCGATTACGCCGACTTAATGCAGCAAATTTTTGATTTTGAAGCGATAAAGTCCCTGTTCCGCGATAACCAGATGAGCATGTGTTTTGATGCGATGCATGCAGTCACCGGCCCCTATGCCAAAGAAATTTTTGAAAACAGACTATCCGCTAATCGTGACGCCCTGATTAACGCCACACCACTGCAAGACTTTGGCGGTGGCCACCCGGACCCTAATCTGGCACACGCACAGGAACTCAGCGCACGCTTAAACGCGAGCAACAATGCACCATCATTTGGTGCGGCCTCTGATGGCGATGGTGACCGTAATATGATTCTGGGCCAGCATTTTTTTGTCAACCCAAGTGACAGCCTGGCGATTATGACCGCTAATGCGCAGCTCATACCCGGTTACAAGAATGGCATCCGTGGTGTTGCCCGCTCGTTACCCACCAGTCGTGCCGTTGATAAAGTCGCACAAAGCCTTGCCATTACTTGTTATGAAACACCGACTGGCTGGAAATATTTTGGTAACCTGCTCGATGACAAACGCATCACCTTATGTGGCGAAGAAAGTTTTGGATCAGGCTCCGATCACATACGGGAAAAAGATGGCATCTGGGCCGTTTTATTCTGGCTTAATCTGATCGCAGTAAAAAAACAATCGGTAGAACAGATCACCCGATCACACTGGCAACAATTTGGCCGCCACTATTACACCCGGCACGACTACGAAGCGATTGATAATGAATTGGCTGATCAGCTGATACAAAATCTGCGAGATATCGCCGGCTCACTGCAAGGGAAAACATTTGCCGGCAGTAAAATAGCACTGTGTGATGACTTCAGCTATGCTGATCCGGTTGATGGCAGCATCACAAAAAAACAAGGCATCAGAATTTTATTTGAAAACGAATCACGCATTGTCTTCAGGTTGTCCGGCACCGGTACTGAAGGTGCTACGCTGCGGGTATATTTCGAAAACTATATCACCGATAAAGAACAACTTGATCAGGACACGCAGACAGCACTCCGTGAACTGATTGAAGTGGCTGAAACAATCGCGGAAATAAAAACCCGCTGCAACCGCACATCAGCAGATGTCATCACATAAAAGAACGGCTTTATTTCGACTCTGATGCAGCGAACCGCTCACCAGCTGCTGCATTTTCCAGCCACGCAAGTAACTCTGTTGCCTGCTCTTGCCCTTCCAGCGGCGCCCAGCTGGCAAAATCGCTTTCCTGCGTGGGCATAAAAGGCCCCTCTTTTATCTCTAATAAAATAGCATCATCGCTTAACGGATAAAGCGTATGCCAGGTGTCAGGAGGCAGCTCGATGCCGTTTAAAGCCTGACCAGGGCTGAGCGTTAGTTTATCAGACAGGGCTCCATTTTTATCGAAAATTACCAGACAAATCTGCCCTTGTAAGCACAGCATCAACTCCCACTTATTACTTTTCGGGTGATGGTGAGGACGAATATATGTTCCTCTTTTAAGTGCAATACACAATCTTTGAACAGGCTCATCAAGCTCTTTGTGCAAATTAAAATGACTGCGTTTTCTCGGGCTTTGTGCCGCCTTTTCTAATAACGCCTGATAAAATGACTCATCTAGTTTTAAACTCATAATCACTCTGGTAAATATTTTTAATATGACGCAATGTGCGGTAAATTAGTGGGGCTGTCAATAAGCCAAGTACAGTCACCAGAAAATGTGAACTAATATCGATAGATCAGTTAGCATTTACATTTTTATATAGTTTAAGAGTGAAAATTAATTGTAGACGATAGGCGTTTTTAATGTCCGCCCTACCGCAGTTTTTAATGTCCGCCCTACCGCACCTGGCACTTACATGGTTAGTGTATTCAATGTAACTACTTACTGCTATTGAGGACTTTTTCTTGAACCTCGCCGCCTGATCAACTGTATCTAATGGAGTGAGTATAAAACCATCAGCTTGACGACTTTATGCGCATTAATGATCGATTTAACTGATAAATAGAGATATTATCAATTTAAAAAGGACAAAAATAATGATCAGGATTTACATCGTTTTAGCACTGTTAAGCATTCAAACCGTTGCTCAGGCAACAGAAGAGCAACCTAAAGAACTGTTTAATGCCATAGGCTATAGCATTGGTAATCAGACAGACCCGGACTTTAAGCTGACGTCACAGGCAATATCACTCTATATAACCGGCATAGGAACATACAATTTATCATACCGCCTTGGCTTAAAAAAAGAAGTCGTTGAAGACAGCAGTCTTAATATCGCAGCAGAATACAAACACTTCACTGCTGGTGTCATATACAACTTAAAACAAAAAGGTCGCTGGTTTCTTGACACATCGATCGATACAGACCTGACACTAACTCAAGAACAGACACAAACATCAGCAATCGCAGATTTTGAACAGTCTGTGGTTGGCATAGCTATAGGACTCGGAACCGGCTTGTCTTTTCCTGACTTATCGCTTCGGTTTTTTATAACCATCGAAGACTTTATAGAATCCGATTATAAAAACTCCGACCTGCAAACAAACCACAATATCAGCAGAACCGGTGTTTCTGTGATTTACTGGTGGTAATTTAGCATCACAAACTAGGTTATATTGCTTTAGCTTCTTATTTTGCGTGTGTTTTTGTGTGGACACCTATTTTTGTGTGGATATTTTTGTGTGGACACCTATTTTTGTGTTATTTTTGTGTGGACACCCATCTCTTTATTTGACTACTAACCACTCCAGTATTACCCTATTCAACAGGATTTATCAGATCAAGGAGATGATCATGCCGCGTCCTCGTTATGCTCAGGTATCACTCGATGCCACATCTT
>JAOULX010000021.1 GCA_029881795.1 Gammaproteobacteria bacterium
AAACAAAAGACTTAAACATTTAGTTGGCAACGGTATTTCAGAAATTAGACTTTTCTGCCCACTGCCCACTGCCCACTGCCCACTGCCCACTGCCCACTGCCCACTGCCCACTGCCCACTGCCCACTTAGTTTATACACCAAGTTCCTTTATTTTCCTGGTTAATGTGTTTCTGCCCCAGCCCAATAACTTTGCTGCTTCCAGTCGTTTGCCTTTGGTTTTTTGTAAGGCGGCATCGATCATGATGTGTTCAAAAATGGGGGTGGCATCACTCAGTAAATCGACCGCGCCATTTGCCAGTTTGCTGTCAGCCCAGCTTTTTAATGCTGTTTCCCAGCTGCTGTGACTGACTGCGTCCTGTTGTGTTTCTTTACTGTGATTAATTAGCTCAGGCGGCAAGTCTTCCATCAGTACTTCAGTGCCGGCAGCCATGACATTTAACCAGCGACAGGTGTTTTCCAGTTGCCTGACATTGCCCGGCCAGTCCAGTGAGGATAAATATTGCAGTAAATTATCGGGTATGACTTTGGCGGCTGTATGTGTTTCATTGGCAGCCTGCTGCAGAAAATGACTGAGCAGTGTGGGAATATCTTCTCGTCGTTTGCGCAGTGAAGGGATATGAATGCGGATCACATTTAAGCGATGAAACAGGTCTTCTCTGAATTTTCCCTGTTTAACCAGCTCCTCAAGATTCTGATGAGTAGCGGTAATGATGCGTACATCGCTTTTTACTGTGGTGTGCCCGCCCACCCGTGAGAATTGTCCGTCGGCTAGCACCCGTAACAAACGCGTCTGCAAGTCGGCGGGCATGTCACCAATTTCATCTAAAAACAAGGTGCCTCCATCCGCTTGTTCAAAGCGTCCTTTGCGTTGACTGTTGGCGCCGGTAAACGCGCCTTTTTCATGGCCAAATAATTCAGACTCCAGCAAGTCTTTGGGAATCGCTGCTGTATTTATAGCAATAAAAGGTTGTCCAGATCGCGGGCTATGCTGGTGCAGCGCATTGGCAACCAGTTCTTTACCGGTGCCCGATTCACCGTTAATAAGAACGGTAATATTCGATTGGGCGAGCCTGCCAATGGCTCTGAAGACTTCCTGCATGGCAGGTGCTTCGCCGATGATACCGGGGTGATGAGAGGTGATATCGTCTGCCGCTTGATAAGTTAATTTTAACCGGCTGGCACAGGCTTTTTGGGTGATGCTGACGGCATCGTCAATGTCGAAGGGTTTTGGTAAATATTCAAACGCACCGCCCTGATAAGATGACACGGCACTGTCTAAATCGGAATGAGCTGTGATAATAATAACTGGCAATTCAGGGTATTCATTGTTCAGTTGCTCCAGCAGTTCAAGTCCGCTGGTACCGGGCATTCTGATATCGGTAATGATGGCGTCCGGTTGCTTTTGTAACAGTCGGCTCAGTACATCATCGGCATTGTCAAAGCAGGTTACATCCATCTCGGCTTTGGTTAAGGCCTTTTCCAGCACCCAGCGAATCGAAGGGTCGTCATCGATTACCCAGACTACAGCTGTGTTCATTGCGTATCTCCATTGATATTTTCAAGGCCATTTTCTAATGGCAACAGAATAGTAAAAACAGTATTTCCGGGTTCGCTCTGGCATTCGATCAGGCCTTTATGCTGATTGATCAGGCCTTGTGAAATCGACAGGCCAATACCGCTGCCATCGGGCCTGCCAGAAATCATCGGATAAAATATATTTTCAATCAGGTCTTCGGCTATACCGGGGCCATCATCGATAATCTGTATTTCAAGCACCAGCCGGTAAACATGAGAGCCGATGGTGTATTGGCGTCTTGGCCGAGTACGGAAGCTAATCGTACCGTGATCGTTTAGTGCCAGAATCGCATTGCGGGTAATATTTAGTATGGCCTGAATTAACTGGTCGGGATCGGCTATTATCAGCGGTAAACTCGGATCGTAATCGCGTTTCAGATTAATTGCATTGTCGACTTCTGCACTGACAAGCTGGCGCACTCGTTCAATGACTTCGTGAACATTTATCAGTCGCGGCTTGGGTAAATTATTTGGCCCGATCATCCGGTCGACCAGATTTCGTAAGCGATCAGCTTCACCGATAATAATGTCGGTATATTCTTTTAATGATGGCTCTGGCAGCTCGTTTTCTAACAGCTGTGCCGCACCGCGTAAACCACCCAGTGGGTTTTTAATTTCATGTGCCATGCCGCGAATTAATGAGCGAGTTGCCTGATGCTGAGCCAGTAAATTTTCTTCGTGAGCAATCCGCAAATGGCGGTCAATCGAGGTGAATTCAAGCAGTAGCTGACTGCTGAGTCCGGGCAGCATGATTGGTGTGACTGAGTAATCGATAGTCAGCTCTTTACCGCTGAATAAGCCAACGGATAATTCATGTTCACTATAAGGATGATTGTTGCTATAGGTTGTTTCCAGTCGATTAAAAAATGCATCACTGACATTGATGATATGACGCAGGCTTTGTCCAACAGCCCGTTTGGAACTGATATCGAGCATCATTTCACCGGCCGCATTGATGTATAAAATGCTCAGTTTGTGATCGACCATCAGCACAGCGGTGCTGATATTGTCGATGATAATATCCTGAAGGGCTTTTCCAGATCTTGAGATGAATGACATGGGTTTAACAGGTCCCTACAATTAGTTATTTGTTTATAACTAGCAAGTTATGAACCAAGTATAAGAAAGTGAAACATATACTTATATCAATGACTTAGCGTTACTAGTCAGGTGGTAAAAATTGATTGCGAGTACATCGCGCACCATTATAGTGCATAACGTGGTTTCAGTGCTGTTTGCTGGATCTTCACGAGACAAGTGGTCCTAAAGGCTGGGTTTACATGGTCTGAAAACAGCCGATAAAGCGAGGATATATCTTGGGAATAAAAAAAGCCCCGCTAGAGCGGGGCTTTTTCGAGTTTAAATCGTGTAGCCGATTAAACGCTGTAGTACATATCAAATTCGCATGGGTTAGTGGTCATGCGTAAACGCTGTACTTCTTCCATTTTCAGTTCAATGAAGGCATCGATCATTTCATCGCTGAATACACCGCCGGCTTTCAGGAAGTCACGGTCGTTAGACAGTGCTGCTAAAGCCTGATCGAAAGAAGAACAAACCTGTGGGATCAGTGCTTCTTCTTCAGGAGGCAGATCATACAGATCTTTAGTCATCGGGTCGCCAGGGTGAATCTTGTTCTGGATACCGTCGATACCAGCCATTAGCATAGCGGAGAAGCACAGGTAAGGGTTAGCTGTCGAATCAGCGTAACGCACTTCAATACGACGACCTTTAGGGTTCATTACGTATGGAATACGGATAGAGGCTGAACGGTTACGAGCCGAGTAGGCCAGCATAACAGGTGCTTCAAAGCCCGGAACCAGGCGCTTGTAAGAATTGGTTGAAGAGTTAGCAAATGCATTCAGCGACTGTGAGTGCTTGATGATACCGCCAATGAAAAACAGTGCTGTTTCAGACAGACCGCCGTACTCATCACCGATGAAGATGTTTTTGCCATCTTTACCCAAAGACATATTAACGTGCATGCCGTTACCGTTGTCACCAACGATTGGTTTAGGCATGAAAGTCGCTGTTTTGCCGTAAGCGTGAGCTACGTTATGCACAACATATTTCAGAATCTGAACTTCGTCAGCTTTCTTAACCAGTGTATTAGCAGCGACACCGATTTCACACTGACCAGCTGTTGCTACTTCGTGGTGGTGTACTTCAACCGTCTGGCCCATATCTTCAAGAGCTAAACACATGGCAGAACGCAGGTCTTGTAATGAATCGACTGGAGGAACCGGGAAATAACCACCTTTAACGCCAGGACGGTGACCCATGTTACCCGCTTCAGACTGCTTGCCTGAGCTCCATGCCGCTTCTTCAGAACCGATTTTAAATGATTTTTCACCCATTTCATCAGTCCAGGTAACGCTGTCAAAAACGAAGAATTCGTTTTCAGGACCAAACAGAGCGATATCGGCAATACCGGTAGATTTCAGGTATTCTTCAGCACGCATACCGAGTGAGCGTGGGTCTTTAGTGTAACCCTGCATATCAGCTGGCTCAACGATTGAGCAGCGGATGTTCATGGTTGCATCTTCACAGAATGGGTCCATAACGGCAGTAGAGGCATCAGGCATCATGATCATGTCAGATTCGTTGATGTGCTTCCAGCCCTGGATTGAAGAGCCGTCGAACATGCGACCGTCTTCAAATAAAGATTCTTCAATACAAGAAACCGGCGCCGATACATGTTGTTCTTTACCGTGTGAATCAGTGAAACGGAAATCAACGAATTTTACATCGTTGTCTTCGACCATTTTTTTAACGTCAGCAAAAGACATTGTTAAGTTCTCCAAAAGAGTTTTAAAGGATTATTTTGCCGCCGACCAAACTCATCAGCGGGGTAAAAATTATTTTAGTAATATAAAACGAGCATAAAGCGTGCCATGCTTAAACTGCTGCTAAGTGATTGATTCTAGCAGTTTTTAAATTCTAGCCGCACCATAGCGGTGCGCATTGAAAACGAGCGCACTATTTTGGTGCATATTAGTGAAAATACACTTTAACGCGACGAACATTATGCACTTGTTCGCTGGCATGTCTAATAGCATTTTGTAATTCTTTTGCCTCATCCAGTGATTTGATAACGCTTAGTGGAAGAAATAAATCAACCTCGATACGGCCATCGATGTAATGCAGCGTAATGTTGCTGATTTGATGGGTTTGCGGAATGTCGCGCCATTGTTGTTTGAGTAAGGGAATCAACTCATTGCGCAATATCGGCATTGGTTCTGTATGATCGGTTTCTTCGTCATCTTCAGCATCGACATGCACTGTTACATCATTGATTTCATCAAAATTGTCGCGCAGGGTGTGCTCAACGGCCTCGCTGATGCGATGACCTTCGGACACGCTGAGTTTGGATGAAACCTGAATATGGACATCAACCAGAGCCTGATCGCCCATTTTGCGGGTTCGCAGCATATGCAGGTGTTTAACGTCATCCAGAGAATCGATATGCTGGCGGATCGACTCAACGGTGTCGCTGTCGAGTGCAGAGTCAACCAGCTCCTGTACTGACGAGTGACTGACCTTCCATCCCATATGAGCAATCATTAGCGCTACCAATATCGCAGCGATGGCATCCAGTAAAGGTAGTCCGATCATTGTGCCAGCTAGGCCAATTAACACAACAATGGATGACAGGGCATCGCTGCGACTATGCCAAGCATTGGCTTCAAGCATGCTGGATTTGACTCGGCGTGCCGTGTTCAGTGCATAGCGAAACATCGCTTCATTACTGAGTATTGAAAACACGGCGATAGCAATTGCTACAGGCCCCGGAATGGCAATTGGCTGATCAGATAGCAGCCGGTCGAATGCGTCGATAGCAATCCCGGTTGCTACGATCATAAGGAGTATGCCGAGTGCGACGGTGGCTAGTGTTTCATAGCGGCCATGGCCGTAGGGATGTTCTTCATCGGCTTCGGCGTGTGCATGTTTAGAGGCGAACAGCACCATGCCGTCGGTGATCAGATCGGATAATGAGTGGATGCCATCTGCTACAAGAGCCTGCGACTGCGTCATGACACCGCCAATCAGCTTGGACAGTGTTTGCAGGATATTGACGAGTACACCGATCCAAGTCACTTTATCAATGGCTTGTCTGCGCTGGGTGCTCGATATTGTTGCCGATTCAGTCATAGTTTCAGATTAATAGTGGTTGATTGTGATGTATCATGGCGTGATACAGAACGATTAACTATGATAACAAGTAGGCGGCTTAAGGTCATTGGAAAGAAATATGATATTTAGAAAATATTTTAAGATAACACTGATGTTTATCAGTGTGGTACTGACAGCGTGCAGCACGGCTTCTAAAAGCGACAATCCGGGTATGGCAGTGATTAAAGGTATTCCGGGCTGGAATCCTTTATCGGTGATTAAGGTAGAAGTGTATAGTGTGGATGGGGAAAATGTCAGTTTAAAAAACAATAAACTGGAGCTGAAGCCAGGCAGTCACGAGCTAAAGACTCGCTGCAGGCGTGAAGAGCCAGAAACCGTGCAAAAATATTACAGATTTAAACTGCAGTTAAAGGCTGGTCATCAGTATAAACCAAAGCTGGATATGACCCAGGACTGTTATTTTGAATATGAAGAGAGTGTCAGCGCAAAACGCTTCAAACCATTGTCGGGTGACTGATGATGTGAGTAGTCATAACCACTGTTATAGGCGTGCATATAGCAGTGGTAAGTATCTTGCCCTTTACGCTGAAACATTCCGTTAACAGTTCTGTTACAAGATTGTAGTAATTATCGATTTTATCGTTTGTTTGGTTGAGTTTGACCGGCTGTTGTCTATAGTTTGTAGTGTCTAAAGATAAGAGCAAAACAAAACTGTCATGTTTTTCAGCACAGCCGAACCGTCCTATCTGAATAATCGTATCGAATTGCTGTATAAAAATTCGTTCACAACCTTTATTTACGCAAGCCTGATAGCAGGTTTTGTGATGCTGGTGACGTGGCAATATTTCAAGATGCCACAGCTGCTGATCTGGTTGTGTGTGATAGTGACAATGAATGCAATCAGATACTTTTTATCTGTCAAATATTCCAGGCTAGACCAGCAACGAAACAATCAGAACTGGGAATATCTTTATTATCTGGGCGTGATAGTCAGTGGCAGCGTATGGGGCAGCATAATCTGGCTGAAGCCAGACCACAGTACGCATGAAATGCACTATTTTATATTGCTGGTACTGACTGGGATGGCTGGCGGCGCGCTAGCAACTAATGCAGCAAGTTCGCGAGCATACACCCTGTTTGTTATCCCGTTGCTTGGGCCGTTAGCTATTCAAGAGCTTTCAGATAGCCGACAGCTATCGAATTCAATTGGATTGTTGATAATAGTCTTTATTGTGTTGACGCATCTTATTTCCCGCAATAACCAAAAAACAGTTGAAAAATTTATACGTTTAAGTCAGTCAAATTCAGAGATGTGTGAACAAATACAGATAGCGAACAATATCATGGAAGATATTTTTTGCAGCACACATGTTTTGTTTGCAACACTTGATATTGATTATAATTACCTGCGAGTAAATAAAGCCTTTGCAGAAGCAGATAACAGGGGGCTTGGTATAGAAGATTTTGTTGGAAAAAATCATTTTGATTTTTATCCCGATGCAGAGACAGAAAAGATATTCAATCAGGTGCGTTCGAGCGGTGAGGGTTTCTACGCTGAGGCAAAGCCATTTCCATTGAGTGCAAACAATGGAAATGTCTATTACTGGGACTGGAACTTAAAACCTGTTAATAATATTCAGGGGCAAGTTGATGGTTTTTTGTTGACACTGGTGGATGTCAGCGCACATAAACGTAGTGAATTAGCGATTCAGGAAAAAGAAATATTTATAAACTCGATTATGGAAACGGCGCTGGATTGTATTGTTACAACAGATAGTCGCGGTAAAATTCTGTTGGTCAATTCGCGGGTTACTCAAGAGTTTGGTTATCAGCGCGATGAATTGATTGGGCAGCCTGTCGAGTGTCTTATGCCAAATGCTTTTCGTGATCAACACAAACTTATGTTGAAAGATCATGCGCATGAAACAAATGTCATGTTGAGTGGTCGACGGCTGGTTTCTACGGCTCAGAGAAAAAATGGAGAATCATTTCCTATAGAGGTTGCCGTCAGTGACACAGAAATAGAAGGTGTGCGGTATTTTGTGGCGGTATTGAGAGATGTCAGTGAAACGCAGTCGTTATTGCGTGCAATTGAGTCATCACATCAGGAAATAATAAAAACAAATAAGAAACTGGAAGAAAGAAATGCGATATTAAAAGAGTTATCATCAAAAGATGCGCTGACATCATTATATAATCGCAGGTATTTTAATGAGCATTTAATCAGCGAATGGAATCGAGCAATAAGAGAAGATCAGCCACTGAGCATCATGATGTTCGATATCGATTATTTCAAACAATACAATGATGAATACGGTCATCAACAAGGTGATGATTGTCTTAAGCAAGTGGCCAGCTGCCTGACGGAAGTGTTGCACCGGCCTGCCGATTTAATTGCACGTTATGGTGGTGAGGAATTTGTTGCCTTATTACCGGCTACCGACACTAAAGGTGCCTGTGTGATTGCGGAAAATATGCGTTCGCAGCTGGAGCAGATTAAGATTGAACATAAAGCATCAAAAGTTTCGGCCTATGTTACAGTCAGTATTGGCGTAGCCTCTACTGTTCCTGAAAAACCAGATCAGCATGAAACGCTAGTCAGAGTGGCTGATAAAGCGCTTTATAATGCAAAAGCAGCGGGCAGAAATCGAGTGGTTTGTGATCTGGAATTATCCAAGCAGGGTTAGTTGTTAGTCAGCGAAAATATCAAATGTTTTTCTGTCGATAAATAGATCGTATCAGCGTCGAATCTGCAGTAACCCTAATCGGGTTACTTTTTTGATTGGGACATAAGCAATATGTTTTTGACATGTTATAGTTTGACAAAGGAAAGTTGGATGAAAAAATGATTGTGACAAGCAGTTAATAATCATTGAAAAATAAAAATAAAAATAAAAATAAAAAAGGGAATATGTATGTCCTCAGGTAATCCGTCAGGCGCAGAATCACCAGAGCCAGTGCGCTTTAGAGAAGCTATTCTATACTGGCTTAAGCTCGGCTTTATCAGTTTTGGCGGGCCAGCGGGACAAATAAGCATGATGCACCAGGAGCTGGTTGAAAAACGTCGCTGGATTTCAGAGCAGCGTTTTTTGCATGCACTGAACTACACCATGGTATTGCCGGGGCCGGAAGCGCAACAACTGGCAACCTATATAGGCTGGTTGATGCATGGTGTCTGGGGTGGTGTCGCAGCCGGTGTTCTTTTCGTGCTTCCTTCACTGTTCATTCTTATCACACTGACCTGGGTATATCTCAGTTTTGGCGATGTGGATATGGTAGCTGGTGTTTTATATGGCATTAAACCGGCAGTCACGGCGATAGTTGTTTTCGCAGCTTATCGAATTGGAAGCAGGGCACTCACTAACAATGTGCTGAAAAGTATCGCCTTACTGGCCTTTATCGCTATCTTTGTTTTTGATGTGTCATTTCCCTATATCGTATTAATAGCTGCGTTGATGGGTTACGGCGGTTCCCGGCTTGCCCCTGAAAAGTTTAAAGCAGGTGCTCATCAGTCAGGCTCAAGTACCTCGTATGGTAAGGCGCTGATCGATGATGACACCAGCGTACCGGAGCATGCACGATTTAACGGCTTTCGATTTATTCTATATTTAGTTGTAGGACTGCTGCTGGGGCTGACCGTGTTACTGGTGTTAAGCATGGCTTATGGCTGGCAAGGCACGCTGACGCAAATGGGCTGGTTTTTTACGAAAGCAGCTTTGGTTACCTTCGGTGGCGCTTACGCCGTCTTGCCCTATGTTTATCAGGGCGCTGTTGAGCAGTATGCCTGGTTAACATCAATACAAATGATAGACGGGCTGGCACTCGGCGAAACAACCCCCGGACCATTGATCATGATTGTCGCTTTTGTCGGGTTTGTGGGAGGCTGGACAAAAGAATTATTCGGCCCTGATATGGTGTTTATAGCCGGTGTTGCGGGTGCCAGTATTGCGACCTTATATACTTTTCTGCCTTCTTTTCTGTTTATCTTATTGGGCGGGCCGTTTGTTGAAGCGAGCCGAGGTGATCTTAAGTTTACCGCGCCATTAACCGCTATAACGGCTGCCGTGGTCGGCGTGATTATTAACCTTGCGTGCTTTTTTGCCTATCATGTGCTGTGGCCACAGGGTTATAGTGGTGAATTTGAATGGGTTTCTGCAGCTATTGGTGTTTTTGCCTTTACTGCTTTGTTCAAATATAAAGCCGGTATTATTCCGGTGATTTTTAGCTGCGCAACAGCTGGCTGGCTATATTTTCTGATAACTTGATATAGTTTAATGGATCGATTTGTTATAGCCGTGCTAATGGCTTAAGGTTTATCAATAAAATAATAAAAGTTTGGGGAAATTTGTAATGATTAAAAAGCTTTTTCCATTTCTAACATGGATTCATGAATTAAAAGACCCAAAAGTTATACGAGCTGATTTAGTCGCCGGCTTAACAGTTGCCTTAGTATTAATACCTCAGTCAATGGCCTATGCAACGCTGGCCGGCTTGCCGGAAGTTTATGGTTTATATATTTCATTCGTGCCCGTGTTTGTAGCTGCTCTGTGGGGCTCATCACGACAGCTTGGTACCGGGCCAGTAGCAGTAGTATCAACCATGACCGCGACTACATTAACACCGGTAGTGATACTGATGATGCCATCGGGCTATACGCCAGAACAATACATGGCGATGTATATTCCTACCGCGATGTTTTTAACCTTGTTGGTGGGCTTGTTTCAGTTTGCTTTGGGTGCATTTAGACTCGGCGCTATTGTTAATTTCTTATCGCACCCGGTTATTGTTGGGTTTACTAATGCGGCGGCATTGTTTATTGGCTTAACACAGGTTTCAAAAATATTTGGTGTTGCAATGCCAGGTGATGCCAGTGATCACTTTTTGTCGGTGCGTATATGGGGTGTGATTCAGAACCTGACTGAAACACACTTGGCGACCTTTTTGATGGGACTAAGTGCTTTTGCCATTATGATTATTGTGAAGCGATACTTCCCAAAATATCCAGGGGTTCTGATAGCGGTTGCAGCAACCACAGTCGCCAGTTACCTGACAGGTTTTGAAACCCTTGGTGGCAAGGTGGTGGGTGGTATACCGGAAGGATTGCCGGGATTTGTAATGCCGGCATTCAGCTATCAGGCATTCAGTCATTTGATGATAGGTGCCATCATTATCGCTATGGTTGGTTTTATGGAAGCAATCTCGATCGCGAAAGCGATGGCTGCAAAAACCAAGGACAGAGTGAATCCTAACCAGGAATTAATGGGTCAGGGGCTGGGAAATATTGTTGGTAGTTTCTTTCAATCCTATCCATCGTCAGGTTCGTTTTCACGCTCCGCAGTAAACCTTAATGCCGGTGCAAAAACAGGATTCTCATCAGTGGTAACGGCTGTTATTGTGGTCATTACCCTGTTGTTTTTAACACCGTTGTTATATCACTTGCCTAAAGCGACGCTAGCAGCTGTTGTCATCATGGCAGTATTCGGCTTAATTAATCTGGTTTCTGTCAAACACATCTGGCGCGCAAATTTTCACGATGGGATTGCCGCCATCATAACATTTGTTGCAACCATAGGCTTCGCGCCTAAATTGGATCACGGCATTATTCTGGGTGCGTCTTTAGCGGTGGTTTTGTATTTGTATCGCACGATGCGGCCACGGGTAGCTATATTGGGTCGCTATAAAGGTCGTATCTTGCGTGATGTTTCAGTCTGTGATGATTTGGAAACCGATGACAAAATTATCGCAATTCGGTTTGACGGCTCTTTGTATTTTGCCAACGTTGCCTATTTTGAAGACGCTATGCTTAAGGCAGTTGCTGAACATAAAGATGCAAAATATATTCTGGTGGTTAGTGATGGTATAAATCAAATTGATGCATCTGGTGAAGAAGTATTGCACCATCTGGTTGAGCGCTTCAATGAAAATAATATTACCGTGGTATTTAGTGGCCTTAAAAAGCAGATACTTGATGTGATGCGGGCAACTCATTTGATAGAGGTGATAGCAGAAGAAAATATTTTCCCAACCGAAGAGCAGGCATTGGATGCGATCTACGAATGTTTGGGAATGGATGGTGATATTATGCAATGCCCGTTAAAGCGAAAGCCTTTATTTGACTAGAAGATCGGTTGGTCTCTGGATTTTAAGTTAAGAGCGGTTGCAATACATGAAAATAAACGATGTGACCTTGATTAAAGATCCAGCCACATAAATGTGATTATAATCGCATTAGGCGCATGAAAATTAGTCGACAAGATATATTGTAAGCGTTGTTGCTAAAAGGAATTTAGCAATGTTTGTAACGAGACTGCTTATCCCATAAGTCGGTCTCACGATAGTATGCTGTTATTTCGGCAGTTAATAACGGCTGGAATATAACCCCGCAAATTAATGACGTCATAAGTATGCCCGATGAATTTTTAGTAATCAGCATGCTGCTTATGAATTCGATTCTGAATAATAATTAGTACACTTAGCTTTTATTATTGCAATAATTGTCTGCACTGATCTGGTGCGATGGCCCTTATTTAACGCACCAGACCGGTGATTGAAATAATTAAGTACCTGTTATTAAAGACTTTTCTAAACTGGTCTGATATTTGCTTTGCTGTAGCAAGAGAATAAGGTGGTTATAAAAAGCAGGATAAAAATGATTGAAGAAATGTCTAGTCTTGTCATGGTGGCATTTGCTCTGGGGCTGATACACGCGTTAGATGCTGATCATATTATTGCCGTGTCAGTGTTGTCATCGGATCAGTCGAGCTTGCAAAAAAGTCTGCGTTATGCGCTTAAATGGTCAACGGGCCATGCATTGATTTTATTGAGTCTGGTCGCTGTGTTTGAGATTGCGAGCCACTCAATAGCATCATCGATACAAAATGTGGCAGATGTGGCAGAACGGCTAGTGGGTCTGTTGCTTATTATTCTGGGCATCTTGCTTATTATAAAAATCAAGAAACATAAAATGCGATTTCATTTTCATCGTCATCAGGGTATGGCTGCACATTTACACTGGCATGCTGAAAATGATAAGACTATTACAGAGCATCAGCATGAGCATAAGGCCTATTTTGTCGGTGGTCTGCATGGAGTGGCGGGATCAGCCTCGTTGTTAGCACTGATACCTGTTATGCAAGATACTCAATTCCTGTATTCAATATACTACATCGGTGTCTTTAGTGTCGGTGTCTTTATTGCCATGGTCTGCTTTGGTGGTGCTTTTGGTTTTGTTATGGAAAAATTAAATCGTCGCGGTGTTTATCTGGCTGCGGCTCTGAAGATATTTCTGGCTGCTTTTAGTATTGTGGTGGGGTGGCATCTTGTTAGCCGTTAAACCTGAAAACTGTGAGCCTGAATGGAAGGCGAAATTGTCTCTGTGGTTTAAAAACAAAAATGAAAAAACAGTGCTCGCACAACGCGAACACTATGGCCCGCTGAGAGTGCAGCGGCCTTTCTACCCAGAAGGGTCGGTCTGTCATGTTTATCTTATTCATCCGCCTGGTGGTCTGGTAGGTGGTGATAAATTAGAAATAAATATGACACTTGATGAAGGTTCCCATGTACTGGCTACGACGCCATCAGCAGGAAAATTTTATCGTAGTGGTTTGTTGAAAGCGGTTCAGAAGCAACGATTTAAAGTGGCCGATAACTGCTTCTTAGAGTGGTTCCCGCAGGAAACAATATTTTTTAATGCCTGTCGTAGTGAACTGGTAACAGAGATAGAGTTATCTGAAAGGGCGATGTTTTGCGGCTGGGAGATTAATTGCCTAGGACGGCCTGCGGCAGGAGAAAAATATACAGAGGGAAAAATCATCCAGCAAATGCGAGTGTATCGAGAGGGATCTCCATTGTATTTAGAAACTAACAGCCTTGAAGGAAACTCTGATTTACTACGGGCAAGATGCGGATTAAATAACAATACTGTATTTGGTACGCTGTTGGCGACACAAATAGATAAAGAGGCACGTGATGTGTTGCAGGATGTATGGCATAACAAAACAGAAAAAAGTATATCAGTAACTCTCATAAACGATCTTCTTGTGTGTCGTTATCTGGGTAACTCGGCGGAGCAGGCAAAAGAATATTTTACGCAGATTTGGTCTGTTGTCAGAGATAAACAAAAAAAACTAAAAACATGTGTACCGCGAATTTGGTCCACCTGATAAAAGAGAGAAAACGATGGAATTATCACCAAGAGAAAAAGATAAACTTTTGCTGTTTACAGCAGGTCTGTTGGCTGAAAGGCGAAAAGACAAAGGTTTAAAGCTGAATTATCCGGAAGCAGTGGCATATATCTCCTGTGCGATTATGGAGGGGGCACGTGAGGGTAAGACTGTGGCAGAGCTTATGAGTTATGGCGCTACTTTATTAAGAAGCGAAGAGGTCATGGATGGAATTGAAGAAATGATTGACGAAGTGCAAGTAGAGGCCACATTCCCTGATGGAACTAAGCTGGTTACTGTTCATCAGCCTATCGTGTAAAGAGGTAAAAAATGAAACCCGGTGAATTATTGATAGATGACGGCAGCATTGAACTAAATATTGGCAGAGATACAGTGAGTGTTTCTGTGGCAAATAGCGGAGACCGGCCTGTTCAGGTTGGTTCACATTATCATTTTTATGAAACCAATCCGGCGCTGGTGTTTGAACGAGAACAAACCAGAGGCTTCAGATTAAACATTGCAGCAGGTACGGCGGTACGTTTTGAACCGGGGCAGTCACGTCAGGTTGAACTGGTTGCTTATGCAGGCAAACGTGAAGTGTATGGTTTTCGTGGTGAAATAATGGCGGCTCTGGAGTCCTGATATGGTGACAATAAATAAAACAGCTTATGCTGAAATGTATGGGCCTACTGTTGGGGACAGGGTTCGTCTGGCGGATACCGAATTAATCATCGAGGTTGAAAAAGATCTGACGACTTATGGTGAGGAAGTAAAATTTGGTGGCGGAAAAGTAATTCGTGATGGCATGGGGCAGAGTCAGGTAAGCTGTGTTGAAACTGTTGATGTGGTAATAACCAATGCATTGATTTTAGACTACTGGGGTATTGTAAAGGCTGATATCGGTATTAAGGCTGGTCGAATTGTAGCGATTGGTAAAGCCGGAAACCCGGATGTGCAGCCGGGTGTTGATATTGTTGTTGGCCCGGGAACAGAAGTCATAGCCAGTGAAGGAAATATAGTAACGGCTGGAGGTGTTGATTCACACATTCATTTTATATGCCCCCAACAAATTGAAGAAGCATTAATGTCGGGTGTTACCACGATGCTGGGTGGTGGAACCGGCCCGGCGACAGGGACAAATGCAACAACCTGTACACCGGGCATCTGGAACTTACATCGTATGTTGGAAGCTGCCGATGAGTTTCCAATGAACCTGGGCTTTCTTGGAAAAGGCAATGCAAGTTTGCCATTAGCACTGGAAGAACAGCTTGAAGCCGGTGCGATGGGCCTTAAATTACATGAAGACTGGGGTACTACACCGGCGTCGATAGATAACTGTTTGTCGGTGGCAGAAAAATACGATGTACAGGTAGCGATTCATACAGACACGCTAAACGAATCGGGTTTTGTTGAAGATACTCTGTCTGCGTTTAAAGGCCGTGCTATTCATACATATCACACGGAAGGGGCGGGTGGCGGACACGCGCCTGATATTATAAAAGCTTGTGGCGAGTCAAATGTGCTGCCGTCAAGTACCAATCCGACACGTCCTTATACAGTAAACACTGTCGACGAGCATCTTGATATGCTGATGGTATGTCATCATCTCGACCCGAATATTGCAGAAGACGTTGCGTTTGCAGACTCGCGCATCCGAAAAGAAACGATCGCAGCAGAAGATATATTGCATGATCTTGGCGCGTTTTCGATGATCGCATCAGACTCGCAGGCCATGGGCCGAGTCGGCGAGGTTTTAATTCGCACATGGCAAACAGCACATAAAATGAAACAACAGCGAGGGGCATTAAAAGGCGATAGTGAGCGCAATGATAACCAGCGTGCAAAACGCTATGTTGCAAAATACACAATAAATCCGGCCATCACACACGGTATCGCAGAGGACGTGGGCTCAGTGGAAGTCGGAAAGCTGGCGGATCTGGTTTTATGGAAACCAGCTTTTTTTGCAACCAAACCGGCACTGATTATTAAAGGCGGCATGATTGCGGCAGCGCCTATGGGAGATCCGAACGCTTCAATTCCGACACCACAGCCGGTGCATTACCGAAAAATGTTCGGCGCTTATGGAAAGGCTTGTCATAATACTTCGATAACTTTTGTCTCAAAATTTGCTTTTGAAAGTGATATTAAAACTAAGCTGGGGCTTAAATCCATTGTAAGGCCCGTGAGTAACACGCGAAGCATAAGAAAAAAAGACATGCTGTTAAATGACTACCAGCCACAAATAGAAGTAGATTCTCAGACCTATGAGGTGCGTGCAGACGGTGAGCTCCTGGTATGTGAAGCGGCAGAAATTTTGCCAATGGCGCAGCGCTATTTCCTATTTTAACGATCAAATATTAACGGATAAATATCAATGAGAGAAATTAATCTCGTATGTGAAAAAAAACAGACGGCAGCATTCACATTAACACTGCCGTTTGAACTACGACAGAAGAGTCGATTTAAAACCGTGCTCGATGATGGCAGTGATGTGGCAGTTATTTTACCCAGAGGAAATTTACTGAGAGGTGGAGACTGTTTAAAAACAAACACCGGTGAGATTGTTGAAGTAATCGCGGCAGATGAAACCGTATCAACGGTCTATAGTCACAGCCCGCTAGAGCTGGCACGTGCTAGTTATCATCTGGGTAATCGGCATGTCAGTCTGCAAATTTCGGAAAGCTGGATAAGATATCAGCATGATCATGTGCTAGATGAAATGATTAACGGCCTTGGTCTGGATGTAATGGTTGAAAAGGCTGCGTTTGAACCAGAAGCCGGTGCATACGGTGGCGGCCATAGACATGGTGATCAGCAGCATGAGCACTAAAACATGAGTAAGCAGCTTTCAATGATTCGCTTATGGCAGTTAATTAGTCCTGCCTTGCCCATTGGTTCGTTCAGTTATTCACAAAGTCTTGAATACGCAATTGATTCAGGTCAGTTAAAAACAGAAAGCGATATTGAAGAATGGCTGACTGCACAGATGAACTTCGGACTGGCAAATCTTGATCTGGCAGTGCTATATCGTTTAATGCAGGCGTGGCAGAGTGAAAATATACAGTCGGTTAGAAAATGGAATTCAACACTGCTGGCGTTTCGTGAATCGGCTGAACTGCATGACGAAGATTGTCAGGTTGGCTATGCATTGACCCGTTTGTTAACAGACCTTGAAGTAGAGGGAGCGGCACAATGGCAACGCCAAAAAGTCAGTTATGTAACATTGTATGCACTGGTTTGTCAGCGCTGGAGAATTTCATCAGATGATGCTGTTGCTGGGTTTATATGGGCCTGGTGTGAAAATATGGTAGCAGCAGCAGTGAAACTGTTATCAATGGGTCAGACGGCAGGGCAGAAAATGTTACTTCATTTGGGTGACTGTATAGAGCCGTTATGCAGGCGAGCAAAAATGTTGCCAGATAATGAATTAGGAGGCGCACTGCCAGGTCTGGCAATGGCCAGTGCCTTCCATGAAACACAGTACAGCCGGTTATTTCGGTCATAATAGAATTTTTACAGGGTAAAAAAATGACAAAAGATAAAGTGTTACGAATAGGGGTTGGTGGACCGGTTGGTTCTGGAAAGACTGCATTATTACAGGCTTTATGCGGCTCACTCCGGGATGTATATAACATCGCGGTGGTGACTAATGATATTTATACGAAAGAAGATGCACAGTTTCTTATGAAAAATAATGCGCTCGATGCAGAGCGGATTATCGGTGTTGAAACAGGTGGATGTCCGCATACTGCGATTCGGGAAGATGCTTCAATGAATTTGGCTGCAGTTGCGCAGCTGAGTGAAAAATTTGAGAATCTTGATTTCGTACTGGTAGAAAGTGGTGGTGATAATCTCAGTGCGACATTTAGCCCCGAACTTTCTGATCTTACGATATATGTGATCGATGTATCAGCAGGGGATAAAATCCCAAGAAAAGGCGGGCCGGGAATAACAAAATCAGATTTATTGGTAATAAATAAAATCGATCTGGCGCCTTATGTCGGTGCATCGCTGGAGGTAATGGAACGCGATGCAAAAAAAATGCGCGGTGAACGGCCGTTTATATTTTCTAATTTAAAAACAGGTCAAGGTCTGGCTGAAATAATTGACTTTATTACCGATCAGGGGATGCTGAAAACAAGCAGTTAGGATTGGTAGATTAATTAAATTATGCAACTAAAAAAGCCGGCTATATGCCGGCTTTTTTAGTTGCATATTGTGCGGGTCATAAAGTTTCAGCTTAAGCATTGCGGCAGATGAGTATATGTGGTGATTGTCTGCGCTAGTAGAAATGTAATAGGGCTGTGCATGACTGAAGAAATACGCACAGATACTGTGCAGAAAAAAACAATAACATAGGGTGCGGCTGTATTAATAGACTGATTTGAGTGCATGTTGTGTTGGCACATGGATTGCAATGATCAATTTCAGACGAACGTAAGTAGTTAGATAAACTGTTGTCAGGTGAACTCGAAACTACTAGATATGGTTAGCTTTTTGAAAAGCCATCCATCACAGCGTTCTTCATTAGACAAATTGTATAAATCTATGAAGAGGTAAAAAAAATGGAAACAATCATTAAAATTGATGTTACTAAACCGGCAGATGAGCAGGATGGTGTAATACATAATCGCTGGCATCCAGATATTCCAATGGTGAGCATGGTAAAGCCCGGTGATGAGTTTCGTGTCGAATGTCTGGACTGGACAGGCGGGCAGATAAAAAATGATGACTGCGCCGATGATATAAGAGATGTTGATTTGACACAGGTGCATTATCTAAGTGGACCAATTGGTGTCGAAGGTGCAGAGCCAGGTGACTTAATGGTTGTGGATATTCTGGATGTCGGTGTTCTTAAAGAATCAGACTGGGGTTTTACTGGCCTGTTTGCAAAAGAAAATGGCGGCGGTTTTTTAACCGAACATTATCCTGATGCAAATAAAGCATGCTGGGACTTTCACGGTATCTATGCTTCATCAAGACACATTCCAGGCGTAGAGTTCGCCGGTATTATGCATCCCGGGCTGATTGGTTGTTTGCCATCTAAGGAATTGCTTGATGAATGGAATGAGCGTGAAGGCGGACTTGTTGCTACAGATCCGGATCGCGTTCCGCCACTGGCTACTTTGCCTTATGCCGAAACAGCAGTAATGGGAAGAATGAAGCCGGCAGAAGCAGCAGAAGCGGCGAAAGAAGGAGCGAGAACCGTTCCTCCACGCGAGCATGGTGGTAACTGTGATATAAAAAACCTGTCACGCGGTTCACGTGTGTATTTTCCTGTGTATGTAAAAGATGGAGGTTTATCAATGGGTGATCTTCATTTCTCGCAGGGTGATGGTGAAATAACATTCTGCGGTGCGATAGAAATGGCTGGTTACCTCGATGTTCGAGTTGGTCTGGTAAAAGGCGGTATGAAAAAATATAACGTCAAGAATCCAATTTTTAAGCCCAGCCCAATGGAACCACGATACAGCAACTATTTAATTTTTGAAGGTATTTCGGTAGATGAAGAAGGTGGTCAGCACTATCTTGATGCTCATGTTGCATACAGGCAGGCTTGTCTGAACGCGATAGAACATTTGAAACTTCATGGTTATACCGGCGAGCAGGCTTATGCAATTTTAGGTACCGCACCGGTAGAAGGTCATATAAGTGGAATTGTGGATATACCAAATGCCTGTGCAACATTGTGGCTACCGACAGAAATTTTTGAAGGTGATATTAATATTAAAGAAGAGGGACCGTCGATATTAATTGAGCCCGGAACCGATCTGGCAAAAACCAGCAGTTAAACACAGTTAAGGCCCTGTGTAACGCGGGGTCTTATTAATGTGCAGACAGAATCAGGAGTCTAAAATGCCAATTTATGAATACAAATGCCCGAGTTGTCAGAACGAGTTTGAAGAGCAGATGTCTTTGCAGGAATACTCACCGTTAAGAGTGTGTCCGGAATGTAATTCACCATCACCTCGGCTTATTTCTGCACCGCAGTTACGAATACTTAAAAATGAAGAGAGAATTGCCAGAGAAAGAAATGAGCGGGCAATTTATGAGCCACTTAAAGTAAGCAGGAAACATGAATGTAGTGATAAACACTGCAAGCATGAGTCAGAAGAAAAAAACAAAGGAGCTTACCAACAAATAAGTCAGGGCAGTCGCCCGTGGATGCTAGGCTGATCAGAAAAAATTATAATAAAGACTTGTAGTTTTCTTGGTCAAAGCCGGATTATTTTAATCCGGCTTTTTTTATAATAATTTATACTGAATTAGGCATCAAAATATAGCGCGTAAATAATTAATGCACAAAAATGTCGCATTTATTATTCAATCTGTACTTGTATTGCCCACGCTGAGAGACGTTATAGATTAACTTTCTTTTGTTATATACACGGGCTCTAGTAAAGACTTCATTTTATTCCGTCAAAAGCGTTGATACAAAGGTAATTTTTATTATTGGCATGACGGTTGCAATATATTACACAGCGGCATGATGCTGCCCGATTCTCACCAATTGAGTGCATCGGCTAATTTAAACAGATGAATAATTGCTAATCGAGGGCTAAGAAAAAATGAAATCTAAATTTATGTTTTCAAAACTAGGATATTTAATGGGGGCCGTGCTGGGTGTCAGTATGACTGCAAATATAAATACTGCAGTAGCTGCCGGAGTAAATACTACAGGCCTAGCAGTGACTGATAAAACAGTAAAGGTCGGTATTCTTCATTCACTGACAGGAACTATGGCAATCAGTGAAACCGGTGCTCAGGAAGCTGAAAAACTTGCAATTAAACAGATTAATGAATCAGGTGGTATCTTAGGAAGACAAATTGAATATATTCAGGAAGACGGTGCAAGTGACTGGCCAACCTTTGCTGAAAAATCAAGAAAACTTCTGGTAAAAGATAAAGTAGCTGCGGTATTTGGTTGCTGGACATCCGCATCAAGAAAAGCAGCGCTGCCTGTTTTTGAAAAAGAAAATGGCTTGTTGTACTACCCGACATTTTATGAGGGTCTTGAGCAGTCACACAACGTAATTTATACCGGCCAGGAAGCCACGCAGCAAATTCTTGCAGGCCTTGACTGGGTAGCTAAAGAAAAAAAGGCAAAAACATTTTATCTGATTGGTTCTGATTATATCTGGCCACGGACTACAATGAAAATTGCCAGAAAACATATTGAAAAAGTATTAGGTGGTCGAGTTGTTGGTGAGGATTATAAGCCACTTGGTAATACTCAATTCGGTTCAACGATAAACAAAATCAGACTTAAAAAGCCTGATGTTATTTATGCTGCCGTTGTAGGTGGTAGTAACGTGGCTTGGTTTAAACAGCTTAAAGCTGCGGGAATTACCGGTAAAAAACAAACTTTGCTGACGTTATCAGTTACAGAAGATGAAGTGCTTGGTATTGGTGGTCAGAATCTTAAAGGATTCTATTCTGTAATGAAATATTTCCAGAGCCAGACCAATAGTAACAACATGAAATTCGTTAAAGAATTCAAAAAAATGCACGGTGAAGACAGTGTGATAGGCGATGTAACGCAGGCAGCATATCTTGGTCCGTGGTTATGGAAAGCGGCCGTTGAGAGGGCAGGTAGCTTCGATGTTGATAAAGTGGTTGCTGAATCTGAGAAGGGTGATATTGAGCTGAAAACTGCGCCAGAAGGTTACGTAAAGCTTCATAAGAATCACCATTTGTGGAGTAAAACTCGTGTTGCACAATGGAATGAAGATGGTCAGGCAACAGTAGTGTTCGAATCAGATCTTATCGAGCCTAATCCGTTTCCAAAAGGTTATCAGTAAGCGTCAGGTGATTGCTATCTGAAATAAATATGCTGACAGGGAAGTTGGCAATAATCAAAGAAATAATAAGTTTATTTATTAATGCGGAGTGTTAGTTATGAGTGACTATACAACACAAGAATTGATATCAATTTTTGCAATGCAAGGCTTCGCTGGTTTCAGTCTGTTTAGTGTGCTTTTACTTATGGCGCTGGGTCTGGCGATAATTTTTGGGCAAATGGGCGTTATAAATATGGCCCATGGTGAATTTATGGCAGTAGGTGCCTATACAACGTACCTGCTGTCAGCAATGAGTGAGCAATATTTCCCTGCGTTTGTTCAGTACTATTTTATTTTTGCAATTATTTTGTCTTTTATTATAGCAGGGCTGCTTGGTTATCTGGCAGAGTTTGCGTTGATTAGACATTTATATAAAAGACCTCTTGATACATTGCTTGCGACATGGGGTCTGAGTTTAATAATGCAGCAAATATTTCGTTCGGTATTTGGTGCGCGTGAAGTAAGTCCTACATTACCTGAATGGTTGCTTGGTTCGTATCAACCAACAGAGACTATAGATATTCCGTTGAATGGTATTTTTGTGCTGGGACTAACGGCTTTTGTTACTTTAGGCGTGTTTATATTGATGTACCGCTCAACATGGGGCTTGCGTGTACGTGCAACAACACAAAACAGAGTAATGAGTGGCGCAGTCGGGATTAATACTAAAAAAATTGATCGGCTTACATTCGCGCTTGGTTGTGGCATAGCAGGTATTGCAGGAGCAGCATTTACAACTATCGCATCAACCGGTCCGACAACAGGTTCACTGTATATAGTTGATACGTTTATGGTTGTGGTTTTTGGTGGTGCAGCAAGTCTGTTTGGAACCATTGCGTCAGCATTTTCGATTGCACAGGCGCAGTCAATACTGGAATTTTTTATCAGCGGGTCGATGGCAAAAGTCATTACACTACTGACGATAGTGGTGTTCCTGATGATGCGTCCGGAAGGATTGTTTTCAATTAAAGTGCGCAAATAAACGAGCCAGGAAAAATCATGAATTTTATATATGAAAGATTATTAGGTGGTAAGAACGGAATGATAGGCATTGCCATACTGGCAGCCCTGATTTTCGTAATCTTACCGGTTGGGTTGGATTTGTTCAGGCTAAATCTGGTTGGCAAATACCTGACATACGCATTTGCTGCAGTGAGTCTGGTATTGCTATGGGGCTATGGTGGTATTTTAAGTCTTGGACAGGGAATATTTTTCGGGTTGGGTGGATATTGCATGGCCATGTTCCTGAAATTGGAGGCTTCCAGCCCAGAAAATACAGCTATTCAGTCAACACCAGGTATACCTGATTTTATGGACTGGAATCAGCTGACGGAACTGCCTATGTTCTGGCAGCCGTTTACCAGCTTTAGTTTCACATTGCTGGCGGTATTAGTCATACCGACTATCTTTGCGTTTATTATCGGCTTCTCGATGTTTAAGCGCAGAGTGGGTGGTGTGTATTTTGCAATCATTACCCAGATCATTGCACTGATTCTTACTGTACTGATTGTCGGTCAGCAGGGTTATACCGGTGGTATTAATGGTATTACAGATCTCAGAACCTTAAATGGATGGGATATCAGAAGTGATTCAGCAAAATATATTCTGTACTTTATTAATGCCATATTATTATTCGGGGTTATCTTTCTGAGCCGGTATATTCTGACGAGTAAATTCGGACGATTGTTGCTGGCGATGAGAGACAAAGAAGACAGAGTTCGTTTTTCTGGCTATGACGTTTCCAATTTTAAGATATTTATCTTTTGCATATCAGCAATGATATCGGCGATCGGTGGAGCCATGTTTACATTACAGGTCGGTTTTATGTCGCCCTCTTTTGTTGGCATCGTACCATCGATTGAAATGGTAATTTTTGCTGCTGTTGGTGGACGTATGTCGCTGATCGGTGTTGTTTACGGAACGCTCGCAGTTAATTTTGGAAAAACAATATTTTCTGAGACCTATCCAGAGATATGGCTGTTTCTGATGGGTGGCTTGTTTATTTCGGTTGTTATGTTTTTTCCAAACGGACTGGCTGGTATCTGGGAAAAACATGGATCGAAAGTAACGGGTTGCTTTAAAAGCAATAAGTGTATTTCGTCGTTGAAACGATTCTTAAAATCAAAGAGCAGATCTGAACCAGAAGTGGTCAGTGAAGCAGCAGGCCGGGAGTAATTATCATGAGTATTTCAGATTACACGCTGGCGATTGAGGATTTAACCGTATCTTTTGATGGTTTTAAAGCAGTCGACGGTCTTAATTTATATATTGATAAAAATGAATTAAGGGTCGTGATTGGCCCTAATGGAGCAGGAAAGACTACGGTTCTTGATTTAATTTGTGGAAAAACAAAATCTACAGATGGCAGTATCATGTTTAAGAATAAGGAACTCACAAAATTATCGGAGCATGAAATTGTGCATGCAGGTGTCGGCAGAAAATTCCAGACGCCTTCTATTTATGAAAACCTTTCTGTGTTTGATAATCTTGAGGTGTCGTACCCAAAAGGAAGAAGTGTCTTTGGATCTTTAGTATTTAAACGTACAGAAGAAATTGACGCACGAATACTTGAGATTGCCAAAGAGATATTCCTTGAAGATTTTCTGGATATGGAAGCTGCATTGTTAAGCCATGGTCAAAAACAGTGGCTTGAGATTGGTATGCTGCTTATTCAGGATCCAGAGTTGTTGATGCTGGATGAACCGGTTGCCGGAATGAGTGTCAGTGAACGACAGCAAACGGCTGAATTACTGAAAAATATTTCGAAGGGCCGATCTGTTCTGGTAATTGAACACGACATGGATTTTGTAGAAAAAATTGCAGATAAGGTCACGGTGCTTCATCAGGGGAGGATTCTGGCGGAAGGTAATATGAAAAGTGTTCAGAACGATCCTGCTGTTATTGAAGTATATCTGGGGCATTAGAATGAATAAGCTAACTAATATAGGGAGCATTGAATATGCTTGAAGTAAAAGATTTGCATGTTAGTTATGGTCAGAGTGAAGTCATTCACGGGATTAACTTCGAAGCAAAAAAAAATGAAACGCTTGCCATTATGGGGCGAAATGGCATGGGTAAAACAACTCTGTTCAAGTCTCTTATTGGAATACTGGAGGCTGGGAAAGGCAGCATTAAAGTAGATGGAGTTGACGTCACTAAAAACGAAAGTTTTCAGCGTGTTGAAAACGGCATCGCCTATGTCCCACAAGGCAGGATGATTTTTCCGTCATTATCAGTACAGGAAAATATTGAAACTGGCATGGGAGTGTCCGGAGTAAAAAAAATTCCCGACGACATTTTTTCGCTGTTTCCGGTGCTGCACGATATGCGGCATCGTAAAGGAGGAAATCTTTCGGGTGGTCAGCAACAGCAGCTTGCCATAGCAAGAGCGCTGGTAACTAACCCAAAAGTGTTGCTTCTGGATGAGCCGACTGAAGGTATTCAGCCATCAATTATAAAAGACATTGCCAAGATTCTAAATGAGATCCAGCAATTGCGTGATATCACAATCATTGTATCAGAGCAGGTTCTGAGTTTTACCATGGCGATAGCTGACAGGTTGATTGTGATTGATAAAGGCAATTTCATCCATGAAGATTTAAGAAAAGACGTAGATACTGAACAAATCAGTAAATATTTGTCGGTGTAAGTATATTAAGTTTAACGGGGTAAAAAAATGAGACACGGTGATATATCATCAAGTAGCGATACGGTTGGAGTAGCAGTCGTTAATTATAAAATGCCATGTTTGCATACAAAGGCCGAGGTGCTGGATAACGCCAGAAAAATCGCAGACATGTTGGTTGGTATGAAACGAGGATTACCAGGAATGGATCTGGTTATATTTCCAGAGTACAGCACTCACGGCATTATGTATGATGCAAAAGAAATGTACGAAACGGCTTCAACAATTCCGGGTGAAGAAACGGATATTTTTGCAGAAGCCTGTCGGAAAGCAAATACCTGGGGTGTGTTTTCATTAACCGGTGAGCGGCATGAAGATCATCCTAACAAAGCACCTTATAATACCCTGATACTAATGAATAATGAGGGAGAAATTGTTCAGAAATATCGCAAAATAATGCCGTGGTGTCCGGTTGAAGGCTGGTATCCTGGTGACAGTACATATGTATCTGAAGGACCGAAGGGATTAATGGTGAGTCTGATCATATGTGATGACGGTAACTACCCGGAAATCTGGCGCGACTGTTCAATGCGTGGTGCAGAACTCATTGTAAGATGTCAGGGTTACATGTATCCATCAAAAGAACAGCAGGTGATTGTATCAAAAGCCATGGCTTGGATGAACAATACTTATGTCGCGGTTGCCAATGCCACAGGTTTTGATGGTGTGTATTCATATTTTGGTCATTCAGCAATAGTCGGTTTTGATGGGCATACGCTGGGTGAGTGCGGAGAAGAGGAGTACGGTATTCAGTATGCCGAGTTATCAGTGTCACAGATACGTGATGCGCGGAAAACCTGGCAGTCACAGAACCATCTGTTCAAACTGATGCATCGAGGCTATACAGGAAAAATTAATTCTGGTGAAGGTGATCAGGGTGTTGCTGAATGTCCTTATGAGTTTTACCGCACCTGGGTGAATGATCCGATGAAGGCTAAGGAAGATGCTGAAAAGATCACGCGCAAGACGGTTGGGGTTGCCCAATGCCCTATTGATGGTATACCAAATGAAGAGACGAATACAGGACACCGGTAGCAAGTAGCTTGCCGGATACTCAATATGGGTATCCGGTATATTATATACTGCAGACATTCTAGTAATAAAATGATGAACGAGTCTGTACAGCTTAAAAAAGCGAAAAGAACAACAGAGTTATATCTGCGTGCGTTATGGGGTAAAGGTTTTGCACTGTACCAGGCAGAGTCAGTTGATCAGTCTGTTAAAGCGATCAGTTATATTGTTAACGACCATATTTATCTGAGTCAACAGGTTAGTTCAGGTCACTATGCACAATATTATTTTCGCGCGGCGGCTGTGCATGCGGCATTGCACTTGCTACATCGTGATGTGACGCTTGAGTTCAGCAGTTTTAATTTAATGCAGCGCAGTATGATTGGTTTAGTAGAAGACTTACGTATTGAATTAAAAGCGATAAGGCGATTTCCGGGGCTGAGAAAACTGTGGCTTAATTTTCATCAGGATAGCCGCTTGTTAACGGCTGAAAATGCTGAGTCGCTGATGCTGAGATTGTCGCGTAGTGTGCTTGATCCGTCTTACCGGGACAGTCATTAATAAATAAGACACCCATTAATAAATAAGACACCCACACTAATCAAAGCATAACAAAAAATCCCTTTATTCAAGTTCAAAGAACGTAATAGATAAGACACCCATAATAATAAAAGCATAACAAAAAATCCCTTTATTCAAGTTCAAAGTATTTTTATAGCTTACGAAATTTTAAAAATTAAGGTGCCTGCGGTCTTTTTACGTGAATGCCCTTACTGCAGGCGAGTGCAGCTATCGGTGTTTACCGAATACAGGAAGGGGTGTTGTTGTGTTAGTGTTTAAGGCAATCGTTCTCGACAGGGCGTTAATCCCGGTGTTCGCAGGTAGCCTAATGTCTGGCAGGCTTGTTTTAGTTTGAAAGCGGAACCGACCAGGCCTTTGAAGTGGCTTTCAAAATGTTGTGTCATGTAATGCCAGTGTTTGGCTTCGATATTAAGTCGTTCGAGTATTGGCGGTAGCTGGTTATTAATAAAGCCGCGCTTATCATCGCGCATTATTCTGCCTGTCCAGTCTAGCAGTTATTTCGTCTTACCTGAATCCTTGTTTGATATGGACTATGCAGGTCATTATATGAGACGAATTAAACACGCTAGTATTACAATACCTTGTGTTACCGGTCCATATACTAATATTAATTGCAAAGTTATCCTGCAAAATCACCGTATAAGAATATCTTCAGATGTAACTGAAGGATATGCAGAGAAGGTAGACAACGACTCTCGATTTAAAAGAGACTGGGCGTCATCCAGACAGAATATTGCAACCAGTAGTGCAAATAATGATTCAGGATTATTTGAGGTTAACCTGTCCGGGTCACAATACTTACCATTCGAAGGGGCAGGTGTTATTAGCAACTGGGGGCTGGAACTACCTAAAGATACAAATCATTTTAACTATAACACCATTACAGATGTTCTATTAACCATACGATATACTGCAAGAGAAGATGATAGTGGTGTCCTTAGAGTTCAATGTGAAAAAGAACGAATGGGCATGTTTAAATCCTATGTTGAGGCTAATAAGGTTATAAAAATCTTGTCGCTTAAAAACGATATGCCTGACCACTGGCAAAATTTGATAAAAAACAACATAGATATCAAGAATAACGATGTCATTAATATTGCGCCAGATCTTGTCTCTGGGGTTGCGCGAGTTTATGTAGAGCAGGAGGGAATTGTTGAAAGTCTGGTGCTCGGTAATGCATGGCCTATTTTAAAGAACACTTCAGCAGACGATGTTATTTCAGTAAATATAGTACCTGCTAGCTATTTATGGGAAGATATTTCACAAAATTTTGATAATAAGACGGTATCTGATCTACTGGATATCTGGATTGAAATAAAAATACCATAACTAAATTATTAGCAAGAACTGGTCATAGATTATTAACAATTTTACGACTACGGAGGTAACCAATGGATTCTTAAGATATATGATGCGTTTTATGGTGTATATCAGGTATTGTTTAAGTGTCTGTTTACTACCGTAACTTTTCGACTGCTGAATTGCACCAATACAGACTTATCTGGCCTTATAACTTGCATCTGATTTTAACCCACGTACAAATGCAACTTGCAGATAAAAAGTGCAGGGTGTATTTTGGAGTGACCGAAGTGCTCATTATTAAGTTATATTATACAAAATAAATAACTATCACAAATCGATAGCTATATAACAATACGTAAGGAGTGCGATCATGAAATCAATAATACTTTTTTTATTATTTTTCCCTTCCATTGCTATGGCTGTAGATGATGCCACAATATTAGACATAGATTCTAAGGCCACTATGGCAAAATCAAAATCAGATCACAATGATAATCGAATACATGAAAATGATAATAAAATAAACGGGAATAATAGCCGTATTCAGGCACTAGAATCTGAAGTCGCCATTCTTCGTGAACTTATTAGTAACATACAGCTAATTCCTGGCCCTAAGGGTGAAAAAGGTGATCCTGGTCCACAGGGCATTCAGGGAGATCAAGGCCCTCCAGGAAATTCTAGCGATGATCGAACATCTGAAGTATGCGATTTATATCGAATATTATATTATCGCTTTGGTAGCAGTAATATAACAATGCCAGAGTTTTGCCCAAGTTATGTATCGGTAGGCGACTCGGGGCCTGCCGGTGGTATTGTAATATATGTTGCAGATGACGGTATGCATGGATTAGAGGCAGCACCGGTAGATCAATCTGATTCTGCGGAATGGGGTTGTACAGGAACATTTATACAAGGTGCTGATGGAACTGGGATTGGATCAGGAGCATTAAATACTGAAAGTATTCTTGCGGGCTGTTCACAATCCGGAACTGCAGCAGAATTAGCAGCTAACTATTCATTAAATGGATATGATGACTGGTACTTACCAGCAAGTAGTGAGTTGCCATACTTAAGGTTCGCAGGTATAGGTCAATTTGATTTATATTGGGGATCCACTCAATCTGATGCTGATCGAGCTTGGTGGACTAATGGTCAGGGCAGTTCAAATGAATGGGCATGTAAATGTAATTTATACCATGTTCGAGCTATACGATCTTTTTAAATTAAGTAGTTCATTATTTATATCATTCACCCGCTTCGGCGGGTGTTTTATTTGTGACCTCCTCCCTGAAAACTGGAGCGGTTAAAAGTAGAGAAATCTGGCTAAATAGACGACCAAAAGGAGTCATTTGCCATGAAGAAGACCAAGTTCACAGAAGAACAAATCGCCTTTGCACTGAGGCAGGCTGAAACAGGTCACATGTCGGTGAAGTACGCCGGAAGATGGGTATCTCGGTGGCAACCTTTTACAACTGGAAGAAGAAATACTGGTTCTACCCCGATACACCGAACACTCAGTTAAGGGTGGTTAGTTGAATATTATCACTATTTAAGAGTCGTTGTTTACGCTGATTATAGAAGCGTTCAATGTAATCAAAAACATCCGCCCTGGCTTCGGCACGTGTCACATATTTTCTACGATTCACTCGCTCACGCTTTAGTAAACCAAAGAAGCTTTCTGCTGCTGCATTATCATAACAACTGCCCAGAGCACTCATGCTGCTGACGATGCCATGCGCTTTTAAAAATGACTGATATTCATAGCTGGTAAATTGTGAACCTCGATCTGAATGCAGGATCACTGAACCAGTATGATGTTTCTGCCACAGTGCCATCACGGCCTGTATTACCAGTTGCTTTTCCATGCGATGACTCATCGACCAGCCAATCACGAGACGGGAGTATAAGTCGATGATGACGGCTAAATAGAGCCAGCCTTCACCGGTCCGTATATAGGTAATATCACTTCGAGTTGCGTGTTCATTTGCACTTGAAAATTCAAATGAATTTTCTCTGGAAAATAAAGATAATTTTGCTTATGTATATTGTTTTTCCTTGCCATTCCCAAATGGAACAATTTCTTATCATACTGAAAATGAATTATTTAATATACGACTACTAAGCGCATGCCCTCATGAAGCTTTACGACCTCATTTCCAGGAAGGTTACCTAGTTGGGACTTTTCCATATTCAATAGAAAAAAACAACCTCATTATGACTTATGTAAGAGATTAGTAGCGAAGTTCAAGATAAAAAAAAATGGTTTTTGGGACAAAGATTTTGTTCAAATACCAAAAAATGCTTTATACCCAGAATCAGATATTGTGAGATCAATATGCATTGAAGTTAAAGTAGAAATTGAAGTATAAAATTATTTCTATTTTTTTCAGTTTGACTCTAACCCTAAATGACTTAATGATGGTAGATATGAAATATATATAGATGAAGTAGGCATGTTAGTGTTCCTTGATACATAAGTTATCAAAATATATTTTCATTATTTTTGGTAGTGTTCAAAAATCTGTGTCATTCCTTTACTATTAATGCACGAGCATTAAGGAGTGACTTATGTCCGATCAACCTTTTGATTTCAATGAAGCCCTGAAGCAATTACAGGCAGGAAAAGATTTAACCGGTAAAGACGGTATTTTAATGCCGTTGATAAAACAGCTTACCGAAGCGGCGATAACCGCTGATTTAGATCACCACCTTGATAGTAATGATGAGCCAAACCGTAAAAATGGAAAAGGCTCAAAGACTATAAAGACAGGTTCTGGAAGTTTCGAATTGAATGCACCAAGAGATCGTGCTGGCACTTTTGAACCTCAGCTCATCAAAAAGAATCAAACACAACTGACACCTGAAGTTGACCGGAAAATATTTTCCCTGTTTAGTCATGGCATGAGCTATCGGGATATTAAATATCACATCCATGACATGTACGGTATCGAGGTGGCTACTGGCACCATCACCGCAATTACAGACCAGTTAATACCGGAACTGGAGGCGTGGAAACAAAGACCATTAAACAGTGTTTATCCCATCGTCTGGATGGACGCTGTTCATTATAAAGTTCGTGAAGAAGGCCGGTACATTAGTAAAGCGATTTACACGCTTTTGGGGCTAACCGTCGATGGTGAAAAGGAAATCTTGGGGCTTTATCTATCGGATAATGAAAGCGCCAGTTACTGGTTAAGTGTGCTGACAGAGCTACAAAACCGCGGGCTTGATGATATTTTGATTGCTTGTATTGACGGGCTTTCTGGTTTCCCTGAAGCGATTGCCAGTATTTTCCCCAAAACAGAAATTCAGCTCTGTATTATCCACCAAATTCGTAACTCAATGAAATACGTTGCATCGAAAAATCAAAAAGCATTTATGGCTGATTTGAAACCCGTTTACCGGGCAAACAGTAAAGCGGCAGCAGAAACAGCCCTCGATGAACTGGAGGCAAAATGGGGCGAACTCTACCCCATTGTAATCAAGTCATGGCGAAGCAAGTGGGATCATTTATCGGCTTACTTTAAATACCCTGAACCCATACGAAAAATCATCTATACAACCAATGCAGTTGAAGCAATCCATCGACAGTTTCGCAAGCTGACAAAAACGAAGGGTGCGTTCCCGAATGAAAACAGCTTGTTAAAATTACTGTACGCTGGCATATTGAATGCAACAGAGAAATGGACAATGCCGATCCAGAATTGGAGCCAGGCATTGTCTCAGTTAGCTATTTATTTTG
>JAOULX010000010.1 GCA_029881795.1 Gammaproteobacteria bacterium
TCATTTTTATTACTTCGGGAAGCTTTATTACGAAGAGAGTTTCCAAGAGGTGATGCCATGCGTATAACCGGCTTATCTGAACGAACCGCCAGAGATATTTTACGCAATCTCGTTACTGAAGGCTTATTAATATCAGATACTGAAAAATCCCCTGTCAGACTTGGCTTTCCTGTTAGCGCTGCACATTATTGGTTTCCCGATCTATTTCCAGAGCTACCTAGAGAAGCTAGCTGGCAGCCGCTTATTAGTTGAAATGCTTTGTAACTAAAACACTATTTATTTCTGGTTGAAAAAAAGCGACCAACTCCCTTTCCCAAAAAACATCACAACTCACTGATCATAACAACACAAGACTCCAGCAGCCCAGCCACTTTCAACACAACATCATACCTCGGCTTCTTACCCCTGAGACTATATTTACTACTTGTCGGCTCATGATTGGATAATTTAAAGCAATATTTCATTTATAAAACCTGCTATCGACGCTATGCTAGTAGTATTAAGAAATACATCACTATTACCGGCATTAGCTTTTACTCGACCCTTTTAAGAATATGATCAAAATAATTCGCGCTCATTTTTCATTGCTCTCTGCAACCGCTATTTTGTTGCTGGGCTCTGGCCTGCTGGGCACTCTGGTGGCTTTGCGGGCTGAAAGTGAGGCTTTCCCGCAAGTGATTATCGGCATGATCATGTCTGGCTTTTTTATGGGTTATGTTATTGGCTCGTATCTTTGCCCGCAGGTGATTCGAACCTATGGTCATATTCGCAGTTTTTCTATTTTCGCGGCCACAGGCTGTGTCACCGTTCTGCTTCATGGTCTTATTGTTGATCCCTTTGTCTGGCTGGTGCTGCGTGTTATTACGGGTATCTGTATGCTGGGCATGTATCTGGTTATTGAATCCTGGCTTAACAGTGTTGCCACTGCTAAATCACGCGGTGGGCTTTTCTCGGTTTATATGGCGATTAATCTGCTGGCGTTGGCTTGCAGCCAGTACCTGATTTTGATTTATGATATTAAGAGTCTGGCTCCATTTGTTCTGATCGCGTTATTTTTTACGCTGGCGCTGCTGCCGATTGCGACTACCTTTATTGCACAGCCGGAAAAAGTTGAAAAGGGTCATCTTGGGCTACGGCATCTTTATGAGACCTCTCCGCTGGCTGCTTTTGGCGCGTTAGTGTCTGGCATGATTAGTGGTGCGTTCTGGGGTATGGGGCCTATCTATGCGGTCAGTACGGGGTTTGATGTGGCCGGTGTGACGCTGTTTATGAGTGGTGTTATTTTGGGTGGCTCGATACTACAGTGGCCCTTTGGTCATTTGTCTGATAGATATGAGCGCCGTTTAGTCATTGTTGCGGTGAGTGTTTTGGCCAGCATCCTGGCCTTGACGGTGTTCTATACCATTGAATCGCAGCAGCTAGCCGGACTACTGACTGTATTTATTTTTGGCGGATGTGCTTTTTCAATCTACCCGCTGTGTGTGGCACATGCCAATGATAACGTCGATGCCACTCATGCTCTTGAAATCAGTCGCGGACTTTTATTACTCAGTGGTATTGGCTCGACCATTGGCCCGATCACAGCCGGTATGCTAATGGGCTGGTTTGGCGCGCAAGTGCTGATGATTTATTTTGCGGTCATTATGCTGTTACTCGCCATCTATGCGTTGATGCGACGCACAATAGGCACACCGATTGATGTCGCTGAACAGGGGGATTTCGTTGTCATGGCACGTTCGTCACCGGCGCTGCTTGAGCTCGACCCGCGTGCAGAACCCGATGAGCTTAGTAGCGATTCAACAGCTTCCCGTTAAAGCCACCGCCTCTGCTAAACCGGGGCAGGATTGCCCTACCCCGGTTGCTGTTACCGTTGTTTTTTCTTTTCAACTTTGATGACGAATCATTCGGTTCCACATAAGGCGAAAATAATGATCGAATTTATTTTCATCCGTTCTCATCAACATAAACAAACCCACTCGCATGCCGATGACTATCGCAACCATCGCGATGATTGATGTCATTGAGAAAGTTGAGGCGCCACTTAAACCATGACCGAGATTACAGCCGCCAGCAACTACCGCACCAAAGCCCATAAATATTCCACCCATCACCAGATTTTTTATATTACTGACTTTGGGCAAGGTCCAGCTAAAACTCTTTGAGGCGATTGCACTGAGCAGCGCACCGCTTAGTGTGCCGGCTAATAACATGATTCCGAACATCGCACCTTCACCAATACTGCTGCCGGTGCTTAACATATAGGCTGTATTTGCCAGCGGGCCAGCAAAGGCGAGTGAAACCGGTCTGTGAACACTGAAATCATCCTGTGACAAATAGCCGGTAATGTACCAGCCCGCGACCACTAACAAACCGATCAATACACCGGCAAGCAATAGTGACCTGTCGTGTACTTTATTGCCAAAAAAACCGATGATAGAAAAGCTAACCACTGCCAGCCAGATGCAAAACAGAACCACCGGTATGACAATGGAATCGAGCGACAACAAGCCGGATAACAGACTGCTTTCGCCAGCCATGGTAACTGCAGCAGTTTCGTTTATATTAATTCTAAAGGCTTCTAAAGGGCCGTACATGGTAATAGCTGCCATGATAGCAATCGATAGCAACACAATCAGTGCACCGATATTTCCTTCGCCTACCCGTACCAGGGTTCTGCCAACACAGCCGCCGGCAAAAACGGTTCCGATACCAAAAATTATGCCGCCTGTGATAGCACCAAGCACGTTAATCTGTGGTTTAAGATAGGCGGCATCTGCCATGTTTACCATTGCGCTTGATTGCAATAATTGTGTTCCAAGAATTGCCACGGCAATCGCAGCAAGGTAGGCATGAAGCTGCCGGGTATCTTTCATTAATACCAGATTGCTTACCGCAGCAGCCATACAAAATTTCGATCGCTGTACCACCGCCCCAAGCAATATACCAACTATCAATCCACCAAAAACCAACCAAGGGTTAAATTCCATCTCCATCTTACTCTCCTTGTTTTTTATGCTTTGCTTGAAAAGCATGCTACTGATACAAGCCGTGATCATGTTTTGCCATGACCCGACTTAGTGTGCAAAAGACAATAGCATTTGATTGACTGCGAATATGTCAGTTAAACCGCAACAGTCTGTCATACATTTATTAAAGTCATGTCGGATTAATGCGGCATTAACGATGAGGGTTTTTCTGTAAGCTAAAACCGATACTGATGTGGGTATTTTTCTTATTGTTTGAACGCCACTTTTCTGATCGTTGACCGGCAGTTTATGACTGGTAGAAATTTTAAACAAAAAAAAGCAGAATGAATATTCTGCTTTTTCATTTCATTTGGCGCTAAACGCTTATTCTTCAATATACATTTTTGCGACAGTTAGCTTGTAACTCCATGGCAGGTTTGCATTTTTCCAGCCATTAACAACGCGGTGTCCTTTATTAGGACCGGATTTAGCTTTGTCGCCTTCAAAACCATCAACCACACTATATACATTGTTATAACCGAGCTGGCTTAACAAATTGGCAGCTTTTGCACTGCGACTGCCTGAACGGCACATCACGATGATTTTATCTTGCTTTGACAGGCCTTTTTTCTTCAGCTGCTCTTCTACAGCGATTGAGAAATTACTGTTTGGCTCACTGTTAAAACGGCTCTTCTTTTCATTCCATGAATCTTTATCGTGCGTCATATAAGGGATATTCGCATCAACCGTATCAGCCATACCGACAAACTCAACTTCTGCACGCGTTCTGACATCGAGGAATAGTGACGCTTTTGGATCCGCCATTTTTGCATCGTATGCATCTTTTGCGGTCATGTAGAGACCCTGTGGTGTCTGTTTTTTCTTTGCCAGATTGTTAACATCCACATCCGCTAATAATGATGAAAATGGCATTAAAAGCAGCAAACTCAAGATAATTTTATTCATACTGTATCCTGTAAAATGTAGTTTAAATTAAATATCGTGTATTAGCTTTTAATTATATAGTGATATTGATAATATAAAACCCAATTGTTACAGGGAATATTGATAGCAGTAGATACGAGTAATATGAGGGCCGCTCAGCCGTAGCGCTTTTCTATTACTAAACAGTAGAGATTGGGTTGATTATCGCCCGCGAGTGACGCTAGATGGCTACCGATAAGGTCGTCCAATAGCGCTCGTATCTTCTGATTTAAATATAGGATATAGTCAGCGACTAATAACAACCTAAAAAAGTATTGTTATATAAACGGAATTTTTTCAGCTTTAGATCAGGTCGTAACATGAGTCGTCATATCTTCAAAGTCACCCTCCTTTTAATCCTACTCTTTTGCACCAAGACGGGACCGGCTTTCGGACAACAAACGGACAACACTCTGCTGCTTGATAAATCGGCATCTGTATATAAAACAAGCTCTGCCCTTTCTTTCTATATCGACCAGGATGGCTCAAAGTCAATATCTGATATTTCACGAGCCAAATTTAAGGAAAACTTTTCAGCTTCAAAATTTGATCCCCCTGTGTTTAAAAAATCTGCCAGTACTATCTGGGCAAGACTTGAGATTAATAACCTTGCAAGCAGTGTCCGTCATTATTTGTTTTACGATTATTTTGCCATCTATAAACTACAGCTCTTTACAGACGGAGATAATCATTCAGACAAGGCAATAAAGGCAGGCCGGTATTTTACGGAAACTGATCAGAGCTTACATAAACGCCATACGATTCTCCCGCTTGAATTAAACGAAGGAAAAAATATTCTCTATTTTAAAATTGAGCAGCCTTTCGAGAGTCTTGATCTTAATCTTTTAGTTGCCGATGCCATAGGGATTGCAGAATTGTCGGCACAAAACACGGCAGAAATTTCAATCTATACCGCACTGGTTACTGCATTTTTTTTGTTTAATATTATTATATTTCTGGTCATACGCAACAAGGCATATCTCTTTTACTCCTTACACATTATTTTTATCGGGGTATTTTTTGCAGGTTTTTATGGCTTACCATCTACCTGGTTAAACATAAGTCCCTATTACAATAATGCGTTTACTCCTAATTTCATGTCGCAGATTGCCGGGATATTTTCAATCTTATTTTTTGTGCATTTTCTGAAAGTGCGTGAACGCTCTGAAAGAACCTATCAGTTTTTTAAAATTATTATTTATGCCGTCATCGCAAACATGTTTTTAATGTTAACCGGCTGGCGTTTTTCTCTGGAAAGCTGGCTATTGATTTTGGGTATAGGCTCAGTCTCACAACTGATGTTTTCTGTAAAGTATATACGTCAAGATCCTTACTGTGTGTTTTTTACCGTTGCCTGGGGATTACACCTGACGATTATCATTCTTTATTTGCTTCGCATCACAGAAATTAGTGAAACGCATATATCAAAAGTCTTTATTATGCTTGGTAACATCGTGGAGATGATGATACTGACCTTCGCCCTCGGCTACCGTTTCACCCGAATTCTTAAAGAAAAAGAAGTCATTGAAAAAACCGTTTCACAGGTACTGAAAAGAGAGGACTCTCTGGTCCAGTTGTCTTATCAGGACCCTCTGACTGGCACTTATAATCGCAGAAAATTTGATGAATTACTGGTACAAAAAACACAAGACGGCTATAGCGAACAGTCCGGCTTCTGCCTGATTATGCTGGACATTGACCACTTTAAAGAAGTAAATGACCAGTATGGCCATGATACCGGTGATCAGATACTGAAATCATTTACTTTGGTGCTCAGTAACTTACTCAGAAAATCTGACACTTTCTGCCGATTTGGCGGCGAAGAGTTTATTATTATTATTGAGTCCGGCACTCTGACTGACGCTAACTCACTTGCTGAAAAAATCCGACGCACACTTGAAAGCAAACCTTTACTGGAACAGAATATTTCCATCACCCTGTCCTGCGGCGTGACGTGTTTTATGCAAAACGATAGCCCATCATCTTTGATTCAGCGTGTCGATGAAGCACTCTACCGTGCAAAAAATGAAGGCCGAAATAAAGTTGTAAGCACCTGTATTGCGTAAAAACAACTCGATTTTTTCAGGCAGCAATATAACGGGGCAACTTCTGGCTTATTTGAGACTGCTAGATTAGTGAAACTTAAATCCGAGCCCTTTAATCTTTATTATAATTTCGTAAAAAATATTTCAGGTTAATACCGATTGAGTTAAATCGATAGCCTATGGCATTGACTCTGAGTGTATTAGATGAATTATCCAGGATAATTATCACATCATCATTGTCAATGTTCCAATAGATGTAAGAGGTAAATCCTTGCCAGCCTCCGGCATGCTCTACAGATTTATCATCATTAATAAACCAGCCGAAGCCGTATTTAGTATTCGTGCCATTTTCTAACTTAGCCGGCGTATAAGCCATTTGATAGTTTTCTTTAGATACCAGTGTTCCGTCTCTTAGCGCTTCGTGCCATAGATTCAAATCATACGCACTTGAATACACTGCGCCATCACCCGCTACACCATCAAAATAATTAAGATCTTTTAGCTGTTTACTGCCACCAAATATCCAGTATTTATAAGCAAACCCATAGACTCGTTTGTCCGGCTCGATTTCAGACAACAGGTTAAATACTTGAGTATTATTCATATTCAACGGTTTAAAAATATTGTCTGCCATGAACTGCTGAAATGTCTGCCCTGATAGTCGCTGGATAATTTCAGCCAGCAGCACATAGCCGGTGTTGCTGTATTGAAATTGAGTACCGGGTTTATAGTTCAACTTTGGCTGATGAGTTTTATATAGTGATATCATTTCCGGCGTGCTAAAAACACCCTCATCACTTCGGTGTTTAAGCGCAAGCTTTATATAATCAGGTAGGCCTGAGGTGTGATGCAAAAGATGCTGAATTGTGATGTCATTATAATATGACAGCTCAGGTATATACAGGCTGAGCTTATCTTGATAGTCCAGTTTCGATCGCTGATTCAGCAATACAATCGCCATTGCGGTAAACTGCTTGGAGACTGAAGCCAGATTAAATGAAGAATGAAGACTCAGCTCACTCGGATGATCAATGCCATCGAGACCGTAGACTCCAGAGAAAACCAGCTCCCCTTGTTTTAATACAGTTACAACACCGTTAAATTTATCGCTGTTATGAAGACGATGAAACCATTTATCCAGGATTGTTGTTTTTTCATTAGCAGATGCAGTATCTGGAATACTGAGATTTGGGACACGTAAGCCCAGAAACAATACAAGCAATGCCGTTATTAAAATTGCACTAACAATAATCATTTTCTTAATCATTAACTCCTTCCATAGAGTTTAGTTTGCCCGACGAATAAGATGAATTTCGGCGGGTATTTTTAGCTGATTGCTATTGTATCGCATGATACGATATTTTTCACAGACACCAAATAATGCTAAAAAACGCTGCTGCGAGAACACTCTTGTGACTAAATAATTACTCAATACGCTTGTATTATTTTAAGGCAGCCTGTCTGCTTGTGGTGTGTAAAAGAAGCGCATGATTTTAGCCGATGTCTGATCATCCGCAACGATGACAACAACCCATTTAGGCAAGGCTTGTAGCAACCAGACAATAAAGACCATTAGAATTACTTTTTTGCTGGTCGAGAGTTTTGAATATCGCTGATATAAGCCGGAAGACTTTGATTGCGGTTTGTTTTCATGCATTCTGTCACCCAATCCAGTGGTTGTCGGTTTACATAAATATGGCGCGTACTACAAAGCATTAATGCCAGCATCTTAACACCAGAGCTGTAACAACCAAAATTAAGTATAAATTTATTCCGGCTGGCAGCAATCTGTTATATCCGCTAGTGTAAAGTAAATGACTGACTATTCAATCTGCCAGCTGTAATCGCTGTACTGAGTTAGCAGACACGGCTGCATGATGGTATTGATGCACTGCGTTTTTGATAACAGCTCACCTTTACCAAAAGCAAAGGATGCCATCATCAGTTCCGGCGTGATAAAGCCGGTATTAACCTGAAATGAATCGGTTTTTGACAAATATTGCCTGACCTGTGTGGCACTCTGTTGACCCGACCAGGCCAGATAAAACCCCCAGTCTCCAAACGACGGAATATTTTGCCGGTATGGCAATGCGGTATAACCGGCTGCTTTAAGCGTATTACCAATGCTTAGAAAGGCTTCTTTTGCATGGTAGGGCGAGGTCGACTGGATTGCGACAACAGCTGATGGCGCTAAATGTCGCCTGAGTTTTTTATAAAACTGTTTGCTGTATAGCTTGCTCAGTTCAACCGAGGAAGGATCAGGAAAATCAATAATAACAACATCCCATTGCTGATTTGCCAGCTGATTGATAAATAGATCGGCATCCAGATTATAAACATTGACGGAAGCGACCCACTGGCTTTCTGGCGGCTCTTCTGCATCGCCTTTACCATTGCTCAGATACATGCCTTTGACATTTGTTGCGGATATGGCCACTGATGGCTGCACTATTATTCTGGAGTCATGAAACGCATCGCGATTGAGCTGACGTAAATAACGGTTAGTACGCGCCAGTTCTACCATTGCAGGATCAAGGTCAACCAAGGTTACTGTGTGAATGTCTTTGTATTTGAGCACCTCACGCAGTGCCAGCCCATCACCACCACCGAGTATCAGAATGTTTTTTTTAGCCTCAACCAGCGTCATTGCGGGATGCACCAGAAAATCATGATAGCGCTGTTCGTCGAGCGAAGAAAACTGCGTATTGCCGTTAATATAAAGCCGGACATCACCGTTCGTTTTGTTTTCTGTAATCACCAGATGTTGATATTTGGTAGTTTCTTTATGCACTATCGGGTCATCGTAAAACCGTTGTTCAAATAAATTACTGAGCTCGCGGTTCGACGCATAACCTGCCACTAACAGGATAACAGTCGCAAGAATTATTAGAACTGACTGCCATTTTTTTGTTAACACACCAGTCTTTATAAAATACAGGATCGTAACCAGTGCAACAGCGAAATTGAAACCGGCGACGATAAAACTTATTTCCGTTAGCGGATAATTTTTTAACAGAAATTTAACCCAGATAACGGCACCAATAAACGCACCGATATAGTCCATCGCATAGACAATAGACAGGTTAGTTTTAAGTTTTACTTTGTTCTGTTCAATAATGCGCATGACGATGGGGATTTCAAAACCGATTAAAAATCCCACTGCCAGTACAAAAAAGTAATGTACAAACAGGAAGTGACTGTCCATATAACCATAAGCTGCATAAATTACCAGCGGTGCAAAACCGCCGAGTACAGCCATACAAACTTCTACCAACATGAACTTTTGAATCAGGTTGTTATCCGACATCTTGCTTTGCACAAGACCTGAGACTCCCATCATAAACATCATGGATGCGATAACAATGGAAAACTGCTCTATTGAATTACCCAGAATATAGGTTGTGAGGGTGGCCAGCACATATTCATTAACCAGCCCGCTGGCACCAGTCGAAAACATGCAAAATGCCAGCAATACTGGCAGAAACCGGGGTGTTGTTAGCGGATTGTTTGCCAGCATAATGCAGTTTTAAAGAATGGCCATGCCCAGAATCAGTGCCATGCCTATTTTAGAAACAGAGAGCTGTACAGCAGCTACTGTCTGATCTTTAACGATGATGTCATTGACATTGGTTGATGTGATAATAACCAGATCGATCAGGATTTCAAAAACATAAAGCAATATCATGCCGGCAGCAGCGGCGACGATAAACTCTATAAAGGCATCTGCTGCTGACAACCCTGCTCCGTTACCGGCGATGGCGCTTTGCAAAATCAAACCGTATGCAATAATTTTTCCACTCAGATAAATACCGGCGGATAAATTTCCAGCAGTTACGCAGGCAACCGGGTTTGTTTTGCGGGCCAGCACTTTTTCATACAGCAGTACCAGCAGTATTAATGTTATCTGGCCAGCAATAAAGTACACCAGCGACGATAACACACCGCCTTCGTCACCTTTGATACTGGCATAAGCCAGAAGCCCGGTCATCACCATGGTGCCAAACTCAACCATACCAATGGCAAGATTGCCTTTTTTCAGTTCCGCGGTATTGTCGACACTCGGCAGCATGGCTTTATCAATCACCAGTAATGATAACAACATGAATGCCATCGCAACTAAACCGTAAGTGACGGTATTAATAAGATCTTTGATGATGTCCGGACTGCTGCTTCCCGACATCACCCCGATCATCGCAATCGCCAGACCCAGTTGCGCACCGGAACGACGCAAACCAACGGCCATATTGCCATCAGCAATCTGATCGTCCGCGCTGTAATGACTGGATGATTTGAAATTGAGTATATATTTCATGGCCGTGGCGAGTAGCAAATAAACCAGAGCATACATAATGTAGTACAGGTAATTTTCAATATTCATAAGAGTCTCATTGATTAGTTCGATTATTTTCCGCCGCCAGCCGGCCCACGACTTCTGGATGATACACCAGCACCCCGGACCGAAGACGATGAGCGGTACGTAGCCCCTTTGCCGCTTCTGGCGCGACCGACATCATCCGGATTGCGACTTGCATAACCACTGTTACGGTAGCGTGAATTATTAAAGGTACCTGAGCCCCAGGTGCCGTATTCATTATTACGGCCATAATAAGCGCCGCCACGATAGCTATTGTAGCCATACCAGTCATTGTAGTAATAACGTCTTGGTATCATTAAATCGCCAAACATCCGGTACATGCCATAATATTCCCAGAATGAGCGTCCGTTATCGTGACGCCAGCTGCCGTATTGATTTGAGCCGCTGGCAACACCATTTGCCACCACCGGTTGCGCTATCGTTGCCATACCCACGGGCTGAGCGTCTGTTAAGGCGTCTTCTTCATAATAGCCATAGGGCTTGGTCAGAATCGCCATACCCAGATTATCAAATTGCTGCCAGAAACTGTCTTCATCGACCGCTTGCCATTGTCCTCTGACCATCTGATCATTCACTATTTCCGCGTATTTATGATAAGTTTTGGTATAAATTTTTTGTACCCAAAACTCAGCATGGCTGTCGCCACGAGGCCAGTTTGACTGCGGCTGCAACCCCAGCGCATTCCAGATCTCGCGCTGGATATAAGGATGAAAACTTCTAGATTTAAAGCTAGCTATTAACTCACCTTGAAATTCGTCAAAGTATTTAAATACGTGTTTATCAATCTGCACCGATGGGTAAACGATAGTGCTGCCATTGCCGCAATACTCTCCCTCACACCAGCTGGCGCGTCCAATATCTATAAAATATTTAATTTTCTGATCAACCAGCACCTTGGTATAACTGCGAAATAACTCATCGAGTCTGGCGCTGGTTTTTTTCTGGTAGTCCTGCGCTTGCTGCAAGCTCTTTGCTAAGGTTACGGAAGCATCACCAAATACCGCATAATCGATAGCAGGTTTTTTCTGATACTCATCATTCAGTTGCTGCACAGCAACACTACCCTGCTTTATTATCAGCGCCATTTCCTGCAGACGTTGATTGATATCTGTTGTTTTATGCGGGTACTTGCTAATGGCTTTAGCGGCTTTGTCTTTTAATTGTGACTGGGCTTTTTTAAGTGCTGCAAAGTCAACTGCTGATTGCTGATAAATTGCAGCCGCTGTATCCCTAACTTTAATTAAGAACGCCATACGACTGGCAGGATGATCGGCCGAAGCCAGCGAGGCTGTCATTTTATCATTAAACAAAACCAGTCTGACAGTCAGATTGGCCGCATCTTTCGGATCATTATTCTCTGCCACGGGTAATACATCAGACTTGTAATAAGCGGCAGCTTCTGCCAGCTGTTTATCCGCTACACCGAAATAATCTGCCCAGTTTTCTTTTTCAAGATATGGGCGGATAAAATGCCATTCTTTATCGCTGCTAAAGGCCTCGAAACTTTTTTTCTTTTGCGCTATGGCTGCCTGCTGGTTGTCGATGGCAGCGGGTATTGATTCAACCTGTTTCAGAAGATGTTCAGGAAGACTGCTACAGGCACTGAGAGCCACGCTGATAATGAAAAAATAAAGAAGTCTGATGACACTCTGCTTAGGCCGCTTCAAACTGATCCCCTGTTTAGTTTTCGCTGATGTACAACAGCCTCATTGGCTGCTGTTGAAAGTAGTATGCAAATATCCGTTATTCAGTCTGTAAAACTGTAATTGAATGTTTGTTTATCGGCTGACTTAAAAATGCTTCACGCTGTGGGCGATCCTTATCATCTTTGTGCCAGGTTTCTATACTTAAATATTGTTCGTCATCTGATTCAAATTCATACGAGCGCATCGGAACGCCCGCTTTAGAATCTTTTGATTTTAAAAACAACCCGGCCCAGGTATCTTCCTCACAGTAGGCATAGCTTACTCCGTTAAACTCAACCTTGCCTTCTTCTTCATCAGCAATGTAATCAAGATCGGCACGGCTTACGGCTTTATTGCCAACCCGGATATCACGCAGTTTTACCAGCGCTGTGGTTTTACTGATCTCCAGCCTGTCGTCAATTTCCCATTCAAGATAAATTGTTTTACCGGTATTAAGTGAAAACAGTTCAAGTTCGGTTACCCAGTAATCTTTTTTACGCCGACTGAAGTCATACCATTTGACATCGAGATAAAAAAACAGCTGATTAACTTTCCAAGTCTGATCATCCAGTTCTAAATAACCGCCTTTTTTCAGGCTGGTCACATCAAGTTTTTTGCGTTTTTCCACAGGCAGCGGATTTAGCCCCCTGATTGCTTCTAATCGTAAACTGACTGAGCTCATTACTTCTCAACCTCCGGATTGATGACTTTTTCTTCTGTCAGCAAATCCTGAGTCTGATCATCAGCACTGTTTCTGGCATCGTGCATACCTTCGGCAACCGGTGCCAGCTCTGCTGTCATTTCAGCCAGACGGGCACTGGCTTCGCGGGCTTTAAGGGTGCTGTTGGCCATGGTTTCGTTGGCTGTATTGACCGCCTGCATAAGCTGATCAAAACCTTCTTCGAGTTTTTCCAGCGCAATAACCGGGCTGTTGTACATATCACCGATTTCGGCTGCCGCTTTGTTAACCGCTGCCGCATTTTGCGCCATCATATCACCCAGCCCTTGCTGAAATCCTTGCACAGCTTTTTTAACGGTATCCTGTTTTGCCAGCGCCGCCTGAATTCTCAGTGCATTAGTCATCACCATCGGACCGACCGTTAATGCACTGTCAATCTGCTCACTCAGCAATTCGTTAGTAGAAATGGTCTGATCAATACTGATAAAAAACTGTACGGCTGACTGTTCCATGGTACGCAGGTCACGTATCCGTCGGGCTGCTTTGTTTTTTGCAGACGACAATTTTTGCAGTTCCTGAATATCGCTAGCATCAACCGTGGCTTCCATTTTTTCGACTTCATCGAAAAACAGTTCGCCGATATAAATTTCTGCCTGAATTTCTTTTTGTGCCGCTTCTATTTCGGTGTACTGATTTTCCAGTTCGATACTGGTTTCAAGCAGGTCGTCTTTACCGGCACGCAAACCCGACAAAATACCATTAACGTGTTTTTGCATCGGTTCATATTTATGAATGAAACGTGAAATCGCTTTGCGTTTGATACCCTTTGGCATCCATGAAAACCACCAGGCATTACTGACTGAATGCGGATTAAGATCATCCATCGCAGTACGCAGTTCCAGTAACTTTTCACCGGTAGGTGATTTACCATCCATTCCTTTGAGTAAGGAGTTAACACTGTTAGACATCAGATCATTGGCTTTGGCCATGCGCTTCTGAGAGTTTGCACCAATCACATCGATCGCTCGCATCAACGCAGGCCCTGACTTTTCTTTAACTTCTGTAAGCAAAGCCAGTGATTTATCTTTCATGCCTTTTACATCAGTGTCTTTTGCCCATTTAGGCTGTTTTTTATCAGTCATAATTATCCCGGATTAAATATCAAAACGCTGTTTAAGAAATTTAGCTTTTGCATTAAATTCATTCGTTTTTCTGGATGCCAGAATCTCTTCAACATCATCCAGTTCTTTTTTCATGCCGGCCAGAGCTTCGGTTGCTGCAGCCACACTGGCCTGATCGTGACGACTACTGTGATCCAGTGCCAGATAAGGTCGAATGGATTTTTCCGGCAGATATTCAGTGGCCATGCGATTGATCACCCAGACCAGCTCACTGTCAGGGTCCTGCTCCGCAACCACCGGCAGTATATCGAGCAACTGATCGATAATCTGCTCAAAAGCATCACGCATTTGCTCTGGCATCAGCGTTTTTCGCAGTTCAAGATTAACCGCGAGCAATGACTCAATCGCCAACTGATTGGCAGTTAACGGTGTCTCTGCAGCTTCTTCATCCTCAGATTCGGATTTATTCAATATAAAATAAATAATGACCGCAAGCACTAATGCAACCACTAAACTGAGTGGGTAAGAAAGGAAAAAAGAGAGTAAGACGGTAAGAGTAATCGCTATGGCGATAACGATGGCGTAAAGTCTGGTTGTACTATTCATAGGTTCTCGTTAGCTTTATTTTTTCCTGATAGCCCATCATATCGCAGGACAGGCACAGAACACACTGTTATAACGACTCTGATACAGGTGACGCCGGAATCTGTCACAGTTTTCCGCTGTTGCCCATGCTGGCTCCACTGTGAAGCTTATAGCCTGCACCCTGCTCGAGACATAGCATAACAAGATGAATCAAAAAAATCGATGAAACCATTAAGTCTTTTTCAAGTCATTCCGATACCGACGTAGATTACGTATTGAACCGATAAGCGACAACGCAGCTATCATCCGCTGATTACTGGCAAATATAAGCATCAGTGGCTTTGCAGCAACAGATCGGACAATGCAAATATTGTGTTTCATTTCAGCTGTTTTTCTGCCAGCACTTAATTCATCCACTATAATATGAACAACAACCCCATCGGATGACCGTGTTGCCAGTATTAGCTTAATTATTTTATTAACCCAAGAAGGAGCTTGCCAACAGAAACGACTGAATAACCATGCGATTGCTTCTCTGCCTGCTTTTGTCAGGCCTGTTACCTGCCACGGCGTTATCGGAAACACCGACTAATTTTCGTCAGGCAAAAAAAATCATCAGTAAAATTTACGAGCAAAATCCTGTTAGTTTCTATTGTAACTGCCAGTATACAAACATTAACGGCAAACTAAGAGCCGATCATAAAAGCTGTGGTTACACGCCACGAAAAAATGCCAACCGTGCAGCCCGTATTGAATGGGAGCATGTTGTTCCGGCCTGGTGGCTGGGTCACCAGCGCCAGTGCTGGAAACAAGGCGGGCGTAAAAACTGCCGCAAAACTGATCCGCTGTTTAGACAGGCCGAAGCCGACCTGATGAATCTGGTGCCTGCCATCGGTGAAGTAAACGGTGACCGCTCAAATTACCGTTTTGGTATGATTGAAGGTGAAGCCCGCCGTTATGGGCAATGCGATATAGAAATAGACTTTAAACAACGTGTTGCAGAACCGGCCGCTGATCGACGCGGTGATATCGCCAGAACTTATTTTTACATGAGTGAAAAATACAATCTCAGGCTTAGCGCAGCGCAGAAAAAGTTATTTATTGCCTGGGACAAAGAAGACCCCGAATCGGACTGGGAGCGCCAGCGAAAACAGATGATTGATAGTCACAATAGCAATAATCGTCAGGCATTTTTGCAGCTTAAATAGGCGCTGCCGCTTACAACAGTCACCTTTGCCACTGCGAGCGGGGCGTATCATTAAACCCCGTTTAAGAAGCGTCCGCTTCAGACTGCTGCAAAGACCATAGGTGTTCGTATTTTCCCTGTTTTTCTATCAGCGCGGTATGCGAACCCTTTTCAACAATTTTGCCTTCATCTAAAACCAGAATTTCATCGGCATCAACTACGGTTGATAAGCGGTGTGCAATAACCAGCGTGGTGTGTTGCTGTGAAATATCTTTTAATGCCTGCAATATGGCCTGCTCTGATTTTGAATCGAGCGATGAAGTGGCTTCATCAAATACCATAATTCGGGGCTGACTGATGATCACACGCGCAATCGCAACACGCTGTTTCTCGCCGCCGGATAATTTTAAGCCACGCTCACCCACTACGGTCTGATAACCATCCGGTAACCGCTTAATGAAGTCGTGAATATTGGCCATTTTGGCAGCCTGATATACGTCGTCCTCTGTTGCATCCGGTCTGGCATAAATAATATTATTAAAAATCGTGTCGTTAAATAAAACCGTGTCCTGCGGCACGATACCGATACTTTTTCTTAAACTTTTCTGGCTTACCGAACTGATGTTTTGGCCATCAATCAGAATATCGCCGGAGTTGGTATCATAAAAACGGAATAACAAACGGGTGATGGTAGATTTACCGGCACCTGAAGCCCCTACGATCGCTACTTTTTTTCCGGCTGATACTTTGAAACTAATTTTATCGAGAATTTGCCGGTCTTCTTTATAACTGAAACTGACATTATTAAATTCAACTTCGGCTTTGCTAATGTGCAACTCAGTGGCGTGGTCATGGTCTTTAATCTCGGGCTTTCTGTCCAGCAAACGTATCATTAAATCCATATCGGCCAGTGAATATTTAAGTGCCCGGTAGATAATGCCTAAAAATCCCAGCGGCATAAACAGTTGCAACATCATTGCATTAACCAGCACCAGATCACCCAGCGTCATGCTGCCATCGACCACACCCTGCGCGGCATAGATCATAATAAAGGTCACACCAATAGAGATCACCGCACCCTGACCAAAATTTAGCAGTGACATGGAATTCTGACTTTTTACCGCAGCATCTTCCCACTCACTCATTGTTTCCTGATAGCGATTCAGTTCGTAGTTTTCATTAGTGAAATATTTTACCGTTTCATAATTAATTAAGCCGTCAATCGCTTTGCTACTGGCTTCTGAATCCAGCTTGTTCATCTGATGTCGGAAATGCATCCGCCATTCAGTAATGGCCAGGGTAAAACCGATGTAAACAAAAACAGTGATGCAAATGACCAGCGTAAATTTCCAGTTGTATTGGCTTAACAAAATAAAAGCGACCAGCAGGAATTCTGCAATCGTCGGTATAATATTAAATACCAGATAATTCATTATTGAACTCAGGCTTTGAGTGCCGCGTTCAAGATCACGACTAATACCACCGGTTTTTCTGTCCAGATGAAAACGAAGTGAAAGCTGATATAAACGCGACAGCACCTGTAGCGAGAGTTTTTTGATCGCCCCGTAACGGACACGGGCAAACAAGGCGTCGCGCAGTTCATTAAACAGACCACTGACCAGCCGCAGCGCTCCATAGCTTAATAATAATACGATGGGCAGGAGAATTTTATTATCATCTGTCACCTGATCCAGGTGATCGACAATGTCTTTTAACACTAGCGGCATACCAACCACGGCCAGTTTTGAAATAATTAAAAACAGCAGCGATAATAACACCCGGCCTTTGTAGTCCCAGATGAATGGCAACATCCGTTTAAGGTTACGTATATCGGTACGCGAACGGTGTGGTAAATCAGTGTCTTTATTATCTATCATCAGGGAACTTTTTTGGCATTTTCATGTATTTATCTTGTATATGATTGTATCTCATTACACAATTACAAATATCAAAATAAAAAAGAATTTTACTATGCGTTATTCTGGATTTGCTATAGCCATCATCGCCACAGGGTTATTACTTTCTGCTTGCAGTGACGACACCTCAGACACAGCAAAGCGTAAAAAAAAACCACATCGCGTCAGCACTGAAACCCTGTTGCCGCTCAACAGCGTGATTGAAAGACGTTTTAATGCTTTAATCGTAGCTCCCAACACCATCACTATCAGTAACCAGATTGCCGGTACGATCCTTAAAATGCCTTACCGGCCCGGCACCCCAGTTAAAAAATCTGATGTTCTGGTTCAGATTGATGACAGCCTGACCAGAGCCGAATATAAAAAAGCACTGGCAAACCTGCAAAAAGCCGATCAGGATCTGAACCGGATCAAGAAACTTATTCCAAGACAGCTGGCTTCTGCGGAAGAATTATCTGCCGCCAGCACCGATAAAAAGCTGGCTGAAGCCGATCTGACCTTAAAGAAGATACAGCTTAACCGCAGCCTGATTAAAGCCCCTTTTGATGGCGTTATCAGTCAGCGTTTTATTGAACCCGGTGATACCGCGAGTATTAATCAACCGCTGTTAACGCTGGTTGATAACCAGCAGCTAATTGCCAGAAGTGCGATTCCGGAAGCTCTGATTACGATGGTTTCCAGAGATAAACCGGTAAAGATAAAGATCCCCGCATTGTCACTGACACTAGAAGGAAAAATCAGCACACTCTACCCGACCGTGGACAGCAACACGCAGCAGGTGACGGTTGAAGCCCGTTTTGAGGACAGCAGCACCGTCTTATTCCCTGGCCAGTTTGCCGAGATGATTCTCAGTTATCAGCCCCAAAGCAGCCTGCTGATTCCTGTTAATGCGGTTCAGTACGATACCGAAGGTGCCTGGGTTTACCGGCTCGATACGGCCAATAAAGCCCGCAAGATTCGAATCAAAACCGGTAAGAACATTAACAACCGAATTGAAGTAAAAAGCGGCTTAAATGCCGGCGATAGTGTTGTTACCCGTGGCTTTGTTGGCTTGCGCGCCGGTAAAGAGGTTGTAGCTGATACTGCAGGCAACAGTTCGAAATGAATAATTACGGCAACAAAGGCGGATTAGCCCGCTGGTCAATTAATCACCCGGTGTCTGTCAGCGTAATATTGATGACCATTATTGTGCTGGGAATATTTTCGTTAAACCGTCTCGGTGTGGATTTATTACCCAAACTGATTTATCCGGAAGTTCGTATTCGTATCCTCAATCCGGGCGTGCCTGCCGCCATCATGGAGGATGAAATCACGCGCCAGCTTGAAGAGCAACTGGCGATTACCGAGAATGCCACCAATATCCAGTCGCGTTCATCAGAAGGTCGTACCAATGTTGATCTGTCGTTTCCTTATGGTACCGATATTAATATTGCATTGCGCGATGCCAGCACCCGGCTTGACCGCGCCAAACGATTTTTGCCGACAGATATTGAACCCCCTGTCATCTATAAAAGAGATCCGTCACAAATTCCGATTATGGAACTGATTGTCAGTTCGGATAAAAAATCACCGGTCGAATTAAGAAGCTGGGTTGATTACAACTTCAGCAAATGGTTTTTAAACCTGCCCGGCGTGGCCTCAACCGAAGTCGGCGGCGGCCTGATTCGGGAAATCAATATCACCCTCGATCAGAACAAGCTGAATCATTATGGCTTTGATATTGATGAGGTGATTAATCAGCTTAACAATGAAAACCAAGACATTGCCGGCGGCAAACTCTATGGCCAGCAACAGGAAATCAGCCTACGTGCTCTCGGCCGCTTTACCAACCTGCAGCAGATTGCCAACACCATTATCAGCAAATCCACCGACACTGGTACAAAATCGGTGAGGCTGCGAGATGTGGCAGTAATAGAAAACACGCATGAAGATGAACGATTAAAAGTCCGGCTTAACGGTATTAGCGGCGTCAAGTTGTCGATTCAAAAACAGCCTTCGGCAAATACTGTTGAAGTGGTTGATCAGATCAACAGTCGACTGCAGTGGCTTAAAGCCAATCAGCAGATTGCCAGTGATGTGCAGATACAAACCGTTGGTGATCAATCGGTGTTTATCCGCCATTCTGTCAGCAATGCCACCACAGCCGCTGTCAGTGGCGCCTGTCTGGCGATGCTCGTGGTGTATTTATTTTTGGGTAATCTGACACGTACCTTAATTATCGGCAGCGCCATCCCGGTGGCTATTCTGGTCACCTTCATCATTATGAATATTGCCGGCATTACGCTTAACATTATGACACTGGGCGGTCTTGCACTGGGCATTGGTATGCTGGTCGACAGCACTATTGTGATGCTGGAGAACATCTCCCGACACCAGCACCAGGGTGAAGAAGAAAAACAGGCCGCAATACATGCCGCCGCCGAAGTCAACAGCCCAATCATTGCATCAACCAGCACTAACCTGGTGGCTGTTTTACCTTTTTTACTGATTGGCGGGCTAACCGGTTTACTGTTTAAAGAATTAATTATTACTATTGCCGCTGCCATGGTAGCGTCATTATTTGTGGCGATGACAGTGGTACCGGCACTTGGATCACTGATAAAAAAGACTTCTTCAAAAAAACTGCTATCACTGGACCGACTGGTTCAGTGGTATAAAAAAATCAATTACAACAATATTAAAAAGCCGCAGATCATTTTAGCCATTGCGCTGCCACTTATACTCGTCAGTATTTTCGGCCTGACAGAAACTCGCAGTATTTTTCTGCCGAAAGTTGATGAAGGAAATGTGGACTTAAGAATTTCCACCGACGGCGGCACACAGCTGGCGGAAATGAACCGGATTGTTTTTAAGGTCGAAAATCTATTATTAAAGGACCCGGAAGTTGATTCTGTTTACTCCACTATTGGCGGTTTTGTATTTGGTCGCTCGGCTTTTTTATCGAGTAACCGAAGCTCCCTGCGAGTGCAGTTAAAAAAGGGCGCGTCCGGTCAGTACAACAGTGAACAGTGGGTTAAAAAGACACGAAAAAAAATCACCGCATTACAACTGACTGGGGTTAAGGTCAGGCTGCGGTTACGCGGTGTCAGAGGCGTCAGATTAAACTCGGGTGACGATGATATCAGTATCCGGGTCAGAGGTCAGGATATCTCTGTGTTAACGTCTATTGGTAATGAAATTGTCAATCGCATAAAACCATTAACATCGCTGCAGAATATTGAACACTTTTATGAGGACTCAGAAAAAGAACTGGTGATCAAATTAAAACGTGAAATCACCAGCTCTTTGTCTATAACAGCCAGCGACGTCGGCCGTGCTGCGCGTTTATCGCTGGACGGCTTGATTATCAGCGACTACATTGAAGACGATCAGCAATATAATATTCGCCTGCGCTATCCGAAAACTCAGGTTCGACACGTCAGTGATCTGAATAACGTCATCGTCGCCTACAGAAATAACAAAGCTATTTATCTGGGCGACGTGGCTGAGTTTAAAACTGTTTCCAGCACCAAAAATATTTACCGCGATAAGCAGCAGCGCTTTGTTGAAGTCTCGGCGTCTCTGGACGGCGATGCCAGCCTAGAACAGGCACTTGAAGAAATCGAACTGAAACTGGCAGATTACCAGTTGCCGGATGGTTATACCCGCTACCAGAGTGATGATGCAAAAACCCTGCAACAGGGCCAGTCTCAGGGCGCTACGCTGTTGTTGCTGGCACTGTTTCTGGTTTTTGTGGTGATGGCGATACAGTACGAGTCTTTTTTAAACCCGTTTATTATTTTACTGACCATACCGTTCGCCATTATCGGTGTCATGCTGGGAATTTTTGTATCCGGCATCGCGCTTTCTATGTCAGTCTGGCTAGGTATGGTCATGCTGGCTGGCATTGTTGTCAATAACGCCATTGTTATGGTGGAACAGATTGAAATAGAAAAAAGTCAGGGCATGAGTACCGATGATGCCATCATCAATGCTTCAGCTATCCGCCTAAAACCGATCTTAATGACCACTTTGACCACCGCCATTGGTATGGCTCCGCTGGCCATGGGGTTTGGCGAAGGTTCTGAAATGCTGCAGCCTTTAGCCATTGTCACGGTGTTTGGTTTAAGTTTTTCTATGCTGGTGAGTTTATTTTTATTACCGGTATTTTATAAACTGCTGAACCGAAAAAATCAGCAGGCATAAAAAAGGCCGCTAGTGATAGCGGCCCTTTCTTTCATCTTAAAACGTCAAGCTTAATTACAAACCGGCGCGTCTACTGCATGGTATGTCAGTGTTACCGTCGCGTCAGCAGCAACGGTGACGTTATCACAGTTTGAACCGGCACCGGCCTGCGATCTGACACGATTATAGGTTGCCGATGGAACTGTCACCTTGAATGAACCATCGCCACGAGATAAGGTTCCAAACATGGAATCGGTACCCAGCACTCCACCGATACGGAACTGAACATTAGTTGAACCGGCTCCTGCATTACCTTCTACATAACCGACACCACTCCCAACACCTTTAGTCGGCATGCTAATGGTTCCTAAACTAACATTGCCACCGCTGCCATCGATGGCTGCACCCGCAGTAATTGATATCGTCGAAATCGCCGATCCGTCGTACACACCCGAGCCATAATCAACACTGCCGTCCATTCTGACATAAACTTTCAGCGCGGTATTGGTCGTATCGCTGGTATACAGTTTAAAACTGCCGTCTCCGGCAGAAACCTGCATATCAGTACCAAAGCTGCTTTTTAGGCGCATCACCGCTGCACTGACAGCAACCGGTGTCGCATCTGAGCTGACCAAAGTACCGCTTACCTCAATCGTCTGATCATCAAATACCAGCCCGCTGCCAGTACTCAGTTTATAATCCGTCGCGGTTATGTCGTCATCACCATTGGTATTGGCGCTGCGAGCCTGGCCTCGTGACCATACGGTGTAAGCCCCGGCGGTTGTATCACCTAGATTGAGACGAGGATTGACCCAGAGCCTGAATTTTCCACTCTTATTGGTGCGTAAAGCCTCGATTCTGCCACCATCATAATTGTTAACGTAGACCACCTGGCCTGACACCGGCGCTGCCGCGTTATCTTTTACAATGCCGCTGATGACCACGCCACTATCGAGCACCGCATCGTAGATATGGTCGGTGTTGGCTATCATGGTTTCACGCGAAGCCATATTGCGATTATTGACGCCATCCGTACCGGCACGATATATCTCTGATGCAAACGGGTGTCGGGTTTGATTGCGGAATGAAATCAGATAATCTGTGGCTTTAACATTAATACGGTAAGTATTGTCGGCTTTGACTTTGGCACTGGCCAGTGGCTTGAATGTATCGTAGTTACGAATCACAACACGCATACCTTCTACTGAAACACCACCTACGCCGGTTACCGTACCGGTAATACGTGAACCATTGGCATCCAGAACCAGATTTCGTGAAAGACTGGTGGTTGAACTCACTGTTATTTTTTCGGCTTTAAACTGCGAGTTTGCACCACCACTGCCATCGCTATTACTGCTGCTTGTAGTCCACCACTGGCTTGCAGCATAGCTATTGCCAGTAAAATTTAATGCCCCAAGAATATATTCCCCGCTATGTATCTTGCCGGGTATATAAGCATCGGCATCACCGGCCACCGGTACATTAAGGCAGTAGTTACCAGCTGCATCGGTTTTGGTTTTGGCCCGGGTTACCCAGTTACCAAAATCCCGTACCACAATGCGTATATTTTCTAATGCCGCACCGCTGCTGTCGCTAACCGTGCCACAGATTTCACCGACAGCAACCGTGCTGGATACCACATTACTGACCGACTCATCATCACTCGCGGCACTGACAATAGCCGAGCGATAATCCGCCACACTGGTCGCCACAGCATCCGTGCTTTCAACAATATCAGCAACCGCTGCATGAATTTCTGTTATTTCATCGGTTGATAACTCACCCAGTATCATTGCATTAGTGGCTATGATTGAACTTGATGCATCTGAAATGGTATCAATATCGGCTGTTAATGAAGTCACCCGGGCATCAATACTGTTGCCATTACCATCGGCTCTGACCAGATACTGAGAACCCGGTACAAAACCATCGGGCGCATCCAGTGAATAGTTGCCGCTGGCATCGGTAACCGCTGATGCAATCACCGCACCAACGGTCGCGCCGTTATCATCAACTTCTAACAGGTTAACGCTTACGCCAGCACCGACACTTTGCTCACCAGGTACACTGGCATGAAGTTTTTTGCCGAATAAGCCGGCCAGAATATGATCCGCCATGTCGGGCGAATAAAAAGCAATCTGGCCATTTATTGCGGCAACACTGCCCGTCACATTAACGGTATTGACGACAGCTGTAGGTGTAGGTGCCGGTGTTGATGAATTATTATCGTTACAGGCGAATAAGCCTGTCATTACTGTCGGTATTAATAATGCTCTGCTGAGCCTGCTGTTTTTCATAAGAACCTCATACTGTTAGCTATCCATTTAAGCAAAATTCGTCTGTGCAAGATGCAACATACAAAATCTACTTCGCCAATAGTGGTTATAAAACAAACTGAATGTTTCTGCACCCCCCAAATAGGTGAGTTTGAGGCATTAGTTGTGATTGTTTTGCTGATCTGAAGATTTAAGCGGACTGAAACAAGTGCCAGGTCTAGCTATGATTTTTCTTACTAGTCAACAACTTAGTCAGACTGCCAGTTAACGGCTACGGTAAACTTTTAATATATTAGATAACTGTAATATTTTATCGCTGACTTTCTGCAACTGTTCCAGATCCTGGATTTCAATATTGATTTTCAGATCGGCCGTCTGTGTCGCTTTATCCGACAGTGTCTGTATACCCAGTACATTAATTTTTAGATCTGACAGCACGTTACTGATATCACGCAATAAACCAGAGCGATCAATCGCCTGAATATTCAGCGATATTTCAAACAGCTGGTGATCGTGCTCTGACCATTCAACAGGGATTAAATGATCCTGTTTATCATGCTCCAGATTAAGAATGTTATTGCAGTCTTGTTTGTGAACAGAGACACCTTTGCCGCGGGTAATAAAGCCCACAACCTCATCTCCCGGTACGGGATGACAACAGCTGGCAATTGACGTTAATAAGTTACCAACACCGCTGACATTTACCGCTTGTGATGCTGATTTTTTTGCTGGCTTTCTTGCTCTGGTTTTTTGCGGAATTTTTTCAATATCTTCAGCGCCATATAATGCACTAAAGGCAAATGATAATTGCCCGCTGCTGATATCACCACGGCCAACTTTTGCCTGCCACTCCTCCATGCTCTGCAGTTTGAAGTGTTTGACTGCTTTATCCAGATCAGGTTGATTAATATGACTGCGTTTGAGTTCTCGATCGATGATCGCTTTGCCATCGATAACATGCTGACCGTAGTCCTGCTGCCTGAACCAGGCTTTCACTTTAGAGCGCGCGCTATTGCTGTGCAGGTAGGCTAAATTTGGGTTCATCCAGTCGCGGCTGGGGTGCGCTTCTTTAGTGGTTAAAATTTCAACCTGCACACCATTTTCCAGCACTGTCGTTAACGGCACGATATGGCCATTGATTTTTGCGCCCCTGCATTTGTGGCCTATTTCTGTGTGCACGCTATAGGCAAAATCAAGCGGGGTTGAGCCCTGTGCCAGATCAACCACTTTTCCCTGCGGCGTCAGCACAAAAACCCGGTCAGAAAACAGTTCTGTTTTAAAACTTTCCAACAGCTCGCTTTCATCACTGTCTGAAGTATCCAGCAGTTTTCTGATTGAGCTAATGGTATTTTGCAGTACTTGATCCTGGCCGCTGCGCTCTTTGTAACGCCAGTGCGCGGCGACACCGTACTCAGCAAATTCATGCATGGCAATGGTTCTTATCTGTATTTCAACCGGTTTGCCTTGCGGTCCGTAGACCGCTGTATGCAGACTCTGGTAACCGTTTTCTTTGGTGTTGGCGATATAGTCATCAAACTCTTTGGCAATATGCCGCCAGTGTCCATGCACCAGACCCAAGACTGAATAACATTCAGCAATAGTGTTAACCGTAATTCGAATGGCACGGACATCAAATAATTCAGAGAATTTTTTGTGTTTTTGTGTCATCTTCATCCAGATACTATAGATGTGTTTTGGGCGTCCATATACCTGCGCCTGAACACCAGCCTGCTCCAGCAGGCCTTTGATTTCACTGACCACATTGCTGATGTATAACTCTCTTTCCTCGCGTTTTTCTTCGAGCATTTTTGCAATGTGTTTATACGCATCTGCATGCAAATAACGAAACGATAGATCTTCAAGTTCCCATTTTATCTGCCCGATACCCAGTCGATTTGCTATCGGCGTGAATATTTCCAGTGTTTCCGAAGCCAGCGCCTGACGTATCGGGCTGTCTGTCTGTGCCAGCTCTCTCAATCGCTGTAAGCGAAATGCCAGTTTAATTAATACCACACGCACGTCATCGACCATTGCCAGCAGCATTCGTCGCAGACGTTCTGTCTGTTCTTTATTATCAGTATGACTGGCCTGGAAGCCGTGCAGCTTTTCCAGTGTCAAAACCATTTTATGGATGTCATGACCAAATTCGTTTTCTATGGTCTTGAAAAACTCGGCATTTCTTAAACGATTGTCACTTAACAGACAAACAACCAGCGTGGTTTCATCGGCACTTAGCTGACTGAGCAACAATGCCACATCAAGACTGCTGGGCATTTCCGATTCAACATGCTGATTATCCCAGCAGTACTGGCAGGCTTTTTCCAGCTCTGCACTGCGCTGATGAAGATGCCCAGAATTAGACACCAGCTGATCCAGATAATCAGATAGTGAATATTTAGAGACGATGGTTTGATGATTTTTTGTATGTAGCATCGCGGTTCAGATGATAAGTAGCCGTCTGATCAGGAGCAGTTTGCGCATGTGCCATAAAGGATCATGTTGTGATCGGTAATACTGTAACCCTTAGCTTTTGCTATTTTCTTTTGCTGCTGTTCAATGGTTTCATCGTAAAACTCATCAACACGGCCGCATTTAACACAGACCAGATGATCATGATGACTGCCCTGATTAAGCTCAAACACTGCCTGACCACTTTCAAAATGATGACGAGTCACCAATTCTGCTGCCTCAAACTGCGTTAATACTCGGTAGACGGTTGCCAGCCCTACTTCTTCACCGCTCTCCAGCAATGCTTTGTAGATATCTTCAGCGGTATGATGCCGGGTATTTGAATTTTCCAGTAACTCAAGAATTTTGACACGTGGCAGCGTTACCTTAAGGCCTGCCTTTTTTAAATCATTTGATTCCATAACTGTTTCCCGGGTGTAAAATTCTTTCTAAATGAAGTATGATTTGCGCGTTTATTATTTGGTTAGTTTATATGAAAACTCTTATTGTTACATGCTGCATTGTCTTTGCTACTTTATTGACCACAGCCTGCACCTCGGTTCTGCCGGACGCCCATAAAATCGATATTCAACAGGGTAATGCGCTTAAATCTGATGATTTGAATAAGCTCGCTGTTGGTATGTCAAAAAAACAGGTAACCATTCTTCTCGGTACACCGATGATCCGGGACATTTTCCACAAAGAGCGCTGGGACTATGTATATACCTTAAAAGTGGCCGGCGATAAAAACACTAAAGTCATGCGGCTTACTGTCTACTTTGAAGCTGATCAGCTGATAAAAATTGATAACGTTTCCTATATACCGGAAATGTAACTGAGTTATCAGCCTCTATCGCCGCAAGTATTTACTTGGTTGCGGCTTCTGACTGCTCCAACTCTCCGCCCCCTTTTTTCATTTTTTTACCTTCCGCCGCGCGTCGCCGGCGAACTTCTTTAGGGTCTGCAATTAAAGGCCGATAGATTTCGATACGGTCACCAGGATTTAGCGTTGATGTTAATTTCGAAATTTTACCGAAAACACCCACTTTATTAACGCTCAAATCAATATCATCAAACTGTTGAAGAATACCTGATTTGTTAATTGCATCCTCGATGCTGTCATTCTCATCAATATCAACACTGAGCAAGGTTTGCCGGTCTGTATATCCGTAGACAATTTCAATATTCATCGTTCACCATAAACCTCTACTGCCCGCTTGCAGAACGAGTCCACCAGTGTATTGGCAATTTTACTGAACACCGGGCCGACTGCGATGGCGATTAATTTCGTGTTAAATTCAAATTCAAGATCGAGCGTGACCTTACAGGCTGTCGGGTCTTTTAACGGTTTAAAACGCCAGAATCCTTCAAGATGTTTAAACGGCCCGTCCAGCAGACTCATTTCAATCATTTTGTTTTTTTGTAACAAATTACGTGTTGCAAAGGATTTGTTCAGGGAACCTTTGGCAATTTCGACACTGGCTTCTATCACATCGTCGGTCTGGGAAATAATGTGTGATGACTTACACCAGGGCAAAAAGTCCGGATAGGCACTGATATCATTGACCAGTGCATACATTTCTGCAGGGCTGTACATAACCAGCGACTGCCGGGATATTAATGGCATAAAAACAACCGACCTTTAGATAAATTTTATGGCTTTTAAAAACACGATGATAATCAACAATGGCGACACATAACGAATTAAAGCGTACCATATTTTAAACAGCAGAGCTTGAGTATCGAGCTCCTCTAGCACTTTTCTGCGCGACATTAAATGACCAACAAACACCGCAATGAACAGGCCACCAAGTGGTAACAAGATATTGGCAGTCAACGCATCAAGCGTGTCAAAGAAATTGATGCTCTGGAATAGTCCAGGTATGGACCAGGTCGCCTTCTCCCAGACATTGAACGATAAGACGGAACCGATTCCAATAAACCAAGTCAGCATACCGATATAGACAGAGGCTTTGATTCGACTGAGATTTTTATTTTCGACCAGCCAAGCGACCATCGGCTCAATTAATGAGATGGCTGAGGTCCAGGCCGCAAAAACGATTAATACAAAAAACAGGGTGCCAAACAGTATTCCGTAATCCATCTGACCGAAAGCTATTGGCAGGGTTTTAAAGATTAAACCAGGACCGGCTGCCGGTGCCATCTGATGAGCAAAAACGATCGGGAATATAGCCAGACCAGCAAACAAGGCAACCAGTGTATCCGCCCCGGCAATCATGAAAGTGGTTTTTGCAATGGATATGTTTTTAGGCAAATAGGCACCATACGCCATAATCGCCCCCATTCCCAAGCTCAGGGTAAAGAAGGCATGCCCCATCGCCACTAATACTGAGTCGGATGATAGTTTACTAAAGTCCGGATAAAACAGGTAATTTAAGCCTTCGGTAAATGCGCCAGTGGTGGTGGCATATCCGACTAAAATCAGCAGCATGATCAGTAATAATGGCATCAGAAATCGGACCGCCTTTTCAAGACCGTGCTGCACCCCTCGGGATACCACCATCATCGTGATCAGCATAAACAAGGTATGCCAGGCTAATAAGCGTTCGGGATCTGACGTCAAAGCCACGAAAATACTGGTGGCACCATCGGCTGTTGCGCCAACGAAGACACCCGATGCCATGCGCACGGTATAAGCCATGGCCCAGCCAGCTATCACACTATAATAAGACAGGATTAATAAGCCGGCGATCGCACCCATCCAGCCCAATCCACGCCAGAGCCAATGACGGTTTTCTTCGCGTGCCAGCATTGCCATGGTGTTGATGGGGCTTAAACCACCTTTTCGGCCGAGCAAAATCTCTGCCATCATCACCGGAATTCCGATCAGCAATATACAGATCAGGTAAACAATAACAAACGCCCCGCCGCCGTTATCGCCTGTGATATAGGGGAATTTCCAGATATTGCCAAGCCCAACAGCTGACCCGGTAGCTGCCAGAATAAAGGCGAGTCGGCCTGACCATTGTCCGTGCATGGATAAGCGAAATTCGGATGACATAAGTTCCCCCTTTTAAAGATTGCCCCATTGTCATCAATCTTTTCCACAGATACAAGTCTGATACTGTTTTTTTAGCTGTCTAAGCTACTGAATTTCCAGCTTTTAATGAGTATGCAGATGTGGTTTTCATGTATAATTTGCGGATGAGCAAAAAGAAAAAAAGTTTACCTGACAATACCATCGCGCAAAATAAAAAAGCCAGACATGACTTTTTTATTGAAGATACCTTTGAAGCCGGCCTGGTGCTAGAAGGCTGGGAAGTAAAAAGCTTACGTGCCGGTCGTATCCAGATGAATGAAAGCTATATTATGGTTCGTAACTCGGAACTATGGTGGATAGGCATGAGCATTACGCCTTTGTTATCAGCCTCAACCCATATTACTCCTGATCATTATCGCAGCCGTAAATTATTAATGCAGCGCCGTGAAATCGACAAGATAATTGGCGCTGTTGAACGAAAAGGTTACACCCTAGTGCCACTGAGTGCTTATTGGGTAAGAGGTAAAGCAAAACTCAAAATTGGTCTGGCTAAAGGTAAGAAGGATCACGATAAACGCGCTACTGATAAAGACCGCGACTGGAAACGAGAAAAACAAAGAATACTGAAATCTCATTGATTATGGTTTATATATATTGGATACATAAATACAAAAAATAACATTTATCCAAGGTAATACAATGAAACTAACTCATTTTTTCCTGATTTTCTCGTTATTGCTCCCCGGTATCAGCTATGCATCAGCTGATGCCACTCTGTTGGATCTCACCCACACCACCGCGGCATTAATTGCACTCATCATCTTTATTTCGGCTTACAGTCTGGTAATTGCCGAGGAATTTCTGCATTTAAGAAAATCTAAACCCGTTATTATCGCTGCCGGTTTAATCTGGATACTTGTCGGCATTGCCTACGCCGGTGCCGGTGATAAACACACCGCCGGTATTATGGTTCGCCACAATATTCTCGAGTTTGCAGAGCTGATGCTGTTTCTGCTAGCAGCAATGACTTACATTAACACCCTCGAAGAACGCAATATTTTTGCCGCGCTGCGGGTCTGGTTAGTCAGCAAGGGTTATTCGTTTAAAGCCATCTTCTGGATTACCGGCGTTCTCGCATTTTTTATCTCACCGATTGCGGACAATTTAACCACAGCACTGCTAATGGCTGCTGTGGTTACCGCTGTTGGTGCCGGCAATAATAAGTTTATTGCCATCGCCTGCATTAACATTGTAGTGGCAGCCAATGCTGGAGGAGCTTTCAGCCCGTTCGGTGACATCACAACCTTAATGGTCTGGCAAAAAGGCATCGTCGAGTTTACTCAATTCTTCGACTTGTTTATTCCATCGCTGGTGAACTGGATAATTCCCGCAACAATCATGTCGTTTGCAATTGCCAACGAACACCCGGACCCCATGGAAGTGTCAATTAGTGTAAAACCCGGCGGCTATATCATTATCGGTCTGTTTTTGCTGACTATTGTACTGGCTGTATGCTTCCATAACTTCCTGCATTTACCGCCCATGCTGGGGATGATGACAGGCCTTGGCGTATTAAAAATATTTGGCTACAAACTTAGACGGGATGAAATTAATAATCCTGATGCGATTTCAAGCCCGGTACACATGCAGCTTGAAAATATGGATCAAAAACTGCGCGAACACTTCAAATCAAAAACACGTCCTTTCGATATTTTCATCAGTATGAAACGTGCCGAGTGGGATACCTTACTGTTTTTCTATGGGGTCATCCTCTGTGTTGGCGGGCTTGGCACACTGGGTTATTTAGGTATTGTTTCAGAGTTTATGTATAACGATCTGGGTGCAACAACGGCCAATATCATTGTCGGTGTGCTCTCTGCTATCGTTGATAATATTCCGGTAATGTTTGCCGTGCTGACAATGAACCCTGATATGGGCCTGAACCAGTGGTTGCTGGTCACCTTAACCGCCGGTGTCGGTGGCTCGTTATTATCGGTGGGTTCTGCTGCCGGCGTGGCACTGATGGGTCAGGCACGGGGTATTTATACCTTCTTTGCCCATCTCAAATGGATCTGGGCGATTGCCCTGGGCTATGCAGCCAGTATCTGGGTGCATATGTTGCTAGCCTTTTGAGGCCAGACTTTTAAGGCCAGATCAGTACCTGCTCTGCCGTATCAGGCGGCAGAGACAGCAGACAACTTAAGCTTCGGTAACAGCTGGTTTAGCCCACAGACTAATCTCACCCATATTGCTGAGATAATGTTCATGTGCCGCTGTTTCTTCAGTGCTGGCTCTGACCAGCTTTAGCTGATCAGCGATTGTTTCAATACCTTTAACTGCTATCAACTCATCACTGTTATCAGTGTTCTCATTATCTGCGCCTGCGCTATCTAGCAACAAATTACTTTGCCCGCCAGTCATCGCCAAATAAACATCCGCTAAAATCTCGGAATCCAGCAAGGCGCCATGAAGTTCACGCTTATCGTTATTCACATCGTAACGTTTACATAAAGCATCTAGGTTGTTTTTCTGACCCGGGTGCATTTTTCTGGCCATCAGCAAGCTGTCTAATACGGTTGCATGATCGCAAGTCGTACCCAGATCCCGAGAATGCTGTTGCTGCAAACGGTGCAATTCGCTGTCGATAAAACCGACATCAAACGGCGCATTATGAATGATCAGTTCCGCACCTTTTATAAAGGTCAGAAAATCATCAACAATATCTTCAAATCGGGGCTTATCCGCCAGAAACTCGCTGCTGATACCATGCACCGCCAGTGCGCCCTCATCACTTTCACGATCGGGCTGGATATACTGGTGATAATGATTACGGGTCACACGCCGGTTGATAATTTCAACGCAACCGATCTCGATAATGCGATGCCCCTGTTTTGGGTCTAAACCTGTAGTTTCCGTATCTAAAACGACCTGGCGCATAATTCTTCTCAAAAAAGTATGACAATATTAAAAATAGCTATATACAAATGATAATCATTCTCATATAGTAGAGGCATTACTTAATGGTTATATATTAATTTATGACACCAACCAGATGTCATCATTACGTCATAAAAGCTTGCTTAAATACAATTGTTGATACAAACCATTAACTATAAAAATATCGTTAGATTATATAGGAAACACACATGAAATCATTAAAACTAAAGGCAATCTTACTGGCATTAAGCTCGACGCTTATTGCACAAACAGCAACAGCAGAAAACACTGTATACGGCATAGGCCACGTCAGTGTTGCCAGTATCGAAGATGCCAATGGTAAAGCCAGCGCAATTAGCAGCCACTCTTCGCGCTTTGGTGTTAAAGGCGAGCTGGAAAAAGAAGGCAATACGCAGGTTTTTTATAAAATGGAATGGCAAGTAGATATGACCGATGAGTCAAAATCATCTAACGACCATATTAAGTCTCGTAGTCAATACATTGGCTTAAAGTCTAACTTTGGTGAATTACGCTTAGGTCGTGATGACTCACCCTATAAAAAAGCTGGCAAGAAAGCGGTTGAGTTTTTCAGTGATACCTATGCCGACTACAACAGCATTGTTGATAAAGGCCAGGACGTTCGTGCTGACAGCTCAATCTCTTATTCTGTTATAACAGCTGGCGGCAAAATCAGCCTGATGCGTGCAACCGGTGATGACACAACAGCTGCCGCGAATGCCGGCGATATGACCTCACTGGCTTATGATGCAAATTTTGGTGCGCTGACGATGGGTCTGGCAACACAAAAACAATATGTTGCAGACACCAATTATGAAACCGGAACAAAACTGGTACTGGGTTTTAAGTTAGCCAAAGCCACCCAGTTAGGTTTACTGTATGAGACAGTGAGCGATGATCTGACACTGGACGACAAAAACACCCTGATCAGCATTAAGCATAACATCGGTGCTGACACGGTGAAGTTTGTCTTCGGCACTAAAGCACACATTAGCGCAGCAGACGACACTCTGACCGCTCTGGCCTATGACCATAAATTAAGTAAAGCTGCTACCGTTTACGCGCTCTATGCGAGCAGTACTAACGATGGTTTAAAGGATTCGGGTGGTTTAACAGGTGATGCGACAGTGATCGCTGGCGGACTTGTGGTGAAATTTTAAACACGGTTTCCGCTAAAACATCATTAAAAAAGCCCTGTAAGAATACAGGGCTTTTTTATATAGCTTATCTGGTTGTCTTCAGGATAAAGCAACTAATCTGCAATACTAAATCGTCGCTGATGTTAATTGACGGGTAATTGTCGGTTGTGAGGGGTATTCGAAAGTCGTTTTCACAACACCATAACCGCTACAACGCCAAGAAGTAACGGTTCGTTGTCCGCCAAACCTAGTATTTATACCATCATCACGGCGTATTTTTAAACAATCGCTGAATGAGCCATAAGGCACAATAACATTCTCAATAGCCAGCAAAGTGATGGTTGAGGTAAAACTTTCAACAAAAATACCATTTAAGTTAATGGCAATAGTTGTAGTTATAGGATCACCAATGACCATAGTGGTTGCAGCTAATGGGACACCGGGACTAAAGGTATAGCTATCAGTAATGTTTCCATTCACATCTTTATGTTCACGAAGGTACAAAGCCAGTGTCGTACCGCTTGTATCGAGATAAAAGTTTCTGTCGCGGATAACGGTGCCAAGATAGCTTTCAATACGGCTGTAACTAACTATACCCGGTGTGCGAGTGAAAACATGCACCATTGTATCGTACGAAGTACCCGTTACTGAAAAAACCTTATTCGCGTAGTTATGTCCATAGTCTGTATAATCATAAACTGTGCTGCCGGCAGTTATGCCACCGGTGTTATGATCTGAAGGCCCACATGCATTTAACAATGCAACAGCAAATGGAACCAGTACAAGTTTTGCCCGTGTTTCTAGTACTCTCATGGGTGATTTCCCTCTTTATTTCAAATTAACCCTTGGTTTTTGTTATAACCTATTTATCTGTCGCATAGCAAGACTACGCTTGATCATTGTGATTAAACTCAGTTAAGTTAAATCACGAAAAAAGTAAAGCAACGGCATTATCATTGTTAATTCTGATCTGTCTCAGCGAATCCAATCAACTGACGGGGTAATTAGCACGGGCACCAAGGTTTCAAGACAATGAATCGACTCCTCGATTAGCTAACTCGTCAGCCTTTTCATTCTCATCATGACCGGCATGACCCTTTACCCAAACCCATTCAATTTCGTGTGGTGCTCTGGCCAGATCCAGACGTTTCCACAAATCATCGTTTTTAACCGGTTTTTTGGCGGCATTTTTCCAGCCTTTTTTCTTCCAGTTATCAATCCATTCTGTAATACCTTGCAACACGTATTTAGAATCGGACGTAAGACGAACTTTACACGGCCTTGATAAACTTTCCAGCGCCATGATCGCCGCCATGAGTTCCATACGATTATTCGTGGTGGCCGGCTCAGCCCCAAATAATTCTTTCTCCCGACCTTCGTATCGCATCAGCACTCCCCAGCCTCCGGGTCCCGGATTTCCTCTGCAGGCGCCATCAGTATATAATTCAACCAGTTTTTCAGCTGTCACAACATTACCTAAATTCATGGGCGGGCTTGCATTTCACACGGCTAACAAAGAAAATGCAATCCCAATTAGCGATTTTCAGTTATTACTGAAATTAGCCACAGGTCTTTTATCTGTTTATTGACAATAAATATAGACAAGTATTTGATATTTAAAGTTTTTTAACATATACATTATATAGCAGCCTTTATAAAGCTCATTTTTATTATGAATTTATTGTCAAAAAGTATCGTTATCATGAGTTTCTTTTCACTCAGCGCCTGTAATCTTGCGCATCTGGGTGTTATTGGCGATAAAGAAACCGATCATTCGTATCCGCATAAAGCCACTGCCCTTTTACCCGATTGGGCCCAGCCAGCCCCTGTTACAACTGAGCATTTTGCTGATACCTATGTCGAGCTGGATCCGTTCATTTTAAACCCTGAAGCCTATCAGTCTGAGGGTTTTGAAATCATCTGGGATCGCATCCGGGCCGGCTTCACACTGCCAACTTCTGAGCATAAAAAAGTACAGTCTGAGTTGCGCTGGTTTGCCCGCCACAAAAGTTATTTGGACCGTGTGGTTGACCGGGCGGAACCCTTCTTGCATTTTATCATGCAGGAAATAGATCAAAGAAACATGCCAGCCGAACTGGCACTGCTGCCTATTGTGGAAAGCGCCTTCCAGCCGTTTGCATATTCTCATGGCCAGGCTGCGGGTATCTGGCAGTTTATACCATCGACAGGGCGTCATTACGGCCTGAAACAAAACTGGTGGTATGATGGCCGGCGCGACATTTATGCCTCTACTATCGCGGCACTGGATTATCTTCAGTTCCTTAACCGAGCATTTAAAGGTAACTGGCTGCACGCACTGGCAGCCTACAATTCCGGCATAGGCACGGTTAACAAAGCTATCCGCTACAATAAGCGCAAGAAAAAACCGACTGATTTCTGGCATTTAGATTTACCCAAAGAAACTCAGGGCTATGTACCCAAGTTGATGGCATTAACGAAATTAATCTCAGAGCCTGGAAAATATAATGTCGATTTGAAATGCATTCAAAACGCACCTTATTTTAACGTCATCGATACCGAAGCACAGATCGATCTGGCAGTCGCTGCAGATCTGGCCGATATGCACATTGAAGAGCTCTACAAACTTAACCCTGGCTATAACCGCTGGGCAACTGATCCGGCCGGTCCGCATCGTTTACTGATACCAATTGAACACAGCGCTCAATTTGAAGAAGGCTTAGAGCGCATGCCGGCGAATAGCCGAATGAGCTGGAAACGTTATAAAATAAAACCTGACCAGACTCTCAGTCATATTGCCGAAAAATTCAAACTGACTGTCGATCAGTTAAAGAAAGTAAATAATATTCGCTCCAATCACATTCGGGTTGGCCGGCATCTGATCATTCCTGTTGCCAGCAAAAGCATGAACCATTACGCTCTGAGCAAAACACAAAGAGATAAAAAGCGCCGCTCTATTCGTCGTGATGGTAAAGGTAAAAAAGTATTTCACACTGTCCGTTCAGGTGACTCGTTATGGGATATATCACGCCTTTATAAGGTCGGCACACATCAGCTGGCACGCTGGAACGGCATGGCTCCTAAGGATATCCTCAGAGCAGGCCAGAAACTGGTAGTCTGGACAAAAAAACAGATCGCACCGAGTCTAAAGAACAGTTTAGTTGGTGATTTTATACGCTCTGTTAGTTACCGGGTTCGTAGTGGTGATTCGTTATACCTTATTGCCAAACGCTTTAATGTCAGTATCCACGACCTTCACCGCTGGAACCCTATTGAAGGAAAGTATTTGAAACCCGGTCAGACCATTAAAGTCTATGTTGATATCACCAACCAGGCTAGCAGCAGTTAAGACTAATACTTTCAGTTCTCACTCCAGTAGTTGCTGATAAAAACAGTCAGCCCGAAAAATTTTCACGGAACGAGTAATGACAACGGAAATTTCTGTACAGCAATTATCTAAGTTTTACCCGTTAGATACACTCAGCAAAGAAAGCCTGACTCAACTCAGTGAAAAAATTAAGCTACAAAATCTCGCTGCCGACACCTTGCTGTTTAAAAAAGGTTCGACCAATACCGATCACTTTTACCTGTTAGAGGGCAGCATTGACCTGATCGGTGACAATGGTATTTTAAAAACCATTCAGTCACACAGCCGCGCTGCTTCAGAACCTGTCGTGCAAATACTTCCCCGCACTGTAACAGCTGTAACCAGCACCCCATCTCAAATCTTCATCCTCAATGCCGATGCGCTTGATTTGTTGCTGACATGGAATCAGTCGGGTTCGTACCAGGTTAAAGAACTGGATTCTAATACTGCTAATAATTCAGATGACTGGATGTTAAAACTGTTAAGAACAGAAGCATTTCATCGTATCCCAGCAGCGAATATCCAGAGCATTTTCGCAAAGATGGAAAATATCGAGGTAATGCCCGGTGAGAAAATTATCCAACAGGACGATGAAGGTGATTATTTTTATATCATTATCAGCGGTCGCTGCCTGATTACCCGCTCGGTTTCTGCTCAGACTAAAGATATTAAACTTGCCGAATTATCGGACGGTGACAGTTTTGGAGAAGAAGCGCTTATTGCAGACTGCAAACGCAATGCTTCTGCAACCATGCTGACTAAAGGACGACTCAATCGTTTATCAAAAAATGATTTTCTGCAGCTGCTTAATGAACCTTCGCTAAGAAAAGTAAATTTTGCTGCAGCAAAAGAAATGACAGAATCAGATAACGCACAATGGATAGACATCCGACTGCCTTCCGAATACAAACACAGTCATATCAAGAACAGTCTTAATATTCCGTTAATTTCATTACGTCTGAAGATGAAAGAACTCAGTAAAAACAAACAATATATTGTTTATTGCGACACTGAAAGGCGCAGCTCAGCCGCTTCATTTTTACTCAATGAATCCGGCCATAACTCGGTGATTCTGAGTAACGGCCTAGCTGATGTACCGCTGCAACAGCGGGTCTCAGATAGCTGAAAAATCTGACTTATTCCTGATAACCGGGAATCAGGCTGTGATCGACTTCGTCAATCTGCTCTGACGGTAAAAACTGCTCCGCGTAAGTCTGGTAAACCTTTTCCCGAATAAAGACATCAAAAATATCCGGATCTATGTGATTATCAAGTTTCATGTGGCCGAGAATTTGCAAGCACTCGCTGACTTTTTTGCCTTCTTTATAAGGCCTGTCATTAGCGGTCAAGGCTTCGAAAATATCAGCTATCGCCATAAGTCTTGCGGGTACCGACATTTCAAAACCCATCAACCCATTCGGGTAACCTTTGCCATCCATACGCTCATGATGACCGCCGGCGTACTCGGGTACATTTTTCAGATGATCGGGAAACGGCAATGAGTCCAGCATCTTATTTGTCATGACGATATGATGATTAATTATCTCTCGTTCTTCTGAAGTCAGTGTGCCGCGTTCAATCTGCAGATTATATATTTCATTTTCAGAAATAAAGGCCGCCGTATTACCCTGTTGATTTACCCAGCTTTTTTTAGCAATATCGACAACCCTTTGTTTCGACACATCATCCATAAATTCACCACCAATATTTGCCTGCCTGATAAAAGCAAGGTCGTTATTGATTTCGTCAACTAATTCTCGGTGTTTTTCATCAAGTGATGCAAGCTCCACGCTGATATCTGTATTCGCAGCCGAATTACTCTCTGTCAATGCCAGTTTTTTCTCGAGGAAATCAATTTTTAAATCCCTTATTAATATCTCCGCACGTGTTTGAACAAGTTCGATCCGGTCATAAATTGTTTCCAGCTTTGTCGCTTTATCTACAATATACTCCGGTGTAACGACCTTGCCACAATCGTGCAACCAGCCTGCAATCTTTAACTCATAACGATCCTTTGATGTCATTTTAAAACTTTTCAGCGGGCCTGTTAATCTGGCATTACAGGCTTCGGCAATCATCATCGTTAGTTCCGGCACTCGTTTGCAATGAGCACCAGTATAGGGGGATTTTTCATCAATAGAGGTGGCTATTAATTCAATGAAAGCTTCAAATAGTTGTTTTTGTTGTTCGATAAGCTCTTTAGTGGTTAACGTAACAGCCGCTTGTGATGCCAGCGATTCTGCCAGCTGCTGACTTTCAAGATTAAAGACTTCTATCTCTCCGGTGTTCTGGTTAGTCGCATTGATTAGTTGTAACACACCGATGATTTTATCCTGATGATTTTTCATCGGTATTGTTAGCATGGATTTTGTGCGGTAGCCTGTTGAATGATCAAAGGCTTTTGTACCGGAAAAATCATAACCATCGACATGATAGGCATCGGCGATATTAATGGTTTTATTTTCAAGCACCGCGCTGGTAACAACCATGGAATTATTGGGCTGTCCGTTAATATAGAGCGGTAACGACGGAAACTTGATGCTCTGCCCACCTTTAATACCAAGCGAAATATTGAGCGATTGTGTGGTGACTATTTCAAATTTAAGCTGCTGATCATCGGTAACGGTATAGATACTGCCGCCGTCTGCATGCGTCAGTGACATGGCACCTAGTAAAATATGTTTGAGTATATTTCTGGAATCTTTTTCCGCTGATAATGCGATGCCGATATTATTGAGTTCGGTAATACGAGATATCATATTGTATAGACCTGCTACATCCTGCTGACAGTATTACTGTTTTAATAAGTTAATGACACTTCCGGCTGTGTCATTATTGTTATAGCTTAGTTTGCCATGTTTTCAAGCCACTGATCAACCGCTTACAAAGCGTTCAGAAAATTAATATTTTTCTAGCTGCACCGATTACTCTGTAATTCCGCCTTTGGTCAACTGCATGGGATTGAGAATTTTTTCCAGCTCTGATCTTGAAAGATCGGTCATCTCGTCAGCAACATCAATCACCGCTCTGTTTTCAGCATACGCGGTTTTTGCAATTTTGGCCCCTAATTCATAGCCAATCACAGGGTTCAATGCCGTCACCAGAATCGGATTTTTATCCAGCGCCGACTTAATATTTTCTTCATTCACGGTAAAATCTTTAATCGCTTTTGCAGCCAGTGTTTTACTTGCCGTCGCCAATATTTCAATACTTTGCAGCAAATTATAAGCGATCACAGGCAGCATCACGTTTAACTGAAAGTTACCCGACTGTCCGGCAACGGTAATGGTTGCATCGTTGCCGATAACCTGTGCGCACACCATTGCCACCGCCTCAGGAATAACCGGATTGACTTTACCCGGCATGATGCTGCTGCCAGGCTGTAAAGCAGGCAGTGCGATTTCACCGATACCGGCCAGCGGACCGCTGTTCATCCAGCGCAAATCGTTACTGATTTTCATCAGACTGACAGCCAGTGTTTTTAACTGCCCGCTTAATTCGACTGCGCAATCCTGACTGCTCAGTGATTCAAACTTATTCTCATTACTGGTAAAGCTGAGCCCGGTAAGCACCGAAAGTTGACTGGCAAAATTAGCAGCAAAGCGCTGGTCGGCATTAATCCCGGTACCCACTGCTGTACCGCCTTGTGCCAGTGCATTTAAACGCGGCAGACAATCCTCTATGCGCGCGCTGGCATGTCTGATTTGTGCCTGCCAGCCTGAGATTTCCTGCTGCATTGAAACCGGCATTGCATCCATCAGATGGGTGCGCCCTGTTTTTACAATATGCGCTAAGCTACTGGCTTTTTCCGCCAGTGTTTGTTCGAGCTGAGCCAGCGCCGGCAGTAACTGTTCAGTCACCGACTGACTGGCACTGACATGCAAGGCTGTTGGAATCACATCGTTAGATGATTGCCCCATATTGACGTGATCATTGGGATGAACAGCAATCTGATCCTGCTGACACAGGGTTGCGATAACTTCATTAGCATTCATATTAGTACTGGTGCCAGAACCGGTCTGAAACACATCGACCGGAAAATGCTGATCATGCACGCCGTCAGCTACATCCTGTGCATGTTTTACGATTGAGTCGGTTAACTCCTGTTGCAAAAATCCCAGATCCGCATTGGCTCTGGCACAGGCTATCTTTACCAAGCCCAGTGCGCGGATAAATGAACGCGGCATGGTCAGGCCGCTGATCGGGAAGTTATCAACCGCCCGCTGGGTTTGCGCCGCGTATAAGGCCGATTCCGGTACCTGCAATTCGCCCATACTGTCTTTTTCGATGCGATATTTCATTGTGTTTCCTGTTAACTGTGGTTTTTCAAGCAGCGCTTAATCATTCGATGGTATAATTATGCAACAAATCGTCTTTAATCAACACAGAGCTTAGCAAGTTTATATGGAACTCTCCGAACTAACCGCAATTTCCCCTGTCGATGGTCGTTATGGTAATAAAACGGCTGATTTACGTACAATTTTCAGCGAATACGGCCTGATTTATCACCGCACGCTGGTCGAGGTTCGCTGGCTGCAAGCGCTGGCTGCAGAAGCTGCCATCAGCGAAGTACCGGCACTTAGTGAGCAGGCCAATGCGCGACTGAACAGTATCGTCAGCGACTTTAGTATCAGCGATGCTGAACGGGTGAAAGAGATTGAGCGCACCACTAACCACGATGTCAAAGCCGTCGAATATTTTCTCAAAGAAAAAATCAGCGGCAATTCAGAACTCGAAGCCATCAGTGAATTTATACATTTTGCCTGTACCTCAGAAGATATCAACAACCTGTCTTACGCCTTAATGCTACTGAACGGCCGTAAAGATGCATTATTACCTCTGGCAGATCAGGTTATTGCACACATCAAATCACTGGCGCTGGAATACGCCGAACAGCCGATGCTCAGCCGCACCCACGGCCAGCCTGCCAGTCCAAGCACCATGGGTAAAGAATTTGCCAATGTGGTCTATCGTCTGCAACGCCAGCGTGATCAGATTGATTCAGTCGCTATCATGGGCAAGATCAACGGCGCAGTCGGCAATTATAACGCTCACTTATCTGCCTACCCTGAAATAGACTGGGCTGGTTTTGCCGAAAAGTTTGTTAATTCATTGGGTCTGCAATTTAATCCCTATACTATTCAGATTGAACCGCATGACTACATGGCCGAATTATTCCATGCTATCAGCCGTTTCAATACCATCCTGATTGATATCAGTCGTGATATCTGGGGATATATTTCAATCGGCTTCTTTAAACAAAAAACCATCGCCGGTGAAGTTGGATCTTCAACCATGCCGCACAAGGTTAACCCGATTGATTTTGAAAATGCAGAAGGTAATCTGGGCGTTGCCAATGCCCTGTTCGATCACCTTGCACTAAAGCTACCAATTTCACGCTGGCAGCGCGATCTCACCGATTCAACTGTGTTGCGTACTTTAGGGGTGGGTTTTGGTCATTCCAATATCGCTTATTCATCTCTGTTACGCGGCCTCTCTAAACTGGAAATTAATGCTGAAAAACTGAATCAGGATTTATCTGAAAATCTTGAAGTACTGGCCGAACCAATTCAAACAGTAATGCGCCGTTACGGCATCGAAAAGCCGTATGAGAAACTTAAAGAACTAACCCGTGGCAAGCGCATCAACCAGCAAGACCTCGAGACGTTCATTAACAAACTGGAAATTCCTCAGCAGGCAAAAGATCAGTTACTGACTTTGACACCTCACAACTATATCGGTAATGCGATTGAGCAGGCAAAAAACATCTAAGTTGCCATTACAACTGCTCGGCAATTTAACTACCGAGCAGTTTTTTAATGAATACTGGCAAAAGAAACCCTTACTAATCCGCAATGCGATCGATGACTTTGAATCATTAATCACAGCGGACGAACTGGCAGGCCTGAGTCTTGAGGATCAGGTTCAGGCTCGTATTATTATTGAAAAAGATGGCGACTCCCCCTGGCAGGTTCTGTACAGTCCGCTTGATGAGTCTGTTTTTTCCGAAATGCCTGAGACACACTGGACACTGCTGGTCAGCGATGTTGAAAAACACCTGCCTGAATTTACCCGGATCACGGATCAGTTTCGCTTCATCCCTGACTGGCGCATCGATGACTTAATGATCAGCTATGCCCCTGAGGGTGGCTCTGTCGGTCCTCACATCGATCAGTATGATGTTTTTCTTCTGCAGGCACACGGTCAGCGACGCTGGCAAATCGGCTCAAACCCCGTGCTTGATGAAGACTATATCGACGGTCTTGAGATTCGTGTTTTAAAAGAATTTATTCACGACCACGACTGGATACTTAACCCTGGTGATATGCTCTATCTGCCTCCCCGTATAGCGCATCACGGCGTTGCTCTGAATGATTGCATGACCTATTCGGTTGGTTTTCGTGCCAACAGTCATAATGAACTGGTTTCATCGTTTACCGAACACCTGCTCAGTCATTCAGACAATCATCAGCGTTATAACGCCATTGATTTTCAGCAGCATCCCGGTGAAATAACTGCCGAGACACTGCAACAGTTAAAAAAGATTCTGCTTTCTAATTTACAGATAGATAACAATCATATAGAAAACTGGTTTGGTCAGTTCATTACCGAACAAAAGTTTGAGCTGGAGACTTTTCCTGAACATGTGTTTTCAGATAGCAGCCAGCTGATCTCATATCTATCAACAGCACAGCTTATTAATAAACACCCTGCAATCCGTTTTGCCTTTATCAACCACCCAACTAATGCATCACTTTTTATCAATGGCAAACAGTATTCAGTCACTACTGCATTTGCAGAACTGATATGTGATCAGAGACAGATAGACAGCCAGCAATTAACTGTCACAGCACTGACTGAGAGTGAAAAAACACTGCTGCTTGACTGCTTTAATCAGGGCTACCTGTACTGATGGATATCACAATTAAAGACGCCGACTGGGTGGCCGATAATAATGCAATTAAAGCCATACGACGGCATGTGTTTATAGAAGAACAAAACGTTGACGAAGCGCTGGAGTGGGATCACCACGACAGCAGTGCATTACATTTTCTGGCTTTGATTGATAATCAGCCTGTTGCCGTTTCGCGCTTACAAAAAAATGGTCAACTGGGGCGTATGGCTGTATTAAAAGACTTCCGTGGCAAAGGCATCGGCAGCTTGTTAATCAGGCATATGCTAGAATTGCAGCATTCACAATTAACGACGGATATCTTTCTCCACGCACAAGCACAGGCCGAAGCCTTCTATAAAAAATTCGGTTTTAGCCGTCAGGGCTGCGAGTTTACAGAAGCCGGTATTGTGCATTACAAAATGATCCTGACGAAATAATAACAGATGCGACTTATTCCCGAACAATCACCACCTACAGAACTGCCCGAACGCTATGATCTCGGTAAAACCAATGCCGAAATCACTTTCAGTTCTGCCGCTGTCAATCGCAACGCCGCCATTTCCATGCTCAGGCAAGGACACCTCAGCGTCAGCCTTTATACTCAGGATCTGGACCCTAAAGTTCTGGATGATGAAAACCTGACAAAACTGTTTCTGAATATGGTGAAACATTATAAAGAAATGCAAATCAAGGTTTTAGTCAGGGATTCGACGGCTGCGGTAAAAAACTCACACGCGCTGTTAAGACTTGCACAACAACTGAGTTCACATATTGAAGTAAGGAATATTCCTGATATATACCGTGAAGTCCGGGCAAGTTTTATGGTCGTAGACAGAAAAGGTTTTTTTTACCGGCCAAAAGCCGGTGAATTTGATGGTTCGGTCAATTTCAACAGCCCGGCCAGAGCGATAAAACTACTCGATTTTTTTTCGGAAGTTTGGGAAAAATCGGAACCCGATCCGCATTTTAGAAAACTACATCTCTAATATTATTCAGCCTATCGTTATAGCCGCCTTAATTCAGAACAAAAAAAAGCCCCTGAAAAATATCAGGGGCTTTTTTATCTTAAATTATTTTTAATAACTTAAGACGATTTACCGGCATAATCAGCAATACCTGGATTAGCGTTAACGCCAATCAGCTCAGGGTCATTTTGCTTCGCAATACGATAAACATTATCTTCACCACGAGTATTAATGATGTGATCACGTACCACATCCCACATAGGACGACCTTCTGGCGCACGGCCAACACTTGCCCAGCCAGCCACTGAATAAGTCTTATCAGGATCAATCGGAGAACCATCATCCAGTCGTGCATTGGTAATACGTTTACCCAGTTTTTGAGACGGCTCGATTGAATAATCAAGACCACCCAGACGGACCATATCACCGCCTGATTGCAGGTATGGATCCGGATCAAACAGATTATCCGCAACCGCCTCGATGGTATTTAATAAATCACGGCCTTTCATTTGAGTCACATAGGTTTCGCCGTAAGTCATCGAACACTGCGTCAATACATCTTCCATTGTAATCCAGTCACCCTTCAGTTTACTGGTTCCCCAGCGCACACCAGCTGACATCGAAATATCCGCATTGTATTCATCACGTAGCGCGTTACACAGAATCTGATCCCATGTGCCCATGAAGTTACCACGACGATATAAAGTACGGTCAGCAATCGCCAGTTTTTCAGACAATATTTCTTCGTAAGTTTTACCCAGGCGGTCTTTATTATAATAAAACTCTTTATTCCGGCTCTCGATGATATTTGTGTCATATTTAGTCTGACGCATCTGATCAATGAAAGACTGCATTTCTTTATCTGCAGGTAACCAGTCAGTGATAATAGGCATCATTTTGTAATGCATACCTTTTACTTTGCCATCCTGAATATCAAAATCCATCACACCAACATACTTGGAGTTAGAACCTGCATTGGTAACTAAGCAGGTATTACCCGCAACATTTTTAACTTCAACAGGTTTTGGAATACCATCATGTGTATGGCCACCGAATACCGCGTTCAGACCCGGTACACGCTCTGCCATTTTGATATCAACATCCATACCGTTATGTGACAACAGAACGATAGCATCTGGCTTTTCATTTTTGCGAATGCCAGCTACCAGTTCAATCATGTCGTCTTCACGCAAACCGAAAGACCAGTCCGGGAAAAATTCCTGAGGGTTTGCATTACCGGTACGTGGGAAAGCCTGACCGATCACACAAATACGGGCACCGCCAACATTTTTAATAACATAAGGACGGAATGCATGACCACTTTCTTCATTGAAAAGACCGTTACCATCATATTTTTCAACCATCTGGCCATATGCTTCACCAAACAGTGCATCTTCTTTAACACGAACGTTCTGACCGATAAAATCACCTTTAAAGAGCGTGACGTTATTCAGTACTTCGTCTTCGCGGTAAGTGAATTCCCAATGACCAACCATGACATCAACACCAAGAATATTAGAGGCCTCAACCATGTCAACACCACGGGTCCATAACGAGGTACCAGAGCCCTGCCATAAATCACCACCATCGAGGGTCAGGGTATTTTGCTGGCCACCGGCCTGCTCACGCAGCTGGTTCAATAATGTTTTCATATTGGCATAGCCACCAGTTTTACCGTATTTACGGGCCGCATTATCAAAATCAACATAAGTAAATGCATAAGACTCTGGGCTATTTAGCGCCATTCCCATGTATTGCATCAGCTTATTACCAACGATATGCGGTGGTCGACCATAGGCATCACCCACGCCTAAATTGACATTCGGCTCACGGAAATGAACCGGGTTTAACTGACCGTGTACATCAGTGATGTGCAAGATACGCGCATTACCCTTGATAGGCAGGTCATAAAAGCCCTTCGGCATGGCTGCTTGATCAGCTTTACCAGCTGATGAAGACGAATCCTGATCTGATGAGCAGGCAGGCAGCATAGTAGCAGCAGTACCAGCACCCATTAGCTTCAGGAATTCTCGGCGGTCTATATATTTCATAAAATTATGATCCAGGTGATAAATGTTATTAAAAAACAATTAAGTCAGTGTTATATGTGTATTATGTGATTATAATGCGCCCCGCAACGATCTTAATTAATACTTAGCAGGCTCTATAATCGCTTCGATTTATATCGATATATTATTTTTAAGTCCGCATATATTAAAACATATTAGACATTAAGCAAATGAAACATTTATCTATACCTCATATATTACATTTTTTTCGCCAGCTGACACGCTCTCAGGCCTTAATACCCCTACTTAGCCTGAGCTTATGGATTAGCCCCGGCCCGTCTCAGGCTGATATTGTTAAGCCGGCGCTGATCGAGATCAGTATTTTTAGCAAAGGCACTTATCAGGTGGAGGTCCGCGCCAGTATCGAAGCCATTATGTCAGGCATCGACGCACGCTATAAAAACACTCAGGATTCACCCAACGCAGAGGCTTATGACAAACTCAGAGCAATGCAGGCTGATGAGCTTTTAAGCGCATTTGAGGCTTTCAAACCGCGGTTGTATAACGAGGTTTATCTAAAATTTGATGGCCAGAAAACACCATTGAATATCAGCAGTGTAAAAATTCCGGAACCTGGCTATTTAAAGGTACCTCGCACCAGTGTGATTATGCTTGAGGGTAGCATTAGCAAGGATGTTGAATCAGTTATCTGGTATTTCCCTCAAGCCTTTGCCGATAACGCGGTGCGTCTGCGACAAGCTGATGAAAACAATGAAAAATGGCACTGGTCTAACTGGCAATGGCTGAGAAAAGACCAGCCTAGTGAAGCATTTAGCCTGACTGAAGTTTTCAACCCACCCAGCCTGATGGACACCATACAAACTTACACCGGTGCCGGCTTTGACCATATCTTGCCTAAGGGTTTAGACCATATCCTGTTTATTCTGGGTATTTTCTTGCTAAGCTTAAAGATGCGGCCATTATTATGGCAAGTCACCATGTTTACACTGGCGCATTCAATAACACTGTCGTTATCCATGCTCGATATCATTAGTTTGCCATCCAGTATTGTCGAGCCGTTAATTGCGCTTTCAATCGCCTATATCGCTATCGAAAACATCTTTGCTAAAGATAATAATGAAAAAGCCAGAAACAGTCGTCTGGCCATTGTATTTGCTTTTGGTTTATTACATGGTCTCGGCTTTGCTACCATGCTGGCAGACTTCGGCATGCCAGATGATGCATTTACGACAGCATTAATCAGCTTTAATATCGGAGTTGAATTAGGTCAGCTGTTTGTTGTTGGCGTTGCCTTTTTAGCCGTTGGTATTTGGTTTGGTCAAAAAACCTGGTACCGTCAAGCTGTCATCATTCCGGCATCTGCAATGATAGCCATCACCGGTCTGTACTGGACCTATGACCGGATTGTTTTCTAACTGGCTGCGGTTTTTTTTGATAATAAAGCACTAACCGGTAAGCCAATAAAGCACTCAATATCATCGCTATCATCACGGGTTGAGTATAGTCAGCCCGTGTCATCCAGAAAAAATGCAATGTCGCCATTATCGCAATCGGATAAATCAGTTGATGTAATAATTTCCAGCGTTTTTTAAGCCTTAGCATCATTCTGTTGTTGGATGTAACTGCCAGAGGAATTAATAAAACAAAGGTCGCAAAACCAAGCGTTATAAAGGGCCGTTTGATAATATCTTTTAAGATTTCGTTCCAGTCAAAATACTGATCGAACCAGATATAACTCAGAAAATGCAGACAAACGTAAAAAAAGACAAACAAGCCAAGCATCCTGCGTAATCGAATGACCCCACCCCAGCCTGTCAGTTTTCTGATGGGTGTTACAGATAAGGTAATCAGTAATATGTAAATTGCCCAGCTACCCATAGTATCGAGAATTGTTTCGGCCGGGTTGACTCCTAAATTATTATTAAAGCCCTTCAACACTATCAACAACAAAGGCAGTACGCAGAGAACAAATGTAACTGGTTTAAATAATTTTTGAAAACTCATAACAGAAAACAACCTAAAGATATTGGTCAGCCAGTTAAAACTGGCTTAATTAAAACAATTTTTCCAGATCCATTCCTGTATAAAGATGAGCTACCTGCTCAGCATAACCATTAAACATTTGTGTTTTTATTTTCGGTGACCAGAACGGTTCACCGATGCGTCGTTCAGTTTTCTGACTCCAGCGCGGATGGTCAACCTGCGGGTTAACGTTTGCATAAAAACCGTATTCACTGGCACCAATTTTATGCCAGGTCGAAACCGGCTCGGTTTCTGTAAAACGAATTTTTACGATTGACTTGATATTTTTAAAACCATATTTCCAGGGCACAACAAGACGAACCGGCGCACCATTCTGATTTGGCAACTCATCACCATACAGCCCCACTGCCATCAGGGTTAACGGATTCATCGCCTCATCCATACGCAGCCCCTCAGTATATGGCCAGGGCAAAACCTTTATTGCCTGACCCGGCATTTTTTCCTTATCATACAAGGTTACAAATTCTACATACTTGGCTTTAGAAGTCGGTTTAAATCGTTTAATCATATCTGCCAGCGGAAAACCCACCCAGGGAATCACCATTGACCAGCCTTCAACACAGCGAAAACGATAAATGCGCTCTTCTAATGCATAAGGTTTGATGAAGTCTTCCAGATCAAACACACCGGGCTTTTCCACTTCACCTTCTACTGCAATCGACCAGGGCTTTGGATTAAAACTTTTAGCATGTTTTGCCGGATCATATTTACCGGTGCCAAATTCATAAAAATTATTATATCCCGTCACATCATTTAACGAAGTCAACTTATCTGCGGTACTAAATTTACTCTTAACTAATTCAGGATAGGCTTTTGCTTCTGCTAGAGACAGATGCGCACCACCCAGCAATGCCGTCGCAGTAAGACCCATTTTTTTTATAAATTCACGTCGCTGAAGATAAACAGACTTACTGGTGATTTCTGATGGCCGAATGTCATCAGTCTTTTTTATGATTATGCTCATGCAGAAACTCCAAATAGTTATATTAGAGACAGTCTGATAATTATATAGTTCAGCCCGGATTTAAATATCACAAAAGCATCACGAAATATGGCAATTCTTGAGAGTGGGCAGTGGGCAGTGGGCAGTGGGCAGTGGGCAGTGGGCAGTGGGCAGAAAATTTTATTTTTTATCAAACCCTTGTCAACGTCATATTTAAGTTTTGTATTTTACTGACAACTGCAAACTGTATTAATAGTTCTAACACAGTCTCAGCAGTTATCGAGGTGTTTTTAACCCACCCAGATACGGGCATTTCGGAACATCCGCATCCACGCCCCGTCCTCTTTCCATTCATCCGGGTGCCATGAGTTCTGCACGGTACGGAATACACGTTCAGGATGTGGCATCATGATAGTGGCACGACCATCTTCTGTCGTGAATGCTGTTAAACCATCTGGAGATCCGTTTGGATTGGCTGGATACTGCTCGGTCGCATTTCCCTGATGATCGATATAACGAGCTGACGGAATAGTACTGGCGATATCGTTTTTGTATTCAGCGCGGCCTTCACCATGCGCAATCGCGATAGGCATTTGTGAACCGGCCATACCTTTGAAAAGAACCGATGGTGATTCAACAATTTCCAGCATACTAAAACGCGCTTCAAATTGTTCTGAATTATTACGCACAAAATGCGGCCAGTTTTCCGCACCGGGAATTAAATCTTTCAGGTTCGCCATCATTTGGCAACCATTACAAACACCTAAACTAAAGGTGTCTTCACGATGAAAAAACGCTTTAAATGAGGCGCGCAATTTTTCGTTAAATAAAATGGTTTTTGCCCAGCCTTCTCCGGCACCTAAAACATCACCATAGGAAAAACCACCACAAGCAACCAGACCTTTAAAATCATTCAAATCAACTCGATCAGCTAAAATATCACTCATGTGCACATCTTGCGCAGAGAAACCGGCGCGATCAAAAGCCGCCGCCATTTCGATCTGACCATTGACGCCCTGCTCTCGCAGTATCGCGACTTTTGGACGTACACCGCTGTTAATAAACGATGCGGCAACGTCTTCATCAAGATCAAAACTTAATGAGGCATATAAACCCGTTTCGTTTTCATTGCCAATGCTATCGAATTCCTGTTGTGCACACTCAGCATTATCCCGAATCGACTGAATCTGGTAACTGGTTTCACTCCAGGCTTTTTGCAGTTCAATCCGGTCGAGTTTAAGTATTGAATAATTGCTTGAAATAAATTCAATAGTATTTGAATCATTGACTGTGCCAACTACATTGACACAGCCTTCAAGGCCGTTATCAATAAACGTATCCATCACTGTTTCAATGTCGCTGACTTTAACCTGCAATACAGCACCTAGCTCTTCAGCAAAGATCGCCGATACTTCATCTGATTTTTGTACCAGATTATCAAGCTCAACGGTTGCTCCGCAATGTCCGGCAAAACACATTTCAGCCAGTGTGCTTAATAAACCGCCATCAGAGCGATCGTGATATGCCAGTAATTTTCCATCACTACTTAATGCCTGTACCGATTTAAACATGCCTTTTAATAAATCCGCATGATCAAGATCAGGGGCTTCTGTACCCAGTTCTTTATAGACCTGGGCCAGTGCTGATGCGCCTAAACGGTTTAAGCCTTTCGACAGATCAACTAACACTAAAAATGTTTTACCCTGATCTGTACGCAATTCCGGTGTTAATGTTTTACGCACATCGTTCACCGGTGCAAACGCGGTAATCGTGACCGACAATGGTGAGGTAACAGCTTTTTCTTCTGCCCCTTGCTGCCACACCGTTTTCATCGATAAAGAGTCTTTACCAACTGGAATAGCGATACCCAGCTCAGGACACAGTTCCATACCAATGGCATGCACGGTATCAAACAGTCGCGCATCTTCACCGACATGCCCTGCTGGTGCCATCCAGTTTGCTGATAATTTAATATCAGATAGTTCAGCTATATTTGCGGCCATGATATTGGTAATCGATTCGGCAACTGCCATGCGACCGGAGGCCGGGGCATTCAATAAGGCAATCGGCGCTTTCTCACCCATCGCCATCGCTTCACCCTTATAGGTATCAAATGATGAAGTGGTGACGCCAAGATCTGCCACCGGCACCTGCCACGGACCAACCATCTGATCACGATTAATCAGCCCGGTAACACTGCGATCACCAATCGTAATCAAAAACGATTTGCTGCCAACACCCGGCAAGCGCATCACCCGGAAAGCGGCTTCGGTCAGATCCAGATCAGTGGTATTAAAAGGCTTTTGCGCAAAACTTTCGTGCATGGCTTTGCGGGTCATCTTTGGTGGCTTGCCCAGCAATACGTCCAGCGGCATATCAACCGGAGAATTGCCAAAATGCGGGTCTTTAACTTCCAGCTGGCGCTCTTTTGTTGCCGTGCCTAGCACCGCGTATGGCGCACGTTCCCGTTTACACAGCTGTTCAAATTCTTCCAGCTGATCAGCGGCAATCGCAATCACATAACGCTCCTGTGATTCATTACACCAGATTTCATGTGGCGCCATACCCGGCTCATCATTAGGCACTTTGCGTAAATCGAAAACAGCTCCCATACCACCATCGTTGACTAACTCCGGCAACGCATTGGATAAACCACCGGCACCGACATCATGGATTGAAACGATCGGATTGTTCTGGCCTTTTTGCCAGCAGCGATCAATCACTTCCTGACAACGCCGTTCGATTTCAGGATTGCCGCGCTGCACTGATGCAAAATCTAAATTCTCGGCACTGGTTCCGCTCGCCATTGAAGAGGCCGCGCCTCCGCCCAGTCCAATTAACATCGCCGGGCCACCTAAGACAACAATAGGCGTGCCTTCAGCAATTGGGTTTTTATCGATATGTTGACGACGAATATTACCGAAACCACCCGCCAGCATAATCGGTTTGTGATAGCCACGTACTTCATCACCATCAATACCGGCTACCGACTGCTCAAAGGTACGGAAATAACCATTGATATTAGGACGACCAAATTCGTTATTAAATGCTGCTGAACCAAGCGGTCCCTCGATCATAATATCGAGCGCTGACACAATCCGGCCCGGTTTACCATAATTCACTTCCCAGGGCTGGCCATAACCCGGAATTTGTAAATTTGAAACCGAGAACCCGCTCAGGCCAGCTTTCGGTTTGGAACCACGACCGGTGGCGCCTTCATCACGTATTTCACCACCGGAACCGGTTGCCGCACCCGGAAAAGGCGAAATAGCAGTCGGGTGATTATGCGTTTCCACTTTCATCAGAATCGAAATTTCTTCTTCGTTATACTGATACTCTGCCGTTTCAGGGTTCGGGAAAAAACGCCCGGCGATTGAACCTTCAATCACCGATGAATTATCGTGATAGGCAGACAGCACTTTAGCCGGCGAGACTTTATGCGTGTTACGAATCATGCCAAATAATGAAACATCCTGCTTCTGACCATCAATCACCCAGTCCGCATTGAATATTTTATGCCGACAATGCTCAGAGTTAGCTTGTGCAAACATCATTAATTCAGCATCAACCGGGTTACGCCCCATCTCGGAAAAGTTTTTCACTAGATAATCGATTTCATCATCCGATAACGCCAGACCCAGCTCTGTGTTAGCCGCAACCAGCGCCTGCCGACCCTGAGCAAGAATATCAACCGCACGTGATTCAGCAGGCTCAGTCGATGCAAACAAAAGTTCTGCCGATTGAATCGTAGCGAGTACCATCTCGGTCATACGATCATGGATAACACTTTCAATCGCGAGCTGTTGCTCTGCGGTGAATGCACTGCCCGACTCAATATAAAAGGCAACACCGCGTTCAAGCCGCTTCACCGAGTCAAGACCGCAGTTATGAGCAATATCAGTGGCTTTTGATGACCAGGGAGAAATCGTGCCCGCACGGGGAACAACAAGAAATAACTGCCCCGATTCAGAAACCTTTTCTGATTTAGGACCGTATTGCAGTAATTTTTCCAAAATCGTCAGTTGTTCGCCAGTTAATACAGCCTCACTGTGCGCAAAATGCATAAATTCTGCACTGATCGTGTTGATATCCGAGGCAATGGCCTGCAGCTGAGACAGCAATTTTGCCAGTCGAGAAGCGGAAAAAGCGGAACTACCCGGAAAATACTGCATAACAGCCTCAAAAGCATAGAGAAAGTCGCGTATTTTAAACTAGCGGCCAGATGATTCACAGCATATAATGCGCGAACTTGGGATTGATATATCGTATTAAGTCCCTATATTAGTTACCAAGTCACAAAGTAACAGGGGGCGACCTGGCTTCGACGGGGATTACAAAACCTGAGGTGCATGTCGAGGAGGATATCCTCGTAAATAAAATCCAAAATATATAGTTGCAAACGACGACAACTACGCATTAGCTGCTTAATAACCAGTTTTAATGCCCTCCGACCCGAATTTGCTTATGGGCTTGGTCATCGGGGGTAATCTTACATAAGATCGCAGTGAGGTATGTTTAGGGCCGATCTGTTAAAACCTAACTAAGCTCGCTGGTTAAAATCCCGCCCATTGGAGTTTAACTGGCTAAACTAAAAAATGGATCTAAGCATGTAGAGCCGATGGCAGAGGGTTCGCGGACGGGGGTTCGATTCCCCCCGCCTCCACCAAACAATAAAAGGGTTACCATTTGGTAGCCCTTTTTTATATAATTTATTTACACCATAAAATCTTTTCTTTAGAGCTGTTTTAAGACATCAGGAAAATGAGATCTAACCATGAGCAATCCGTTTCAGGAACAATTACTTAAAGCCGGCGTGGTCACTAAACAACAGGTTCAAAAAGCCAGACAAAATAATAAAAAACCTAAGCAACAGCATGTGAAAAAAAAACCGGTTATTGATGAAACCAAATTAAAAGCCCAACAAGCAGCTGAACAAAAAGCCGAACGTGATCGTGAACTAAACAAGAAAAGACAGGAACAGGCTCGCCAGAAAGCGATATCAGTTGAAATCAACCAGCTCATTAGCAATCACCTGATTAAACGAGGTGATGACTGTGAAATCGTCTATAATTTTGAACATGCCAATAAAGTCAAACGCATTTATGTCAATGATGAGTTGAAGCAGAAAATTATTAAGGGAAGTCTGGGCATTGCTCGAATCGAAGGCCGCTATGAATTGGTACCCAAAGCCATTGCCGAAAAGATTCAACAGCGTAATGAAAAACGCGTGGTTTTATTCACTGAAGAAGAAAACTCTATTGATAAAGATGATCCTTATGCGGATTACCAGATACCGGACGATTTAACCTGGTAAAGAGGACAAGCATTAAACCACTGAAAAAATCATAAAAAAAGGGCTGATATCAGCCCTTTTTTATACTGCAACAGTAATTACTTACCGCCGCATTTGCCTTCCATTTTGGTTTTATCGCCACCACACTTAGCTTCTGATTTAGCTTTATCGCCACCGCACTTGGCTTCTGATTTAGCTTTGTCACCACCACATTTGCCTTCATCAGGGGTATCAGACATAGCCACTGTATAACCTGAGTCCAGTTTAGTCATTTCAAAAGGGTTAACATCAGCATTAACAGCCGCAGACAGAGTCAGACCCATTGCAGTACCAACTGCAAGATGTATCATTTTATTTTTCATTATTTAAATCTCCTAATTACGAATAGTATATCTACCGGTATCTATGAACTGCTTTATTTAAAAAAGTTCACCGAACGCTAAAATAAAGCCTAACTATCACAAAAGTATCACGACAATACCTCAATACACAATCAGCTATTAAAAACTAAACACTGCAGACACGCATCCACGATGAATTTCTATCTGCCTTAATTGGGAATAATGAACATGATATTAGAACTTATTAATATTACTATGAAAACTCTAAGCACGTCACAGCGTGAGCTTATATGTGATCAAATGTTAATTATTGGTGACAAATACGCCCTATTCAGCATTTCCTGTTGGTGATTGATAACAAAGCATGATATTAATTAGTTAAATCAAAAATAAAGAACTATCAGGAGGATTTTCAATGCAGATATCAACTAATGATCGTAGAGACCGTACACGGGATGAACTTATGAGTCTGGTTCAGGACCGTAATGAAATGTTAACACAGTATTGCTTATTAGCAGGTACCGGTAAAACAGCGTCCAGTGACAATAATAAGGAAAGCGAAGCGGTGCTACTTCGTGAATTTTGTGAAAACCTTATCGATTATCTGGCACGTGGTCAGTTCGAATTATATCAGCGGATCAGCGATGGCAAAGAAAGACGTCAGGACATTATCGACCTGGCCAGCAAAATATATCCCCGAATTTCCGAAACCACCAATGTTGCTGTTGATTTTAATGATGCCTTTGATAAAAGCCTGAAAAAACTCGGCAGCTTTGACCACTACGGCGAACGCTTATCTCAGCTGGGTGAAGAACTGGCGATACGTTTTGAACTGGAAGACAAACTGATTCATTCCTTATTAGCTCCTAAAACCCCGAAAGAAGAAGCCTTGTCTGCCTGAGAGCAGCCCCTGGTTTAAACTGACTGTTTATCAGTTAATTTAAACCAGGCTGGACACTGTTTAACGGCTGATACGCCAGCAATGGTGAATCGTTTTCGGCCGGTTAAAGTCCTCCGGCATAGTTGCTCTGGTTATATCCTCAACAACAAAACTTCTTTCTGTCAGTGCATCATAATCCAGCTTAAATGACTTCATGTTGTTTGAGAAAATTAGCAAGCCGTCTTTTTCCAGCGCAGCCATGCAGGTTTTCACCAGAAACAAATGATCACGCTGTATATCGAAGCTTGATTCCATCCGTTTTGAATTTGAAAATGTCGGTGGATCAAGAAATATCAGGTCAAACTTTTTACGGTTTTCTTTTAACCAGTTTATACAGTCAGCCTGTATAAAATGATAAGCCTGATCAGTAAAATTATTAAGCCTGAAATTTCTTTTTGCCCAGTTTAAATAGGTATTAGACATATCCACTGTTGTAATGGATTTTGCATGGCCGGCAGCAGCATAAACGCTGGCGGTGCCGGTATAGGCGAACAGATTTAGCACTCTTTTATCCTGACTTTCCTGCCGGATCAGCTGCCTGACCATACGATGGTCAAGAAACAATCCGGTATCAAGATAATCAGTCAGATTAACATCAAATAAAAGACCGGACTCCTGCACCTGTAAAAAGTGTTTATCTTCACGCTGCTTCTCATACTGAGAAACACCCCGCTGGCGGGTTCGCGTTTTAAAAATCAGCCGGGAACCATCATCAGCTGTTAGTTCCTTAACAACACACTGCATTTCAAGCTGTCGCTTCTTGACTTTGGAGAGCTCTATTTTTCCCGGTGCCTGATACTCCTGAACATGATACCAGTCATTATAAACATCAATCGCAAAGGCAAATTCCGGAATGTCCGCATCATAAACCCGGTAACAGTCTATCTGGTTTTTTCTGGCCCACTTTTTCAGGTGTTTGAGATTTTTTTGCAGCCGGTTTTTAAACATAACGGCCTGTTCACTAATCTCATCAATGGTCAGCGGTTTCTGCTCTTCCAGCAAGGGTAATATGTGATAATGATTGAGCTGGCAGTTTAAGGCGCCGTTAAAAAATTTATTGGTTTTATGCGCCCTGAGTGCAATATTTTTAAGCAGTTTTTCATTACAGCTGAAAACGGACGCATCCCAGTCCTCAAATTTTAACTTTAATATGTCACCCAGATCAGAATACAGATAACGTAATGATTCAGCATCACCCAGTCGTTCACCGTAGGGTGGATTAGTCACGACAAGTCCGGCTGTCATATAGGCGGCAGGCGTGCAGTCTTCGAGTTTTTGCTGACGTATCTTTATAAAATCTGACAATTCCATTGATTCGATATTGTCAAATGCAGCCTCTACCGTTTTCGCATCCTCATCATAACCGTAGCAAACCGGTAACTTATTGCTTTCCAGAGCACTGTAGAAATCTGCTGAAGCACGGCTTTTTATTTCATCCCAGTAATCTGAGTCATGGCCTTTCCAGCCAATAAAACCATAATAATCACGCAACACGCCGGCAGCAATTCCTGCAGCCATTAAACAGCCTTCGAGTAAAAAAGTCGCAGAACCACACATAGGATCAAGTAATGTGCCGCCTTTTTTTGCGATAGCAGGCCAGCCCGCACGCAGCAAAATAGCCGCGGCAAGGTTTTCTTTTAATGGTGCGCTAACATTAGTAACCCGATAACCGCGCTTATGTAATGATTCGCCGCTGAGATCGATACTGATGGTGGCCTGATCCTGATTAAGATATAAATGCAGCCGAACATCGGGCTGATACTTTTCGACATTTGGACGCGAATCAAATTTTTCCAGAAACTGATCCACCACTGCATCCTTTACTTTTAATGCCGCATAGTGACTATTATTCATTTCTGACTTGCTAACCACCGCGTCGACAGCAAAGGTTGAAAACTCATCAAAATGCTCAAACCACTGAACCTCCTGAATCATCGCATACAGCGCATCTTCATTGTCAGCTGCTGCACTATGCAGTGGCATTAATACCCTGCTGGCAAGACGCGAATACAGACAGACCTGATAAGCCTGTTGCAGGGTTGCCTCAAATTCAATAACAAAACGTTTTAAACGCGGTTCTTTGATTCCCAGCGACTTAAGTTCATCAATTAACAGATCTTCCAGACCTTTGGCAAAAATAACTCTGAATAAAGACATTATTTATCCCGGGCCAGAAGCAGCGCTTTTACCTGCTCAAGATCTTCCGGTGTATCGACACCATGGCCCGGTAATGCAAGCGCCTGTTCAACATGAATTTTCATGCCGTTCCAGAGAATTCGCAACTGCTCCAGCGCTTCATGTTTTTCCACGGTACAAACCGGCATTTTTGCATACTGCTTTAAAAAACCGACGCGGTAGGCATAGATACCAATATGTCGCTGGTATTCAGAAAGATCATCAGCAGGAATCGTCTTATCACGGTCATAAGGTATGCCAGCACGACTAAAATAGAGTGCAAATCCGTTTTTATCTGACACCACTTTAACCACATTTGGATTTGTAATTTCATCTCGTGTGGTTAAAGCTGCACTTAAAGTTGCACACACTGCAGCAGGGTTTGCATGTAAATTTTTAGCCACCTGCACGATAATTTCTTTTGGTGTAAGTGGTTCATCGCCCTGCAAATTAACCACAATCACATCGTCTTCCCAGCCAAGTTTTTCTGCCACTTCTACAATACGGTCAGTACCTGAAGCGTGATCAGCCGATGTCATGCAAACCGTTGCACCAAACTGGTGTGCCGCGTGTGCAATCCGATCGTCATCGGTTGCAATAACCACGGTATCTGCTGCGGTAAGACAGGCACATTCATAAACGTGTTGTAACAGTGGTTTACCGCATAAGTCTGCCAGTGGCTTGGCAGGAAATCGGCTTGATGCAAAACGCGCCGGGATCACGATTTTAAAATCATTCACCTTATTGTTCTGCCTTGTTATTAGCCAGAGAACGCGCTTCTTCGACCAGCATAACCGGTATACCGTCACGTACCGGAAAGGCCAGCTGATCATTCTGACAGATTAATTCCTCTGCATTTTTATCGTACTCAAGAGCAGACTGGCATTTCGGGCAAACCAGTATATTCAGTGTTTTTTTATCCATTTGTTAATTTACCAACCTGTGTTTTTAAATCGTTTACAAATTGTTCAGTCAATACAATATCAATCGTAACAAACCAGAGTTTGTCATTATCAGTTGCCTGACATTTGACGCTGTCTTTCTCTGTCATTAAGACTGCAAAGGCATCATCAAAACTGAGATCATCATCACTAAACTGGTGATGATCTGCAAAAGCATGTTCAATAATCGTCAGCCCCATACTTCTTAGCATGGTGAAAAATCGCTGTGGATTACCAATGCCAGCAACTGCATGCACGGTATCTGCTTTAAAATCATCCAGCGATTGACTATCACCACTTTTAAGGTGCTTAACAGACAGCGGCCTGATTTGAAATGAATAAGCCTGATCACCGCCATTATAAATGCGCCAGCTGTCTTTCCCCAGCCTGGAAACCGGCTCACGCAGCGGACCTGCCGGCAGGCAGAAACCGTTACCAAAGCCACGTTCATTATCGATAACCACCAGCTCGAGATCGCGTTGCAGGCGGTAGTGCTGCAGACCGTCATCGGCCAGAATAATATCAATATTGTTTTGCTGACATAGCAACTGTGCATCTGCAAGCCGGTCCGGACCAACCACAATCGGTAGCCCTGTACGCTGAAACAACTGTACCGGCTCATCGCCACAAGCAGCTGCCTGTGATGATGCTGTTAACTGATACGGCCAGTCAGCATGACCACCATAACCCCGCGAGATAATGCCAACCTTATAGCCCCAGCTATTTAGCAAACCAGAGAGTGCAATAATTAATGGTGTTTTTCCGGTGCCGCCAACCGAAATATTTCCAATAATAATAACCGGTTTAGCCGCCTTATATGACTTGAAAACAGCGGATTTATAGGCCCATCGTCGACACCAGACCAGCAGACAAAACAGCAACGAAAGCGGCCATAATAACCAGGCCAGCAGGTTTTTGTTATACCAGTAGTGGTCGAGAGATTTCATTGACGTTAAGGAGCGATTTGATCAGTGCTGTTTGCGTCTTTAAACTGGATCTGATGCAGCGCTGAATAATGCCCGTTTTGTAACCGAATTAATTCCTGATGTGAACCCTGCTCTACAATCCGGCCTTTATCCATCACCACAATGCTGTCGGCATTTTCGATGGTAGATAACCTATGTGCGATAACCAGCGTGGTTCTGTTTTTTACCAGTTCTTCAAGCGCTTCCTGAATATGACGCTCAGATTCGGTATCCAGTGCCGAGGTTGCTTCATCGAGTATCAGGATCGGTGCATTTCTTAATAAGGCTCTGGCGATGGCAATTCGCTGGCGCTGGCCACCTGATAACTGAATTCCACCATCACCAATCCAGGTATTTAGTCCATCTGGTAATTCATTAATAAATTCCATTGCATGGGCTGCTTCGGCGGCTCTGATAATGTCTTCATCCGTAGCATCATCCATTAGACCATAGGCGATATTGTCTTTTAAAGTGGCACTGAATATAACGGTTTCCTGCCCCACATAGGCAATATGCTGTCTTAACGATTGCAGACTCAGGTCACGGCTATTATGTCCGTCAATCTCAATCTCGCCCTCGGTAATTTCATATAACCTCGGCAGCAGATTAACCAGTGTGGTCTTACCGCTGCCAGAGCGTCCGACAAAAGCGACCGTCTTGCCTGATTCAATCTGTAAATTAATATCACTGAGTATCTGACGGTGACTGGTTTCGTATTTAAAGCCGACATTTTTATACTGAATATCACCGGCCACCTGCGTCAGTTGCTTGTCGCCGTTATCATTTTCTGCCGGCTGATCCAGCAGTTCAAAAATACTGATTGATGCAGCAATACCTTTCTGAATATCCACGTTTACATTGGTTAAGCGCTTCATCGGTGCAAACAACATCATCATCGCAATAAAAAATGACATGAAGGTACCGACATCAATATCTTCAATCACGCCTTTCATGGTCGCGATGTAAATAACACCGGCCAGTGCGATGGCAATAATCAACTGGATTACCGGCACACTGAGCGCCGTGGTAATCGCAAGTTTTAATTGCTGGCGTCTGTTCTGTTTGTTTATTGCGGTAAAGGAGCCACTTTCGAATGCCTGACCACCAAATATTTTTATCACGCGCTGGCCGCGTACACTCTGGTCTACAATCGAACTGACATCACCCATCGAGTTTTGAATGCGCCGGCTAATTGATCGAAAACGTTTTGATACAATCGCAATTAGCACTCCTATAAGCGGCGTGACCACGACAAATGTCAACGTCAGAATGACATTGAGGTAAAGCATCCAGCCGAACAAGGCAACCAGCGTTACGCTGTCACGTATTAATATCGTAATGGATTTGGTGGCAGCATTGGCCACCTGTTCGGAATCATAAACAAACTTTGAAATAATCTGCCCGCTTTCGGTCTGGTCAAAATAGCTGTCGGGTAATGCCAGCATTTTGCTGAACATTTGCTGGCGTACCGTCAGAATCAGGTTTCGGCCAATCCAGCTCATACCGTAACCGGATACAAAACTGCCGGCTGTTCTGACCACGAAAATACCAATAAGCGCCAGTGGCACCCAGGCAATGACGTCCGGATCTTTTTTTACAAAGCTGCCGTTTAACATCGGCTCCATTAACGCGGCAAAGGCTGTCTCTGTTAAAGCCGCGACGATCATGCCGGCAACCGCCAGTAAAAAGACAGCCCAGTACTGGGTAACGTAAGACAGCAAACGCTTATAGGTTTGCATTGAATCCGGTTTGTTTTCTTGCATGTTAATTTCTTACTGTGATTGCATAGTAGCAATAGAAAGCTTGACCAGACCTAACTGACCGGCAGCATCCATGGCAGTGACAACTGACTGATGAGGCGTTTTTGCATCAGCCCGCAAAGTGACATGCAGGTCTGTTTTACCAGCGCTTACCTGTTTCAGGGCGGTCTTTAATGTTTCTATCGAGGTATTCACTATCTGCCGGTCATTAATATAATAATGGCCTTTTGCATCGATACCAATGACGATAGATTTATTTTCCGGTGCTTTTGCCTGAACCGATGAATCAGGAAGCTGGACTTTTAAATTTGCCTGTTTTTCAAACGTGGTTGATACCATAAAAAAGATCAGCAATAGAAAAACCACATCGATCAGAGGCGTCAGATTAAGCTCAACATGATCTTCTCTGTCGGGTTTAAGATTCACTTAGGCACACTCGACAGTTTAATATTTTTGCTGTGAATCACATCAACCAGCTTGATGGCTTCCTGCTCCATTTCAATCACCAGCTCATCGACTCTGCCACGAAAATATCGGTGGAACATATAAGCGATAATAGCCACGGTTAAACCAGCTGCTGTAGTGGTTAACGCCTGCGAGATACCACCTGCCAGTTCACCCGGATTACCAACACCAACGATGGTGATTGCGGCAAAAACTTTTATCATGCCGACCACGGTTCCCAACAAACCCAACAATGGCGAGATGGCGGCAATCGTACCCAGCGTATTGAGAAAACGATCCATCCCGTGTACTACCTGGCGCCCCACATCTTCGATACTTTCTTTCATTCTGGCCCGGTCGGTCTGACTGTTCATTATACCGGTCGCCAGTATCTTGCCTAAGGCCGACTCAATGCTAATGGCTTGAACTTTAGACTGGTCAAGCTGGCCTTCTTTAATCCAGTGCCAGACACTGGCAACCAGATGCTGAGGGATAATTTTACTGCGTCGCAGACTCCAGAAACGCTCTGCGACTATGCCTAAAGCAATAATCGAGCAGGCAATAATCGGAAACATCAACCAGCCACCCGCTTTTACAAATTCAAACACAGCAAACACTTCCTAAATCACAATATGATGGCCACCGATGATACTAGATATACCCTGTTTTTACTAACCCAAGCCCGCCAGTAAATGCAGAAAAACCTGTTTTTAGTCAGATACTTATGTAATTTCTTAATAATTGTAGTTTTTATCAGTGCGCTGCCAGTAACGGCGCTTTTGCTGGCGATAGCTTAAAGCCCGGTTTTTCAGGCTATTTTGATCCACTAACAAGCTGATATGTCCGCTTTTAGCGGTATTTAACTGTTTGATACCCAACTCTGAATATCGCTCGGTGACCTGACTATGGGGAAATCGGTAGCGGTTCAGGTAACCACTGGAGTAGATCGCCAGCTGCGGTCGAACTGCATGTAAAAAAGCCAGCGACGAGGAGGTTTTACTGCCATGATGCGGCACTATCAACACGGTCGACTGAAGTAAGGCAGCACGATCTTGCAACAACTCCTGTTCGGCTTTGTTTTCAATGTCTCCTGTAATCAACACGCTATTGACAGCGTTACTGACTTTTAACACGCAGCTGTAGTTGTTCCGTTTACGGTAATGTTGATCGTAAGGATGCAGTATTTCAAACAATACGCCATCCCAGCGCCAGTGCTGACCCGTTTTGCAAAGACTGACTCTGGCATGACTGATCGTTTCGATATCCCGACCGATAACCTGCTCCGTGTTGATCGCATTAAGCACTGCCTGAGCGCCGCCGATATGATCATTGTCACCGTTACTGATAACCAGTTTATCTAAATGACTGACATGCTGCTGCCTTAAAAAAGGAAGCACAACTTTTTCACCCAGATCAAACTGATCCCCGATCTTTGCTGCCGCATCATATAACAAATGGTGATGCCGGGTTTTAATATAAACCGACAAGCCCTGCCCCACATCCAGCACATGCAGTTCAAAAGCATTGTCAGGCAGTACCGATGATTGGCTGACTAACAGTGGTAGCAACAAAAACAACGAGAGCATTCTTGCCGGAATACCTGCAGGCAAGAAAAGCACTATAAGTCCTAGCATAGCCAGCAGCAAAGTCAGTATCCCCGGCTCACTATGTACCCAGACTGCAAACTCGTAATCTGACAGGTAGTGTAAGATCTGCAGCAGTAACGACAAGCACGCAGCCGACACTGTCAGCAACAGTGTTGACAGTGGTGTGACAACCGCTGCCAACAATAAAGCCAGCAATAACAGCGGCAAGATCAGCAAACTGATCATCGGAATCGCTATTAGATTGGCCAGCAGCGCCACCAGCGATGACTGCTGGAAAAAATAAAAACTCAGCGGCATTAATACCACGATGACTACAATTTGCGGCCACAACCAGAGCCGTAGTTTATTGGCTGAGCCTGAGACCGCGCCGATGCTGTAACTTATCGCTGCCACCGCCAAAAATGATAACCAAAAACCCGCCGACAACGCCGATGCCGGTGACCAGAGCAAAACCAGTATTAAAGCCATTGATAGACTGTGCAAAATACTCAGATGACGATAAAAAAACAGCCCCAGATAAACCACCGCAAGCATTATTAATGCTCTTTGTGTAGGAATCGTAAAACCTGCCAGCGCCGCATAGATCAGTGCGGCACTAAAACTGACTACAAGTAGCCAGCGCATGCTCAGACGCGCACTGACGTATTTAATTCTGCCGAGCTGGCGCAAACAGAACCAGCTAAATCCCGCAATCAAACCAATATGCAGCCCTGAAATCGCTATTAGATGATTCGTACCGGTGTTTATAAACAGCCGCCATATTGCGTTATCTATATCACCACGATAGCCTATCGCCAGAGCATTGAGTAACGCCGCAGTACTGCTGTCAGTGCTGGTATTAATAAATTGTTTGATCTGGTAACGCACACCATCGGCAACCGAAAAGGCATTGGGGCCCGATAATATTTTGTTTAACGGATCTTTTCTGATATAGCCTGTGGCCTGTATATTTTGCTGATAAAGCCAGGCTTCATAATCAAACCCTCCAGGATTTTGAAAGCCCGATGGGGGCTTCAGCCTGACCAGAAACTGCCAGCGCTGACCCGGTATTAATTCCTCCTCAGAGTAATACCAGCTGAGCCTAACGTAATCAGGAACCGGCCCTGAATAACCTTTGAGTTGAAATTGATCAATCTTAAATTTGAATTTCGTCGATCGCAGCTGGCGCACCGGCAGATCATCAATTCGCCCGGTAATAAGAATATTCTGCCCAGCCACTCGCGAATCCACCACTTTCTGCAGATACAACTCACCGTGATAATTTGCCCAGAAAAATCCTGCAAATAAAAAGATCAGCCAGTAGTATCGCCTTAGCTGATAACAGAACAATAACAATGGAAACAATAAGCCGCTCCAGTACAAGGAGACTAACTGAGGCTGTATTTGTAAGGCCAGAACACCGGAAAAAAATGCCAGTGCGAACACAGGCAGCATCAGACTGGCAGATGAAGACTTCAACATAAAACGTCCCTGTTTTGTGTTTCTAGATGACAACTGTGATTCGTAGTGTAACAGAGTAGCATTCCTGCTCTCTTAAATAATGCTTCGATGCCACTGTTACGGTATAATAAACATTATTTATCAAGCTGAATATCCAGACACGATCGAGATGCCAAAACACTTATTCAAGAAATACATGCCGGATCCACATACCATCCGTGAACACAAGTCTCTGCAAATCTTCGGTAGTCTGCTGCATGACCCCAATTTATGGCATTTTAACCGGCGCTCAATAGCCAAAGCTTTCGCCGTTGGTCTTTTTTGTATGATGATACCGGTACCGTTTCAGATGGCTCTGGCAGCTGGTGCCGCCATCATCGTCAGAAGTAACCTGCCTGTTTCAGTGGTACTGGTCTGGATCAGTAACCCGTTTACTATGCCGCCATTATTCTATTTTGCCTACCAGTTTGGTGCCTGGGTTTTACAGACACCGGAAGTAGAGTTTGCATTTGAACCCAGTATGGACTGGTTACTGAACGGTATGTCAGCGATCTGGTTTCCATTTTTGTTCGGCTGTCTGGTTCTTGGCAGTATTTTTTCAGCACTGGGCTATATCACCATCCGCCTGCTATGGCGCTTATCCATTGTTAAAAGAATCAAGTTCAGAAAAAACAACCAGTCATCACAGAACTGATTAGCCGGACTATTCACGATGACCTGGAAACCTCATGTAACCGTGGCAGCTGTTATTGAAAAAAACAGTAAATATCTGCTGGTTGAAGAACTGGTAGACGGCAAAGCCGTACTTAATCAACCAGCCGGTCATCTTGAAGAACACGAAAGTTTTGTTGATGCCGTTATTCGTGAAACCGAAGAAGAAACAGCCACTTTGTTTAAACCGGAGTTTTTAGTCGGACTCTATCGCTGGATAATGCCACAAAAAGACCGCACCTATCTACGTTTGTGTTTTGCCGGGAAAATAATTAAAACACTTGAAAACCAGCCCCTTGATACCGATATTATCAGAACTCGCTGGCTCAGCTACGAGGAAATCCTGCTGCAGACAGAACAACTGCGAAGCCCGCTGGTTTTAGAATGTATTGAAGATTACCGTCAGGGTAAAAATTTCCCTATGGCTTTAGTAAAAGATCTGGATTAATTATTTTGCAGAAAAAAAATATCATTGTCGGAATGTCTGGCGGTGTTGACTCATCCGTTGCGGCCCTGTTGTTACTGCAACAGGGTCATCATGTTGAAGGCCTCTTCATGAAAAACTGGGAAGATGATGACGAAGAAAATTACTGCGCTGCCGCAGAGGATCTGGCCGATGCTCAGGCAGTCTGTAACAAACTGGGTATCAAACTACACAGCGTTAACTTCTCTGATCAGTATTGGGACCGGGTATTCCAGAATTTTCTTGATGAGTATAAAGCCGGTCGCACACCCAACCCGGATATTCTTTGCAATAAAGAAATAAAATTCAAAGCCTTTCTTGATTATGCCATGGAACTGGGTGCCGATTATATTGCAACCGGTCATTATGTCCGGCGGTCAACTGATAGCAACTCGCATTTGTTAAAGGGACTTGATCCGAACAAAGACCAGAGTTATTTTCTTTATACGCTGGGTCAGCACCAGCTTGAAAAATCCCTCTTCCCAGTCGGTGAACTGGACAAACCAGAGGTCAGAAAAATTGCCGACCAGGCCGGGCTTATTACCTATAACAAAAAAGACAGTACTGGCATCTGTTTTATCGGTGAAAGAAAGTTTAAAGATTTTCTTGAGCGCTACCTGCCAGCTCAGCCGGGAGAAATCCACGACCCGAATGGTCACTGTATCGGCACCCATCATGGTCTGATGTATTACACACTGGGTCAGCGCAAAGGTCTGGGCATTGGCGGCCTTAAAGAGGCATCAGAAGAACCCTGGTTCAGTGTCGCCAAAGATTTAGACAACAATATACTGATTGCGGCACAGGGAATTAACAATGAACTGTTATACCATGATACCCTGCATGCCTCGCAACTAAGCTGGACCACGCAAGCCCCGGCTGTTCCGTTTAACTGCATGGCAAAAAACCGTTATCGCCAGAGTGATCAGGCCTGCACCATAGTGCAGCTCGATGATGACAGCTGCACGGTAGAATTTAAAGACCGTCAACGGGCGATTACTCCCGGCCAGTCGATAGTTTTTTATCTGCAGGATGAATGCCTTGGCGGCGGCATTATTGACTCCATGTATAACCGATAACTTTTGCAGATATAAAAACTATGGCGTATTCACAAGCAGACAAAACCATCGCACTGGCCGGCATTTATCAAGCGGCACAACTGGTTAAAGACATTGCATGGCAGGGAAAAACAAATTCGACGGCAATGGAGTCAAGTTTCGAAAGCCTGCTTAATTTTGATGCGCCGGATGTGATATCCGTTTATGGTAACCTCAGCGGTATTATCCAGGGCCTGCGCACCCTGCACAACCAGCTTGACAGCCAGTCTCAAAACAGGAATACCGATATCATGCGCTATGTTATTACGCTGATTCACCTGCAAAGAAAACTGGAAAAAAACCCGCAACTGCTGCAGAAGGTCAGCAGCCGACTTGACACTGTTAAGTCGCAACTCGATTATTTTGATTTATCCCATAAAAACACAATTGCAAAACTGGCTGATATTTATAAATCCACCATCAGCACGATACAACCCAAAATCATTGTAGAAGGTGAGCAGGTTTATTTATCCAATAACGATAATGCCGACAAAATACGGGCTTTGTTACTGGCAGGAATACGCGCTGCTGTTTTATGGCGACAAACCGGTGGTTCCAGACTACAACTGATCTTCTCACGAAAAAAATACGTAAAGACAGCAATCGAACTTTCTAAAAAAATATAAACAGCCGGCGTACTTCATCAACGAATCAGAAATACACCGCTCCTATCAGTAATATTGTTAATGCCTTGCTACAACACCTGTGGCAAGGTTTTTTCAAGCAATTCCCTTACATTCTTCATTCCATCGATCAGATTTTTTTCAATTTCCTGCATGGTAATTACATTTTTCGATTTTCCTGCCGCCCAGTTTGCAACGACGGCGCAGCTTGCGTATTCCATTTCAAGTTCTCTTGCCAGTGCAGCTTCCGGCATACCGGTCATGCCGACAATATCACAGCCATCTTTTTCAAGCTTACTGATTTCAGCCGCTGTTTCCAGTCTGGGCCCCTGGGTGGCGGCATAAACAGCAGACTCAAGCAGCTCAAAATCAACCGCCTGTTTCGACATTATCAAGGCTTCTCGTAGGCGTTCATTATACGGCTCAGTAAAGTCGATATGCTGCTCCGGATTAAAATCATCGCTGAAAAAGGTATGCTCCCTGCCGTAGGTGTAATCGATTAACTGATGCGGTATAACGACAGCGCCAGGCGACATCTTTTCAGTGATCCCACCGACTGCAGCAACCGCTATAATCTGCTCAACACCCAGTGATTTTAGTGCCCAGATATTTGCCTGATAGTTTATTTTATGCGGCGGTATTGTATGGCCATGTCCATGACGAGCAATAAAAACAACAGACTCAGAACACAATTCTCCGGTAATCAGTGGTGCTGATGCAGCACCAAATGGCGTGTGTACCATTTGTTTATTGGTAATTTTAAGATTGCTCAGATCGGCAAGACCTGTACCACCGATTATCGCTAATTTAGACATGCTCACCTCAATAGACTGATTAATATCGCAATAATAACCCATTATTTAACACATCAGGCCTGATTTTTTGCTAAAATCAGCGTTCTTTTTAATCGCATAAGTTTGAGTCTGAGCTGACTCATCTTCGATCCCTTACAGGATCAAAATTTATAAATAACACAGGATTCTGTCATGTCTGAAAATACCAACGTCAAAATCGAAACTAGCATGGGTGATATCGTCATTGAGCTATACCCTGATAAAGCCCCGATCACCGTAGAAAACTTTTTGACTTATGTTAAAGATGACTTTTTCTCAGAAACTATTTTCCATCGCGTGATTCCAAACTTTATGGTTCAGGGTGGTGGCATGCTGGCAGATATGTCACAAAAAACTACACGTGATGCCATTAAAATTGAAGCAGACAATGGCCTAAGTAATGACCGTGGCACGCTGGCTATGGCAAGAACTATGATCCCTGACTCTGCCACAGCACAGTTTTTTATTAACGTTAAAGACAATAGTTTTCTAAATCATACCGCACCAACAGACCAGGGCTGGGGCTATTGTGTATTTGGTAAAGTACTGGACGGCATGGATGTAGTAGACGCAATCGTTGCTGTAGCAACGACCAATAAAGCCGGTCATAGTGATGTGCCTGTCGAGACCATTACAATTAATAAAGCCAGTATTATTGATTAAGTATGGACAAAGCTGTGTCTGAAACTCTTTTTATTTCAGATCTTCATTTAACGGCTGAACGCCCTGCTATTATTGAACTGTTTAAGCGGTTTGTTAATGAGCGGGGTGTACACGCTGATGCGCTCTATATACTCGGTGATTTTTTTGAGTACTGGGTTGGTGATGATGATCCCGCCGAAGAATTAAAGGCTGTATTTGATGCCTTTAATACCCTGCATGAACAGCAAGTGCCGGTATATTTTATGCACGGTAACCGCGATTTCCTGATCAAAACTGGTTTTGCAAAACGAACGCACTGCCAGATAATTCCTGATCCGACCAGTATCTGTATCAACCAGCAGAATATAATGCTGATGCACGGCGACAGCCTCTGCACCGATGATATTAAATACCAGGAATTCAAACTACAGGTTCGCTCAGATGAATGGCAAAATGCATTTACCGCTAAGCCCTTATCTGAACGTAAAATGATCGTAGAAAATCTTCGAAAAACCAGCCAGTCTGCAACCTCGGAAAAAAATGAAGCCATTATGGATGTGAATCAACAAGCTGTTGAAAAAGCAGTACTGAAACACAATACCCGCTGGTTAATTCATGGCCATACCCACAGACCTAACATTCATCAGTTCAAGATTGATAATATGGATGTAACGCGTATTGTTTTAGGTGACTGGTACGAATATGGCAGTGTTTTATCGGTAACAAGCCATCAACAAACTGATGGCTTTGAATTTGAACTCGAAATATTTCAGTAAGAAAACGGCTTAGCGCTCACCAAAACTCAGGTTATCTCCCATCGAGTATTTTTTATAATTTTCCGGCAACTGAAATAACTGCGCCTGAACTTTTTTATCCGTCGCATACGATGACAAAACTCGCTGCAAGCCGTTGACATGCCATTGCTGTAGCGGTATGCCTCTCTCATAGACACTGCCGGTGTTATAGACCTGATCTATTAGCAGACAGGGTGTTCTCATCTCTTCCGGTGTGGCAACAATTGCCTCAACCTGGCCTGCAGACAGGGTCTGTTTATAACGCATTAGCATGTTTGATTCAGTTTCAAGCAAACCATGCGCTACCTGAGCCTCACTACAGACTGTTTTTCCAGCTGACAACCAATATGTATAAGCAGATTTATTATCGACTTTAGGTGCGCCCTCTAACAGTTTCCAACTGACGTTTCTTGAGAAACTGAACGCCGGCAATTTCCAGTCTTTATATTGTATAACCAAAATTGTCGAATCATCATGGTTAACACTGTAAATAATTCTTTTTGCATCATCATAAATAATATAATTACTGCCATCATCGTCATCATCAATTCTCAGCAAGTCTTGTGCAATAAGATAACGTACCGGATAAGGCTCGATACCCGGCTCCCGTTCAGAAAATTTAACGATGGTGACGTCTTTTGTATCAGCCAAAGCGATGTTAATTGTGCAAACCGCAAATACGGCGAGAATAATGCTTTTAAATTTCATCTTATGTGTTATATCCTGCATCTAATAATCGTAAATCTGACATTTCTTCTTTACTGAAACCAGCCTGTAAGCGGGCCCACTCATCAAACGGTCCACTGATCGCATTTTTGACGTTTTCCTGATTCAGCAGTTCCAGAAATGTTGTCCGCGGATCCAGTTGTTGCTGATCACAGGCATAATAAAACCAGCGACTGCCGATAGCAACATGACCGATTTCTTCCTGATAAATAATCTCCAGACGATTAATCAGCTCTTCATCGTTAACCTTTCGCAGTTTTTTTATCATTCCTGGAGTAACATCCAGTCCTCGTGCCTCAAGTACACGTGGCACCAGCGCCATTCTTTTGAGACAGCTTTTATCGGTTTTTAATGCCATTTCCCAGAGTCCGTTATGGGCAGAATAATCACCATACTGGTAGCCATTAAGAGCCAGATAATCACACATCAGCGCATAATGATAGGCCTCTTCTTTGGCGACGGTAAGCCAGTCTTTATAATAGTCCTGCGGCATATTGCGGAACCGATAGGCTGCATCGAGTGCCAGATTTATCGCGTTAAACTCTATATGCGCGATAGCATGGGCCAGAATTGCCCGTCCCTCGGTTGTGTTAATCGAGCGTCGTGGAACGTCACGGGGATCGATCAGAAGCGGCTTATCAGGACGCCCCGGAACTGGTATGCTGTGAACAGCTAGATCATGACTGAGCGTCAGTGCGCCGTCACAAAAGTCAGAAAAACACTGATTGGTTTTTCTGACTTTTTCAAGCGGATCCGCTGTCATCAGGCACTCATAGACCCTGCTGAAGAAACTGGTATTCATAAGCCTGATTATACCTGAAGTCAGGCCAGCAAAGGCATAGTAAAGAACATAATATCCATGCAGTACTACCTAATCGTCAAAAGCCTACACATCGCATCTGTTTTGATCAGTTTTATATTATTTATCGGTCGGAGTTACTGCTTACTGAATTATCCTGCTTTATTAAAGAACAAGCTGATAAAACGCCTTCCGCATATCATCGATAGCATATTATTCTTTAGTGCTATAACCATGTTGGTGCTGTCAGCACAGTATCCGGGTAAAGATAATCCGTGGATTACAGCGAAACTGATCGCCATGGTATTTTATATTCTTGTCGGTTTGCATCTATTCAGAAAAGCCGCTAGCCGCAGATCGATTTATTACTCTTTCATCATTGCTGTGCTGATTTTTCTCTATATTGTACAAACCGCAATAACAAAAAATGTCATACCATTCTTCTTTGTATAACAATAAGCAGGCATAAAAAAGGCCGTTAATGATATAACGGCCTTTTCTCGACGGAAGTATTTTGTAAATTAAGGTATAGCCTTAGTGTGTAATCTCAATCAGTGATTTGTTTTTTTCAACCGTCTTAAGACCGATTCCTTTAACATTGGACAATGCCTCTGCGGTCTTGAATTTTCCGTGCTGATTACGGTAACTGACAATTGCTTCGGCTTTCTTGAGACCGATGCCTTTGAGACCTGTTAGCTGTTCTGATGATGCGGTATTTATATCTATTGCGGCCGACCAGGCAGCTGATGCAAAAATAAAAGTAATGGTTAGCAGTACAATTCTGAATAAATTCATAACGTCTCTCCCTGAGCACTTGATCAATCCATCGAGCCGCTAGCATAACCTGAATCAAGAATTTGATAAGTCAGATATTTCTGAATTAATTGTCCTCAAAACACCAACAGGGTCGTCAGATTTTGTAATCGGACGACCAATAACCAGATAACTTGAGCCCGCTCTGATCGCATCGACAGGTGTCATAATGCGACGCTGATCATCGGCTTCAGAGCCAGAAGGCCGGATACCCGGGGTAACCAGTAAGAAATCTGACTGAAACTGAGAGCGCATCTGTGCCGATTCCTGCGCAGAACAAACAATACCGTCAAGCCCGCATTGTTGCGTTAATTGCGCCAGTGATTGCGCCAGATCAGAAGGACTTTGAGTGATACCTAGCAGCTCCAGATCTTGCTTGTCCATACTGGTCAAGACAGTTACCGCAATTAATCGTGTTTTGGTTTGTTTTTTTGTCAAGGCTTCTTTGGCAGCCAGCATCATCCGCTGACCACCCTGGGCATGTACATTCGTCATCCAGACGCCGAGATCAGCCGTCGCTTCACAGGCTTTTGCTACCGTATTAGGGATATCGTGAAATTTAAGGTCGAGAAATACATCAAACCCCGTTTTACACAACTGACTGACAAAACCCGGTCCAAAACGGGTGAACATTTCTTTGCCAACTTTTAGTTTACATAAATCAGGGTTAACCTGTTCGATAAAAGCTTCGGCTTTAGATAAGTAAGCATAATCCAGTGCGACAATGATTTTTGAATCAGTTTTTTGCATTCATTACTCCGGTCAGCGGTTTAATTTCACCCCAGGCGAGACAGCTCGGACATTGCCAGTTTAAGGTACCTGATGTGTAGCCGCATTTATTACAATGATACTGCTCATTTTTTTGCCTTATACGCTCAACAGCATGTTGTAATTTCTGAAAATGATTATTGGAAGAAAAATATTCCTGTTTATTCATCAGCATCATGAAACTGGCCAGACCATTGATACTGGGGGTTAGTGCTAGCTGCTTTTGAATATATATAAGCGCAGCTTCCTCGCCTTTAACCTCAAGCAGCAGTTCTACAATAGGTTGCATTAGACTTAAATGACTATGCTGATGCTCTGCCCACTTTAAATACTCTATTAATTCTTCCAGCTTGCCCAGTTCTCGATAAGCAGTGATGCAATAGCTCAGTACCAGTGGAAAATACGCGGCATCTGTCTGTTCAATACGCTTGATAAACTTGATTGCATCTTTAAACTTTCTTAAAGCAACATTATTTTGCACGCGGATTACCATCGCCCGAATCGAACCCGCATCATAACTGAGGGCATCTTTTGCGGCCGCTTCGGCCTGTTTAATATCACCTTTTTGAAAATATTGATCACTGCTTTCACAATAAAACTGCGCAATTAATGTGCGTAATTTGCTTTCACCGTTTTGAATCAGTGTTCTGGTGATCTTAATGGCTTCCGACCACTCTTTTTCCTGCTGGTAAATATCGAGCATATACTGACGTGCTTGCTGTTCGTAGAAGCCGTTTTTTATAACGTCATTGAACAGGCCTTCTGCCCGGTCAAACAGGCCTGCAGCCAGATAATCACGACCCAGCTCAAGTAAGGCCTTACTTCGATATTTCGCAGACAATGAAGGCTTTGCAATAAGGTTCTGATGGACTTCAATGGCCTTATCATAATTACCACTACGGCGATAAATTGTCGCCAGAGCCAGGTGTGTATCCAGTGTTTCATTATCAACCTGAACCAGATGTAAAAACACCGGCAAAGCGCGTTCCTGCTGATCCGACAACAGGTAATTCAGGCCTTTGAAATAATCCGAGGAGAGTGTATTTGTTCTGGCGGGATTGTCTGATTTTTTGAAACTGATACCCTTTAACCAGCCCAGCAAATACGCAACAGGCAGCAATAAAAACATCCAGGGCCAGTAAGACAATAAAATTTCCATGCGCTTATTGTAACTTAGTCATTCAATAAAATAACCTCAGTGATCAACAGATGAAGTTATATTTTTTATTTTCCATTTCTGAACAATGATCAGACCGGCCATAGCAAATGCAGACAGCAGCACACCGAGTAAAAAGCAAAATAGCAGCAAGATTGATAATGGCAGCTCAGTGCTGGCCAGAAAATAATCAAAATGAACGGGGTCTGAATTAAGGTAGGCAAGAATGCCTAAGAAGACGATAACGAGTATAACTAAAAAGAGGTTGATGATTCTTATCATGCTTAGCGCTTACAACAAACGTTTAACAACACAATCTGATCGGCTCAGGCACCTTGAGAAAGGAATGCTTCATTAACCTTTTCTCTTAACTCTTTACCGGGTTTGAAATGGGGCACATATTTGCCCGGCAATTCGACTGAATCACCTGTTTTTGGGTTACGACCGGCACGAGGCGGGCGATAATGCAGACTAAAGCTGCCAAAACCACGGATTTCAATACGCTCGCCTGATGACAATGAATGACTCATCTGTTCCAGTAAACTTTTTACCGCGAGTTCAACATCCTTATATGCCAAATGGCTCTGTTTGCGTGCCATCATTTCGATTAACTCAGACTTCATCAGTGAGTTGATTGCAGAATCAGGCATATGATCTTCCTTTCTTATTATTGTTTAGTAATCAGGGTGCGGGAGAACTATCCACACACCCTAATCATAGCACAGAACGAATTATTCGCCGTCTTTACCAGCATCCATTTGTTCTTTCAGCAAATCACCCAGTGTAGGTGCCGCTGAAGGCGCTGAACTTGAATAATCTTTCAGTACTTTAGCTTCATCTTCGTTGTCTTTCGCTTTAATCGACAGATTAACCATACGACTCTTACGATCAACACCGGTGAATTTAGCTTCGATCTCTTCACCGACTTTCAGTACAGTACGAGCATCTTCAACGCGGTCACGAGACAGTTCTGAAGCTTTCAGTGTACCCTCAATACCATCACCCAGATCGATTGTTGCAGCTTTTGCATCAACATCAGTGATTGTACCTTTAACGATAGAGCCTTTTTCATTCACTGCTAAGAAGCTTGAGAATGGATCAGTTTCCATCTGTTTAACACCCAGAGAGATACGCTCACGTTCCGGATCAATCGACAGCACAACCGCTTCCAGCTCATCGCCTTTCTTGAAGTTACGTACGATATCTTCACCAGTGCTGTTCCAAGACAGATCAGATAAGTGAATAAGACCGTCAATGCCGCCAGGCAGACCAACGAAAATACCAAAATCAGTGATAGATTTGATCGTACCAATAACTTTATCGTTCTTGTTATGTGAAGTACCAAAGTCATCCCAAGGATTAGCAGAACATTGCTTCATACCCAGGGAAATACGACGACGTTCTTCGTCGATATCAAGGATCATGACTTCAACTTCCTGACCTAACGTTACAACTTTAGCAGGATTAACGTTCTTGTTAGTCCAGTCCATTTCAGAAACGTGAACCAGACCTTCAACACCCTCTTCAATCTCAACAAAACAACCGTAATCAGTGATGTTAGACACCTTACCGAATAAACGAGTGTTTTCTGGGTAACGACGTGCAATATCAGACCAAGGATCATTACCCATTTGTTTCAGGCCAAGTGATACACGGTTACGATCTTTATCAAATTTCAGTACAACAACGCTGATTTCTTTACCCACTTCAACGATTTCTGAAGGATGCTTAACACGCTTCCAAGCCATATCAGTGATGTGTAACAGACCGTCAATACCACCCAGATCAAGGAATGCACCGTAATCCGTCAGGTTCTTAACAATACCTTTCACTTCTGAACCTTCTTCCAGGCCAGCCAGTAATTTTTCGCGTTCTTCGCTGTACTCAGTCTCAACAACAGCACGACGAGATACAACCACATTATTACGCTTCTGATCCAGCTTGATCACTTTAAATTCAAGCTCTTTGCCTTCCAGATACGTAGTATCACGTACTGGACGAACGTCTACTAATGAACCCGGTAAGAATGCACGGATGTCAGACAGATCAACAGTGAAACCACCTTTAACCTTACCAGTGATAATACCGGTAACAATTTCATCAGCTTCAGATGCTTTTTCAAGACGAATCCAGGCTTTAGCGCGCTTGGCTTTTTCACGAGAAAGACGAGTTTCACCCCAACCATCTTCAATAGACTCCAGTGCAACTTCAACTTCGTCACCGATGTTGATATCAAGCTCACCGTTCTCATTATAGAATTGGTTTTCAGCAATAACGCCTTCTGATTTTAAACCAGCAGCGACAAAAACAAAGCCATTGTGAATATCAACGATAGTACCGGAAATAATAGAACCGGTTTCCATATTCGTCTCAACTAGACTCTGTTCAAATAATTCAGCAAAACTTTCAGACATGATTTTCCTTAGAAACTGTTTATTCGTTAGATTTTCAACCATAGGACTGGCTGAACGAATAGACAGGGTTAATGTTAAACAATATAGCCCGCTTAAGCGGACCGCCAATACCCTTTTTACGACCGGATTAGTCGATACGATTAACTAAAGCAACGTTGCGCCAGATCGAGCACTTTGGCTTCGACTTCAGCAACCGATAAAGCAGTGGTGTCAATAATGACAGCATCTTCGGCAGGCTTAAGTGGCGCCACTTTGCGATTAGAATCACGCTCATCTCTCGCCGTCAAGTCGGCTACGAGGTCGCGGATATTAACATCAATACCCTTCTCTTTCAACTGCTTAAATCGCCGTTCAGCCCTTTCTTCCGGGCTGGCTGTTAAATAGATCTTTAATGGCGCATTCGGAAACACCACCGTACCCATATCACGGCCATCGGCAATCAAACCGGCCTGATTAGCCAGTGAACGCTGTTTTTCTAATAAAGCAGCCCGCACACCCTCTACTGCTGCGACTTTTGAAGCCATATTGCCGGTTTGTTCCTCGCGGATTTTGTCACTCACATCTTGATCACGTAGAAAATAGCGCAGACCCTCTGCGCCGCTTTGAAAACGCACATCAAGATTAAGTGCGGTTTCCTCAAGACCAACATAATCATCTTCTGCTGTGCCATCATCCATCGCGGCACAGGCGGTTAACCGGTACAGCGCTCCGCTATCGAGTACCGGCCAGCCAAGCTTATGCGACAATAACAGACAAATTGTGCCTTTACCGACCCCACTGGGGCCATCAACAGTAATGAGTTTTTCTACAGTTTTATGTTCAGACATATTAAGTATTCGTTTTTAAATGCAGCCCAACCTGATTGGCTAGCTCTACAAATGTGGGAAATGATGTGTTGACGTTATCACAATCATCGATCACGATCTCGCCTTGTGCCGCTAAAGAAGCCACACTGAATGCCATCGCAATGCGGTGATCATCATGACTGTTTACTGTACCTGACTTGATCGGCCCCGGGTTGATGATCATACCGTCTTCAGTTGCCGTCGCGTCAACACCTAATGCCTGCAGACCATCAGCCATAACCTGAATCCGGTCACTTTCTTTAACGCGCAATTCATGCGCACCGGTAACCACGGTCTGGCCTTGTGCGCAGGCAGCCGCTACAAATAACACCGGGAACTCGTCAATAGCCAGCGGCACCAGCTCCTCAGGAACTCGGATACCTTTTAACTGGCTGCTGCGAACACGCACATCAGCCACTGGCTCACCGCCAACTTCGTGAGGGTTTTGCAGTGTGATATCAGCCCCCATCAGTTTGAGAATATCGATCACGCCGGTTCGGGTTGGGTTGATACCGACATGTTTTATCAAAATATCGGCTTCTTTTGCAATCGCACCCATCACCATAAAAAATGCAGCTGATGATATATCCGACGGCACATCGATATCACAGGCGGTTAATTTACCACCACCTTGCAGACTCATGGTATGACCTGAGGTTTTAACCGGATAACCAAAAGCTGTCAGCATGCGCTCGGTATGATCACGAGTCGGTGCCGGCTCGGTCACCGAGGTCTCACCCTGAGCATACATACCTGCCAGCAACAGACAGGACTTGACCTGCGCACTGGCCATAGGCATATCATAATGAATACCCTTCATTGCACTGCCACCGTGAATTTTTAAAGGCGGGCAGCCGCCTTCTGCCGTATCAACTAGGACTCCCATTAAAGCCAATGGATCTGTTACTCGTTTCATCGGACGTTTACTTAAGGAACGATCACCGACTAATTCCAGATCAAATGCCTGCCCGGATAACAAACCAGATAACAGCCGCATTGAAGTACCGGAGTTACCCATATCCAGAGCCACATCCGGTTTTTTCAAACCGTTCATACCGACTCCGTGAATCGTAACCTTGCCATTAACAGGGCCTTCAATCTGCACACCCATAGCCTGAAAAGCACGCAGCGTATTAAGACTGTCTTCGCCTTCTAAAAAACCCGTGACCCGAGTCGTGCCTTCGGCCAGAGAGCCGAACATGATCGATCGGTGCGATATTGATTTATCACCCGGTACGCGTATTTCGCCGGAGATTTTACTGGCGGGTTGTAACTTGAACTGCAAGCTCATGCTATAAAAACCTTATATGTCATACTGTCAATTATCTATTATTGACTGGCTAGAATTTGAATTTGTCGCGTGAGGTTTTGGCCGACTGGAAATAGGACAATAACCGCTCGCCATCCTCGTTAGATAATGCATCCTTTAATCTGTCGAGCTCCGACTGATACCCGGTTAAGCTGTCGAGTAAAGCGGCTTTATTCGACAAACAAATATCACGCCACATCACCGGATCACTGGAGGCAATCCGGGTGAAGTCACGAAAACCACCGGCCGCATAACGAAAGTAACTTTCTGAATTATTGCTTTCAAACAGACAGTTAACCAGACCAAAAGCCAGCAGATGCGGCAAATGACTGGTACCGGCCAGAATATCGTCATGCAGTGCTGCGGGCATTGATTCTACTTCAGCACCAGCGGCCCGCCACATTTCAGTGACTTTATCAGACGCTGCCTGACGAGTTTCAGGCATTGGTGTAATAATAACTCTGCGATCATGATAAAGCTCGGCAAACGCCGCTTCAACACCGCTTTGCTCAGTACCGGCAATCGGGTGACCAGGCACAAACTGAGACAAAGACTGCGCCAGATATTCTCTGGCATCATTAATCACACTGCTCTTGGCGCTGCCACCATCAGTCACGATCGCACCGGGTTTTAGCTTGCCATCTATTTGCTTAAACACTGCGGCCATAGCACCTGTCGGTACAGCCACAAAGATCACGTCTGCAGTGGCTACTGCGGCAGCGATATCGGTATCAAAACTGTCAATAACACCCAAATCTTTTGCCAGCTGTAATCTATCTGCATGCCGGCCTGCGCCAATAATTTCATCACAGTAAGCAGCACGACGCAAAGCCAGCGCCAGTGAGCCGCCGATTAAACCAACACCGATCACACAAAGTTTTTTAATCATCCGATGAACCATTCAGCACGCTATCGAGTGCCAGTAAAACACGTTCATTTTGTTGCTGACTGCCTACCGTAATACGCAGATGATTAGGTAAACCATAATTAGCAATCGGCCTAACTATCACCCCCCGATGTAACAGCGCATCATAAACCGCTGCCGCAGGCTGCTTCATATCCACGCTAATAAAATTACCGATTGATGGGATATAGTTTAAATCCATTTCATCAAGGCCAATGATTAGCTGCTTCAGCCCCTGTGTGTTAATCATAACACTTTGTGCCACATGCATCGGGTCATCGAGTGCAGCACAGGCCGCAACCTGAGCCATGCTGTTCACATTAAACGGTTGTCGGACGCGGTTTAAGAGCTCGGCAATTTCAGGATTTGAAAGCGCATAACCAACCCGTAAACCGGCCAGTGCGTGGATTTTAGAAAAGGTTCTGGTAATGATTAAATTTGGAAACAAGGCCAGCCATTTAACCGAGTCGGGTTTCAGACTGTCGGGCATGTATTCGAAATACGCCTCATCCAGAACCACCACAATCTCTGGATTTACTTTTGCTAAAAAATCCTGCAACGCAGCCGGTTCAAACCAGGTTCCGGTCGGGTTATTCGGATTGGCCAGAAAAATAACCCGGGTCTGATGATCGACAGCATTTAAAAGGGCATCCAGATCATGGCCATAGGGCATCCGCTCGTGCTCGACTGGATAGGCTTTTGCAACACAGGCTTTCGCACCTGTTGCCTGTACAACAATCGGGTACACGGCGAAGGCGTATTCAGAAAATACAGCCGAGGTTTGCTGATTTAAAAAGGTGCGCGCAATTAATTCCAGTACATCGTTAGAACCATTACCCAGCGTCACCTGCTCCACCGTTAGATGGTGTTCCTGAGCCAGCCTGGATCTGAGTTTATAGGCACTACCATCGGGATAAAAATGCAGTCCGGGCAGTTCGTTTATCAGTGCTTTTTGCACGGACTTGGAAGGCCCCAACGGATTTTCATTGGATGCAAGTTTTAGTGAACCGCTGATACCTAATTCACGCTCAAGTTCTTCAACAGGTTTGCCGGGGACATAAGGCGTCAATCCTTGCACGCCTGTGACGGCCAGTTCTTTATAAGACATGGTAATAGTAAAGTGTCATCGTGATTTATTTAAAGGACGGCGACCGGATATGAACCCAGCACTTTTAGCATTGCCGATTTGTGTTCAAGATCAGATATGGCTGCTGCAACATTCGCATCATCACGGTGACCTTGGATATCAATAAAAAAAACATACTCCCAGACGCCGCTGCTGTGAGCGGGGCGGGATTCTATTTTACTCATACTGATACCGCGCTCTGCAAATGAACTTAATAAGTCATGCAAAGCACCGGCTTTATTATGCAACAACACCAGCAACGAAGTTTTGTCATCCCCACTGGCAGGCACACTGTGTTTACCGAGCACGACAAAACGCGTGGTATTATCAACCCGGTCTTCAATGTGCTGATTTAGCACCGGCACTGCATATAAGTCAGCAGCAACCTGGCCGGCTATTGCCGCTGCACTGCTGTCATCTTTTAACAGGGTAACGGCATGACTGTTACTGCTGACAGCAATCGTTTCTACCGCCGGCAGATGTTTAGTTAACCAGTTTCGACATTGAGCCAGCGATTGCTGATGTGAATAAACTTTAGTAACGGCAGACAGTTCAGTGCAATGACTGATTAAATTATGATGAATGGGTAAATCCACTTCACCACAAATAACCAGAGAAGACTGTAACAACATATCCAGTGTATGACTAATAACACCTTCGGTTGAATTCTCAATCGGCACAATACCAAAGTCGGCATTACCGGCTTCTACTTCACGAAAAACGTCATCAATCTGAGCCGCTGGCAGGCCTTTTATTGAAGCACCAAAATGTTTCAGTGCTCCCATATGAGTGTATGAACCGCCAGGTCCCAGATAAGCGACGTTAAGCGGTTGCTCCAGCGCCAGACAGGCAGCCATAATCTCCCTGAACAGACGGGCCATTTCATTTTCATCCAACGGCCCGCTATTGCGTTCTTTGACAGCACGTAACACCTGAGCCTCGCGCTCCGGACGGTAAAACAAAGCAGCCTCACCGGCTCGCATTTTTACTTCTGCGACTTGTTGCGCACATTTTGCACGCTCGGAAATTAACTGCTGAATCTGCTGATCGAGATCATCAATTTTAATCCGTATTTTATTTAAGTCCTGTTCTGACATTGTTATTTAATTTGTATACCTCAGAGAGCCCGGACACTCAGGACACCATCTACATCAGATAAATTCTGCAGACTATCAGCCGACAAAGGTGATTCAACATCAATTAATGTATAAGCCAGATCAGCACGTGAATCATTAATCATGTGCAAAATATTAACACTGGCCTCACCGAGCACATGTGATATCTGTGCCACCATATCAGGACGATTGAGGTTAGCAATAGCCAGCCTGTGCTCGCTTTTACGAGACAGCTTCACATCCGGAAAGTTAACTGCATTTTTTATATGACCGTTTTGTAAAAAATCTTTTAACTGATCGGCAATCATAATCGCACAGTTATCTTCTGCCTCATTGGTAGATGCACCAAGATGAGGTAAAGTGTAAACCCGCTTTTTACCCTGTAATTTTGGCGATGGAAAATCTGACACATAGGCCCCAACTTTACCGGACTCAATGCCAGCCAGAACCGCATCATCATCAACTATACCGTCTCGGGCGAAGTTCATGACCACCACCCCATTTTTCATCGTCTTAAGACGTGAAGCATTCAGTAAGTTTTTGGTCGATTCAATTAATGGCACATGAAACGTCACAAAGTCACATTCATTGAGAAGCGCTTCTGCACTCTCCATTTCTTTAACATCAGCTGATAACTGCCAGGCTCTCTTAATTGTAATGGTCGGATCGAAACCGATTACATTCATACCAAGAGCAACAGCAGCATTGGCTACTTCAACGCCGATTGCCCCCAGGCCAATCACTCCCAGCGTACGACCAGGCAGTTCGAACCCAACATATTGTTTTTTGCCAGCTTCAACCGCTTTACTGACTTCAGCATCTGTGCCCTGCAAATTTTCTGAATATTGCCAGGCATCACAGATATTTCGCGCCGCCATTAACATACCGACAATAACCAACTCTTTAACCGCATTAGCATTTGCGCCCGGTGCATTAAATACCACAACACCGCGCTCACTCATTTTATCAACCGGAATATTATTAACACCTGCACCGGCACGACCAATCGCGCGCACAGAATCAGCAATTGGTTCATCATGCAGCTTTGCTGAACGCAACATTATAGCGTCCGGCTGATCAATACTCTCCCCTACAGTGTATTGATCTGTCGGCAAGCGCGACAAACCTTTATCTGAAATATTGTTATAGGTTTTAATTTTATACATTTTTTAACCTTATAGCCCTTATCGTTTACCAATCAGGCATTGTTTTTTTCAAAATCCGCCATAAAATCGACCAGCGCATCAACTCCCGCTTCCGGCATGGCATTGTAAATACTGGCACGCATTCCGCCTAAAGAGCGGTGACCTTTTAAAGTCGTTAAACCGTTATCAGCTGCTTTTTCTATAAAGAGTTTATCGAGGCTGTCATCGGCTAATATAAACGGCACATTCATCCATGAACGGTATTTTTTATCAATCGGATTACTGTAAAAATCCGAACTGTCAATTGCGCTATAAAGCTTTTCGGCTTTACGTTGATTGATTTTCTGAATAGCGCCGATGCCTCCGTTATCTTTTAGCCATTTAAAAACAAGACCGGACAAATACCAGCTGTTGGTAGGCGGGGTGTTATACATTGAATCATTATCGGCATGTATTTTATAGTCAAACATAACTGGCATTCCGTCCATGACATGACCAATCAGGTCGTCACGAATAATAACCAGCGTTAAGCCTGCCGGGCCTATGTTTTTCTGAGCACCCGCATAGATTACACCAAATTTACTGACATCAATTTCGCGTGACAAAATGGTAGATGACATGTCTGCCACTAAGGGCTTATCTGTTTGTGGAACCGAGTCAAACTCAAGACCCACAATGGTTTCATTCGGCGTGTAATGCACATAAGCGGCATCATCACTGAAACGCCATTCCGATGAATCTGCAATGGTTGTGAATTTGCTGTCCGAATTATCGGTAACAATGTTTACATCACAAAAACGACGGGCTTCAGACACGGCTTTTTTTGACCACTGGCCGGTCAGTAAATAATCAGCTTTTTTAGCACCGTTCAACAGATTTGCCGGCACCATTGAAAACTGGCTGCTGGCACCGCCTTGTAAAAAAAGTACTTTATAATTTGCAGGAATCGCCATAATTTCACGCAAATCCGCCTCAGCCTGTTCAGCCACAGCAATATATTCTTTGCTGCGATGACTTAATTCCATCACCGATGAACCAGTTCCTGCAAAATCCAGCAGTTCTTCTTGTGCTTGTTTTAAAACAGCCTCCGGTAACATAGCTGGACCGGCACTAAAGTTATAAACGCGACTCACACTTCACCCCATCGATAGAATTAAATTATAAATAGTTATAGTTAGTCTTCAGCAGAAGCCGAATCATCGGAATCGGCTTCACCTGCAGCCAAATCATCAGAACTTGCTTCAACAATCCCGGCTGCATCTGCCGTTTCGTCTTCAGCGCCCTCACCTTCAATAGACAGGTTTTCAATACGCTCAATTTCAACCAGTTTTTCATCTTCACCCAGACGAATTAAACGTACACCCTGTGTGTTTCTGCTGGTAATGGAGACACCACTGGATTCGGTACGCACCAGTGTTCCACAATCCGAGATCAGCATGATCTGATCTTCATCGCTTACCTGAACTGCACCGACTACCGCACCATTACGCTCACTGGTCTGAATAGAAATCACACCCTGACCACCACGACCCTGTAATGAATACTGATCTAATTCGGTGCGCTTACCGTATCCAAATTCCGTAGCGGTTAAGATATAACCCTCTTCTTTGGCAACAATCATGCTGATAACTTTATTGCCAGGCGGCAGCTTCATACCACGCACACCGGCAGCTGTACGCCCCATCGCACGCACATCAGTTTCTGAGAAACGGATGGACTTGCCGGAATCGGCAAACAACATGATCTGTGACGAACCGTCAGTAATAGCGACATCTACCAGAGTGTCATCATCACGCAGATCAACGGCAATAATGCCGCCATTTCTTGGCCGCGAGAAATCCATTAATGATGTTTTCTTCACGGTAGCATTACTGGTCGCCATAAAGATGTAATGTTTGTCGTCGTATTCACGTACCGGTAATACCGCATTAATACGCTCATTGTCTTCTAGCGGCAACAGATTCACAATCGGTTTGCCACGTGAACCTCGGCTGGCTATCGGTAACTCGTAAACTTTAATCCAGTAGACTTTTCCGCGATTAGAGAAACACAATAATGTGTCATGAGTATTGGCCACAAATAACTTATCAATGAAGTCTTCATCCTTCATTTTGGTCGCTGTTTTACCGCGACCACCACGACGCTGAGTTGCGTATTCAGTCAGCGGCTGGGCCTTGACATAACCTTCATGAGACATGGTAACAACCACATCTTCTTCTGTTATCAGATCTTCCAGCGTCAGATCGAGTCGGTTCTGAATAATTTCACTGCGACGCTGATCACCGTATTTTTCGACGACTTCAGCCAGCTCTTCACGAATAACTTCTAATAAGCGTTCCGGGTTAGACAAAATTTCAAGCAGCTCATGGACCAGTTCAAGCAAGGCTTTGAACTCGTCAATAATTTTATCCTGTTCCAGCCCGGTCAGGCGATGTAAACGCAGATCCAGAATTGCCTGCGCCTGGGTTTCGGAAAGGCGATAGCCATCTTTCAACAAACCCAGCTCAGCACTTAAATCTTCAGGCCGGGTCGCATCCGCACCGGCACGGCTTAGCATGTCACTGATGGCACCGGGTGCCCAGACACTGTCGACCAGTTTCTGTTTGGCTTCAGCTGGGTTAGCAGCAGTCCGTATCAGCTCTATTACATCATCGATATTGGCCAACGCGATTGCCAGACCTTCCAGCACATGCGCACGGTCGCGGGCTTTTCTTAAATCAAAAATAGTTCGACGGGTAACCACTTCACGACGATGCCGAATAAAGGCATCAAGAATTTCTTTCAGGTTTAATAGCTTGGGCTGACCATCGACCAAAGCCACCATATTAATACCGAAGACACATTGCAGCTGCGTTTGCGAATACAGATTATTGAGGATAACTTCGCCGACTTCACCACGACGCAGTTCAATCACAATTCGCATACCGTCTTTGTCAGACTCGTCACGAAGCTCGGTGATACCTTCAATCTTTTTATCTTTTACCAGTTCCGCAATTTTTTCAATTAAGCGGGCTTTATTAACCTGATAAGGAATTTCGTGTACCAGTATGGTTTGCTTGCCATTAGTCTCATTGGTTTCTATCGTGCATCGGGCACGCATAACCATGCGACCACGCCCGGTATGATAGGCATCACGAATCCCTTTGACGCCATTGATAAAACCAGCAGTCGGCAAATCCGGTGCCGGTATGTACTGCATCAGCTCATCTATCGTTAGGTCGGGGTTATCGACCAACGCAACACAGGCACTCACCACTTCATTGATATTATGTGGCGGAATATTGGTGGCCATACCGACCGCAATACCGGATGAACCATTGATTAACAGACCCGGTAAGCGACTTGGAAAAACCGTTGGCTCAGATTCTGAACCGTCATAGTTTTCGATAAAATCTACGGTTTCTTTATCCAGATCGGCCAGCATTTCATGCGCAATTTTTGCCATCCGCACTTCGGTATAACGCATAGCCGCAGGTGCATCACCATCAACCGAACCGAAGTTACCCTGCCCATCGACCAGCATATAGCGCAGGGAAAAAGGCTGTGCCATACGTACGATGGTGTCATAAACCGCTGTATCACCGTGAGGGTGGTATTTACCGATAACATCACCGACCACACGTGCTGATTTTTTGTAGGCCTTGTTCCAGTCATTACCGAGCACATTCATCGCGTATAAGACACGCCGGTGAACTGGTTTTAATCCGTCTCTAACATCAGGAAGCGCCCTGCCTACAATGACACTCATCGCATAGTCCAGATAGGACTGACGCATTTCATCTTCTAGATTTACTGGAACTATTTCTTTGGCGAAATCAGCCATATTTTGATAACTTCATGTCAAAACAAGTATTTTTAGTGACGGATCTGACTGACTCTGATCAGGCTTTACAGCACAAATGACAGCAGCTAAATATTACCGCTTTGTATCAAATTCCCAGTCTCGGGCATGCAGCCTTCAACATTCACAGCTTGTTTGTTTTAATTTATGGTTTAGTCAAAAAACTGTCAGAATTCTAACACAAAACAGGCTCTTTCTGCACTAATAATATATATTATCACCGCCTAATATGTGCCATACAAATCAATAACTTAGCGACTCAAGATGATATTTTCATGGATAAAAGCCGATGCATGGGATGATTTACATTTTCCGCACTAGCTGAGGACTCAAAGCAATGCCCGATATGCAGACAAAAACCCAGCCATTTGTGAAAAAAACGATTCAAATGCCAACGCTCCATGATCGCTGTTTCTGGTATATTTTTAAGACTGAGTTTACCATGATGCAGCTCACCGCTTAAGACCTCAGCCAGTGCCACATCGTGATAGACGCGAATTTTTAAATCAGGTTCACGAAACAGGATTTTCTCACGCTCAAAATAATAGCTCAGTGACAATAAGGTAGTAAATTTGCTTTGCTCCAGAATCTCCAGATGCAGATCCAGACAGCCAAAGACCGTGGAGACCGAGCTTTCTTTTAATCCTGCCAACCCCGGTATGAGTTTTTTTAAACGCAGGTAATTATTCTCATACAAATCCATTAATGCCGCAAAAGTTTCTTTACGAACATCGTGACAGGCTTGCAGCTGTGGTGGGATACGATCGCTATTGAGCATTGCCTGAGTATAGCATGCTCGCTAGAAATCCTGAGTTGTCGATGCGTTTAAGTCTTTTGATTTTAAAACAGTCAGCCTGGCCTTTAATAACCTGAAAGCAGCTTGATCCAGACTGTCGTAAGGTAACAGAATCCGTTGTTTGTGACCTCCACTGTTGGTAAAGCACAGAATCACCAACCAGGATGAAAGCAACGAAATCGTACTCAGCGTGAGTTCACTGACGTCATCATGCTGATCACACAGCTCCCAATCAAAACCGTTTTTCCAGATCATTTTTTTAAACCGAAAACGTTGCCGCCACTGATAAAGAAAATGCAATGCAATAAACAGCAGCGCAAATAGCATTAATAGTGGTGTGAGAGCGGTATATAGAACTGAAAAAATCGCTAATACATGAACAACTATCAAGTAATGCGTTAGCAATCGAGAACTGACTAAATCAAGCGTTAGTGGACTGTCGAATTCTTTTGACAAACTGAGCGATTTCCTTATCCGATGAATGTATCTGACCCAGAAACAATTCCAACAAGGTCTGATCAGGATAATCCAGCAGGCGATCAAACACCATCAGCTCATGATTCGTCAGATGCTGAACTTCCTTGTCTGCAAACGCCAATAACATCAAATCCAGTTCAAGCATGCCACGCCGACAGCGCCAGCGTAACGCAGCAGGCAACAACGCCTGTTGTTCAGCCATGAGACATTATCATATCGTTCGTTTCAACATCATTTTTTTAATTTCGCCAATGGCCTGAGTCGGGTTAAGCTCTTTCGGGCACACCTGCACACAATTCATAATCGTATGGCACCTGAACAGCTTAAACGGCCCATCCAATGCCTCCAGTCTCTCGGCCTGAGTCTGATCCCGGCTATCCTGCAAGAAGCGTCCAGCCTGTAATAATGCAGCCGGCCCTAAAAACTTATCCGGATTCCACCAGAACGACGGGCAAGAAGTCGAACAGCAGGCACAGAGTACGCATTCATATAAACCATCCAGCTTATCCCGCTCTTCTGGACTCTGCTTCAGCTCGACTTCGGGTAGCGGCGCTTTTCTGGTCAGGTAAGGTTTCACATAGCGATACTGCTTATAAAACTGATCCATATCGATGATCAAATCGCGGATAACCGGCAAGCCCGGTAGCGGATTGATTTCAACCGGGCTTTTCAAATCTGCCAGCGGTGTGATACAGGCAAGACCATTAGTCCCGTTGATATTCAGACCATCTGAACCGCAAACGCCCTCACCACAAGATCGCCTGAAACCAAGGCTAGGATCCTGCTCTTTGATTTTTTTCAGGGCATCCAGCAACATCATACCCGGCTCAATTTTGTCTAACTTGTATTCCTGGATATAAGGTTTTTTATCGGTTTCCGGATTAAACCGGTATATTTTAAATCGCATAGTTTTGCCTCTTCATGTCAGCGCAACTCATTAATAAACACGAGGCTTGGGTGGGAAACTGTCAACAGACAGTGGCTTGGTACGTACCGGCTTAAAGTCGATACTTCTGTTTTCACTAAAATACAGCGTATGCTTCATCCAGTGAATATCATCGCGCTCAGGATAATCAATTCGCGAATGCGCTCCACGACTCTCGGTTCTGGCAGCAGCAGAGTACACGGTAGCCAGTGCAACATCCATAATATTTTCAAGCTCCAGAGCCTCCACCCTGGCGGTGTTAAAGACATCGGAATGATCGTTAATCACCGCGTCTTTTAAACGCTCAGATAATACGGAGACTTTGGCTATACCCTCATCAAGTACTTCCTGTGTTCTGAAAACACCGCAGTTTTCATCCATGACTTTTTTCAGTTCGGTGCGCAGCTGCTCTACCGACTCACCATCACCTGTTTTATCCCAACGAAACAGGCGCTCCAGCGCCTGATCAACACTGGGCTGATAAAGGCGACGATGAAAACGGTTTTCCTGTAATTGGGTGATAATGTGGTTAGCAGCGGAGCGTCCGAATACCAGGATATCTAGCAGTGAATTACCACCCAGACGATTGGCACCATGAACCGAAACACAGGCGCACTCACCGGCAGAATAAAGCCCCTGAACCGGCTCCTCTGGTGTGTCTTTAACCGGCGTAACAACCTGACCATCTCGATTGGTAGGAATACCGCCCATGGTGTAATGCGCGGTTGGATAGATCGGAATTTCTGTTTCTGCCGGATCAATCCCTAAAAAGGTTTTACAGGTCTGACGGATACCCGGCAAACGTTTTTGAATGACACTTTCTTCAAGGTGATCGAGTTTTAATAACACATGACCCTTGTCTTCACCGCAGCCCCGTCCTTCACGTATTTCAGTGGCAATGGCACGACTGACAACATCACGACTGGCCAGATCTTTAGCGTTGGGCGCATAACGCTCCATAAAACGCTCACCCAAGCCGTTCACCAGATAACCACCTTCACCCCGCGCACCTTCGGTGATTAGCATACCCCGGCCTGCAATACCGGTGGGGTGGAACTGAAAAAACTCCATATCCTGCAACGGCACACCGGCACGCAAAGACATCGCCATACCATCACCGGTGTTAATCAGCGCATTAGTAGTGGTACGGTATAACTGACCAGCACCACCAGTGGCCAGCAGTGTGGTTTTAGCTTCGATGACGACAATATCGCCGCTTTTAATATCAAAAACCAAAGCCCCTTGAATATTACCTTCTTCATCTTTGATCAAATCAACTGCAAAATACTCATCAAAAAAATGGGTTTTGGCCCTGATATTTTGCTGATACAAACTATGCAGAATCGCATGACCGGTTCTGTCGGCCGCAGCACAGGTACGGGTTGCCTGAGCGCCACCAAAGTTTTTACTCTGACCACCGAACGGGCGCTGATAGATTGAGCCATTATCCAGTCGGGAAAAAGGTACGCCAAAATGCTCCAGCTCATAGACTACTTTTGAGGCTGCCCGGCACATGTATTCAATCGCATCCTGATCACCAAGGTAATCACTGCCTTTAACGGTATCAAACATATGCCAATGCCAGTTATCCTCTGACACATTAGCCAAAGCAGCATTGACGCCACCCTGAGCCGCGACCGTGTGTGAACGGGTCGGGAATACCTTAGAAACCACCGCAACACTGGCATCGGCCTCCGCCAGTTGCAGCGCCGCACGCAATCCACCACCGCCAGCACCAATAATCAGGCTGTCAAAACGTCTGTATGTAATATTTCTTTTCAATTTTTTATCGGCCATTATACCTGTACCATCATTAATATTTTTAACAGCCAAAAACCCGATCCTATAAGAAATAAAGCAACTCCAAACAGCAGTAACAGCTTTATTAAAAAGGGTTTAATATAATCCAGCAATACATCCCGTATACCCACCCAGGCATGAATTAACATAGATAAATAAAACAGGCTTAATAGAATCTGATTAACATCATCCGCAAGCCAAGCTAACCAGTGTACATACGTAAGCGTATCAAAAAACAACCAGTAAGCCAGCGCATAAAAAACATACAACAACAGATAGACCGCTGTTAAACGCTGAAGAATCCAGGGCCTTAAGCCCTCTAATGCAACCATACTCATAAAAATAACCCGGCTATCACAGTGACCATCACCAGTGCCTCAACAATCACCACGCCCCAGGCTGATGCTCTGGATGACTGACGACTGAGAAAGAATTCCATATCAATCAATAAAAACCTGAGCCCTGTGATCAGATGATGCACCAGTGACCAGAGCATTAGCAGGATAAAAAAACGACTCAGCGGTGACAACATCAATACACTTAACTGCTGAAATGACGCAGCATCCTTCACGGACAGCTGCAAAAAATAAAGACTGACCGGGATAAAGGCAAATAGCAAAATTCCCGTTAGTCTGTGAAAAATTGAAATAACACCGGTAACCGGCAGTTTGATTTTAAATAAATTCAGGTATTTTGGGCGACTGTCGTATTGCATCATCTGTTCATCTTCTTAAGTTTCATTAATCATTTCCCACACCAAGGTAATGGCTGCAGTCGTTATAGTGAACAGGAGGTCTTTAATAAGCCAGGTTGATTATTTATCTGCATGACCATATAAAGAGTATGTCGACTCATTATAGTAATTTAACTATGATGAAGCCACTATGTTTTAATCGTTTTTTGGAGTGACAGTGAATACTAAATGGCAAGATTTTCTTAAAAACATGGGTGCTGAATATTCAGGCAGCCAGCTTTCGCACTTTGGTAATCCTGATCTTGAAAGACGCGCCTGTGATAATGGCCTGATCATAGCCGATCTCAGCCATCTGAGCCTGATCAAAGCAGCCGGAGCTGATACCGTCAGCTTTTTACAGGGCCAACTGACCAATGACATTGAACAACTGACTGACAATCGCAGTCAGCTCAGTGGATACTGTAACCCCAAAGGTCGCTTATTAGCCAGCTTCAGGGTTTTTAGAAAAGCCGAAGATCTTTATCTGATGCTCCCCGAAGCGCTTTATGACAGCACCTTTAAACGCTTGAAGATGTATTTGATGCGCAGCAAGGTCGAATTTAGTAATTGCTCCGACCACACTGTCAGTATCGGCATCAGCGGTCCCGCTGCTGATACTGAACTACAAAAACACCTGAAAGATCTGCCACAAAAAATAGATGATGTTATACATTCGGGCGAATTGAGCATTATAAAACTGCCCGGCATCCAGCCAAGATTCCAGCTCACTGGACCTGTTGATGAACTCATTCCTCTGTGGCAGAGTCTTGATGTTAACGCCGCCCCGGTGGGTAAAGCAGTTTGGGATCTACTTGAAATACGCGCCGGGATTCCAACCATCTACCCCGAAACGGTTGAATCGTTCGTCCCTCAAATGGTGAATCTGGAATTAATCAATGGTGTGAGTTTTAAAAAAGGCTGTTATACCGGTCAGGAGATTGTCGCCAGGATGCACTATCTGGGTAAATTAAAACGCAGGATGTATCGAGTGCATATCGATAGTAGCGAAAGCATTATTCCCGGCACTCCTCTATTCAGCCCCACATCAAGTTCTGGTCAGGGTACCGGCAATATCGTTGTAGCTGCACCGGCCTCATCAGGTAAAGGAATAGAGGCATTGGCCGTGATTCAGACTAGTGAATCAGAAAGCTCAGAATTGCGCTTAAATAATGCTGAAGGTGAAGCAATTTCTATTTTAGAGATTCCTTATGAATTCCCGGCCCAAAAAACTTAACTTTTTGAGCCTCGGAGTGCGCCACTCAAGTCTATCTATCACATCTATAGGTAGGCATTTTTAAAATTGCCGTCTATACTTCAGATTAAATAAAAAATAACTACCTGGGGCCCTATAATAATGAGTGATAAAGCTGAAGAAGTGTACATGAATCTGCAGGTTGCAATAGCCAGCGATAAGGTTATCTTACCGACACTTCCCGAAATAGCCATTAAAATCAGAGATGAAGCAGAAGCCGAAAATAGCTCCATCGTCACTATCGCGGCCATTTTGTCACAGGATGCCTCATTAACCACTCGACTCATTCAAGTTGCTAACAGCCCGTTATATCGTGGCAATAATGCCATCGAAGACATTCAAATGGCGATATCACGACTCGGCATCAAAATCGTAAAGGATCTGGTCATTCGTCTGGCAATGAAACAAATGTACCAGTCTACCTCAGAAGTACTGGACCGCCATTTTCGTGCTGCCTGGAGTGCCAGCGTTGAAGTGGCAGCAATCAGTCGAATGCTGGCATCAATGACACCTATTTCAAATGAACACGCCCTGTTAGCCGGCCTGATACACAACATAGGTACTCTGCCGATTTTAGTTTTCGCTGAAGAAGACGACCAGCTTTTCAATGATAACGAAGCGCTCAGCGAAGTCATCCATTCAATTGGCGGCCGGGTTGGTAAACTGATCCTAGAATCATGGCAGTTTGCGCCCGAGTTAATCGATGCCGTCGCCGACTGCTACAAATTCAACCGCCGCCATGCCGGCGATGCCGATCTAACTGATATAATTCAGGTTTCAATACTGCAAGGCGGGTTTGCCGAAGGCTGCCCGGGCACCGATGACTGGACCCGCATTCAGGCCTTTGAAAAACTTGATCTTGATACCGAAATGGATTCGATCAATATTGAGGAAAACCAGGCCATGCTCGAGGAAGCCAGATCATCCATTGACCTGTAACTACACTCTTTAAGCCTGAAGAAGCAGCAAGTAACTACGCACTCTCCTGCTCTTGCTGCTTCAGCTTCTCCCTGACCTTATCCGCAAACTCTGCAATAAACGCTGCAATCAGCGCAAAGATAGCACCGACAAAAACAATCAACACAAACAAAATTTTAGACGACAGACCTTTGGCGGTATTCGACTGATAAAAAGGCACCACCGAACGTGTTGGTATCACTTTTTGTATATTCAGTTCAATATCAGCAATCTGAGTTTTCTTCTGCAAAATCGTATTTTCCATTTTTTCTGTCATATCGGCCAGCTGGGTATATAACTCTGCAATTTCTGCACTGCGCAACGAAACCGACTCTTTTTTAACCCTTGTTCCATTCATTGATTTTTTAAGGCCCGACAAATCCGCCTCTGCATCCTTTATTTTTTGATTGACCCGTTCTAGCTGCAGCGTTTGCGTCTTGATAAATTTCTCAAGACTCTGTTTCTGAATCAACAAATTCGATGCCTGTTTATCTTTATAACTCTCAACTAACAGATTCGTATCGTCGATCAACTTGCTCAATGTACCCGAATGAAAAGTCTGATGCAGCTGTTTATTATCCTCTGTATTTTTAGTTTTAAAGGTTAACAAATGTGCGCCTTTAGGCACCTCTATCGTGGATTTATACTGACCACGTTCTTCTTTCTCAATCGTGCCCAGCACGAAGGGGATATAGCCCTGCTCAAGCTTGGCTTTTAGCGAATCCAGCGTAGCGACGTATTCATAACCATTACCTGCCGGCAGGCGACCAATCTCAATCACCGAGACAAACTCATACTGCTTTTTTTTCAAAACCACCACCGCAAGCGCCAGCAGCAACGATGCGATAAAAACATAAAACAGAACTTTTTTATGCCTGACTAAGACCAGCCACAAATCCACCAGACTGATTTCATCATCATAATAAGGCGCGTACATTTGCGGTATATTGTGAGCAGACTGCTCTAAGTCATTTCTTTTCATATTTAATCCTTAGCAATTTATTCTTTTTTTATAACCCAGATAAGTATTGTGCTTTTATAAAAGCCTTATTCAGCCCCGATACACTATTTCACTGTAAGCCATAACGTCATCAACACCCCAACTTCATCTGCACTTCCTCAGCCTGAATAAGTTCAAGCCTCAGGGCGCACCCCAAGAGTACTTCCTCTGCTTGAATGCATTCAAGCCTCAGGGCGCACCCCAAGAGTACTTCCTCTGCTTGAATGCATTCAAGCCTCAGGGCGCATGTGGGGAAATAAAATAACGTCTCTGATCGATGCAGAATTGGTTAACAACATAACCAGACGATCGATACCGATACCTTCGCCTGCCGTGGGCGGCAGACCATGCTCAAGCGCACGGATATAGTCTTCATCGAAGTGCATAGCCTCATCATCCCCGGCGTCTTTTTCTTCAACCTGTTCCTGGAAGCGCGCAGCCTGATCTTCTGCATCATTTAACTCAGAAAAACCATTGGCGATTTCACGACCACCTACAAAAAACTCAAACCGATCAGTAACAAACGGATTGTGATCATTACGTCTTGCCAGTGGTGACACTTCCGTCGGGTACTCGGTGATAAAAGTAGGCTGCATCAAACGGTGCTCAACTGTTTTTTCGAAAATTTCAATCTGAACTTTTCCCAGACCATAAGAATCTTTAAGTGGTATTTCCAGCTTTTCTGCAACCGCTCTGGCTGCCGCCAAGTCATTTAACTGCCCGAGACTTAAGTCCGGGTTAAAATGCAGGATCGATTCAACCACTGTCATACGCTCAAACTGTTTACCGAAATCGTAAACATCACCCTGATATTCAATCTGACTGGTGCCCACCACATCTTTGGCCAGACCATGCAATAAGGCCTCGGTGATATCCATCAGGTCTTTGTAATCTGCATAGGCCTGATAAAACTCGACCATGGTAAATTCCGGATTATGCCGGGTCGATAAGCCTTCATTACGGAAATTTCGGTTAATTTCATAAACCCGCTCAAAACCACCGACGACAAGGCGCTTTAAATAAAGCTCAGGCGCAATACGTAGAAACAGCGGCATATCAAGCGCATTGTGATGGGTATTAAAAGGCCGGGCCGTGGCACCACCGGGAATCACATGCATCATCGGTGTTTCGACTTCCATATAATTCTGGCTATCGAAAAAGTTTCGTATATAACTGATGATTTTTGAACGCAGCTTGAATGTTTTTTGCACGTCTTGGTTCATGATCAGGTCAACATAACGCTGACGATAACGGGTTTCCTGATCCGTCAGGCCATGCCATTTTTCAGGTAACGGACGCAATGATTTGGTCAGCAGTTTAATCTCATCGACTTTAACGGATAACTCACCGGTCTTGGTTTTAAATAAAACCCCTTCAGCACCGATCACGTCACCCACATCCCATTTTTTAAACTGATCGTTATAAAAACCTTCAGCTAATGCATCGCGCTGAACAAATACCTGAATCCGCCCCGACATATCCTGAATCTGAGCGAAGCTGGCTTTGCCCATAATACGCTTTGCCATCAGGCGGCCAGCAATGGCTACTCGCTGATTTAATGATTCAAGCTCTTCTTTTTCTTTAGCGCCGTATTGCTGATGCAATTCTTCAGCCATCACATCACGACGAAAGTCATTGGGAAACGCAACGCCTTCTTCACGCAAGGCACCAAGTTTTTCACGGCGCTGCAGAATCAGCTTATTTTCATCAACGGGTTCTGCATTATCTTTTTGTTCTGTTGTATTTTCTTGAGTCATTTTTAAATTTTACAATTAACCTGAATTGTTAAGCATTAGACAGCCGTTTTATAGGCCGCTTTTTAGGCTGGCTTCAATAAACAGATCCAGACCACCGTCCAGTACCGCCTGAGTATTGCCGGTTTCAACGTTTGTTCGCAGATCTTTAATACGGGACTGATCAAGAACATATGAACGAATCTGACTGCCCCAGCCAATATCTGATTTTGTTTCTTCCAGCGCCTGCTGTTCGCCCATGCGTTTTTGCATTTCAAGCTCGTACAGCTTGGCTTTTAATTGCTTCATCGCAGCGGCTTTGTTTTTATGCTGTGAACGGTCATTCTGACACTGCACAACCACATTGGTTGGATTATGTGTGATACGCACTGCCGATTCGGTACGGTTAACGTGCTGACCACCGGCACCGCTGGCCCGGTAAACATCAATCCGCAGATCCGCCGGATTAATATCAATATCAACATTATCATCAACCTCGGGAGAGACAAAAACCGATGAGAATGAGGTATGACGACGATTACCGGAATCAAACGGTGATTTACGAACCAGTCGGTGTACCCCGGTTTCTGTGCGTAGCCAGCCGTAGGCGTATTCACCCTCGAAGCGAATCGTGGCGCTTTTAATACCTGCCACATCACCAGCCGAGGCTTCCATCAGTTCGGTTTTGAATCCATGGGCTTCGCCCCAGCGTAAATACATACGCAAAATCATCTCAGCCCAGTCCTGCGCTTCGGTACCGCCAGAGCCTGACTGTATATCCATAAACGCATTATTTTGATCCATTTCACCGGAAAACATCCGTCGAAATTCTAATTCAGCAACCTGTTTTTCATACACCTCGATATCGGCAACAACTGCATCAAGCGTATCCTGATCATCCTCTTCCGCAGCCATTTGCAACAGATCGTGTGCATCATCCAGACCATTGGATAAATGCTTTAATGTATGCACAATTGCTTCCAGCGAGGTTCTCTCCTGACCTAAAGCTTGGGCGGCTTCCGGGTTATTCCAGATATCAGGCTGTTCGAGTTCTCTTAAAACCTCTTCCAGTCGTTCCTGCTTGGTATCGAAGTCAAAGATACCCCCTCAACGTTTCAGAACGCTGCTTTAAATCGGCTATATGGGTGGCGAACAGATTGATCTCTAACATTTTGGCTATGATTTCTAATACTGATAAATTAACCAGCAATCATACGCTATTCAAGAGCTTACGTCAGGATCTAAAACACTTACTTTGATTGATTTTGTTTCTTTTTTGCGACATTATCGCGCAAATAGACAGGCTGAGCCTGATGCGCAGGCATCTGTTTATTCAATTGGTAATCCGCTGCCGCCAGCTGCACTATAGACTCTGCTGAAGGTAGATAATCGGCATAGATCATCGACGCCTCAATACCGTATTTTTCAGTCAGCGAGGCTTTATGCGCCGACCAGCCGGAACCGGCTCCGGCCCAGCTGCCGGCTTCAGCTTGCGGTAGGTTTTCCACCGAACTGACCAGTTCCCGCCCCTGCAAACTGACGCAACCAGCCTCGACACGATAAGCTGCCCAGTAAACCTCCCCCATACGCGCATCGATAGCTGTCAGAATGTCACGATGGCCGTGCTGCTCAAATACCCCGGCCGCTATCGCTGCCAGCGTCGAGACCGGCAATACCGGAATCTCTGCCGCATAAGACAAGCCTTGAATCACCCCGGCAGCAATCCGTACCCCGGTAAATGCGCCGGGACCACGGGCATAGGACAAAGCATCAAGCTGGCTGATACCAATACCGGCAGCGTTAAGCAATCGATCCAGCATTGGTAAAATTAACTGCGTATGCTCACGTGGCGCGAGCTCATATTCGGCACTGATTTCACCGTCTATGTACAAGGCGGCCGAACAGGCCTCGGTTGCCGTGTCGATGGCTAAAATTTTCATACCGCTACCTTATCTGCCTGACGTATTGTTTGATAAAAACCCTCGACCGCTTGAATTGAACGGGTTACCGGCATATCAGGTAAGCTCTCGATAAAGGTCTTACCGTATCGTTTATTGATTAGACGTGGGTCGCCAATCACCAGCACACCGTAATCGGTGACATCCCGAATCAGCCGGCCAGCACCCTGCTTTAAACTGATCACTGCTGTCGGTAGCTGAAAGTCCATAAAGGGATTGCCGCCATTTTGGCGGATCTGATCCATACGTGCCTGCAATACCGGATCACCCGGTGAGGCAAATGGCAATTTATCGATCATTACACAGGTCAGCGCCTCACCACGGACATCGACACCTTCCCAAAAGCTACTGGTACCTAGCAATATCGCCTGTCCGGCTGACTTAAACGCGGCCAGTAACTGGTGTTTAGGCTTCTGGCCCTGCACAAAAATAGCATAGTCGAGTCTTTGCTTAAGATACTCATGGGCTTCATTCATTGCTCGGTAACTGGTAAATAACAGAAAAGCCCGGCCATCACTGGATTTAATCACTGGCAGCATGGCCTGCATTAACTGCCGTGTGTAGTCCGGCTGAGAGGGCTCCGGCAGATCTTCCGGTAAATAAATCATGCCACGGGATTTGTAATCGAACGGACTGTGCCAGATACCACTATGATAGCTCTGTAAACCTAATCTCGAGGTAAAATGCCCAAAATCCCCGCCCACCTGCAAGGTAGCAGATGTCATTATCCAGGCCGCTTCGTATGCCTGCATCTGTTGCTGGAAGCGCTCGGATAAATCCAGCGGCGTCTGATGCAAAATAAAACTGCGACTATAGGTTTCATACCAATCAATCGAATTGTCCTGTTTGGCACAAAACTGTTGCAGCCTTTGATGCAGTTGCAGACAGCGCTGATAACAATTTTCCAACCCCTTACCACGCTCGGCAGCCAGCTCAAGAACATCTTTGAACTCTTCGAGCTTACCCAGCAGCTGATCGATGGCTGATTTGATACTCGGCTTATACATGATTTTGGCCCAGGCATCTTTTAGCGTTTCCACACCAAAAGCCAGTCGCATCTGCTTTCCAACCTCGATCAATTCATGCGCCAGATCTCGCAACTCAGCCATATCAGGGGCGTCTGCAATCTGTTCTGCAATCACGTCATTTGCCAGCAACATGATCTGCCGACTACTAACTGACTGACCAAAAAAATTCGAGGCGATATCCGGCAGCTGATGTGCCTCATCAATAATAAACGCTTCCACTTCTGGCAGCAATTCACCAAAACCCTCTTCCTTTAATGCCATATCCGATAGCAGCAGATGATGATTAACCACAATCACATCAGCATGTTGTGCGGCTCTTCTGGCAAGCACAACATGACACTCTTCGTATTGATCACAATCACTGCCGAGGCAGTTATCGGTGGTAGAGGTGACCATAGACCAGACTCTGGCGTCTTCCGGTACCGAGTCCAGTTCCGAAATATCACCACTGCTGGTTTTAGCCGCCCAGTCTTTTACCTGAAATAATTCCATTCGGGTTTCGCGGGTCATGAATTCCATATGTTCAGCATTCTTCATCCGCGAAATACACAGATAATTAGCCCGGCCTTTTAATAAAGCCACCTCAACCGAGATATCCAGCGCTTTAATGACCACCGGTAAATCTTTATGGAACAACTGATCTTGCAAGTGTCTTGTACCGGTTGAAACCAAGGTTTTAACACCCGACATTAAAGCCGGTACCAGATACGCAAAGGTCTTACCGATACCGGTACCGGCCTCAGCAACCAGATATGAGCGCTCTGATATTGCATTAAAAATAGCACTGGCAAGTTTTTGCTGGCCGTCACGCGGCGTAAAACCTTCTATAACCTGACTGATCAGACCATTAGTACTTAATGCCCCGGTTACCTCATCGGCTTTGTTTTGTTCTGACACGTAAACCATTCTCGAGTTAGCTTATTAATCACAATCCGCGTATTGAAGCGGGCGCTGGTGCTTTAAAAAGGGTAATTTTAACGTATTCTGACAGCCAAAACCGGCCAGCAGGCCGGTTTTTTTATCGACCCAAAAATAATCAACCGTATCCGGCGGATTCAGCTTTAAACCCTTAACAGGAATATGTTCAAATAAATCCGACCAGATCCGCAAGGCTCCACTACTTCCTGTTAGCCCGGTTTCCAGATTATCATCATTACCAACCCAGACCACTGCCAGTTTGTCCTCACTAAAGCCGGCAAACCAGCTGTCTCTAAGCTGATCGGTGGTGCCGGTTTTACCGGCCACTTTAAACCCCAGTGATGATAACTGCTGCGCTGTACCGGCCTGAGTCACCTCATGTAAGGTTGACTGCAGCAGAAACATTTTATCCTGATCAATCCTGTATTTTTTCTGCTCGGCAAAATGTACCAGCGGCTGATCCGTTTGCGAAAGTACAGCGCGTATCGAATGCAGAGCTAACTGATGACCACTTGCTGCGATAGTCTGATACATAGTAGCCACATCATAAGGTGACAATTCAAACGCTCCCAGTAACATCGACGGGTACACTGGTACCTCTTTTTCCAGCCCAAGATTTCTTAAGGTCGAGACAATTTCCTGCAGACCTATTTTTAAACCCAGCCGTACACTCGGTACATTATAGGAATGCACCAGCGCCTGATGAAAAAGCACATCACCACGAAAAAGCCGGTCATAGTTTTGCGGTTGCCAGAGATCACCATTGCGTGACTGCAAACTCAGCGGTGTATCTGACAACAGGCTTGATAAATGAAAGCCTTCAGCGCCAAGGCTTTTACTATTTAATGCGGCCAGATAAATCGCCGGTTTAATCAGCGAACCAATTTGTCGACTGGCATCCAGCGCACGATTAAAACCATGAAATGATGGCTCTTTATCAGCCACCAGCGCAAGCACTTCAGATGACGTAACATCCGTGACAATAAGCGCTGTCTGTAACGGCACATGACTGACCTGATATTGAATTTGCTGCAGCGTATTTTCAACAGCCTGTTCAGCTGACAGCTGTACCTGCGGATCCAGTGTTGAATAGATTTTCAGCCCTTCATGCTTAAGCACATCTGCAGAGAATCTAAACAGTAATTGTCGTTTAATTAAATCAATAAATGCCGGATACTTAATACCTGAATTTAAAATTCTTTCGACCACGCCTAACGGGCGGTTGATATTTTTTTCATAATGCAAATCACTGATGACATTTTGTTCACGCATTACACCAAGTACGATATTTCGCCGCGCCAGCGCTCTGTCCTGATTTCTTCGCGGATTGTAATAAGACGGCCCTTTAACCAACCCAATCAAAAGTGCAATTTTTTCCGTCGACAGTTTGTTCAGCGGTTTATTAAAATAAAACTGACTGCCAAGTTCAAAACCATGCACGGATGCCCGTTTGTTCTGCCCCAGATAGACTTCATTGATATAGGCTTCAAGAATACTGTTCTTGTCATAATGAAATTCCAGCAATAAGGCCATGATGGCTTCATTGAGCTTACGCCAGTAACTTCTTTGCGACGACAAAAACAGATTCTTAACTAATTGCTGGGTCAGCGTACTGCCGCCCTGCAACTTCTCACCCGCCTGAAAATTCACAAACAGCGCTCTGACTATAGCCACAGGATTAATACCCCAATGCTGATAAAATGAACGATCTTCTACCGCTATCAGGGTCTTAATCAGTCGCTCAGGTACCTCGGCAAGTTGCAACAACTCACGATCTTCAGTCTGGCCGGGATAAATATTACCGATTAATGCCGGGTCAAGTCTGACCGACTCGATCTTTTCCGGTTTAAACAAATGCTCAATGTTAAGCAGCTGTTGATTTTCAAAACTCAGTCGTACGGCCTGCTTTTCGGTAACCGTATCACCATCCTTGAATTCACGACTGATGAGTTCAAAATTATTCTGCCAGCGCCGATATTGCCCCGGTTGCACCGGAAAGTGACTGACTTTTTCATAGGCCATCAGCGCCAGTTCTTGCTCAAACCCATCGGGGTCCAGCATCATATCCTGTTTTAATTCCAAGGCCCGCGCATAAACCTTAGAAGGCACTGCCCAGATTCGTCCTTCAAAACGTTCTCTGACCTGTAAATCAAGATAGATAATATAAATCAGGCTAATCAGTAACAACACAATAGAAATAAACAGTAGATAGGGCCGCTTTGGAAAGCCCGCGAACCCGAATAAGAATTTTTTAGTATTGGACTGCTGCTTTTTTGTACGCTTGCGCCCCGAATTGGTGTTTTTTTTCTTTTTAGCTTTTACAGAACGCGCAGAAGGTTTGGATTTAGTGTCAGTCATCAGTACAGCAATGCCTTAAAATACATTAGAATAGAAGCCTACCCATGATACTTTGAGCGGAGCTATTACGCCATGACTGTAACCACACTCGAATCCCGCGAGCCTCTGATTCAGGCAATGCAGGACCCGGCATTTTATGACCATGACGTAAAACAGGTTATCATGCTGCAAACCCATATTTCATGGGTTTTTTTAACCGGTCAATATGCCTATAAAGTTAAAAAACCGATGGACTTTGGTTTTTTAAACTTCACCGAATTAAAACAACGCAAACACTTTTGCGAAGAAGAAATTCGCCTGAATAAACGACTAGCTAAAGATATTTACTTGCAGACAGTCAACATCACCGGCAGTGAAAGCTCACCTGTTTTGAATGGTGACGGTGATATTATTGAATACGCGGTAAAGATGCAACAATTTGATCAGTCACAACTGATCGATAAATTATTAAAAAATACCGAACTGCAGCCGTATCATATTGATCAGATGGCTGACCAGGCAGCTAACTTCCATCAGACAATTGACAGATCACCCAGTGACTCCGAACTAGGCAGTGCCGCCAGTGTTAATGCCCCAGTTATTCAGAACTTCGATCAGCTCGATCCGTTAATTAAAGACAGCGCAGCCAGAGAACAGCTGCAACGCCTGCGAAACTGGAGTCAGAATGAGTTTGAAAAAATTTCCAGCACACTGCAGCAACGCAAAACAGACGGCTTTATCCGTGAATGCCATGGTGACATGCATTTAGGCAACATGGCCTTAATCAACGATCAGGTTAGCATTTTTGACGGCATTGAGTTTAATGATGAGTTCCGCTGGATAGATGTAATGAGCGAAGTCGCATTTCTTTTTATGGATCTGGTTGACCGCAATGCCTCGGGCTTTGCCTATCGTTTCTTGAACCGTTATCTTGAACACAGCGGAGACTATGCAAGCATCAAGGTGCTACGGTTTTATCTGGTCTACAGAGCCATGGTCAGGGCAAAAATTGCCAGCTTTACCCTGTTAACACCCGATTTGCCAGAAAAAGACAAACAGGCAAGCCTAGCCCAGTATAAGAGCTATACGGATCTGGCCGAAGCCTTTACTCAGATTAGCGAACTCTCGCTCAGTATCACACATGGCGTTTCCGGTTGCGGAAAAACCACCGTTAGCCAGAAGCTGCTTGAACAGAATAGCCTGATAAGAGTTCGCTCTGACATTGAACGCAAAAGGCTTTTTGACTTAAAAGCCACTGAAAGTAGCAAATCCCCGCTTGATGCCGGCATTTATAACCAGCAAGCCAGTGCTAAAACATATCTACAGCTTCAAAACTTTGCTAAAATGATTCTGGATTCTGGTTTTAGTGTAATCGTCGACGCAACCTTTCTGCATCACGCTGACCGAATAGCATTTCAGGAGCTTGCCAGCGAATACCAGGCCGGGTATAACATTATTGAATTTGATGTCGACAAAGCCACACTGCAACAGCGTATCAGCAAACGCCTGACAGACACGAACAATGCATCTGAAGCGGACCTTGCTGTACTGGAAAAACAGCTCAGTCATTTCGAGCCCCTGGAAGAAAATGAGAAAGCATTTATAAGCTCCGCCGCTTTCCTGTAACGGATAACATATGACAGACGACGACACGATTAAGGTACTCATCATTGATGACAATGCCGAAAGCATTGAACACATACGTCAGCTTATGTCGGCCTGTCATGAATTTGAGATCAGCGACAGTCTCAGCGTCGAGACTTCGCTCAAACTTCTGAGCAATCAATCATTTGATATTATTTTACTGCAACTAACCATTGGTCTTGATGCAATAAAACAATTACGGTTGATTAAATCAGATATTCCCATCGTTATTCTGGGCTGGATTAATGACGAAGCGTCTATCGAAGAAATCCTTAAATCCGGCGCCAGCGAATACCTTTTAATTAACGATCTAAAAGAAAACAAACTCAGACGTACCATTCGTTTTACCATCGCCCGTTACAAAGGACAGATAGAGCCACTGGGATGGACTACATCACTGGTCAACAAACTTCACCTGATGGAATCACTGTATAAAACCATCACCCAGAACATTAAAGAACCTCACGAACAGATACAGAAAATATTAAAAACCGGCTGTGAACTGTTTGACCAGGATATTGCTATTCTCAGTCGCATTGAGAAAAATGATTTTTTTGTTGAGCAAGGTTATTCGAAAATTCACCCGGTCAACGAAAACCAGAAGTTTGAACTTCAGAAAACCTTCTGCAGTATCACCATTGAACATTCAGAACCGATAGCGATCGATATCGTCAGAAAGCCTAAATGGAAGAAACACCCCTGCTATCTGAATACCGGCCTGCTCAGTTATATCGGTATAAACATCTTCAAAGAGAATAAACTCTACGGCACCTTAAGCTTTTTTAGCTCTAACCCTAAAGACCAGCCTTTCAGAGAGAGCGATTTTGATTTTATTAAAACATTGGCAGAATGGATAAGAAATATTCTAAGTCAGATCCAGACATCAATTGATACAGACTTACTGGATATGCATGACCCGGTTACCGGGCTGATGAATAAACAAACGTTTATTGAAGACCTTAACAGCTGCGTCAACCGAACACTGAAGTCTGAATATTATTATTTTGCACTGCTATTTTTTGATATTACCAATATGCATGAAATCAATACCCTGCTCGATAAAAAGCAGCGACACAACTTCATGAAACTGATTGGTAAACGCCTGAAAAGCCAGCTTCGACCTAGGGACACAATCGCCCGTTTTTCTGAGACCACTTTTGTCATACTACTGGAAGATGTTTATATCAATGAAACATCATTTGCCGCAGAAAGAATCATCGCTGAGATACAGAAACCCATTACGATCGGAAAGAACATCATTAATGTTATCGCCAGCATAGGCATCGCACTGAGCTCAAGCTATAAAAAAACCGAAGATATTATTTCCGATGCCGAAAACTCTATCATCAGCGCTCGCGAAGAGCAGCAGACCTTTTATGTCATCAACCCGGAGCACATGGTTAACATGCTTGAATCCACTTCCTGACGCTACCAGCTGCCACCGGTTTTATTTTTACTCTTGTTTTTTCTTTTCTTATCGTTTTTCTTGATATATGAAATCATTCTATTTTTCTTTGCCTGCTGACGTTTATTAAGAACATTACGCCTTCCCGAATACGGGTTAGCACCAGCCTTAAATTCCATACGAATCGGGGTGCCTTTTATTTTAAGAACTTTCCTGAAGAAATTAATCAGGTATCGCTTATATGTATCAGGCACAAGTTCAGGGTCCGGGCCATGGATGATAACGATCGGCGGGTTTTTACCACCCTGATGGGCATAGCGCATTTTCAAACGGCGCGACTTCACTATTGGTGGCTGGTTCACTTCAATCGCTTTTTCAAGTAAGCGTGTCAGTTCTGGCGTGGTCAGATCGATAAACGCTGAATCATAAGCATCATTGATAGCCTTGTAGAGCAAGCCGACATTACTGCCGTGCAAGGCCGAAATAAAATATATATCGGCGAAATTCGCAAAACCAAGCTTTCTTTCAAGGTCTATTTTAATTCGGTCTTTATCATACTCTTCCATGCCATCCCATTTATTGACCGCAATGACCAGTGCCCTGCCTGCATCAATCACATAACTGAGCAGACTCAGGTCCTGATCAGCTAATCCTTCATGCGCATCAATAACAAGTACCACGACATTGGCATAATCAATCGCTTGTAGCGATTTGATAACACTGAATTTTTCTACTGCCAGTGATATGTTTTTTTTACGCCTGACACCTGCCGTATCGATCAGCACATATTTTTTGTCATCACGTTCAAATGGCACAAGGATGCTATCACGTGTGGTTCCCGGCTCATCAAAAGCGACCACACGGTCTTCACCTAAAATACGGTTTATCAATGTTGACTTACCGACGTTAGGGCGCCCGACCAGAGCAACACGAATGCCGTCATCCAGCTCAGTTAAGCGGCTAGTTTCAAATTCAAACTGACTGAAGATCGATACCATCATAGACGGTACACCACGGTTATTTGCCGATGATATACCGTATAAGTCCTGAAAACCCAGTGTATAGAAATCGGCCATCACCGCGTCAACATCAAAACCATCGATTTTATTAACTACCAGGAATATTTTTTTTCCGTAGCGCCGTAACTGTTCCGCGATATTCTGATCAGCCGTCGTCATGCCATCTCTGGCATCTACCAGAAACAAAATCAAGCTAGACTCTTCTATTGCCAGCAGAGTCTGGGCTGCCATTTTAACATCAACACCCTCGGTTTCTCCGCTTAAACCACCTGTATCGATGACGGTATACTCTGTTTCATCGACCACAGCATGACCGTACTTACGGTCACGCGTTAAGCCAGGATAGTCTGCTACCAGCGCATCTCTGGTCTTGGTCAAACAGTTAAACAAAGTAGATTTGCCAACATTAGGCCGGCCTACAAGCGCTATTACAGGGTTCATAATTTACTCATTATTTAAGAGATACAGCCGATAAAAACTGACGACGCAGTTCGTTAAAACTGACAAGATGATCATTAACAACAATCTTGTCATCCCTGTTTGAAAGCTTTAAGTGTATTTTACCCTGATTATTTTCAAGATAATCCAGAGCGATTAATTTATTAAGAAAGAGCCGACTATCCGTTACAGACACCGATAACATTGAGGCAACGATACTGTATATTCGCTTGAACAAAGGCACACTGACAGAAAGATTAAACAGTGGCTGGTTATATTGAAAGCCTGTTGAAAGTGAAAAAGGATTATTTAGCATCTTATTCAGTGACAACTCCGCCTGGCAGCTACCGTGTTCTGTAAAAAAGCTAAATGGTTTGATATCAACACCATCAAACTCGATTGCAGAGAACCCCAGGTTTCCGATTGGATTAATCTTGATTCCGCTCACCACGGAGCTGACACTGAGACTGTTAAGCTGCTCATTAAAGAGGTTAATCCTTGAAACATTTAAATCTGAGCGGAGATTTATTCCTGCTGTATCCAGCGTATTAATCAGACGTGATGACAGCTGCCTGATATCAAACATTTGATTATTTATCTTCAACTTCAAAGCATCAAGAGTTAATACCGCATCACCGGAAAAGCGATTATTGATGCGACTCTGATTGAAACTTAAGACCGCATTATCGGCTTCCAGAAAACGCTTATTTTTCGTACTCAAAAAAGGCATTTTCAGCTGGCCTATATAGTGACTGTCAGCAGCACGGTAATTCAGACTCACTGTGATTGCCGCCGTCTGGTAGACAACACTATTAATATTCACCTTCAGAGCAGGTATATTTACATTAAGCTCGGCATTACCGTTATGCTGCATGACCATAAATAAACTAACCGCCTGATCGGCCGACATCATCTCGCGAAGCTGTGGCCGATGCACATCTGCAGGCTGCCAGTTAGCTTTTATCACCATACTTGCCCACGGTGATCGGCCCTTTAACAACAAACCAAAATACACAGGACCGTGCACAATTTGATGTTTCAGATTTGCCAGTGACTGACCTGAATCATCCTTGATTAATAAGGCAGCATCTGTACTAAACCAGTGCCGCTCATATTTTACTACTTCAAAACGATAGTCTGTGCTGGCTGCAAACCTACGCAGCATATCTTCGTACTCTGTCTGCATTGTATAGCCGAACCAGTACGGTGCGATGATCAGCGATAGCAACGTCAGTGAAACTATCGCCAAAACTATCTCAAGCAGATAATCCCTGACAGTTTTCATCAAAAAGACTGTTTTTCTAACCTAAGTATATAGATTTTTGAATTATTAGACTGCAGATAAATTTTATCATTAAAGACAACTGGCGCATTGCGAGTCCCGCTACTATCTGCATTCAATCGTGCAACCTGATGCCCGTCTGCCCTAGCTATTACGTGCAGAAAACCCTCAAAATCAGTCAGCAACAGGTAATCATCAAAAAGCACCGGGCTACTTAGTTTTCTTGCGCTAAATACGTTTTGCTTCCAGATAGTCGCACCATTAGACGCATCGAGCGCCCAGACATGACTCATGCTGTCTGTTACATAGAGTTTGTTATCCTGAAATGTCATATTATTTGTAACAGACATTATTTTAGACCATAAAAACTCGCCGGACTGGATATCAAGCGCTACTATCCTGCCCTGAAAACCGGCAATATAGATAACCCCATTATTCATCAGAAGGTCCGCATCGAGATCAACCAGCCGCTCAATTTCAGTACGTCCACGTGGAACCGTAATCGTTTTTTCCCAGAATAAAATTCCTGAATCCAGATTAATAATAACGAGCTTTCCGTTATCCAACCCGCTGATAACTTTATCCTGCATCAAGAGTGGTTCACTATTCCCCCTGACACTTAAAGCGGGCACATCACGCTTATAAATCCATTTTTCCTTGCCCGTATCTGCCTCTAAAGCAGTCAACTGACCGTCAACGGTTTTGACTATAACCGTTGTGCCGGAAATAACCGGACGAGCCAGCACTTCACTACTGACTCGGCTCTGCCAGAGCACATCAGCAGTCACAGGATCTATCGCATAGACCAGACCTGAGCGCGTACCCAGCAAATAAAGATGCTCATTACCTCCGATAGCCGAGGCGTATTTAATAGCCAGATCTTTTTGTAAACGCACTGCCGATCTATTTTTATTAAAAACAGTAAGCAGGCCTTTTGCAGTCACTGAAACAATATCTTTTTCAAGATTAAGTATCGATGAGCCTGATAAATAAACCTCACCGTCACCAATATTGGTTTCACTCAGAACAGCCAGGCTAGCCGAGGCCTGAAAATCAACCAGAGCGGCAGGTGGTTCTGCGTTATCTACAGCACCGGCACAGGCCAGCAGATTAAAAGCCGCGATTACTATTAAAGCAAATCTCATGCAGCCGGCCCTGTTGCTGACTCACCCAGATTATCTCTTTTCATCTGCAACATTGTTTTATCGCCGCTACTGTTCAGCAAGGCTTTGTCAAAAGCCGCTCTGGCCTTTTCAACATCGCCCAGTAAGGTATAGGCATCACCTTTCAATTCCTCAAAGATAGCTTTGAAAGCCTGATCAACATCATCCGACAGAACAAGTAATGCATCTTGTGGTTTAGCCATATCTATAAGAACTCTGGCTTTTCTCTCTTTAGCTACCTGAACAAGGATACTATCTTTGCTATTACTGATCACATAATCCAGTGTTTCAACTGACTTATCCTTATTACCTGCTTCATAGTAGGTTTTTGCAAGCACCAGCGCAGCTGAAGCTGAATACGGTGTAGAACTGTAATCTTTTTTGATTTTTTCGAACACAGCCGTTTTATCAACAGAGTTGGATGAAGCATCCGTCTTTGCTATTATTTGTTCAAATAGCGCACTGGCTGCAGAGGTCTGCTTTTCTGCGTAGTCGATATAATATCTCCAGCCAATAATCAGCGAAAAACCGACAACCGTGCCAACAATGATTTGTTTGCCGTTTTCTTTCCACCACTTTTTAAGCGCTTCAACCTGTTGTTCTTCTGTTTCAAATTCCATGACTTGACCTATTTATATATTTTTTAGAAATGTATTTAAATCATTCAGAGCAACAGACTCCTGCTGCTTTTCCTGCCTTAAATACTTAATCATTACCTGCTTATTTTCAACTTCTTCATCGCCTAATATAATCGCCATATGTGCTGCTGATTTATCGGCTTTTTTGAGTTGTGATTTTAAACTACCACCAGCACAGTTTGATAATATTTTTAAATTAGGGTTCTGTTGTCTTATTGAATCGGCCAGCACCATACCCTCAATCTCTGCCGCTTCTCCCAGCATCACAATGTACATATCTGTCTGTTGCAGCTGTGGGATCAGGCCACTGTCATCAAGCAACGACAACAGTCTTTCCATACCGACAGCAAAACCGCAGGCCGCTGTCTCCTTGCCACCTAATTGCTCAACCAGACCATCATACCTGCCTCCGGCACAAATTGTACCCTGAGCTCCCAGCTTATCAGTTATCCACTCGAATACTGTTTTACAGTAATAATCTAGCCCCCTGACCAGATTCGGATTAACACTATATTTAACACCGGCTTTATCAAGAATTTGTTTTAATTTTGAAAAGTGAGCAGCCGACTCTGCATCTAAATGATCAGACAGCTTAGGCGCTTCACTGATAATTTTTTTCATTTCAGGATTTTTACTGTCCAGAATTCTCAGAGGATTAGAATGCAGACGTCTCAAACTGTCCTCATCCAGCTGATCCTTATAAGACTCGAGATAAGTAATTAATATTTCTTTGTACTGCTGTCTTGCCACATTGCTGCCCAGTGAATTTAATTCCAGTCTGACATCCGTCAAACCCAGTCTTTTCCACAGGCTGGCTGTCATCAAAATTAATTCAGCATCAATTTCCGGGTTTGCCATACCAAAGGTTTCAACGCCGATCTGATGGAATTGACGATAACGGCCTTTTTGTGGTCGCTCATGCCTAAACATAGGCCCCATATACCACAAACGCTGTAACTGATTATGCAACAAACCCGACTGGATACCGGCTCTGACACAACTTGCTGTACCCTCTGGACGCAAGGTCAGACTGTCTCCATTTCTGTCTTCAAAGGTATACATTTCTTTTTCAACAATATCTGTGACTTCACCAATAGAGCGGGTAAATAATGCCGTTGATTCAACCACAGGCATTCGAATTTCCTGATAGCAGTATTGCTGCATCAGCATTTGTAACACCGACTCAAGATACTGCCATTTTTCAGACTCTTCGGGCAAAATATCGTGCATACCACGAATTGATTTAATATTTTTGGACATAGCTATTTAAATAAGTTCTCAGATATCATTTAAAACAGCAGCATTAATTAGCTGCCGAATCTGTATCGGCATCAGCTGACACAGCAGTTTCATTTATAGTCTGTGCTGTCGACGACTCCAATGCTTCATTCATACTCATGGTAAATCGTGCCACTTGATTTCTTCTGATCTTTTTAGAAAAATCATATTCGATATCATTAAGCAGCATGCTGATTGCAGTGGCTTTACCTAAAAACACTTTAAACGGCTGCTGTCCCTGAAGCTCGACAGTTTTATCTTTTTTCAGCAGACTAAAAAACAGTAACTGTCCGTTTCTATCTGTTATTTCAACCCAGCAATCATCTGCTGCAGAAACTAGTAATACATCACTGCCAGTATCTGCAACGGGATTAGCCTGCTTAGCCAAAGCAATAATTTTTGCCTGCTTTTCCTCTTCAGCATTTATTTCTTGTGTATTTTCCGCCTGATCAGCAGAGCGTTCCAGACCATTATTATCAACAGCAGTTTGTTTTTCTGCTGGTTTCTCTGCCAGTTTTTCTGTTGGCTGGTTTGTATTTTGGAAATAATTAAGCTCTGCTTTTTCTTCCACCGCCGAATCTACTGCAGGGTCCTGGTTATTATCTGGCTCTGAACCGGTACTTTCATCGCTGCTGATTGTTTTTTCAACCGGCGTATCACTAAGCGCTGAACTGCTGGTTTTTTGTGAGTCGCTAAGCCAGTAAACAAACAGTGCGATTACAACTATAACCAGTGAATAACTGATGATACGCATACCCAGATCGTCACTACTGGCCTGCGTTGGTAAATCAGAAGTGGAACCCAGACCGGATGATTTGCTTGTCGGCACTTTACCAATGGTGTCGTAATAAGCCTGAATAACATCGCTTTCATTCAGCTCTACCAGTTTTGCAAACAGCCGCAGATAACCGCATGTAAATGTTGCCGGCGGCAACGCATCCAGATCAGAGTTTTCTATACTTTCAACTATATCCAGCGACAGTTTTAATGTCTCCGCCACCTGAGGGAGCGCTATATTTTTTTCCTCTCTGGCTGCCCGTAATATTTCACCAAAGCTTTTTATTTCTATATTGCTCATTAACGCATTAACCTCATTGCCTTGCCCGCCTCATCTGAGTCAGGAAATTTTTTAATTATTTTTTGAATGAGTTGCCTCATAAAAACTTTATCATCAAGCGCATTTTCCGCCTGTATTTGCACCCACAGACTCTGAGCTGAAGGATTAACAACTGTATGATAACGCTGCATATAAGCACGCGTCATCAAATAGCGATTGGTTTTACTGCCCAGCTCTGCCATATAATACAGCGCGGCAGATGATCTTGAATCTACTCGTAAAGCTCTTCTAAAAAAGGATTCGGCCAGCTCAAAGTTTGAATTTAACATTGCACATTTTCCGGCATTAATCATCGCAACTACCGGTGTTTTATAATATGGATCGTCTATGGCTTTTTTAAATAGCTTTTGCGCCTCATCAAACCGTCCTCGGTTGCACAAATAGGTACCAAAGTTATTATTGATATCAGAGTTTTCCGGGTCCAAACTCATCGCTTCTTCATAATGACTTTCAATATCTTCAGTCTGGCCTACTTTTTCCAGCAATAATGCCATGGTACTGTGCGCCAGGGCATTATCCGGGTCCTGTTCCAGCGCCTTGGTTAATTTCTTTTTCGCCAGCTGCAGTTTATTCTGAGCCAGATAGCCCGAACCCAGCTGAACATTAAAATGAGCGGCTTTTTTTAAATCCGCCCCTTCTCTGTAATCCCCTCCTGTTGAACAGGCTGTAAGCCATATTAATACTGATAATACAGACGCTTTTATTATTTTTATCATTTAGCTCATTCCATAACGCAGATCTTGAAATTTCTTTTCACGCCGACTTTTATCTTCTACCTTACCTACCAGCTGGCCACAGGCAGCATCAATATCTTCACCACGGGTTTTACGAATTGTGGCAACCAGTCCCGCCTGCATCAGCAGCTCTTTAAATTCTTTGATGACTGACATCGGTGAACAGTCGTAACCCGAATCAGGAAAAGGATTAAAAGGTATAAGATTAACTTTTGCCGGAATACCTTTTAATAATTTCACTAATTTTACTGCATCTTGACGGCTGTCATTGACCCCGTTTAACATAACATATTCAAATGTAATGTGACTCTTGGCAGTCTGGTTATTAATATATTGCCGGCAGCTGGCCATTAATTCTTTTAACGGGTACTTCTGGTTAATCGGCACCAGACTGTCACGCACTGCATCGCTGACAGCATGCAGTGATACAGCCAGCGCAACATCGCTTTGCTGACCTAACAAATCCAGTTTGGGTATCACACCTGAGGTACTTAATGTAACCCGGCGTTTACTGAGTCCGTAAGCATTGTCTTCCATAAAAATGGTAATAGCTTTTAAAACATTGTCATAATTGAGCAGTGGCTCTCCCATACCCATCAGGACAATATTAGTAATTTTACGTTCATCGCGGTGTTCTTTGCCGAGCAATATACTGGCAACAAAGACTTGTGCAACAATCTCTGCGGCCGTCAGATTACGGCTAAAACCCTGCCGCGCTGTCGAACAAAAACTGCAATCCAGTGCACAGCCCACCTGCGATGATATACATAAAGTACCCCGACCTGACTCGGGAATATAGACTGTTTCTATTTTATTGCCGGCATCCAGCTGCATCACCCATTTTCGGGTACCATCACTCGAGGTCTGATCAAACACAATAGCAGGGACATCAATGCAGGCGGTTTGTTTGAGGGTTTCGCGCAGGCTTTTACTGATATTGGTCATGGCATCAAAATCTGTTGCCAGCATCTGATGCAACCATTTCATGACCTGAGAAGCACGAAAGGCCTTTTCACCGGATTCGATGAAAAAGGCCTCAAGATCCTGCAGGGTCATACCCAGCAGGTTTTGTTTCAGCGGTTGTAAATTGACTTGCTGATTATCGAGTACGTTCACAAATACCTTCTGGGAACATCAGTGCGATTTCTTCTGCTGCTGTTTCTGCTGCATCAGAACCGTGAACTGCGTTCTCGTCAATTGAACTGGCAAAGTCAGCACGAATAGTACCCGCAGCAGCTTCTGCCGGATTGGTAGCACCCATAATGTCACGGTTTTTCGCTATTGCACCTTCGCCTTCCAGCACCTGGCACATAATCGGGCCAGAAATCATGAACTCGACCAGATCATTGAAAAAAGGACGTTCTTTATGTACACCATAGAACGATTCTGCCTGTTCGCGCGTCATGTGGATCATTTTAGATGCAACAATTTTTAAACCCGCCTGCTCAAAACGAGCATAGATTTCGCCAATCACGTTTTTAGCGACTGCGTCAGGTTTGATCATTGAATAAGTGCGCTCTAAGGCCATTTAGTAACTCCAGATTAAATTAAGTAAAAATTAGTAAATAAGAATAAACAAACCCGCCATTTTACGCGGGTTCAGGGGATGAATAAAGGCCTAATACATCTATTTATAGGCCGATTAGTCTTTTTCCTCTATCCAGGTCATCTGGATCGCTTCTAGAATTTTTTCACCTGAACGGTCGGGCTCATCATCAAACTCCGATAATTCACAAACCCATTGATGCAGATCGGTAAAACGTATTGTTTTAGGGTCCACTTCCGGGAATTTGTCATCAAGCGCTATCGCAATATCCAGTGTATCTATCCATTTTAATCCCATAAGATCATCTCCTAATGGTTCTCTGATACCATATTGATGGTATATTTCGGAATTTCGATAACCAAATCAGTATCACCAACCACGGCCTGACAACTAAGACGTGAATCAGGATCCAGCCCCCACGCCTTATCGAGCATATCGTCTTCGGTTTCAGTAGCTTCCCGCAGCGATTCAGCGCCTTCACGAATATAAACATGACAGGTAGTACAGGCACAGGATTTCTCACAAGCGTGCTCAATATCGATACCATTAGCCTGTGCCGCATCACAAATAGTGACGCCCGGCTCTGCTTCAAAAACTTTGCCGTCAGGACATATTTCTTCATGTGGCAAAAAGATCAGTTGAGTCATTTAATTCTAAGCTCCTGTTTTAAATTGCCAACCAAGTTATTTGCTGTCTTTATTGGTTGTATATTCATCAATCTTGTGACCCGCCATCGCATCGTGAATACTCTGATTCATGCGCCGAGCGATATAGCCTTCACAGGTTTTTTCAAGTGTTTTGACAGCCTGTTTAATTTGTTCGGCCGTACCGCTCTGACGCAGCGCCGACAATGCAGCACGCGACTGTTCAATTAATGATTTTTCATCATTCTCTAGTAGTCGATCACCATCAGCCAACAAGGCAGCATCAATCGCTTCTAATACCCGATCCGCTTCAACCTGCTCTTCACGTAATTTTCTTGCCTCCATGTCGTCATGGGCATGATTCATCGAATCGCGTAACATCTGTTCGATTTCATTATCAGAAAGCCCGTATGATGGCTTAACACTGACCTTTGCTTCAACACCGCTGCTTTCTTCCAGCGACGACACACTCAATAAGCCGTCCGCATCGACCTGATAGGTTACCCGAATCCGCGCTGCGCCAGCCACCATCGGCGGAATGCCGCGTAATTCAAAACGCGCCAGTGAACGACAATCGGCTACCAACTCACGTTCACCTTGTACCACATGCACCGCCAGTGCGGTCTGACCATCTTTATAAGTGGTAAAATCTTGTGCTCTGGCGACCGGTATTGGGGTGTTGCGATGGATAATTTTTTCCGACAACCCGCCCATCGTCTCGATGCCCAGCGACAATGGCAGCACATCCAGTAATAACAACTCTCCACCCTGATTATTACCAGCCAGTATATCGGCCTGCAGTGCAGCGCCTATCGCCACCACTTTATCAGGATCAATCTCGACCAGAGGCTGCTTGTTAAAAAATTCCGCAACGCGGTCTCTGACTACCGGCACACGGGTTGAGCCACCGACCATGACGATATTTTTAATGTCGCTTTTGTCGATAGCCGCATCACGCAGTGCACGCCGACAAGAGGCCAGCGTTTTACTGACCAGCGCATCGATCAGCTGATTAAATTTATCTTTAGTCAGCTCAATAGCCCAGTTTTTTTCACCCAGCAAAAGCGAGACAGTCACAGAATCAGCATCGGTTAACGCTTCTTTTACGCGGCGCGCCTCATTAATGATTTGCCGGTTCAACGAAGCGTTTAATTCAGTCACACCGGCCTCAGCAACCAACCATTCTGCGATAGCCAGATCGAAATCATCGCCACCCAGCGCACTATCACCACCGGTCGACAAAACCTCAAAAACACCTTTATTAAGTCGTAGAATAGAAACATCAAAGGTGCCGCCGCCCAGATCATAAATGACAACCACACCTTCTTCGCCACTATCCAGACCATAGGCCACCGCTGCGGCTGTTGGTTCGTTTAGCAGTCGCAAAACATCTAAACCCGCAAGTCTGGCCGCATCTTTTGTGGCCTGTCGCTGTGCATCATCAAAATAAGCCGGCACGGTTATTACCGCTCCGCTTAACTCACCACCCAGGGTATTTTCAGCTCTGATTTTGAGCTGTTTCAAAATTTCTGCAGAAACCTCGACAGCACTAACTTCACCTGCTGTAGTTTTAATTCGCGGTAGCGCTGGGTTGTCATTGTTAAATTGATACGGAATATGCTCCGCCAATGTTTTTAAGTCTTTAGAAGCCCGCCCCATCAGCCGTTTTACTGAAACAATCGTATTGTGCGGATCGGTTACTGCCAGCGCCTGCGCTGTACGCCCAACCTGTATTGTTTGATCCGCTGCATAATGCACCACAGAAGGCAGAATTGAATCACCGTTATCATCCGTTAACGTAGTCGCTTTACCGCTTCGGACACTTGCGACCAGTGAATTAGTGGTCCCCAAATCAATACCGACAGCAAGCCGGTGTTGGTGTGGAGCGGTTGACTGCCCCGGTTCTGCTATTTGTAGTAATGCCATTGCCTTATTTCCAGACTTAGCCCAGCAACTCATCTTCTATAGCCACCGCTATATCATTGAGCTCCTGAATATTTTTATTTAAAAACTGCATTTTACGCGATAACTCATGCGCTTTATCAAATAACTGCTGCTGATAAGCTTGCGCAAAATCATTCATAACAGCTGCCATCAAGCCCTTAACACGACTGAGTAAACGATCTGTTTCGGCTAACGCATCCGACTGTAAACGAAGCGATTCAATCTCTTCTCTTAGCTCAATCTGCTCCATCAGAAACATCGGATCCATCGTTGTATCCTGTTCATGATCAATATCGAGCCCGCCAAGCTTTAACAGATAATGCGCTCTTGAAACCGGTGATTTTAACGTGTCGTAGGCCTGATTAACCAGCGATGCCATCTGTACTGCAAGCCGACTCTGCTGATCACCGGCACTGACAAAGCGATCGGGATGGATCTCTTTTTGCAGCTCTCTGTATACTGCAGACAATTGCGCAAGATCCAGCTCAAAGCCGACCGGCAGCTCGAATATTTCAAAGTAATTTTTAGAAAATAAATCAGACATTTAGAAACTTAAACTGGTCAATAAAAAAAACCCCGGTTGCATGACTATCACCGGGGTTGATTTCTGTATTCAATGAATCGGATAAATTAAACCGTAAAACTTTCACCACAACCGCAGCGATCCCCCTCATTCGGATTATTAAAAGCAAAGCCTTCATTAAGGCCTTCTTTGGTATAATCCAGCTGGGTTCCATCAAGATAAACAAGGCTTTTTTTATCGACGATGACCTTTACGCCATTATCTTCGAAAACCTCATCATTATCAGAGATTTCATCAACAAACTCGATCACATAGGCCATACCTGAACACCCCGTGGTTTTCACCCCGAGACGTACACCTACGCCGGTACCGCGGTTAGCCAGAAAGTTTAATACACGTTCAGCTGCCGGAGCCGTTATCGAAATTGCCATCGCTATAAAAAACCTCTGTTAATTTTTTGACTGATAATCTTCGATTGCTGATTTAATAGCATCTTCAGCCAGCACTGAGCAGTGTACTTTAACCGGCGGCAATGCCAATTCATCAGCTATATCCTGATTTTTTATCGCTTTTGCCTGATCCAGCGTTTTACCTTTAACCCATTCTGTTAATAATGAGCTGGATGCAATGGCAGAACCACATCCATAGGTCTTAAATACAGCATCTTCAATAATACCATCATCGCCGACTTTGATTTGCAAACGCATTACATCGCCGCAAGCAGGTGCTCCGACCATACCGGTACCAACGCCTTTCTCATCTTTATCAAAACTACCAACGTTACGTGGATTCTCATAGTGATCCAGAACTTTATCGCTATATGCCATGATCTTTTACCTCTATATTCAGCGTATTTTACGCTGTTTTCGTCTATTACTAAACCATTTGTTTATTCTTTAAGCCTGTGCATGGCATGGAAAATAGCGCCAATGAAAGCAGTGAAGACAAACAGATTATTTAATGCGCTGCCCACTGTACCGAATCCAGATCAATACCGTCTTTGTACATATCCCATAACGGACTCAGCTGACGCAGTTTATCGACCGCTTTGTGTACTTCGCTAATCGCGTAATCTATCTCTTCTGCCTGAGTAA
>JAOULX010000019.1 GCA_029881795.1 Gammaproteobacteria bacterium
ATTATTGATTTCAAACGACTGAGTGATCAGCTGGCCTGTCGAATTATTCAAGAAAAGCCGTTTTCATCGCAGAGAAATTTTGGTGCATCCGCGCTGGACTGGTGCTGGTTGGCAGCAGGCAGGGGGCACCTCTATCTGCACGGTAAACAAAATATCTGGGATTATTCAGCGGGCTTGATGATTTTCAAAAATGCCGGAGGCTTTGCCTGCACGCTGGATGGAGAAGCTGTTTTTAGTAACAGTCTGCAAGCCCGGTCCGTGCTCGCGGCAAGCGATGAGGCCTTGTATCTGCAGTGGAAAAACTGGATCGGTGTTTAGCGATGGCAGACACTGGCTTCTGGCTGAGCAAATCATTGGCACAAATGAACCGTGAAGAGTGGGAGATGCTGTGTGATGGATGTGGTCAGTGTTGCCTGATAAAACTTGAAGATGAAGACACGGGTGAGGTCTACCGAACCAGTGTCAGCTGTCATATGTTGGATTTAAATAACTGTCGTTGCCGCGATTATCAGCACAGGTTTGATAAAGTTGCTGAATGTGTGGAAGTCACTCTGGATAAACCAGAGCAATTTGAATGGATGCCGAAAACCTGTGCCTACCGCCTATTGTATGAGAATAAACCATTATTTGACTGGCACCCGCTGCTTAATCCTGGACAGTCAGTGGTGCTGAATAACGAAATATCAGTCCGCCATTTCGCGATTTCAGAAGAATACGTTCATCCTGATCAGTTACAGGATTACATCAGCAATAAAATCGAATAACTGAAATATTACTAAAAATACACTATTCTTATACAGATTAAGTATTTTAAAGAGGGAGTTTGCAGTGAATAGAAGAATAATATTAATCTTGGTCGTTAGTTTTTTTAGCTGTTTTGCTTCAGTTAGCTACGCGGCACAGGAACAGGTTCATATTGTTGAACAACAGCTTTATAAAGTACCCCTAGCGGCAGGGATAAAACCATCGGATGCGATTGATGCATTAAAATCCAAAGCAATTGAATTAAATATGAAACTGGTCTCACATCAGCCATTGTCGGCTGAACTTAAAGCCAGAGGCGTGGACTCACGTCGGATTGAAATTTTTCAGTTTTGCAACCCATATGATGCCCGTGTGATGGTCAAACATAATCCGATTTTTGCAGCTTATATGCCCTGTAAAATTGCACTGGTAGAAGATGAACAGGGTCAGAACTGGCTGATGATGATCAGTCTGGATGTGCTGATTAATAAAAACCCGTTACCGCTGGTTGTTAAAAAGACAGCAGAGCGCGTTAATCAGACACTGAAAACAATACTCAGAGCTGGGGCTTCCGGGAAATTTTAACTTTGAAAAAAGCGTAATGTTTTTGCGCTTTTATTAACGACAGTGAAGGACGGGCTAATGTAATGGAGGCCGGCAAATATTTGATGACTTATAAATTCAGGTATTTGTCGAGAAAACTGACGCCGTAATAATTGTTATGCTGAGGATCTTCATCGTGATAGCAGATTCGTCCGCGGGCCTTATGCGATAGTTTGTCATCAATATACAGGCTCAAGCTGACCTTTTCATCAATTTCAAAATGATCATTACTGCAGAAACGGATACCGCCACGACTCAGGTTCTGGATTGAATAATGCTTGCTATTGTCAGGGTCGGCGTTACTGTCAGCGCGATCAATCAGCAGATAGGCATTATTGCTTTCATGGCGAGTGTGAGAGCGGTTCATAAAAAATAGTCCTTTAAAGTCAAAACATTTATATAGTATAGATCAATAATATTGTTGAATAAAAACAAAAAAAAGTTGCCAGTATCTGTGCTTAGTTACAGGCTGGCTATCGAAACGGATATTACCGCTATCGTTAGCCTGGTTGATTCTGCTTATCGTGGTCAGTCTAGCCGACAGGGCTGGACAACAGAGGCAGATTTTATTGAAGGCCAGAGAACAGATTTTGATGAAGTCGCCAGTCTGATGGCGGCAACAGACAGCTGTTTTTTACTGTGCGAAAATGAACAGCGCTTGCTGGCGTCGGTTCAGCTGAAAAAACAGGGCAAGCGCGCGTATCTTGGTATGTTTGCAGTTGATCCTCAGCATCAGGGGCGTGGAGCAGGCGGAGCCTTGTTACAAAAAGCTGAGGAATTTGTGATGCAGCAGTGGCAGCTTGATACGGTGTATATCAGTGTTATCAGTATTCGTCTCGAATTAATTAACTGGTACTTACGGCAAGGCTATGTCAAAACTGCTCAGCAACGCCCTTTTCCTTATGATCAGCCGCGTTTTGGAATACCGACAAGAAAGGATCTGGTGCTGGAAATATTTGAAAAACGTTTATGTGAAACCTGACAGGCAATACTATGGCTTATAAAAAACTGATAAAAATGCTGCTGGCTTTAGCGCTTGGTTTGGTTCTGATAGTTTTTCTTTTTTTTAAAATTCAGAGCTATCTCGGTCAGCAGGCACTCGATACGACCGGAATACAGCGATATGAATTAAAGCAGGCGTTGCTGCTGGCAAAACAACAGAACAAATTTGTACTGGCTGATATGTCTGCGATTTGGTGTCCGACCTGCAGAAAGCTGGACAGGGAAATATTTTCAGATACAAACGTAAAACAAACAATTGCCAAGCATTATATTTTTAGCCGTATCGAGTATGAAACCGAAGCAGGCAAGGTGTTTATGGAAACATATAAAATAAAAGGTTTTCCGTCACTGTTAATCCTCGATCAAGACGCCCGTTTACTGCTCAGGCTACCTCTGACATTTGATCCGGAATTATTTATAGAGTATTTAAACGATTTCATTGATATGAAAGCCAGCTAACAGAACAAATGACTAAAGTCCTTACACACTTTAACGATCTACCGATAGTAACCGAGTCAATTTATGAGCAGAAACATCACTAACGCCGTTATTTCACCACTTGGCAGTCTCGATATATTGTCGAAACTTGAAGTCAGCAAATTGCTGGATACCAGTCAGGGTGGACTGTATGAACTATTTAGAAACTGTTCGCTGGCTGTGCTTAACAGCGGAAGTACATTAGATGATGGAAAAAAATTGCTGGAGTTATACCATGATTTTGATATCCGGGTTATCCAGCAAGAGCGAGGTATAAAGCTCGAATTAATAGCGGCTCCTTCCCATGCTTTTGTTGATGGAGAGATGATCAGGGGTATCAATGAGCATCTGTTCTCAGTATTACGCGATGTCATTTATTTAAATGATGAAATATATGCCAGCCGAATTTTTGATCTTGAATCAGAAGACGGTATCACTAACGCGGTGTTTCATATTTTACGTAATGCGAATATCCTGAAGCCATTAAGCGCTCCGAAGCTGGTGGTCTGCTGGGGTGGTCACTCAATCAGTCGTCTCGAATATGATTATTCAAAAGAGGTCGGTTATCAAATGGGACTGCGGGGTCTCAATATATGCACCGGTTGCGGACCCGGTGCAATGAAGGGGCCGATGAAAGGTGCAACTATCGGGCATGCAAAGCAACGGATAACAGATGGGCAGTATCTGGGTATCACAGAGCCGGGGATAATTGCAGCCGAATCTCCCAACCCGATTGTTAATGCACTGGTTATCATGCCGGATATTGAAAAGAGACTTGAAGCCTTTATCCGTAGTGGTCACGGCGTGGTCGTTTTCCCCGGTGGTGCTGGTACAGCGGAAGAAATATTGTATATTCTGGGTGTTTTAATGCATCCAGAAAACAAACATATTCCATTTCCATTAATTTTTACAGGCCCGGAAAACAGCAAAGATTACTTTCATCAGATTGACCGTTTTATTGCCGCTACTTTGGGTGATGAAGCGCGCCAGTATTACCAGATTGTTATTGATGATTCTGCTGCCGTGGCGCGCAAAATTATTTCCGGCTTTGATAAAGTCCGGGAATTTAGAAAACAAAAAGGCGATGCGTATTACTTTAACTGGTCAATAAAAATAGATTCAGAGTTTCAGAAGCCGTTTGTTCCCAGTCATGAAAATATGCGCGCACTGAAACTGACTAAAGACCAGCCGGTACACAAACTGGCTGCTAATTTGCGCCGGGCATTTTCCGGCATCGTGGCCGGCAATGTGAAAGATGAAGGCATAAGATCGATTGAAGCGCACGGGCGTTTCGAAATTTGTGGTGATAAGGAAATTATGAGGCCGATGGATGAGCTGCTGATTGCGTTTGTAGAACAGCAGCGAATGAAGCTTCCCGGCAGTATCTATGAGCCCTGTTATCGGCTGGTAAATGAATAATGCCAGTGCGTATTAGGGCCAGGTCCTGTTCAGTCCTGAACCTTGATCTGCTTGAGCTTCATATCCATTAAAAAAGTGCCGCCCGGTATCATCGATGAGATAAAAACCAGCAGCCAGAAAGGTGTAGACCAGTTGAGTTTATGGCTGATATCAAGCGATAACATCATAAAAGCCATAAACAAGAAACCGTGCAGCATGCCGATTAGCGGTACTATTTGAGTAACACCGGCATAATATTTTAGTGGCATAGCAACAAACAAAAGCAGAAGAAAGGAGATGCCTTCAGCGATCGCCAGTAATCTGAAATTTTTAAATCTTGAATTCATAACGGCTACTTTTTTAATAATTTACAGGAAGCTGGCTGATAACAAGCCGATGGCTGCGCCAAATACACCGCCCCAGACAACCAGCCAGCCAAGATGTTGTTTAATCATTTCCTGAATAATTTGCTTGACCATTTGTGGTGTTAATTCATCCAGTCTTTTTTGCACTATATCTTCAATTTGCTGCTGTATTTCTGCCATTACATCCGGCTGTTCCAGTTCATCGCGTAGTAATTGCTGAAAACTTTCCTGCTGTGTCATTGCGATCAGTGATGCTTTCATATTGTTAATAAAAGGCTCTTTTAACGGGGTCAAGGCTTCTTCACCACCAAACATGCCTAGCATGCCGCCAAATGACGACTCCATAATCACTTTGACCAGCGCATCAAATGAAGGTGACAAATCCACCTTCTCTATCACCGGCGCCAGATGCAGGTCATTGTTGTTTTCTTCACCCTTGAGAAAGCGATCAATATTTTCTGCGGTGAAAAACTGCGTCATCATCAGCTCACGTATGCCCAGTTTGAAGTCTTCAAAACGCGCAGGAATAACCCCGGAGCCATAAAGACCTGGGACTTTTTCGAACAGCATGTGAATCGCCAGCCAGTTGGTGACAGCACCGGAAAGAGCAAACAGACCGATACTGAGAATAACAGTGTGTTGAAGGGCTATACCGGTAATAACAATAATGGCGGCAAGGCCATTGGTGATCAAACTTTTGTTCACGCAGAAAACTCCGATTCAGGCGGTTAAATGAAACAGATCAGCAGATAATGGTAGCAGGCATTTGTGGCTGTTGACAATGCTTGCGTTAAAAGCATTGCGATACGTTATAATCAGCGCTGAATTATTTGTGGGTCTGAATCATGTCTAAAGTTACTGTTGCAGCGTTATATCACTTCGTACGGCTGGATAATTATCAACAACTGCAAGATTCATTATTAAATAAAATGCTTGAGCTGGGTATTAAAGGAACATTATTACTGGCCAGTGAGGGTATCAACGGCACAGTGGCCGGAGAGCAGGCTGCGATCGATCAGTTACTTGACTGGCTTCGTTCGGACAGCCGCCTGTCTGAGCTGCGTTATAAATTATCATTCGATGAAAACATGCCTTTTTACAGGACGCGGGTTAAGCTTAAAAAGGAAATTGTAACAATGGGGGTTGAAGGAATTGACCCGAATCAGCTGGTTGGTACCTATGTCGACGCAAAAGACTGGAATGCACTTATTTCCGATCCGCAAGTCACGCTGATTGATACCCGAAATGAATATGAAATCAATATCGGCACGTTTAAAAATGCGATTGATCCAAAAACGCAATCTTTTCGACAGTTTCCCGATTACATAAAAAACAATCACGACCCTAAATCGGTAACAAAAGTGGCGATGTTTTGTACAGGCGGTATTCGGTGTGAAAAATCAACGGCATATCTGAAGCAGCTGGGTTATGACGAGGTCTATCACCTGCAGGGCGGGATTCTGAAATATCTGCAGGAAGTTCCTGAGCAAGAATCCATGTGGCAGGGTGAGTGCTATGTGTTTGATAACCGGGTAAGCGTTAATCATAAGCTGGAAAAAGGCCGTTATGAGATGTGTCACGGCTGTCGTCTGCCGATTACAGCGGAAGATAAAAAAAGCCCGTATTACCAGCAGGGTGTTTGTTGTGAAAATTGTTATGATAAATTAACAACACGACAAAAACAGCGTTTTCAGGAACGAGAAAAGCAGATGCAACTGGCTGAAAAACGCGGCGAGACACATATCGGTTCTGAAACGGAGCAGTTCAGTCTGAAGCACCGGCAGATAAAAGAACAAAAAAAACAGCAGCAACGCAACAAACGACAACATCGTTAAGGACGGTCCTGATGGATTTAGCAGAACTACTTGGTTGGCTGGCTTCAGTATTCACTACGATTATTTTTTTACCGCAGCTGAGCAAGGCCATTAAAACAAAAATGACTGATGATATCTCGATGTGGATGTTAATACTTTCACTGATCGGTAACGGCTTCTGGTTTGCACATGCTCAGTTAACCGAAAACCTGCCGCTACAGGTATGTGCCTTTCTGATTATTCTGATTACAGTGACGTTAATTATTTTCAAGTACCGAAATGAACGTCATCGATAAAGCCTGCTAAGCACTCAGCGTTTGGTTAATCACGGCAGTTAAAGCAGTGCTTGCAGTGTGTGCCAGACGTTTTCCAGGATTTTGGGCTGAGCGGCTTCTGTCGGGTGAATACCGTCGCTTTGCATCAGCTCACGCCTGTCGCCAATGCCATCGAGTAAAAAAGGAATCAGACTGATATTCTGTTGTTGCGCTAAATGCTGATAAACCTGATAAAACGCAGTGCTATAACGCTTGCCATAATTCGGTGGAATTTTCATACCGGCTAGTAATACTTTCGACTGATATTGCCGACACAATTCAATCATCTGTTTTAAGTTTTTTTGCATGGACTTTAGCGAGAGACCACGTAAGCCATCATTGCCACCGAGTTCAATGATCACAATCGCAGGGCGATATTTTTGTAATAAGGCGGCAGTCCTGTTTACACCGTTACTGCTGGTATCACCGCTGATACTGGCATTTATTACTTGATAGGGCTTTTTCTGTTGTGTTACTTTGGTAGCAAGCAGGCTGACCCAGCCCGCTCCAGAATTTATGCCATAGGCGGCGCTGATGCTGTCACCAATAATTAAAATTATGCCTGCAGGTTCTTTCGCGGCGAATACTAACGGGCTATTTAATATAACGAATATGAATACTGATACTCTGAACATACAACACTCTTCTGATCCGGTTATCGCTACAAAGGATTTAACTAAACGGGTTTCAGCGTTGGATAACCCGTCCGGTGATATGCTGGATATCCTGACGGCTGTCAATCTTGAAATCAAGTCGGCTGAGACAATTTCTATTATCGGTGCCTCGGGTTCAGGTAAATCTACCTTGCTGGGATTGCTGGCCGGCCTTGATCAGCCCAGCAGCGGAACCATAATGTTGGCAGGAAACGACTTAGGCCAGCTCGATGAAGATGGCCGGGCCGCCTTGCGCGGGGCAAAAGTAGGTTTTGTTTTTCAGTCGTTTCAGTTATTGCCCGGTCTGACAGCTCTGGAAAATGTGATGCTGCCACTGGAGTTACGCTCCGATTCGGGAGCGGCGACTGAAGCCGTCGAGTTATTAGCCCGGGTCGGCTTATCAGAACGTTTGCATCATTATCCGCAACAATTATCGGGTGGTGAACAACAGCGCGTTGCTATAGCCCGTGCCTTTGTGACCCGGCCGATGATATTGTTTGCCGATGAACCTACCGGCAATCTGGACACTGTCACCAGCCAGTACATCATCGATTTGTTGTTTGAGATGAATCAGGAAAACAATACCACTCTGGTGATTGTTACGCATGATGAAGCGCTTGCTAAACGCTGTGGCCGTTGTTTGCGCCTTGAAAATGGTATCCTGCATCATGCCTAGTCATTTTTTATTAGCCTGGCGATTATTGTTACGAGATTGGCATGCCGGTGAGCTAAAGATATTACTTGTGGCATTGCTGATTGCGGTAGCCAGTATGACTTCAATCGGTTTGTTTACTCAGCGTATAGAACGTGCAATGACAGATCAGTCTGGGCAATTTTTAGGCGCTGATCTGTTACTACAGAGCCCGCTAGAAATTGATGCTGATATACTCAACAAAGCAAAACGATCGGGCCTGAGTCTGACATCTGCAATCAGTTTTTCAAGCGTGATCGTCGCCAATGATGAGTTTCAGCTGACCCATATCAAAGCCGTTGATCAGAACTATCCCTTATTGAGCCAGATTAAAATCTCTAAAACAGCTTATGGTGAAGAGCGCCCGGTCAGCTATGGGCCGGCGGCCGGTGAAGTCTGGCTGGCACCGCGTTTGTTTGGGTTACTGAGTTTGTCGCTGAATGATTTTATTGAACTGGGTGAAGCAAAGCTGAAAGTCACTGCGGTTTTAAAACACGACCCCGGTCAGGCCAGCAGCTTTATGGTGATTGCCCCGCGTTTGCTGATGAATATCCAGGATATCGCTGACACCGGGATTATCCAGCCGGGCAGTCGGGTCACATATCAGACAGGTTTTGCCGGTCAACTGAAAGACCGACAAGACTTTGAGAAATGGCTCAGGCCACGTCTTAGCAGCAGCCAGAAACTATCCGGTGGCACCGAAGGATCGGCAGCGGTTAATTCGGCAATGGAGAAAGCTGAGCAATATCTGTCTCTGGCCTCAATGTTAAGCGTGATGTTATCTGGCATTGCGATTGCGATGACCGCCAATCGTTATGCCCAGCGTCACTTTGATCAGTCTGCATTAATGCGCTGCATGGGTGCATCGCAAAAAACGGTGATGCAAATATTTAGCATGCAGCTGTTTATTCTGGGGCTGGCTGGCAGTTTGTTAGGCTGTATTCTCGGCTATCTGGCACAGCAAGGATTGTTGCTGATACTTAAAGACTTTTTGGCGCCGGGTTTACCGTCAGCCGGTATTTATCCGTTATTAACCGGTTTTGTTTCTGGTTTCATCACGCTGATCGGATTTAGTCTGCCGGCATTATTACGTCTTAACGCGGTGCCACCACTGAGGGTTTTAAGAAAAGATATCATGCCAATGCCACTCAGTTCTGTTTTGATTTATGCGCTGGCTATAGGCAGTATTATTTTACTTATGTGGTGGCAATCAGGCCAGCTATTGCTGACACTGCTGGTGATGCTGGGGGTATTTATCAGTGTGGCGATTTTATTTGTGATGTCGTTTGTTCTGCTATTTTTCAGTCGTCTAGCAGCCTCGTTGTTGTCGGGGCCGTGGAAAACAGGGCTGTTGCAGATTATCAGGCAACGTAAAGAAAATCAGTTACAGATGCTGGCCTTTGGTCTGTCTTTAATGATTTTGATGACAATATTTTTATTGAGGACCGATTTAATCAGTCGCTGGCAGGCACAGTTGCCGGAGAAATCCCCCAATCATTTTGTCATTAATATTCAGGCGGATGAAGTGCGTGCGGTCGAGCAATTTTTTAATCAGCATCAGTTGCAAAGTGAAGGGCTGTACCCGATGGTGAGAGGTCGTATCACCGAAATTAACGGGCTTGATGTGATGCAGGCAGTGCCTGAGAAAAACCAGCGCGATGAAGCTCTAAAAAGAGAGTTGAATTTATCCTGGGCGATGCAGATACAAAAAAATAATAAATTGTTGTCAGGGCAGTGGTGGCAGGCAGATGATAGCGGTAAAGCGATTATTTCAATCGAGAAAGGGCTTGCCCGGCGATTACAGGTCAGTATTGGTGACAGCCTTACTTTTCAGGTAGCCGATCAGCGTATCAGCGCAAAAATTCAGAATATTCGTTCTGTGCAGTGGGATTCATTCCAGCCCAATTTTTATGTCATCTTTCCAGAAGCGGTAATTGAAAAATTCCCGGTCAGCTATATCAGCAGTTTTTATCTTGAAGCGTCACAAAAAAAGATATTAAACCAACTGATAGCACGCTTTCCAACACTGACTGTGTTGGAAATTGATGCGATTATGCTGCAGGTTAAAAAAATAATGGATCAGGTCAGCACGGCTGTTGAGTATGTCATGTTATTTGTCTTAATGGCGGGCATGATTGTTCTGATAGCATCGATGCAGTCGAGTATGGACGAACGTCTGCGTGCGGCTGCTATTATGCGAACGCTGGGTGCAACAACAGCTTTTCTCAGACGCAGTCAGCTGACTGAGTTCAGCCTGCTCGGACTGTTTTCTGGCTTACTCGCAATATCCGGTACCGAGATTGTGGCTTATCTGTTGTATAGCAAAGTATTTGATCTTGAGTTTGAGTTGCACGGCACATTATGGCTGGCAGGACCGTTGTTATCAGTGCTGCTGATTTTACTGATCAGTCGTCTGTACATGAATAAAGTGACCCGGCAAACACCGCTTAAATCGTTAAGCTATTAGCCTTTTTGCTCAATCATGACAGCTTATAACTAATGGCTAAGAACTGAATGGATATATGGCATAGTCTGATATTAATTCTGGTGGCTAATGCCGCTCCGGTTTTTATCAGTTTCTTGGTTTCTCACCGTGCCTCCTTTCCGGTTGATTTTTGTTATCGTTTACCTGACCAACAGCGCCTTTTCGGCTCATCAAAAACCTGGCGCGGTTTATTTTCTGCTTGCTTGATAACACCGTTAGTGTCACTGCTGTTAGGTTATTCGGCTGTTAGCGGACTGCTGATAGCGCTGCTGGCGATGAGCGGTGATTTGTTTTCGAGTTTTATAAAACGGCGTTTGAAGAAGCCGTCAAGTTCGCAGTTTTTATTATTAGATCAAATACCGGAGTCTCTGCTCCCGGCATTAATGTGTGTGTTTTTATATCAATTTGGCTTGATGCAAGTCATTTTAATTGTGGTGATATTTATTATTATGGAGCTGGCTTTGTCGTTTGTGTTGTTCAGGTTTGGTATCAGGAAAAGGCCTTATTAAACCCTCAGAAGTAATGCAGACCTGCTAACAGGTACCCTGACATGACTGATAAAAAAGATTTTTTTAACCCGCCAAATATCGTCAGTATTATTCGTCTGCTGATGGCTCCAGTATTGTTGCTGCTGGCTCACCAGCAATACGTTATCGCTTATTTCGTTGTACTGTTATTTACTTTGTTTACTGATGTGCTGGATGGTTTTCTGGCGCGGCATTTAAATATGATTACGGAACTGGGTTCGCATCTCGATAGTTGGGGTGATTTTGTTATTTACACAACACTGGCCATTGCTGCCTGGTGGCTGTGGCCAGAAATTATCCAGCAGGAAATGTTTTATGTGCTGTGTATTATTCTGAGTTTTGTCACCCCGGTACTGGTCGGGCTGATAAAATTCCATAGCCTGACCAGTTACCATACCTGGTCGGTAAAAGCCGCAGTATTTATAACGGTTGTTTCTTATGTTGTCGTCTTTCTTGACTGGGCTCGCTGGCCATTGTATCTGGCTGCACTGGTATCGGTTATTGCTGCACTGGAAGAAATTCTGATCACGCTGCTGATGAAGCATCAGCATGCCGATGTCAGGTCATTCTGGCATGCGCTTAAATACTGATTTTTACCGGCTTAATTTTGTGGCTGCAATACTAAACCATATCAGCCGATCTCGGCTTCTGACAGTGACGAACTGATCGACTGTTCAATAAAGTTAACTATTTCGCTTTTTTTAGGCATTACCCAGGCTCGCATATCATCGCCGATCACAATCGCAGGAAATATTTTTATACCGGCTTCAGTAAAACGTTTAAAGTCGGTCAGCATTTCAATGTATTCTATCTCGAGTTCAGGGTGAATTTGGTTGAGTTCTTTCAGTATTCTTGAGATATAAAGACAGCGCGGACAGATGGCTGTCATATAGACTTGTACTTTCATATTGAATTCCTTCTCGTTGCTTGGTGTTAAGCAGCCAGTTTATAGCGGGCAGTTCAGGTCCATTAATTATCCGCTGAGATTCTTTGCGCTATTGCGACTGCTGCCATCATCTGCCTTTTCGCTACGAACTTCAATACCCCGTCTATCAATCCGACTATTGATGACCTCATTGTTATTGGAGTGGTGGCAGATCACAGGGCTGTATTGTTTGTCAGCTGTTGTATAATGCCGGGCAAATAAATGTGCAGGAGATTTTAATGATCCATAAATTAACCGTGTATATCAATAACGAGTCGGTTATTGAGTATGACCGCAATAAACGCCTGCCAGGTAAGCAGAGAGAATATCTCGATAAAATGGATTCGGATATGGACGGCGGTTTTAAGTTGGCCGATCAACAGATTGATAAGCCGGATGCAAAAGACCGGGCCAAATTTGTGGCGATGACATTAATTCATTCGATTGAAGCCAATAATGAGCAAATGATTGTTGCCACCTGTGCCTATCTGGCCTCTCGTGAAGCCAGTCTGGTTGAAGTCCGGGCTAATGCCGACGGTGAGAATATGATGCTGGATCTGGTTTATGATCAGGGTTCAGAGGTCGCATTTTCTAAAACCCTGAATTAACCAGCCGCTTGAGGTCGGCTGACGAATCCGTCAGCCTTAGCGCTGTTGTACAGTATCAGCGTTTTTCGTAGCTTCTTTCAATATAGGCATCAACCATTTGCTGGAACTCTTGGCTGATCTGCTCACCTTTTAAGGTCACTGTTTTGACGCCGTCTTCATAAACCGGCGCAACCGGCTTTTCACCATTGCCGGGCAGGCTGATACCGATATTGGCATGTTTACTCTCGCCCGGGCCGTTGACCACACAACCCATCACCGCCACCGACATGTGTTCAACACCGTGGTATCGTTCGCGCCATTGTGGCATTTGCTGGCGCACATAATTCTGGATGTTCTCTGCCAGTGTCTGGAAGTAGGTGCTGGTGGTTCGACCACAACCGGGGCAGGCGGTAACCAATGGAACGAAGGCTCTTAAGCCCATGGTCTGGAGTATTTCCTGGCCGACAATCACTTCTTTTTCGCGTGCAGCGCCGGGTTCTGGTGTCAGTGAAATCCTGATCGTATCACCGATCCCGTCGTGCAATAAAATACTCAGTGCGGCAGTAGAGGCAACAATACCTTTGGAACCCATACCGGCTTCGGTTAAACCAAGATGCAAGGCATACTGACAGCGTTTTGCCATTTCGCGATAGACAATGACCAAGTCCTGTACGGCGCTCATTTTGCAGGAAAGTACAATTTTGTCAGCGGCCAGTCCCAATTCTTCGGCTTTTTCTGCACTTTCAAGCGCGGAGCGAATCACCGTTTCGAACATTACATTTTTGGGTTCGGCTGGTTCAGCTAGCTGGGCATTCTGGTCCATCAGTTTGGCCAGTAGTTCCTGATCCATGCTGCCCCAGTTGACACCAATGCGTACGGCCTTGTTGTATTTGATGGCGAACTCAATCATGGTGGCAAATTGTTCATCGCGTTTTTTACCGCGCCCAACATTGCCCGGATTTATCCGGTACTTAGACAGTGCTTCTGCACAAGCGGGGTGCTGGGTCAGTAGTTTGTGGCCGTTAAAATGAAAATCTCCTATTAACGGCACGTTGCAACCCATAGCATCAAGCTGGCGGCGAATTTCCGCAACTGCAGCGGCGGCCTCGGAGGTGTTGACTGTGATGCGGACCATTTCAGAACCGGCTTCTGCAAGCTCGGCAATCTGTTTAACGGTGGCGGCGATATCTGCGGTATCGGTGTTGGTCATTGACTGTATTACCACCGGTGCATCGCCACCGATGCTGACATGATCGACTTCAACGCGGTGACAGGCGCGTCGGCTTTTGAAAGGCTGTTGAAAATTCATGATTATTTAACTCGACCGAATTCGCAGATTGATTATAAGCCGGTGTATGATACCACTATCGTTCATAGTTAGTTAGAGATCTCTGTAGTATGTCCTTGTTTAAACTGGGTTTAATCGTCAATCCTGTGGCTGGAATCGGGGGCCGGGTAGGCTTAAAAGGCAGCGACGGTAAAGCCATACGGGAGACAGCATTTGAGCGTGGAGCCAGTGCGCTGGCTGCTGAACGTAGCGCCCAGGCCTTACAGTCTTTAGTTGCCTGCAAGGGATTATTTGAAGTGTTTACCATAGCAGGTGCAATGGGCCAGCAAGTGGCGCAGCAGCTGAATTTGCCCTATCAGCTACTGCTGCAACCAGCTACCGAGCAGACTGAAGCCAGCGATACCCGGCAAGCGGTAGAGGAAATGCTGAAGGCTGAGGTTGATCTGTTATTGTTTGCCGGTGGCGATGGTACAGCGCGCGATGTCTATAAGGCACTGGCAGAATGCCATGCACTGGAGTCTGTTTCTGTCATCGGTATTCCGGCTGGCTGTAAAATCCATTCCTCAGTCTATGCAGTGTCACCGCGTCATGCCGGAGAGTTAGCCGCTGCTATTATCCAGGGTCAAGCTGTCAGATTGGTAGAGGCCGATGTAATGGATATCGATGAAGTCGCGTTTCGTCAGGGTGTGGTTAAAGCCAGGCGCTATGGTGGCTTATGGGTGCCGCAGGATAATCAACACATGCAGGGGCTGAAACAAGGCGCTATCGAACACTCATCACTGGCCTTACAAAATATGGCACTGACCGTTATAGAGCAGATGCAGCCGGATGTTTTGTATTTTGTCGGCTCAGGTTCTACCCCGGCTGCCATTATGCAGGAACTGGGGCTGGAAAATAGCTTGCTGGGGATCGATCTGGTGATCAATCATCAGCTGATTGGGAGTGATTTAACCGAGCAGCAAATTTTAAATTATTTGGATCAGTATTCTGCGCTCGAGGCGCGTATAATAGTGACTGTGATAGGTGGTCAGGGTATTGTCTTTGGTCGCGGCAATCAGCAGTTGAGCCCTGAGGTAATTCGTCGGATAGGGCTAAAAAATATTGATTATTTAGCCACCGCGGAAAAAATACGTCAACTGGAAGGGCGCGCATTGAGGCTGGATACAGGCGACGAAGCGCTCAATGCAGAGTTATCGGGAATGGTCAGAATACTGACGGGCTATGATGAATATATGTTATACAAAATATCGATTTAAGAGGGTTTATGGACGCTTCACAAAAATTGTTTAACGACGAATTGATTGATTTTCTGGGTTGTTCACCGACACCTTTTCATGCTGTTGAATGCATGAGTATGAGCCTGGAGCAGGCTGGCTACCAGCGCTTATATGAAGCAGATAGCTGGCAGGATCTGGCTGTCGGGCGTTATTATGTCTGCCGAAATGACTCGGCAATTATTGCTTTTAATAAAGCAGATGAATCAGCCATAGACAATGGTTTTAAAATGCTCGGTACACATACCGATAGTCCCTGTTTAAAAATTAAACCCACTCCAGAAATGACTAAGCACAGTTATTATCAGCTTGGTGTTGAGGTTTATGGTGGGGCTTTGCTGAACCCCTGGTTTGATCGTGATTTATCGATTGCAGGTCGGGTTACCTATAAAACATCTGATGATGAGCTGGTTAGCCGGCTGATTGATTTTGAAAAGCCGGTTGCTATTATTCCGAGTCTGGCCATTCATATGGACAGGGAAGCCAACAATAACAAAGTCATCAATTCACAAAACGATCTGCCGCCGCTGATTTTGCAGCTGCCAAATGACAAAGCGCTTAATTTCCGTGATCTGTTATTACAGTTTATTAAAACGTCCTCATCGCATCCGGTTGATGTGGCAGAGGTGTTGGATTATGAGCTGAGTCTATATGATACGCAGTCTGCTGCAGTGGTCGGTTTACATGATGATTTTATCAGCTCAGCCCGGCTTGATAATTTGCTTAGCTGTTTTGTCGGCTTAAAAGCTTTACTGGAATCGGACAGTAATAAAAATACTTTACTGGTCTGTACCGACCATGAAGAAGTGGGCAGTGTCTCGGCAGCAGGCGCACAAGGCTCATTTTTGAAATCAGTTTTGCAGCGACTAACGCATACCGCGGAAAACTTAAGTCGCTGTCTTGACCGCTCAATACTGATTTCTGCCGATAATGCACACGGCATACACCCCAATTTTTCGGCTAAACATGATTCGAATCACGGACCTATATTAAATAAAGGACCAGTGATCAAGGTTAACTCTAATCAGCGTTATGCTACCAACTCAGAAACCAGTGCCCTGTTTCGTCAGCTTTGTGAACAGGCAGATGTACCGGTGCAGTCTTTTGTTGTGCGCAGTGATATGGCGTGCGGTAGTACAATCGGTCCTATTACAGCATCGGGATTGGGGGTAAAAACCATTGATGTGGGCGTGCCGACATTTGCAATGCATTCAATACGGGAAACAGCCGGTGCCTGGGATGCTTACTATTTATTCCGGGTGCTGCGACTTTATTTCAGCTAACCCTTTAAGAAAGAAAATTTATTTCAGGAAATACGATTATGATCTCTGTCAGAACGTTACTTACTCTTCTCATTTCAATCGGCATGTCCGTGATCTCGGTTTTTATTTATTCGCAGGTCGATCCAAGGCTTGAAATTATCAATCTGAAGAATGAAGAAATTATGCGGCTGGATAATAAAATTGCTGATTTGGTAGAACAAAATTCTACGCTGGATGTGCAGGTCAGCAGTATTGCGACGGTGGTAAAGTCGAATGAATCGGACTCAGGAAAGATAAACGATGAATACAAAGTCTGTTTAAGGCAAACAAAGCGTTTAAATAATAAAGTTCGGGCTTTACAATCAGAAGTCGGAGTCTTACAGAATAAAAATAAAATCATGAAAGACTACGTGTCGGTCAATAATGATGTAACGTCTCTGAAAGAGCAGATTGAGAATTTAAATAATGAAAAACAGGAGTTAACTGAAAAATTGGGTCCAAATATCAATAAAAATCTGATTAGTGAGTAAACCTGATTCAGCTTTTTGGAGCAGTGCTACTGAACTATTTGGCAGTACTAAAAGACCATATTAGCGCTTCTAGTAGCCGTGGCTTGAAAATAGATGCTTCGTAACTTGTTGATTTATAGCGCTAAATGCTAATATCGCTGAACAAAGTGATTGAATATAGCCATTTTAGGTCTATATATAGAGTAATGCTGCATTTTTTTGGTGACCTAGGCTTATGACTACAACTGAAGTAATTAAATTACTGTCAATCCGGCTACAGATAAGTCAGGCTGAAGCCCGTCGTTGTCTGCTGCAGGAGCTGGAAATTATATCCACGCATATGAATGCGGAGTCGCAGGTTGTTTTGAGACGATTTGGTACCTTCGGTGTCAAACAAACAGCAGCCCGCAAAACCTATCTGCCATCTGAAAAAAAATATTACATAACACCCGCCCGTACCGTGCCGTTTTTCCGTGCAGCGCAAGGCCTGAAAGACTTTGTAAAAAGTTGGAAGCCTGAATGAAGCGACTCTATGACAAAGCGCTGATGGAACAAATTGCTAAAGTATATGGCAATGAAATGACGTTTTTGTCAGAATTTTCGAAAGCCTTGCTGGATATTATCCGTGAAGGTTTAATCCGAGACGGTCAGGTACGTTTACATCAGTTCGGCACCTTTAAACTTAAATGGATGGAATCGCGCAGTGGTGTGAATCCATCTAGCGGCAACAAAATACTGATTCAGGGACGGCCACGGGTTATTTTTACACCTGCAAAACGACTTAAGGAAGTGGTTGAGCCCAATCCTTTGCCAAGGGTGCCGTGGAGTGAGACAGACAGGGACTCGGTGAACCAGGCAAAAATATCAGTGCCGGCTGTGAGTCTGACAGCGCAAACAGATAAGGTAAATACGGTATTGTCAGCTATCCCGGTAGTTGCTGCTGTTAAAGTGGCACAAGCTGCTGAAGAACAGGCAGACAGTCCAGTGAATGATGAACTTATTGCAGAACTGTCGACAGATACCGATGATCAGTTGCTTAGCGAATCTGACAAAATATTGCTTGCTGAGAACAATGAGGCGGATGACCAGACTGATAAAACGGAAACAGTGATCGCCGACATCAATGATGAAATTAAGGTGCTTGAGCAGGTTGCTGAAATCCTTAAAAATGAATCTGTAACTAATAATGCTGAGAAAGTGACAGTCGGTCATGCTGACTATCTTGAGGATGCTGCAGTTAAACGGACAGATTCGTTTCAGGCTTTTAAAGATAGAAATCAAAAAAACTCATTAGCTCCCGCACTGGAAGAAAAAGATCTGGCTTGGAATGATCAGTCAGTTGTAGATCACATAAAAAAATTGTCCGAGCGACATGCGTTTAATTCACCTGAGAAAAGTGAAAAAGCCAGCCCAAAATTTGCGACGCCTGAAATAATTGTTCGTACCGACACACGAAGTGCATTATACGAAACCTCGGATGCGAAAACGGATCAGGATCTTGATAAAGAGCTGAATTCTGTTTCCAAATTAAATGCCGACCCGCTTGAGACTGATGAGCGACAGAACTATAGAAAACCCTGGTTTGCACTTGCGGCTGTCGCCATTGTGTTATTGGCGATTGGCAGTTTAATGAATATCTTTACAGCGCCAACCGATCATCAGGCGGCAGGTACTCAGGCTGTTACCGAATCAGCGTTAGAGACTTCCGATACACAAACTCAGCAGGCGGCCTTAGCCGTCGAAGAGCAAGAAGGGGTGATACCTGAGCAAGAATCTGTGTTAACGCAAACTGATGAAGTGCTGCAAACGAATACTGATTCAGCTGAAAAAGTGATTGATACAGAGCTAGCAGGTTTTACTACAGATCAGCCGGCAGTGGTCGAAACTGAAGAACTGACAGAGAGCGGGCAGTTTGTAGCTGAAAATGATGCGCTGACTGATCAAACCACTGAACTCAATCTGGAATCAGCCAATCAGTTAAAACAGATAGAAACAATCGAGAGCACATTTTTCACAGCCAGAGATTACCGCCTGATTAATGGAGACAGTCTTTGGCGTCTGGCTAAAAAATATTATGTAAATCCGTTTTACTGGCCACATATTTATCAGGCTAATCATAATTCGATTAATAACCCGGACCGGGTTAAAATAGGCAAGCTGGTGTTGTTGCCAACGATGTACGGTGAGCCTGATGCGCTGACCAAGCAGGATAAGCACAATATCGCCACCGGCTATTATTATAACTATCTCTATCATAAAGAAAGAGGTAATCCTTATGCTTATTTCTCTCTTATCGGTGTTGAAAAATTTGATGCTGATTTATTGATCGAGTACAAAGACGAAATCGCGCGATCTGATATTAAAAATCTTTCATTATTATCGGAATAACCCTATGTCGATTATGATTCGAGCTGCCTGAGTATATCGTCCCATAATATTTTATCTTGTAGTACGACTTTCTTATTTATTTCGTGTATTCCTAGTCCCTTTTCTGTTGCATGCAGGTAGTTTTGAGTATCTTTTATCTGTGCAATCACCGGTATCTTAAGAGTATTTAAGAAACGTGTTAAAGCCTGGAAGGCAATCGTATTGGCTTTAACTTTATTGGTAATAATGTTGATGCGGGTATGTTTAGTACGTAGTTTTCCGATGATGAGTAAGTCACGGATAAAGTCTGCTGTTGAATGAATGTCGATCGATGACGGCAGGACGGGGATAATTACTTCATCGATATTCTGCAGGTTTTCCAGTAAGTCGGTTTCACGTAAGCCTGCCGGGGTGTCAATAATTACGCGCTGAGTACCTATAGGTAAGCGTAAGTGCCAGCTTTTGTTTTTATTCACAGCCGCTGATTTGTGCGCAGTCACGCCGTATATACCCGGTACGTTACTGGCACGACTTCGCAGCCAGCGCATACTGGAGCCCTGCGGGTCACAATCAAATAAAGCGGTATCATAGCCGTGGCGGGCATAGCAGCTGGCGAGGTTGGTAGCAATGGTTGTTTTTCCACATCCCCCTTTTGAATTCATAACGACAATGCGTCTGATAATGTCTGGCATAAAAAATCGTCGCTTCCCTCGACAGTCCGTTTTATAGCGTGAAGAGTTGTGTTACTGCTTAAGTATAAAACTAATTTTCATTTTTTGTTGTGATTCTTTCAGGCTATGGCTGTCAGCGGTCGGCTTACAAAGCGGCTTTATTAACAGCTATAGCGACTGCGAATAAAGCGATTTTTTATTGCGGAATTTTGTTTCTCAGTTCATCCCGGTCAAACCACCATTGGTCTTCAACGATGGCGTTAATGATTAGTGCAAAACGAGAGAATAGCTTTTCCTGATTATTAAGTTCGAGCTTTTCTATCCAGAAATCAAGACCAGCCTGGTCGCTGACATCGCTGTGGCGTTTAGCAACACGGGCTAGCAGATTGATGGTTAAAAACTGCATATTGGCGCGTTTTTTATCATCTTCTGCCCGCACATCGGCGATGTAATGTGCCACCATAGCAGCAACGGCACCACCGTCCGCTTTGTCGGGCGTTTCATCGACTATATGCTCGAGCATCACATAACTGGTTTGCATTTTTATAGGGTAGGTGACGGCTAACCAGACTCCCATGCCGAGTGCAGCAATCGAGGCTGGTTGATCACATTGATACAGAATATCGCAGGCTTCTACTGCATCCTGCCATTGTTCTTCATTTAAAAACAGGTCAAATGCGCCCCGAGCCAGACTCCAGGCCTCTTCACCACGTTCAAGCCCTGCCAGTGTTTCTGCAATATCCAGTTGTGCTCTGGCCTGTGTTAACTGATCGGCACCGAAGCGCTGCTGTAATGATTCCAGATGATCGAGTTGTTCCTTAAGCTGCTGTTCCAGCATGTCCTTGTCGCCCAGTTCAGGTGCTGCGGCGATAGGTGAATTACTCTCATTGTCACTCATGCGAATCTCCAGGGGAAAGTTTGTCCGTATATTAACTGATTCTTATGTGGATTTCATGTGTCTACTGTAAATTCAGCCAGTAAGGGGATATGGTCGGACAGTCGTTTCCAAGGGTTGTTTTTAAGACGCTGGCAGTGCACGGCTTTGAGGCCTCGGAAATAAATGCGATCAGTGTGCATAATCGGTAGCCAGGCGGGGAAACTGCGCGCATGCGATCCGGTTAGCTGTTGAAAAACCTCGGTCAGCTGCAAATGATCCTGCAGATGGTGTTCTGCCTGATGCCAGAAGTCATTAAAATCACCGGCAATAATCAGCGGTTCATGATGTGGAACATGGGAATCGATACGTTCACACAGGGTTTTGAACTGGCGCCGGCGTTCTTTTGCAAATAAACCAAGATGAACACAAATGACATGCAGCGGACTCTCTGTATCGGGCAGCGAAATGACGCCGTGTAACAGGCTGCGGCTGGCATTTGCCATATTCGAGACATTAATATTTTCCCATTGCTGAAACGGGTGTTTGCTGAGAATGGCGTTGCCATGATGGCCGGCCTGATAAATGGCATTTTTACCATAGGCATGGTGAGGCCAGACCTGATCAGCCAGGAATTCAAACTGGGGCTCACTGGGCCAGTTTAAAATCGATGAGCTTTTTAGCTGATGTTCACCCTGAATCTCTTGCAGGAAAACGATGTCGGCAGCGACTTTTTGTAAGGCATTTTTTATGTCGTGTAATACAAAATGTTTGTTGGTGGTGCTAAAGCCTTTGTGGATATTATAAGTGACTATTTTTATAGAGTGATCTGGCATGGTCTTCCTGTATCTATGGTCAGCGCCGCAAACCGAGGAAATAGCAGCCTGCATGTTTATTATAAGGCTAATTTTTTTAAATAGGGTTTAAGTTTTCTAAACTCTTGTTATATATCAATCAGTCGTCAGCGCTGCATTAGCAGCATTATTCGGCAAAAAAATATTCCCAGCAGGTATCGGTAGTCGCTTCAAGTTCACTGAGAAAAGTCTGGTTAGGCACAGCCAGTTGTTCCTGTATGCCATGAATTTGTATCAATAATTTGCCATAGCCGCCATTTTTTTTCCATTTCATGTTGCTAAAGTTAAACTCTTTTTGACAATGCGGGCAGACCGAGACGGCGTTATTGTTTTGCTGCCAGAGCTGATAAATATCAGACCAGTTTTTATCGGTTTTCTGACAATGCGGGCACCTTGGTGGCGGCATTGAATGACAGTGAAAAAATTGCAGCTGGCTGGATTGCAGTACGCGGATAATAAGGTCGCTGCCAGCGTCCGAGTAGAGAGTAGGCGAGCAGCCAAGAAAACTAATTTTATGTAAAAAGTCATCGCCACATTCAAAGCTGGACTCAGAATTGCTTTCGTAAAGTAATGCGCCCAGGAACTTTAATTCAGTTAAAGCAGATATAAATGATGCCGTCTCCGCTAAAATAAATTCATTGGGTTGTGGTGTGAGAATAAGTCTGGGGTTGTCTGAAGAAGGCATCTGAAATGTTTTACCTATTAACCCTTATTGGTGTGCGGAAATATTGTAATGATTTTTTATAAGCGGATGATTCAGGTTCTGCATTATAGATTAAGTCTGTGTTAAAATCTGCTTTCAATGGTTTTAATAAAGGGCCCGAAAGCAGGGTTAGCGTATGACTGAGCAACAGACTGAAGATCCAAGAATGAGAATGACCCGTTATATTATGGGTTTATTAGAATCGTGGGAATTAAATGCTGAGCAGCAGGTAGGTGTGCTGGCCTTACCTGAAGGTACCCGGACTCGCGTTTTAAGATCGTTTCGTGATGATACCCCACTGCCCGATACCGATGATGTTAATACCCGGGTTGAACATATACTCGCTATTGATGATGCCTTACACACTACCTACCCACACAGCGAAAAAATGGGTGCTTTATGGATGCGTCGTGGCCATCGTCGGTTTAAACAACGCACCCCTGTCAACACCATTATTGAAGATGGTCTACAAGGTCTGGTCTCTGTGCGTATGCATCTCGATTGTTCATGGATGAGCTCGTCGCAATAATGACAAAGCCCCGGCATTTGTTGTCGATTGTGGAACAGGGAGGTTACCCACTTTATGATGCAATTTATCAAAAGGCGGGTTATCAGGTGACGATGGTTGAAAGTATGCGCAAAGCAGTGGCCGCTATAAAAAAACAGCCGCCTGAAATGATTGTGGCAGAATTCAATTATCAATCAGACTTTCGTGACCGTACCAGCAGTCTTGAAACCCTGTTAGCATCTATTCAGAAATACCCGGCTACCCGTGTAGTGGTTTTTTATGACCGGGAAAATACCGACAAGCTCAACCGGCTGCTGGCAGTCAGTGATGTGCACTCGACACTGACTTATCCGATTGATGAAGCGGCACTGGCTGCTGCTCTGGTATCAAGCGGTTAAATTAAAGCCATAATTTGCTGTAAATTAACCGCCAGATGATTGTAATCAAGGGCAACAGTGCTGCAAACCTCGCCATTAACCAGTATCAGGCTCGGAAAGCCCTGAGCACCTAAGCGCTGAGACAGATGTATTTCCTGCTGCAGAATTTCTTGTGTCGCGGGGCTGTTGAGATCAGCAGTAAATGCGACTGTATCCAGTTTTAAATCGATAGCCAGTGCAGTTAAAACTTTCTGATCTGAAGGGTTTCTGGCATTAAGGTAATAAGCCTGCTGAATCGCAGAGATCATTTGTTTTTCATAATCGACATGCTGTCGTCTGGCAGCAATAACAGCCCGGCAGGCAATATGGGTAGAGCGCCTGGGTTGACATAGTGTCCAGAAGTCAAAATTAAACGGGGTACCGGGGATTTTAAGCTGAATGCTACGCCAGGTTTGCTGCAGAAAGTTTTTCATATCATCGGGCATTGCTTGCTGACTGTCTGCGGCGAGTCCCCCCAGCAGGTATTTCATATCGACACTTTCTGGCAGTTGTTGTTCAAGCTGTTGTAGTAGTGGCTTAAAACCCCAGCACCAGCTACACATTGGGTCATGAATATAATACAACGTATGGCGGGATGTTGATGGCATGAGTACTCTCGCGTGTATGCTGGCTGTTGAAGAATGTTATGCTAAATGACATCATGACATGGCTTCATTTGGTATCAAAATAAAGGATGAATAGTTTGACAGAGATATTGCTAGAAGTTAAAAACTTAGTTAAACATTACCCCTCAGTCAAGGCTGTCAATGGCATTGATATTGCGTTACCGGCTGGTATTTGTTTTGGTTTGCTAGGACCTAATGGGGCAGGTAAGACCACCACGATAGAAATACTTGAAGGCATTGTTGCAGCCACTTCGGGTGATATTTTGTACAAGAGTGATGTGCCGGGAGACCGTTTTCGCAAAGAAGCCGGTATTATGTTTCAGTCGACCGCATTACAAGATTACATTACGGTTCGTGAAACTCTGCAGATGTTCGCTCGTTTTTATCCTAAGAATGCCAATATCGATGAGCTGGTTAAACGCTGTAATTTAACGGAGTATCTTGATCAGGATAACAGGGCGCTGTCAGGTGGACAACGTCAGCGATTGTTACTGGCGATCGCTCTCGTTAATGATCCGGATATTATCTTCCTTGATGAACCTACAACCGGACTGGATCCGCAGGCCAGAAGAAATTTCTGGGATCTGATCAATGATATTAAAGCCGATGGCAAAACCATTATACTGACCACTCATTACATGGATGAGGCATATACACTGTGTGATGAAATTGCGATTATGGACCACGGCAGAATCATTGCTCACGGAACACCAAAAGAATTACTGGCAGCTCACTTTAACGATGTGGTGTTACAGTTGCCCGCAACGGCAGTAGAAGGCTTTGATATGAGTTCATTAAATGCCCATAGCAGAGATGATCATATTGAAATAACCACTTGTGATGTGAATCAGGTTATCGCCAGTCTTATCAAGAGTAATGTGTCACTGGCGCAGCTACAAATCCGTTCACGGACGCTGGATGATTTGTTTCTGGAATTAACAGGCAAAGAATTAAGGATGTAGCATTATGGTTTTTACCAGGTTTTTGGCATTATTAAATACTCGAAATAAAGAGTTCTTGCGCGATCGCTCATCGCTGGGCTGGAATATTCTGATGCCGGTATTGATTGTGGCGGGTTTTTCGTTTGCATTTTCAGGTGATATTGGAAAGCAGTTTAAAGTTGGTGTTATTAATCAGAATCTGGCGAGTAGTGTGTCGCAGAAGTTTATGCAATTGAAGCATATCGAATTTTATCAGGTCGATGACTTTGAGCGGGCCGTATCCAAGGTAGAGCGTCATCAGGTTGATATGTTGTTAGATGCAGAGAAACAGCAGTACTGGATAAATACCGAGTCTCCTTCAGGTTATCTTGTTGAAAAAGTATTATTAGGTGTTGATAACAGCGGGTTTCATAAACAAAGTGTCAGCGGAAAACAAATACGTTATATCGACTGGGTAATTCCGGGTATTTTGTCGATGAACATGATGTTCAGTGCCTTATTTGGTGTCGGCTTTGTGATTGTGCGTTACCGTAAAAATGGCATGCTCAAACGACTTAAAGCTACGCCGATTAGCGCCTTTGAATATTTATCGGCACAAATTGTCTCACGGATGATCTTAATCATGCTGGTAACGGCTTTTGTGTTTTACGCGACGAATTATTTTGTTGGTTTTGTAATGAATGGTTCTTACGCCAGTTTATTTCTGGTTTTTGCGCTTGGCGCTTTGAGTATGATCAGTCTGGGTCTGGTGATTGCCGCAAGAATAACCAGCGAAGAAGCGGCAGGCGGTTTGCTCAATCTGTTTAGCTGGCCAATGATGTTTTTTTCAGGAGTATGGTTCTCGCTTGAAGGCGCCGCGCCGCTGATGCAGGCTATTGCAGAAGTATTTCCGCTGACACACGTGACAGCAGCCGCAAGAGCTATCATGATTGACGGTGCCGGTTTGATAGACGTGGGCTATCACATTACGGTGTTGCTGAGCCAGAGCATTGTCTTTTTGCTGTTTGGTTCATGGTATTTCAGATGGGACTAAGTCAGTGCATTGCTTTAAACAGTTATCAGAATGCGAATAGCCTGATATTATAGCGGTTTAAATTCTGCCTGTTATAAAGCTTGGGAGTATAAAATGAGTCGTTTCTGGAGTGCGCTGGTCAATCAACTGACTCCATATGTGCCGGGTGAACAGCCTAAAACAGATAAACTGATTAAGCTCAACACCAATGAAAACCCGTACCCTCCATCCGCTCTGGCCATCCAGGCCATGCAGGCACAGGCAAATGATAAGTTACGGCTTTACCCTGATCCTGAGTCATCCGATTTAAAAGCCTGTATCGCCGATTATTACAAGCTTAAACCAGAGCAGGTGTTCATCGGTAATGGGTCGGATGAAGTGCTGGCACATTGTTTTCAGGCTTTGCTTAATCATCATCAGCCTCTGTTGTTTCCTGATATTACTTACAGTTTTTATACCGTTTATAGCAAGCTCTATCAAATTGAGTATCAACAGATTCCGCTGGATGACGACTTCAATATTCGACTGGACAATTATAAAATAGCAAACGGTGGTGTTATTTTTGCAAACCCAAATGCACCGACAGGTAAATTACTGAGCTTGGAAACTATTGATGATTTTTTACAGCACAATACCGATTCTGTTGTGGTGGTTGATGAAGCCTATATCGACTTTGGTGGAGACAGTGCGATAGCGCTGGTTAATAAATACCCAAATCTTCTGGTAATACAAACGCTGTCAAAATCACGTTCACTGGCAGGCTTGAGGGTTGGCTTTGCGGTGGGAGATAGCGGCTTAATAGAAGCGCTGGAGCGAGTGAAAAACTCGTTTAATTCTTACCCTATGGATCGTTTTTCAACCGCCGGTGCGATTGCTGCATTTCAGGATAATAATTATTTTTCGGCGCAGTGTGAAAAAATTATCAATAGCCGTAGCTGGCTTAATGAGCAGTTACTGGCACTGGGTTTTTCGGTAGCGGCGTCAAAAGCCAATTTCATATTCGCTGAACATAAAGCAATCAATGCTGAGCTTATTGCTGAAGGATTGCGTGCAAAAAATATTATTGTCCGTCATTTCAAACAGCCCAGAATTGAAAATTATTTGCGTATCACCATCGGCACTCAGATAGAGTGTGAACGACTGGTGGATGAACTAAAAGCGATAGTCCGCTAAATAAAGACAAGTTGGGGTAACGCCACTTATAAAACTGTGAGGCGGTTGATTATGGCTTGGGCACCAGCATCCAGATATAAAGGTCTCCACTCAATGGGTGTTGCCATTGTTCGCGAATGACTGCACGGGATAAATCCAGAGTCGTTGCAGATGAGAGTCTGGAATGGGTGTCCATCCTGCTTTGCTGTTGATTTGACTGTTGAAGATGAGTTTCTGACTGCACTAGCAGTTGCTTCATTCGGCCTAGTTCAGCCTGTGCCTTGAGCTCGGCTACTCTTTGTTGTGCTTTAATACCTCCAAATGACTGAGGCGGTGCAATCGTACTGACACCCACATAACCCGGAATATTGGGGTTGTGATACCAGTGTGGTAGCTGAATGCTAGTATCCAGACTCACACTGGTTCGGCTGTTGCTCATGCAGGCACTCAGCAATAATGTGGTAATAATAAGTACAGGAAGATTTTTCATCATATTGGTATTTTTTCAAAAAGAGGACCGCTGCGGTCCTCATGAAGGCGTGGTTTTACGTTAGTAATTGACAAAATAGGCCAGATTGCCAGAAACAATACTTTCTTTAAGATCAGATAAATTATTGTTATCTGAATAATTACCACTCCAGTTTGCAAAACTATAGCTCTGTAGTGAGCCTTTCAGTATGAAGCCTGATTCTTTCGATAAGTTGATTACATAGGAGGCGCCGACACTGACACCAACCGTGTTAGCCTTTTCGTTAAAATGATTAATTGTCTGATCATCGTCGACTAGAGTGCCGTTCATCAATGCCAGTGCGCCGTTTAATGAAAGTACATCTGTGCCAAGACGTAATGACAGGCTGGCACCACCAAACAGACCGGATGAGTTAAATGACATGTAGCTGGAATTAGCAGTAGGGTTCTCAAAATAAGAACTACCAGATTTGAAGCCGGCAAAAACCGACATAGATGAATTTAATACATAACCCAGAGTGCCGGCGAAATCAGTGCGCTGAAAAACTTCTGTCTGACCATTTGCCGTGTAATCATGCTGGCCGCCCAGTGATGTGCCGACTGAAAGGTCAAGAAAAGTACGGCCTGAAGCCAGTGTGATACCAGCGCCTAAGGTTAAATACGAGGTATCGGTAATGGAGCCCTGTGTCTGATCCAGAAAGGATAATTCATATTTGGCTACACCAACTGATGCGCGAGGTCTGAACAGCATCTCGGCATTTACATCAATGCTCTGTAGTGTGCCTAATGTGATCAGCAGTAAGGATAATACTTTTTTCATTCACGGGTCCTCAAAGATTTAAAATGTTGGGAAAAATTTCTGGCTCAGATTAGCTTCATCATCAGCCTGTTTTTTCGCTTCTTTTCGGGCGATATTTTCGGCTTGACGGCGAATGGCCTGAGCTTCAAGCTCGGCCTGTGCCTGATCTTCTTTTAGTGCCATTTGTGATGCCTTCTCAAGTTCAAGCTGGGCCTTCTGTTGCTTGTCTTGTAGGAGATCTTGTTGTGCTTGAGTGTTGTTGTTAGTGTTAATGTTAATGTCTGTAATTGTGGCAGCCGGGTTCAGTGTCGGTGTACCCAGATCACTGTCTAAATTCTGGATAATTTGATTTTTTAGATCGGCAATCATTTCTTCTGTTACGCTGGGTGTAACCAGTGCGCTGATCGCATAATCGATTACCCAGCCGGTTTTATCAGCAGTTAAATCGTATGAATCTTTGATCACGCGGATATCTGAAATACGTGCTTTGACCTTGCTTCTGACTTCGTCCTTGCTCAAGTTAAAGTTTTTAACCTCGGTCACGGATTCGATCACAACCACTGCGCCTTTTTCAGAGGCGTTGCGTTCAGCCTTGACCCGTGCCTGATCGCGGCATTTATCTTTTGTCACGGTCAGGCTACAAGTTTCCCGGACTGATACTTCAATACGTTTGGAGTGACGCAGGTTTTTAAGCTGATCTTGTAACTTGCTGCCGGCGAGTCGGTCAGACAAATCGTTAATCGAATCCTGAATACTTTTTTGTTTTCTAAGATTGATATCGTAATTGGCACGACTGTCGCTGATTTTGTCGTCCAGCGCTTTAACAAAGGCTGAATTTGTGAGGTAATTACGATTAGCCTTTTGCCAGACTCCGCGTTGTTTATTTAACTGGTCGGTAAAGTCAATATTTGGGAACTGCTCTTCTGCTGTGCGCAAATCTTTGAGTTTTTTACGTTCTTCATCGACGCTGGCTTTGATTGTGAGTAACTTTGATTGCGATGCGTTGCGTTCGATTTCAAGCGTTTCATAGCGTACTTTTGATTTTCGAAGGTCTGCATTGGCCTGATGTAACTGTTCTTTGAGCTCTCTTAACTGGTCCTGATTATTGGCAGCCAGAGCAAGAGGAGATGATAAGAGTGCGCTGATCAGAAGTATTAGTACGTATCTTTTCTCTAATATGGCATTGAATAATGGGGTAATACTAATCATCATTTGTTGGTATTCCTGTAAACGGCGTATTTAACTGTAGTTAAGATAATGTTGTATAAAGTATAGATTATTATAGGTAAATGAAATAGTAATAACCTGATCTTTATAGCTTTAAATGTTAACAAGTTGGCAAAAAACAGCAGGTTATTACTGAGGCTTTGTTTCAGAAGGCCTGAGATCGCATCGTGACCATTGCTGTAGTCCGTGGCATCTATCGCAGGCTCTTAGCTATACCGGCGTCATTGTTGAAAATTCTGAGGAAACTTGCCTTTAATAATATAGGCAAAGGCAATCACCTCGGCCACGGCTTTATAGAGCTGCTCTGGAATCTCATCGCCTAATTCCAGCTCTGCCAGTATTTCAATCAGACCCTCATCTTCCTGTAAATAGATATTGTTTTCTTTTGCGATTTCTATAATGCGTTCGGCCAGTTCACCGCTGCCAGTGGCTTTAACCACAGGCGCCTTTTGCTGATCATATTCAAGTGCGATGGCGACCGGTATCTTTTGTTTCATCGGTTTCTCTATGCCTTATCTTCTAGCAATGGCCCGTGACCGGGCAGGCGCTGATCGATAGGCTTTATTTTGTCGTGTTTACTGCTGATAGTGGCGACATCAAAGCCGGCAAGGGTTAAGGCTGATTGCAAAAGATGTAAATGCTCGTTAATTAACTGGTGAGTCGCATTTGATTCACTGGTTAAACCGGCGTGTAGCTGCTTGTTAACCAGTATCAAACGGGCCTCAAGCAGGCCCATCTCAGCGATTTCCATCTGAATAGTAACGCTCCAGTGGGTTTCTTCGTCAGCTTGCTGCTTATTGACTTTGATATTAAATAAATCAATCCAGTCAGTGTTTTTAGATACTAGCAAGTTAAATAACACCATGAAAGCAGAGTCGGCTTCTGCTTCAACTTGCAGTGCCTGCAACTGGTGATTGGTAATGGTATTGATGCTTTGCTCAATTAACTGGCGAATTTCAGTGAGTGTCGGAATAAACTGAATCCATTGCTTGAGTTGAGCCATCTCTTTGGCAGAAAATTTCTGAACAGCCTGAAAAATAAATGACTGTTTATCGCTGATAGTGTTGTTATTAAAGCTTGTCGGGTGACTAATAAAACCAATGATCTCAGCTTTTTCAGCTGCTGCGATACCGTAAAGTAAATAATTGGCAATCGCAGGCAGGCGATATTCAGCAGCTAAGGTACTAATTAGTTCAGGGTTCTTAATAACAGCCGGAACCTGTGTTTTGGCTAGAATTTGATCAACCGTTTGTTTTAACTGAATCAGATTAAATTTCAGGTCCTTAACCGGTATTTCGCTGTTTTTTAAAATCTTGTTTTCAAGGTTAAAGCCACTTTGTTGTAAAAAAAGCTGTATTTTGTCTGCTGAAGCATTCTCGGCTTTAAGCGGAATCTGCAGCAGTGTCTGTAACTGTCGGCTAAATGTTTTTAAATCTAAAGTCTGATCTGGAGCTTTATTTTTTGTCCCACTCGCTATTTCATCGACAACCTTGAGCAATCCGTTATCTTTCTCTGTTAACGTCATTTTTGCAGCTGGCAGGCCAATCTCGGGTGCTTTAAGATTCACCTGGCCGAACTCGACGCTGTTGTCAGAGGCCGAAATGACCGTACCAATACTGAAGTTATCGGCCGATAGCTTGTTTTGTATCGGTACTGGCGTTAGTGTCAGAGCCGATGTTGACGGAATTAAAGGCTGAATCCGTTGCACCAGATTGAGTAATTTTTGGATACTGTTGTTTTGTGGAACGGCTTGTCTCAGATAGAGAGTAATGGCATCGGTCGCTGCAGGTGTTGGAGTGATGATCTTTAAAACCGGTTCAAAACCCAGTTTGCTGACCTGTAGCTTGAGTTCTTCGCCTGCCTGGATTGGTGTTTTGATCTTGGCATTGATCAAATGCTGGCCAATTTGTAATAAAAACTCGCCCTGAGCGTTACTGCTGGTTTTTGCACGGCTTTCAAATATCTGACCAATCTGCCAGGTTTGTAAGACGACCGGGATGATTTTGGCATCGATAGGTTTGCTAGAATGCAGTGGCGGAAGATTAAACATACCAGTAGTTTATAACAGATGTCAGAAATTTGGTGTCAGTAACTTGTCGTTTATCGACCTCAGGTAAATAAATTAGCTGTTTAAATTCTAAAATTTCGTCAATAATGGTCTATTATTTCTTTAGAAAACAATCGAATAGGCGTTTTTTTTTAAAATAATTAAGTTTTTGTTCTTTGAGCAAATATAGGCATATATTTTGCTTTACTTAATCTAGCGTTGGAGTTCAGGCTAATGGCCCAAAATGATGTAAATGATGCGAAAGATTCAGCTGGATCACTGAAAATAATAGTGATTGCCCTGGTGATTTTATTACTGGTTGTAATCGGTGTCGGTGTGGCGTTGTTTATGATGATGAATAATAAAGGTCCAGCGGTGGTCAATGCCAATGGTGAAACTGTAAGCACAGAAGTTATGGCGCCGAAAACACCCATATATGTGCCACTTGAGCCGACCTTTCTTGCCAATTTTGAAGAGCAGTCACAGGCGGCATATCTGCAGGTGAATGTTCAGGTTATGACCTACGATGAAGCTGTAAAAATAGCCATCGAGAAGCATATGCCAAGAATAAGAAACGATCTGTTATTGCTGTTTGGCAGTCAAAAATATGAGGAGTTAAATACTGTAAAAGGTAAACGTGAGTTAAGCAAAGAAGCCGTCAAGGTGACATCCAAGGTATTAAAAGATGCCGGTGAGCCGAATAAGATTGAAGCCTTTTTGTTTACCAGTTTCGTGATGCAGTAGATTAAAACAATATGGCACAAGATGTATTAAGTCAGGATGAAATCGACGCCTTACTCCATGGAGTTGATGGCGGCGATATAGACACAGAAGCCGATACGCATGATGGCGTTGCTCGTGGTTATGATTTTAATAGCCAAGAACGTATTGTACGTGGACGTTTGCCGACACTGGAAATGATCAATGAGCGTTTTGCTCGAAATTTCCGCATTAGCTTGTTTACCTTATTGCGCCGTAATGCAGAGCTGTCAGTCAGCGGTGTACGCATGCTTAAGTTTGCTGAGTATGTGCATAGTTTATACGTACCTACCAGTTTAAATCTGGTACGGGTCAAACCTTTAAGAGGCACGGCTTTATTCGTGATAGACCCGAAGCTGGTCTTTGTTGTTGTCGATAATTACTTTGGTGGTGAAGGGCGGTTTTACAACAAGATTGAAGGCCGTGATTTCACTCCCACTGAGCAGCGTATTATTCAGATGTTGCTGGAGCAGTGTTTCATCGACATGGCAAAGGCCTGGGAGCCGGTGGTTGAATTAGCGTTTGAATTTCAAAGCGCAGAAGTCAACCCGCATCTAGCGAATATCGTCAGCCCGACGGAAGTGGTTGTTATCAGCACCTTCAGAATAGACCTTGAGGGCGGCGGCGGTGACCTGCATATTACCATGCCGTATTCAATGGTTGAGCCAATCCGTGATTTACTCGATGCTGGTGTACAAAGTGATGTAACAGAGGTTGATGATCGCTGGATAGGCTCGTTAAGAAGTGAAATATTTGAGGCTAAGCTTAATATGTCATCCACAATTATGGATACCAAAATGAGTATTGCCTCGATCAATAAATTAAAGGTTGGCGACGTGATTCCGTTTGATATGCCTGACAAAGTTATGATTGAGGTCGAACATATTCCGCTGTTCCGGGGAAAAATGGGGGTTTCAAATGGCAATGTGTCGGTACGGGTAGAAGAAGTCGTTAAACGAGAAACCATAGATTTTAAATTATTAGAGCAGTAGTTCTGTATGTGGAGTAGTTACAATGAGTGATGAAGATGATATTGAGGTAACTGAGTCTGCCGATGATGACTGGGCTTCGGCACTGGAGGAACAGGCAGAAACAGAAGCTGAGACTGTAACCGCAACGGCAAAAAAAGATCATAACCCGGCAGATGCGCTAAATATTCAGAAGCATGAAATGGAAGATTTTGAGCGCAACAGCATGGTGTCTGAGAAAGGCTCTGTTGAAGATGTAAAGCTGGATGCGATTCTGGATATACCTGTATATATTTCTATGGAAATTGGACGCACCCAAATCAGTATTCGAAACCTTTTGAAGCTAAATCAGGGCTCTGTCGTTGAGCTCGACAGGCTGGCTGGTGAACCGATGGATGTACTGGTTAATGGCACCCTGATTGCGCGTGGCGAAGTGGTCGTGGTAAACGAAAAATTTGGTCTCAGGCTGACGGATATTATCAGTCCTGCTGATCGCGTTAAGCATTTAAGGTAATGGTCAATATGTCTCGACTACACAATCTGGTAGTGGCATCAATGCTGCTGTTACCACTGGCTGTAAATGCCGCTACGGAAGAAAAAGTGATGCCGGTCGACCCGTTATCGGCTTCTAGTATTGCCAATATGTTTCTCGGGCTAGGTCTGGTGCTGGCACTGATATTTTTGATGGCCTGGGTGGTTCGTCGAATGGGTGGTATGCAGCTGTCGGGTTCACAAAGGATTCGCCTGTTAGGTGGTCTGTCACTTGGACCACGTGAAAAAGTGGTATTGATACAAGTCGAAAACAAACGCCTTTTATTAGGAGTGGCTCAGGGACAAGTCAATACCCTGCACCAACTGGAAGGCGACTATGAGAATATCGCCGAACAGACAACCGGTTCAGCGACTGATTTTAAGGCCAAGTTTGTGCAGGCACTGAATAACACCATAAAAAAATGACGTCTATTTTTTCTAAAGTCTTCGCCAATACAGCCATTATCAAAGCTATTCGCTATAAATCCATCGTGCTGACATTGCTCACGCTAATCGTGGGCTTACTGCCAGCCAGTGTCTTTGCAGATGCCGGGCTCACGGCCATCACGGTACAGGACACCGCAGCAGGTAAACAATACAGCGTAACATTACAAATACTGGCATTAATGACGGTCATGTCATTACTGCCTGCGATTTTGTTAACCATGACATCCTTCACCCGCATTATTATTGTTTTATCAATTTTAAGGCAGGCCTTGGGTACCGCACAGACTCCATCTAATCAAGTATTAATCGGGCTCTCACTATTTCTGACTTTTTTTATTATGTCGCCGGTATTTACCAAAGTGTATAACGAAGCCTACAGTCCTTATGTTGCAGAAAAAATCTCAGCCGATGCGGCTATTGAAAAACTTAAACAGCCATTCCATGATTTTATGATGGCGCAAACTCGCGAAGATGATATTGCACTGTTTGCCCGAATAGCAGATCACGGCACGATTGATTCACCCGAAAGCGTGCCATTTTCTTTATTACTGCCGGCTTTTTTAACCAGTGAATTAAAGACCGCTTTTCAGATCGGTTTTATGTTGTTTATTCCTTTTTTAATCATTGATCTGGTGGTCGCATCAGTATTAATGGCGATGGGTATGATGATGTTGTCACCACTGATTATTTCATTACCTTTCAAACTGATGTTATTTGTATTAATTGATGGCTGGGCCCTGATTACAGGTACGCTGGCCATGAGTTTTGTCACTTGAGTTTCTTCTAAAAGCCGCTGCATCAGGCTTCTTTAATAAAATACCTCGACCTTGTGTAAATAGGCACGGTTAATGCAGTTAGTGTATTACGTGTTACATTTTGTCAAAAATTTGTCGTTGAGGAACATTGCATGAATCAGGATACCGTCATGATGCTGGCTAGCCAGACATTATGGATGACCATATTGCTGGCTGCACCGATGCTGTTATCAGCGCTGGCTGTTGGTTTAATTGTGGGTATGTTTCAGGCGGCAACGCAGATTAATGAAATGACCTTAAGTTTTATTCCCAAGCTCGGCATTCTGGTTATCGCGTTATTTGTATTTGGACCGTGGATGCTGCGTAATATTGTCGACTTCACGACCCGCCTGATCACCAACATTCCTTCCATGCTGGGTTAAACGGCATATCCCGTGACTATTAACCTGCAACAGATTAACGAGATTATTACCAGTGCCTACTGGCCATTTGTGCGTATCAGCGCAATGCTGATGGTAGCGCCTATCTATGCTGCATCGTCGTTTCCTGTGCGTATCAGAGTGGTCTTAGCTGTGCTGGTAACCGTCGCGTTATATCCTGTGATTGAGCCGGTGAAAGGGGTTGATCCTATTTCTTTGCAAGGACTGTTAATCCTCGGACAGCAGGTCATTATTGGCGCGGCAATGGGCTTCTTCTTACAGATGGCATTTCAATTATTGGTTATCGCAGGCGAAGCCATTGCGATGGCTATGGGACTGGGTTTTGCCCGTATGATGGACCCGCAAAACGGTGTGCAGGTACCGGTAGTGGCACAATATTTCATCATTATTGCGACCTTATTATTTCTATCAATGAATGGTCACTTATTGTTATTGCAAATGGTGATTCAAAGTTTTGAAATTTTACCGGTAGCGGAAACTGGTATGACTCGGGATGGTATCTGGCAGGTAGTAGCCTGGGGCAGTCAGATGTTTGTCGGCGCGATTCTGGTCGCGATACCGGCAGTAACGGCCTTACTGATGTCGAATATTGCCATGGGTGTGATTACCCGGGCAGCGCCACAGCTAAATATATTTGCAGTTGGTTTTCCATTGATGTTACTGCTGGGTTTTATTTTATTAATGCTGACCTTACCAAGCATGCTGCCGCAGTTTTCAAACCAGATTATGCACGCGTTTGATGCGGCGCATCAGGCCATTAGTGCGGGGGCGAAGTAATGGCTGAAGAGAGCGGTCAGGAACGGACCGAAGAACCCACCCCCAAACGCCAGGCCGACTCGAAAAAGAAAGGCCAGATTGCGCGCTCGCGCGATTTTAACACCATGGCGATTGTGGCGCTGGCAGCAGCGGCATTGTTGATCATGGGGAGTATGTTTACCGATGGCTTAACAAAGCTAATGATTAAAGGGCTGACGCCTTCAAGAGCTGAAATTTTTGATCCGATAATGATTGTAACGCGGTTTCTTGACAGTGTTATTGATGCCTTAATTATCATTTTGCCTTTTCTGGTAATCATGTTTATAGCAGCCTTAGTGGCACCTATTCTGGTTGGAGGGTGGGCTTTTAGCTGGGAGTCATTACAACCAAAATTTAGCAAGCTCAATCCAATCAGCGGCATCAAAAAGATGTTCTCGATGAAAAGTTTGGTTGAGCTGGTTAAAACCATGGCCAAGTTTTTTCTGGTGACGGCGGTTTCGATTATTGTTTTGTGGTCACAGGCCGATAGCTTTTTGAAGCTGGGTAGTCAGTCTGTTGAAGCGGCAATGGCGCACGCCGGAGAGTTATTTGGCTGGGGATTTTTAATGCTAAGTATAGCGTTAATGATTATTGCAGCGATTGATGTGCCGTTTCAGGTCTGGGACCACATGCGGCAAATGCGGATGACACTACAGGAAGTCAAAGACGAGATGAAAGACTCGGAAGGGCGGCCTGAAGTAAAAGGCAAAATCAGGCAATTACAGCGTGAGATGTCAGAGCGCAGGATGCTGGAAGATGTGCCGCAAGCGGATGTGGTTATTACCAATCCGGAACATTTTGCGGTTGCCCTGAAATACGATCAAATTAGCGGCAGGGCTCCGGTAGTGGTGGCTAAAGGTGCTGACCTGATTGCTGCCAGTATTCGAAAAGTGGCTGTACACAATAATGTAACACTGGTTGAAGCACCACCACTGGCGCGTGCAGTATTTTACAAAACAGAGATTGGTGATGAGATTCCTGAGGCCTTATATCTGGCTGTGGCGCAGATACTGGCTTATGTGTTTCATCTGAAAACAGCCAAGAAAGAAGGCACTAAAGCCCCCGAGGTGCCAAAAACAACGTTACCCGATGAATATAAACAATTTACCGATGAATTTTTTGACCCATCTAATGGTCGTCGACATTGATCTGGAGTGAGTGATGGAAGCCGTACTTAGAAATTTACAATATGCAGCGGATCGTGGTCTGGCAGCCCCGATATTATTAATGGCCATGCTCTCAATGATGGTGCTGCCGATGCCAGCCATTGCGCTGGATATATTCTTTACATTTAATATCGGCTTGTCATTGGTGGTGCTGCTGGTGTGTGTGTATGCCGCTAGACCGCTCGACTTCGTAGTTTTTCCAACGGTTTTGTTGATCGCTACCTTATTGCGTTTATCGGTTAATGTGGCTTCAACCCGTGTGGTGTTATTGGAAGGCCATACCGGTACCGGTGCCGCCGGTAGTGTGATTGAAGCGTTTGGTGAATTTGTCATCGGTGGTAATTATGCGGTGGGTTTAGTGGTGTTTGCGATTCTCGTTATCATTAACTTTATCGTGGTGACTAAGGGTGCTGGCCGTGTCTCAGAGGTCAGTGCGCGATTTACACTGGATGCCATGCCCGGAAAGCAGATGGCGATTGATGCCGATTTAAACTCCGGCTTGATTGATCAGGAAACGGCGCGTACTCGGCGTGAAGATGTCTCAGCCGAAGCTGATTTTTACGGCTCAATGGACGGTGCCAGTAAATTTGTTAAAGGTGATGCAATTGCCGGTATATTAATCCTGTTTATCAATGTCGTAGGCGGTCTGGCCATCGGTATTGTACAGCACGATCTGTCGGCTAATGATGCGGTACAGTTTTATACCTTATTAACTATTGGTGATGGCCTGGTGGCGCAGATTCCGTCGCTGTTATTGTCATCGGCAACCGCCATTATCGTCACGCGTAACTCAAAAGCACGGGATTTGGGTCAGCAAGTCATCAGTCAGTTATTTGAAAATACCAAACCTTTGTGGGTTACAGCGGCTATTCTGGGCATATTAGGCGCAATACCAGGCATGCCGAATATGGCATTTTTATCACTGGCCTTGATGTCAGCCTTAACCGCGTATTATTTTGATCACCGAGTACCACGCGATGAAGCCCTCAGTGGTGAAGTGCTGGGAGCGTCTCAATCTCCGGCAGGGTCTGCTGAGCAGCCGGGTGAAACCAAAGAACTGAGCTGGGACGATGTCAAACAGGTTGATTTAATTGGTCTGGAAGTCGGTTACGGTTTAATTCCGTTGGTTGATCGTAATCAGGATGGCATGTTGTTAAGCCGCATTAAAGGCGTCAGAAAAAAACTCTCACAGGATTTTGGTTTCCTGATTCAGCCTGTTCATATCAGAGATAATCTTGATTTAAGCCCCAATGCTTATCGCATTACCTTGCTGGGTGTGCCGATTGGTGAATCTGAGATTCATCCGGAACGCGAGATGGCGATTAACCCCGGTACTGTTTACGGTGAACTGCAGGGTGTTAAAGGGATGGATCCTGCATTTGGGCTGGAAGCGGTCTGGATTGATGGCAATCAGCGTGATCATGCGCAGACTCTGGGCTACACCGTGGTTGATGCTGCGACCGTTGTTGCAACGCATTTAAGTCAGTTATTGCAAGAACATGCCTATGAATTAATTGGTTACGAAGAAGTGCAACAAATGCTGGATAAGCTGGCAGAAGGTTCGCCTAAGCTGGTAGAAGATCTGGTGCCGAAAACGCTGAGCCTAGGTACTATTGTAAAAGTCTTACAGAGCCTGTTAAAAGAGGCGGTACCGATCCGGGATATGCGATCAATTGCCGAGACTTTGGCGGATAATGGTGTCAGAAGTCAGGATCCTGACGAATTGACGGCCTACGTGCGCGTCACACTGGGCCGTTCAATCATCCAGAACATCATTGGTGTAGAGGCTGAAATGCCTGTTATTACCCTAGAGCCACCTTTGGAACAATTATTGCTTGAATCAGTACAGAGTGCGTCAAATGGCGCGATGGGGATCGAGCCAGGGATGGCGGACAGGTTATTTAAATCGCTGGAGCAAGTCACGCAGCAACAGGAAATCAAAGGCGAGGCCTCGATTTTGGTGGTTGCTCCGCCGATCCGGTCGTATCTGTCTAAGCTGGTTCGACACGCGATCAGAGGCTTGCATGTGATGGCCTATAACGAAATACCCGACAATAAACAAATTAAAGTGGTGGCGACAGTGGGCAATAACACTGAAACCCTGGATGCTTGATACAGTAGCCGGATAAAAAGAGATAAAAGATGAGAGTAAAACGATTTATAGCATCAGATATGAGAAACGCCATGCAGCAGGTTCGGGAGAGTCTGGGAGCAGAGGCCGTTATTTTATCAAACCGGATGGTGGATGAAGGGGTCGAAATACTGGCTTCTAATGACTATGACAATAAGGCGCACCTTGAATCGGCACCTAAAGAAAAAAAACGCGCTTACCGTACCTATGCTGAAATCCCGGATGAGCCTCGCAGGCCCGCATTTGCTGAAGATCGAGTCAGTTTCTCTGCTGCGATGCAGGCTGCGGCGCCGGAGGCTTCTGAGTCAGCGTTGCAGCAGCGTTTTCACGCAAGCCCAGCAATGCCTGATGAAACCGTATCAAATGACGCAATCAGATACCCCGCGCAGGACTTTGATACGCTTCAAAAAGTACCCGAAAAACGTCGAGAGAAAATCGATTATTCGCAGTTTATTGTTGATGATGAGGCGCCGACGCATTTGAATACACAGCCTCATATCTCAGCTCAGCAGCAACTTGAGACAGAGAGTCTGAAGCAGGAGTTAAAAGCTTTGCGGGCGATGATGGAAAGCCAGGTCAGCATGATGAGCTGGGAACATCAAAAAAAGCAAAATCCGACCACTATTGGCTTGCTAAAACGATTTTCTGAACTAGGATTAACCGTAGATATATCAAAACAAGTGATTGATAAAGTTAATAATAATGATGTGCAGCAAGCATCTAAACAGGCGATCAATAACTTGATTCAGGCAATCCCAGTCGCAACAGATGATATTTTAAGCCGTCAGGGTATAGTCGCTCTGGTCGGACCCACCGGTGTCGGTAAAACCACGACCATAGCCAAGCTTGCAGCGCGTTATGTGATGGCTAACGGTCAGGATAATATCGCTCTAGTTACTCTTGATAATTACCGCATAGGCGCACAGGAGCAGCTCTATAACTATTCAAGAATCTTAAGAATACCCGTGCATAACGCGAAAGACTCCAATGAATTGCATAAAGTTTTGCAAAATCTTTACGATAAAAAACTGGTTTTGATCGATACTGCGGGTATGAGTCAAAAGGATATGAGAATATGTGAGCAGTTTAACACCCTAAAACAGGGAGCGGATAATGTCCGCTCGTACGTGGTTCTGGCAGCCAACTCACAGACCAGTGCGTTAGATGAAATTATCCGCAGCTTTAAACTGACAGAAATCAGTGGCTGTATCTTTACCAAGTTAGATGAAACGGCCAGTCTTGGTGGTGCCATCAGTATGCTGATTCGGCACCAGTTACCACTGGCATATACCAGTGATGGACAGGCTGTACCGGAAGACTTACAAAACGCTTATGCCAGAGAACTGGTGGCAAGAGCATTGGATTTATTAAAAAAGAACCCAGAACAAATCGATGAAACTGATTTAGCGCTGGCTTTTAATCAAGGCAGGATTAATGCTCATTGAAAAAATGACTGATCAGGCCGCAGGTTTAAGACGAATGAACAACCCAAAACCCGTAAGAGTTATCGCAGTCGCCAGTGGTAAAGGTGGTGTAGGTAAAACCAATGTGTCGGTCAACTTGTCCCTGTCGCTGATAGCTGCTGGCAATAAGGTCATGCTACTAGACGCGGATTTGGGACTGGCGAATGTTGATCTGATGCTGGGTTTAAAAAGCCCATTTAACCTGTCCCATGTTATTAATGGCGAGCGAAAACTCGAAGATATTATCATTGAAGGTCCAGACCAGTTAAAAATCATACCCGCTGCTTCCGGCACGCAGATGATGGCGGAGCTGAGCCAGCAGCAACACGCTGGAATGATTCGGGCATTCGGAGAACTTAATACCGATCTGGATGTGCTGGTTATCGATAGTTCAGCCGGCATTAGTGACAGTGTGATCAGCTTTTGTAAAGCGGCGCATGAAGTGCTGGTCGTGGTTTGCGATGAGCCGGCCTCTTTAACCGATGCCTACGCACTGATCAAAGTACTTAATCTGGACCATGGTATTCAGCGTTTTCAGATACTGGCAAACATGGTGCCCACTGAGCTGGAAGCGCGCCAACTGTTTAAAAAGCTCAATCACGTGGCCGGCTTGTATTTGGATGTGAATTTGAATATGGCCGGCTATATACCCTATGATGATAATCTGAAAAAAGCCGTCAGAAAGCAAAAAGCGGTGTGTAAGTTATTCCCGTCAAGCCCGGCGTCCCGTGCATTTCTTGAGCTGGCTAAAACCATTAATCACTGGCCTAAGCCGAATAAGGCCAGCGGACAGTTAGAGTTTTTTGTTGAACGATTAATTAAATATAGCGCTGCAGTCGAGGCTGAATGAACAAACAGGGGTTGCACCGATGTCGTCAGGTTGCGTAATGTACAAACAAATCCAACACGATGAACGCGATAAGCTGGTTACTGAACATGTGGTTCTGGTAAAGCGTATCGCTCACCATATTGGTAACCGCTTACCCAGCAATATACAAATCGATGATCTGATTCAGTCAGGCATGATTGGTTTACTGGAAGCGTCAAAAAACTATGACCCCAGTCAGGGCGCCAGTTTTGAAACCTACGCAGGTATCCGAATTCGCGGAGCCATTCTGGATGAAATACGAGGCACAGACTGGACTCCGCGTTCAGTTACCCGCAAGATTCGTGATGTGAGCCGAGCGGTTCACGAAGTAGAGAATATTCTGGGTCGTGATTCGACCAATAGTGAAGTGGCAGAGCATATGGGGCTGAGTGTGGATGAATACCACACCATTTTAAAAGACAGTATGACGGCTCGCTTATTCAGTCTTGAACAAGTTGAGGATGAGCACGGTATCAGCGGCCAGTCAAAAGTCACCGAACCGCATAAAAAACTGGAAGAAAGCGACTTTAAACAGGCGCTAGCCAGTGAAATACAAAAATTACCCGAAAAGGAACAATTGATGATGTCGTTGTACTATAACGACGAGTTAAATCTTAAGGAAATAGGTGCCGTATTGAATGTCAGTGAATCTCGAGTCAGTCAGATTCACGGACAGGCTTTAATAAGGTTGCGGAGTCGCTTACAATCTTGGGTAGGTTAGCTATACTCTTGAAATTAACACAATTCTATTGAACTGGGGAGCTACATTTGGACAAAAATATGAAAATACTCATTGTGGATGATTTTTCTACAATGCGTCGAATCGTTAAAAACCTGCTTCGTGATCTGGGCTTTAATAATACGCAGGAAGCGGACGATGGTCAGACAGCATGGCCGATGCTGCAGAACGGCAATTTTGATTTTCTGGTCACCGACTGGAATATGCCAATCATGACAGGTATTGATTTACTAAAAAAAGTCCGCGCTGACGAAAAGCTGGCATCAATGCCTGTGCTATTGGTCACCGCAGAAGCAAAAAAGGAACAGATAGTTGAAGCCGCTCAGGCAGGTGTCAACGGTTATGTTGTCAAACCTTTTACTGCGATTACGTTGAAAGAAAAAATTGACAAGATTTTCGAGCGTATTGACGGCTAATTGCACAAGGGTTTGATATGCAAAATTCGGGAATAGATAAAGAACAATTACTGTCAGCAAGTAAAAAACTGATCGAAAATCTGGAACAAGGTGATGATACAGATATCGATGGTATGCTTGATGAGATTGCATCTTATCGGGAAAACACCTTATTTCAGGAGCTGGGTAAATTAACGCGTGAGCTACACGATTCAATCAGGAACTTTCAGCTGGATGATCGCTTTAATGATATCGCAGAAAGTGAAATACCGGACGCTAAAGAGCGCCTGGAATATGTCATGACAATGACAGAGCAGTCAGCGGATAAAACACTGACGGCGGTTGAAGACAGCCAGCCTAAAATTGATGAGCTAAATGCCCAGTTTGATGATATGGAGCAACGCTGGTCTAGTTTTATAAACAAAGAATTAAGTGCTGATCAGTTCCGCCAGCTAGCTTCCGACCTGAGCGGCTTTCTGTCCCATTCAAAAATTATTACGACTCAGATCGGTTCTAATTTAAACACGGTCCTTATGGCTCAGGATTTTCAGGATTTAACAGGCCAGATTATTCGCCGTGTGATTACGCTGGTTGAAGACGTCGAAACGAATCTGGTTAATTTAATTCGTTTACAAGGCGAAGGTAGCAAACCTAAACCAACCGAAAGTTCTGAAAAAAGTACAGCAGGTAAACTGGAAGGACCTCAGATTCCTGGAAAAGAAGCGGAAGACGTCATGAATAATCAGGACGATGTAGATGACCTGTTAGCCAGTCTGGGGTTTTGAGTATTAGTCTATGAGTATTGATCTGGATGATGAAATTTTACAGGACTTTCTGGTAGAAGCCGGCGAAATCCTTGAATTATTAGGTGAACAACTTGTCGATCTGGAGCAGAATCCAGAAGACACTGAGTTACTGAATGCCATTTTCAGGGGCTTTCATACGATTAAAGGCGGAGCCGGGTTTCTCGCCATCGAAGTAATGGTAGAAACCTGCCATGTTGCGGAAGATATATTCAACTTGTTGCGACAAGGCGAACGGGTAGCTACGCCAGAATTAATGGATGTGATTTTACAGGCGCTGGATGTCGTTAATATCATGTTTAATGATATTCAATCAGGTAATGACCCGGTTGGTGCGGAGCAGAGCCTGCTGGATAACCTACGGTTGTATGCTGTGCCTGGTGATTCTGTCGCGCCTGCAGCTGAAGCTGTAGTGGCGCCTGAGCCAGAGCCTGAACAAGAACCTGAAATCGTTGAAACTGAAGCTGCTGCAACCGAGCTGTCATCTGAAGACATTACTGATGATGAGTTCGAAAATCTGCTCGATGAGCTGCATGGTAAAGGTAAACACGGCGGCAACCCTAAGGATGATGAGCCGCCTGTTGCGAAAAGCACGACAGACAGTAGCGAACTCATCACCGATGATGAGTTTGAAGACTTACTGGACCAGCTGCATGGAAACGGTAAGCCGGGGGCTGTCAAACCGGCCCCAGATGCGGCTAAAAAATCATCTTCAGATGAACTGATCACCGATGATGAATTCGAAGACCTGCTCGATCAGTTACATGGCAGCGGTAAACCTGGTGATAACAAAATAGCTGCCCCTGAACCCCCTAAAGAAGACAGTAAAAACGAGGATAATGCATCATCTGACAGTGAACTGATTACTGATGATGAGTTTGAAAACCTGCTAGATGAAATGCATGGTAAAGGTGTCGGCCCCACATCAACAAATGTTACCAGTGCTAGCGCTGCTGCGGTAAAGGCTGAAAAACCGGCGCCAGTGGCCGCAGCACCTGCTGCTGCTCCTAAAAAGACCACGGCACCGGCAGCAGCTAAAGGCGAGACAACGGTACGGGTTGACACCGAACGACTTGACGACATTATGAATTTAGTCGGTGAATTAGTGCTGGTGCGAAATCGTCTTGGCAAGCTGCAGGGTGATCTGGATCTGGGTGATTCAGAAATGGGTAAAGCCATCTCTAATCTGGATATTGTTACAGCGGATTTGCAAACCTCAGTGATGAAAACCAGGATGCAGCCAATCAAAAAAGTATTTGGTCGCTTCCCTAGGGTTATTCGCGATCTGGCACGTAGCTTGAAGAAAGATATCTCACTGGAGATGATCGGTGAAGAAACCGATCTGGATAAAAACCTGGTTGAAGCGCTGGCTGATCCTCTGGTTCATCTGGTCAGAAATTCGGTTGATCACGGCATTGAAATGCCGGATGAGCGTGAAAGAGTAGGTAAACCAAGACAAGGTACTGTGATCTTGGCGGCGGAACAGGAAGGTGATCATATACTGCTCTCGATAGAAGACGATGGTGCCGGTATGGATCCGGATCTTTTACGTGATCTGGTGGTGAAAAAAGGTTTAATGGACAGAGAGTCGGCAAGCCGGCTTGAAGATAAGGAGTGTTTCAATCTGATATTTATGCCGGGGTTCTCAACCAAAGAGCAAATCTCGGATATTTCTGGCCGTGGTGTTGGTATGGACGTGGTAAAAACACGTATCACGCAACTGAATGGACATCTGGATATTGACTCAGAGCTGGGTAAAGGTACTAAGTTAAGTATTAAAGTACCATTAACGCTGGCAATTTTACCGACCTTAATGGTTAAGCTGGGTCAACACGCGTTTGCTTTGCCACTGTCGATGGTGCGTGAAATTATAGAAATGGAAACGAAAACACCGAATATTATTGACGGTCAGCCAGTAATTATGGTGCGTGAAAAAGCCGTTCCTGTTTTTTATCTGTCAAAGTGGTTGCTGCCTTACGGAGAAACATCCGATAAAGGAGAAGGCGAAGGTCAGGTTATCATTATTCAAATGGGTACCCAAACCGTGGGTATCGTGGTCGACATGGTAATTGGTCAGGAAGAAGTTGTGATAAAACCACTAGGTGCATTTTTAAGCAGCTCAATCGGTTTCGCAGGATCTACTATTACCGGTGATGGTGGTATTGCATTAATTCTTGATTTAGGAAATTTGTTCAAACACAGGGCTGTTAAGGGTTTTTAAGGAGCCTCTTAATCATTCTATGAAAAGCGTTTTAAAGACGGGTTTCATAAAAAAAATAGTTGAGAGATAAAATGACTGTCAAAGTTTTAATTGTCGATGATTCCGGATTCTTCAGAAGGCGGTTAACAGAAATTATTAGCAGTGATCCGCTTATAGAAGTGATTGGTAGTGCTAATAACGGGAAAGAGGCTATCGAGCAGGCGCGGATTTTAAAACCTGATGTGATTACGATGGATATCGAGATGCCTGTGATGAATGGCATCGAAGCAACAAAGCAGATAATGCAGACGGCTCCGACCCGGATTCTTATGTTTTCATCATTAACCTATGATGGAGCAACAGCGACATTAAATGCTCTGGAGGCGGGTGCTGCTGATTTTCTGCCGAAAAAATTTGAAGAAATTTCCAGCCAAAGTGAAGACGCTGTTAAACTGTTAACCAGCCGGATTAAAGATCTGGGAAGATCGGCCTTGAGCAGGCGCCCGTTAGTCAAACCAGTTGACACACAGTTAAACAAAGTATCAGCACCGGCTACATCTCAACCGAGTCAGGTTGAAGCACCTCGTCGACGAACATTGAAGTCGTTTGATGAGAGTACTGTAAATCTGGTTGCAATCGGAACTTCTACCGGTGGTCCTGTTGCATTGCAGTCTATATTAACAACCATTCCAGCATCATTTAAATCACCTATTTTAATTGTTCAGCATATGCCACCGAAGTTTACCGAGGCCTTTGCAAACCGACTTGATAAAATATGTAATATCTCAGTTAGAGAAGCTACTCATGATGAAAAGCTGGTTGCTGGTGTTGCATTAGTAGCACCGGGTGGGATGCAGCTTGATGTGGTTAAAAAAGGCCGCGATCTGGTGGTTAAAATAAAAGAGTCGTTGCCGTCTCAGAACTATAAACCCTGTATAGACGATACGTTTGAAAGCATTGCAATGTCAGTGGGTGCGAAAACACTGGGCATTATATTAACCGGTATGGGAGCTGATGGCCGTGAAGGCTGTCGCAGAATGAAACAAACAGGTGCTCAGGTTTGGGCGCAGGATGAAGAAACCAGTTTGATATATGGTATGCCAGCGGCTGTGGCGCAGGCAAATCTTGCTGATTATGTTCTGCCTTTACCGGCGATCACTAAACTGTTGGCGGATTAGTCAGGGAATCAGGAAAACATGGATATATTGACTGTTCTGGGTTTATTGATTGGTGTCAGCGCAATCTTAGGTGGCAACTTTCTTGAAGGAGGTCATGTCTCAGCCCTGTTTCAGGGAACAGCGTTTCTAATTGTGGTTGGAGGCACCGTTGGTGCGGTGATGGTTCAGTATCCTCTGAGTGTTTTTATCCGTTCCATGCGGATGTCAGGCTGGATTTTTGTTCCGCCTAAAGTAGATTATGAATTGCAAATTAAAAAGATTATTAAGTGGAGTCATATCTCACGCAAAGAAGGTTTATTAGGGCTGGAAAGGTTTCTCGAAACTGAAAAAACGCTGTTCGTTAGAAAGTGTTTACAGTTAGTAGTTGATGGCAATGAGCCAGAAAATATTCGAAGAATACTTGAAGTTGATATCGATGCTAATGAACGTTCAGCCAAGCAGGCCGCCAGAGTCTTCGAATCTATGGGAGGCTATAGTCCGACCATTGGTATTATCGGTGCCGTTATGGGTCTGATACACGTTATGAATAATCTGGCAGATCCAAGTAAACTGGGAGCAGGAATAGCGGTTGCATTTGTTGCAACAATTTATGGTGTGGGCTTTGCTAATTTAGTTTTTTTACCCGTAGCGAATAAACTGAAGATGATTATCAGTGAGCAGGCGCAGATAAACGAGTTAATTACAGAGGGTATTATTTCTATTTCTGAAGGTGAGAATCCAAGAATCATTGAAACCAAGTTACAGGGTTTTTTACATTAGGTTAATTTATGTCTCGACGCAGAAAATCTGATGAAGATACTGAAAACCATGAGCGCTGGTTAATATCCTATGCCGACTTCATTACCTTATTGTTTGCGTTTTTTGTGATGATGTATTCGATTTCCTCTGTTAATGAAGGGAAGTACCGGGTTCTGGCTGATTCCATCGTCTCGGCTTTTCAGAATATTAATGATCAGGCCGGGCCACAGTCACAACCGGTTGCCAGCAAGACAGCAATTCAGATAGGTGAAACACCTAAAATGCTTGCTCCGGTTCCAGATAAGGTTTCTGACCTGAGCGCGGCTGAGAAAAAAAACCGCAGAATTAAGAACAAACTCGGCCATTCGCCAAAACTGGTGAAAAGTAATTTAACCAAATATTTAAAAAAGTGGGTTGATAAAGGAGAGGTTGAGATTAGATCAACCAATCGCTGGATCGATGTGGAAATCAGCTCGGGCGTGTTATTTCGTAGCGGCAGTTCGACGCTGTCGTCGAAAGCCGTAGAAGTGCTTGAGCCATTAAGTTACCAGTTACTGGGTTACGATAAACCTGTTTATGTTTTAGGCTATAGTGATAATATCCCTATACACACCCAAAAGTATTCATCCAACTGGGAATTGTCGGCGGCCAGAGCAGTTAGTGTTGTTGATCTGTTTGCGGGTCTCGGTATAGATCCTGACACGCTCGGTGCAATCGGCTTTGGTGAGCATCGGCCGGTTGCCAGTAATAATACGCCTGAAGGCAGAAATAAGAACAGAAGAGTCGTTGTTAGAATTTTTACCAGCAGCGATATTTTTTCAGAAACATAAAATGAAATTTAAATAATAAAATGAAAGTCTGGGCTGTTGCAAATCAAAAAGGCGGGGTTGGTAAAACAACAACAGCCATTACCATCGCCGGAACACTGAGTATGCGTGGCAAGCGCGTTCTATTAGTCGACCTAGATCCACACGGTTCTTTAACCAGTTACTTCGGCAGTGACCCGGATCAGCTGGAGCCCACTGTTTATGATTTGTTTCATAAGACGGCTACTCCTCAACAAATTGTTATAAAAACAAAATTTAAAAACATATCATTTATGCCGGCATCGTCTGCTATGGCGACATTAGATCGCCAGCTGGGGACCAATGGTGGCATGGGTTTGGTGGTAAAGACAGCATTAAAAGCTATCTCAGATCAGTATGACTACGCAGTGATTGATTGTCCACCGGTACTGGGACTGTTAATGGTTAATGCATTGGCCTCGTGTCATCATTTATTAGTGCCGGTGCAAACAGAGTTTTTGGCATCTAAAGGCCTTGAGCGCATGGTGAATACACTGAATATGATCATCAAGGCGCGTAAGCAAGAGATTAGCTATTCAATCGTACCGACCTTTTTTGATCAGAGATTACGGGCCTCTCACGATACGCTGAAACAATTACGAGCGGATTACAAAGGAAAAATCTGGGACGGTGTTGTCCCCATCGATACCTTGTTTCGTGAAGCCAGCCGTCGCGGCGTGCCTCTTTCTATCGCTCGGCCAAGCAGTCGAGGCTGCAGAGCATATGCGCATTTATTAGATTATTTAATTGGCTTGAGTGACGATTCTGCGCAGCCAGAAAATGCGGAAGCTTCAGTATGACGGATCACAAGTTCAGCAATCAAAAATCTGCACTTGAAGATTACTTCCAGTCACTATTATCAGATGATTTTAGTAGCGATAGCGCTGAGCAAAAAACCGGTGCAGAACAGCAGACCAAAGCGGTCTCACCACAACTAATCACAACAGTTAAATCTACTGATGCTGGCATATCAGAAAAAATGCCAGGTAATGATAGGACTATAAGTGATGTCGATAAAGAGACTCCACGGCGACCATCTGTTGCCGATATGTTGGCAAAAGTCTCAACTGACGTTGAAGAAAAAAGAACGCTCACAGTTGATTATGCAGAGCCGGCTGCCGAGATAAAAATAACCATTCCGCAAGTCGAAATACCGACAGTGACCGAAACAGATGTGCTAACTGAGGTCGAATCTGTTGCAGAGACCGCACTAGAGAGTGAAGAAAAAATCGATGTTGATCTCGAAGAAAACGTCGAGATAAAACACGATACGGTGGTTGAAACGGCTCAGACGACACCATTGGTGCAAAAGTCAGAGCCTCCTGAATGGGCAGATTCGGCATTTCAGTGCCTGTTATTTCAGGTTGGTGGTCTTTCGCTAGCGGTTCCGTTGATTACATTAAACGGCGTTATTCCATGGTCGGAAAATGTCGTAGAAACACCGAACCAGACTGACTGGTATCTGGGGGTATTAATGAATCATGGCAATAAGGTTCAGGTAATTGATACGGCGGTGATGGTATTGCCGGCGGAGCACAGAAAAGATATGGCTGACGAGCCTGGTGAACGACTGAGTCATATTTTACTGGTGGATGATCAGCGCTGGGGGCTGGCATGTGAGTCAATTGGTGATGTTGTCTGGCTTAAAAAAGAAGATGTTAAATGGCGCAGTAATACCACCAAGCGTCCGTGGCTGTTAGGCACGGCTATCGAACACATGTGTGCGGTGATGGATACCAGTGCCTTTGCAGAAATGCTGGCAGGAGATAAGTAAAAAGAGTGTTAACATCCACTTGTATTATTACAAAAAATACACAATAAAAAGACTTTGAGTCTAGCGTTTCCTACAGAGTAGGCTAAACTAGATATACTTGAAATATGGTTATTGGCATATTTCATGCACATTAACAACACGGACCTGATGATAGTTAAATATTTGACACTATGTCGGGTTTGGAATGGCGGGGAAATAAAATGATAGATGCTGCTACCAGCACCGATCCACTACAGTGCGTAACATTTCGCCTTGAAGGTGAAGTTTATGGCATAAACGTAATGCTGGTACAAGAGGTTTTACGGGTTACCGAAATCGCACCGGTACCTGGAGCTCCTGATTTTGTATTAGGTATCATTAACTTGCGTGGCAACGTGGTAACGGTGATCGATACACGTAAACGTTTTGCTCTTCCCGCTAAAGAGATGGACGACTCAACACGAATCGTCATTATAGAATCTGACCAGCAAACAGTAGGTATTGTGGTGGATGGCGTCTCTGAAGTTGTTAATGTTAGCCGAGCTGATATAGAAACAGCACCGAGTGTGGGTAATGATGAAACCGCACGATATATCGAAGGTGTTGTTAGTCGTGGCGATGAGTTATTGATCCTTGTAGATCTGAATAAACTTCTGACCGACGATGAATGGCTGGATATTGGTGCGCTTTAGAGAGTAAAGTCTGACACAGTGCTGCTTGTGGAGTAAAAACATGAACGCACTGTTAGTATTAACAAGTATAAGTCTTTTATTGGCTATGGTTAACTTGCATCTGTGGCACCGCAGAAAGCTTAAAAGCCTGTCAATCAGCGCGCTACAACCCCCCCTGTCGAATCGTATGTCAAATGACCTTGCCGCGCTTAATGCAGGATCAATAGGGCTTGGTGAGCGCTTACTAAAGATTGAAAGGAATCAGAAACTGCTGGCACAGCGGCTCGAGCAACTGGAGTTACATGCTAATGGCAGCGCGTCGTATTCACAGGCAATTAATCTTGTAAAACAGGGAATCAATAAACAGGATCTGATGGCCACCTGTGAATTGTCTGAAAGTGAAGCCGGTTTATTAATGATGATGCATAAAAAGAAATCATCGTCCAGATTGAAACATTAATTTAATGGCTTGAAGCTAACGTCGACGCGACTTCGAAATCATACACAGAGATGGAGCTGGTCGCGCCAATCAAACCATTTTTAGCCTTTGATGTTGTCAAATATCATTAATGTTAGCCCCATCTAATACCGATTTAGTTTCTCTGTGCTGATTATAAAGTGCTGTGGTGAGGTCTATAGAAACCACCCACTCTCCATTGCGATTGAGTTTACTGACAGAATAACTATTGATATAGGGATGGAAGGCGGCCTTTTCATTGATCAGTGGCAGCTTTTTTTTACGCGACTTTAAATTTGCAATAAAGTTATATATCCATTCTTCTGCCGAATTTATGCATGAAAAACTTAGCTGGCGGTAGCCGTCAGCTGCAGTGATATAGCTAAATATGTTGTCAGGGTAGGTTTTTCGAGACTTATCGATTAATAAATCCATAAAATGGTTGGCATTCTCTTCATTTGCAAACTTCTTATAGGCGAAGGTTTTGGATACCTTGAAGTCAGTGATATACAGGGAAATAACATCAAAGATATTATCTTTATAAGAAACAACTTCACCACCACTTATCGAGTCAGTTCTTCTGCTCTCAATATTTTGTAATTCACTTTCATTAAATTCATGCAGTAATTCCAGACCAAGAAAAGTTTCTTTGGTAATAGTGTGGTTTTCTAACTGGCGCTGGGCAAGTAGCTGGTAGTTTTCTTCTGAATCGATATGATAAGAGTCTTTTTTAACGCAACCTGATAACAGTATTATGCCAAAGACTAATAATAAGCTTACTTTCATGGTGATTTCACTATGTAGAGGGTCTTTACTGCAAGTACTATTACAGATAAATAACAACGGTATATTAAGTGAGTATAGCAACGGAATTAGGATTAACAAGTTCAGATTTAAAGCGTGAATTGTATTTTTTTAAAACTTTGTAAGAAGTTATGATGATGGCATTTGTTGTCATATAGCAGACTGAACTATTTGTTATATTAAGGAATGTATTTCTCAGTATGGCATCTTTTATTTTAAAAAAGCCTGCTCTCAATTATCTATTACACCAGCATTCTCTATTGGATAGTAGTTTGTATGGGGCTGTCGGTATTAAATAAATGGCGTCCCCGACAGGAATCGAACCGCTCTTGCGTGTGAGGGCGACACGCAGATTAAGTATGCACCAGCATTCTCTATTGGATAGTAGTTTGTATGGGGCTGTCGGTATTAAATAAATGGCGTCCCCGACAGGAATCGAACCGCTCTTGCGTGTGAGGGCGACACGCAGATTAAGTATGCACCAGCATTCTCTATTGGATAGTAGTTTGTATGGGGCTGTCGGTATTAAATAAATGGCGTCCCCGACAGGAATCGAACC
>JAOULX010000016.1 GCA_029881795.1 Gammaproteobacteria bacterium
GAATCGAACCGCTCTTGCGTGTGAGGGCGACACGCAGATTAAGTATGCACCAGCATTCTCTATTGGATAGTAGTTTGTATGGGGCTGTCGGTATTAAATAAATGGCGTCCCCGACAGGAATCGAACCTGTAACCTATCCCTTAGGAGGGGATTGCGCTATCCTATTGTGCCACGGGGACTGAGAAGCTAAGTATTATAACGGACTTTTCTGCGCATTTCATTTTAAAAACAAAAAATTCGAGCTGTAATTGATATGTGCACCGTTATGTTTTTACGGCAGATCAAATAACAAGGCCTCAGTTCCTATGCTGCAGTGCAGCTGTATCTCGTTGATGTTTTTTATTATGGCGCCATCGCCTGAGTTTAATGTAACGGAATCATGACTGATTGTACCTCTGATAGTATAAAGATAAATACACCTGCTCTCTGCAAGAGGTATTAATAATGTTCGCTGTTCAGACTGCAGTATGCGGTATAAAAAAGTATCCTGATGAATCAGAAAAGAGTTGTTTCGTGCGTCTGGTGATGCGATTAACTGTAGTCCATCAGTAACCGGAAAAGATTTCTGCTGATAACCTGGTTCGATGCCGTATACATCAGGTTGAATCCATATTTGTAAAAATTCCAGATCGCTTAAAGATGAGGGGTTGTATTCACTATGTGTAATGCCAGATCCTGCGCTCATTAACTGAAACTCTCCTGCAGTTAATTGCAGGATGTTTCCCATGCTGTCTTCGTGTTCTATGGTGCCTGATTTTATATAGCTGATTATTTCCATATCTTGATGCGAATGCATACCAAATCCTGCACCGGCCGTTACCCGGTCATCATTAATAACACGCAGTGCAGAAACACCCATATGTTTGGGGTCGTAGTAATTTGCAAAGGAAAAACTGTGCCAGCTGTTTAACCAGCCATGATTTGATAGTCCTCTTTCGTTGGCTCTTCGTTTAATAATCATAGTAATTTGTTATTGCATTCGCGGAGTAACGTCATTAGATAATAACTTGTTATAGGCATCGTAGTGATGTTTTATTGTTCGTACATATTTAACCGGTTCGTTGCCTCTAACAAAGCCAAAACGTGCTTTTCGATAATATTTTTTTAGCCGTAATAACAGCATTGCACGTTCTACGTTGTTAAACCAACGATTGGAATTCCAGCCCATCTGGCGCGCCAGTCGTCGGGCATCGCGGACATGACCAATACCAGCGTTATATGCTGCTAGGGTAAACCACATTCTGTCTTTTATCGGTAATTCATGGTCAAATCGATCCTGTACCCATTGCATATATTTAATACCTGCATGTAAACCGGATTCAGGTTCGTTAAGCTTTGTAAAACCAAACTCTTCACCGGTTTTAGGCATTACTTGCAGTAAACCCTGTGCACCTACCCAGGAGGTTGCATTGGGGTCAAAACGACTCTCTTGATAAATCTGAGCTGTGATTAACTTCCAGTCAAAATCGTACATCGCTGAATATTTTTTAACCAGATCGTCATAAGGAGACAGAGCTGTTATGTCTGAGGACCTTGAGCCGTCATTATTTTGGTGTGAAGGCGATTTAAAATATTTATTATAGGTTAAGTTGTAGTGCAGGCTTTTATAGCTTTTTTTATGAAAACGATTAATGCTGTTAAGTAATGAAGGATTATTTTTTCTGGTAACCCAGCCAAGTTTCTTATTTTCGCTTAATACCAAGGTTGCCAGTATATCGTCTCGCCACAGTAGTTCAAGATCAAGCAGGTGACTGTCAGCTATAGTAAGGTCATATTTACCGATAGCAACACGGTTTATAATATCTTCTGTCTCCAGGTCTTCGTCAACGAATTCAATGTTAATGTTGATTCCTCTTTCCTTAAGTGTTTCCAGTGTCTCAAGATAAGCGCTGTCTTTTCGAATCGATATAGTCCTGTTGTTTAGTTGCTTTAAATCCGTAATAACATCTTCATTTTGCCGCTGGACTAGCTGGTGGTTTGTAATTAAGTAGTGACGTGAGAATTTTACGTCTCTGCTCAATCTGGCTTGTGTTGGAGTCAGGGACGCAGCGATAAAATCACCTTTACCCTGAACTAACCAGTCAAACATATCTTCATTATCCGGTGCTACAATAATTTCCAGATTGAGTCTGTTATTTTTAGCGTATTGTTTTGCCAGTTCATATTCAAACCCCAGTAGCTGGCCTTTGTAGAGAAAATAATTGACGGCATTATTACGCGTTATCATACGGATTACTTTACGCTTTTTAATTTCATTAAGGTCGCTTTGGTGTGATTTCCCATCTGATTGTCTGAGCTTTTCCTGTTTAATGTATTGGTCTAAAGCCAGTTTAAATAGCGGACTGTTCTGTCTTATACCCCATGCAATAGGCTCTTCACGTGAGAGTAATAAAGAGCTTTTTATATCAAAGCGATATGTTTCTACGGACTCAATCAAGTTGCTGTCCTGAATGGTGACATCAAACTCTTTCTTTTCCAGTTTATCAAGTATCTCGTCTAAATCGAGCTGGTTCTGTAATGATAATATTTTGATACTAGGAAATTTTTCTCTCAGTTTAATGGCGGTTTTCCAGAATGAGCTTGAAGGTTTTATCGCAATGGTCTTGTTTTTTAAGTCCGATAACTTTTTAACAGCAGTGTCGTCTTTTCTTTGTAGTAGTTGTTGCCTTACGTGGTGTACGGGAAGTGTGAAGTCAATAAATTCTTTTCGTTCAGGTGTTACGGTCATATTGGCTGCAATCATGTCACCGTAGCCATCGATTAAATTCGGGATTAACTGATCAAAATCAGGCACATATATTTTTTTAAGATTTAGTTGGTGTTTACTGGCAAAGGATTCAATCTGTTCCAGCTCAAGATCGAGCGGAAATCCTTTTCTTGGCAGGTATATATTATTTTCTGAACGGGGAATTAATACCCTGATTTCTCCGCTCTCTAGAATCCGGTCAAAATCACCGGTAATTAAACTGGGTGGGCTGTTGTTTTTAGAGCAGCCTGAAAGATTAATTAAGCCTGAAAATAATATGATACTGAACAGATAAAAGGTTTTTTTTGTGGTTATAAGGCTAATATAATACTTAATCATTATTTCTTCTTTTACGTTTTGTGCTGCCAAGTAGGTATCTTCCAAATAATGAGTCAGGTGAGTTTTTTAGTGACATGACGTAATTCAGGGTGTGAATATCATGCATGCATTGAGAAATGTAATGCTCGGCCTGACTGATGCCACAAAATAAAATCTGGTCATTGGGCTGTAGTATTAACTCTTCGTCTGGAAGTAAGTATCTCTTGCCGTTTCTCAACATCATCAGCGGCATGCAACAAATCATTTCCTGACGCTGGACCGGGTTCTTTAAAATATATTTGAGAGCAATCTTTCTGCCCATAACCAAGGCTTCATGAATAGCTGGCGACTCTTTTTGATTAAGAGTATTTGTCCAGCAATGAGGTATAACTTCATTGATAGAACCACTAAGACGGCTGATGGTAATATTTATCCATTCGTTATCCTGGTGGTAGCATTCCTCGAGAAAGTCTATGAGCAGAGGATTGGTTAGCAAGGTCCGTATACGTCGCGCTACTATTTCGCTGGGGTGCATAATAATATCGGCAAGAGATGCCTGAAATAGGGCTTTGTTCATCATTTCATTTTGACGTGCAACTACTAACAGGTCTTCGTTCAAGATCTGCGCAGTCATGATGGCTGAAAGGTTGTTTGAGTCGTTATCTGATCCGGCTACAATACCGACTGCATTTTCTATACCTGCCTGTTTCAAAGTGGCTGCGTCCGTGCCTGTGCCGATAATAAATTCGGAATCCACGCCGGGATTGTTTTGGTAAAACTCTTCTTTTAATTCTGTGATGGTGTCGATTATCGTGACACTGTGATTAAACTGCCTGAGTATGCTGTAGATGCGTTGTCCCAGTCGACCGTAACCGCATAATATCCAGTGGCCCTGGCGGAAGCTTATCGGTTTACTAAGAGAGGTGTCCGGCACACCTGTCAGCCATTCATTTAACAAATGCAATGCGGAGGATTTCATTGCCATTGCAAATCCGTGCGCAAAGGTGTCGTACGGATTGACAGTATGGTCGGTATTAAACGACCTCATATTTTCCTCAAAATCTGTATGTTCTGAACGGCAAATGACGGGCTTCTCCGGGTATAGCAGTTTGGCTGTAATAGCAATTTTAAGATTGCTAACATCGGAGTTGGTGACTGCAATAACGCCTTTGCAAAGCTCGTGAGATAATCCGGCGTATAGAAGCTGACTAGGGGTAGTGGCATTGGCTTCAAGCCCTGGAACATAAAAAATATAGTCCTGTACTTCAAGTTCTTCTATGGCTCTGTGATTGTTATCAATGACCACGCAGTTAACGGATTTCTTAACCAGTCTGTCGACCAGGTCTTGTCCGGTTTCACCATATCCACAAATAAGATAAAACTTTTTATTGATCTGGCCTAAGCTGCGTTTAAAATTGGAGTGAATAACCGCTTTTTTGAATAACGGAGTCTGGATTAGAGAAACAATTTTACTAATGGCATAAAACCAGCCAAAAACACTAAAAAATATCGTAATTAAAGCCCACAGGCGTTGTGCATCTGTCAGTGGGTAGGGGATTTCACCAAAACCTATGGTGGTGGCCGTGAAGCTGACAAAGTACAAAGCATGGAAAAAGTCCATTCTCCAGACCTGACCCTGATCATCAATACCCGGTATCAGAACCATGCCGAGTATGGCAATACTGAAGACCGTTACAATGACGATTAACGGTGCTCGCATCTGCCTTAAAATGATTGAAGTAACAGGACTCATATCATTACCAGTTCACGCTTTAATAATTATTAAATTATTTTGTCTAATGTCTCAGATACGATGATTCAAGTACCAGCAAAATAACCGAAATGATATTGGCCAACACGGCGCCACCGCTTAGCGATACGATGGTTGCCATTGTGGCTTCGGTAACCCCGGCTGCCTGCATATGTGAAGCAACTGCCCAGACTATAGCAGCAGAAATAAGCTGCACATTTGCAACCAGGCTGGTTGCCAGTAACATAGCACCGAGCTGAGAACGGTCACCAAACTTTAAGATGGTTGCTATCAGGTTAATGACTATTACCGCATAAAGTTCATAGATATTGTGGTGGTCAGGATTGTGCACATCGCCATAAAAAAAACCGAAGTTCAGCGTTAGTGCAAGAATCATAAAAAAACTGAAGATCACTTTTTCCAGGTTCATTATTTATTTCCTTAGTGTTACGGTTAAGCTGCCTGCTGTTTCAGCTGTGTAGCAATCAGGTCAGTAAGTTTTTAAGAATTTCTGCGTATATCACGGATAGTTGTTCAAGGTCTTTGACAGAAACGTTTTCGTCAATCTGATGAATAGTTTTATTCAGTGGTCCAAGTTCGATGACCTGTGCACCAGTAGGTGCAATAAAGCGCCCGTCTGATGTGCCGCCGGCTGTAGACAATTCGGTGTCATAGCCGGCAACAGATTTAATGGCTTTTTTCGTAGCTTCAACCAATTCACCCTGATCGGTAAGAAAAGGGTTGCCGGATAAATTCCATTCTATGTCATATTTTATGTTGTGACTGTCAAGAATGGCAGCGACTTTCTGTCTGATTGATTGATCATTGAGTTCCGTTGAAAAACGGAAGTTAAATAATACTTCAATTTCACCCGGTATGACATTGGTAGCGCCGGTTCCGGAATGCAGATTGGAGATCTGAAAGCTCGTCGCAGGGAATGATGAATTACCCTGATCCCATTGTGTGTTTGCTAATTCATCAAGAACTGGCATCGCAAGATGGATAGGGTTTAGTGCAAGATGAGGATAGGCAACGTGACCTTGCTTGCCATAGATTGTTAATGTCGCTGAGAGTGAGCCGCGGCGGCCATTCTTTACAACATCGCCGAGCTTGTTGGTGCTTGATGGTTCGCCAACCAGACACCAGTCAATGTTTTCACCGCTAGCAGCAATGTGTTCGAGCACGCTGACAGTACCGTCGGTAGCCGGGCCTTCTTCATCGCTGGTAATCAGAAATGCAATTGAGCCTTTATGCTGCTTGTGCTCGGCAATAAAGGCTTCTGTGGCTGTTACCATTGCTGCCAGGCTGCCTTTCATATCAGCCGTGCCTCTGCCATATAAGTGACCGTCATGTACGGTTGGCTCAAACGGCGGGAAACTCCATTTTTCGATGGGACCGGTTGGAACAACGTCAGTATGACCGGCAAACGCAAATAAGGGGGCTTCAGTGCCCAGTCGGGCCCAGAGATTGGTGACACCATTGCTTTTCAGGTGTGTGATATTAAACCCCAGTTTTGCTAAACGCTCTGCCATGAGCTGCTGGCAGCCTGCGTCTTCGGGGGTGACAGACTGACGGGCAATTAAGTCTTTTGTAAGTTCCAGAGTGCTCGACATTTTTTTGCGGTACCGTAATAAGAATAACGCATAAATGTTAACATATTGTTTTATAAATGTTTGATTTTATAGTTAGTCGGCATCTCTTTGGTATGCTGCCATAAACTCAGTTTGAAGCGATTCAAGCTCCTTGTTAAGTTTTTCATATTCAATGTCTTTATCTTCTATCAGTAATTCCAGTTCGCTGATCTTTTTCCTTAGCTGATCATCATCCATATCGGCAACTCTGACACCATCAATGACGACAGCGGCGTTGTTTTCACCGTGGATAGACTCCAGTTCTTCCATCAGTCGCTGGTTTTCCATTTCCAGTACTTCGATACACATACTGGTTTCAGTCTGAGAAGCTACCAGATCATCTAACTGTTGCTGCAATGCGCTGTTGTCAGCTAAGTTGGCGCTGCCTTCTTTCAGTGATTTTAATAGGGCATTAATTTTAGAGCCCTGACCGTATATTATATCTTTGAGTTTATTGACTTCGGTGTTGACCTTGTGTGATTTTTTCTCAACAAAGAAAGATTTTTCACTGTCGGCTAATGTGGCTTTTCTGGCTTCATAACTGTCTTCATAATTGTCTTCAAAATTCAAATGCTTACGAAGCTTGTCTTCCAGTTCAGATACGTTTTCATTTAAGTTGTGATAATCAGCTTGGGCATTTTTTATAATTTCTATCTGATCCGGTGCAAGTTTTTCGTCGCTCAGAAGAGAATCAAGCATGGCTTGTAGGCTGATGTTGGAATCTACTGATTTATCCAGTCTTGACTGTAATTCCTGAAGGATCTCGTCAAGGTACTCATTTTGATCAGGTGGTGTTGTGTTTGCATGTTCGGTATCGAGCATCAGTTCTTTGATGTTTTTTGTCAGGTATTTCCAGAACAACTCTTTGTTGCCATCGCTTTCCTCGTAGGCATTAATTTCAGCATGCAGGTAGCTGGAGCGGAAAGTCAGGCTGCTCTTTTGAATGGCCTCATCATTCTCATCCTCCTCCTCAGCCAGCTCTAGGTCGTCGTGCTTTATTTTTTTTACCTGGTTATTGGTCTTGTCAATTTCTTTTCTTACCAGGTCAAAAAAGAAGTTTTTTGACAGCGAGGCAAGTAGTTCATCAAAAGACTTTTTAAGTTTTTTATGTTTACGCAATAAGTAACCGATAATGACTAGCAAAATGATAAAAGATTCGATAATAACCAGACCGGTGAGTATTGAAATATTCATTGCTTGTTACTCTTCAGCGTTGTCTGTGTTGGTGTCGTTTTGTTTGGATTTTCTGATTTTAATTACCAGATATATACCTAGACCTATCATTATGATGACAACATTTGCAGCCATAAAGATAAGCATTGAAAAGATAAAGTCATCATCTTCCTCTGTGTCTGCTTCGGGCGCGGGAACTTGTGGCTGGGGTTCTTTATTGGTTTCAGAAGGCGCAGGTTTTTCTGGTTCCGCTTCTTTTTCTTCTGTCATTTCCTCTGCTACAGGTTCTGTTTTGACTTCAGGTATACCCATCGATGTAAAAGAAAAAGTTTTTTGCCTTTCAAAGGTCTGGCTTTTAAGCGTAATGGTTGCGAAATAGGTGCCTCTTTCTTCCGGTTTGTTGTTAGCAAGAAAAACACCAGAGAGTTTCTCGTCATTGATGGCCAGACCCATAGGGATGGTTTTAGTCTGTTCAGAAGGGGCGGATAATTCAATGCTGGCTTGAATTGAATCGAGTATGGCTGCTTCAGTGACAATCTTGTCTTCTTTTTCAAGCCATGCCTGTGCCTGTAATTTGCTGATATTGTTAACTTCTTCGAAATCAAATTTCGACTGCATTTTCATATCGGCGACGATATAGGCTTTGTTGTTGTTGTCACTGAATAAAATTTTCCATTCACCTTCGAGCGGTTTTTTAATGGTGATCATGTCAAACGTATCTGAGATGAACCATTTTATATTTTTATCAGTGACAGTTGCATCAAAGCGTGTTTGTTTTGGGTCTTCAAGAAAAATTTTACTGTCTGCTGATGCTTTATTAGCGACAATAGTAATTTCCCGGATACTTTTATCGGCCAGGAATTTGTTTTCTGTTAAAGGCAGCATGTCAGGCTGTTTGCTTTGTTCAAATATACTGGTGAAAGCAAGGTGCAGGTCTTTGTCGTTGGTTGCAACTTTGCAGAAGCCTTCAGTTCTTTCGGCTAAAGTGGTTAGCAAGTCTCTGTCGGATTCTTCTGTAAAAGCGATGGAATAGACCTTGATCCCGGATTTATTTAATTTTGGAATGGTTTCTTCAAGCAGGCGTCTGGACAGTTCATTCGACTTGGCAGGGTTTCCAATGTCCATTTTTCCATCAGATAGTAAAATGATAACCTGATCGTGTTCAGATTTGTTTTCGCTAAGGATTTTGTAACCGCGTTCAACAGCAGCATGAATATTGGTGTATATGCCTTTGGTCGATACTTTGTCGGTCGCTTTTAAAGTGCGCTGAATATTTTCGTCATTGTCCAGCGTGTTTAAATAGGTGATAGGGTAACCGTTATCGCTGAAACTCATGATACTGACACGGTCGTTTTCACCCAGTAACGAGATAAACAGTTTTGCCGCTGGTTTTCTCATGCTCTTGGGGTCGCTTTGTTTCATGCTGCCTGAGCTGTCGATGATGACAACCGCATCAATCGTCTTTTTTTCAGCCGCAGCGTGTCCAGCAATGGTTATTAATAAGCTGCTGATTAAGGTTAAAATCAGTTGTTTCATTAGAAGTTGCCCTTGTTTCATTATTGCTGTGCGGTTATTAAGTTGCCGTATGTCTTTAAGTTATTGCGTTAGTCGACTGATATAGCAAGAGTTTAGACCTTATAGAAGCATAATTCAGTTATTTATAGCCAAATTATGCCGAATACGCTAAAAAATCGCAGGATTTTAAATTATGGTTCATCAAGATAGGAAATTAGCTTGCTGCTGATGATATCTTGCTGCGTGATTTCGATGATTGGGCGGTTGTTGAGGTCGGTTATTTGAAATAAATCATCTGCTTTCTCGCCCATAGTGGTGATTTTTGCATTATGAACACGGATTCCGGTATCAACAAAGGCGCGGCTGATTCTGGCCAGCAACCCGGGTTTGTCGGATGCAATGATTTCAATAATTGAGCGGTTTTTTGTCAGCTCCTGATGAAAGTTTATTTCTGTCGCCACAGAAAAATGTTTATTGACCCTTGGTGTTATATGTTTTTTCTGAGAAACGGGTGCGCTATCTCTAACCAGCAGGTCCTCAAGCTTTGACTGGATTTCTCTGAGTCTATAAGACATGCTGACGGCATCGGTTTCTTCATTCAATGCTTGGAAAATATCCAGTGTATTGATATCGCTATCTGTTGCCATAATAAAGGCATCTACAATATTTAAGCCCAGCTGCTCAAAAGCAGAGGTTGTTCTGGCAAACTGTCCATCAACGTTTTTCATATAAATACTGATTTCAATCGTGCCTTTATCCGCCTGTGGATTTAATGTGATAACAGGCAGGGCGTTTTTATCAGCTTTTAATACCAGTAGCAGGTGGTGTGCAATTTCATCGGGAGTAAAGCGCAGAAAATATTCATCACTAAAATGTCGCCAGATTTGTTCGGTTTGTTCCGGGGTATAGCCTTGTTTTGCCAGGATGTTAAGGCTGCTTTGCTGTGACTGGCGGATGCTTTTATCGATGGCGACCGAGGTTTGTAGGCCCAGTCGTAATACCACGGATGTTTTATTGTAGAGTTCTGCCAGCAGGCTGTCTTTCCAGCTATTCCAGGTGGTCGGGTTCGTGCCGCGGATGTCTGCAACCGTTAACAGATAGAGATAATCCAGTTGTTTCTGATTAACTACCTGCTCAGCAAAGCGATTAATAACATCCGGGTCGCTGATATCTTTTCTCTGAGCGGTGACTGACATTATCAGGTGACTTTTTACCAGCCATGATACCAGTTCGCTGTCGCTGTCATTAAGGTCATGTTGCTGGCAGAATTCTTTAGCATCGATGGCGCCAAGTTCAGAGTGATCCCCGCCACGACCTTTTGCAATGTCGTGAAACAGTCCGGCCAGATAGAGTAATTCCGGTTTTTTCAGATGGTTAAATACGGCGCTACACAAAGGGTATTCGTGGAGGAACTCGGCGGCAGAAAAGCGCCTTAGATTTCTCACCACCGAGAGGGTGTGTTCATCAACCGTATAGGCATGAAATAAATCATACTGCATACGCCCTACAATTTTTTCAAAGCCCGGTATATAGGCAGCGAGAATGCCATAGCGGTTCATTCTTCGCAGCTCGTGAGTAACGCCTTCGGGCGCACTAATAATGCTCATGAAAAGTTTTTTGGCCTTGTCATCCATCAAGAAATTGCTATCAATCAGATGCAGATTTTGACGAATCAGGCGGATGGTTTGAGCACGAACGCCGAGCAGTTCCTGATTCATTTCGAGCAATAAAAAGATTTCCAGTAGTGCGGTTGGTTCCTGAATAAAAATATCTTTGTGCCGGGCGCTGATATAGCCGTGAATGATTTCAAAACGGGCATTAATGATTTGTGGTTCTGATGTTTGGTCTGAAAATAAAATAGCTTCCTTTAACAGCTGTAAAAGCATTTCATTAAGACGTTCGAGCTCAATCACGGTACGGTAATAACGCTGCATAAAACTTTCTATGGCAAGGTTATTAGGGCCGTCCTGGTGACCGTATTCGAGCGCCAGATCGCGCTGAAAATCAAATAACAGTCGGTCTTCGCGGCGCCCTGTGAGGTAGTGCAGGCTGGCTCTTATTGTCCAGAGTAATTCTGTGCCCTGTTCGAGTATTTCATATTCATCTCTGGTAAGGAATCCGTGATCGATCAGTTCTGATAGTGAACTGGCGCCAAAGTGTCTTTTCGCAACCCAGCCTATCATCTGAATGTCGCGTAAGCCGCCATGACTTTCTTTAATATTGGGTTCTAATTTAAAAGCAGAGCTTTCAAATTTAATGTGGCGGGCGTGTTGTTCATTGAGTTTGCCTTCAAAGAACAGTTTGCTGTCCCATATATGCTCGGTCGAGGTTATCTCCAGCATCTCTGTATAAAGAGGCTGGCAGCCTATTATCAGTCGCGATTCGGTGATGTTGGTGATGACCGTAATGTCTTTAGTGGCTTCGTCGCTGCATTCACTGATAGTGCGAACACTGTGACCGATCTCGAGTTTGATATCCCATAACAGCATCAGAAACTGTTCGATCAGTTCATTATAGGCATCGGCATGGTTATCTGGCAGTAGGATCATCAGGTCGACATCTGAATGCGGGTGCAGTTCACCGCGGCCGTAACCGCCGGCAGCAATAATCGAAAGATGCTCAAGTGCAGAGGAAAACTTGATGTCAGCTACCTGGCTGATAATCAGATCAACCAGCAGGCTTCTGCCGAAAACTATCTGGTAGGCGTTATGATGTTGTTTGAAATGGTTTTCCAGCAGCAGCTGACCGTCGATGACAGCTTGTTTTAGCAGAACTAAGGCTGTGTCAGGTTGTTGTTTTAGGCTTTCTGTGCAATCTGCGATCGATCGTATTTGTTGTTCCAGGGTAACTTCCAGCTGTTTGTTATTTTTCATTGTTATGGTTTGTTACTTTTTAAAATTGTTGATGGGTCAGCGAGGTTGAGCGCTTAAAGGTTGCTGGATGAATCCGCGCAGAGACGATCGGTTGCCAAAGTCAGATGGTTTCATCTGAGCGCAATGTGAGCACTTCGTAACCATCGGTGGTGACTAGAATGGTGTGTTCCCATTGGGCTGAAAGACTGCGGTCGCGGGTGATGACGGTCCATTCATCAGGCAGCACCTTAACGTCACGTTTGCCGATATTCACCATTGGCTCAATGGTGAATATCATGCCTTCTTCCAGTACCAGCCCGGTCCCGGCCTGACCGTAATGCAGAACCTGTGGTTCTTCGTGAAATTTGGCGCCGATACCGTGGCCGCAGTATTCCCGCACGATAGAGCAGTTGTTGGATTCGGCATGTGTCTGAATAATTTCGCCAATATCGCCTAGTGTGGCGCCTGGCTTGACCTGTTTGATTCCTAATAACAGGCATTCGTGGGCAATTTCACAAATGCGTCTGGCTTTGATTGGCACCTCACCGATATAAAACATTTTGCTGGTGTCGCCGTGGTAGCCATCCTTTATTACGGTGATATCAATATTGACTATGTCACCTTTTTTTAGCTTCTTATCCGATGGAATGCCGTGACACACCTGGTGGTTAGTTGAGGTGCAGATGGATTTAGGGAAACCATGGTAATTTAACGGCGCCGGAATCGCTTGTTGTACATCGACGATGTAGCGGTGGCAAATCTGATCCAGCTCATTAGTAGTGATGCCGGGTTTTACAAAAGGTTCGATCATTTCCAGCACATCGGCTGCTAGCTTGCCGGCAATGCGCATTTTTTCTATTTCTTCCGGGGATTTAATATTGACAGCCATGAATCACTTTTACCTTAGATTTCCTATACTTAGCGTAGTTTGGTGATGAATAAAAATACTTATTTGTTGAGTTAGGCAGACGCTTATGGTATAAATCCGCCGCGTTATATGCAAACCAAGCTCATGATCATAGCATTTTGTTAACAGTCTGTGATCATTTATGAGTCTTTTTTTAAATCCGCACATATATCGTCACATATAAATGGGTGCCCGTTAACTATTTGTTTTTAAATGAATTTTAACACGGTTTTTTGTATGGGATATATGGAGGCGAAACCCTAATCTGGAGTATTTATGTCTAAAGTTACTATGCGTCAAATGTTAGAAGCGGGTGTCCACTTCGGTCACCAAACTCGTTACTGGAAACCAAAAATGGCTAACTACATTTTTGGTGCTCGCAGCAAAATTCACATTATCAACCTGGAAAAAACCCTGCCAATGTACAACGATGCGATGAATTTCATCGGTAAGTTGGCATCAGATCAGGGTAAAGTTCTGTTTGTTGGTACTAAGCGCGCAGCTCGTGGTGTTATTAAAGAAGAAGCAGAGCGCTGTTCAATGCCTTATGTTAACCATCGCTGGTTAGGTGGTATGTTGACAAACTTCCAGACTGTTAAAGCGTCTATTAAACGCCTTAAAGAGCTGGAAAAAATGTCAACTGACGGTTCATTCAGCCGTATGATCAAAAAAGAAGCACTGATGAACACCCGTGAGATGGAAAAACTGGACCGTAGTCTTGGTGGTATCAAGGATATGGGTGGTGTTCCTGATGCGGTATTTGTTATCGATGTTGGTTACGAAAGCATTGCAATTAAAGAAGCCAAGCGTTTAGGTATTCCGGTGATTGGTGTGGTTGATACAAACAATATCCCTGACGGCGTTGATTACGTGATTCCTGGTAATGATGATGCGATTAAAGCAATCAAATTATACGTTCAGGGCGCAGCTGATGCGATTATCGAAGGCCGTGCTTCTTCTGTCACAAATGCAGCGGCAAAAGATGAGTATGTTGAAGTTGATGAAGACAAAAAAGCCAGTTAAGGCTGTTTGTTTCTCATACTAAATATCTTTCTTCATCACCTTAATAACAGGTGATGAGGTTTAACAAATTCTAAACGAGGTGGATATCATGCAGATTACTGCTGCTATGGTTAAAGAATTACGTGAGCGTACTGGCTCCGGCATGATGGAATGTAAAAAAGCATTAACAGAAGTTGATGGTGATATGGAAGCGGCAATTGAGGCCATGCGTAAATCGGGTCTGGCGAAAGCGGACAAGAAAGCTGATCGCGTTGCTGCTGAAGGTCTGATTGGAATAGCGATGTCTGATGACGCTAAAACAATTGCCATTGCGGAAGTTAACTGCGAGACAGATTTTGTCAGTGGTGGTGATGAGTTTGCTGCATTCACTGACAATGTGGCTCAGCGTATTCTGGCTGATTCACCTGCTGATGTGGCGGCGTTATCTGAGATGGCTCTGGTCAACGGTGGTGATACAATCGAAGTAAGCCGTAAGAATATGATCACTAAAATTGGTGAAAATATTCAGGTTCGCCGTTTCCAGCGTATTGAAGCGACTGGTAAAATAGGTTCCTATAAGCATGGCAACCGGATTGGTGTGGTAGTTGATATTGAAGGTGGTGATGATGAGCTGCTGAAAGATGTTGCTATGCATATCGCCGCTACTAACCCGACCTGTGTCAGCGAAGATCAGGTGCCTGCTGAAATGCTTGAAAAAGAAAAAGCCATTCTGATTGCTCAGGCAGAAGAGAGTGGTAAGCCGGCTGAAATCATTGAAAAGATGATTGGCGGGCGGATTCGCAAATACCTGGCTGAAATCACACTGGTTGGTCAGTCTTTCATTAAAGACCCGGATAAGACAGTGGGTCAGTTGTTGAAAGAAAAAGGTGCTACTGTTCATTCGTTTGTCCGGCTAGGCGTCGGTGAAGGGATCGAGAAGAAAACAGAAGATTTTGCCTCTGAAGTAATGGCGCAAATCAACTCTTAATAAAGCACTTAAAACCGGGAACTTAGTTCCCGGTTTTGTTATCCAGACCTCTATTTTCTGATATTATTATCGGAATATATTAAGCGCATGCTGGGGAATCAGTTTTTCATGTCAGAACCTAAACCAATGTATAAACGAGTGCTGCTGAAACTGAGCGGCGAAGCCCTGATGGGTGAGCAAGACTATGGTATTGATCCGCTCATCATCGGTCGTGTTGCCAGTGAAATTCAACAGCTAGTCAACAGCGGTGTTGAAATCGGCATTGTCATCGGCGGAGGTAATATTTTTCGTGGTGCCGGACTGGCTCAGGGCGGCATGGATCGTGTTACCGGTGATCATATGGGGATGCTGGCAACCGTTATGAATTCACTGGCCATGCAGGATGCGCTGACTAAAATTGGCGTGAAAGCCGTGGTGATGTCTGCGCTTGAGATGAATCAGGTCTGTGAGCAGTATGTACAGAAAAAAGCTATTGAGTATCTTGAAAATGGTACGGTCACAATTTTCGCAGCAGGTACTGGCAACCCGTATTTTACTACTGATAGCGCTGGCAGTTTGCGGGCTATTGAAATAGCTGCAGACGTACTGATGAAAGCAACCAAGGTGGATGGTGTTTATGATGCGGATCCGGTTAAAAACCCGGATGCTAAAAAATTCAGTTGTCTGACCTATGATGAAGTTTTACAGCGCAAGTTACAGGTAATGGATGCCACCGCTGTTATCTTATGTCAGGAACATAAAATGCCACTGAGAATATTTAATTTAAATACCGCAGGTGAAATGCCACGAGCTGTTGTTGATGCAGATATTGGCACATCTGTCGTGCTGGGAGACTCGTAATGATAGAAGAAGTAAAAGACGATGCTTCGTCACGAATGGCCAAGAGTGTTGAGTCGTTCAAAAATGATCTGGTTAAAATCAGAACAGGGCGTGCGCACCCGAGTTTGCTGGATCAGGTCACTGTGGATTATTACGGCACTGAAACCCCGCTTAATCAGGTGGCTAAAGTCAGTACCGAAGATGCACGTACGTTAATGGTTTCACCATGGGAAAAAGACATGGTAAAAGCTGTAGAAAAAGCCATTATGAATTCTGATTTGGGACTGAATCCTTCAACTGCGGGCACCACGATTCGGGTGCCATTGCCGCCGTTAACCGAAGAACGTCGTCGTGATCTGGTAAAAGTTGTTAAGGGCGAAGCTGAGCATGCCCGTGTTGCTATCCGTAACATTCGTCGTGATGCTAACTCAGACTTAAAAGAATATCAGAAAGAAAAAGAAATCTCTGAGGACGATGAACGTCGTGGTCAGGATCTGATTCAGAAAATCACTGACAGCGCGATTGCTGAAATAGAAGTGATCCTGTCTGAAAAAGAAAAGGAACTGATGGATATTTAAGCCGGACTGTTTTTGTTAACCAGCCTGATAGCCTGTCTGTAATATGTCTAAAAAAAAGCAATCTTCTGACGCTTCTCCTGCTGTTTTGCCGGCGCATATTGCTATCGTTATGGATGGCAATGGGCGCTGGGCAAAAAAACGCATGATGCCTAGGGCTGCTGGCCATAAGGCCGGTGTGGCAGCTCTGAAAAAAATTATAGAATCAGCTTCAGAGGCCGGTATCAAGTGTTTAACGGTTTTCGCTTTCAGTAGTGAAAACTGGAACCGGCCTGAGCGTGAAGTTGCTATTTTAATGGACTTGTTTGTCAGTTCTATCAAAAAGTATTTGCCTGAGCTGCAACAGGCAGGTGTCGTTTTGCGCTTTATCGGTGACCGTTCTGTATTTTCAGACAAGCTAAAAGCATCTCTGCAGCAGGCAGAAACATCGACTCAGAATAATAACTTTCTCAACCTGAATATTGCAATGAATTATGGCGGTCGCTGGGATATTACAGAGGCCGCTAAAAAAATGCTGCAGGACACTTCTTCAGGTGCTGTTGCTGCAGAGCAGATAAACGAGTCATTGTTTTCAGAGTATTTGTCACTGGCAGATTTACCTGCTGTCGATTTGTTTATTCGTACCGGCGGTGAACACCGGATCAGTAATTTCTTGCTCTGGCAGTGCGCCTACAGTGAGCTTTATTTTACGGATGTATTATGGCCGGACTTCAATGGGCAAGAGCTGAAACAAGCCACCCAATGGTTTTCCAGTCGCCAACGCCGTTTTGGCCGTACCGGTGAACAGGTAGAAGAAGATGCCGTCAGTGAACACACAAAATGAGGTTAAATAAATGCTGGCTTTAAGATTACTCACAGGTATTCCGCTGGCGCTTGCTGCCATCTGGTTTGTACTGACCCAGACATCAGACAACATTCTTTATGCGCTGACTGTTATAGCAGCACTGGCTGGCTGGGAGTGGGCCGGTCTGGCCAAGGCCAGAACCGTGGCGGTAAAAATTATGTACGGGCTGGTGCTGGCAATGACATTCTGGTCGCTGGTTCAGCTTGACAGGGCGATGTTGATTAAGCTGCAAATACTAACGACACTGTTTTGGCTGGCTGCTGTGATCTATCTGTCTCGTGTCAAATCCGTTGCCACGCATTCACGACTATCGGGTATCAAACTGATTCTTGGTGTCATCGTGGTTGTACCGGCGTTGATAGCGATCTGGCTATTGCACCGTTTCAATCCTGAATGGTTATTATTTGGCATGAGCATGGTCTGGGTGGCTGATATCGGTGCTTACTTCGCCGGTCGCCAGTTTGGTAAAAATAAACTGGCTGTGGTGCTGAGCCCCGGCAAAACCCGTGAGGGTTTTTATGGCGCAATGATACTAACACTGCTGTACAGCTTATTGGTCAGTGCGTTTTATTTCAAGTTAACGTCAACGCCGTTATTGCTGACTTTGTTGATGACCTTTGTGCTGACGGTTTTTTCGGTAGCCGGTGATTTGTTCGAAAGTCTGTTAAAACGTCAGGCCGGGGTCAAAGACAGTGGAAAAATATTGCCAGGTCACGGCGGCGTACTTGACAGAGTAGACAGCTTAACAGCAACCATGAGTCTGTTTTCTGTGGCAACACTGTATATTTACCATCTGGACTGGATGATCTGAGATCATGCAATCAGAGATTAAACTGACTATTCTGGGTTCAACCGGCACCATTGGCGAAAACACGCTGGATGTTGTTTCGCGGCATGCGTCTTGTCAGGTTATCGCGTTAACCGCCAATACCCAGGTTGAAAAGTTGTATCAGCAATGTCTACAGTTTCAGCCGCGTTATGTAGCCGTGGCTGATGAAGCGGCGGCGAGTTTGTTAGCAGAAAAATTGCAGCATACTGCGCCAGAAATCATCGTGCTGTCGGGTGTAGCAGGGCTGGAAACGGTTGCTGCACTGGATGAAGTGAACACCGTGATGGCGGCGATTGTTGGTGCGGCAGGGCTCTTGCCGACGCTGGCAGCGGCCAGAGCCGGTAAAAAAATCTTACTGGCAAACAAAGAAGCACTGGTTATGTCTGGTCACCTGTTTATGGAAGAGGTTCGTCACAATAAGGCGACTTTGTTGCCAATCGACAGTGAGCATAACGCGATCTTCCAGTGCATGCCTGAGCATTATGCCGATGGGCTGCAACAGGTTGGCGTTAATAAAATATTGCTGACCGCCTCTGGAGGCCCGTTCAGAACTAAAGCGCTTAGTGAGCTTAAGAATGTTACACCGGCTCAGGCAGTGGCGCATCCTAACTGGGTTATGGGGCAGAAAATATCCGTTGATTCTGCCACCATGATGAACAAAGGGCTGGAAGTGATTGAGGCCTGCTGGCTGTTTAATACCACGGTCGATATGATTGAGGTTGTTATTCATCCGCAAAGCATTATTCATTCGATGGTTTCATATAAAGACGGCTCGGTGCTGGCACAGTTAGGTAACCCGGATATGAGAACACCGATAGCACACGCAATGGCCTGGCCGGAGCGAATTGAATCAGGTGTGGAACCTCTGGACTTTTTTGAGGTCGCAAACTTTGAATTTGAAAAACCGGATATGCAGCGCTTTGCCTGCTTGCGTCTGGCATATGAGGCCATGAAGAGTGGTGGCACGGCAACAACGATTCTCAATGCGGCCAATGAAGTTGCCGTTGATGCTTTCTTAAAGGAAAGAATTGGTTTTCTGGATATTCCACAGATCATAGAGTCGTCGTTAAATCATCTTAATATTGAGCCTGCAACAAGTCTGGATCAGGTGTTAAAGGCTGATCAGCAAGCGCGTTTGCATGCTGAAGAAGAAGTATTACGCAATCACAGGACTAACTAGTGGCTGATTTTTTAAATAATTTATTGTTCTTTATTATTGCGCTGGGTGTGCTCGTCACATTCCATGAATTTGGACACTTTTGGGTTGCGCTTAAACTGGGTGTTAAAGTGCAGCGCTTTTCAGTTGGCTTTGGTAAAGCCTTTTACACGTATAAACGAAAAGTCGGCAAATATCAGGATGAGGTAGAGTTTTCGCTGGCAGCGATTCCGCTGGGCGGCTATGTCAAAATGCTTGATGAGAGGGTCGAAGATGTCAGTGAAGATGAAAAGGCGCGGGCTTTTAATACCCAGTCACTAGCGGTCAGATCGGCGATTGTTTTTGCCGGCCCGCTGGCAAACTTTTTACTGGCAATCGTACTCTACTGGTTTGTGTTTGTTATGGGAACATCGGCTTTCCAGCCGATACTGGCTGAGCCGCCTGCAGACAGTATCGCAGCCGCTTCGGGTTTTAAAGCTGAAGATCTGGTCAAGCAAGTAAATGATAAAGACATCATGACCATGACAGCCTTCAGGCTGGCGTTGATGGATGCCGCTATTTCAGATGCACAAATTAAAGTCTCGGTGACGGACAAAAACAATACAGAAACAATTCGTTATGTTCGTGTTGGCGATAAAAAAATTCTTGATGTTGAAGGTGACCCGGTTGAAAAAATGGGTTTTAATCTGTGGTTGCCTGTTATCCCTCCGGCTATTGGTCAGACGGTGGCCGGTGGCGTTGCAGAAAAAGCAGGTATTCTGGCCAATGACTTAATTGTTGCTGTAAACGATAAGCCGGTCAGCTCTTGGACCGAAACGGTTAGTCTGATATCTGCTAGTCCGGCTAAAAAAATGCGCCTGACTGTACGCCGTGATGGAGCAGAAAAAATATTTGAAATGCTGCCGGCAGCCCGCAAAAACCCTGAAGGGGTCGATGAAGGTTTCATCGGTGTTTATCTGCTGCGTCCCGAATCTGTTTTAAATAAATTATATACTACCGAGCAATACTCAGCTTTTCCGGCTATTGCCGAGGCGATTGAAAAAACCTGGTCGATGTCAGCGCTGACTCTTAAAGTGTTAACCAGAATGCTGATTGGTGAAGCGGCGTTAGAGAATATCAGCGGGCCACTGACGATAGCAAAATTTGCCGGTGAAACTGCGGGAATAGGGCTGGTGGAGTTTTTAAGTTTTCTGGCTGTTATATCGGTCAGTCTCGGCGTGTTAAATCTGCTGCCAGTACCTGTGCTTGATGGCGGGCACTTACTGTTTTATCTGTTTGAATTTATAAAAGGCAAGCCACTTTCAGAAAAAGCTCAGCAATACGGTCAGCAAGTAGGCATGATGTTGTTACTGATGTTAATGTCAGTAGCTATTTTTAACGATATACAACGATTATTTTCCTGATGTTAATTAAAAAAAATATATTAGTTTTTCTTTTGCTGTTACTCAATGCGCCCTTGTTGCAGGCGGACTCATTTAAAGTTTCAGAGATTGTTCTCAACGGTCTTGAACGAATTGATCAGGGAACCGTGTTAACTTACCTGCCGCTGCAAACCGGTAGCCAGTTTGATACCAGTGACTCGTCTCGGGTTTTGCATGAGCTGTATAAAACCGGCTTTTTTTCAGAAATAGGGCTGGAAAGAGACGGCAATAAAATAATCCTTAATCTGACTGAGCGCCCGGCCATTACCGAAGTAAATTTCGACGGTAATGAAGATGTCGATGACGAGCAGCTTAAAGAAGCGATGGAACAGATCGGTATTAAACCGGGGCGTGTTTATCATCACTCATTAATTAAAGTGCTCGAACAAAATCTACGGCAAGTTTATTTTACGCACGGCAAATACGGCGTCAAAATACAAACAAAAGTTGAGGAACTAAAAGATAATCGGGTCAATGTTGATATAAAAATATCAGAAGGCCTGCCGGCTCTAATCAAACAGATTACTATTGTTGGTAATACGATTTTTAGTGATGAACAGTTGCTGGATATTTTTACTCTTGAACAGCCTGAAACTGTTATCGGTATTGATTTTGACGGTGATCAATATTCACGCCCTGTCTTGACTGGTGATCAGGAAGCGCTGAAATCTTATTATCAAAACCGGGGTTATATTAATTTTAATATTCTATCGACACAGGTCAGTATTTCAGCAGATAAAAAAGACATCTTTATTACGATAAATATCGATGAGGGTGAAAAATTCCATGTTGAAAAAATTGACCTGACTGGGGATTTTGTTTTCCCAGAAGCCGAGATCAGGAAAATGATTACGATTAAACCTGATGAGGTATTTTCTAATGCCAGTATGGTGGCTTCAAAAACCGCAATCAGCAAAAAGCTCGGTGACGAAGGCTATGCTTTTGCTAGGGTTAATGTAATACCAGAGCAGAATAATGAAAACAAAACCGTCAAGCTTACTTATGTCGTGCAACCGGGCAAAAAAGCCTATGTTCGTCATATTACCTTCTCTGGCAATGCGAAAAGTGCAGATGCTGTTCTGCGCCGTGAAATGCGTCTGATGGAATCGGCCCCGCTTAATACAACGGCCTTAAACCGTTCAAAGATCCGCCTGCAGCGACTTAAGTTTGTTGAAACCGTCGAACTTAAAACCACTCCGGTACAGGGTACGGATGATCAGGTAGATATCGATATTAAAACAGTCGAAAGGCTGTCGGGTAGTTTCAATATATCGGCTGCGTTTTCACAGGTTGAAGGGGTGGTTTTTGGAACCAGCCTGACGCAGGATAACCTGTTCGGTACAGGCCAGAGTCTGAGTCTGGCTATTAATACCAGTGATGCCAATACGGTTTATAGTATGACGCATACTGATCCATACTACACGGTAGACGGCATCAGCCGCAGTTTTGAGGTTAATTACAGAAAACGAGATGCCAGTGAAGAGTTAATCAGTAATTACCTGATCGATACCGCAAAAATAAATGTCCGTTATGGTATACCGTTATCGGAATACGACCGTTTTAGTTTTGGCTATGGTCTTGAGGCGATAGATATCACTCTGGCGAGTTCAAATGTGGCTCAGGAATTTGTCGATTATGTAGATATTCACGGTAATCATTTTGAAAATTTGTCATTACAAAGCAGTTTCTCGCATGATACCCGTAACCGTACCGTGTTTGCTGACGACGGACTGATTCATGCGGTATCATTAGACATGACTGTGCCTGGTGGTGATATCAGTTATTATAAATTACAGCACCAGTCAAAATTTTTCTTCAGTCTGGGTAATCAGCATGCGCTGATGTTACGTGGTCAGCTGGGGCTGGGTGATGGTTATGGTGAGACAGCAGAGCTGCCATTCTTTGAACGCTTCTTCGCCGGTGGTCTGCGTTCTGTACGCGGTTACAGGACAAATTCACTGGGGCCTTATGATGCCGCTGTGGGTAATTCTGTCGGTGGAGATTTGAGTATAATTGGTGGTATTGAGTGGATATTCCCCGTGCCCTTTATGGAAACACCACCCGCATCAGTCAGGATGAGCATGTTTTATGATGCCGGTAATGTTTTTGACAGAGAGGAAACCAGCCTGAGTCATGCGTTTTTTGAACTTAAGGACGCTATTGGTATTTCTTATGTCTGGCTGGCGCCTATCGGGCCTTTACGCTTTAGCTGGGCAAAGGCTATATCGCCTGATGCCACCGATGAAACCGAAACCTTTCAGTTCAGTATAGGTTCATTCTTTTAGTATAATTTATTAACCATAATTTTGATGGAAGACAAAATGAAAAAAATAATATTAGCATTTGTATTTGGCATGCTGGCTTTGAATACAGCGCAGGCAAAAAATATGAAACTCGGCGTTGTCAGCGTAGAGGCAATACTAAAAAATGCGCCGCAGGTTGTTGCTATAAATAAAAAAATGCAGGAGCGTTTTACAGCACCGCAACAAAAACTGCAGAAACTGGGTGAGTCGATTAAATCATCGCAGGAACAATTTAAAAAAGATGAGCTGATACTTTCCAAGCAGCAAAAAACGGATACCCAGAAAAAGATCATGGCGTCAATTCAGGAATACCGTGAATCTGAAATGAAGCTTAAAAATGAAGTGGATGATGTTCGAAATCAGGCGCTTGCTGAGTTCCGTTTTACTGTGCAGAAAGTATTAAATAAACTGGCAGAAGACGATGCATATGATTTTATTTTTAGTGAAGGTGTGGCTTTTGCAAAACCAGAATATGATCTGACAGCCGAAGTTTTGAAACGCCTGAAAAAGCTCTCTGAGTCTGATAAGTAAGTATGAGTTATACCCTGGCAGAACTGGCATCGCTGACCGCCAGTCAGTTAAATGACGAAGCTTTCAAGGATCTTGTAATCGAGGCGGTTGCTCCGGTGCAAACTGCGGGTAATGGTGATATCAGTTTTTTTGCTGACCCAAAGTATAAGAAGCACCTGTCACAATGTCAGGCATCGGCGGTTATCATTAATCAGGAACTGGCCCAGGGTTATCAGTCTGCTGCATTAATCAACAAGAATCCCTATGCTACCTATGCCCGAGTTGCGGCATTACTGACGCCGCCTGAGATGCCTGCTGCACAGATTCATCCGACTGCGGTGGTTGCTGAATCAGCGACAATTGGTAGTGGTTGTTTTATCGGTCCTAATTCTGTGATTGAGGCAGATGCTGTGATTGCTGACGACTGCTATCTCGCGGCCGGCGTTTACATCGGTAGAGCTTCCAGAGTTGGTCAGTCTAGCCGTATCAACGCCAATGTATCTGTCTATCATCACTGCGTAATTGGTGAGCGCAATATCATTCACTCCTCTGCGGTTATTGGTGCAGACGGCTTTGGTTTTGCTAATGATGCAGGCGAGTGGGTCAAAGTGCCGCAAACCGGCGGGGTTCAGCTCGGTGATGACGTGGAAGTCGGTGCCTCCACTACCATCGATCGGGGCGCTATTGATGATACGGTTATCGGTAACGGGGTTAAACTCGATAATCAGATTCAGATAGCACATAACGTCCGCATTGGTGATCACACTGCTATCGCCGGCTGTTCTGGTGTGGCAGGAAGTGCCGTTATCGGTAAGCATTGTACCATCGCAGGTATGTGTACCATTGTGGGTCATATTGAACTGACCGATAATGTTCATATAACCGCCATGTCACTGATTACCAAATCGATTAAAAAGCCGGGTAGTTATTCTTCGGGCACCGCCTTTGAAGAAACAACCAGCTGGCGTAAAAACAGCGTTAGATTTAAGCAACTGGATGTCATTTCTAGACGTTTGCAACAACTGGAAAACAAGTTTTAATATTTGGCTGAGTCAAAATACACCGTTACGGAGAGTATCCTTTTGAAAGAATTAAATATATACGAAGTCATGAAGTTTTTACCGCATCGCTATCCGTTTTTACTGATAGATCGAGTGCTTGACTATAAAGAAGATGACTATCTACATGCGATTAAAAATGTTTCAATGAATGAGCCATTTTTTCAAGGACATTTCCCAGAATACCCGGTGATGCCGGGAGTATTGATTCTTGAAGCGCTGGCACAGGCCACCGGTATACTGGCTTTTCAGTCAATGGAACAGAAGCCGGGTGAAGATAATCTGTACCTGTTCGTCGGCATCGATAATGCTCGTTTTAAAAAGCAGGTTGTACCCGGTGATCAGTTGCATTTAAAAGTGAAACTGCTAAAAGAAAAGAGGGGAATCTGGAAGTTTGAGGCAGAAGCCTATGTTGATGATCAACTGGCGGCTTCAGCGACGTTAATGGGTGCAGCGAGAGATAAAAACCAGTGATACATGAAACCGCCATTATTGATCCGTCGGCAAAGATTGCTGACGATGTTGAGATTGGACCTTACAGTATTATCGGAGCAGATGTTGAAATCGGTCCGGGAAACTGGATCGGGCCACATGTTGTTATCAACGGTCCTACAAAAATAGGCAAAGATAACCGTATTTATCAGTTTGCCTCACTCGGTGAAGCACCACAGGATTTAAAATATGCCGGTGAGCCGACTCGACTTGAAGTCGGTGACAGAAACACCATTCGTGAATACGTTACCTTTAACCGCGGCACTCCAGACGGTGGCGGTCTGACGAAAATTGGCAATGATAATCTGTTTATGGCATACGCTCATGTGGCGCATGACTGTATGGTTGGCAGTAAAATTATTTTCGCCAATGCCGCATCGCTGGCCGGTCATGTGCATGTGGGTGATCAGGCAATTCTGGGCGGCTTTACATCGGTTCATCAGTTCACTCAGATCGGTGAGCACAGCTTCTCCGGGCTCGGTACCATCATTAACCGTGATGTACCGCCTTACGTGATCGTTGCCGGTAATCATGCGCAGGCCTATGGCATTAATAAAAATGGCCTGAAACGACGCGGTTTTGAAGCAGATACGATACGTGCGCTGCATAAAACCTTTAAGCTGGTTGTTAAAGGTCGCAAAAAACGCGAAGAAATTCAGCCTGAACTAGATCAGTTAACTGAAGGTTTTGATGAAGTGAAGTCTATGCTGGCGTTTATTGATGCCAGCAAACGTGGCATTGTCCGTTAGAGAGTGCGCTAAAAATCTTCCAGCTTATAGACTTCATAAGCTGGTTCTTCATAAGGATGTGAGTTTTTTAGGGCTGTGATGGCGGGCTTTATTAATGCTTCGGCACAAACCAGCTCGACTTTATACTCTTCTGTTATTTCAAGCTGACCTTGCTTGCCAATGAATGGTTGACTCTGCGCCAGTGCTCTGAACTGGCCCTGGCCAGCTGTTTGCCAGCAACACTGGTCATAGTTTCCAATTTTACCGGCGCCTGCAGAGAATAAGGCTGCTTTAACCGCGTCAGCATAATCTACAGGGACAAAAAAGCATATTTTGTACATCAAAATGGCTCCGTTATTAAGCTGAAAAACCCTGTTACTGGCCGGTTTTGTATTACTTACTGGTGATGCATAATTCAGGGCTTATAATTTAAACCCCGGGAGAAATAATGAGTGGTATTCAATTATCAGATGCATTAATCGACGACCTTAAAAAAGCCATACAACTGCATGATAATACAGCGGCAGACGATATGGTAGCGGTACAGTATATGGCCGCATCGGTTGGTTATTTTATTTCAACGCTGGCTGATCAGCGTTTTGATAAGAAAGAAGTTCTGGCTCAGCTAGCTGATTTTAGTTTTCAGGTCTATGAGCAAATGGAGCAGGATAAAAAGCCTAAAGAAGAAGCATTTGGTGTCTGGAAGCCTGCTTAATAACTGACTATTTGTTGTAAAAGATAATATCGAGATGGATAAAAATTTCTGGCTTGAGCGCTGGCAAAATAAACAAATTGGCTTTCACCAGCTGCAGGTAAACCCGTTGCTTATACGCCACTGGCCAGACATCGGCAAGTCTGGTCTGAAGCGGGTATTTGTGCCGCTTTGTGGCAAATCGGCAGATCTGCTCTGGCTGATGTATCAAGGTTACGAGGTTGTTGCCATTGAACTGAGCCAGCTGGCGGTTGAAGAGTTTTTTAGTGAGCAGGAACTGGACTATACAATCATTACTGAGGGACCGCTTAGGCGCTATCAAGGGAAAAATATCACGATCTTTCAGGGTGATTTTTTTGAACTGACAGCGGCTGCTTTAGGCTCGTTGTCTGCCGTGTTTGATCGCGCCGCGCTGATAGCATTGCCAGAGCAGATGCGTGATGCTTATTGCCGTCATCTGAGCATGCTGGGCGCCGATGCAGAAATGCTGTTGATTAGTATGGAGTACGATCAGCAACTGATGCAGGGGCCTCCTTTTGCGGTAGCAGAAAATGAACTACAAAGACATTTTTCATCTTCTCATCAGCTGCAGTTACTGGAAACAGCCGATGTGTTAGAGCTGTCGCCAAAGTTTAGACAGCAGGGGCTGCAAAGCCTTGTTGAAAAAGTCTATAAATTATCTCCGTTAAGGAATGCAGGAAAAAATGACTGATAAAATGAATTTACAAGCGGCATTTAAAAGCCTCGGTACGCAAACTATCGAATCGCTTAATCTGACTGTTGAACACTATGAGCATATTAAAACAGGCGCCATGCATTATCATTTAAATACGGATAATGATGAAAACGTTTTCCTAGTTGCACTGCGAACTGTACCGATGGACTCGCGAGGCGTTGCCCATATTCTGGAACACACAGCCTTATGTGGCAGTGAGAATTATCCGGTGCGTGACCCGTTTTTTATGATGATACGGCGCTCATTAAATACTTTCATGAATGCATTTACTAGCAGCGACTGGACTGCCTATCCGTTTGCCAGTAAAAATAAAAAAGATTTTAATAATTTATTAGATGTTTATCTCGACGCGGTGTTCTTCTCGAGATTGCATGAGCTGGATTTTCTACAGGAAGGTCACCGGGTTGAATTTGAAACTCCCGATGATGCGGGTACTGATCTGGTGTTTAAAGGGGTGGTCTATAATGAAATGAAAGGCGCAATGAGTTCGCCGGTCAGTCAGTTGTGGCAACTCTTTACTCATTATTTGTTCCCGACCACCACATACCACTATAACAGTGGTGGTGAGCCTGAGCATATACCGGATTTAAGTTACGATGATCTGAAGAACTTTTATCAGAAACATTATCACCCGTCGAATGCAGTTTTTATGACTTACGGTAATATTCCGGCCGCCGAGCATCAGGCTGTATTTGAAAAAAATGCGCTTTCACAATTTGATAAATCCGATGAGGTCATCAAAGTCGATGATGAGAAAAGATATTTTTCACCGCTTATTATTGAAGATTCTTATGCGCTTGATGAAGCTGAAATTAATGACAGTCAGCAAGGTAAAACTCATCATGTGATGGGCTGGCTATTAGGTAAAAGTACTGATCTCTATGAAATGTTAAGTGCCCATTTGTTATCTGGCGTGCTGCTGGATAACAGTTCCTCGCCTTTGATGCACGCACTTGAAACTTGCGATATCGCCAGTGCGCCTTCGGCATTATGCGGACTTGAAGATTCTAATCGGGAAATGGCGTTTATGTGCGGGCTTGAAGGCAGTCAGCCCGAACACGCTCAGGCATTTCAGGAGATCGTATTAAATGTGCTTACCGATGTGGCAGACAACGGGGTAGATCAGGACAGTGTTGAAGCGGTTTTACATCAGCTGGAATTAAGCCAGCGTGAAATCGGTGGTGACGGTTATCCTTATGGACTGCAGCTGATACTGGCCGGGCTTTCCGCGGCAATGCACCGTGGCAACCCGATCGATGTTCTGAATCTTGATCCGGTACTCGAGCAGTTGCGCGAGGATATAAAAAATACTGACTTTATTCCCGCTCTCATCAGAAAACATTTGCTTGATAATCCGCACAGAATACGCCTTACGCTGAAGCCTGATTCAAAGCTGGATTCATATCGTGAGCAGGCAGAAAAACAGCGCCTGGCAACGATTAAAGCAGGACTGACAAAGCAACAAGCTGAAAAAATTATTTCGACCGCAGAAGATCTGGCAGCCAGACAACAGCTTGAAGACGACCCTGAAGTGCTGCCCAAAGTCGGGCTTGATGATGTCCCTGCGAGGATGTCGATTGCTCAAGGCGAAGCGATTAATGGCGCTAACTTACCGCTGAGCTTTTTTCCGCAAGCCACCAATGGCATTGCTTATCAACAACTGGTGGTTGCATTACCTGAATTGAGTCAGGAGCTGATTAATGTATTGCCTTATTACTGTTCTGTGCTGACCGAGCTGGGTGCTGACGGTAAAGATTATATGCAGACACAGTCCTGGCAGGCATCGGTATCCGGTGGTTTATCGGCTTATTATAATTGCCGTGGGCAAACAGATAATGAGCAGCAGGTAAGTGCTTATTTTGTGTTATCTGGTAAAGCGCTGGTTAATAAACACGATGAGCTTACACGCTTAATGAACAAAACCATTGAAACGGTTTCGTTTGATGAGAAAAACAGAATCCGTGAATTAATGGCGCAAAAGCGTTCGCGTATGGAACAGAGTGTCACCGGCAGTGGTCACAGTCTGGCAATGACAGCCGCCAGCAGCCTGATGAGTCCGGTGGCAAATTTATCAAACAGCCTGAAGGGACTGCAGGGTATCGTTAATATTAAAAAGCTGGATGCTACGCTGGATACGGATGATGGTCTCGATGGCTTTATAGAGTGCCTGAGGTCTTTGCACGAGATTGTTTTAAATGCCCCTCGGCAGTTGTTAATCGTCGCCGATAATGAGGCTAAAGATCAGCTGATCAGTCAGGCCGACAGTATCTGGCAGCCAAATAAAACAAATGACTTCAGAGAATTTTCGCTGCCTGAAATTCGTCAGCACGTACAACAGCTATGGGTGACCAGCACGCAGGTAAATTTTTGTGCCAAAGCCTATCAAACCGTGCCGGTTGATCATGCCGATGCAGCCGCATTAACCGTGCTTGGCGGTTTTATCAGAAATGGATTTTTACACACACAGATCAGGGAGAATGGTGGTGCTTACGGTGGAGGAGCCAGTCAGGATTCATCGATCGCGGCCTTTCGCTTTTATTCTTACCGGGATCCGCGTTTGGCTGAAACGCTGGCCGACTTTGACAAGTCTATTGACTGGATGCTGGAAACAGAACACGACCCGCGTTTACTCGAAGAGGCAATTCTCGGTGTCATTGGTTCGATCGATAAGCCCGGCTCACCAGCAGGCGAAGCCAAGCATGCCTTTCATAATGCTTTATTTGGTAGAACCCCAGAGCAACAACAGGCTTATCGGCAACGTGTTCTTAAGGTCACACTGGATGATTTAAAACGGGTGACCGAGCAGTATCTGAAATCAGCAACAGCTTCGGTTGCTGTTATCACCAGTGCGTCTACGCTGGAGCAGACCGGTGATCTGGGTATGAGTGTGCATCACTTGTAAGTCGATTGCAGGAAGCTCAAAAAAACTTTGGCAGGGCAGGGTTTCGAAATCGATAACCCTGTCTCTGATTTGATGTCACATCAGTCAGCGCAGGTGCGGCTGCGGTTAAAGCCGGTGCTGCTTTTGTAAATATTTAACCGATTTCATTTCCTTAAGTCTGGAAACCGTTCTTTCAAATTCAAACGACAGACTACTGCCCTGATACAGATTCTCCGGTAAGCTGGCAGCGCTGATGATGATGTTGACATTGCGGTCATAAAACTCATCGAGCAGCTGAATAAAGCGTTTTGTTTTGTCTTCATTGTGCACGGTTAGTAACGGGATATCAGAAATAAACACCGTGTGGAACAGTTTTGCTAGTTCAATATAATCGGCAACAGCACGTGGGCTGTCGAATAGCTGGTCAAAGATAAACCAGACAATATCATCGGCCAGTTTGTAAGCGTTTAAAGAACGGTGATTAATCAGCAGCTGAGTATTTGTCTTAGGTGTGCAAGGGCAGAGCTGAATGAAATACTCTTCCAGTTTTTTTTGATTGTGTTTACTGAGCGGCGTGTAATAGAGTTCGGATTTCTGTATTGTGTTGAGGCGATGGTCCTCACCATCTTCAATTTTTATGACGTGACTGTATTGCTTGATTAAATCAATTGCCGGAATAAAGCGCTCTCGTTGTAAACCATCACGATATAATTCCTCGGGCTCTATATTGGATGTCATTATCAAGGTTACACCGTGCTGATAAAGTGCCTGTAATAATCCGTTCAGAATCATCGCATCGGTGATATCAGAAACATGAAATTCATCAAGACAGAGCAGCTGGTATTGTCGCGCAAATTTCTTTGCGATTAACTTTAGCGGGTTTTTCTGTCCCTTGTATTGATCAAGTTGTTCATGTATTTCTTTGATGTAGCGATGAAAATGTAGCCGGTATTTGTTTTCAATCTCGAGGTTTTCATAAAACAGATCCATCAGCCAGGTTTTTCCGCGACCGACACCGCCCCATAGATAAACACCTTTGACGGCAGCAGGTCGCGAAAAAAATCGTATCAAGCGACTGCTGAACGAGTCTCTGGGGGGCTGCCGACTCATTTCGTGCTGTAACTGATCAAATAAACGGATGACGTCTTGTTGTCCCGTATCGGACTGAAAGTCTTTTTCAGCTAAAATCTGCTGATAGCGCTCTATTAAGCTCATCTTTGTTATTTAATCCACTTCATCATGTCGTTGTTGCGATTTTGCCAATACAAGATTTAATAGCAAGGAGCATAGGATTATAGTCTTAATTTAATTTTATCGGCCACATTATAAAATTTTGACAGAATTTAATGGATTAATAGTGGCTTTTAAATCAAACAGATATGATCAGATCTGTAGATACTGATTGAGGCATAAATGAGATTTTGATATGATGGCGTCTTTCTGCGGCAACTCTGCCGCCCTAGTCTGAGAAATAGCATTCTTAAATGACAAGATTTATATTTATAACCGGTGGTGTTGTCTCCTCTTTAGGTAAGGGCATAGCATCAGCGTCTCTGGGTGCCATTCTTGAGGCACGCGGTTTGAAAATCCAGATGCTCAAATTAGATCCCTATATCAATGTTGATCCCGGCACCATGAGCCCGTTTCAGCATGGTGAGGTTTTTGTTACCGAAGACGGCGCAGAAACCGATCTGGATTTAGGACACTATGAGCGTTATGTGCACTGTAAAACCGGTAAGATGAGCAACTTTACCGCCGGACAGGTCTACGAGACGGTTATTCGCAAAGAGCGCCGGGGTGACTATCTGGGTGGTACGGTACAGATTATTCCGCATATTACTGATCAGATAAAAGCCAATGTTATCGAAGGTGCGGGCGATGCGGATGTAGCGCTGGTCGAAATTGGCGGCACCGTGGGCGATATTGAATCGCTACCGTTTATTGAAGCGATTCGTCAGATGGGCGTTGAACTGGGTCATGAGCGTGCTTTATTTATGCACCTGACACTGGTTCCCTATATTGCTTCTGCCGGTGAAATTAAAACCAAACCCACTCAGCATTCTGTTAAAGAACTGCGCTCGATCGGTATTCAGCCGGACATACTTTTATGCCGTTCAGAACAGCTGATTGAAGAGGCTGAGCGTAAAAAAATTGCGCTTTTTACCAATGTCGAAGAAAAAGCCGTTATCTCGGCAATCGATATGGATCATATCTATAAAATCCCGCAATGGTTACACGATCAGGGCCTCGATGAGATTGTTTGTAATAAATTAAAGCTCGACGTTAAACCCGCTGATCTGCACGAATGGCAGCAAGTGGTCCATGCGCTGGAACACCCGGAATCAGAAGTCACTGTAGGGATGGTTGGTAAATACGTAGAGCATACCGAATCGTATAAATCGCTAAATGAGTCCTTGTTTCATGCCGGCATCAAAAACCGTGTCAAGGTGACAATCCGTTATATTGACTCCGAAAACCTTGAAGACGGTGATTTTTCACAACTTCAAGGGCTGGACGCGATTCAGGTTCCAGGTGGCTTTGGCAGTCGCGGCGTTGAAGGAAAAATTTTGGCAATAAAATATGCCCGTGAAAATAAAATTCCTTATCTGGGTATCTGTCTTGGTATGCAGATGGCTGTGGTTGAATTCGCACGTAATGTGGCCGGACTGGCTGATGCCAATAGTACCGAATTTAATGACAAGACTACCCACCCGGTTATCGGTCTGATCACAGAGTGGCAGCAACAGGATGGCTCGATAGAAAAGCGTGATGAAGCATCCGACCTAGGTGGCACGATGCGTCTGGGTGGTCAGAGCTGCCATCTGGTTAAGGGTTCACTGTCAGAGAAAGTCTATGGCGCGGCGGATATTGTTGAACGTCACCGTCATCGTTATGAATTTAATAATCAATATTCAGACAGCTTATCCGCCGCCGGTCTAGTGATATCGGGTAAGTCAGCCGATGGCTCGCTGGTTGAAATGGTTGAACTGAAGGATCATCCTTGGTTTATTGCCTGTCAGTTCCATCCGGAATTCACATCCAATCCGCGTGATGGTCATCCATTATTCACAAGTTATATCAAAGCTGCGATGAGTTATCGCGATAACAAATCAAAAGAGGTAATAAGCTGATGGATTTATGTGGTTTCAAAGTAGGCCTCGATCAGCCTTTCTTTCTGATTGCCGGACCGTGCGTGATTGAAAGTGAAAAGATGGCAATGGAAACCTCAGCTGAGCTGAAACGGATTGCTGAAAAACTGGGTATCCCGTTTATTTATAAATCCTCTTTTGATAAAGCCAACCGCTCATCAATGGACAGCTTTCGTGGCCTGGGTATTGAGGAAGGCCTGCGTATTTTGCAGAAAGTTAAAGACGAAATTGGTGTACCGGTGTTAACCGACGTGCATGAAGACACGCCGATGGATCAAGTGGCAGAGGTGGTTGATGTGCTGCAAACACCGGCGTTTCTGTGCCGGCAAACCAACTTTATTTTAAAGGTAGCGGCCACCGGTAAGCCGGTAAATATAAAAAAGGGTCAGTTTTTAGCTCCCTGGGATATGAAAAACGTGGTTGATAAAGCCTTAACCACCGGTAATAAAAATATCATGGTTTGTGACCGTGGCGTATCGTTTGGCTACAACAATCTGGTATCAGATATGCGTTCGATGGCGGTGATGCGTGATACCGGTTGCCCGGTTGTTTTTGATGCGACTCACTCGGTGCAGCTACCGGGCGGTCAGGGCAGTGTTTCCGGTGGTCAGCGCGAGCATGTGCCGGTTCTGGCGCGTGCTGCTGTTGCGGCAGGTTTGTCAGGTGTATTTATGGAATCGCATCCCGATCCGGCGAAGGCCTTGAGCGATGGCCCTAATGCCTGGCCTCTGGATAAAATGGAGTCTTTATTGTCGATGATGAAACGGATCGATGAAGTGGTCAAGTCACAACCATTTGAAGAACAATTATTGTAAAAATATGTCACAGGGGTGACATATATGAACTGTATATTCGTACAGTTTAAGTTAAATAAATGCTATGAAAGCAAGCGGAGAAAAAATGTCCACAATTTCAGAAATACACGGTCGTGAAATTATCGACTCTCGCGGTAACCCAACTGTTGAAGCAGAAGTCACCTTAAGCAGCGGCATTGTTGGTCGGGCTGCGGTTCCATCAGGCGCTTCTACCGGTGAGCGTGAAGCCATCGAATTACGCGATGGAGATAAAGGCCGTTATTTAGGTAAAGGTGTAGAAAAAGCAGTTGCCAATGTTAATGGTGTGATTCGTGACGCCATGATCGGAATGGATATTAATGACCAGGCCGCGATTGATAATAAAATGCTGGCATTAGACGGTACAGACTTCAAATCCAATCTGGGTGCTAACTCCTTACTGGCGGTGTCACTGGCTGCTGCGCATGCGGCTGCTATCGATAATGCCAAGCCATTATTTGATAACCTGGGCCAAGGTCGCGGTACGGTTTTGCCGGTGCCGATGATGAATATCATTAACGGTGGTGAGCATGCTGATAACAGTGTGGACATCCAGGAATTTATGATTCTTCCTGTTGGAGCACCCAGTTTCAAAGAAGCCCTGCGTTATGGTGCTGAGGTATTTCACACCCTTAAAGATGTACTGACAGGCCGAGGGCTTAATACAGCTGTGGGTGATGAAGGCGGTTTTGCACCGGATTTGTCTTCCAACGAAGAAGCGATTGAAGTTATTTTAGAAGCCATTGAAAAAGCCGGTTATGTGGCCGGTAAAGATATTTATTTAGGTCTTGATTGTGCCAGTTCAGAATTTTATAAAGACGGTAAATACAACCTTGCTTCTGAGAACAGAATTTTCAGCTCTGAAGAATTTGTTGATTATCTGGCTGACTGGGTTGAGCGTTATCCTATCATTACGATTGAAGATGGTCTGGCTGAAAATGACTGGGCTGGCTGGAAAGTGCTGACTGAAAAGCTAGGCGACAAAGTACAACTGGTGGGTGATGACTTGTTTGTTACTAATACCAGAATCTTTAAGCAGGGAATTGATAAAGGTATTGCGAATTCAATTCTGATTAAATTTAATCAGATTGGTACTCTGACTGAAACTTTAAATGCCATCCAGATGGCGCATGATAATGGTTATACAGCTGTTGTCTCGCACCGCTCGGGTGAAACAGAAGATGATACGATAGCCGATTTAAGCGTTGCTACTAATGCCGGCCAGATTAAAACTGGTTCACTGTCGCGCTCAGATCGCCTGGCTAAATACAATCAGTTGTTACGGATTGAAGAAATTCTTGGCGACAAAGGCAGCTATGCTGGCAAGAGCGCATTTAAACACCTTTCATAACAGGCTTTTAACAGTCTAGTGAAAATCATCATTACCTTACTCATTGTTTTATTGCTGTATTTACAGTTTAAGCTATGGGTAGGTGATGGTGGTATACCGGAAGTGATGCATCTGCAGTCTGAGGTAGATGCAACGATTGCGGAAAAGAAAAAGCTTGAGGAAAGAAACCGTGCGCTCAGTGCCGAAGTGCATGATCTAAAGCAGGGACTCGAAGCCATCGAAGAACGTGCCCGTAACGAACTGGGTATGATCAAAAGAAATGAAACCTTTTATCAGATTATCAAACCCGCAGAAACAAAGTCGCCTCCGGTAACCGCTCCTTCGGAACAGAGTAATAAGCGTGAGCCAACTCAATAACTCAAAATCTGCAAATTACTGGGCTGTTGTGCCGGCTGCCGGTGTCGGTAAACGGATGGCCAGTGATATCCCCAAACAATACCTGAAACTGCATGATAAGACGGTTATTGAGCACAGCTGCCAACGCTTGCTCGGGCATGCTCAAATCAGCGGGATTATAGTGGCTTTGGGTGAAAAGGATGAATACTGGCCAGCTCTTGAGTTAGCCAGTGATAAACCAGTGATTACAGTAACCGGTGGTCAGGAACGCTGCCATTCTGTACTCAATGCGCTGCAAAAACTGGTGCAAATGAGTCAGCAAAACGAGCACGCCGTTGCCTTATCCGACTGGGTACTGGTACATGATGCAGCCAGGCCCTGTCTGCGTCACAGTGATATCGATTTGCTGGTTGGTCAGCTCGATCAAAATGCGGTCGGCGGTTTGCTGGCGTTGCCGGTAAGGGACACAATGAAACGCCAGAACACACAGCAATGCGTTGCTGATACGGTCGAGCGTGAGGGTTTATGGCATGCCTTAACGCCGCAGATGTTCCGGCTAGGGCAACTAAAACAGGCTATTGAAGAGGCCATTGAAACTGGCTTTTTAATGACCGATGAATCTTCTGCTATCGAACATGCCGGCTTGCAGCCTTTATTGATAGAAGGCCGTGAAGATAATATTAAAATAACCCGGCCGGCTGATTTAAAGCTGGCAGAGATGTATCTTAAGGCTCAGCAAGATGAATAAATCAGCGCTTTTTCGTATCGGTCATGGTTTTGATGTGCATGCCTTTGAACCGGGTGATCATATTATTATGGCTGGTGTGCGGATTCCTTATCAGCAGCAGTTTAAGGCTCATTCAGATGGTGATGTAGTGCTCCATGCAGTGTGTGATGCGCTGCTAGGGGCAGCCGCACTGGGTGATATCGGTCAGCATTTTCCAGATACCGATCCGCAATATCACAATATTGATAGCCGCCAGTTATTACGTCATGTGATCGCGTTGTTAGCGCAGCAGGGCTTTGTGCTGGGTAACCTTGATGTTAGCATTGTGGCTCAGGCGCCTAAAATGTCTGCGCATATTATGCCGATGAGAAAAAACCTAGCTGAGGATTTCTCAGTAGCTACTGAGCAGATTAACGTTAAAGCCACAACCACTGAGAAATTAGGGTATACCGGCAGAGAAGAAGGTATTTCTGTGCATGCAGTCGTGCTGATTCAGCAAAGTGAATCTGACTGAAATCAGTTCAGCGGGATTCAACGCTAATATGATTTTCTATATTCATGGCTTTAATAGCTCGGCCAAATCGTCAAAGGCGCAGCAGTTATTGCGCTGGATGGGCACACAAGGCCTGGAAGATCAGATTATAATCCCTTCTTTATCGTCGGTGCCTGCAGTGGCAATCGCAGAATTAGAACGTCTGGTTGCATTGCAGACGGATCATCAGCTGGCCTTCATAGGCAGTTCACTAGGTGGCTATTATGCGACCTGGCTGGCACAACGCTATCAGTCTCCTGCGGTATTAATAAACCCAGCGGTAAAACCGTATCAGTTACTGGTGGATTATCTGGGGCCAAATGTAAATTACTATAGCGGTGAGGAGTATCAGCTTAACGCCGAACATATTGAGCAGCTAAAGGCACTTGAGGTCGGCACGCTCGATCACCCCGAACAGTTTCTAGTGTTACTGCAAACAGCTGATGAGGTACTCGATTATACTCAGGCATCTGAAAAGTATGCGGCGTCGCAGCTAATCATTGAAACAGGCGGAGATCATAGCTTTAGCGGCTTTGAAAGGCATTTTGACCGGATACTGCATTTTTGTGGTATAAAGCCTGCGCCAAAATTTTGATATTGAACTGATCATTAAGACTGTTATTATGATACTGGCAGGGCCTGTGCTGCCAGATGGCCGGTACTAGCCCTGATAACAATTTATAGAATAAAAAAGGTAGTCCGGATGCCGATAAAAAAAACATCAATTAATAAAGAAAAACTCGATCAGGTAGTTGCCGAGGCGCTTAAAAACAGAACAAGCCGGGAGCAGGACTATCGGGCAAAAGCCTTAAAAATGTACCCATGGATTTGTGGTCGCTGTGAGCGTGAATTTAACCGTCAGAATCTGGTTGAGTTAACCGTGCATCATCGTAACCATGACCATGATGATAACCCGGAAGATGGAAGTAACTGGGAATTATTATGCACTTACTGTCATGAAAACGAGCATTCACGTTTTGCAGATCTGGTCAGAGGTGATGGTTATACACTGCATAGTGATAGCAAGCCAGAAGTGGCGACCGGTAATCCGTTTGCCGATTTAAAAGCCATGATGAATAATAAAAAAGATTAAGGTAACAGGTATTTTATGACGCTTGGTCCGGTAATGATTGATTTGGTTGGCACAGAGATAACGCCGGCTGAAAAAGAAATGCTTTTACATCCCAACACGGGTGGTGTCATTCTTTTCACCAGAAATTTTGCGTCGATTGAGCAGTTAGAACAGCTAACAAAACAAATTCATCAGCTACGTGATCCGCATTTATTGATTGCAGTCGACCATGAAGGTGGTAGGGTCCAGCGTTTTCGCGAAGGTTTTACCCGCTTGCCGGCAATGGCGACACTGGGGCGGATTTATCGCAGCGATAAAAACAAAGGCCGTTTACTGGCAGAAAAAACCGGCTGGCTAATGGCTTCTGAATGTCTGGCCGTCGGTATAGATTTCAGTTTTGCTCCGGTACTGGATATGGGGCATGGCGTTAGCGGTGTGATTGGTGACCGGGCCTTTGATTCGTCAGCCGATATTATTTCCACGCTGGCACATGAGTTTATGTTGGGAATGAAAAGAGCTGGCATGGCGGCCACTGGAAAACACTTTCCCGGTCACGGCTCAGTGAAAGAAGATTCGCATGTCTCACACCCGGTTGACCGGCGTTCACTGGCAGATATTATGATGCAGGATGCGATTCCGTTTGAACGGATGATTGGTTACGGGCTGGCTGCTATTATGCCAGCACACGTTGTTTATCCGCAGGTTGATGACAAAGCAGCAGGGTATTCTGAGCGCTGGGTACAGCACATTTTACGCCGCCAGCTTGGGTTTGAAGGCGTTGTGTTCAGTGATGATCTGAGTATGGAGGCGGCAGCACCTGCCGGCAGTTATTTGGACAGAGCAAAACAGGCATTATCAGCGGGTTGTGATATGGTGCTGGTTTGCAATCATAGCAAAGAAGCTAAAGAGGTACTTGAAGGCCTTGCTGATTATAATAATATGACATCAGCAATTCGTCTGGTACGGATGCACGGTCATGCTAAATTCACACGACAGTCGTTACAGGAAAATGAAGAGTGGCAGCAGACTGTTGAACTAATTAAACCACTGGCTGAATCGCCGGAGCTGGAACTGGATATTTAGTAATGAATGAATTATGGGACAATATTTTATCCTGGACTATCACAAAGGATACCTGGATTGTATATGTTTTTTTTATCGTACTGGCTACACTTAGCGCGAACCTTCTACAAAAACGTTTTTTAAAAAAACTACATTTACGACTACTGCAAACCAATAACCCGTGGGATGATGCTTTTTTACTGGCAGCTCAAAAACCACTAGGCTGGTTAATCTGGCTGCTGGGTCTGATACTCGCGATTGATATTGTTCAGTACGAAAGCAAGACGCCTGTTTTTGAATTTATAGAACCAATGCAGTATGTCGGCGTGATCATTATTCTCACGGTTTTTTTACTGAGATTGATCAGGCAGGTGGAAAGTGTATTTAAAACTACTGAAGACGAAACGGGTAAAAATAAATACGAAAGCGCCACCGTCGAAGCCGTCAGTAAACTGTTACGCGCTTCAGCAATGATTACAGGTGCCTTAGTTGCACTGCAGACACTTGGTTTTAGTATTTCAGGGGTGCTGGCATTTGGTGGCATCGGTGGGGTTGCAATCGGTTTTGCGGCCAAGGACCTGCTGGCAAATTTTTTTGGCGGATTGATTATTTATCTGGACCGGCCCTTTACGATCGGCGACTGGATACGTTCGGAAGACAGAAATATAGAAGGGACGGTTGAGCATATTGGCTGGCGACTAACCACAATCAGAACTTTTGATAAACGTCCGCTCTACGTTCCAAACTCAATTTTCTCGAGTATAACGGTTGAAAACCCGTCCCGAATGTTGAACCGGCGGATTTATGAAACCATCGGTGTTCGTTATGATGACAGCAACAAAATATCAGTCATTATTGATGAGGTCAGACAAATGCTTGAGCAACACATTGAAATTGATCACCAGCAAACACTGATCGTAAACTTCAATCAATTTGCGCCATCCTCGCTGGACTTTTTTATCTATACTTTTACCAAGACCACCGAATGGGTCCGGTTTCATCAGATTAAGCAGGATGTCTTATTAAAAACACTGGCTATCATCGAGTCTCATGGTGCTGAAGTGGCATTCCCGACGTCGACTGTGCATCTGGATACAAATAATGCTGAGCCCGTATTGTAACCTGAAAATGGCGGAGAACTGTTATGGCTGATAAACTGATTATAGTGCTGGTAAATACCAATCCGGCAAATCCAATGGAACTGGGGCCACCATTTTTTCAGGCAACGGTTGCAGCTGCCATGGAATATGATGTAGAGGTTATCTTTACTGGCAGAACCTGTGAGCTTGCCATTAATGGTTTTTCTGAGAAAATAATAATCCCGGGTGAAACAGAAAAAACACTTTACGATATTATCAGAGATGCGCATGAAGCCGGTGTTTCATTTAAAGTCTGCACGCCGACACTTGAAATCTGGGGTAACGATTTTATTAAAGAAGTCGATGAAACAGTGGGCGGTGCTTATGTTATCGGCGAAGCAATGGATGATTCTACAGTAACCTTTACGTATTGATTTTTTACTTGAGCAGGCTTTTTTGTGGTGATGCGCTTAAACGAATTAGAACAATGTGTTGAACAGGCAGAATGTGTTTACAGTGCTGCGGATATTTCAGCAGCACTTGCGGAACAGGCCAGTAAAATCAACAGCAGGCTGGATAGTCTGTCAGATTTGAGTGAGCCGGCTGTTTTTTTACCGGTTATGAATGGTGGTTTAATTTATGCCGGTCAGTTATTGCCATTGATTTCTAAGCCTGTCGTGGTGGATTATATTCATGCTACACGTTACAGAAATACTACCCGTGGTTTTGAACTGGAGTGGAAAGTTTACCCGCAGACCGATCTCAGCGGGCGTCTGGTCGTTGTGCTTGATGATATTCTGGATGAAGGCCACACACTTGATGCCATTGTAAAATATTGTCAGCAACAGGGGGCTGCCAGTGTTTTATCGGCGGTGCTGGTGACGAAACAGCACGACAGACGAGACAATGACATTACAGCTGACTTTAGTGCGTTGGATGTGCCTGATCGGTATGTGTTTGGCTATGGTATGGATTATAAAGGCCAGCTTCGTAATCTTAATGGTATTTATTCAATCTGAGTGCGTTATTTAATTTTTAACCGTTTAATGGCTTCTGAGTTAGCGGTGTTAACAAATAAAGTGCCATTATTGACCAGCGGGATTCTGCTCAGGGTGTGCAGATTGTTTTCACTGATGAGACTGTCCAGGTGACTCATGTTTGCCTCCAGCGCGTCAATATAATGATTGCTGTCACCAAAGTGCTGTTTTGCATACTGATAAACACCGTTAAATAAATGATTGAGGCGGCCATTGATTTCGTGTTGGTAAAAGCCCGGTGTTTTTTCAAGCAAGTGATTGCCAGAGGTGTACAGTAAACGCGTACTGCCATCATCTTGTGGCATTTCAGCCACCTCTCCGAGTACAAATTCAGGGTAAAGCCGGTCGCGGCATTTTTCAAGATAGCAACGATCAGACATCTGGGCAATTAAATCCGCTGAACCCAGCATATAACCAATGGTGTGCAATTTTTTATCATGTAATACGATATCAGTGGGTTTTATTTCATAACCGGTGTAGTGCACGATGTTTCTGGCAATATCAACGTAGTCCTCAAGCCCTATCATTGGCAGATATCGTGCTAAAAAAATGGCGCTGCGTGAGACATGCGTTTTTGTGTAAACCGAGCCGTTACAGGCAGAGTCATCGGTTTGCCGGATATAACCAGAATCATGGTAGAGTGCACAGATTAAACCAATGCGGGCAAACTCGAGGCTGAGCTGGTCTTGTTTGCTATGGAGTTGCTGGTAGCCCTCAATCAGACGGGCAAGGGCCAGTGTCATATCTAGGGTATGCTGTTTATCATGGTAAAAAGTATCGCAGGCTTGATAGCCATCGAATTCACCTTCAAACAGTTTATCAAAGTCTTCAAAACCTTTTTCTATGGCAGAAAATTTCCCCGGGCCAAAAAGGCTGTCAAATATTTCACGTACACTAAGACAGACGCTCTCAGCCGACGTCACATTAACATTATTGGTGACATCGTAGTCGCTTCGACGCATATTTTTTGGTTTGGGTTTTGTGACGAGCTTATCTGACATCTTTATCTTATAGCATAATCTTTATTAAACAGCAGTCTAGGATGTTGCGCGCAGCAGTCACAATATCGCTTACTTACTGGTGTGAGTAAACGCCCCGTCCCAGTTTTGGTCTGGTGGTGTGCTGATATATACCTGAATTCTTTTAAGGTAGATTGTGTAAATTTTACGCTTCGGGTGCTGTTCAGAAAGTGCAGTAAATAACTCACTGGCCTGTTGCCATTGCTGCGATAAAAAATGACTGATAGCTTGCTGATGTTGCTCCAATTCAGAGTAGGTGCTTGCTGAAATGTCTGTTTTTAAGCCCAGCGGTTCGTAAATGGTCACCGGCTGGTCTTTGCCTTTAACTCTGACTTTATCAAGAAAGCGGTATTCGAATTCGGGCACCAGTTCTTTGGTGTATTCGCTGACGATAATATCAACACCGTAAGTCTTGGTTAAGCCTTCCAGTCTTGAGCCAAGGTTCACTGTATCACCCAGCACAGTATAAGCCATGCGGAATTCAGAACCCATATTGCCTACATTCATCGGTCCGCTATTGATACCGACACCGATCTTGATTTCTGGCCAGTTTTTCTCGCGGAATGCCGCGCTCAGAGTTTTCATTTCTTCAATCATTTCCATGCCGGCAATCAACGTGTGTCTGGCGTGTTCTTCGTCAGTTAGCGGAGCCCCCCAGAAGGCCATAATGGCATCGCCCATGTATTTATCGATGGTACCTCGGTTGTGATGGATAATCTGTGTCATCGGGGTTAAAAAGCCGTTAATAAACCGGGTCAGTTCTTTCGGGTTTAGATTTTCGGAGATAGTGGTGAAGCTGCGGACATCACTGAATAGAACTGACATCTCACGGGTTTCTCCATCGAGCGATAATTCTTCTGGATAATGACTCAGTTCATCGACCAGTTCGGGCGGGACATACTGGCCAAATAAGCGGGTAATCTGTCGCTTATTATGCGATTCTGCAAAAAAACCGTAGGACATATGAAAACCGAAAAGGGCGATCACTAAAAGCAGGGAGTTAGTCAGAGGTAATACCAGATTTAATGACTCCCAGGCATAGAGGTTCCCCAGTATCAGTAGCATGATCGCACTAAAGGCTGTAAGACTGGTGTAAAGAGGAGATAGTCTCGGGAAGATCAGCGATAAAACAATGCCGATTGCTAATAACAACAGAAACTCAAGTGCAAAGGTATAAGAAGCCTGTTTTTTGATACGGTTTTCGATCATCCCAGAGATGATGTTGGCATGTACTTCGACACCGGGATAGCCCGTCTCCAGTGGGGTTGTTCGCAGGTCTTTGAGGCCTGCTGCCGATGTGCCAATGATGACGATGGCATCTTTAAGAGAGGTGACAGGTGCTGTTTTTTGTAATACATCCAGCGCAGAGATATATGGAAAGCTTTGCCAGTAACCACGGTAAGGTACCAGAATGTTAGTTTCCTGATCGACCGGAATTTCATAATCACCGACTTTAACGGCGCTGATAAAAACTTCTTCGTGGTCACTGGCTTCAACCTGTAATTCTATTGCCGGTGAGCCGATAGCAGCACGAAACAGACCAAAAGCAAGTGATTGGTAAATTTCACCCTGATGCTGTTGCAAAAGCGGCACTCGCCGGAAAACCCCATCGTTATCATAGGCAATACTGGGATTATCAATAAAACCACCGGAGTAGGCGCTGTTTTGTAATATCGGCAGGTTAGCGACATAGGCTTCCTGTTCTATCAGGCTGAGTTTATTCTGTAGTAGAGCCGGCACATCAAGAGCTGGTGCTGGTAGTATGGTGGAGGATGAGTTATTTTCATCAATAAAGGCAAAACCAAGAATTGTTTTACGGTTTTTTAAGCTGTCTGAAAAGGTTTTGTCATGATTAAGAGTAGGTAATATTTTATTGTATTGCTGCTGAAACTGCTGGTTTTGTTTTAACGGTCCAGAAGCCAGTTGCTTAAAGACCTGCAGGCTTTTATCTGCATCCGGTTCAGCAAAAATTATATCAAAACCCAGAGCGTTGATTTTATAGTGATCAAATAAATTATCTACCATAGCGGCAATGACATTTCTGTCCCACGGCCATTGCCCGAGCTTGGCCAGGCTTTTCTCATCAATATCGAGTATGACGATATTAGTATCAACCGTGTAAGGCGCGGTGTATTTTAAACGGGTATCGTAGGTGAAATTTTCGATTCTATCGAACAAAGGCAGATTAAACTGACCGATTGGCTGTGCTATAAACAGCAGGATAATGCATGTGCTGATGACCGACCTGATATTTTTTTTCATGATCCGTGGTTGTTCTATCCTGTTGATTTATTGTTCTTTATCAGTAAAACCATAGCAAAAATACCATAAAAAGGCCAAATATTAACGGTCTATTTACAGGCAAATGCTAAGAAATAAAGAATTTCGAGCGGATTGTTATTGTTTCCATCATTTTTCTGCATTAAGATCCGCTGACAGGCGATCAGTTCTGATTGCTTTCCACTAACAAATGAATTTATGGTGCTTATGTCTGATCCAATTTACCTTGGAATTAATATCGATCATGTGGCTACTTTACGTCAGGCCAGAGGGACTTCGTACCCGGATCCTGTGCATGCGGCGTTACAGGCTGAAATGGCTGGAGCCAGTAGTATTACCATGCATTTGCGTGAAGACCGGCGTCATATTCAGGATCAGGATGTCCATAGAATGAAAGCCGCCATTCAGACAAAGTTAAATCTTGAGATGGCGGTTACCGAAGAGATGATTGCGATTGCTATCGAGGTAGCACCTGAGGATTGTTGTTTGGTTCCCGAAAAAAGACAGGAGTTGACGACAGAGGGCGGACTTGATGTAGCTGGTCAACAAGAGAAAATTAAAGATGCCTGCCAGCGTCTGGCTGCAGCCGGTATTCGGGTCTCGTTGTTTATTGATGCAGACAAGTCTCAGGTTGATGCGGCAAAACAATGTTGCGCACCGGTAATAGAGATTCATACGGGGCATTATGCCGAGATCGACGATGTTCTTTTAAAGAACAAGGAACTGGAAAGAATAAAAAATATCGCAGCCTATGCGCATTCTCTAGGTCTGCAGGTTAATGCCGGACATGGTTTAACAGTACATAATGTCGGTGATATTGCCGCTATACCTGAAATTGTCGAACTCAATATCGGCCATGCCATTATTGCGGATGCTGTATTTATCGGCTTGCCTGAAGCAATCAGACTTATGAGTGCTAAAATGACGGAAAGAAGGTAGTCACCATCGAGAATTTATATTGATGAGTTATCAGTCAGGGAATGATGATACTTTAGAAGATCATCAATACTAGTTAGCAACTCTTTGGCATCATCATAAACAGTATCGAGTTGTTTATTGTCAATATTGGACTCAAGTCTTACGGCGCTTTCTCTCAGTTTGGGAGTGGCACAGTAGCTGGTGGCGCCATTGATCTTGTGAGTAAAGTGCTTCAGGTCTTTAATCTGTTTACTGTTAATAGCATGGCGTATTTTTTCTTGATATGCCGGGAGTTCAGCTATCAACATATTAAAAAGTTCATCCGCTAACTCCGCATTGCCACCAGCAAGTTTGATCGCCTCTGTTTTGTCGTAACAAACTAACGAAGTCTGATTAATGACGAGAGGTTCCAGCAGATTGGTATTGGCACTGCTGCTATTATCGAGCTCACATTGCTGTTTTATTTTGTCGTAGATCTGCTGCTCAGTGACCGGCTTTATTAAAATATCGTTCATACCGGAATTTAAAATCTGATGCTTCTCCTCAGGCATCGCATTCGCTGTTAATGCAATGATACGAGTTTTATTGTTGCAGGAGCTCTCTTGTCTGATTTTTTTTGTTGCGTCTATACCGTCTAGTACCGGCATATGTAGGTCCATAAAAATCAGATCAAATTCAGTCTTTGCACAGACTGCGACGGCGTCTTCGCCGTTATCTGCTGTCGTTACACTGACTTTCCAGTTATTTAGTATCGATTTAACCAGATGCAGGTTTATTTGATTGTCATCGACGACAAGAATGTTTATGTGTGACCAGTCGGCGTTTAATTCAGTGTTCTTTCTTCTGGCATTACTGCTGGTGCCGGCAAAATAATGGCTGATTTCAGAGAAGATTTTTTCAGCAGGTGTGTTTCTCTGGATGCATAAAGCAAAGCCCTGATCGTAATAGTTCTGGTATCTAGACTGCTCACCTGAACTGATTAATGCGAAGACCGGAATCCGATGTTGTTGGCAGGCCTTAATATAAACACTGAAATCGGTATCATCATGCATTTGTTGATAACCGATACCAATCACCATGAAATTGAAATGTATGATGTTATTGTGCAGCAGTGATGTCAGCTGATTGGCCTGAGTAATATGCTGGGTGTGGCATTTCCAGCTGTTTAATAGTTGTCGGGTGTTGAGGCGAAGCTGTGAGCTGCTTTCATACATGATGGCATGTTTGTCTTCCAGCGCGGTATGAGTATTTCCGTTGTTGGGTTTTGATTCAAACAGAGGAATTGACAGCCAGAAAACAGAGCCTGAATCGAGACTGCTTTCAAAATCAATTTCGCCGCGCATCAGGCTGGCCAGACTCCGTGAAATCACCAGTCCGAGTCCGGTACCACCAAAGCGCCTGGTAATTGAAGTATCAGCCTGAGTGAAGGCGTTAAATAAACGGTTTTTATTGGCTTCATTCATACCAACACCGGTGTCGGTAATGGTAAATTTAAAGTTATACTGATTATCGTTCAGTTTATTGTAAATAATGCGAATGGCCACATAACCTTGTTCGGTAAATTTAATGGCATTACCTAGTAGATTTAAAATTATTTGTCGCAGACGAACTGGATCTCCGAGCAAATGTCTTGGCATATCTGTGCTGCGATGAAATAAGATTTCTAACGATTTTTTTTGCGCCATTGGCAGCATGATGGCAATGATGTTTTCTATTAAGTCGAGTAGATCGAACTTGATGTTTTCAATTGTCAGTTTTCCGGATTCGATTTTTGAAAAGTCGAGAATGTCATCGATGATTGTCAGTAAATTATTTGATGAGGTCTGGATTGTTTCTAGATACTGGAATTGTTGTTCACTCAGATCAGTTTTTCTGAGGAGTTCGGTAAAGCCCAGTATGCCATTCATGGGTGTACGAATTTCGTGACTCATATTGGCAAGAAATTCGGATTTTATTCTGCTGGCTTCTATGGCGTGGCTTTTTGAAATATCAAGGGTGATATTCTGTCTTTCAAGTTCGTCTAATGTGTTTTTTAAGGACTGTGTGGCTGCACTAACCTGATTCTGCAAGTTATGTCTGGTAATAGAAAGCTCCTCCGTCATATTGTTAAAGCCTACCACCAGCGTTTCCAGCTCACCGGAAGTATCAGCATTAACATGAACATTTAAGTTACCGGCGGCAACTCGTCTGACAGCACTGGTCAGGCTTTGAATCGGGTTTATGACACCCTGACTAATGGAGAGCGCAAGAACAGTGCTTAAAGCCAGTCCGCTAAAAGCGATAATCAGGCTCTTGAAGAAGATGTTAAGCTGAAGATCTGAGGTATTTAATGACGACATGGTCAATATAACACTGCCGATTTTTTTATTATTGCTGGTGTCTGTGACTCTCTCCGAGAAATCATCAATCTCAATCTCGGTATTTATGATGTCGCTTTTAAAGGTTAATAGGTTTTCTTTGATTAAAAACGCGTATGGTTTTTTACTGACGACGGATTCTTTGTTCTGTGTGATTGATGTGATAATTGTGTTGTTATGATCAGTAATTTCAACCTTGTATATATCAGGGTCATCAAGCGTATTTTCTATTAAATTGTTGAGTAGTGCGGTATTGCCAGAGAAAACACCAAATTCACTGATTTGTGATAAATAACGTGAAAGGCTTTGGCCTCTTTCACTAAGCCGGTTGCCAATATCATTGATATTAGAGTAGGTAAAATAAGCAACCAGAGAAAATACAGTTATTGCAGTAGGAAGCAGCGCCAGCAAGAGTACTCTTTTTCTTATGCTATAGCTGTTCATTTTGTGCGTTTCTTAACATATTTTTCAAGATAATATCTTTGTCACGAAGCTTTATGTTCAGTGAGTGAGCTACCTTTTTATTGATTTCTATATCAAAATATTTCGGATATGAGCGACTTGTCAATAAATAGCCTGAACTTTTGTTTTGGATCAGTGTTTCGACAGTTTGGCGACTGATATCTGTCACTGAACTGAAAACAGCTGCGAGTGCTCCGGCTCTGACATAGGCCTTTGAATAACCTAAAACAGGTATCTTTTTTCGATAGGTGGTTAATAATATGCCCTTAATCGAACGTTTGTTGTAAATGGAGTTGTCAGGAATTGCCAGTAAAATATCGGATTCTTCTGAAAGATAGCGAGTCTCTGAAATGAGTTCAGTGCGGTCAAATACGGTAATAGTTTTAGGCGTCAATGAGAATTTTTTCACAGTATCGCTGATGTTCTCTTTTCTTTGATGCGAGTTCTTACCAAAGATAATGCCGACAGTGTGGAATGTGTCTGATAATTGTCTGATTAATTCCAGTTGCCTCGCAACGGGCTGGTCGATGTAAATGCTGGAAAATAAATGTCGGTATTGTTTGTCGATGCTATTTTCAAGGTGCGTGAATGCCTGTAAGGGTATTAACAGACTTAAAACCGGTTTCGATGTGTTGCTTTGGAACAGTAGTGATGCAGCGGTGTAGCCAATTGTGATTATACTGTCGTAGTCAGAGTAAGCCCGTGCTTTTAACTCGTTTGTCGTTATAGTGTGGCTGCTGTGATTGGCCTGAGACAGTCCTGTTTCAATCTGTTTGGCAAGGCTGTTATGAAACCGATGATTTATTTCTGAAACAATTAAATAATTGTCAGCAAATGACAAGCTGCTCATCAAACACAGTGAACATGTTATGAGTAGGATGAATATTTTGTTGTTGAGAAAGTTTGTTATCATAAATCCATTTATATGTATTTTAAAAACCCTGAAGCTCGACTTCGAGTCGTATTCTTTCGCTCATGCTACTGTTGTTGTTAGCGGAGACGTTACCGTACTCGTTGTAATCATTGTATTCACCACTAAGGTTTTTGAGCAGTAATGAGTAGGTTAATTTGCTGCCAGCAATTCTAGTCTTTTTACTTAATTTTAGATTAAGTATGTCATACGGTTCTGTCAGAGAACCAATGTCGGTCCAGCGCATTTCGCCGATCTGGAAATATTCGAGACTGAGGGAATAGTCGCTTTTGAACTGTTTGAGAATGCTGAGCCCATAGCTTTCTTTTGGCGCTGAATTTGAAAATACTTCTACGGTGCTGTAAGCACCCTGGGTTTTATCGGTTATCGAGATATTGGCATAACTTAGGTTCAGGTACAGGTCGTGATCGGGTCTAAAGGTGCTACCAAATTCAATACCTTTGGCAATTAACATCTGTGAGTTTTCAAAACCACCGTCCTCATTGGGTGAGATATCAACAATGATGTCAGATATCATGTCATGAAATATTTTTGCATTGATCGTCAGTTTATTGCTGAAGTAATCGCCATAGAAACCTATTTCATTGCTTTCTATTTCTTCAAAATCCAGTCCGCCGATGCTGTTCAGATTAGGCACGGCAACGATGTTATCTGTACCGTTTTCACAGGTTAATGTTGTTACAAGCACACAGATTCCTGTACCGGATACAGTCAGTGACGGCCGGTAGGTTATATTGATAGATTCTTCTGCCGTTGAGGGGGCTCTGTTGGCGGTTGAATAACTGTAACGAAGACTCTGATTATTAGTGAATTTGTGTATTAAGGCTATCCGCGGTGAATAGCTGGTATCACTGATTTGATGGTCTTCGATCATAATCCCGGTATTGATGATCAGCTGCGGTGTCATGGTCCATTCGGCATGACCGAAGGCACGACTGACATCGGTTGTGAAGGTCTCGCTGGTATCAAATAAAGCTTCGGATTTGACGCTGTCGCGACGTGTGCTGAAGCCAGAGACTGTGCGCAGCGACTTGCTAGGTTTGTAGAAATAATTGACTTCCAGATCCTGGCGGCTGGCTTCACTGCTGCTGTCGAGTGTTATCCGAAACGGATCGAAAGTAATACCGGCAGGATAACCCAAATCTGCTGAAGTTAAATTGATCTCGGTAGATAGCGATGAATTATTCAGGCTGTACTGGTTTCGATAAAGCTGAACGGATACTGAACTTTTGTCATCCAGATTGCGTTCCCATTTGAAATGGTGGTAACTGACGCTTGTTTCAAACCTATGCGTTAAAGAGATGTCGCCGCCTTGCTCATACTGCTGGTTTTTGTTGATACCACTTTGGTAAAAAAACTGGCTGTTATTATCAATTGTGTAATCGATTCTGAATTTAAGTAGCTCTTCATCGTAAGCGTCTGCAAAATCATCCATTCCTTCATCGCCACGGTGAGCTATGGTGACTCTGAATTCGCTGTTTTCGGTTTGAGCGCCGACACGGTATAGCGCCTGATGCTGCTTGTTATTGCCGTTTGCCAGTTTTAGCAGGCCGGCCTGAGTATCAAACGCATTAAAGGTTTTAATGCTGATAACGGCAAGAAATGAATTTGAGCCGTATGCCGCTGCATTAGGGCCACGAGTGACTTCAATCTGCTCAATCTCATCGAGTGTAATTGGCAGGCTTTTCCAGGGCACCCCACCCCAGGTCGGAATGTAGACTGAGCGACCATCAATTAAAACCTGTATCCGCCGGGAATAGATGTCGCTCATTCCATGGTACGTGACGACCGGGATATTGCCATCGTAAAAGCCGACCTGGAAGCCGGGCACCATTCGCATCAGTTCGGGTATGCTGGTAGCGGTAGAGGCCTCGATCATCTGGCGGTTAATAATCGTTACGCTGGTGGCCGATTCGGTTTGTGGCTGTGATAAGCGGGAGGCAGATAAGACTATTGGGATATCACTCAGAAAATCATCTTCAGTTATGATGCTGACAGCGGCTGTGTCGGTCTCAATAGCAAACAGATGCAGGGGGGCGCTAAGGAGCAGAGTCAGTACTAATGTTTTAATGATCATATTATCTGGCCAATGGAAAATCAGTTTGTTGATATTTTTATATTAAAATGATCATTCCATGACCTGGTTGCCTGAATAGCATAAAATATCCGCTTTAGTGACATTTGTTTTAATGATATTGCCTGATTATAACCATATTTTATAGGAAATGGTGTGTGAAAAAATGAAACACTATCCGACAATCGAGCAGTTTATAGGAAATACTCCGCTGGTACGTTTGCAGCGGCTGCTACAAGACTCAAGTAATACGATCTTAGTTAAATTAGAGGGCAATAACCCGGCTGGTTCGGTTAAAGATCGCCCTGCAATCGGGATGATTCAGGCTGCAGAGGGTCGTGGCGAGATTAAAGCTGGCGATGTGCTGATAGAGGCGACGTCGGGTAATACCGGTATTGCATTAGCGATGGCAGCAGCGATCAGGGGCTACCCGATTAAACTCATTATGCCGGATAACAGTACCGCTGAGCGTAAGGCTGCAATGCAGGCCTATGGCGCAGAGCTGATTCTGGTATCGGCTGAGCAGGGAATGGAAGGTGCCAGAGATCTCGCGCTTCAGATGCAGGCGAGAGGTGAAGGTGTCGTGCTGGATCAGTTTAATAATAGCGATAACCCTGACACGCATTATCATTCCACGGGCCCGGAGATCTGGCGCGATACCGCCGGGGAAGTGACGCATTTTGTCAGTGCGATGGGTACCACGGGGACGATTATGGGGGTCTCACATTATTTAAAGGAGCAAAATAATGCGATACAAATTGTCGGGGTTCAGCCCACTGAGGGCTCGAGTATACCGGGGATAAGGCGCTGGCCAGAGGAGTATTTGCCGGGAATATTTGAAGCTAGCAGGGTTGATCAGATTATCGATATTGATCAGCAGCAGGCAGAACAAACCACTCGGGCTTTATCATCGCAGGAGGGAATCTTTTGCGGGGTCTCCTCTGGTGGTGCGGTTGCGGCTGCTTTAAAACTTTCAGCGACAGTCAATAATGCTGTGATTGTCGTTATTATTTGTGACCGGGGAGATCGGTATCTCTCAACAGGCGTGTTCAACGCAGAATAAACTGGAGACAATGTGGTTCAGAAAAGACGTCGCAGACGTGGTAAAAAATTACCGGATTCTCCGGTTGAGTGTGTTATCGAGGGCTTAACAACCGAAGGTCGTGGGCTGGTTCATATCAATGATAAGGCCGTGTTTGTTGATGGCGCTTTAACTAACGAAAAGGTGCTGATTGAATATACGGCGAGCACTTCAAAATTTGATGAAGCGAAGGTGTTGGAAGTAATCGAAGCATCGGCTGACAGAGTAAAGCCGCCATGTCGGCACGCCGAAATTTGCGGGGGCTGTAGTCTGCAGCATTTAAATCCGCAAAAGCAGATCGAAAATAAACAGACAGCGCTAATTGAGTCACTTAAATACATTGGCAAAGTTGAAGCAGCGGCTATTTTACCGGCAATGACAGGACCGGTGACCGGTTACCGTTATAAAGCCCGCTTAGGTGTGCGCTATGTTGCCAAAAAAGAAAAAGTTCTGGTGGGTTTCAGGGAAAAAAGAAGTAATTTTCTGGCCTTGATCGACCAGTGTGAAGTTCTGCATGTCAGGGTTGGTCATAAACTGTCCGCCTTGTCTGATTTGATATTTGATCTGCAGGCGCGTGATCAGATACCGCAAATTGAAGTGGCTATCGATGATTCCAATGTGGTGCTTGTGTTCAGACATCTGGAGCCATTGTCAGAGTCCGATCAGATCAAACTTATCAGCTTTGCTAAAGCAGAGAATTTTGTCATTATGTTACAACCCGGCGGGCCTGCTACGGTAACCAATCTCTGGCCGATGGATTTTGATTGTCTCTCCTATAAACTGACGGATCAGAATATCGAATTTAAATTTGAGGCGAATGATTTTACTCAGGTAAATCCGGCTATTAACCAGAAAATGATTAACCGTGTGCTTGATTTAATGGATATATCGGCTGATGAAAAGGTGCTGGATTTGTTCTGTGGTCTGGGTAATTTTACTTTGCCACTGGCGCAGAAGGCGCATCATGTAACTGGCATTGAAGGTAATCAGGAACTGGTTAATAAGGCCGAAAAAAATGCGCTATTAAACGCCATCACTAATGTCGATTTCTTTGCGGTTGATTTATCTGCCAAGCTGGACGGACAGCGCTGGCTGAATCAGACTTATGACAAAATTCTGCTTGATCCGCCACGTTCCGGTGCCATGGAGATGATTCATTATTTAGGCAAGCTGGGGGCCAGAAGAATTGTTTATGTGTCCTGTCAGCCAACCACGCTGGCCCGCGATGCAGGTGCACTGGTTAATGAGTATGGTTACCGTTTGCTGTCCGCCGGTGTCATGGATATGTTTCCGCATACGGCTCATGTTGAATCAATCGCGGTGTTTGAAAAATAGTTTACAGGCTCTGCTGGTTTTGTATCAGCAGAGTCTTTGTTGCATTATTCAATGTTAAATTCCATCTTTATCCCGGCCACTTCAATCAGATCGTTGTTATTCAGCGGGCTGGCTTTTGAACCAATAATGTCACCATTGATAGTAGGGTGGCCACTGTTGGCACCGCCTTCGACATGCAAAATATAATAGCCGGTAGGGCGTCGTGTAATTGCAGCGACCTGTACGCCAGGTTTGCCGAGAGTGGTCAGAACTTTTGTCAGTGGTAATTTTTTACCGGAATTTGCCCCGCTTAATAACTGTAAACTGGCTTTGCCGATGGTTTTGCTGCTTCCGTTTTTGTGCTCTGTTGCAAGCCGACTGGCGATTTTTTCCATTTGTCTGTCAATTTCAGAGTCACCGGCGCTCTCTGGCATGCCGGCTGAATCCGGGCGGATGATCATGGTTTTTTCAAAATCATTTTTATTAACAGCTGATGAAGGGTCAATGCTGGCTTGGTATTTTAACAGGTGCTTTCCGATCTTGATTTCGTCACCGTTATTTAGCTGGATTTTTTTTATCAGATTGCCATTAACGTACGTGCCGTTACTGCTGTTCATGTCTTCTAAAAAGCAATCATCTAGTATCTTCAGAAGTTGTGCATGATGAGCGCTGACGGATAAATTATCGATGCATATGTCATTGTTCTTATGCCGTCCGATAGTGGTGGTATCGGATGAAATGTCGTATTGAGATTCGATTTTTCCATCATGGGAAATGATTAGTTTTGACATAGTAATCTGTCCAATGTTGAATTTTTATGAAAATATATTTTTAACTTTTGAAACAAGTTTACCAAAACTCATTCCCTGTTTGTTTGGCTGGATAACAATGACTGAAATATTATCATGACCGCCGTTATCTTTGGCCTGCTGAATCAGTTCGGTGCAGGCAAGATCAATCTGAAACTTGTTTTCTTCCAAAATTATATTAATCCGGCGATCATCGACCATATCTGATAAACCGTCAGAACAAAGCAGGTAGGTATCATCTGCTTGTACAATGTCTTCACTGATATCGACCTGTACACTTTCTTCTATACCCATGGCACGGGTCACAAGGTTTTTGTTTAGGGATTTGGCTGCTTCTTCTTGAGTGTAAAAACCCCGGTCAATCAGTTCCTGGAGTAATGAGTGATCGGATGTCAGCTGCTCCATTTCATGATTTCTTAGTCGGTACATTCTGGAATCTCCGACATGGGCTACAGTCAGTCGGTTATTATAAAACATGGTGACAACAATCGTGGTTCCCATGCCTTCGTATTGTATTTGTTTGCTGGCAGCTTTAAAGATAACGGCATTGGCATTTTCAATAACATTTTTAATCGCAATCGTCTGGTAGCTATAACCGCTGACATCTTCATCAATATCAAGATTTTTACAGCGCTCAAGTTCAGCTGGCAGGTCATTTAAGATGGAGTTAACCGCTAGTGCGCTGGCTACTTCCCCACCCTTATGACCACCCATGCCGTCAGCCAGCACGGCCAGATTAAGCGACGTGTCATTGCCGATGCTGTCTTCGTTATGAGAACGAATCAGTCCGGTATCCGTCATGCCTTCAATTTTTATCAGTTTCGGAGTATCCATATTATTTTTTCTGAGCAGCTTTCATGGTTATCTGGGCGCATTTTCGTAAATCGGAAGCCATCTGAGCAGCACTTTGGTAGCGCTTTTCAATATCTTTAGCCATGGCCCGGTTAATAATAATGGAAATGCATCTGGGTAATCCTTTACGGATAGTGGCAGGATCAGGGTGTGGCTCGTTAGCGATTTTATACATCAAAGCCGCCATTGATTCTGCCTGGAAGGGGAGCTCACCTGTTGCCAGCTGGTATAGCATTACCCCTAATGAGAACAGGTCTGAGCGTCCATCGACTCGTTTGCCCGCTAGTTGTTCCGGTGACATATATGACGGTGTACCTAATACCATACCGGTTTTTGTTTTACTGGAATCGGTAATGCGAGCGATTCCAAAATCGGTGATTTTTAATGCATCGGTATCCTGTTCGTACATGATGTTGGCCGGTTTAATATCCCGATGTACCACGCTCTGTTGATGAGCGTACTCAAGGGCGTCGGCCGAGCGCGCGATGATGGAGATAACCTTAAGTAAGGGCAGCAAGTTGTCGGGTTTTGTGAATTCTGATAAATCTTTGCCTTTAATAAATTCCATCGCGATATAGGCCAGATCGTGTTCTTCGCCGGCATCATAAATCGTTACAATATTGGGGTGGCTCAATCTGCCGGCTGTCTCTGCTTCTCTGAAAAACCGGTTTTTAACATCCTGAAGTTCGTCGTCTTCAAACTCCTGTGAAAAGGCCATGGTTTTAATTGCCACAATGCGGCTAATTTTAGGGTCTTTTCCGAGGTAGACTGCACCCATTGCGCCTTTGCCGAGTTCGCTTTCAACTTCATAGCGACCGAGCATGGGTTTCTGTACATTGTTACCGCTCAGAAGCAGGCTGCTGCTGGTGGAGGATGAGTTGGCGCCGCCAAGAATAACGGTTTCTTCCATGGCTTTGGTGCGTGCCATGCGCTGTGCAATGTCTTTGAACTTGGCATCAAAGTCGGACATGTATTTATAAACAGAGCTGGCTTTATTGAACTGACGCTTTCGTTCGTAATCTAGGGCAAGGTTGTAAAGCAGGTCCATTGATGATTTATCCAGCGGCACTTTTCTGAATTTCTCGAAAGCCATATCGAGTTGTCCCTGACCCTGAAAAGAAAGCCCGAGCATGCGGTTACTTTCGGCCGATTCAAAATCAGATTTTAATTTTCCGCGTTCTGTTAACAGAAAATGTTTTGTTGTCAGTAATAAATGGCCGGTAATCAGTAATAATACTGGCAGCATCAGTTCGATCCACCAGTTTTGCTGTGTCATCAGAACATAGTGAGTTAATAACAAAGCGATGGTCAGAATGGCTGTTATACTGAATGCCATGGCTGCATTCAGTCTGGGTAAAATTAATATTAAATAAATTGCAATAAATAAAATCAACAACGGACTGGCAAACTTGCTCCATTCAGGAACAATAAAAAAATCCTGTTTTAAAATGCTGGAAACAGAATGCGCCAATGTTTCGACCGGTGTCATCGATGGTTTGATGGGTGTCACTTGGGAGGTTCCCACGCCGAATGCGGTGGCTCCGATTAGGACAATCTTATCTTTGTATTTTTGTAGTGGTACCTTGCCGCTGATAACATCATAAAACGAATCGATCTGGAAAGCAGACTGACCATTTTCCTTGTCGTTATAATAGTAGGTGTGCATCTGTAAGGATTCATCGGTAAGTATATTTAAATTACCTAACTGTACGCCTTCACCCAGTTTGATATGAATGTCGCTTAGGTCTAAATTCAATCCTTTTGTAGCCAGCACCAGAGCCAGTGAAGGGAAGTAATTGCCGTAGTGATCAACTATTAACGCTTCATGTCTGATCGCGCCATCAATATCCGGTGTAGAGGTCAGGTTTCCAATAGCTAAGGCGTGCCTCCCGAGTTCCAGAATGGGCGCAACAGCCTCGTTTGTGGTGCGTGGTAAATAACCCAGTTCCAGAGCTATAGCGCGGTTACTTGCTGGCGGTAAAAAGTTTTTCGCGACATAGTCAGGCAGCTCGTTATTTTGATTGCCAAACTGTGGTCCGAAAATAAACGGCATTGAAAGTACCACGTTGCCGCTTTTTTCAATTGCTGCAGCCAGTACCCGGTCTGTATTGAGTTCCTGTTCTGCTTTAAGCAGATTGCTTTTTAGTATTGAAAGGTCATTTTTAATGTTGTTTGCAGTTTGGGAATTCTGGTTTTTCAGGTTCTCAGGTATTGCGGGCAGGTGGCTGTTATCATAAAAACTGATCAGTTCATTTATAATATCAAGCCCAGGATCCTGTTGTGGTTCGGTGAAAAAAATAGTCTGGCCAATGACGGCTGTGTCGGTTTTACTGAGGAAGTTAAGTAGCTTTGCGTGTTTGTCGCGCGGCCATGGCCAGCGACCGAGATTAGCAATACTATGATCGTCGATGGCAATAATGGCTATTTTGTTACTGGGTTTTTTATTCGATGCGCGAACCCCAAAATCATAGGCGCTTCGTTCAATTTCGGTAATAAATTCACTACCGGAGAACATAATAAATGTAAGTGTTATGACCATGCCGGCAAACCAGTCGCTTTGCCAGATCCCCTTATTCATTTATTGCTGTCCCCATTGCATGATATAAAAAATATTATTATCTGATATTACTCTAAAAACAATGACTTGCATATCATCATAAAAATAAAAGCGAAGCGCCTGCTAATTAGGCTGTCTGTTATGAATAACAGTGTTTACTAATACGTATCAATTTCAAAGCCAGCTTTGTAATTGATTGCTGTATATCAAATTAATCATGCTCTTGCCGACGCCTCGGGTAAAGCGCTCAAAAAGATCAGGCTGATAAGTATAATCAACGATTTTACTGTGACCGATGACCTTGCGCGCCACATAAGCTGAGCTGCCTAAATCATCGATTAAACCTAATTCAATGCTTTGCTCACCATTCCAGATTAATCCGCTAAATAAAGTCGGGTCATTCTTCAGTCGATCACCGCGGCCGGCTTTAACGTCATCAATAAATTGTTTGTGTGTGCTGGCCAGCAGGTTGATCATGTGGGTTTCAGCTTTTTCGTTGCGTGGAGAAAAAGGATCCAGCATGGCTTTGTTTTCACCGGCGGTAAGCTGTCGCCTTTCAATGCCCAGTTTTTCCATCGTGCCCGTAAAGCCAAAACTGCTCATGCGCACGCCGATGGAACCAATCAGGCTGGATTTGTTGGCGAAGATCTGTTCTGTTGCAGAGGCGACATAATAACCGCCGGATGCGCAGATGTCGGTAACAACGGCATAAACCGGTTTTTCTGTATTGAGTTTTCTGAGTCGATTAATTTCGTTATAAATCATCGCGGCCTGAACTGGTGTGCCACCAGGGCTGTTAATTTCTAGAATAACACCCATTGCATACTTGTTATTAAAGGCATCTTGCAGGCCTTCGATGATGCTGTCCGCACCAGCGGGTTCGCCCGGCATAATCGCGCCGGCGAGTTTAATGATGGCGGTATGTGGCTGGTTGGTCTGCGCGTTTTCACTAATATTATTCGAGCTGAGGATAATAATGAATAATAGTAAATAGCCAAAGCCGAGAAATTTAAAAAAAATTCCCCAGCGTCGGGAGCGGCGTTGTTCTTTAATGCCGGCTAGTGCGATATTTTTTATGGCTTCTTTTTCCCAGTTATCTTCAGACATGGTCAGTTCTTTATTTTATTAAGTTATAGGTTAAACAGAGGGTTAGTTGCGGTTCAGGCCTTGCAGCCACCCCGGCAGTTCGTGCAAATGATTAATATGCCCTAAAGGCTCATGTTTTAATAATCTATCCAGTGAGTGTACACCATAACTTACGGCCAGGGAGTGTGTGCCGGCGTTTTTGGCTAATTCCATGTCATATTCGGTGTCGCCAATCATCAGTGTTTGCTCTGGTTCTATAGCCAGTTCATGCATGATTTCTTCAAGCATCTGTGGGTGTGGTTTTGAAAATGTTTCTGATGCGCAGCGGGTGCTCAGGAAGCAGGAGCCCAGGCCGCTTTCTTTTAAGACCAGATCGAGTCCTTGTCGGCCTTTGCCGGTGGCTACCGCCAGCCAGTAACCGGCAGCTTGCAAATTATGCAGAACGTCTTTTGCGTCTTTAAATAAAGGGCTGTGAGTCTTGTTTTCCAGCAAGTAATGGTGGCGATAGCGGTCGGCGTATCGGCAAACCTGATCAGGGCTGAAATCAGGGTACAGGTTTTCGGTTGCTTCTTTTAAGCCCAGGCCGATGACATTGCAAAATTCGTCGTTGCTCAGCTGGCTGGCATCACAGTCATTGGCTGCTGCTTTTAAACAATCCAGAATTCGCTGCTGCGAATCCATCAGTGTGCCGTCCCAGTCAAAGACAATCAGTTCAAAGGCTTTTTTCATTGCTGGCGTAATGACTCTATCAGGTTTTTAAGTTTCTGTTCCAGTGGAGCGGTGATCTGAATCGGACCGTTTAAATCGAATTTAAGGTAGCGAGCATGTAGAAACATGCGGTTGAGCCCGATTTTCTTCATTTGCTGGTTAAATTCTTTATCGCCATATTTTTCATCGCCGGCCACGGGGTGGCCTTCACTGGCTGCGTGTACGCGTATCTGGTGCGTTCTGCCGGTTAACAAGGTGACTTCAACCAGACTGCTGTCAGTAAACTGTTCTGTTTGTTTGAACAGGCTAAGCGCAGCTTTGCCGCCGGGATTGACGGTGACCATGCGTTCGCCGGCTTTGATTTCATTTTTACTCAGTGGGGCATCGATTCTTTGTACATCATCTGGCCATTGTCCTTTGGTTAGTGTCAGGTATTGTTTTGTTAGCGCCTGACTGGAGTTAAATAAAGCATGCAGCTGAGTCAAAGCCTCGCGAGATTTAGCCAGTACCAGGCAGCCACTGGTTTGTCTGTCAAGCCGGTGTGCCAGTTCGATAAAGCGGTCTGCAAAACGGTCTGCTCTTAATATGTCAATCACTCCGTAATCAATATTGCTGCCGCCATGGACAGCCAGCCCGGCGGGTTTGTTAAGAATGATCAGGTCATCGTTCTCGAAAAGCACGGCGTGATTGAGTTCGTTTATCAATCGCTCTGGAATGGTGTGGTGTTTGCTTTCGGTGATACGAACCGGGGGGATTCTTACCATATCTCCAGATACAAGGCGGTGGCTGGGTTTGATTCTGCCCTTGTTGACGCGCACTTCTCCGCTGCGCAATATTTTATATATACGACTTTTGGGTACGCCCTTGAGTTTAGACATGAGATAATTGTCTATTCGCTGGCCGTCATTGTCGGCATTTATTTCAAGAGTCTGTACTTTAATAGCTGGGGTATTAGGGTTAGGCATGACGCAATCATAACATCAGCCGTTTATATCGTTGATAAATATATCGCTAAAGCCTCTTTACATTCTAACTTAAATAATGCCAGAATAGGGATGCGGTAAAAGAACAAAATTCCGCACCCAGACAGGCTTAAAGCCGATTATTATGGGTATAGCGTTAGATTTCCCGCACTTACCTAAGGCGGAAGAAAAATTTTAGTTTGGTGTGCAATAGGGCATATCGAATAACAAAATAAACAACATAAGTTACTGTATTTACTGTGAATATTGCTTTTTATACATCTGATGGACCTGCTCTGTGGGTTGCCATCTTAATTTCACCGATTTTACTGGCGACGCTTAAGCTTGCCCCTAAAAATTTAGCGAGTGAATTTAATCGACGTCTTAATACATCAGACGTGAAAGCGATATCGCACTTCCCAGGTTTAAATCAAAATGAAACGTATTTTAATCAATGCAACTCAAAAAGAAGAGTTGCGTGTGGCTATGGTAGAGGGCCAGAAACTCTACGATCTCGATATCGAAGTCCCGTCCCGGGAACAGAAAAAGGCGAACATCTATAAGGGTACTATCACCCGTATAGAGCCCAGTCTTGAAGCGGCTTTTGTCGATTATGGCGCTGAACGCCATGGTTTTCTGTCGTTTAAGGAAGTGGCGCGCAGCTATTTTTCTGATGAAGCCAAGAAGGCCGAAGGCCGTCCGGATATTAAAACAGCGCTGCGAGAAGGTCAGGAAGTAGTTGTTCAGATCGATAAGGAAGAGCGCGGCAATAAAGGCGCTGCGTTAACAACCTTTATCAGTCTGGCTGGCCGTTATATGGTGCTGATGCCCAATAACCCGCGAGCTGGCGGTGTTTCTAGGCGTATAGAGGGCGATGATCGCAGTGAGATTCGCGAGATCATGGCAAATCTCAATACACCAGAAGGCATGGGGCTGATTGTTCGTACCGCCGGTGTTGGGCGAAATCAGGAAGAGTTGCAGTGGGATCTGAACTATTTAATTCAGGTCTGGACTGCGATTGATGCGGCATCACAAAGAAAAGCACCGTTTCTTATTTATCAGGAAAGCAATGTCATCATCCGTGCGCTGCGGGATTATTTCCGTAATGATATCGGTGAGATATTGATTGATGATCCGGCTGTTTTCCAAACGGCAGAAGATTTTATAAAACAGGTTATGCCAAATAACCTGAAGAAGATTAAGTTATACGAAGATACCATTCCTCTGTTTAACCGGTTCCAGATTGAGAGTCAGATTGAGTCGGCCTATCAGCGGGAAGTGCGTTTACCATCAGGTGGTGCGATTGTTATCGACCACACTGAAGCCCTGATTTCTATTGATGTGAACTCTGCTCGTGCTACTAAGGGTAGTGATATCGAAGAGACGGCATTTAATACCAATCTTGAATCTGCAGATGAAGTGGCGCGTCAGCTTCGATTGCGAGATCTTGGTGGTCTGGTGGTGATTGACTTCATTGATATGGTGTCAAACCGTCATCAGCGTGAAGTTGAAAACAGGCTGCGGGATGCATTAAAAGTTGACCGTGCCCGGGTTCAGGTGGGTCGTATTTCTCGTTTTGGTTTACTGGAGATGTCACGCCAGCGCTTACGTCCGTCTTTGGGCGAGGCAACTCAAATCGTATGTCCGCGTTGTTTGGGGCATGGCACGATACGTAGTACAGAATCTCTGGCAGTTTCGGTGATGCGATTATTAGAAGAAGAAGCGCTGAAAGAGCAAACAGGGCAGGTTAATCTGCAGGCACCTGTTGATGTGGCGACTTATCTTCTCAATGAAAAGCGCGAAGGTATTGCTGATATTCAGAAAAACACCAGTGTCAAAATTGTTGTTATCCCCAATCCCGGAATGGTGACGCCGCAATATGAAATCGTCCGCGTGCGTAATAATGAGCAAGAAGAAATAGCGTCGTCGAGCAGTTATCAGTTGATGAAAGAGGTTGAAGAGGAAAGTACTTCTCAGGCAGCCTCTGATGTGACTAAAGTTGAGCAGCCTGCTGTTCAGTCAGTTTCACCCAGTGCACCAGTGCCTCCTCATGCTACCGCTAAGGCGAGCTCTTCAAAAGTTAAAAAGCCAGGTTTGTTTGGGCGCTTAATGAACTTATTGTTTGGCACGGCTGAAACAAAACCCAAAAAACCGGTGCGCCGAAATGACAAGCGCAGTGAGCCGCGTGGTGGGCGTAGTGCCGCTAATAAAGGTGAGCGTCGGCGTAGTTCGGCTAATCAGCAGCGAGGTAGAGGTCGTAACGAGCAGCGTGGTGGTCGTAAGCAGCAGGACTCTAGTGGGCCGCAGAAACAACAGTCAGTCAAGCAGCAGTCTAAACAAAGCAATGAGCGCAGCGTTGATAAGGCTGATGCTGTGCCGGTAGCTGAGTCGGCTAATAATCCGAATACAGGCAGTCAGAATGCAGGAAACCGGGGTAATCGGGGGCGCAGAGGAGGTCGTAATCGCGGACGCGGACGGAACCCAAATCAGCAAAAGCAGGCTTCGGAATCGTCAGAAAGCGCTTCTACTGTATCCTCTGATCAAACGACTCATCAGCCGACAAAGCCGGTGGCTGATGTGCCAGCTACTGCTAATAATGCAGAACGTGGAGTCGCTGAAAACACGGCTCCTCGCAAAGTTGAAAGTTCGCCGGCTGTAAATGTGCAGCCTGTCTCAGCAGCTGAAAAAACAAGCCCTAGCGGTAGCTCTGAAACCAATTCATAGTTGTTGTGCACTGGTTCTGATTAGCTTCGACTGATCAGAACCGGTTTATTGTTAAGGCAGTATTTTCTTTAATAACCCTTCTGAAGCATCTTCAACCAGATCAAAGACATGGTCAAAACCGCTGTTGCCACCGTAATAAGGATCGGGTACTTCGGTTTCATTAAAATTCTTGGCATAACTCATAAAGAGTTCGATTTTGTGTTGTAAATGATTCGGACATATCTGTAACAGATCTGCCAGATTGCTCTGATCCATTACCAGAATGTGATCAAAATTTTCAAAATCCTCACTCGATATTTTACGTGCACGTTGCAGGCTCATATCAATATTTCTGCTACGGGCGGTAGTCATTGAGCGTGAATCGGGTGGTTCTCCTATATGATAGGCATGAGTTCCGGCTGAATCGATCAGTACCTGTTCGCTGACCTTGTTTTTAATGGTGAGATGCCTGAACACGCCTTCGGCGGTCGGTGAACGGCAAATATTTCCCATGCAAACAAATAACACTTTAATCATGAAATACCTCAGTGATTGAATTTCTGCTTCATAGTACAATGCACAGCATTGAATCAAATCTGTCTTCAGTACAATAGTGAGAAGCTATGTTGCGAATATACAACAGCCTGACAAATAAAAAAGAAGAATTTAAACCGATCGAGCCAGGTAAGGTTCGGATGTATGTTTGTGGAATGACGGTTTATGATCTGTGTCATCTCGGCCATGCGCGGGTACTGGTTGTGTTTGATATGGTCGTGCGTTATTTGCGTAGCGTCGGTTATGACGTGACATATATTCGCAATATTACAGATATTGATGACAAAATTATTCAGCGTGCAAATGAAAACGGTGAAACATTTACTGAATTAACGCAGCGCTTTATCAGTGCTATGCATGAGGATGCTGCGGTATTAAATATATTACCGCCGGATGAAGAACCAAAAGCCACTGCCTATATGGCTGATATTATTAAAATGGTAGCTGATCTTATTGAGCGAGGCTATGCCTATGCCGGGGACAATGGCGATGTATATTATTCGGTGAATAAATTCGGTAGTTACGGCAAACTGTCGGGCAAAAAGCTTGAGGATTTAAGAGCAGGCGAACGGGTTGCGGTAGACAGCTATAAGAAAGAGCCGTTGGATTTTGTGCTCTGGAAAGCGGCCAAACCGGATGAGCCAAGCTGGGATTCGCCATGGGGCCAAGGACGTCCGGGCTGGCATATCGAATGTTCGGCGATGTCGACCTGTTGTCTGGGCAATCATTTTGATATTCATGGTGGTGGTCAGGATCTGCAGTTTCCGCATCATGAAAATGAAATTGCTCAGTCTGAGGCGGCGACAGGCGAGACCTTTGTTAACTATTGGATGCACAATGGATTTGTGCGCATTGATGATGAGAAAATGTCGAAGTCTCTGGGGAATTTTTTTACCATTCGAGAGGTTCTGAAACAATATCGACCTGAAGAAGTCAGGTATTTTATACTCGCTAGTCATTACCGGAGCCCATTGAATTACGCGGACAGTTTGCTTGATGCGGCGCAATCGGCTTTGGCGCGTTTATATACGGCATTGCGGGGGGTGGTGATTGAAGCTGGCGAATATGATGCAGATGCAGTTATGCGCTTTAATCAGGCAATGGATGAGGACTTTAATACAGCGGAAGCTATGTCGGTGTTATTTGAGTTGGCCAATAATATCAATAAGAGTCGTGAGTCTGAGCCGCTTCAGGCGGCAATCTATGCTCGCACGCTTAAACATCTGGCGGGTATTCTGGGTTTATTAGAGGCCGAGCCGGATGAGTTTCTTAAAAGCATGGCTGGTAGTCAGAGTGAGGGAGATAATCTGCAGATTGAAGAGCTGGTCAATGAACGGATTCAGGCTAAAAAAGATAAAAACTGGCAGCGTGCTGATGAAATCAGAGACCAGTTACATGCCATGGGTATCGAGCTGGAAGATAAAGGTGCTGAGACGGTATGGCGCAGAAGCTAGGCTTGTGGCTTGATTAAAACAGGCTATACTTTTTAACATCGAATAAGCTATTGATGAGAGAGAGACAATGACAGATGAAAAACGGCATTATCGGCGAGTAGCATTTGATGCTGAGGTTGTCATGGAGTATCAGGGTAGTTCATGGGTGGCTCATCTGATTGATGTTTCTCTTAAGGGACTGCTGGTGGTATTTCCTAACGATATTGCCATTGAGCTTGGCAATGTCTATGACATGGAGTTACGTCTTGGGGTTGATACGGTTATCCAGATGCGGGTCAAGGTGATGCATTTTGAGGATCATCTGGTGGGTCTCGAATGGAGTGATATCGACCTTGAAAGCCTGACCCATTTGCGACGATTGCTGGAATTAAATATGTCCAGTGCAGAAGAAATTCATCGTGAATTGTCTGAGCTGGGTTGATTAATTCAGTGCTATCTAGCTGTTTTTACAGGCATAATTAAGGCAGTCCAACCGGCTGTTGATTTATCTTGCGTGCTTAAAGCGAAGTATTCCCGTCTAATACTTGACTAAATTACTAGGTTAAGTTAGATTTCCTACTATTCTAGTCAGGAATTCAACAGGGGATGCAAATGAGATTGTCAACGAAAGGTCGCTATGGTGTTACTGCAATGATGGATCTGGCTATTCACGATGGCGTTGGTCCAGTTACGCTGGCAGATATTTCTCAGTGTCAGGGTATTTCTTTATCTTATCTCGAACAATTATTCTCTAAGTTACGTAAACATGGCCTGGTTGAAGGGGTCCGTGGCCCCGGTGGCGGTTACAAATTAGCGCGTCCTGCTGAAGGTATTACTGTTGCTGAAATTATTGCTGCAGTGGACGAGCGTGTGGATATCACAAATTGTAATGGTAAAGGTGATTGTCAGGATGGTCAGCGTTGTTTAACGCATGAGTTGTGGACCGAGCTCAGTAATCGCTTATTTGATTTTTTAAATGATATTACCTTATCGCAGTTTGTTAGCCGTCCGGGTATACGTGAGTTGGCGATGCAACGCGATCAAATCAATGGACGCTTTGCATTAGCAAAAAGACAGGCGTCAGCTTTACGACAAGAGGCTCGTTGAGAATCGCTATGCAGCTACCGATTTACTTTGACTATGCCGCCACCACCCCGGTTGATCCGCGGGTTGCTGAAAAAATGATTCAGTACTTAACGCCGGATGGAGCCTTTGGTAACCCGGCTTCGAGTTCGCACAGGTTTGGCTGGGCGGCAGAAAACGCGGTTAACGAGGCGCGGGCGCATGTTGCGGCCTTACTCAATGCCGACCCGAAAGAAATCGTTTTTACCTCGGGAGCGACCGAGTCAGACAATCTGGCGATTAAAGGCGTGG
>JAOULX010000011.1 GCA_029881795.1 Gammaproteobacteria bacterium
GCTTCGTCATAACCTTGAAAACTTCAAAAAGCGTCTCAAGGCTCTTGAAGAAAAGGTCGCAAAAGAAGGCATTATTCTCAGTGATTCACAGATAGCCGCACTTGAAAAGAAAAAGCACGATGACGAAGCCTGTGGCGAGATTGAGACGATTCATCCAGGCTATCTTGGCTCACAAGATACGTTTTATGTTGGTAATTTGAAGGTAGTGTTCAAAAATCTGTGTCATTCCTTTACTATTAATGCACGAGCATTAAGGAGTGACTTATGTCCGATCAACCTTTTGATTTCAATGAAGCCCTGAAGCAATTACAGGCAGGAAAAGATTTAACCGGTAAAGACGGTATTTTAATGCCGTTGATAAAACAGCTTACCGAAGCGGCGATAACCGCTGATTTAGATCACCACCTTGATAGTAATGATGAGCCAAACCGTAAAAATGGAAAAGGCTCAAAGACTATAAAGACAGGTTCTGGAAGTTTCGAATTGAATGCACCAAGAGATCGTGCTGGCACTTTTGAACCTCAGCTCATCAAAAAGAATCAAACACAACTGACACCTGAAGTTGACCGGAAAATATTTTCCCTGTTTAGTCATGGCATGAGCTATCGGGATATTAAATATCACATCCATGACATGTACGGTATCGAGGTGGCTACTGGCACCATCACCGCAATTACAGACCAGTTAATACCGGAACTGGAGGCGTGGAAACAAAGACCATTAAACAGTGTTTATCCCATCGGCTGGATGGACGCTGTTCATTATAAAGTTCGTGAAGAAAGTCTTGTCTGGACACCCATTTTATGGATTTCATAAAAAGATAATAAAAACAGAAGTTTGTCTTGTTAGTTAGTAAATCATAAATACCTAATATATGCTTTTTATTTTATTTTGTTAAGATGGGTGTCCAGACAAGTCACAGACCTGATTAATGTTAAGATGGGTGTCCAGTCAAGTCACAGACCTGATTAATAAGTGAGTCTATGAAGTGTTGCGTAATTCGACCTGCCATGAGGATAGTATATCAAGTTTTATAGACTCCCTCTCACTTTGGAGAGGGATGGAGTGAGGGGAGTCGCAAATTAAAAGTCCAAACTGAAATGATTTGTCCAAACTTACACATCTGGACGACAGGATGCTGACATGGACCCATAATTCGACTCACAGCAAGCACATTTCAAGAGGTAACCAGTCATGATTAAATGGATAGCTTTCGTATTAAGTCTACTCTTCAGTAGCCAGGTACTAACAGAAAGCCTGAGCGGGCAGTTTGAATGGTTACCTGATCGTCGTAAAGATCAGTTCCCAACTGAATCTGCACACCTGTTTGTTCCATTGCCTTATAGTTATCCCGGTATCGGGGAAGGATTTTTCCTGATTGGCTATGGCTCCAATCTTGGTGGTACGACGATGGATGGTGTTGTCATTGGCGTTACTGGTGATGCCACCGGCAATGTGGTGCAATTTGATGAGATTCCGATTATTGAAGATACGTTATTGATGCATATTTATTTGCAAGAAATTGATCGCGCTGTAGTCAACAACTATGAAATTCGTGGTATGGATGACAGTAGTGCATTTAATTTGCTGGATGTAACCCGTGCTGATGAAAGCCGGTTTCAACTGCAGTATACGATGGAACAACGGCGGATTAATTTCTACCTGACACACTACGCTCATGATTTTGAAATTGATTTAATACGTGATGAAGAGGGTGTGGTTCTTCAGGATTTTAGCCCGAATTATGCTGGCTCAACTGAAAGTACGCAGTTGGCTGTGAAACTTGATTTTACTGACGACTACCTTGATCCAAGGCGTGGTTTTAAATTTGAATTAACCTATATGGATGCGCCGCCGGTTTCAGCTAACGATCCGGATTATTACAAGCTGGATTATGATTTTCAGTTTTATATTCCCTTTTTTAGCAATGATGTCGTAGTCATGAATTATTATCAGTCGGATGCGCATGTGCGTGAGGCTGGCAATACTAATGCGGCAGATATTATCTCGGAACTTGGATTAAACTGTGGAGCAGATCCGGATTGTTTAACAATACAAAACCAGCTTGTGCAGAACACAATTAATGATCGGGCCAATGGTAGTGCAACATCACTGGGTGGGCTAGAGCGTCTGCGTTCTTATCCACAGAGTCGTTTTCAGGGAGGTCACATGGCATTCGTTGGAGTCGAGTATCGCTGGAATATGGCGGACGAAGAGACACCGTTTGATTATTTTATCTGGAAAGATGTGCGTACCGGCAAGCAGATTGCGTTCTTTGCTGAAATAGGTACCGTGTCAGAAACATCGGATGAAATCTGGAATGAAACCCGTTCATCTGTCGGTGTTGGTTTCAGATTGGTTACTGCATCAGGTTCAGTATATCGAGCAGATATTGCATCTGGCGAGGAGGGCAGTGAAATGTCAGTGTTCTTCTTTTATCCATGGTAGAAAAATAGTGAAAACGTTACTCCCGTTATATTTATTACTTTTTATAGGTTTAGCTGTGAGACCAACTTTATCTACAGCAGGGGAATGGGGGCTAGGCGCAGCCATCGCTTATTATCAGCCACCACATAACGGTGTTGAGAGCGAGTCAATCAGTTTACCGTTTGTTAGTTATCAAAGTGAGCGACTCAATATTAATTTACGTGCATTCTCTTACCGTTTATTCAAATTTGATGAGATGCAAATTTCGTTAGAAGGAGAAATTCGACTTGAAGGTTATGATCCGGATGGCAACATTGCATTAACAGGCATGGAGAAGCGTAATCCTTCTCTTGATGCAGGAGTCAGTGTTGCTCGCAACGATGCATGGGGAGAGATGATATTCATGATCCTGGCAGATATGACTGAAACTCACGAAGGCTATGAAGCAAGGCTGCTATACCAGATTCCTTACAGATTAAAACGTCTGATCTTTATATCTGCAGTAGGTGTTGGTTGGCTGGATAATGCGCTGGTGGATTACTATTATGGAGTACGGCTAGATGAAGTGAGCAGTACGCGCAGTTATTATGCCGGACTTTCCACGACGAATACATTTGTTGAGCTATCGATAGGTTACGACATCAGTGACAGCTTGGAGTTCTCGGCAGGATTGAAAGTTATGCATCTTGGTAAAAGTATTGAAGCCAGTCCAATTGTGGATAAAAAGTATGACACGAGTGCTATTAGCTCGCTGCAATACAGATTTTGAGTTTTGAGGTATCGAGAAAAACATTGTAATAACTGGTAGAGGATAATTTATTATGACTGATGCAATAAAACATTACCGCCATCCTGTTGCTTTTTATTTTCTGGCAACACTGATTCCCTGGGTGTTCTGGTTTGCTGCTGGCTATGTAAGTCATCTTCAACCAGAAAAATCATTTTATAATGATCTGGTCAGTGTGTTCGGGTTAATCGGTTTGATAAGTCCGGTGATAGTTGCCGCTTGGCTAATGCTGAAAGACACGCATCTCAGAGGTGATTTTTTAAAGCGCCTATTTAGTTTTAAATCAATCAGGCCGGTTTATCTTTTTCTAACATGTCTTCTCATGCTAGCCAGTATCTTACTGGCGCAGTTAGTTTCACTATTGTTTGGTTACAGTAGTGAGCAATTTGTTATTACGGGTCATTTTACTTTTTCATCGGGCGTGTTTCCAGTGTGGGCATTATTAATTATTGCCCCGCTGCTTGAGGAACTGGCATGGCACTCATATGGTACGGACTGCCTGAGAAGCCGGTTTAACCTGTTCAAAACTTCAATAATATTCTCACTGTTCTGGGGAGTGTGGCATATCCCGTTATCTTTTATTGATAATTATTATCATAGCAATATTGTAGAAACGGGATGGGTGCACGGTGTGAATTTTCTGGTGAGTGTTTTCCCGTTTGTTTTGATAATGAACTGGCTATATTACAAAACAGGAAGGAATATTATGGTGGCTGTTATATTCCATATTACCGCTGGATTTTTTAACGAAATATTTGCAACCCACCCGGACAGCAAGATTATTCAAACGGCTTTGTTAATTTTGTTTGCAGTTTATATTGTTATGAATGACAGAGATTTCTTTTTCAAACGGGAATATTCGTAAACACAATCTGTAGTAGATGAGATGCAACGTGCTATTACATAAGAAAACATTAATGAGGCTAACGTTATGGAAAAATTTTGGTTGTACACAGCAAATACTATAGGAATAATCGTGCTGGCACTGTTAATATGGTGGCTGGTATCAACATTTTTGCTATAAATTGTAAACCTTATGGAACCTGAGATTACCCTGTTTTCTGTCATTATGTTGCTGGGCGCAGCCCATGGCTTGTTTCTGGCATTAGCACTGATCAATACCAGAGCCAGAAATGGGACAGGTCATTTTTTTCTTGCCTTGTTAACACTGACGTTTGCTATCGATCTGGGACATGAGTTTTTATACCAGTCGAATTATTTACTCAACGTATTGGTACTAGCCTTTGTCGATCCGGTCATCAATTTACTATATGGACCTTCATTTTATTTATATGTTCGTGTATTAACCGATGTAAGTGCTTTTAAATTAACTGGTAAAAGGTGGTTACATTTTTTACCAATTGGCATAGGCATTACTATTTGTGTGATGCTTCCTGAGCTTGATGCTGAGCAATTTAAAAAACTGTTTTATGCGGATCAAGTTGCGAGTGGTAAGGATGAGAAAGTAGTACTGTCAACCATTAGCGGTATCGCGATGGCCTCAATTATTTCTATCGGCATTTATTTGGTATTAAGCATCAATCGTCTGGTTCGTCATGCGAGAGCGATCCGGCAACAGTTTTCATCGATTGAGCGAATCAATCTTAACTGGCTGAGAAATCTTTTGGTTGCGATATCGATACTTTATTTTGTCCTGATATTTGGTGGCTTCTTTTCGCAAATTTTTGGGTTAGATGAAAACTTCAATAATCTTCTTTACCTGATGATTGTCGCTGCTATTTACTCGATGGGCTATCTGGGATTTCGTCAGCCGGTGATATTTACCCAATCTGAAGTTGACGCGGGTAAAAATTCAGAAGCGATATTACCAACAACAGAAGATGAAGAAACCATTGTCGTGCTGGGTAATGCTAGCAAGTATAAAACATCATCACTTGATGCCGACATGAGTGCTGCATTACGAGTGGAATTGCAGCGTCATATGGAAACTGAAAACCCACATCTGGATAGCAAGTTAACATTATCTCAACTGGCGAAGCAGCTAGGTATTTCTTCAAACTACCTTTCACAGGTTATCAATGAACAATTCGAAAAGAACTTTTTTGATTTTATTAATGGCTACCGTGTAGAAGAAGCTAAACGAATGCTTGCTGATTCGGCAAATGTAGATTCTAATATTATTAGTATTGCTTATGATTCGGGTTTTAATTCAAAGTCTGCTTTTTATACGGCATTCAAAAGGTATGTGGGTAGCACTCCGATAAAATACAGGGCATCTTTGGCTTAGTGTGCAGAGTTCTGAGTAAGTGTAGGGAGATCAAAAGGAGCATAATAGATAAAAGTCAAAGGCGTCGCTGGTTGACCGAAGTACTTTAATTAGGTTGTCTTAGAAATAGGCATCACTAGATTTACATAATTATCTTATCTTAAGTTAGGACACTGTAAATAATTCTGTGTAACTGGCTTAGTTAAATATAATCAGTTAAACGTTCTTCAAATTCAATCATAAACCGATTCAACGCAGGTTTCCAATTTCTAATGGGCAGAGTCCATTTTTTGGAAGCGTGTTGTGTTGCCAAATAAATCACTTTTTTAGCAGAATCATCAGTTGGAAATAGCTTTCGTTTTTTAATGGCTTTTCGAATCACGCTGTTTAACGATTCGATAGCATTGGTGGTATTAATGCCAGAAATATGACTACTTCGGCCATTAATAGGTCACAAACACCATTGAAGGTTAAGTCGGTTACAGCCACTATAAGCTTATAAATAAAAAAGCCCGACATATGTCAGGCTTTTTTTGAAGCTGATTTTAAAAATATGTTTTAAATATTCTTAAATAGCCATTAACGCTTAACTGTTAGCGGCATTCTTTTTCCAACCGATATACATCGGTACAGTCTGTTGGTATTTTTTATATTCTGGCAATGCATCAAGCAGATCTTTTTCTTCCAGCAGCGTTCCAATAAAAACGTAACCTGTACAGCCTAGTGCAAATACCAGGTGTGCGATTGTCATTGTCGGTGCTGCCCAAAGTCCAATTATTAATCCAACATAAAGTGGGTGACGCATGTGACGGTATAACCAGGGAGTTTTAAATGGCAAAGCGGTATACGGTTGACCTCTGAACTGAAGCCATACCTGGCGCAAGCCAAACAAGTCAAAGTGATTTAACTGGAATGTTGCCAAAAACAGGATAGCCCAGCCAATGGTAAACAGGCCGTAAGTTATTGCCACCAGAGTAGGGTCAGTGATTTGCCAGATAACACCACCAAGTGGTTGCCAGTAATACACGATGGCGGCGAGAATGATCGTTGAGGCGAGTACGTAGGTGCTGCGCTCAGCAGGCTCTGGAATGATTTGTGTCCAGAGGCGTTTGAATGCCGGTCTTGCCATGATGCTGTGTTGTAGTGCAAATACAGCCAGTAAGCCGATGTCTATTAATAATGCTTCTGTTAAATTTACTGGTGCCAGTGTATCGAGTGATGGACTGACCAGGATGTTGCCAATAAATAAGATCGCATAGTTAAATACGACAAAAAACAGACTGTAGGCAATGACGCCGTAACTGAGTAATATTGATTTTTTAAACATGGTAAATCTCCTTTAAGCTTATTGCGTTGGTTAGCTGGCAGCATAAGCCAGGTTACAGAAGACCTCGGTGAGGATGCTGTTAATTTCTTTGATATATCGTTTCAAGTTATGTTTTGCTTGTGACATTTCACTCTCCCTGTTGCGAAATCAAATACCAACCAATGAGGCATTAAAGCCAAGGCTGGTCATTTTATCTAGAATGTTAATTGCTCGTGTCTGGCTGGCGTTATAAGCTACCATAATCAGACTAGGAACTCGTTGATTGCGATCGAATTTAACTACGCCAGCAATCTTTTTAATCTGACTGGCAATTTCACTAAATTCAATATCATTCAATGAGTTCTTTGTATAAATCATGACATCTGTCGTTTGTGTGTTCATTTTTCTTCTCCGGTAATGAATGTTAATAACGTCTTGCGACCTTGAAGAAAAGTTTAGGCGTGAAGTGCTTTTAAAAATACTCTCAATTGTGTAGTATCTAACTACAGAAAATGGAGTAACGTACTACTCATAATGAACTTACGGGGCATTTTCAGCCTTGGGGATGGATTTAATGGAATATGGCCAGTTTTGTCCGATTGCAAAAGCCACTGAAATTCTTGGAGAAAAGTGGACTATTTTAATTGTGCGAGAGCTGATAATGGGCAGCACGCGCTTCAATGATTTGCAGCGTGGTCTTAGTTTAATTTCTCCCACGCTGTTGTCGAAACGCCTTGAATCATTGACAGAGCAGGGGCTGATTTTAAAAAAGAAAATTCCCGGTCAGAAAAGCTATGAGTATTTTGCGACAGAATCCTGTAAAGAGTTATTGCCTGTTATTATCAATTTGGGTGAATGGGGTATGCGCTGGGCAAGATCGAATCTGACAGAAAAAGATTATGATGTCGAATTACTCATGCTCTATTTAAAGCGCAGTGTTATCCCTGAAAAGCTGATAGGCACTGAAACCGTTATTCGATTTAAATTCACAGACATTAAAGAATACCCTGACTGGTGGCTGGTTGTAGCTAACAATGAACTTGATGTTTGTGTGAAAGACCCGGGCAAGGATGTCGATGTTTACTTTACATCGACCGTAAGAACACTGGCGGATATCTGGATGGGCGATTGCAGTTATAAAAAAGCTCAGAGTCAGGGGCTTATGAAAATTGTCGGGAATAAACAGTTAACCAATAATATTACTTCATGGCTGGCAAACAGTATTTTTGCTGGCTTGCCGCCAGCGAGTGAGATTTAAGTTTGAAATTAAGCAGTTTTATTTAACATGAAAAAACAAAGCTTGTTCTGGGTAGACTAAAGAAATTTCTAGGGAAAGTTTTTCAGTGTAAATAATTCTCATTTGTTACCTGCATGGACGCAGTCTTGTCTGGACACCCATTTTATGGATTTCATAAAAAGATAATAAAAACAGCCGTTTGTCTTGTTAGTTAGTAAATCATAAATACCTAATATATGCTTTTCATTTTATTTTGTTAAGATGGGTGTCCAGACAAGTCGGAAGAGAATAATATCAATCGAAATTCCTTGGAGGCCATGCTTCTAAAGGTTTAGGTAAAACGAGCAATGTAATTATCATGTCATGTTGATTTGAATAAATTTTCATTTCTTGAATATCCATATCGCGTTCAGCATGCTCAAACCAAATATTTGCTGCTATGTTTGCTCCATTGCGTTCATCAAATATCAATGTGTTGGCAGCAAGAGATTTTTCAGGAATTGGGATAATGTTACTACGTGTTTTAAAAAAGGCCCCTGCCTTAAAAGCAGCTTTACTTGACCAAGCCCAATTCATAAAACCATCATTCGAAATTATTAATACAGCTTTTATATCTGTGTAGTCTAACCATTTTAATATAGATGCTATCATTGAAACACCATACCGGTCAGCACAATGACTAAATAGATCCATGTTTATTCTTGAAGTGACTTGCTTGCGATAATCATCAAGAGGCATTAATAAATACGAAGCGAACTGATCGGCCTGTGCTTCAATGTCTTTCTCAGCATCTGACCAGTTAAGCATATCGTTCTCATTACATTGAAATGAGTCCTTTTGTGTCCGATGAAGTAGATAGTGACCTAGCTCGTGCGCTTGTGTGAATCTTATTCGTCCTGATGATAATGTATTGTTATAAAGTAGTTTCCATTTGTCTTTACTATCATTGGAGAATAAGCAGCCAACAAAATTCTTTATATCCGCTGCTTGAATTTCTGTAATTTCGCTACCTAAATCAAATTGCTTCCCACATTGAAGAGCAAGATCTTTGACATCAACTGGAAATCTTTTATTTATATTGTCAGCACTGTATGCCTCAAGAATACGCGATAGTCTATTTGCCGTACTTTTGGGAGACAATTTACCGGTCTTCATGTTTTCTTTTTAAATGTTTCCATGATTTTTTTGAGCTGTTCCTTATCATCTGGTTCAAGCTTTTTATAACTTCGAAAAAAAGCTTCATCTAAATGCTGTTCTTCAGGGGCCTCAAAATCCTGTTCGATTAAGTATGCTGCTGTAATACCTAGCGCATCAGCAAGAGTAGTTAACTTCTCTGCTGATGGGCTTCTTTCTTCACGGTTCTCTAGTTCCCATATATAGCTTTTACTAATATTGGTAATTGTCGCCAACTGCTCAAGAGTCATTTTTTTCTCTTTTCGAAGCGCTCGGAGTTTGTCACCAAGGCGAGATGCCATATATAAACCTCGTTAATAAATATAATAAGAGAATATACCACTATATCGAAAATAAAGTTTGACAATGATGGTCTTTTAACCGAATATACTCAATAAGTTCGATATATAGGAAAATAATTATCGAAATATAAGTAAAGATAGAGAAGAAATAAACATGAAGACACTTTTACATGAAGATTTGCGGTTGATTGGACTTCAGTTGGATAAGAATATTTTTCCTCGAGTCTTAAATGGTGGTGTTGTCATGCCCAGCAAGACTGCCATTCCTTCGATAATTATGGGCGAGGTAAGTAACGATGAAAGACGAAAAAGACAGAAACGACCCGAAACCAGACAAGGGCAAAGGCCCCCCAGATGGCAAGGGGAAACCAGAGGACGCAGGAAGACCAGTGGAGCCACACAGGTCATCAGCTCAAGTATTCATGAAAAATACATGGATGAACTCGTCAGTCTAAAAGAGGCGTATCCAGGGATGAAAATATGGGAACAAAAGGATGGGATGTGGCTGTTATGCCAAAGTGCATTAATACCTAATGCATTACACAGAGCGATATTTTTATGTGGCATCCCGTTTGACCCGAGAAAAAGGGTGCGAAGTTGGGGTTTTTGGAATGAGGGCGTATGGATCGGACCTAGGCACACAAATATGCCCGATGGTTCAATTTGTGCATTTGAGCCATCCGATGGTACGTGGTTGCCGGGTGATTCAATTATAAAGTTACTAGATATCTATACTTTGTGGGCAGTACGGCACCTGCACTTACAGGTATTAAATCGCTGGCCTGGTGCACAAGTAGCGCACCATGCTTATGAAAGACTTTCGGAATTAAAAGAAGACGAGCTTTGTGGTTGTGGGTCTTTTACTAAAAAATATGGTGAGTGTTGTCGGCCTAATGACCTCAGGAGAGACCGAGTTGCTGATGCAACTAAATTTATATTTGATGGCGGGGCAGATCGTAAACCACCAGAAGATGTAATGCGATTTATAGATGAGAAAGATACCCCACCATTATTGTAAACAACTTAAGGGGTCAGAGCCCTTAAACTCGTTGGGTTTCCTTCGTTAACCCAATCTACAAAAAAATGCATGCTTTAGAATTTGATTTATCCCTCCCCATTTAACCAAGCCGAGGAAGGCGCAATATGGACGGGGCTTTCTGCGAGGATGTTTGAGCGAATGCTTTTTTCGCGAGTTCCGCAGTAGCCGTCGATATTGCGACTGACGAGGGGACTCTCATTGCTTTTTAATGAGAGCTTGATTAACGGGGCGGCTCTCTTTTGGTTACTTTTCTATAGCTGTAGATAGAAAAGTGACTAGCTGTCGGTCTACCACCGACGCCTTTGATTTTGATCTTAAGAATTGTTGGGGTTCGTTCCTCACCCCAACCTACAAAACTATTTACACAAACAAAAAAGCCCAACACAAGTCGGGCTTCCTCACAAAAAGTTAAAACTAAAAACTTTTAACTTTTCAAATAACCATCAATAACCTCAGCCGCACCACGTCCTTCATTAATCCCCCAAACCACCAGCGACTGACCACGACGACAATCGCCCGCCGTAAATACACCTTTTACGCTAGTCGCGTAATTGCCGTATTCCGCTTTATAGTTTGAGCGATCATCTGTATCAACACCTAATGCTTCACTGATGTAATGCTCTGGCCCAAGAAAGCCCATTGCGAGTAACACTAAATCAGCAGGCCAGACTTTTTCTGAACCAGCGATTTCTTTCATGTTCCAACGACCTGTTTCTTCGTCCGCTTCCCATTCAACTTCTACTGAGGTTACAGACTTCACGTTGCCGTTGCCATCATCACTGAAGTTTTTGCTCAGTTTGCAGTAAGTACGTGGGTCTTCGCCTTGTACTTTTTCTGCTTCTGCGTGACCGTAATCAACGCGGTAGATGTGCGGCCATGCTGGCCATGGATTATTTTCTGCACGTTCTGCTGGCGGTGTTGGCATTAACTCGAAGTTAACCACTGACTTGCAGCCGTGACGCAGAGCGGTACCGATACAATCGGTACCGGTATCACCACCACCGATAACAACCACATTTTTATCTTTAGCAGAAATGTAATTGCCGTCTGCTAAATTCGAATCTAATAAACTTTTTGTGTTCGCTGTCAGGTATTCCATGGCGAAATGAACACCGTTTAAATCACGGCCTTCAACCGCTAAATCACGCGGTGTTGTTGCGCCGGTTGCTAATAACAGTGCATCGTTATTCGTCATCACTTCTTTAACATCGACATTGTTACCAACATCAGCGTTTACTTCAAATTGGATGCCAGCTTCGCGCATTAAATCAACACGGCGATCGATAACGGCTTTTTCAAGCTTCATGTTGGGGATGCCGTACATTAACAGGCCACCGATACGGTCAGCACGTTCGTAAACAGTGACGTCATGGCCAGCTTCATTTAATTGTTCTGCTGCGGCTAAACCGGCAGGGCCTGAGCCGACGATAGCGACTTTTTTACCGGAACGTGAGGCTGATTTTTTTGCTGTGATCCAGCCTTCGTCAAAGGCGCGGTCAACGATAGCGCATTCGATATTTTTAATGGTAACCGCCGGCTCAATCACACCCAGTACACAAGCGCCTTCACAGGGAGCAGGGCAGACGCGGCCAGTGAATTCAGGGAAGTTGTTGGTAGAGTGCAGACGTTCGTTAGCATCTTGCCAGCGATTGTTATAAACCAGATCGTTCCATTCTGGAATTAAGTTATCAACCGGGCAGCCATCATTTGACTGACAGAACGGAATGCCACAATCCATACAACGTGCACCCTGAGTGTTCAGCTGTGCTTCGTCATGTGCGGTGTAAATTTCGCCGTAGTCTTTCAGGCGTTCAGTCACATCGCGGTATGGCGCTGTCTTACGTTCAAATTCTTTAAAGCCTGTTACTTTACCCATTTCTTCTTAAACCTTTCTTAAAAAGTTTTTTCCGCGAATGAACGCGAATGTACGCAAATTTAATGATGGTATATCTCTTAAATATAATTCAATTAGTAATTATATTTTTTTTGCGTTTATTCGCGTGTATTTGCGGACCTCTTTGTTTGTATAGTTTTGCTATTCAATCAACTAAGCAGCCGCCGCCTTTTTCTTCTGCTCTTCAAGTACACGCTTGTAATCGGTTGGCATGACTTTGACGAACTGGCTTAATGCGCTGTCCCAGTCATTCAACAGACGTTTTGCTACGTCTGAATCAGTGTACTTCAGGTGCTTTTCGATCATTTCTTTCAGTTCGGCAATGTCTTCATCGGCAGAAACGGTTTCCAGCTCAACCATGCCCATATTGCACTTGGTGGCCAGATCGCCAGCGTGATCCCAGATGTAAGCCACACCACCACTCATACCGGCAGCAAAGTTACGGCCAATAGAACCCAGTACCGCAATACGGCCACCGGTCATGTATTCACAACCGTGATCGCCAATGCCTTCAACCACGGCTTTGGCGCCGGAGTTACGTACGCAGAAACGCTCGGCGGCAATACCGCGGAAGTAGGCTTCGCCACTGGTTGCGCCGTATAAGCAGACGTTACCGACGATGATGTTTTCTTCGGCTACAAACGAGCTGTTTTTAGCTGGGTAAACCACCACGCGACCGCCGGATAATCCTTTACCGACGTAATCGTTGGCATCGCCTTCCACTTCAATGCTGATACCTTTAGCCAGGAACGCGCCGAGTGACTGACCGGCAGAACCGTTTAGTTTGATGTTGATGGTGTCATCTGGCAGCATCGCTGCGCCGTATTTTTTCGATACTTCATTAGACAGCATGGTACCGACAACGCGGTTGATGTTAATTACCGGCAATTCAATATTCACTTTGTTGCCGTTCTCAAGCGCGTCTTTAGCCAGTTTGATAATCTCGTTATCTAAGGCCAGTTCCAGTGCATGGTCCTGCTTGATCGTCTGATGTACTTCAACATTGGCATGTGGTTTTTCGGCAGGCGTTAACAGCATGCTTAAATCGATACCGCTTTGTTTCCAGTGCTCAGAGTTTGTTGCTGCTTGTAGGCAATCGACCCGGCCAATCATTTCATTGATGCTACGGAATCCCAGCTCGGCCATGATCTGACGCATATCTTCCGCCACCATAAACAGGTAGTTAACGATGTGCTCTGGCTTGCCTTTGAATTTCTTACGCAGTTCTTTGTCCTGTGTCGCGATACCGACCGGGCAGGTGTTTAAGTGACACTTGCGCATCATCACACAACCCAGAGTAATCAGCGGCGCAGTTGCAAAGCCGTATTCTTCTGCGCCTAACAGCGCAGCAATCGCAACATCACGACCGGTTTTCATCTGGCCGTCAGTTTGAATCACAACGCGTGAGCGCAGGTCATTCATCACCAGAGTTTGATGAGTTTCGGCAACACCTAATTCCCATGGCAAACCTGCGTGCTTGATAGAAGTAATTGGTGATGCACCGGTGCCGCCGTCATGGCCGGCGATAACAATGTGATCCGCGTGTGCTTTGGTAACACCTGATGCAATTGTACCGACGCCGTTCTCTGCTACTAATTTCACCGAGATACGGGCTGCGCGGTTGGCGTTTTTCAAGTCGTGAATTAGCTGGGCTAAATCTTCGATTGAATATATATCGTGATGCGGTGGTGGCGAGATTAAACCAACACCCGGTGTTGAGTGACGCAGACGCGCAATCAAATCATCAACTTTAGTACCCGGCAGCTCACCACCTTCACCCGGCTTTGCGCCCTGTGATACTTTGATCTGGATCTCGTCAGCATTGGTTAAGTAATCTATCGTCACACCGAAACGACCGGAAGCGACCTGCTTGATCGCAGAGCGACGTGAGTCGCCATTGGCTTCTGGTGTCCAGCGCGCTGCATCTTCACCACCTTCACCGGTGTTTGATTTGCCGCCCATACGGTTCATCGCAATCGCTAGTGACTCGTGTGACTCAGGTGAAATAGAACCAAAGCTCATGGCGCCGGTTGCAAAACGTTTAACAATTTCTTTAGCGGATTCCACTTCAGAAATATCAATCGCACCGCCGTTAGCCGATGTGTTGAATTCAAGCATACCGCGCAGAGTACATTTAGCGGTATCTTCATTGGCCATTTTTGCAAAGCGTTCGTAAACACTTTTATCGCCGGTACGGGCTGCTTGTTGCAGGTTAGAAATGCTCTGTGGGTTCCACATGTGGGCATCACCTTTGGAGCGCCAGTGCATATCACCCTGATTAGGTAAGACGGCCACATTGGCTTGGCGTTCTGCGTAACCTAAATCGTGACGACGCAGCGACTCTTCAGCCAGGACGTCAAAGTTAACGCCTTTAATGCGGCTGGCTGTGCCTTCGAAACAGCGTGCAATGACGTCTTCGGCTAAACCAACGGCTTCAAAAATTTGTGCTGATTTATATGATTGCAGCGTGGAGATACCCATTTTTGCAAAAACTTTAAACATGCCTTTACCAACTGATTTGCGGTAACCTTCAACGATTTTTTCGTCGCTGTCGTGAACGCCGTCGTTCAGCAGGCCTTTACGCGATGCATCCCACAGTGCTTCAAAAGCCAGGTACGGATTGATGGCATCGATGCCGTAACCGGTTAGCAGGCAGTGGTGATGAACTTCGCGGGCTTCACCGGATTCTAAAATCAGACCGATCCGGGTCCGGCAATGTTTGTTAACCAGGTGACTGTGAACCGCACCGGTTGCCAGCAATGCACTGACTGGTACGCGTTCTGCGCTGATCTTACGGTCTGACATAATGACCAGGCTGTGGCCATCGTCGATCGCCTGTTCGGCTTCTGCACAGATACGATCAATCGCTTTAGCAAGACCGGCAGCACCTTCTGACTTGGCATACGTCATGTCGATGGTCTGAGTGGTCCAGCCACGGTAATCCATGTGTTTCAGTGCTGCCAGCTCTTCGTTAGTCAGAATCGGGTGTGGCAGTAATAAACGGTGTGCGTGTTGTTCGGTGGCTTGCAGAATGTTTTTCTCCGGGCCAACATAACACTGTAATGACATCACCACTTCTTCACGAATCGAGTCAATCGCCGGGTTGGTAACCTGTGCGAATAACTGCTTGAAGTAGTCGTAAATCATCCGGGATTTGTCAGACATGCAGGCTAATGCGGCATCGTTACCCATTGAACCGACCGGATCACGGCCTTCTTTAACCAGTGGCATTAACATGAATTGCATGGTTTCAGAGGTGTAACCAAATGCGCGCATGCGTTGCAGTAAATCATCCTGATTAAAACCGTGAGCCTGTTTAGCAGGCTCCAGCTGAGACAGCGAGATACGCTGGTCTGATAACCACTGATGATAAGGCTGTTTCTTTGCGAACTCGTGTTTCAGTTCTTCATCTGGAATCATGCGACCTTTATCGAAATCGATCAGGAACATTTTACCCGGCTGCAGACGGCCTTTGAATTTAACGTTGTCAGAATCAACCGGTAATACACCGACTTCTGATGCCATGATCACACGGTCATCGTGAGTCAGGTAATAACGGCTTGGGCGCAGACCGTTACGGTCAAGTGTTGCGCCGATATAACGGCCATCGGTAAAGACGATAGAAGCCGGGCCATCCCAGGGCTCCATCAGTGCAGACTGGTATTCATAGAAAGCACGCTTTTCTTCTGACATGCTGGCGTCGTTCTGCCAGGCTTCAGGTACCATCATCATCACCGCTTCCTGCAGACTGCGGCCACCCATTAATAAGAATTCTAAAACGTTATCGAAGCTGCCTGAATCAGATACTTCTGCTTCTATAACCGGCAGCACGCGTTTGATATCATCACCAAACAGTTCGCTTTCTGCCGTGCCTTCACGTGCGGTCATCCAGTTGGCATTACCTAAACGCGTGTTGATCTCACCGTTGTGACTCATAAAACGCTTAGGCTGCGCACGGTCCCAAGAGGGGAAGGTATTGGTCGAGAAACGTGAATGCACCATCGCCAGATGTGAAGTGTAATCTTCAGCATTCAGGTCAGTGTAGAACGGCATCATCTGATCCGGGTTAAGCATGCCTTTGTAGACGATAACTTTGGTCGATAACGAACAGAAGTAGAACAGATCAGCTTGTTTCAGGCTTTGATTGCCACGGATCGTGTGCGCGGCATCTTTACGCAGGATATACAGTTTGCGCTCAAAATCTTCGGTATTAATGCCATCGGCGGCAGCAACAAATAATTGCTCCATATGTGGCATCGCATGACGGGCCGTCGCACCGATATCGGCTTTGATCGGGTCAACCGGCAGTTCACGCCAGCCTATTAGCTTCTGGCCGGAGGCTTCGATTAACTCATTAACCAGTTTTTTACACTGAGCGCGCTCTGTTTCATCGACCGGTAAAAACACGTTACCGGCGGCATACTGACCTTTTGCTGGCAAGTCGACAGCAAACGTTTCTTTCGCAACACGAGTTAAAAAGGCATAAGGCAGGCCAGTCATGATACCGGCACCGTCACCGGTATTGGTTTCGCAGCCGCAAGCGCCACGGTGTTCCATACGACGCAGAATATGATCGGCATCTAACACGATCTGGTGACTGGGCTCACCTTTTATGTGCGCAACAAAACCGACTCCGCAGTTCTCTGTTTCGTTAGCAGGATCGTATAAACCGTGCTTTTTTGGAAGACGATATTGATTAAAAACCGTGTTTTTTTCGCTCATAACTGCCTCTGAATACCTGAGGAATGCTCAGGTATCGTAAAAATTCTTTAACTTTGACTGCTTTGGCCGGTCATTTAGCCGATGATTCGACCCAAATCTGGCGATTTAACCCCCAGATTAAAGGGCAGGACATTTTACAGGAAGCGACGCTTAAAAAAAAGCTAAGGGCAAGGATATTAGGGCCGGATAAAATAACGGCAGTGAGGCTGCTGCTATCAGATTAACGCTTTACTGTTGTTTTATCGCGTTTTGAACCGATTTCATGTCTTTAGGCCAGGGTTTTTGCTGTCGAATATAGTCCGGCAAGCCTTTAATGGCGGCTTTAGCCGCGGCTTTAGACGGGTATTGCCCGTAAAGAATGACGTGCCAGTCTTTATTACCCAGATGGCTGGGGAAATAGGCCACTTTGTTGTTTAAACGGTGCTGTTTAATAAAGTCGAGTAGGGTTTCTGGCTGATGCCCACCCAGTATTTGTAAACTCCAGCGACTGGATGGCTGCTTTAACAGCCATGACGGGGCCAAGGCACCAGCATCGATAAAGGAACGGGTGACTTGATCAAGCGGCTGTCGGGCAGGCTTGATTATTGGCTGCGATAAAACCGGCGACTGGATTACCGGTTTCGCTTTATCTGCTGTGGTTGTCTGTTTCTCTGTTGTAGCGGCTTTGTCGATGACGGTGCTGGCAACGGCGCTTGTAGCTGGCTTTATTGCTACTGGTGCGATGCTGTCGGTTTGTTCTGGTACGGTGTCTGCCAGCGGCGTTGCGGTCACAGCAGCTGCGATTTCATTGGCGCTTGTCAGTGGCGTGTTGTCGGCTGTCGGCACGCTTAGCTTTGGCGTCAGTTTAGCCAGTGTCTCTGGCTTGGGTTGTTGTTTTACCGCCATGTTGTTATTGGCAGGGCTGAACAGCTTATCAACAGCCGATTGTGAGCTGAGCGGAATCTCGGCTGGCAGGCTGGGTTCTAAAGCAGGCGAAGACGGTTTTAACAACAGGCTGTTGTAGATGATGGCGGCAATAAAAAGTGCTGCGGCAAGAATAATCAGTGGCTTTTTGGCTTTTTTCTCAGCGGGGATATGGTCTTCATGCAGATTTTTTTTCTGGTTTAATAGTTCGGCAGCATAGACCATAGTATGCTCCGGGTTACCGTTTGCCGCATTGTAGATATTGGTAATATCTTTGTCGCTGAACGGGCTGGCATCGCGGAAGCCGGCAGCCGTCAGTCGATGCATTAAAAAACTGCGGGTATTGCTGACATTCAGCATGGGCAGTTCAATCATATAATACTGGTTGTGATTGATGATGCCGTAACGGTCGAGATTTTTTTCAAGACTCAGGTCGCCCAGTAACAGCAGCTTTAATTGTACCTGCTGGTTGCTGTCTTTCTTCTGGCTGGCGTACTTAATCAGTTCGCGTAATTCATTTTCTGGCAGCTTCTCGGCATCGTTTATTATCAGTACCGGTTGCTGGCCGCGATACATGATGTCCTGAATCCGCCCTTCAAGCTGCTGAATACTTTCGGCATTATTATTGACGGCGGCTTTATTCAGAATGGATGAAACTGCGTCGTTAGCTACGGCGGTAGCATTAAAAAAATAAAGCGCGGGATGTTCGCTGATAATTAGGCTGTTAGCCAGACAGTTTTTGCCGCTGCCTTTAGAGCCCTGAATAATCATTAATAAATGACTGAATTGCAGGTGATGCGAGACTGTGTCGCGTGTCTGTTTTAAGGCATCGAAGTCATAAAGGTTTTCTGCGGTCGGCGATTTGCTAAAAGGCTGCTGTATTAGCTTCATGCCTAGCAGGGTTTCTGGTTGCAGATCTTTCGGGTTAAGAGCGTCCATAATTTTATTGTTTTTTTGACTGACTGAATTTAAGGAATCAGATTTATCATTGATAATTGTCTGGGATTGAATATACGCTCATATTCAACAATTGCAAAACGGTCTGTCATGCCGGCTATATAATCAGCAACGCCACGTATATTACCGTTTTCGCCTTCTTTCTCAAACAGTGAGCGGCAATGTTGCTGTGCCTCTGGTGGCAGTATTCGCAGATCCTGAATAAAAACATCAAATAGGGCAGTGATGGTCTGCGATGCTTTAATGCTCATGCGGTGAACGCGATAGTGGCGGTACAGTGTCTTGAACATAAATTGTTTTAATTCACTGGCCTGTTGTGCCAGTTCATCGCTGAATGCAATCAGTGGCCCGTTCTGCTGGCGCACTTCATCGGCTGATTGCGGGCTGGCCTGCAGAATGTTTTTGCGGCTGTTTTCAATCAGGTTGACCACCATATGGCTGATCATCCGGCGGATGATTTCATGGGTCAGGATACGCTGGTTCTGATCCGGGTATTTTTTTATTACGTGGTCATATTGCTGGCGAAATAAGCTGGCTTCCATCATTTCTTCGAAACTGAGCAAACCATAGCGCAGGCCATCGTCAATATCGTGATTGCTATAGGCGATTTCATCGGCCAGATTGGTCAGCTGAGCTTCCAGCGACGGCTGGGTATTCGTTAAAAAACGTTCGCCGACATCGCCGAGTTTTTTCGCATTTTTTAATGAGCAATGTTTGAGAATGCCTTCACGGGATTCAAAGGTCAGGTTGATGCCTTTGTAATCGGCATAGCGCTGTTCAAGGCTGTCAACAATGCGCAGCGACTGCAGGTTGTGTTCAAAGCCGCCATAGTCTTTCATGCATTTGTTTAGCGCGGTTTGGCCGGCATGACCAAACGGCGTGTGGCCTAAATCATGCGATAAGGCAATGGCTTCAGTGAGGTCTTCATTCAACTGTAGTTCGCGGGCAATTGAACGGGCAATTTGTGCGACTTCAATCGAATGGGTTAAACGGGTGCGAAACAGATCACCTTCGTGATTAACAAAAACCTGAGTTTTATATTCCAGTCTGCGGAATGCGGCGCTGTGAATAATACGGTCGCGATCACGCTGATATAGTGTGCGATGACTCGGCGCTTTTTCATCATATAACTGGCCACGACTGGTGGCATCACTGCAGGCATAGGGAGCGAGTATAAGATGAGCATTCTGGGGCATGGTGTTTTTGTCCGCCTAACAGTAACTGCAGTTTATGCAGTCGGTGAGCAGCTGATCGTCATAATCATCTGTAATATAGGCGTCGCCAATGGCGTGCAGTAAAATAAAACGAATTTTTCCATCCTGAACTTTTTTGTCAACCGCCATCAGTTTTTTAAAGCCTTTGGCAGTCAGTGCTTCAGGAGCATGTATCGGCAGTCGGGCTGTTTCCAGCAGGTGCCTGATTTCGGTCACCGCATCTTCATTAATATTACCCATTTTGCAGGATAAAATAGCCGCCATCATCATACCGGTAGCGACCGCTTCGCCGTGTAACCATTCGCCATAACCCATGCCGGTTTCAATCGCGTGACCGAAAGTGTGGCCAAGGTTAAGCAATGCGCGCTGGCCTTTTTCTTTTTCGTCGGCAGAAACCACATCGGCTTTGTTCTGGCATGAGCGTTCAATCGCATAAGCAAGAGCGACCGGGTCACGATGCAACAAGGCTTTCATGTGTTCTTTAAGCCAGCTATGAAATTCAGTATCACGAATCAGTCCGTATTTGATGACTTCGGCAATGCCGGAACTGAGCTGACGGTCTTCTAAAGTGTTGAGTGTGTTGGTGTCTGCGATAACGGCTTTGGGCTGGTAAAAAGCACCGATCATGTTTTTACCGGCAGGGTGATTAACCGCAGTTTTTCCGCCGACCGATGAATCAACCTGAGACAGTAAGGTGGTGGGAATTTGGATTAAGCTGACACCGCGCTGGTAGGTGGCAGCGGCGAAGCCGGTGATGTCACCAATCACACCGCCGCCGAGTGCGATCAGCGTGGTGTCACGGTCAAACTGATTGCTGAGCAGGGCGTCGTAAATGAGATTGAGTGTTTCTAGGTTTTTAAACTGCTCACCATCAGGCAGAATCACCACGTCGTGTTTGATCGATCCCAGGTGTTGTTTAACCTGCTGCAGATAAAGCGGTGCAACGGTTTCATTGGTCACAATCAGCGCGCTGTTACCAGCGATATGCTGAGTTAATAAATCGGCCTGATTCAGAAGGTCAGTGCCAATATAGATAGGGTAGCTACGGTCGCCAAGCTCAACATTTAAGGTCTTCATAAAAGCCAGTTTATTCATTAATGGTTAAGATAAAGTCTCATTATAAACTGAAACAGGCCCGAAATAGCCTGTTAATCTGCCTTTTTAAGCAAACAATGCTGAAAATAGGCGGTGGCTGATGCCGCTTGTGCGGTTCAGCTCAAAGGATTCTGTCGGGCCTGTAATTCGATGATCTGATTGATAATCGCCTGCACTGAATGCTTACCGGTATCAATCACATGATCGGCAGTTTGCAGGTAAAAGGCTTCTCTTTCCTGCATGATCTGGCGTAATTTTTTTTCCGGATCGGTACCTTGTAGTAGCGGGCGATTACGGTCTTTGCGGGTGCGCCGCAATAAATGTTTGATATCGGCCTGCAGGTAAATCACCAGACCCCGGTTGATCAGGTGCTGGCGGTTATCTTCTCTGATAACCGCACCGCCGCCGGTGGCCAGTACGATATTGTGCTTGCTGGTCAGCTCATCAATGATCTCGGCCTCGCGTTTACGGAAACCCTGTTCGCCTTCTTTTTCAAAAATCAGCGGAATATCGACACCGGTATGGTTTTCAATCTCATGATCGCTGTCGATAAAGGTCAGTGACAGTTTTTGAGCCAAAACACGTCCGACAGTGGTTTTGCCGGCACCCATCGGGCCGATCAGGAAAATATTGGTGGATTTCATAGCTTAAGTTAAGTGATTAATTGCAGCTGATTATATGCCATATACAGGGCTAGAAACAAAACAGTCACCTATTGGTGACTGTTTTTGGGTGTTTGTAAATAATTATACTGAAGCTTAGATACAAGTATTGGTCGCAGCAGGTACAGTTGCAGTGGTCTCATCTTTGAAGTCAATATGGCTTCCATCCCATATGATGGTTGTTTGTGTTGTGGAACAAAAGTTAGTAGTTGAGCAGGTAGCTGATCCGTTGTAATTACCATCACCTGCATCGTGTAAACCAAATCCTGTTATTATTTTATCATTGGCTGATATAAAGACACCGTCATCATCAACGTCAAAAAATGGCTCTGGTAGATCAATAAAACCATTAACAAAACCTTCTGTGTTAGCAAATGCAGCCGTTGTATCTGCATCGTCGAAAATACCATTGCCATTACTATCTCTAAAACTTTCTTCTCCGAAAGTATAGGCTACGATTCTTACGCAGTTGTCTAAAGGTCTGTTTTCAATAGCAGAAGTCCCCCATTGAACGGTACATGTCCCAGTGCTGTCTGTAATACACGAGCTAATTCCGTCAGGGAACTGCCCCCATTCAAGTGCGAAATTGATTGTGGCATTTGAAACCGGAATGCCATTTCTATCAAATGCATGAGCTACTAGGGTGTTAGTGCCGTGAGTAAAGGTTTGTGTGTTATCTGGGTCAATCAGAGTCATAGCCCAGCCATCTTCAAAAGTTAATCTAAAATTCTCTATTGCAGGTATTCCTGTTGCCGCAGTTATACCACCGGCAGTATTACCATCACTAAACGCCGGGTTGTCGCCAATATCACCACAGGCGGATTGCAGCAATGCTGCGATAAGTGCCAGTGTGATTGATATTTGTTTTTTCATTGTTGACTCCTGTTTGCAGCCGGTGGCAAACAAATGTTCTTAATTCTGTCAGTTTGGTGCCATAAAAATTAACCGCTGTGTTTATCAGCAGCGGTTAATCGATTAGTTAGAGTTCGAGTGTGTCTTTTAATACCTTAGGCGTTACAAAGATTAACAACTCGTTTTTCTCTTTTTCTTCCAGCGTGTGGCGGAATAAGCCACCGATCAGAGGCAGTTCGCCAAGGAAGGGGACTTTGTCTTCTTCGTTACGGGCTACAGATTCGTAGATACCACCGAGTACCACCGTTTCGCCGTTATTGACCAGTACCTGAGTACTGACTTCGCGGGTATCAATACTCGGAATATTGGCAAATATTTCACCAACCGAATCTTTGTTGATTTGTAAATCAAGGATAATGCGGTCATCCGGTGTGATTTGTGGCGTAACTTTTATTGCCAGTACTGCTTTTTTGAACGATACCTGAGTCGCACCGCTTGAAGTGGCGGATAAGTACGGCACTTCAACACCTTGCTCGATGAAAGCCTCTTTTCTGTCGGCGGTTATAACACGAGGGCTGGAGATGATTTCGCCGGCATTTTCTTCATGCAAGGCAGACAGTTCCAGATCGACCAGACTGTTCTGGCCTAAAATAGCCAGCGAGAAGGCACCGCTTGGATTAAGCACCGGCATATTGACATTAAGTCGATCAGGTATGCCGCCCAGTGTAACCGGATTAATAGGGTCGCCATTAGCCAAATTATTAAGGCCACTGTCTACGACACTGTTAGTGCCGTTGATAGAACCACTGGTTGTGGTCAGTGTGTTGCCACTGGCATCAACATTGTTTTGACCGAAGCGGGTTCCAAATTCTTCTTTGAATTTTTCATTGGCAATAACAATACGGGACTCGACCAGTACCTGCTTAACCGGTACATCGAGTCGGGTCAGTACGCGGCGTACTTCCGCCAGTGAGCTTTCGGTATCTTTCACCATTATGGAGTTGGTGCGTTCATCAATCAGTACATAGCCGCGCTTGGTGAGCAAACTCTGCTCATCTTTAAAGAGTTTTTCAAGTTCAGATACTTTGGCAAAGTTGATGGTGAAGAAAGCAGTTTGTAAAGGTGCCAGTTCCGTCACTGCCTGTTGAGACTCAAGGTCGATTTTTTCTTGAGCTGTGATTTCTTCGCTCGGTGCAATCAGCATGACTGTGCCGGTTTCACGTTTCGCCAGACCTTTTGATTTTAGAATAATGTCCAGTGCCTGATCCCACGGAACATTTTTCAGTCGCAGTGTCAGATTGCCGGTGACCGTATCACTGACTACGACGTTGAGGTTGGTGAAGTCTGCAATCAGCTGCAACACAGCGCGGATTGGAATGTCCTGGAAATTAAGCGAGAGTCGCTCGCCGACATAACCAAATTTTTCTTTCTTCTTGTCTTCCAGTTCCTCTTTTGAAATTTGTTTAAGCTCAATCGTAACGATATTGTCAGATTGATAAACCAGATGTTCGAAATTATTATTAATCGGTAATATTTCAATCCGGGTAGCGCCATCCTGCTCAAAACTGTCAATGGTTTTTGCTGGTGTTGCAAAGTCGAGTACATCCAGACGCTGGCGCAATGAATCCGGTAGTTTTGAATTTGGGAAATTAATAACAATTTTGCCAAATTCTTCAGTTACATCCATTGGCAGGTTGGCATGACTCAGCGCAATGATAACTCGGCCTTCACCGCGTTCACCGCGACGAAAATCAATTTTGCGAATCCCACGCCCAGTCGCAGTAAACCGTTGTGTGTCTTCTATGGTGCTGCTGCCACTGCTGGTGCTGTCTTTAGCATCGCTATAGATGGCTGAGGCTTCAGTAGAACCTTGTGTATCAAGAGTAATATAAACCTGGTTGCCATCGGCTTGCACTTGATAAGGCACGATCTCAGTCAGGTTTAAAATAACACGGGTACGATTTTTTGCGGTAATGGCAGTAACCGATTGTGCTATGCCGACACCAATGGGTTCGGTGCGTTTGGGTAATTTGCTGATGGTGTTGGCAAAATCGAAGGCGATACGGGCAGGGTTGTCGATGGTGAAGCTCAGCGGAGCGTCTACTGTGCGATCTGTGCCAAGAATAATCTGCACCCGGTTGCCGGATAAAGTGGCATAGCGGACGGATTCAATCGATGCCAGTGCTGCCGCTGCGGCTTGTTGACTGGCTACTGCCGCAAATAGTAAAGCAAAGGCTAAGCCTGTTTTTATTATCTTGTAACTGTGTTTTGCGTTTATGAATGTGTTATTCATAATAAACTCCTGAAATTAGTCATTACCAAGGGCAAGTGATGCTTTGCGTTCGATGTAACCACCGAGCCCGTCGGCGACTATTTCTAAAAATTCAATTGAATTCTCAGTGATGAGAACAATTTGACCTTCATTTTGTCCTGCGTAATTCCCGGGCAGAACTCTGTGCACTACATTAGTAGGGTCTTTAATCAGCCCCCATTTGATGTTGTTTTGTTCCAGCAGTCCCACCATCCGTAAAGTATCAAGCGGAAATCCTTCAAGCTGTTCTTTGGGGCGGGTGATATTGGGTCTGAGCGCGTTGGTGGCAACCGCTTCGTCAATGCTTTGAGAGACTTCTTGTTGAAACGGGTCTCTTAAATCAGATGCTGAATAAATAAAATTCTTATATGGTTTGAACTGTGGTATGGGTTTTACCGTGCCCTGATGTTTGGACTTAACGGAGTTAATGTAGGCGTTAAGGTCATCGTGGTTCTGTGAACAGCCCGATAAAAGTGCGCCACACAGAGCCAGTAAAGCAAGTGAAGATGCTGGGTGGTTTTGCAGGAAAATCATAATTTTCCTCCTGATGACTCTTCAAGATACTGATAAGTGATGACGGTTAAATCCATTACCATTTTCACACTTTCTCGGGTTTTGCTCTTAAGAGTATCCTGAGGCTGTATTTTTATGTCCTGTAGGGTAACGATACGTGGCAGTGCTGCGACGCCGCTGACAAAATTAGCAAACTGGTGGTAACGACCACTGACTTTGAGTTTAATCGGGTATTCGGAATAAAATTCTTTTGATACCAGTTTGTCGGGTTTGAAATATTCAATTTCCAGACCTGCAGCAATACCAGTTTGAGAAATATCTGTGAGCAGTGATTCGATTTCTGTTTTATCAGGCAGCTGTCTGAGCAGAGTACCAAATGATTTGCGCATGTCCTCTAATTGCTGGGTATATGCCTCCAGGTTGACTGCGGTTGCCTGTTTCTGATCATAGGACTGTCGCAGTGTTTGTTCCTGTTGCTTAAGCATCTCAATCTGTGTATTTAGCTTGGTTATTTTTAAAAAATAACCGGCTGTCAGCACGGCCAGAAAAATAAAGATAAGAGCCGCAATTTTTGCTGGTTTGGGTGCCGAGCCGATATTCTTCAGGTCATTAACGTCAATGTTATTGATTTTTTCGACTATATCACCGACGTCGATATTGTTGAGATCGGAAAATTTCATGCTTAACTCTCTCCTGCTTTCTGGTCAGGAGCTGATTGATTTACCTTGAGTACAAATTCAGCATTTCGGAATGATTTCTGTTTGGTTTCAATGTATTCAAGCCGCGGGTTTGCCATCCACTCAGAGGCATCGATATTTCTCATATAAGCTGAAACTCGGCCATTGGATTCGGCCAGGCCTTTGATGATCAGCTCATCTGCTTTTTGTTCCAAAGAGACCAGGGTGATTCCCTCCGGTACGGTGCGGACAATTTCATCAAAGATATGTACGATCTGCGGGCGCTTTTGCTGTAATGACTGGATGATGTCCATTCTGGCCAGCAGTTTACTTTTTGTTGTTTCCAGATCTTTGATTTCGTTTAGTTCGGTATCGAGTTTAGAGATTTCAGTATTTAACACATTGTTTCTGCGATTCTGATTATCCACAAAACCATTCATTTGGGTGTAAATCAGGAAAAAAACAGCTCCCGCGAACATGGCTGCTATCAGGGCGCTTTGTGAAAATTCTTTGGTCTGTTGTGCGCGCAGTTCTTCGCGCCATGGCAGCAGATTAATATGGGCCATCGTCAAAACTCCTTAATGCTAGTCCACAGGCAATCATCATTGATGGGGCATCATTACTTAACGTGGTCGGGTTAATTTTTGGTGACATGCTCATATTTGAAAACGGGTTTGCAATAATGGTTTTAATGCCTAATTGTTCTTCGATATGTTCATCAATGCCGGCGATTGATGCGCAGCCGCCTGCTAAGACAATTAGGTCGACATTGTCATGGTGGCCAGCGGTATAGAAAAACTGCAGAAAACGACTGACTTGCTGTGCCATTGTTTCTTTAAAGGGTTCGAGTACCTCAGGGATATAGTTATCTGGCAAACCGCCTTCTTTTTTAAGCCGGCCAGCTTCTTCATAAGACAGTGCGTAGCGACGCATAATTTCTTCGGTTAATTGCTTGCCACCAAAAGCCTGTTCACGGGTGTATATCAGGCTATTGTTAATGATGACATTAAGGCTGGTCATGGTGGCACCAATATCAATCACCGCAATGATGCTGTCGCTGGTGATGCCGGGAATTTTTTCGACCACCAATGGGGTAGAGGTTTCGATGGTATAAGCCTCTACATCGACGATTTTGGCCTCAAGGTTCGCCATCTCTAAGGCAGCGGTACGAATTTCAATATTTTCACTGCGTGATGCCGCGAGCAGAATATCGTTCATTTCAGGGGCTTTTTCAGAAGGCCCGATGATCTGAAAATCGAGGTTTATTTCATCTAATGGATAAGGGATATACTGATCGGCTTCGAGTTCGATCTGTTCTTCGAGTTCTTTGTCGTTGAGTGCGGCAGGCATCTGAATCGATTTGGTAATGACAGCAGAGCCAGCAACGGCAACGGCCGCAAATTTGGCTTTGGTATTAGCACGTTTCATGGCTTTTTTGATAGCTTCGGCAACCGCTTCAGGGTCCTGAATGGTTTTTTCAACCACAGCATCGGCTGGCAAGGGCTCTACAGCCTGAGCTTCGATTTTGTACTGGTCGCCATTTTTACTTAATTCCAGCAGCTTAATAGACGTAGAACTGATGTCTATTCCTAATAATGCAGCTTTTTTGCGTTTAAGAGAAAACACAAGCATCCCCTGTCCTAGTTTATGTTATGCCAATAACATGAGAATTTGGTTTAAATAGTAGCCGCAAGTTAAGAAAATTACTAGCCAATTCTTAAATTAATATCGCTTAAAGCCCGTTGAGGCACTATAATTTTCGGATATTTGGTAAATGACAGGGTCTAAACGAGCGTTATGCGTGGCTATATTAAGTTTATTAAACTGGGTTCGGCTGTATTTTTGACGGCCCTGGTGGTTGGTCTGTTGTCCGTTTTAGGGACTTATTTGTTTATTTCACCGTCATTACCATCGATTGAAGGATTAAGTGATGTAAAACTACAAGTTCCCCTGCGTATCTATAGTCAGGATGGGGCCTTAATCGGTGAGTTTGGTGAAAAAAGACGCTCACCCAAAGAGCTCGGTGAGATTCCATTACAGTTACGCCAGGCTTTTCTTTCTGCTGAGGACGACCGCTTTTATGAACATCCTGGTATTGACTATCAGGGCATTCTGCGTGCAGTTGGGCAGCTTGTTAAAACCGGTAAGCGGGGCCAGGGTGGTAGCACGATCACCATGCAGTTAGCCCGAAACTTTTATCTTAGTCCTGAGAAAACCTACGTCAGAAAGATCAAAGAGCTGTTTTTATCACTGAAAATAGAGAGTGAGCTGGAAAAAGACCAGATTCTTGAACTTTATCTCAATAAAATATATCTGGGTAATCGGGCCTATGGTGTGGCCGCCGCAGCGCAGGTTTATTATGGCAAACAATTAGCGGATCTTGATCTGGCGCAGATCGCGATGATTGCCGGTCTACCTAAAGCGCCCTCGCGTTATAACCCTATTATTAACCCGGACCGAGCAGTGCTGCGGCGAAATTATGTGTTAAAGCGAATGGTTAAGCTCGGTTATATCGACGAGGCAGATATGCGCTGGGCCAGAGTACAGCCTGTTACGGCGGGCTTGCATCAGTCACCGATCGACGTCAATGCACCTTATATTGCGGAAATGGTGCGTGCGGAACTGGTTGAACAGTATGGTAATGATGCCTACACCAATGGCTTAAAAGTGATTACCACGGTTGATAGCCGCTTACAAACAGCGGCGAATAACGCACTGGTGACGTCATTATTAGATTATGACGTGAGGCACGGCTATCGCGGCGTTGAAGCTCATTTTGACATTACTTATCAGCCGGAGGAGCTGGTCCAGCCCGTTATTAAAGAGAAGCGTCGCGGCACTTCATCTCTGGGAGGCGATATCGTGCGTTTACCAGAAACAGAAGGGTTGATTGATGAATTGATGCTGGGGCTAGGGCTGGTAGAGAAAGCAAGCGTTGATATGATGCTTGGAAAACCCGAAGTTAAGCTCTGGGAACAGGCTTATATGCAGGGCCAGTCTGAGGAATGGGATAAGCAGTTAAAGCCTTTCATCGAAGAGAATGGCCTGAAGGCGGCATTAGTGCTTGAAGTCAATGAGAAAAGTGCAAAAGTCTATTTGCGCGGAGACCGTATTATCGCACTGGACTGGGCCGGCATTGAATGGGCACGGCCCTATGAGACCGTCAATAAACAAGGGGTTGCTCCTAGCCGGGTCAGCGATGTGTTTGTTGAGGGTGATATCATCCGCATTCGCCGTGATAAAGAAGGTCACTGGCAGCTAAGTCAGATACCAGAAGTGGAAGGGTCGTTACTGGCGATAAATCCGAATGACGGCGGCATCAGGGCACTGATCGGTGGCTTTAATTTTACCCGCAGTAGCTTTAACCGGGTGTTGCAGGCGAAGAGACAGGCCGGCTCATCTTTCAAGCCGTTTATTTATTCTGCGGCGCTTGAAAAAGACTATACAGCGGCATCGATAATTAATGACGCACCGGTTGTATTCCATGATTCGGCACTGGAGGGTATGTGGAAGCCGGAGAATTACAGCGGAAAATTTTATGGCCCGACACGGTTTCGTAAAGCCTTAATGAAATCGAGAAACCTGGTGTCAATTCGGGTGCTACGATCAATCGGGGTGGGTTATGCTGCACGTTACGCTGAAAAATTTGGTTTTGATCGCAATTCGCTGCGTAAAGATCTGACGCTTGCGCTGGGCAGCTGTGAATTAACACCGCTTGAGCTGGGTACCGGTTTTTCAGTCATCGCTAACGGCGGTTATAAAGTAAAGCCATATTTTATCAAACGAATTATTGATATTGATTATCGTACGGTTTTTGAAGCCGATCCGGCAGTTGCCTGCGTTAGTTGTGCATTAACACAACAGACATCCGATCAGTTTATTTTTCAGCGCAGTGAAAATGCAGCCGAGCTGCCCGTTGAATTAAAATTAGATGATGAGCCAGAAGTAATGGGGCGCTTGCCTAAACAGGCAGAGCAAACTGTTGAAGGGCGCAATATTTATTTAATGAATTCCATATTAAGAGATGTGGTTAAGAAAGGCACAGCGCGCAGGGCCAGAGTGCTGGGTCGTAATGACCTGGCCGGCAAAACCGGTACCACCAATGATCAGCGCGACGCCTGGTTTAATGGCTTTATGCCGGATCTGGTAGCCACTACCTGGGTCGGCTTTGATCAGGTTAAATCGCTGGGGGCCAGAGAGACCGGCTCGCGTGCGGCCCTGCCTATGTGGATTGACTTTATGCGTGAGGCGTTAAAAGGCGTTCCAGAAAAACAACTGGAAAGACCTGAAGGTCTGCTTGAAGTCAGAATAAATGCAGATACTGGCGAGCTGGCAGCACCTGGAGATCCGCGTGCTATCTTTGAAACCTTCCGCAGTGAGCGTGCTCCTAAAGCCGGGCAGGTTTTGCCGACAGTACCAGCCGGCGATGGCGAGATGCCAGAGCATCTGTTTTAAAAAATATTTTTCGAAAATAACGCAAAGCGCAGTTATCTATTGTGTTTTGCGTTACAGGCATAAGTTGTTTTGCAGCGCCGGCTTATTCCCACTCCATTTCCCGGTAAACTTTCTGAATATTTTTTCGGCTTAAGTTATCTGCATTCAGCAAATAACTGAACGCTGACTGATCAACAGTTGCTATTTCGGAAATGTCGCGTTCATCGTCTATAAACGTGCGCACTTGTTGCCGCAGAAAACGTAAATAATCATAAGTGTCGTGAGTTGCTTTTTGAAGTGTAGTGGGCGCACCATGTCCCGGAATGATATGAGCAGGCTGAAGTGAGGCGATCGCTTCAAAAGCAGCAAGCCAGTTTTTGCTGTCTGAATGTTCGGCTAGGTTGAGCATGCGCTCAGTGTAGATGTTATCTCCGCTGAACAGTATCTTGCTTTGTGGTAGCCAGACATAGCTGTCGCCAGGGGTATGAGCTGGGCCTGAGAAATAGATTTCAAGCAGGGTGTTGCCGGATGAAAAAGTATAAGATGTATCGAATGTAATATCAGCAGTTTTGGCTACGGTATTTTTAAGAACTGATGCCCCTGCAGTATTGAGCATTCGTGTTTTCTGTTGGGAAAGTTGTTGGCGTTGTGCAGTAACTGTGCGCTTGCTGGAAATGATTTTTGCACCAAGAGTGCTGAAGTAGCTGTTACCAAACCAGCGATGATCCTGCGAACCGGTATTGATGACATACCGAATCGGTTGCTGAGTAACGGTCTTTATTGCCTGATGAAGTTTCATTGCGCCAGGGTAGCCACCACCGGAATCAATCAGAACAACGCCATCAGTGGTTATAATAAAACCAAAAGTGGCATTGTTACCAAGGTTTTCTGCGCTGCGATTCGTAAGCGGACCAACAATAGCCCAACTGTTTTCGCTAACCCTGACAACTTTAAGGGCGCTATCGGCATGTAACGAAAAGCTGTTTGAGAAGAACAAAATTATAAGGATCAGTCTTTTCATTATTGAGCTGTCCAGTTGCTTGGTGGGTATAAAAAACTCGGCTTAGCTTGCAGTTTAAACTAAGCCTGCCACAAAAGTACAATGAAGGTGTGTTATAGCAAGCCCAGTTGCTGTGCTTTTATCGCAGCCTGAGCCCGGGATGAAATATTGAGTTTGTCATAAAGACGTTTAATATGATCCATTATGGTATAGACGCTGAGATCGAGTTCAGTAGCAATTTCCTTGTTTTGCAGACCCTGTGCAATCATTTTAAGTATCTGATTTTGACGATCAGTCAGGTTGTTTTCGGGCTCCTTGTGATTATGAAAATAATTCATCATCATGCTGGCTACTTTGGGTGATAGCGGTGGCTCTCCCTTATTGATATTAAGCAGGCTTGATTTGAAGTTTTCTCGCGAACCACTTTTTATAATATAACCATCGGCACCGAGCTGGAGTGCTGAAAATATATTGTCGTGATCATCAAAAATAGTGGACATGACGCAGAGTGTTTGAGCATGCTTTTGTTTTATTGCTTTAAGGATTTCAAGGCCGGAGCCGTCTGGCAGGTTAATATCCAGTAGTGCGATAGTAAAGTTTTGATTTGCTAAGTGCTGTTGAGCTTCTTTGATGTCGTCGGCTTTAAAAATAATATGCCCGGGGAATGTCTCTTTTAAAATATCTGAAATCCAGTTCTGTATATCCGGCTGGTCTTCAAGTAATAAAATATTTAGTAGGCTCACAATTCAGGGTCCTGTTTGCTTGGAAATGATAACTTAAAACAAATATTATTACAGTTATCAGATACATGAGAATACCAGCTAATATGTCCGTGTAGAGCTTTACTGCGACGCTTAAGGTTGTTCAAGCCGGTGCCTTTTTTCCATTCTCTTATATCACTGTCGGAGTTGTCAGTGCAAAATTTTATAGTAAGAAAGTCTTTGTGACAGTATGCTGATAAAGTAATGTTACTGGCGCTGCCGTGTCTGAGCTCGTTTGATATCAGTTCGTTAAGCATTCTTTTAATGTGCAGAACAGCATCCGGTTTAAGTTCTGTAGCACTCAGGTTGTCTTCTATTTTCCAGATGATGTTTCTGTTTTTTTCATTAGCGCGCTCACTAAGCAGTTGCCGTTGACTGGCAAGTACCTCGTCCAGTGTCATGGACTGTTCGTGCTGAATAGAATAGACGATATCACGCAGAGTACTCATGCTGTCAGTCGCCAGTTCAACCAGTGATGGTTTTTTCAGGCTATGAATCAGTGTCATAAGTTTGGGTCCAAGTTCATCGTGCAGGTCACCCATAATGCGTTCGCGTTCCTTGTTGGTAGCAAGGTCAGTGTGATCAAAGGAGTCATAGCGATATTTATACAATTCAGCAATACCGGTTGCCAGGTTTATATCATCATAATTGAATAAGCGTGAGCCGTTATCTGCAAAGTTAAAAATAAGAGAACTCTGCTGGGTTATACCGGGAAGCTGTAATGTTAGGCCTGACTGAAGAATTTGTGGTGCAGGAGTCTCTTCGTAGCTTTCACACATATTCTGTGCTTTAAAAATATCTTTAAGCGTCTGCATAAGTGCCGAGTTGAGCTCGGATTTGTTTTTAATTGAGCTGATAGATACAACAATGTCAGGAAGATAGCTGGAGATTGTTGTGTCGGGTGCATGTGACAATGTTTTCCAAAGTTGTTGTCTTAGTGGAAAGTATATCCAGGCGATGATTATCATTGAGATAATGGCCGATGTTTTTTGCTCCAGATGAAATAAATAAATGAAGCTTATATCTAAAATTAAAATTAACAGGCCTGCAAAAAACCAGGTCCAGATGCTGAACCACCATTTGTCAATATTAAATAGTTTGTAACGATAGGTGCCGATAGCTATACCGATAAATATAAGATAAGAAAAAAACAGCGTTAGTGATATTCCAATATAGGGCTCGTGACCCAAAGATTGTGGCAGTATGTTAAACGCTATTATCATTCCTGTGCCGGTCTGCATGGCCAGGAAAAGCCACTTGAACTGGGCCATTTCAATGGCTTTTCCACGGGCCTTGTACCATTGCAAGGCAGCGAAAATCAAAGACAATGAATAAAGGATATTAAAATGGATGAGGTAGCTGTTCTTAGCGACTTCAATGGTTTGAGTGATCATATTGAGCCAGAATAATATCGGCAGCACGGTGATAACAATAATGGCTTTTTTACTGGCCAGTTGGATCGGGTAGAACAGCAGAAGACCCATAAGAAAGTAGGCATAAAAAAGTGCGCTGATCATCTGCAAAGGATGTGTGTACTGAAAGACAGCTGGATTAATGACGAGCTCACGAAAAAATGTAGTTTGTCCAATGATTATGTAAAGACAGAATGAAAACGCAGAGACAGAGAGTGCTTTAATAATGGTTTGATTTTTTTTAAACGTTGCCAGCATAATATGAAAAACAAATGCCAAAACAGCTAAAATTAATACGGAGAGATGTCCGATTCCGATGCTGTTTAATGGCCGGTAGGCATCAGGCTTTATGTGATAAATTTGTTTGTTATGGTCTTTAAGCCAGACACTTTCTGACGACAGAATCGTAAAAAGTTGTTTGTTTTCCTCTGTAAATACGTTGTAACTTTCAAAACTGTCGGTATCGGATGGTTCCGGGATTAGCATACCGCTGTGCAATAAAATGGATTGCTTGCTGTTACCGATTTCGGTGACATGCATTCCGGGTGTGAGGATCGAATGAGATGGCCCGTGCATACTGATGCTGTCGATTAACAGGCCGTTAAGCTGGTGTTTGGCAGAAAACGTAATGCCGAGCCACGGGCTGGCGTATGATAGCCACAGAAAGACTGAAGCAAGCGTCAGACTGAATAATCCGCTTATAAGAATTGTTTTTCTTGGGGTCATTAAATTATCATCTTCTGTATAAATTCATCAGGGCTTTTTATTATTATGGTCAGATGAGAAATCCCTGCTCAAAATGCCAATATAGTAGTTATCTTTATAAAATTATTCGTGTTTGATCGCTGTCAAATATAGTTTGGCATTAGGTCCAAACGCTGTATCTTAGCCGTTCTTTGTGTGGCTTTCTGTGATTGCGATATCATTTTCGATGCCGAGAACGGCAGCTAGTTCTATAATATTGTGAATGATAAATTCCTTGTTATCGCATACCCGACGGACTCTTGCTACCAGCAAGTCCTGTTCGTTACGATAGACCCGAACAACATAATTTTCCATGCTACGTACCTTAATAAAGCTTGGTTTCAGTATAACAATAAGCTCTTGCAGATAGCTTTCAGTTTAGAATGGCAGGAAGGTAATTACTTTAAATACAATAAGTTAGGGGGCGCTATAGCTGGATCAGGTCGAGGGTGGCCTGTGTGGGTTCAATTTCCAGATAGCTTAACAAAGTGCGTCGGCATTGTTCAAAGCAGGCTTTAGCAAGATCCGGACGGTTTTGCTGGAGATAGAGTTTGATCAAGTTTTGATATAAGGTTTCAGACAGCGGTTCTATTTTTATAGCCTGCTGGCTTAATTCAATAGCCTGTTGAATGAGTTGTTGTTGCTCAAGCTCGTGAATCAGTTCAGTGATAGTGCGAAGGTATTCTGCTCTGAGCTGTTCTTTGCGAATCAGTACATCAAAGTCTTCTTCTTCGCCTTTCAGGTATTCGCCTTGATAAAGCTGCAGTGCTTGCTGTTTAGTATCTGGGTTGTTGCTATTGTCAGTAAGTAATGCGCTGAATGCAGCGTCATCGGACCAGCAGAATTTTGGATTAAGCTGAAGATTGTCGCTCTCTCTTAATATGGCTTGGTCAGAATTAAGTAATTGACGTAAGCGATGCAGGTGAGTGTGCAGTGATGTCTTTTGTTTATCGGCCGAAAGTTCAGGATATAGTTCATCATTAATGCTGGCAACTGACGCTTTACCCGAATGTTTGATGAGTGCTTTAAGCAGAAGAATCGGTCGAGCATCGCGACGTGTCTCAGCAAATAGATTTCGCCCATTTACCAGCACTTCAAATTTTCCTAAGGTGTATATTTTTATAGGCCATGGCCACTGTGAGATGCTAAGAGCAGGAGCTGGCAGGTAATCCAAATGCTTGCTTATCCACTGCTTCATGATAGCGGCTTCAATATTATGCAAAAAAGAAAAATGAGCCACTTGAGAAATAAAACTAGGGTACCAGTTACTAAAGCGCATGAGTTTATGTTCTTTAATATGTCTGATAGCTTTAGTAAGAGCAGTGCGGGCGGTTTCGGTGTCACCAGATTTGTCAGCTAGCAAAGCTTTTAACATGAGTCCGTGTGCGAAGACGCCGTGATTAGGAAAGCCTTCGACTTCTTTAACAGTGCGATCGTTAAATGCTGAGCTTTGTTCATAATCACCAATTAAAAACAGTAACTCGGCATGCATGTCGTCTAAAACAATACGCCAGGCGAATGGATTACCATCACCGATGGCCTGTTTTGAAAGTGTCAGACTTTTTAGTGCTTCCGTGTAGTCATCCTGCCACATGTAATACTGGGACTGTAAATAATAGTAATTACTGAGGTAATTTCTGTCACCCCGGCACAGTGGGTAGAGCTTATCAAGACAGTCTTTAACTGAATCATGGCGACCCATAAATAATTCAAACTTGGCTTCTGCAATGAGTAAAAATGAATCAAGTGCATTTATTTCGCTTTCTTTAGCAAGCTTTATCAATGAGTGCGTTAGCTGGTGACCCTTTTCGATGTCCATAACATGTAGCCATGAAAAAAGAATGCTGAAATGGCTGGCCAGAAAGATAAAGGGTGGCATGTGGTCTTTGTTTAAAAAGGGCAGGATAAAGTCGATAGTTTTGACTATTTTTTCTGAATTGCATTCGTTGAAATAAATCAATAACAGTGAAAGGCTGAGTTCGACGGTTTGCGCCGGATCGGCATTGAGTTCAATAGCCTGTTCGCAGCGACTAATCCAGTAGTAAACTTTCTCTCTATCGTAATCAGTAATGAAATAAGCTGACATTAATATACTGATCAGGTCTTTTTCGCTGAGATCATCTGGTAAAGGCTGATGGGTCTGCAGCTCGGTGAATTTATCCAGTAATGAAGGCAGTAGCTCAAAGCAGTGAAGTGTGGTGGTTATTTGCTTGATGGCAGAAAGTAGGGATTCATAAGCGGCAGTTATTTTCTGCTCAGCAATAAACAGCTCACAGGACTTAACAAAATGCTCTATTGCTGAGTCCGGATTACTCATTGCGTAAAGAGACGCATTGATGAAACAGAGTTGTGCATTGTTGTTTTTAATTTCGTCCGGTATTTTTTCTAAAGCCTGACTGAGTTGAGAAACCTGGCCGCTTGCAATAATTGCGCTGGCTTTTTCGCAGATGAGAGCGATGGCTTTGTCGTCATGCCCGGATTTAAAATAGAGGGATATCGCACTGAAATAATTAGCGTCTGACTGCAGTAATTCTGCTGTAAGCAATAGAGTGTTGTTGATTTCATCTTCTGAAAACTGCTTGCTCATTTCCTGTTGCAAAAATTCCTGAAACAGTGGATGCAATATATATCTATCATCTTCGTATAAAGTAATGAACTGGTTGTTTTCGCTCATTTGATTAATGAGGCTGATGATGTCCGGATTGTTGGTAATGCTGGAAGCTGACGTCTGGGATATATAGGGTAGATATGATAGCGTCAATAAAGATTGCTGATTTTCTTTACTGTGCTTATTCAGAATTTCTTCAGCAAAATATGAAAAACTCGATGAGGACAAAGTTTTATTTTTGTTAGACGAAGAGTTTAAATCGGATAGGCCCAGTATCAGGCCGGAAATCCATCCATTTGAGCGACTGTGTAACTCAAGCAGATAATCATTTTCAATCTGATTGCCGAGCAAGGCGGCAATATCACACCATTCTTTTTCATCAAAACGTAATGATTGTTCACTGATGTGAACAAGTTTTTGACTGGCTTTTAGTGATACAAGAGAGGCCGGTGGTTGTTGTCGGCTGATGATAATAATTGTTTGGCCTGGCTGCATGGAATCAACCATGACAGGCAGCAGTGTGTAAAAAATACTGTCTTCAGCAAGTAAATGTAAGTTGTCGAAGACGATGCATCCGTGTGGATTTAAAATCGCGGCCAGTGTATCCATAAAGCGCCGGGTAAAGTTACTGATGCCCGGCATATATTCTGCTGTTAATGCCGGAAGTGCAATCGCATCTTTTGCTGATAATTTGCTTGCGCTTAATTTAAGGTAATGAAACAGCGTGGCGGGGTCGGTGTCGCCTTCATCTATTTGATACCAGATATTTTTCTTATTGGTCTTGGACAGATAACTATTGATTAGCGTTGTTTTGCCAGAGCCGCCGGGTGCAGAAAGCCAGATTAATGGTGAATGTGAATGAGCCTCGTTAAGCTCTGTTAGTAAGCGATCACGGAGTAAAACTTGATGGGTTCGAGGCTGAGTGGTTTTTGAAGAGAAGGATTGAGTTGGCATATGAGGTTCTGCTTATAGCTAAAATATTGTATCGAGTCTAAAGTAAAAAATAATGCTGATATTGTAAGCTGTTTTCTTGATGTTGAATATTACAACTATTAAATAACCCTTGTTCACCTGATTATAGATCCGTTCAAAGTAATCAAAAAATCCGCTCTGGCTTCTTCACGACTCACTCTAGCTTTAGTAAACCAAAGAAGATTTAGGCTGCTGAATTATTATAACAACTACCGACGGCACTCATTCTGCTGACGATACCATGCGCTTTTAACAATGACTGATATGCATGGCTAGTAAATTGTGAGTCTCGATCAGGATGCAGGATCACTGAATACTATGACCCAGCAGGTTAGCATATTGGCGTTGCCTCCAGATTGCTGGACCAACCGAACGGCCTCTTGTTTGTGTTTACGGCTGTATTATCGCTCTTAATAAGGTGCCCGCCATGTCGGGGTGGAGTCATTTACAGGTTAAAATACGTGTTTTTCTAATAAAAACATACGCTTATCAAATTTTTCTTATGGGATTAAAAGGGTTTAATCAATTAATTATGCCTCACCACCCACTGGAATGAGGTGGTTACCTTATTACATTATCATTGTTACAATTTTGTGACAAATCAAAAAAAGTACAAATAGGAAGGTGATATGGAAACAATGATTTCTAAAATTGTAGTGGTACTTGCATTGCTGTCAGTACTGTCTTGTAGTTCTGAAAGTGCTCAACCACCAGCTGCAGATGTATCGCCAGTCACCACAAATAATGCACCGACTGTATCAGATGCGATTGTTTCCATTGATGAGGACCTGATTCTTATACACAGCCTCGTGGCAAACGACCCCGAGGGAGATGCTTTAACATATTCAATTACTCAACAGCCCTCTAATGGTGTTGCTAGTGTTGTTGGTAATCAGGTTACGTACCAACCGAATGCAAACTTTAATGGTAGCGATAATTTTGAATATATTGCTGATGATGGAGCTTTACAAAGCAGTGTTGGAGTTGTAGATATCACAGTCAACCCGGTTAACGATGCCCCGAGTGTTGCTGATGTAAGTTACCAATTAAATGAAGATAGCAGTATCACAATCAATTTGTTGGCCACTGATGTGGATGGCGAAAATGTTTTCTTTTCAGTTGGGTCAGTGTCTAACGGTGAACTGGCGGGTACGGGTAGTGTGTATACCTATTTTCCAAATAATAACTGGAATGGTACCGATTCATTCACCTATATCGCTAATGATGGACATGCTAACAATGGCGTAAGTAATACCGGAGTCATAAGTCTCAATGTGATTGCTGTTAATGATGCACCGTTTGCAAATTCATCAAGTGTGGTGGTTGCAGAAGGTGGCAGCCTGGGAATTACATTGACCGCAAGTGATGCAGATGGTGATGTTTTAAGTTATTCAATCACTTCGGCTCCTGTTAATGGGGCGCTGACGCTGGTAGGGAACACGGCTACCTATACGCCAAATCCCTTATACAATGGTGCCGATAGTTTTAGTTTTGTTGTTAATGATGGTTCTTTGAGTAGTGCCAGTGCCAGTATTAATATCACGGTGACTGGCGTCAATAATCAGCCAGTTGCAAATGCGGGCAGCGTAGTATTAGATGAGGATAACACGGCGTCTGTCACGCTTACAGGTTCTGATTTAGATGGCGATGTACTCTTATATGCATTAAGCACAGCGCCATCTAACGGCAGCGTTGCAATAACAGGTAATGTTGCCTACTACACACCAAATGAAAATTTTAATGGTGTCGATAGTTTTAGTTTTGTTTCAAATGACGGCACTGTTAATAGCGTTGCTGCAGTTGTGAGCGTTACGGTTAACGCCGTCAATGATGCGCCGGTTGCAAATGCTGGTACTGCCATTGTGCAGGAAGATGGCGCGATAGCAATAACACTGAATGCCAGTGATGCTGATGCTGATACGCTAACCTACAGTATTGTCAATAACCCAACTCGCGGTGTGCTGAGTGGGACTGCGCCAAATCTTACTTATACTCCAAATCTTAATGAAAATGGTACAGATGTTTTTACCTATATGGTGACAGATGGTCTGTTGAATAGTGCAACCGTGGCGGTTGATATTACTATTGTCGCTGTTAATGATGCGCCGCAGGCAGCTAATAATTCACTCACAACCAATGAAGACACAATGGCGGCAATTACGTTGTCAGCCACGGATGCGGATCTGGATGCTCTGACGTATCTCGTCAATACTGCTCCATTAAATGGTTCGCTAAACATTGTTGGCGACCAGGCAAGCTACACGCCTAACGCTGACTTTAACGGCACTGACAGTTTTAAGTTTGTTGCTAATGATGGCACCGGGGATAGTTTAGCTGCCACAGTGACTATCACAGTCGCTTCAATCAATGACGCACCGGTGGCAAACGCTGCTTCTGCTGACGTATTTGAGGATGGTGCGGTAGCAATAACACTTAATGCTCTTGATGTTGATGGAGATACGCTCACCTATAGTATTGTAAATAACCCGGCCCGTGGCAATTTGACCGGAACCGCACCTAATCTAACGTATACCCCGAATCTTAATGCAAATGGCGCAGATATCTTTACCTATATGGTGACGGATGGTGCATTGGATAGCTCAACCGTAGCCGTTGAAATTACCATTTCAGCCGTTAATGATCTCCCAGTTGCGTCCAGCAACGCTGTAACAACGAACGAAGATACAGGAACGACAGTGACCTTATTGGCCACAGATGTCGACCTGGATAACCTGACTTATCGCGTTGGTACAGCACCGACTAATGGCTCGCTAAACATTGTTGGTGATCAGGCAACCTATACACCAAACGCTGACTTTAACGGCGCAGACAGTTTTAGTTTTGTTGCCAATGATGGCAGTGTGGATAGTAATGCCGCTACCGTGAATGTAAGCGTAACTGCGGTGAATGATGCTCCGGTGGCTGACACGGGTTCCTACACAGTTGATGAAGATGGTTCGGTCGCTATTACACTTACCGGATCCGACGTTGATGGTCAGGCATTGTTTTATAGTCTGCAGACTAATCCAACTCAGGGGAGCTTGAGTGGAGTATCTCCAAATTATACCTACACGCCGGATGCTGATTTCAACGGAGTCGACAGTTTTGCATTTGTTGTTAGCGATGGCACATTGAATAGTGCCCTGACTACAGTGAATATAGTTATAAACCCGGTTAACGACGCACCGTTTGCAAATATCTCAGCCGTTGGCGAAGTTAATGGCGGTGAATATCTAAGTCTGGATGGCTCAAGTAGTATTGATGTCGATGGCGATAGTCTGAGTTATGCCTGGACCCAGACAGGTGGTGTTGCGGTAGAGCTGGAAGACCTCACTACTAATAGCCTTAGCTTCATGGCTCCAGAGACAGCAGGTGAATTAAGCTTTCAGTTGACGGTAAGTGATTCTGTGTTAAGTACAAGCACCGATATCGTGGTAAATAATCTGGGGTATAGCGGTGCAGCAGCCTCGAGTTTAACCAAGAACCCTTTCCAACGCTCTGTGTTTACAGGTGAATCAGTTACAAAAACAGTCATTTCTGGTGCTTACGCTTACGTAACAGTCAACAATGTTGGTTTGAATATCTACGATATTAGCAATAATGCGGCAGATCCTGTTTTGGTCGGGCAGTTGGCATTGGCTCAGGGGCTTAACACGGTGGCTTTACATACCGTTGGTGGAGTGACTTATGCTTACATCGGTACGACTCCAGGAGCGCTTCCATATAATGGCTGGGTGATCGCAGATGTTACCGACCCAGCAAACCCGGTAGCACTAGCAGAACGTAATATTGGTGGTTCTCTTTCGATCAAGTCTATTCACGTTGATGCAGCAAGCAATACCGCTTACCTGGGAACCAGTATGGGGTTTGTATATGCTTATGACATTACGACGCCAGCTAACCCCGGTTCACAGAAAGCGGTGAGTGCCGTAAATGCTCTCACCGGTAGCATGATGGTATCTGGCGGTTATGTTTATGTGACCGACATCTACGGTTCATTTATTATTTTAGATAAAACCACATTGGCTCAGGTTGGTCGATACAACAGTAATGTTACGGGCGGTGCAAGAGGGTTTGATATCAGTGGCAATTATGCGTTTGTCGCGAGTTTGCCTTCCGTTGATCCGGCTTCAGTTCGGGTTGTCGATATTACCGACCCGGCTGTGCCTGTTAAAGTGGCTGAGTTTACCGAACTTGAGAGTCCGGATAGAGTCACGGTATCCTCAAATATAGTTTATGTAACCGATTATCGAGTAGGTGTGTTGGCGTTGGATATAACGACTCCGACTACACCGGTGCTTGTTGGTAGTTATCAGGATAACGCTACAACCACCAGCGTAACGGTTAGTGGCTCAGATCTTTATCTTGGCAACGTGCGCGGGCAGACCATTTTTGATCTCACGACGCTTTCAGAGCAATCCATTCTTTCGGCTTATGCGAATGGTCTGCCTATGACAGATGTGAGTTTGAATGGTGATCAACTGTATCTTTCTACTTCGGCCAATAACCACGGTTTAGATATTCTTGATATGACAGATATCTATAATCCTGCTTGGTTGGGGTACTCAACTGCATCCACAGTTCAGATGGTAAGAAACCGGGGTCACTATTCTTACATGGCCCGCGGAAATAGTTTTTCGGTATATGATTTGTCGAACCCCGCAGCCAATTTCAGTATCGGATACTTTTATGTGGGAGGAACTGAGATAAGAAGTCTGAAACTGGATGGTAACAGGCTATATGCTTTGGCCGACAACCAGCTGAAGATTTATGACATCACAGATACATCGACTCCTGTGCTAACCGGAACGGTTAGCGGTTATGCCAATGCTACAGCAATGGCAACTATGGCGAACACAGTATTTGTAGCGGAAGGCACTGCGGTACGCGTTCTGGATGTTACGGATCCCGCGTCAGTAACAGAAATCACTCAAATTTCGCACCCTGGTGCTGACTTCTATAGCGGCCTTGAGATTTATAATAATCATCTCTATGCCTCGGTCTTGAGCAGTAGCTTATTGAACTCTGGCGTATATATTTATGATGTGTCTACGCCAGCAACACCATCAGCATTGGGTATGATTGATGAGGCAGACTATGGCTTTGGGGCGATCTCACGCAAGGATAATACGCTCGTACTTAAGGGGAATAAATGGGGAGGCGTGAAATCACTGGTTACTCGTACCATGGATTTATCCAACCCCGCAGCTCCGGTACTCTCGGGAGTGTATGACATTCCAGGAGAGTTGAATGGCGTGGCTCTCACCAAGGATTTGTTGTTTGCCGCAACGGGGACGGAAGGCCTCAAGATTGTTGAGCGCTCACCAGTACTAAGCGGTACGCAGACTTCAGTTATGAGTGGCTCGGCACCTTTATCCTACTCAGTAAGCTGGATGGATAAACAAGTGCCGGAAGATATGAGTGTGTTGTGTTATGTCAGTGGCGGCAGTTGCATAGTTAACAGTGTAGATCAGTTTTCGAATACGGCTTCAGTTGAATGGACCTTACCAGCAGCAGCTGATGACTATGAAATCGTAATAGTCGTAGGTAACCAGCGAGGATTTATGACAACCAAGGATCGTGTGCAGGTGATATCAATGGCCGATTTAGTGGTGGAAATTACAGGGGTTGTGGTTAATGCCGGCGTGTCTGAAATCAGCTACACACTCACAAACCAGGGTACGCTAGGGATTAATCAGAGTGTAAGTGAGTACCTGGTTTATGTGACATGCTGGGATAACTTAGCCTCGCCACCTGTCATGGGTGATTTTCGTACTTCATCGGGTTCTTATCTTCCATTGGCAGCCGGTGGTTCAGTTAGCATCTGGACAGGTGTGCCGCAGTCAGCGGTAGGTGGTACGGCCTATTGCATTGCAGATACGCAGGGCTATGTACCGGAATCTGATGATAGTAACAATATCAGCGCTGGCTTTGCCTGGTAAGTGAGTTAAGTCGCTACATTTTTAGCGGCAGGCTGTGTTTTGTCTGCTGCTGAAAGTGCAGGGATTAATCAAGTTTAATTATATTATTGGTGTTACACAAAAAAGGCGAACCTCAGGAGGTTCGCCTTTTTTGTTGATCAATTATTATTTTAAATAGGTTTTTAAAATAATACGACGTTTACTTCGAATGATATGGCTCACTCAGCTCATGCACGGCATTGATAAATGCGCCGGCATTTTCCGGGTCGATATGCTGGTGGATGCCGTGGCCCAGATTAAAGACATGGCCGGTTCCGTTGCCATAGCTTTTGAGTATTGTTGCCACTTCTTCGCGGATTCTTTCAGGCGTTGAATACAGTACACAAGGGTCCATGTTACCTTGCAGGGCGACTTTATCACCGACGCGTTTTCTGGCTTCACCAATATCAATTGTCCAGTCTAAACCTAAAGCATCTACACCAATATCGGCCTGTGCTTCTAACCACTGACTACCGCCTTTTGTAAACATGATGACAGGAATCTTCTTGCCGTCTTTTTCACGATTAAGGCCTTCAACAATTTGTTGCATATAGTTGAGTGAAAAATCTTTGTAATCACGTGTGCTTAGTGCGCCACCCCAGGTATCAAAAATCATTACGGCTTCAGCACCGTGTTCGATTTGCGCATTAAGGTATTGGATAATGGTTTTAGCCAGTACATCCAGAATCTGGTGCATCATTTTTGGCTGGTCATACATCATGCCTTTAACTTTGCCAAAATCTTTGCTGCTACCACCTTCTACCATATAGGTGGCTAGTGTCCACGGACTGCCAGTGAAACCAATCAAAGGTACGCGGCCATCAAGTTCGCGATGAATCATATTGACAGCCGCCATGACATAACCGAGCTCTTCTGTCATATCGGGTACAAATAGCTTATCGACATCAGCCTGGCTTTTAATAGGATTGGAAAACTTCGGGCCTTCGCCTTCGGAAAAATACAGGCCTAAATTCATTGCGTCGGGAATGGTCAGAATATCTGAGAACAGAATAGCGGCATCCAGCGGATAGCGGTCTAGGGGCTGGATGGTGACTTCGGTAGCCAGTTCAGGTGTTTTGCAGAGGGTTAAAAAATCACCGGCTTTGGCGCGAGTGGCTTTGTATTCTGGTAAATATCGACCTGCCTGGCGCATCATCCAAACGGGTGTCTGGTCTACCGGTTGTTTTAACAGGGCGCGAATGAAGCGGTCGTTTTTTAAATGAGACATTATTATTTACCACAAAGACGTTTGATTGAAGATGCATGATCTTCAGATCTTGTTGTTTAATGTGTCGGGGGAAGGACTTGAAAAAACCGATTTAATATCGGTTTTAGGCGGTCAGGATGGCCTTAATTTTACCGCTGACTGCGCCCATATCCGCACGACCCTGAACCTGAGCTTTTAAAATACCCATTACTTTGCCCATGTCTTGCATGGCGCTGGCGCCTGTTTCGGCAACCGCGGCTTTTATCAGCGCATCAATCTCTTCGTCGCCTAAGGCTTCTGGCAGAAAATCCTGAAGTACAGTGATTTCATAGTTTTCCTGCTCAGCCAGCTCGTCGCGTCCTGCATCTGTATACTGAGTCGCAGAATCGCGTCGCTGTTTCACCATTTTGTCGAGCACGGCCAGTACCTGTGCGTCATCAAGCTCTTCACGAGTATCAACCTCGATTTGCTTGATTGCCGCCAGCATCAGACGAATAACGCCAAGGCGTTTTTTGTCACCTGATTTCATCGATGCTTTCATCGCATCGGTGAGGGTCTGCTTGAGTGTGCTCATGGCCTACCTAAAAAATCAGAATTAACGACGGCGAGATGTTGGAGCGCGTAAACGTTCTTTTGATAATTTTTTCAGGTAACGCTTAACGGCAGCGGCAGCTTTACGCTTACGCTCTGCTGTTGGCTTTTCATAACATTCGCGGCGACGGATCTCGGTTAAAACACCGGCTTTTTCGCAAGAACGCTTGAAACGACGTAATGCAATGTCAAACGGTTCGTTATCTTTAACTTTAACTGCTGGCATGAATCTCTCACTGTTCAGTTTTATAATTCGCCCAAAGACCAAAAGATCAAGGGATCTAAAGACCAATTTCAGGCGAGTGAATCGGGGGATTATAAGCGTGCTTTAAAGTAAAATCAAAGTAGAATAAGCAAAATTAGTTAAATTACTGAGAGAAAGTGTTCAATATGCGGGTTTTAGGTATCGAAAGCTCCTGTGATGAGACAGGAATCGCGATTTACGACAGTGAAAAGGGCTTACTGGCGCATGCTTTACACAGTCAGGTGGCGCTGCATGCCGAATACGGAGGTGTGGTGCCTGAGCTGGCATCACGGGATCATGTTCGATATCTGATACCACTGCTGGATAAAGCCTTTGAGCAGGCCGGCATCAAAAAAACTGAAATAGACGGCGTCGCCTACACGGCAGGCCCGGGTTTAATGGGAGCGTTGATGGTTGGTGCCTGTGCGGGTCGCAGTCTGGCCTATTCCTTGGGTGTGCCGGCTGTGGGTGTGCATCATATGGAAGGTCACTTATTAGCGCCAATGCTGGAACACAAGGCGCCTGAGTTTCCATTTATTGCCTTACTGGTCTCGGGCGGGCATACCCTCTTGGCGAAAGTCGATGGCGTCGGTCAGTACAAAATATTGGGTGAGAGTCTGGATGATGCAGCCGGCGAGGCGTTTGATAAAACCGCCAAAATGCTTGATTTGGGTTACCCGGGTGGGCCGATTCTGGCCAAGCTGGCTGAGCAAGGCAGGCCTGGTATCTATAAGTTTCCACGACCAATGATCGACCGGCCGGGTTTAGAGTTCAGTTTCAGTGGACTGAAAACATTTGCCTTAAACACCATGCAAAAATCTGATGGCAGTGAGCAGTCAAAAGCCGATATCGCGCTGGCCTTTGAAGAGGCTGTGGTCGATACCTTAATGATTAAATCACGCCGCGCAATCCGTGAGACCGGTATAAAAACGCTGGTGATAGCTGGCGGAGTGGGAGCCAATCAGCGCTTGCGTCGTGAGTTATCGTCCATGGCAGAAAAAGAAGGTGGCCAGTTGTATTATCCACGGGTTGAATTTTGCACCGACAATGGCGCGATGATCGCCTATGCCGGTTGCCTGCGATTGCAGGCAGGACAAACCGAAGATATAAAAATAAATGTTCGGGCACGCTGGCCGATGGAGGAGTTGGTGAGCTTGTGATTTTGTAAAGTGTAGATACAAGGTTGAGGTCGACTGCATGGATGCAGGAGGTAGAGCAACGCAGGAGCGGTTGCCGAGAGGTACGAACCCCAACGGTTTAAAATGTAAGAGTAAAGTTAAAGGCGTGGGTTCGCGTACCCACAGGCGTAAGTCAAAAGCAACCGATGGTTGACCGGTAGCAAGTCACTTTTCTGTCAACAGCTACAGAAAACTAACGAAAAGAAAGCCGCCCCGTTAATCAAGCTCTCATTAAAAAGCAATGAGAGTACCCTCGTCAGTCGCAATATCGACGGCTGCTGCGGACAAATTCGATTTTTAATTTGAACGTGCCGCTTTTTGCACGGCCCGAAGGGCGAGCATCCTGAAGATGCGAGTAACAATCCAAACATTCTATTCGGCCTGTCCATGGGTCTCACCTTTCAGGCTGCCTAGAAAGCAGGCATTCAATATTGTCCTTTCCTCTGCTTGCTTAAATGGGTGGGTGAATCAAAGACAAAAAACACTCTTTCTTTTTAGTTTTTGATTTTTCTTTATGTTTTTGATTTACACCTCCCCATTAGAGCAAGCCGAAGCATGAGTGATTTCTGTGGGGCTTTCTGCGAGGATGTCTGAGCATGTTGTTTATGCGAGTTCCGCAGCAGCCACAGAAATTAGGAGTAATGAGGGAAACTTTATCGCTGTTTGATGATGGCTTGTGAACTGGGGCGTATTCTTTGGGTTACGTTTCTTGTGTACGAGCAAGAAAGGTAACACGCCCGTCGGTGCGGGAACCGACAGTTTTGACTTAGATTTTGTTGTTCATCCTACAAACCATGAACAATACAGTAATATTTCAATCTTTAGTGTCTTGTTCGAATTGTATTGCTCTTTCATGGTTTTTCAGTCGGTACAGGGTCTTGTGATTAAATCAAACAGTAAAAATTAAAATTTCAGGGTATCTGAAATATAAAACTGGAAGCTATAAAAGTGAATTTAACAAATCAGGTCTTCAATAGTCTTTAGTAATGTCGAGTTTTTTACAGGCTTTCTTAAAAAAGCACGTATACCTATTTCTTTGGCGCTCTTTTCATCGATGTGTTCGCTAAAGCCTGTACAGAGAATGATGGGTAGTTCGGGTCTGATAGATAATATTTCTTGTGACACTTCTTTGCCAGTAAGGTTGGGCATGGTCTGGTCGGTGATGACGGCATCAAAGTTGTTAGGTGATGCTTTAAAGGCAGCTAAAGCAAGTTGGCTGTTATCAAAGAGAGCAACCTCATAGTCTTTTGATGTAAATACGGCTTCAAGTAAATTTAAAATATTTTTTTCATCGTCAATAATTAAAATACGTCTGTTGCCAGTATGTATTTTAGATTTATTTTCTGCTTGCTGAATTCCTGGGGTGTCAGTCGCCGCAGGTGCTGATGTAATTGGGATGAATAAACTGAAAATGGTTTGACCGGGTTCTGTTTTAACTTGTATGTGCCCGTCATGGTCATGTGTGATGCCGTGGACCATTGCCAGGCCCATGCCAGTTCCTTTGTTGACGTCTTTTGTGGTCATAAAGGGCTCAAAAATTCGACTGAAGTCCTGTTCTGGAATGCCAGTGCCCGTATCTTCAATTGAAAATTCTATATAGTCTCCACTGAACTTATGGTGGCAGGCATCGCATAACTGGTTATTAACCGGGAGGCGTTTTACGTTGATGATAAGATGCCCCTGTTGATTCATTGCATCTTTTGCGTTAATACAAAGGTTAACAAGGCATTGTTGCATCATGACGGCGTCAATTAGTATTGCTGGTAAGTCGCTTTCGATATTTGTTTCTAAGCTAATGCTTGTTGGGATCATGGGCCTCAACATGCTGACGAGTTCTTTTACAAAGTTATCAATATCGATAACAGCGGCGTCACTTTTATTGATGCGAGAATAAGCCAGTAATTTTTGAATCAGGACGCGAGCATTTTCTCCAGAAGTACTGATTGTATTCAAATAGCTTAATAGCTCTTCGTCATTGAATTTTAGTTTGACTCTTTCTGATGCTAAATCAGTGAATCCGAGTACGCTGTTAAGCATGTTGTTGAAATCGTGAGCAATACCCCCGGTTAACTGGCCAATTGATTCCATTTTTTGTGCTTGTTGTAATTGGTTTAGCAGGTCTTTTTGGCGCTGTTCATGCTGTTTTTGTTTGCGCATGTCTCTGCCAGATCCCGCCAATCCGAGCAGGTTACCTTGCGCGTCTTGAATGCGGGCGCCGTTAAAGTAATAAGGGACGATACCATCAGTTGTTATTAAACCGGCTTCGACTTCTGCCTGACCGCTCTCTAAAGTGTTTTTAATGGCCAATGAAATGGCTTCATGGTCGTCTTTTGCGATCACGTCAAGTGCATGCAGGTTGCCAATTTGATCGGGTTGTTTACCGGTAACTCGGCTAAAGGTCTCGTTCCACCAGACAATATTGCCGTCAGTGTTTAGACGATACATTACATCGGGTACGGTCGATGTAACGGTTTCGTATTGTTTGACGACATTGGCCAGGTGTTTTTGTAATGTATGCTGTTCTGTTATGTCCCAAAAAAAACCCAGTACACCGATGAGTTGTTTGTTTTCATCGTAAACGGGTGTTTTAACGGTGTTGATGTACCCTTTTTCACTGTTTTCATTTTGATATGTTTCGATAAAGGTAAGTGTTTCGCCTTTGTTGATGACTTCCTGATCGCCTTGTTGATAAAGTCTGGCGTTATGAGGAAACAGTTCGTTGTCACTCTTGCCGCTTATCTCATGACTGTCGAGTCCAATCTCGTCTGCAAAGCGTTGATTGCAGGAAATATAGACTGAATTAGTGTCTTTCAAAAATATACTTTCAGGCAGGTTCTCAATCAGTGTTCTGTATTTGTGTTCATTTTTTTCGAGCGCAAGATTCGCTTTGCGCATACTTCTGGTATAGCCCCAAAGTCCTAGTGAAATAGCAATGAGTAATGCTGTCAGAACAGCAATGCCGGTAATCAGAAATACTTCATTCTTTGTGAATCCGGATAAGACGCGTTTACCAAACCACTTGTCATATATGAGTTGATATTTGCCGTTTTTTTTAATTTTTTCGATGCCGGTATTTAACTGTTTTAATAAAGTTATGTTGCCTTTTTTTACTGTCATTGACCAGCTGAGTTTTCGCAATGGGTCACCAGTGACTTTTATGTTTCTTTCCAGATGTAGTTTTTGCGCTAAAAACAGAATGATTTGCTCGGGATAAATAAATGCATCGGCATGACCATTAATTAGCGCAATTAAGCCTTCTGCAGGCGTGTTTACTAAGTAGCAGTCAATTTCTTTAAATTTTTTCAGGTAAATGTGAGTTATGTGGCGATTTACACAAGCTACTTTTAGTCCTGATAAATCACTGATGGAGTGAATATTGTATTGTTGGTCACGAACAAAAATGGATTCCGGCATTTCAATAATGGGCTGCGAAAAATCCATTGTTTTAGTCCGCTCAATTGTGTAGCCGGTATCGTGAATCAGGTCTGCTTTACCTGAATCTAGCCAGCTGAGTACAGTAGGCCAGCTGCTGCTATGAATATGTGTGGCAGTGATACCCATTTCAAGCATAACCGCATCTGCTATTTCAGAAGCAAAGCCTGTTAGCTCACCCTGATCGTTTAGTAGATTGATAGGTGGAAAGTTATTTGATGAGGCAATCACCACTACCGCTTTGGGAGCCGATGTTATGGTCTTTATGTTTTCCTCAGCCAGAACAGGTGAGAGAAAAATAAGAGTAAGGCAAATAGAGCGCAAACTTTTTTGAGAAAGCGTCATTTAACTAATGCAACCTGAAGATAATTTGAATGAGCATCCATTTGTTTGTATCAAATTAGTGTGGGACCTGAATATGTTACGTTATGTAATCAGTATAGCATCGGAATATATGTTTATAATGAATTGGCAGGAGTTATAACGAATTATTGTTGTGGTTATTGTCGTTTAAGAAAATGATAGTAAAAAATTGAAGTGATCTTGCAAAAATCGTCAAAATCAACAGTAATAGTCCATTGAGTGGTTTGCAGTAATTATTGATAAGTATATTATTATTTGATTCTTTATTGAATTAATGGGTTCGATAGTTTGTAGGCAGTCGATTGACTGCAAGCATGCAGTGGTTTGTTGTGATTTAAAACATAAGTTTTAACAAAGCCGTCATCACACGTGCCCTGTTTTTCTAACCAGTGTACTGTATGTTGCCGACTAATACGAGAGAGCCGGATATAAGTAATGTAGAGGCTGCTACCGCACCTGAGAACCCTAGGCAAATGGCGGTTCCCCTAATGTCTCCGCCTGAGCAGTATTCAGGTCCCCCCGATTAATTTAATCTCGACTTCTTTAGTTATTAAGCGGTATCCCTGCTCATCGGGTTTATCAACGGGCTTGGATACAAAAGACAGCTCGAAAGTAAAAAAAATAATGCTAGCGGCAGATATTGTTTTCATTGTCCTCCCTAAATAGAGTTTTTTATATTTGTAAAAGGGCTTTGAGCTCAGGTTTTTTTCTCGCCGATTTTTTCTTCTGCGCCTGATGTCAGCTTTTGAATATTGCTTCGGTGTCTCCAGAATAACATTAGCGTTAAAATGGCTGACATGATAATTAATGGTTGAGCCTCATTGATCTTCCAGATTAAAAAAGGCGCACAGAATGAAGCGATAAGAGCAGACAGGTATGATGTTCTGAAGGTGGCGGCGGTGAATAACCAGATGCCAATCACGCTTAAACCGATGCGTCAATCCAGTGCAAGATAAACACCGAGTGCGGTTGCGACACCTTTACCGCCTTTGAATTTTAAAAACACCGGGTATAAGTGGCCGATAAAGGCAGCAAATGCAACCAGAGCCAGCACGTTATAATCAACAGCCAAATAGATGGCGATTAATACCGGTAACACGCCCTTGAACATGTCGCCAATTAAGGTGATGATAGCGGCTTTTTTACCGGCGTTGCGTAATACATTGGTAGCACCGGGATTTTTCGAGCCACTAAGGCGCGGGTCTTCAAGGCCCATTAATTTACAGGTAATCACGGCGCTCGATACCGAACCAATGAGATAAGCTGCAACGATCAGTGCCCAGCTTTTGGGGTCGTTAATACCTAATGCAATAAAAGAGTCCATGAAAAACCTTAAATCTGAAAATAATCACGCTAGCATACACCAGGAACGTCAAAAGGTGCAGTGTGTGTTTGTGCATGGCTGGGGTATGAACAGTGCGGTCTGGGATTCATTGATTAACAAGTTGCCAGATTATTTTGAGCCTGTTTGCATTGATTTTCCCGGGCATGGCCAGTTCAACCAACTCGGCTTTGAAAGCTTACAAAATCTGGTTGATCATTTGCTGCAACAGTCGGCTAGTACTCTGTCAGGCCCGGCCATCTGGGTAGGCTGGTCACTGGGCGCGTTATCGGTATTAGAGTTCAGTTTCAGTGGGCTGAAAACCTTCGCCTTAAATACCATGCAAAAATCTGATGGCAGTGAGCAGTCAAAAGCCGATATCGCGCTGGCCTTTGAAGAGGCTGTGGTCGATACCTTAATGATTAAATCACGCCGCGCAATCCGTGAGACCGGTATAAAAACGCTGGTGATAGCTGGCGGAGTGGGAGCCAATCAGCGCTTGCGTCGTGAGTTATCGTCCATGGCAGAAAAAGAAGGTGGCCAGTTGTATTATCCACGGGTTGAATTTTGCACCGACAATGGCGCGATGATCGCCTATGCCGGTTGCCTGCGATTGCAGGCAGGACAAACCGAAGATATAAAAATAAATGTTCGGGCACGCTGGCCGATGGAGGAGTTGGTGAGCTTGTAGATTTTAATTTTAAAATCAAATGAATGGATAAGCAGCAGCGAGTGATCCTGCTCTGCTAGTTATATAGTAAGTTATGATTATCTGATTTGGCTATATAGAACTTTGTAGGTAATCTAAGCGGATGGCGAGGCTGTTTTATTACAGCCAAAAACGTACCCTAAAAGGCTGTGTTAACATTCTTTACCCTGACGGCTGGCGCTTTTGTATGAGCATTCCTGTTCAAGAAACCTAATTTGTCATCCATCACGAATCAATCCCTTTGGAACAGTGCGCGGTAAACTGTGAAAAAGGAAGGTGAATCAAAACCGATATAAACTAATTTTTTTTGACGAGAGATTTTTATTTATAGATTGGTTCTTTCTACTTTTCGAGGTCGATGGAATATAATCGTCATCAGATTTATCCTACAGTCTTTATGGAAATCTCTGATTGATGTTAAAGCCTTGTTTGGCGAATAATGAAAGACATAAAAACATTTATAAATTTCAAGGGATTATGAAAAAAATTTTGTTATTTGTGCTTGTCACGCTTTCGGTTACGGTCCAGGCCGATCCTTTTAATATCTACCTGCCTTTTAATACTCAATATGCACCCGGTGTCATGGATCAAATGGAAATGGCATTAGTTCTAGGTGTTGGTAATACGCGTAAAAATTTCCAGCTGCAAGTTGCACCACAAACCGATGACGAAAAATATATAGTACTCGAAACTGAAACTGATGAGTTTCTGGATGTTTCGTTCGGGTTTTCAGTGGGGCTGGGTTATGGCTTTGAATTTGAATTAAATGCAGGTGGCAGTGGTGTTACGTCTTTAAAGTATGATTTTGATAACGCTCATTCAAATTGGAAAAATTCAGTTGTTATTGGTGGGTTAAGATCGATAAGTAGAGGTCATGGTGGTGCGTTTATCCCACAGCCAGAACAAAGCTGTAGTTTTTTTGATATTTTTTGCTTCATGGATTTATCTGAGGTGTTGGGTTTTTTATGTTTTAGTTGTTCAGAACCGGGTAGTTACGAATATGTTTATCAGGCAGATATAAAAGGCAGCACGTTTGCGTATATGCAAGGCTATCAATATTCCGCATTGGTCATGCCGTATTGGGGTGTTTATTATGTAGGCTATGATATTGATCTTAAAGTAACGGATAATACGGGGGCTGATAATCATCAATTTAAGGAAGTTGCAACCGATCTGATGGCGTTGGTGTTAGGGACGAAATGGCGACTGGGAAAGAAAGACAATAACTTTAATAAATCGATGATATTAAATTATCTGGCCTATAAAGACAGTTCGCTCCACGATGGCGAGTTTAACACCGAGATAAAAATGTCATTTTCAATGATGTTTTAATAAAATAATAGGCTTTTCTGGCAGGTAATGCCTGTAAATAAAAACACACAGAGATATTTTATATTGATAATGTCTGGTTCGAACTGTGTTACATTTGGCAGTACCAAAGCCAATGCTAGATTGTAGTCTAGCGGGCATGCAAAAACAGGAACGTAAAGATGAGTAAGTTAAAAGAATCGGGGTATAGAGCTCTGGTTGTGGTTGAAGAGATTGGTTTGCTAATTATTGCGATAGCAACTGTCATTGCAATTGGTTTTGAAGTTGTGCAAATGTTTGAGGCGAAGAAAGTAACGCTTGCTGATCTTTTGTTGTTATTTATATTTCTTGAAGTATTAGCTATGGTAGGAATATATCTTAAAACGGGAAAGCTGCCTGTCCGTGTCCCGCTTTATATTGCCGTGGTGGCAATAGCCCGTTATATGATTCTTGACATGAAGAATCTCGATACACTGAGGGTGCTTGGTCTCGCTGGTACTGTTTTAATTCTTACTTTATCTATACTGGCTATTAGATATGGTCACACTAAATTCCCCTATAAAGAGACAAAAGACAACTAGTTAGTTCTTTAAAAAGTCGCTAAAACGGGTCGCTCTTTTTGGCTTGATTGTAATAAGGACTGGGGTCATAGGAAGGATGCACCGAAACTATTGCAATAATACTTTTAATAATAGGCTTGGAAGTTTTTGGATTTTCCTGATTCGAGCAGTTTGCCGGGTTTTCAAATAGCGATCTTAATACGGCTTTCTGAAAGCTGTTATTGTATTTTTTTAGCTATTACTAGCCAGTGAATGCTGCTGCTCGGTTTACTCCTTAGCATGACGGGGTGTCTTTTCTAATGCCGAGTTTCATTTGCTTTATTATCAGGTTATACCTTGTCTGATTATTTCTCTGGTCAGTTTTCTGGTTTGTGAAAGTTTAGAAATAACTTCGCAGTTAGCTAAACAAGTAACGCTACAAAAATGGGTAGGTTATTTAATCTATCCCTGTGTTATAAAACTATTAATAACTTAAGAATTCTTTTTGCCAATTCTTTCTTCAGCGCCTGATATTAAATTCTGAATATTACTGCGGTGTCTCCAGAATAACATTAGCGTTAAAACCGCAGACATAATAATTAAAGGCTGGTTGCTGCTGATTTGCCAGATTAAAAAAGGTGCACAGAATGAAGCGATAAGAGCAGACAGTGATGATGTTCTGAAGATGGCGGCGGTTAATAACCAGATGACAATCACGGCTAAACCGATGCGCCAGTCCAGCGCCAGATAAACACCGAGTGCAGTGGCAACGCCTTTACCGCCTTTGAATTTCAAAAACACCGGGTATAGGTGGCCGATAAAGGCAGCAAAGGCTACCAGTGCCAGTACGTTATAATCAACGCCTAAATAAATCGCGACCAGTACCGGCAGTACGCCCTTGAACATGTCGCCTATTAAGGTGATGATAGCGGCTTTTTTACCGGCGTTGCGTAAGACGTTGGTGGCGCCGGGGTTTTTCGAGCCGCTAAGGCGCGGGTCTTCAAGGCCCATTAATTTACAGGTAATGACTGCGCTCGATATAGAGCCAATGAGATAAGCCGCGACGATCAGTCCCCAGCTTTTGGGGTCGTTAATACCTAATGCTATAAAAGAGTCCATGAAAAACCTTACATCTGAAAATAATCCCGCTAGCATACACCATGATGAGACGCAGGGGCAGTATGCCAAAGTACAATGTGTCTTTGTGCATGGTTGGGGAATGAACAGTGCGGTGTGGGACTCTTTTATCAATCAGTTACCGGATTTTATTGAGCCGCTTTGCATTGATTTGCCTGGCCATGGCCAGTTCAACCAGCTGGGCTTTGAAAGCTTACAGGATCTGGTTGATCATTTGCTGCTGCACGCTGACAAGCGCCTGACAGGCCCAGCGATCTGGGTTGGCTGGTCGCTGGGGGCGTTGCCGGTGTTAGCGCTGGCGCGGCAACAGCCTGAAAAAGTCAGGGCACTTTGTTTGCTGGCCAGTAACCCCTGTTTTGTGGTCAGAGCCGACTGGCAAGCGGCGGTTGAAGAATCGGTGTTTGACTTGTTTGCTGATAACCTGCAGCAAAACATAGAGAAAACATTGCAGCGCTTTTTAAGCCTTCAGGTTCGAGGTATGGCAGAGTCTCGCGATGTGTTGCGTTTGTTACGGGCGGCGATTGTGGGACAGGGTTTGCCCTCTTCGGCAGCTTTGGCAAGCGGCTTGGCTGTTTTAAAATCGACTGATTTGCGAGCAACGCTGGGTGCGCTGGCGGTGCCACAGTATTGGTTGCTGGGTGAGCATGACAGCCTGGTGCCGGCAGCCTTAAATGATTATTTAGGTGTTCAAGCAGGTGTCAAATCACATATCATAGATGGCGCGGCACATCTGCCTTTTGTTTCTCACCCCGAAGACGTTATGCAACAACTACTCTCAATTATCGATGTAAACCGTATCCATGATTAAACCTGGCAGTGTGATTAATAAAAAATGGATACGACGTGCGTTTGATAAAGCGGCCGTAACCTATGACGATGCCGCTGTGTTGCAGCGTGAAGTTTGTACTCGCATGCTGGAACACCTTGATGCGGTGAAAATGGTGCCTGAAACGGTATTGGATATTGGTGCAGGTACTGGCTTCGGGGTCGGTCTGTTAATGAAGCGTTATAAAAAGGCGCATATTACCGCAGTTGATCTGGCTCCCGGCATGCTGAAGCGGGTGGCCAGGCAGGGCAGTTGGTTACGTAAGCCGACATTGATATGCGCCGATGCCGATCATTTACCGATTGCTGATAACAGTGTGGATATGATTATATCGAGCCTGATGTTGCAATGGAGTGGCGATTTAGAGCGCACTTTTCGTGAGTTTCGGCGAGTACTAAAGCCCGGTGGTGTGCTCATGTTTGCAAGCTTTGGTCCGGATACGTTAATGGAATTGCGCAGTAGCTGGGCGCAGGTCGATGGCGACGGCCATGTTAATCAGTTTATGGATATGCATGATGTGGGTGATGCTCTGCTGCGCAGTCAGTTCGCTGACCCGGTCATGGACCGGGAGATGCTGACATTAACCTATCAAAAAGTCACCGATCTGATGCGAGATTTAAAAGCGATTGGTGCTAATACCCCTTCCAGTGGGCGTCGCCGTGGTTTGATGACGGCCGCTACCCTGTCTGCTGTTGAGCAGGCCTATGAGCGTTATCGACGCGATGGCGTGTTACCGGCCAGTTATGAAATTGTCTATGGCCAGGCCTGGCTGGCGGAATAGTTACGGTTAGCTGAGCGCTTCTGTACACAGCGTTTGATTTTTTGTAGCTATTTACCAGTAATAATCTGGCAAAAAGTCTGGTTATTTGTGTGTCTATATATGTGGAGAAACAGTAGCCAAATATCTGTTTCTTTTACAATATTGTTGATATTCATCAGAAATGAGCTATTTATTCTGCACATTCCAAAGCTTTTCTGTGCGTATGAGTATTTTAAAACATTAGTAAATGCTGTAATATGCGCACCTTCAAATTTGGGTCCTTGTCACTGAGCAAAGTTGCGCGCAGAGAGCAGGGGTGATTCATCCAATTTTTATTGAGCCCACTGAGGTAGAAACATGGCGCATAGTATGGCTGCTAAAGCAGAATACAATTACGACATCATCAAAAAATTTGCTGCGATGGCAATGGTTTGGGGCGTGTTGGGTATGTTCGTCGGCTTTTATGCCGCATCTGAACTTGCTTTTCCGATTCTGAACTTTGATAACCAATACATTACATTCGGTCGCTTGCGTCCGGTGCATACAACGCTGGTTATCTTCGGTTTTGGTGGTAGTGCATTATTTGCAACTTCTTATTATATTGTTCAGCGCACTTGTCAGGCTCGCCTGCATGGTACTGGCTTGGCAAATTTCACATTCTGGGGCTGGCAGATTTCTGTAGCTGCTGGCGTGATCACTTATATGCTGGGTTACACCCAGGCACGTGAGTATGCTGAATTTGAATGGCCTATCGATTTGTTGATCACAGTGACCTGGGTGATATACCTGTATGTCTTCGTGATGACGCTTCGTCAGCGTTCACAGCCACACATCTATGTTGCAAACTGGTTCTTTATCGCATTTATTCTGGCGACAGCTATCCTGCATGTCTTTAACAACCTGGCAGTGCCGGTTGATATGTTTGGCATGAAGTCATATAGCCTGTTCTCAGGTGTACAGGATGCGATGACTCAGTGGTGGTATGGGCATAATGCCGTGGGCTTTTTCTTAACAGCTGCGTTCCTGGGTATGATGTATTACTTCGTACCTAAGCAAGCGGGCCGTCCGGTTTATTCATATCGTTTGTCTGTCATCCACTTCTGGGCATTAGTGTTCTTGTACATGTGGGTTGGTGGTCATCACCTGCACTGGACAGCACTTCCAGACTGGACCTCAACACTGGCAGCTACCTTCTCGATCATTCTATTAATGCCTTCTTGGGGCGGTATGATCAACGGTATCATGACGATGTCAGGTGCCTGGGACAAGCTGCGTACTGATCCAGTTATGCGATTCCTGATCGTTTCATTATCGTTTTACGGTATGTCGACGTTTGAAGGTCCGATGATGGCTCTGAAATCGGTTAATGCGTTATCGCATTACACAGACTGGACCATCGGTCACGTTCATTCAGGTGCTTTAGGTTGGGTTGCAATGGTTTCATTCGGTTCTTTCTACCATATGGTGCCGAAGCTTTATAACACCAAGATGTACAGCGAAAAACTGATCTTCACTCACTTCTGGTTAGCGACGATTGGTATTGTTCTGTATATCACTGCAATGTGGACCTCAGGTATTGGTCAGGGTCTGATCCTGCGTGCCTTTGATAGCTACGGTAATCTGGCTTACACCTTTGTTGAGTCGGTTAGTTACCTGCATGGTCCATATATTACTCGTGCGATTGGCGGCTTCCTGTTTGTTACAGGTGCGGCGATCATGGCTTATAACCTTTACATGACTGCCAAGCAAGGTAAGCGCGAAGCCGCTGAAGCTGCTGCAGCTGCTGCTTAGGAGACTGACTCATGAAGCACGATAAAATCGAAAAAAATCTTGGCCTGCTAATGCTGTTCACAATGGTTGTGATCAGTATTGGTGGTCTGGTTGAAATTGTTCCGCTGTTCCATATCAATGACACGATAGAGAAAGTTGAAGGTGTTCGCCCTTATACGCCTCTTGAGTTACGTGGCCGTGATATCTACCAGCGTGAAGGTTGTTACCTGTGTCATTCGCAAATGATTCGTCCGTTCCGTGATGAAGCGCTGCGTTATGGTCACTATTCACTGGCGGCAGAATCGAAGTACGATCATCCGTTCCAGTGGGGCTCTAAGCGTACTGGTCCTGATCTGGCTCGAGTGGGTGAGAAATATTCAAACGAATGGCAGGTTCAGCATTTAATTGCACCACGTTCGGTTGTACCTGAGTCGATCATGCCAAACTACCCATGGTTAATGAAAAATGACCTGGCGTTTAGTGATATTGCAGATCGTCTGCGGGCACTGAAAAAAGTAGGTGTTCCTTACTCTGAAAGCAAAGCTGAATACGAAGCCAATGTGAAAGAGTTTGGTCAAGACGTCGCTGAAATGCTGGATATTCAGAAGGCACAGGAAAATCTGATCAAGCAAGCCCAATCGGGTAACTATGACGGTGATGCGAATCGCATTACTGAAATGGAAGCGATGGTCGCTTACCTGCAAATGCTGGGTACACTGGTTGATTTCAGCCAGTATGACGAAGGTCATTTCGTACAGTTCAGATAATTAATCGTAGCCGTGCAGTTTTTAAAGCACGGCTTGCAGAAAGGGTTTTGACTTGATAGCTGAAATATTTAACTGGTTAGGTGACATGCGCAATAGCAAGATTCTTGCGCTGCTGATATTTTTTATCGGCTTTGTCATTTTGCTGGTTTTTGTTTTCACTGGTAAAGAGCGCAGTAAGCGCCTTGAGTCTTATAAAAATATACCTTTTCTGGATGATGACGAAGACGAACCAAAAAGTTCGACAACGGTGAAAAAAGATGAGTAATTCGAATCAAAAATCAGGTGGTGCTCCATCTACCGGTCACAATTGGGACGGTATTGAAGAGTTAACCAATCCAGTACCACGTTGGTGGATATGGTCTTTCTACTTTACAGTAGTAATCTGTATCATTTACTGGATTATTTATCCTGCATGGCCTGTAGGCAAATCGTATACAACCGGTACCTTTAACGATATTACTTATAATGTTGTTAACAAAGATACGGGCGAAGTAAAAGAAGTGACAACGCACTGGAATACACGTGCATTGTTGATGGCTGATATGCAGCGCGGTAAAGAAGCGCTGAAACAAAAAGCCTATATGGATGAAGTGGCTAAAGCCAGCTTTGATGATATTTTATCTGACCCGGAAAAAATGGCCTTTGCGCGTTCATTAGCAAAAGGTATTTACGGTGACAACTGTGCAGCTTGTCATGGTACGGGGGGTACTGGTGTTGTGGGTTTATTCCCTAACCTGGCAGATGATGACTGGTTGTGGGGCGGTAAAGTCGAGCAAATTCAGGCTAGCATCGAACAGGGCCGTCATGGTTATATGCCGGACTTTAAAAACACTTTTAATGCCGAGCAATTAGATGCTGTTACTGAATATGTGTTATCGCTTTCAGGTCATGCAATGGACTCTAAGAAAGTGGCAACGGGTAAACGCATTTTTAATGGTCAGGAAGGTGGTTGTTATTACTGCCATACTTCAAAAGCCACCGGTATGATTTCGGTCGGTGCAGCAAATCTGACAGACAGTATCTGGACTATTGCAGACGTTCAGGGCGCAGCTTCACTGGAAGCAAAGAAAGCGTCTGTTAAATCGGTTATTGCGAATGGTGTTAGTCGTAAAATGCCAGCATGGTCTGAGCGTTTAAGTGCTAATGACATTAAACTGTTATCAGTATATGTACATGAGTTAGGCGGCGGTAAATAATAACTACCCAGCTGAGACTCCTGTCAGGCGTCATGACTGCGTTAAAAAATGATCATTTACACTTGTAAACTCACATTTTTTGCCTTGTCCTGCCAGATGACAGAAGCAATCTGAATAGTTATGCCGATTTGTTTAGTTAAAAAACGCCGGACTTGTGTCCGGCGTTTTTGTCTATAATACATTGATAAACTTTGTCCAAGAGGCGACTTAATCCGTAACTGAAAATGGCTGATCAAAATGTAAATTTCAACGGAATAGAGCCGGCCTCCAAAGTTTTCGTACGCTCTGTAAAAGGCTCTTTCCGAAATTTTAAAACAACCATGCTGTTGTTGGCATATGCGGTGTATTTTTTACTGCCCTGGTTGCGCTGGGATCGTATCAGCGGTCCTGACCAGGCGGTACTGTTTGATCTTGATGCGCGCCTGTTTTATATCTTTGGTTTGGTGATGCATCCGCAGGATGTGGTCTGGCTGACCGGTTTTTTAATTATCGCTGCCTATCTGTTATTTTTTGTGACCGGTGTTCTGGGGCGGGTCTGGTGTGGTTATTTTTGTTTTCACACGCTGTGGTTAGATACCTATATGTTTATCGAGCGACTGGTTCAGGGGGAGCGTCCAGCCCGGGTCCGACTCAGCAAGCAACGCTGGGATCTTGAAAAAACATTAAAAATTTCACTGACCTTTCTTTTATATCTGCTGGTTGCTTTCGTCACCGGTTTTACCTTTATTTTATACTGGGGTAATGCGCCTGAAATGCTTAACGGCTTTTTTAAAGGTGAACTCGATTCAGCGGCATATATCACCACGCTGATTTTAACCGGCTCAACCTTTATGCTGGCCGGTTTTGCGCGTGAACAGTTGTGTAAATCAGTTTGTCCTTATGCCCGTTTTCAAGCCGCGATGTTCGACCGTGATACACTGATTATCGCCTATGATGAAAAACGCGGTGAAGCTGATAACGGTCGGGCAAAACCATCTAAAGAAATTAAAACCCGCGAACAGCGGCTACAAAATAATATCGGTGACTGTGTTGATTGCGGTTTTTGTGTTCAGGTTTGCCCAACTGGTATCGACATAAGAGATGGTATTCAGAACGAATGTATTTCCTGTGGTTTGTGTATCGATGCCTGTAACCAGATTATGGCTAATTTGGGCTGGCCAAAGGGGCTGATCAGGTACACCTCTGAACGTGAAGTCAGCATGGGTATCCGACCAAAATATTTCAAACCCAAAAACATCGGTTATGCGCTGGCTTTTTTTGGAGGGGCGTTCTGGCTGGCCTGGAATATGGCAAATCAGGACCCTATGGATATGTCGATTCGTAAGGTTAGAAAACCGATGTATGTGCAATTATCTGATGGACGCTTTCAGAACAGCTATGAGCTAAAGGTTAATAATAAAACCCAGAACACAGTGGATGTCGGGCTGGTTATCGAAGGCTTAAAAAATGTTGAAGTTGATCTGGGGCGCTTAAAAAGGCTGACACTTAAACCAGAGCAAACCCTGACGGTAGTCGTAAGAATTAAACACCCGGCAATCAGCCACTCAGACGGACAGCAACCATTTGAGTTTGTACTGGTGCCAAAGAATGTTGTGTTTGATCCGATCAGAGACAGTGCATTATTTTATACGCCTAAATTTTAATTTTATGTTTATTTTAAACAAGAGAGACAGGATATGCCGGATTTATTAACATCGTTAGGTACTGGAGTGGCTGCGGCGATATTCATTTTTGTTGTTCTTTATAAAGTTCTTCACTTTTCTGCAGCAAGGTCAGGTTTGATCTCTGCGGGAATAGTACTGAGTGTTTACATCATTTTGGCTATTATTTTCTGGCCGGGTGGAGATGTGTTTTCGATTCATCTGGCTATATTTGGTGTGGTTCCTTACATGCTCGGAATGATTTCACATTACCGCGAGCAGGCACTGGACAGTGAGCAGCGTAAAAAATGGTTTCACTGGATTCCGGCTTTATTTTTTGTTTTCTTTTTTGTCGTTGTTGTTGTCAATATGACACTGGTTAGCCTTTCCACTAGTGGTATGTCATCAGAGATGTTGCAGTGGCTGCTGCCCAAACAAAAAGGAGCACAGTACACGTCTCAGTTCCCCGGTGTTATTTCGCATGATTATCAGGAAAAGGAAGCGCTCTATAATGAATACCTTGAAAACCTGAAGCGACAGAAGCAACGTGGCTGGAAAATCAAGCAAGGCTGGTTAGTCTCTCCAGAACAAAATAAAGCCGCGATATTTCAGATTGAAGCGCGCGATAAAAACGGCCACATAATTTCAGGTCTGGATATCAGTCTTAAGTTTTTACGTCCATCTGATTTTCGTCACGATAAGGAATTTAAAATGCATGAGGTGCTGGATGGCATTTATCAGCAAAGCGTAAAATTTGAATTTCCCGGTAACTGGAATGTTGTTATTGTGATGAAAAAAGATAATGAAGTACATGAAATTCGTGGTGATAGTTTTGTAAAAGATCAGGTCAAACAATAATCAATGTCTGAACAAAATACTCAGCAGTGTTTTCATTGTGGCCTGCCTGTGCCGCCGGGTTCTCATTATCGTGTTGAAATTGAGCAGACAGAGCAGCCTATGTGCTGTCCTGGTTGTGAAGCTGTGGCCACGGCGATTGTAGAAAACAATCTGACATCGTTTTATAAACACCGCACCGATAATAGCCGCACAGCAGGTCAGCTGGTTCCACAGGAGCTGATGAAGCTGGACCTGTATGACAAACCCCAGTTACAAAAATCCTTTGTGCGCGACGATGAAGGTGATGTTAAAGAAGCGGCGTTAATGCTGGAAGGTATCGTCTGCGCCGCCTGTGTCTGGCTGAATGAAAAATACGTGTCTTCTTTACCTGGCGTGATCGAGTTTCGGGTTAATTACTCGACCCACCGTGCGCAGTTAAAATGGCATAGTGAGGAGATTAAGCTCAGTGAGGTTTTGCGGGCGATTGAGTCGATAGGTTATCACGCCCATCCGTTTGATCCGAGTCGTCAGGAATCGATTCATAAAAAAGAAAAGCAAACAGCCATTAGGCGTTTGTTAGTTGCCGGTCTGGGCATGATGCAGGTGATGATGGTTGCGATTGCCTTATACGCCGGCGAATACGGTGTGATGGATGCAGATATCCGTGAGTTCTTGCGCTGGGTCAGTCTGGGATTTGCAATACCGGTTATGTTGTATTCGGCACAGCCTTTTTTTAAGTCTGCTTGGGGCGATTTAAAAAGACGACAACTAGGGATGGATGTGCCGGTTTCATTGGCAATGGGGGCAGCATTCTCTGCCAGCTTATGGTCAACCATTAGCGGAATCGGCGAGGTGTATTATGACTCAGTCACAATGTTCGTTTTCTTTCTGCTGGCTGGTCGTTATCTTGAACTGATAGCACGACACAAAGCCGGGCGTATTGCAGAGGAGCTGGTTAAACTGGTGCCGGCAACTGCTACCCGTATTAATACGGATGGCGCGCATGAAGTTATGACCACCAGTGAGCTGAATAAAAATGACCACGTGCTGATCAAACCAGGAGAGTTAATCCCGGCTGATGGTATTGTACTGGCAGGTATCAGTAGCGTTGATGAAAGTTTGCTGACCGGCGAAAGTTTGCCTCGAAGCAGAAAACTCGATGATGAAGTGGTTGGTGGGACATTAAATATTGAAAGTCCGTTAACGGTTTGTGTGACATCTGTTGGTGAGGAAAGCTTTCTGTCATCGGTGATCCGCTTACTGGATCGTGCCGGCAGCGAAAAACCTGCGCTGACCCGGGCGGTTGATAAAATTGCAGGCTGGTTTGTCGCCGGTATTCTGCTAATTGCGGCTGTGGTGGCTTTTTATTGGGCGGCGCAGGATGCGATGCATGCGTTCCAGATTACCTTGTCGGTACTGGTAGTTACCTGTCCCTGTGCCTTGTCACTGGCAACGCCTGCCGCGCTGACAGCAGCAACCGGACGGCTGACTGAAATCGGCTTGCTGACCACGCGTGGTCATGCGCTGGAAACACTGGCAGCAAGCACGCATATTATTTTTGATAAGACCGGTACGCTGACTTATGGCCAGTTGCAGGCAGACAATATTCAGATGCTGCGACCTAGCATGGCAGAAGCAGAGTTGTGTGCACTGATTGCAAGTATTGAGCAGGATTCAGAGCACCCAATAGCCAAAGCCTTGACCGCTTTGAGTAATGACCGACTCGCTGTTGATGCGGTTGTTGCTCAAAGCGGGCAGGGAATTGAGGCACGTTATAAGCAAGCTGTAATACGAGTGGGTAAGCGGGACTATGTTAGCCAGTTATCGGCTCAGGCAGATAGCGGGTTTGAGTCTGACAATAATGCCAAAAGCGCTGTATTTGTGGGTGATGAAAGCGGTTTGCTGGCAGTGATAACGATTCAAGATCGCTTACGTGGCGAAGCAAAAAACAGTATTGCGCAGTTAAAAGAGTTGGGTCTACAGGTGATTTTGTTAAGTGGTGATCAGCAAACTGTGGTGGAGCATGTTGCCAAAGAGCTGGGTGTGACCGAGGCCAGAGGTGAATGTTTACCGAGTGACAAGCTAAGCTACGTGCAGGCATTGCAGCAACAAGGTCATGTGGTTGCGATGGTCGGTGACGGCGTTAATGATGCGCCTGTACTGGCAGCAGCGCAGGTTTCACTGGCGATGGGCGGCGGCACCCAGCTGGCTCATGCCAGTGCCGACATGGTGTTGTTATCAGAGAATCTTGAGCATGTGGCTGATGGTGTTGCAATGGCCCGGCGGACATTAACGATAATTCGTCAAAACTTTGCCTGGGCTATTGGCTATAATGTATTGGCAGTGCCACTGGCTGCAATGGGCTTAGTTGCCCCATGGATGGCTGCTATCGGTATGTCAATGAGCTCGCTGGTGGTTGTACTGAATGCACTGCGTTTAAGACGCTAATGTCACAAGGTTGAATTTAAGACAATGAAAATTCTGTATTTATTAATACCTTTGGGATTTATGGTCATGGGTATTGCGCTCTGGGCTATCATTTGGGCGGTCAAAAATGGTCAGTTTGAAGACCTTGAAGGGCCTGCACATCGTATCCTGATGGACGATGATGACCCGATGGTACCGAGTTTTAACAAGTCGGCGGAAAAGCCGCAGGGCACGGATTCTGACTTGAATAACAAGTCAGAATAGATTAACATTTGCTGATATTCTTAATGAGGTGAGATATGTTTTCATTTTATCACGGTTTACCACTGACCATCGTTTTCGCGATTGTTGTTTTATCCTGGGCCAGCTTCTTATCGGTTATTTTTTCATAAGACAGGGTTTTACAGGATATTGATTAAAAAGCGGCCCTAAGCTGCTTTTTTTTTGTTCGCTATAAACAGATCGAATTTGTCTGATTGCCGCGGAATGGTCTATGATATAGACAATAGAACTGGCTTGAGAAGGGTGTGGCTTAAGATATGATAATGCTGTTACAACTGGATGATGAAGTCGTCATCAATAAATTTCGGGTTAATGACAAAAAGACGCTGATTGGTCGCCGGGTTGAATGTGACATCACGATTGATGATATTTCGGTGAGTGGCGAACATGCCAGTCTTGAAGTTGAGAATAGTGTTGAATTTGATGGTGAGTTTAATTACTACATCAATGATTTAGGCAGCACTAACGGGACTTTTGTCAACGATGCTAAAGCCAAGCGGCAGCGTCTGAAGCACAACGATATTATCCGGGTCGGCTGGATAAGTTTTAAATTCTACGATGAAAGTAAAGAAGAACATATGCTGGAGAAAACCAGCAAAATTAAAAAAAGCTGGATACCGGGTGTGTTTTACGGCAAATAGTTGCAAACCGCAGCCTATTGCTCAGTAAAGTGACAAAGCGGAGGTGTTGTTGTGAATCAGCATAAACCAATAGAGCAAGAACAGGTAAAGTGTGAGGTTTGTTTAAAGGAAATCCCGGCCGCAGAAGCCGCGCATTCAGAAACAGAAGATTATGTTGCGCATTTTTGCGGTCTGGAGTGTTATCAGCAGTGGCAGACAAAGCAAGCCAGCACAGAAACTGACCGACCATAAAAAACATAATGTCAGATCCTGTTATAGCGTTCTACAGACCCGATTCAGAGCCTGTTGCCTAAGACGATAGAGACTGCGTGTCTATCTTTAAGGTTTCGTTTTTATGGTTTTAACGCAGGCACAAAAAAAGCGCTCAAAGGAGCGCTTTTTTATTGTTGCTCGAAAGTTTAGGCTTCCAGCATGCCGCTGCGAAGTTTCTTCAGGGCATTGCTTTCAAGCTGACGGATACGCTCTGCAGAGACCCCGTATTTTTCCGCCAAGTCTTGTAAAGTGGCTTTGTCGTCATTCAGCCAGCGTTGTTGCAGAATATCCTGACTGCGTTCATCTAAAGTCGTTAATGACGCAGTTAACTGACTGATCTGATTTTGTTCCCAGTCAACCGACTCGGCCGCATTAGCCGGATCCATGTTGTGGCTGGTCAGGTAAGTAGATGGTGACAGATGAGAATCTTCACTGTCTTCACTGGTCGGTGCGTCAAAAGCGACGTCATAGTTATTCAGACGTGCTTCCATTTCTAATACGGTCTCAGGTTTTACACCGAGGGTTTCAGCCACATCCTTAACTTCGTCCTGATTAAACCAGCCCAGACGTTTTTTCGATGAGCGCAATTTGAAAAACAGTTTGCGTTGTGGCTTGGTGGTCGCAATTTTAACGATGCGCCAGTTACGGATAACGAATTCGTGAATTTCAGCACGAATCCAGTGTACAGCGAAGGAAACCAGACGGACGTTGTGAGAGCTATCAAAGCGTTTTACGGCTTTCATCAGGCCAATATTTCCTTCCTGAATTAAGTCCGCCAGAGGCAGGCCATAACCGGTGTAGCCGCGCGCAATACGCACAACAAAACGCAAGTTGGATAAAACCAGTTTTTGTGCTGATTCAATATCGCCCTGTTGCTGCAGTCGGTCACTTAATTCGCGCTCTTCTTCGGCGCTTAACATGGGTATATTGTTGATATCGCTGAAATAGCTACCCAGATCGTTGGTGACGACAGGTAAAACTGTTTGCGCTGGTATCAATGCTGTACTCATTGTTATTACTCCTCGTAAATCTATGAACATAGTTTAGCACTCCTGAATATAGAGTGCTAATTCTTTGGAAAGTTCCGATAAATGGAAAATAGACTGTTAAAACAAAGGCTTGTCTTGAGAGTGGCGGCCTGACAGAGGTGCTATTTTATCAGATTGCTGATTCGGGCGATGAGCAGGCTTTCTATCAGCGGTTTTTCGATAATATCATTTGCCCCGGCAGAAATAATATTATTGATATGGGAGTTGCGGTCTGGGCTGGGGGAGGTGGATACCAGAATAGGCAGCTGATCGGGCATTAGGCCAAGCCCGAAACGGATCTCACGAATTAAGTCATCGCCGCTCATCAGGCCCTCAATTTGAATATCGGTGAGTACGATATCAAAGCGTTGATTGGTATTGTCAGGGTCCTGGGTCATCGCCAGTAAGGTCAGGGCGTCGGCGGCATTATTCACATGCTGGTAGCTAAAGCCGTTATTCTCCAGCATATTCGTTACTACCCGGGTAACGGTGGGGCTGTCTTCGACGAACAAAACATGACAGCCGGGGGCTTTATTCCATGAGCGTAATGAAAGATAGGACTGGATATACTCGATCAGCTGATCGTTGCCACGGGATTTATCAAAGTAACCGTTAATATGCGGTGATGCGGTGTCATTCTTAATATTGAGGCTAAAATCACCGGACATCATGATAATCGGAGTATGGCTATCAGCATGATTCTTTCGGAATATTTCGGCAAACTCCTGGGCCTGCATATCCGGTAAGCTCATAGCGGTAATAACCAGATCAAAAGAGCAGCTCTGACAGTGTTCCAGAGCTGCTCCAGCAGTATCAAAATCGCTGAGTCTGGCGGAACTTAGCTGTTGCTGAATGGTCTTTGAAATAATCGCGCGGCTGGCCTTGGAGCCGTCGATTAATAAAATAGAATGCTCAGTCATACTTTGCTATTCCCGTTATCCGGAACTGGATTAAATTTAAAAAACCACCGTTATATTTATTTCTTAAGCACTTTAAAAACTATCCGAGCAGGCAAATTTAGAGAGCCCGTAAAAACTGCAAACGAGATCAATGATCGCTATGTTGGTTCAATTTTACTTAGCTGTCGTCCTACTGCCAGCCAGCTGCCTGCTAAACTTAGCAGACAACTGGTGAAAAGTAAGATCACTGAATTATCGAAACTCAGGCCAATCAGTTCAAAATCACTGTTGTATAAGCGTGACAGTTTTTGTACCGGTGACGCCAGCAAGAACAGCGCGATATTGGTCATCAGCAGTGCCAGAATACTGCCAGCCAGCCCGTACCATAAACCGGTATACAGAAAGGGCCGGCGAATAAAGGCATTAGTGGCACCGATTAATTTTGTTACCACGATTTCTTCTTTGCGGTTTTGAATATCGAGACGAATGGTATTACCGACTGTCAGTACTACGGCAACTCCAAGCAGAATGCTGATGATCCAGACCGCGCGGCTGGCAATTTCTAACATGCTATAAAGCCGTTTTACCCACTCCAGATCGAGCTGAGCAATATCGACTTCCGGCAGGTTTTTCATTTCGTTCAGTAGCTGGGAGGCCTGCAAGGGATTATGGTTATTTATAATCGGCTGAATCACAATCACCGCTGGTAACGGGTTTTTGTCGAGTGAATTTAAGGCATCTCCAAATCCGGAAATTCGAATAAAATCCTCTAGCGCCTGATCCGGGCTGATGACTCGGGTGCTTTCAATATCATTTCGCAGGTTCAGGCGATGCGCCAGCTGATCGACTGTTTTCATCGTTACCCGGTCTTTGATAAACAATGACATTTGAGACGAGCTGTCCCAGTCTGCGCTGACCTGATGTACATTGTGCAGCAACAAATACATGCCGGCGGGCAGCGCCAGCGCAATAGCAATCACCGTCATGGTCATCATGCTGGCGATAGGGCGACGTGTGAGTTCGCCTAAACTGGAAAGAAAAACACGTACATGATGGATGAAATAAGCCTTTAAAGGTGCGTTTTTTTGCAGTTTGACGCCGCGCTCAGGAGTTTTAGCCATCAGCTTATCGCCCTTGACGTTAAGTCATTACGTATCAGCTGACCATCATCCAGTGAAATCACCGGGTAACCCATTTCGTCAATTAAGTTGAGGTCATGGCTGGCAATCAAGACGGAAACACCAACCTGATTAAAACGCTCAAATAAGTGCATAATTTCTTTAGATAAATCCGGGTCAAGGTTACCGGTGGGCTCGTCTGCCAGTAATAACGGTGGTTTATGGACAATGGCGCGGGCAATGCCAACGCGCTGTTGTTCACCGCCGGATAAGGTAATTGGCATGGCCTTTTCTTTATTTAATAAATCGACCTGATCGAGTGCTGCGCGGACCCGTTTGCTGATTTCCTGGTGTCGAAAACCGGCGATGATTAATGGCATGGCGACGTTCTGGTACACGGTGCGGTCATTCAGCAGTTGATGGTTCTGAAAAATAATGCCGATATTGCGGCGGATGTACGGAATCTTATGTTTGCCAATCTGATTCAGGTTGACTCCATCGAGAAAAACCTGGCCACGGCTGGGCCGCTCTATCATTGCGATCAGTTTTAGCAAGGTGCTTTTACCGGCTCCTGAATGGCCGGTTAAATAAGCCATTTGGCCGCGTGGCAGATGGTAGTTAACACCTAGCAAGGCTTCAAAGCCGCCCGGGTATTGTTTACTGACATTATCAAAACGGATCATGAATTCCCCATTTGGTCCGTGTGAATCGTTATCGTTATTCTGACTAGTGTGCCATAAATGGTGATATTTTTCATGGCAGAATTAATTGGCTTGAAACTTGGTGTGGTGGTAGCTGAAAATTTAAAAATCATGCTTCTATCATTTTATGGCAAGGTGTGAGTGTTTTCATCGTAGATACATTGCCGGTAGTCGCACCGGCGAGCGAGGCATTTTTTCCTACAGCTGAAAAAGTACCGTACTTGCGTGTGTAGGTGACACGTTAATTAATAGCGCGATAGCGCGCATACTATCTAATGAAAGCCGCCCTAACCCAGTTTGCCCTGCGGGTTCCCATGCCTTGTAAATACAGTCACTATCAAACTATGTACTGTAATAGTGATAGCCTCTCTAACGGGTCATTTTCATTCGCATCCCTCGGTAACCGCTCCTGCGTTACTCTACCTCCTGCATCCATGCAGTCGTGCTCAAGAAAACTTAATCTGCCGTCCATGGCAGATTATCCCTTTCTAGAAACAATGCATGGCAAACTGCGAGACGGGAGCAATAATTAAAAACAGATAGTAACTACTAGATTTTAGTCCTTTTTATTTTCTTTTGAATTCGACTTTGACTCACCGCTCCCCATTTAAGCAAGCCGAGGAAGGCGTAATATGGACGGGGCTTTCTGCGAGGATGTTTGAGTGAATGGTGTTTTTTATCATTCACGAGTTCCGCAGCAGCCGTCGATATTTCGACTGACGAGGGAACCCTTATGCTTTTTATAAGGGATTGGTTAACGGGGCGGCTTTCTTTTCGTTAGTTTTCTGTAGCTGTAGACAGAAAAGTGACCTGCTGTCGGTCAGCCACCGACGCTGTTGACGTTGACTTTGGTTTTATAAAAAACAAACTCAATCTGGCTGATGATCCAGTAACGCATTAACAAACTCTTCTGCATTAAACTCGCGTAAATCCTCAATGCCTTCACCGACACCAATATAACGAATAGGCAAGCCGAGTTTTTGGGAAATCGCCAACAAAATACCGCCTTTTGCTGTGCCATCGAGCTTGGTTACCGTTAGTCCGGTTACATTCATGGCCTGATGGAACTGCTCAGCCTGAATCAGGCCGTTTTGACCAAAGCCTGCATCGATTACCAGCATAACTTCGTGTGGCGCGGACTCGTCGAGTCGGGCCATCACCCGGCGAATTTTTACCAGCTCTTGCATCAGGTTGCTTTGCGTGTGCAGACGCCCTGCTGTATCGGCAATTACGATATCAATACCTTTGGCTTGTGCAGACTGTACCGCGTCGAAGATGACAGAAGCAGAGTCTGCTCCTGTGCCTTGTGCGATAACCGCTACCTCGTTGCGCTCACCCCAGGTTTTAAGTTGTTCGACGGCTGCAGCGCGGAAGGTGTCGCCGGCCGCGAGCATGACGGATTTTCCCTGATTTTGAAAACGTTTGGCCAGCTTGCCGATGGTGGTGGTTTTACCAGCACCGTTGATGCCCACTACCAGTATTACAAAAGGCTGATTGGTGTCAGTTTGCAGGGCTTGTTGAGCCGGTTTCAGCAGTTCAATCATATCGCTTGAGAGACACTGCATTAGCGCTTCTGGGTTGTTCATTTCTTTGCGTGAAAGCCGCTTGCTCAGATCGGCGATAATTTTCTGGGTGACCTCTATACCGACGTCGGCGCTGAGCAGACGGGTTTCCAGTTGTTCCAGAATATCCTCATCGATGGCTTTTGAACCGAGCAGAATATCGGCTAAACCGTCAGTAAATCCGCGACGTGATTTGGTGATTGACTGATGCAGTGTTTTTTCAGGCTGTGATGCAGCAGGGGCGGCTGAAGCGTTTGTTTTTTTGTTTCGTTTTAGAAAACCGAACATGAAATAATGTGCCTGATTATTGGGTTAAGTGGTGTCTGTCAGAGGCGAACAGACTGCGATTCATCAAGTTGCGATCCATTATATCTAATTATGCGTTATTCGTCCCTAACAACGACAGAAGTGTCAGCTCTGTTAAAAATACTGGAAATACATAAGCAGGTGATTGATATCTGCAGTATTTAGGGCTAGAGATAGGTAACGACGAGAAAGAATTCGACTTTTACTAGATAGGCGAAGTAGTTTGGAAAAGCGCTTAAAGCCCAGTTTATTAAGAAATTTATTAATATCCTTTTTGGTATTAGGGTTTATTGTGGGTGCAATTTTCCCCTTTTATGCAGAGATTTTTGTGGTTTTTAAGCCCGACATGTATATCGGGTTTTTTGTTGGCTGTTTGGTCGCTGGTGTGATGATAGGTGTTGCTAATTATTTTCTGGTTAAGCTTATCTTATTAAGCAAGCTGGCCAAAATAGCCGATGTTGCTAATGCCATCAGCAACAAAGATGTCAGTCTGCAATGCTCAATGGAAAGTGATGATGTTGTCGGAGACATTATCGACAGTTTTAACAGAATGGCACTGACATTAAGGCAGCTGGTACAAACCATGCAGTCTGAAACCAAGGCATTGCATTCATCGGTTCATGAATTGAAAGAATCGGCAGTAAATGCTGCATCTGCAATACACCAACAGTTAGCTACGGTCGAACAAGTGGTATCTGACGTTAATCAAATGTTTGTAAAATCAGCCGATGTGGCAAACAGCACGGCTGATACAGCGAAGGCAACTGAAGTGGCCGATGAGCAGGGTAATACGGCAAAACTGGTTATCGTAGAGGCAATGTGTGCGGTCGATACACTGGCAGAAATGGTGCAAAGCGCGACCGATGTGGTTTCAAAGCTGGAAAGTGACAGTGCCAATATTGGTGATGTGCTGGCGGTAATCAACGGGATCGCCGAGCAAACCAATCTGCTGGCATTAAATGCGGCGATAGAAGCGGCCCGTGCCGGCGAGCAGGGACGTGGTTTTGCGGTGGTGGCCGATGAAGTGCGGATGCTGGCAACCCGAACCCAGCATTCAACACAGGAAATCACCGGAATGACTGAAAATCTGCTCAGTGGCACTCAAAAAGCAGTGTCAGCGATGGCCCAGGGTAAAGAGAGTGCGCAGCAAGGCGTGGATTTAACAGAACAAGCTGTCGAGGCATTAGCGGCTATTTCTTCGGCAATCGGTACGGTGAAAGATATGAATTTACAAATTGCTGAGGCCGCAGATGTACAAAGTCAGGTAATGAATGATGTCAATCAGAATGTACAGGGGCTCAGTGATGTAATGATGCAATCGTCAAGCAACCTGGATGTGATTAATCAAGCCAGTGCGGACGTTAATCAGCGCATTAAGAATCTGGAAATAATAATCAGTGATTATAAAACCTGAGCGCTTACGAGCGGTCTGAGCTGCTGTCTTGTTTACGTCGGCGTGAGCGCAAGACGGTAATGTTGTACTGACTTTTCTGTTCAATACACGGTATCATGCGGTGAACTTGCCGGATCTTTGCCGGTCTACAGATGATGAGAAATTTGCGTACTTTAGTTAGCTGCGGCAAAGTTCGAAGCATCTTTATTATATGTTTTTGGGGTTAATATGCGTTGGATAGGAATTATTGTCGGCACCCTTATGTTTGTTGCCGGATATGTGTACCTGTGGGAAGAAGAAATACCACCGGCAGTGATGTTGTCTTCCAGTGAAAGTATAAACGTCTATCAGCTGGCTAATGGCATGAAGGTATTAGTGCAGGAAGATGACCGCTCTAATGTGGTGGTTTCGCAAGTCTGGTATAAAGTCGGTGCCAGTTACGAACCCGAAGGTAAAACAGGTATGTCGCATGTTCTCGAACATATGATGTTCAAAGGAACTGATGACTATTCAGCGGGAAAATTTTCAGAAATCATTGCGCTAAATGGTGGTCGTGAAAATGCTTTTACCAGTAAGGATTACACGGCCTACTTTCAGCGTATTGCCAGTGACCGGCTGGAATTATGTCTGGAACTTGAAGCTGACCGGATGCGTAATCTGACGCTTGATGAGGCGGAGTTTAAAAAAGAAGTCGAAGTGGTGAAAGAAGAGCGTAGGCTGCGTACCGAAGATAGTCCTACCTCGCTGACCTATGAACGCTTTAATGCAACTGCATTTAAAAGCGGACCATATCATCATCCGGTAATTGGCTGGATGGAAGATCTGGATAAGATGACGGTTGCTGATCTACGCGACTGGTATAACAAATGGTATGCACCCAATAACGCAACACTGGTTGTTAGCGGAGACGTTAAGGCGGATCAGGTTGTTGAGCTGGCGAATAAATATTTTGGCAGAATTAAAGCTCAACAAGTGCCTCAGCAGGCGGTTGCTAGCGCAGAATCTCAGCAATCGAGCCGCTATTTAAAAGTTGCTTTGCCGGCTCAAGTGCCTTATCTGCTGATTGGCTATAAGGTGCCCAGCCTGACTCAGGCAAAGACTGCAGAGATCGAGTCAGATGTGTATGCGCTGGAGGTTTTATCAGGCTTGCTTGACGGTGGTAACAGCACACGGTTGTCAAAAAATCTGGTCAGAGGCCGGGAAATAGCCAGCAGTGCCGGTGCCGGTTATAACCTTTACGATCGTCTGAATACACTGTTTATATTAAGTGGTTTGCCATCAGCGAAAAGCAATATCAGTGAGTTGAAACAGGCACTATTTGATGAAGTTGAAAAACTTAAAAGTAATCCGCCGGAACAATCAGAACTGGATCGTGTTAAAGCCCAGGTTATCGCGGCTAATGTCTATGAAAAAGATTCGATTTTTTATCAGGCAATGCAGTTAGGTATTCTGGAAACGACCGGGCTGGGCTGGAACAAAAAAGATGAATATCTTGAAAAAATAAGCAGTATTACACCGCAGCAGGTGCAGGATGTTGCCAATAAATATTTTGTTGAAGAAACGCTGACGATAGCTGAACTAAAACCATTGCCAATGCAAAAGGCAAAGCAAACCAGAACAAATTCAGCAGGAGCCCGTCATGCAAATTAATACACGTTTTATATTATTAGTGACGACGCTGTTATTGTCGGCAGTTAGTCTGAATGCTTTTGCCTCGCCGAGGATATTGCAGTGGCATACAGCAAAAGGCACGCCGGTATATTTTGTTGAATCAAAACAGTTACCGATTGTTGATATTCGTATTATTTTCGATGCCGGCAGTGCGCGTGATGACAGTCAGGCTGGACTGGCCGTGTTAACCAATGCCTTACTGGCGGAAGGCGCGGCAGAAAAATCAGCGCAACAGATTGCAGAGCAATTTGAAGATGTCGGTGCACAGTTCGGTAACGGTGCACTGCGTGATATGGCATGGCTGAGTTTGCGCAGTTTACGTGATGATCGTTATCTGCGACCCGCATTATTAACCTTAAAAGATCTGCTCAGTAAGCCGACATTTTCTGAAGAAAGTTTTCAGCGTGAACTGGCTAATCTTAAGGTCGCAAGACAAGCTGCCAAACAGTCACCTGAAACGCTGGCGTCGGAGGCTTTTTATAAAGCGCTCTATGGTGATCACCCGTATGCATCGCCGGTAAACGGTGACGATGAAAGCCTGATATCTATGCAGCGCAAGCAGGTGCTGAATTTTTACGATCGCTATTACGTCAGCAGCAATGCCGTTATTGCCATTGTTGGTCAGCTAACTCGGGCGCAGGCAGAAAATATGGCCGATGATCTGGTGTCGGAGTTAAAAAAAGGGATTAAAATTCCGCCGCTGCCTCCGGTAAAAAATCTGTCAGAGGCACAGACGATAAAAATTGATTTTCCATCCCAGCAAACACATATCATGATGGGGCAGCCGGGCACTCAGCGCGGTGACAAAGACTATTTTTCTTTGTATGTGGCAAACCATCCTTTCGGTGGCAGCGGTTTTTCTTCCCGACTGGTTGATGAAATCAGAGAGAAGCGCGGTCTGGCCTATAGTGTGCATAGTTATTTTTCACCGAGTCGCGAGCTCGGGCCATTTTTAATCGGCATGCAAACAAAAAATGAACAGGCACAGCAGGCACTTGGTTTACTGACATCTGAACTGCAAAAGTTCTGGCAGAAAGGGCCGACTGAAGACGAGCTGGAATCAACAGTTAAAAACATTACTGGCGGTTTTCCGTTACGCATAGACAGTAATAAAAAAATCGTGGAATATCTGTCGATGATTGGTTTTTATCACTTGCCGCTGGACTACCTGCATAACTTTAATCGTCAGATTGAAGCGGTTACGCTGGAGCAGATCAAGTCGGCACTGCAAAGAAGACTAAATCCTGAAAAAATGATCACGGTGATTGTCGGTGCCAGCACAGAAAGCAAAGCGAGCAGTCAGAATCGCTAAGTCATCGCCAGTGGCAATCACAGGCAAGCTCAGAATTATCGGTGGTATCTGGCGTCGTCGTCAGTTGCCGGTGATCGATGCAGAAGGGCTGCGGCCAACTACTGACCGGGTCAGAGAAACCCTGTTTAACTGGCTGCAGACAGATTTAGCCGGAAGTCGGTGTCTGGATTTGTTCGCCGGCAGTGGCGCGCTGGGACTGGAAGCGGCCTCGCGTGGTGCCAGCGATGTGGTTTTGGTGGAAAAATCGCCAGCGATCGCGCAAATGCTGGCACACAACATAAAACAGCTTGAGGCGAGTCAAGTAAAACTGCTGCACCAGGATGCATTGCTGTATTTGCAAAGTCAGAATTCTTCAGCTGATTTAGACGTTGACATTGTATTTCTCGATCCGCCTTATCAATCGGCTTTGTTGCAACCTGTTATCGCCGCATTGCGTCTGGGCACAGGCACAAAGGTTTATCTTGAGGCTAAAAAAGGCGATGATGTTGCGATACCTGATAACTGGCTGCTGTTGAAAGACAAAGTTGCCGGTCAGATTCATTACCGTTTATATGAGATAAGCAACTAATGTCAGTGACTGCTGTATACCCCGGCACTTTTGATCCTATGACTAATGGTCATTCTGACCTGATCCAGCGGGCCAGCAAGATTTTTGAAAAAGTCATTGTTGCGGTTGCTGCGAACCCGGGTAAAACACCATTGTTTGATTTGCAGCAACGGGTGGCAATGGCAGAAGCCGTATTATCCGGCCTGCCTAATGTCGAGGTGTGCGGTTTTTCAGCCTTGCTGGTGAATTTTGTTAAGCAAAAGCAAGCGCATGTGATCCTGCGTGGACTGCGTGTGGTCTCGGATTTTGAATTTGAGATGCAGTTAGCAAGCATGAACCGGCGACTGGAAAACAAAATTGAGACGCTTTTTTTAACCCCATCTGAGCAAAACAGCTTTCTTTCCTCAAGTTTAGTGAAAGAAATCGCTTTACACGGTGGTGATGTGCATGAATTTGTCCATCCGATAGTTGTGGCTGAACTTCAACGCTTAATCAGGTAGAATGCAGACACAGCAACATAGCCTGACTGGAGATTATTGTATATGGCGCTTTATATCACTGATGAGTGCATCAACTGTGACGTTTGTGAACCGGAATGCCCGAATGAGGCTATCTCTCCGGGAGACGAGATTTACTTAATAGACCCGAATAAGTGCACGGAATGTATTGGCCATTACGACACGCCACAATGTGTCGAGGTCTGCCCTGTCGATTGTATTCCAAAAGATCCTGATCATGAGGAGTCTGAGGATGATTTATGGGGTAAATACCGGTCCCTGACCGGCGAGTCGTAGTCATGGAATCAAAAGGCCCTTCAAGGGCCTTTTTTTATTTGAATTTTTCTGTTTCAATAAATTAATATCGACAAAACCTGTCAGGCGCTTGAGCTGTGCAGAGCCTGCTTGGCTGGGAGAGAAAGGGAATGTCAAAAGAGATTTTAGCAATGCATCTGATTAACATCATCGTGAAAAATAGTCGTCAATACCTGCAAACCATAGCCTCTGTGACTTTAATGCTGCTGTCATTTACTGTCCATAGTGCCAGTTTAAGTCAGGCCGGGGTGGCCAGCGCGCATCCACTGGCTACCGAAATTGGCGAACGGATATTAAAGAATGGCGGTAATGCGATAGATGCTGCGGTTGCCATCAGTGCAGCGCTGGCGGTGGTTGAGCCCTATGGTTCGGGGCTTGGCGGCGGTGGTTTCTGGCTGGTGCACAATGCGCTTGATGGCAAAGATATCATGATCGATGGCCGTGAACGGGCGCCACTGGCAGCGTCTAGAGATATGTATCTGGATAAAAACGGCGAGGTCGACCATAAAAAATCCATGGACGGTGCTTTGGCTGCCGGCATCCCGGGCGTACCCGCAGCATTGCAGTACCTGTCTGAAACCTATGGTTTACTGGATTTAAGCACTAGTCTTGAGCCGGCTATTTTGCTGGCGCGTGATGGGTTTAAAGTGGATGCGTATTTTGCCAGAATGGTGAAATTCAGACTTGAGGCATTACGCGCCTCGGAACAGGCTGCTCGACTGTTTTTGCAAAATAATGAGGTCCCGGCGCTGGGCCATGTGATCAAGCAGGAAGAGCTGGCAAATACGCTAGAGCTGATCGCAAATAAAGGTATGGAAGGATTTTATCGGGGTGAGCTGGCTGAAAAATTAGTTAAAGGGGTGCAGCAGGCCGGTGGTATCTGGACACTTGACGATTTAATGAATTATCAGGTGGTGCCGCGAGTGCCGGTTGTCAGTCGCTACAAGGGTATGAAAGTGACCTCGGCTGCGCTGCCATCATCAGGCGGTATCGTGATGGCAGAAGTGTTCAATATGTTGTCGTTAAAAGACCTGGAAATTGTCAGTCGTGCTGAACAGGTGCATTTAATTGTTGAAGCCATGCGCCGCGCCTACAGAGACAGAGCGCAATATCTGGGCGATAGCGATTATGTAGAGGTGGCGGTTAAAAAGTTAACCAGCCAGAGTTACGCCGACAGTTTAGCGGCCGGCATCAACAGTAAAGAGGCAACTGCCAGCGCATCTTTAAAGCCGGTGGGGTTTGAAAGTGGCGGCAATAATACCACTCATTTCTCGGTGATTGATCAGCGTGGTAACAGGGTCTCGGCAACACTGTCAGTTAACTATCCCTTTGGCTCCGGCTACATCGTGCCCGGAACTGGTATTTTGCTGAATGATGAGATGGATGATTTTTCCGCTAAGCCTGGTGTGCCGAACGCTTATGGTCTGGTGGGTGCCGAGGCTAATGCAATAGCCCCTGGTAAGCGGATGTTGTCGAGCATGTCGCCAACGTTTTTAGAAACAGAAGATCGCATTGCTGTGGTTGGCACACCTGGAGGCAGCCGAATTATCAGTATGGTGATTCTGGCTGCGCTGGAATTTTATAAGGGTGCCGACGCTAAAACGATGGTTGATTTACCGCGTATCCATCACCAGTATTTGCCCGATAAGATCTTTTATGAAAAAGATGCACTGACAGCAGCTGATATTGAAACGCTTGGGCTGATGGGCCATCAGTTAAGCGAGGGCAATAGCTGGGGTAATATGCATGCAGTTATCTGGCATAAAAAGAAAAAAGTTATTGATGCTGCATCGGATTACCGGGGTATTGGTAAAGCGGTTGTCATCAAATAAAGTCATACTAATAAATAATCGGGTTCAGCGTTAATGGCAGTGGGTGTTTTTGATTCGGGCATAGGTGGCTTGAGTGTATTACAGCATTTAATGCAGCAATCACCGGATGAATATTTTGTCTATGTTGCAGACAGTCAACATGCACCTTATGGCAATAAGTCTGAACAGTTTATACAACAGCGATGTCTTGAAATTTGCCGCTTTCTTATTGAGCAGCAGGTATCGGTGATAGTCGTTGCCTGTAATACGGCCACCGCTGCTGCTGTAAAAACCATTCGCGAGCATGTGACTATTCCGGTGGTGGCGATTGAACCGGCATTAAAGCCTGCCAGTCTGAAAACAAAAACCGGCAAAGTCGGTGTGCTGGCAACCGCTTCAACACTGCAAAGTCAGCAATACAACAGTCTGGTCTCGCGCTATGCAGTAAACATCAGTTGTTATGAACAGGCAGCGCACGGTCTGGTTGAGTTAATAGAAGCGGGCCGTCTGGATGATCCACAAACCGAAGCCTTATTACGCCAGTATCTGCAACCGATGTTGCAGCAAGGTGTTGATTCGGTAGTGCTGGGCTGTACTCATTACCCGTTTGTGTTAGACACGATACAGAAAATTACCGGCCCGGAGGTCAGTATCATTGATACCGGCAGCGCGGTTGCCGGGCAGTTAAAACGGGTTTTAAGTGAACAAAATCAGCAGCACTTAACAGCACCGATGAATGCGCTCAAGCAGCATCTGTTTTACAGTTCGGGAGATATCCAGCATGCCAGAGAAATGATCGGCTTGTTGATGGGGCAAGCGTTCGAGGTAACAGCCTTAAGCGTTTAAGCCGGTGACATTGAATGACGCCGGCTTAAATCGGCAGTGGTTTAACTGACGGCCTTGATTAAGGTCGAGGTAATGTGCTCAACCATCTCGTCAGTCATTGCCGGGTAAACAGGCAGTGACAGCGTCTGGTGAGTCAGCATTTCACAGACTGGCACATCTTCTTTTTTATAACCCAGACTTTGGTAGACAGGCTGAACAGATAACGGCTCCGGATAACATTGTGAGCTCGGGATGCCGTTGTCAGTCAGTATCTGACGTACAGCATCACGGTTTTCAGTCAGACGAATCGTATACAAATTGAAAGCATGGCCAAAACCTGGCGGTGCGTAAGGGGTAATAATACCGCTGTCTTTTAATTGCTCGCTATACGCTGCGGCAATGCGGTTACGAGCCGCAATATCAGCATCAATTTTCTTTAGTTTAAGACGTAAAATGGCAGCCTGAATTTCATCAAGACGACTGTTATAGCCGACTTCGGCATGAACAAACGGCTTAATGGCGCCGTGATTGCGTAAACGGTGCAGTCGGTCGAGCACATCTTTTGAATTAGTGGTGATGATGCCGCCGTCACCATAGCAGCCTAGTACCTTAGTTGGATAAAAACTAAAGCAGCCAGTGCTGCCTAAACTGCCGACGCGCTGATCACCAACCTGAGCGCCAAAAGCTTGTGCGGCATCTTCAAGCACTTCAAGATTGTGTTTTGCGGCCAGTGCATTGATGGCTGTCATGTCTGCCGGCTGACCGAAAATATGGACAACGATAATGGCTTTGGTTTTGTCAGTGATGACTGCTTCAATACTGTCAGCGGTAATATTAAAACTTTGTTCATCAATGTCGGCGAAAACCGGTGTCGCACCAACCAGATCGATGCACTCAGATGATGCAAAGAAGGTGAAAGGTGAGGTAATGACTTCATCACCGGCCCCAATATTTAAAGCCCGTAATGATAGGGTCAGGGCGTCGGTGCCGTTAGCGACTGAAACGGCATAATCGGTGCCCACATAAGCGGCACATTCTTCTTCAAATGCCTGAACATTGGGGCCTAATATATAACGACCGTTGGCGCCGACTTCTTTGATGGCGTTGAACCATTCTTCATGCAGGCTGTTAAATTCTTCAGATAAATCCAGGAAAGGTATATTCATTATTTTTTCACACTGTCTAAAATACTTTGACGAACAAGATTGGCTACACGAATAGCCTCCAAACCAACGCGACCATCAACCAAAGGTTTCTTGCCGGTTTTAACAGAATCGATAAATTCGATCAGTTCAGCATCCAGTGGCATTTGTGGTTCGATGACCGGTTTCTCCATGATGATCTCATCACGCTTATTGTCATCCTGAGGCCGGGTGCTGGCAATTTCTAACTGCTGGTCTTCAAAATTAAGACCATAGTAATGATTCTTTTCAAAGACGCGTATACGCCGGTGTTTTTTATTAGAAACACGGCTGGCGGTGACATTAGCAACGGCACCATTGGCAAATTCAAGGCGGACATTAGCGATATCAACGTGTTCGGTTAAAACCGGCAGGCCAGAGGCTGACACGTTAACTATTTCTGAATCAACCAGTGACAAGACGATGTCGATATCGTGAATCATTAAGTCAGTGATAACATCGACATCGGTCGCACGTTCTACAAACATACTGAGACGGTGGGCTTCAATAAACTGCGGATTTTTACAGCGGTTTGCCAGCGCCATGATACCGGCATTAAAGCGTTCCAGAAAACCGACCTGAAAGATGATGCCGGCTTTTTCAGCCATTTCTACCAGCGTCAGAGAGTCTTCATAAGTTGGTGTAATCGGCTTTTCCATCATAATGTGGATGCCGTTTTCTATAAAGGGTTTAGCCGTTTCCAGGTGGTAGATAGTCGGTACAACAATACTGACTGCATCAACTTTGCCAATCAGCTCTTCACCGTTGGTAAACGCCTCACAGCCCAACTCATCGGCAATCGCCTGAGCCGCTGCTGCATCAACATCAGCAACCCCTACCAGCTTAATCCCAGGCAGTTTGGCATAAATTTTCGCATGAATGCGGCCTAGATAACCAACTCCGATAACACCTACACGTATATCCGCGCTCATAGTTAATATAGTCTCTTGAGTAAATTTATTGCTGCGATTATAGCATCGCGTTTGTGATGAGTCTGCTTTCCGTTCTGAAAATTGTCGATAAAGTAAGCCGTGCCGGAAGTTGCCGAGACAAACTATCAGAAAAGCCGGTCTTATGGTTAAATCATGGCTCTGATCAGGTCAAAAGGATAAGTCAGGCATGAGTCGTTATTTAATCCTTATTATGTTGCTTGTTAGTTCACAGGTTCTGGCTGAGCTGACTTTTCCAGAGCGCAGAAAACCACAGTATTTCACTGACCCTGGTTATTATGTGTTGCCGAGCCTCTATAGTATTCCGGGTTTGGGTGATGGTCTGATCGTGGTCGGGGCAAGCACTAACTACCACGGCTATTCTGATCTGTATGGTTTCGCCGCAACCGGTGATCTGGTTGGTCTGGGACTGTTCTCGACCGAGAATCACCTGATCGAAAAACAACTGATTATTGATTTTGCCGTGCAGGATTTTAATAAGGCCAGTATCCAGCGTTTCAAAGATCGTGGCATGAGCTCCGGGGCCAATGATTATGTGCTGGCAGAGCTGGATAATGCGCTATTTTACGGCTCGCGGTTAACCTATACCTTGTTTGAGCGACGCCTTGAATTTTATGGCATGGTGTTTGATAACGAATCAAAAGCCGGTGCTATTCGCAACCCGGATGGCAGTTTGTTGCAGTCGGCCAGTCATGCTGAGCTGAATAAATCGCGCAGCATGACGATTGGCAGCCGGCTCGATTTAACCGATGATTACAGTGACCCCAGACAAGGCTTTCGACTGGAACTGAGTTTCTGGCATTCGCCACCCAGAGAAGTAAACGCGGTCGACTTCAATATTATTGATCTGAACCTGACTCAATACATTGCGTTTTCTAAAAACGATACCTTGGTGCTGAATTACTTTCAGGCCGATAGTCAGGTTAATCGTCAGGGAGAAACCGACCCTGGCGTGATTCAAGCCAGTCAGGGTTATGATTGCAGTTCGCCGTTGCTGACAGCTGAGCAGCAACAAGACTGCAACAGTTATATTAATTCAACAGTGGCTCACAATACCTATGGTTCGGTGGGGGCTTTGGGCGGTCTTAGCCGTTTGCGTTCATATCCGGGCGGGCGTTTTGAAGGCTCGCATGCGCGTTTTTATGGGCTTGAGTACCGCTGGAATATTAATGATGATGACAAGGCTTTTGATTTTGTCATCGCAAAAGACATCCGCACTCTGATGCAGCTGGCCTTGTTTTATGAGCGGGGCGCAATTTCAGATGATGAAACGCAGCTGTGGGATAAAATGGTTTATTCAGCCGGCCTGGGTTTTCGAATGGTGACATCATCCGGGCTGGTATTTCGGGCCGATTTGGCGAGTGGTGATGAAGGTTACGAAGTCAGTGTGATCGTTGGTTATCCGTGGGAAGTGTTTTAATCCTGATAACTGACAAGCGTGTCACGCCCGGCTGCTTTGGCTTGGTAGAGGGCTTTGTCAGCAGCTTTTAAAAACGCGCTGGTATTGGCAAAATCATGCTGGTCGATATGGGTTGCCAGACCAATTGACACGCCGAGTTTAATGATCGCGTCGTCAATCTGGCTGCTATGATTGCTGCGCTGTTCTTTAAGCAGACGTTGTAACATGGCTTCGGCGGTTTCATGGGTTGAACCGGGCAATATCAGAATAAACTCATCGCCTCCATAACGCGCCAGTGTATCGGTCTGCCGTATATTAAGGTTAAAAAAATCAGCAATATCTTTTAATACTTTGTCACCAGCGGGATGGCCATAAATATCATTAACTTCTTTGAAGTTATCCAGATCGATGAAAGCCAGAGATAAAGGCCAGCGATTAAGGTTGGCATTCTCAAATTCTTCATCGAGTAAATATTCAAAATATTTGCGGTTGTAAATACCGGTTAACGGATCACGGCGAGCGGCTTCTTCAAGATCTTTGTTTTCTTCGTGCATGGCCTCAATCTGCCGACGATCTTGCTCAGACTGTTTAATGATCTGTAAGTTTCGTTGCAGAATCAGTTCTCTAGTCTGATCAAGTAAGCGGTCACGGGCCTGATTATCACTTAGCTGAACATTAAATAAACTGGATACTTCCGGCAGGATGTTGCAGATATCATCGATGAACTCTTGATATTCGATCTCATTGAGACCTAGTATAGATTTACAGACCTGCATATTTTCAGAGAGCAGATCCGGCTCATCGGTATCGATCCAGATATCGGCCAGATGCCCGGAAAAACTGATGCATTGCTGAAACAAATCGTCTTTAGCGTTTTGATGCTGTTGTGTGTCGAGTGTATGGCTGTTCAATACAGCAGTATAAAGCTTTTGCGGGAAATTCCAGTGCTTTAAAATCCAGGCGCCGACGACAGAATGGTTGGTGTTCAGGGTTTCATGTTCAAGCAGTGTCTTCTGATCATGGGCTAAGTATTGCTCTGATGTTTCCGGGTATAGAGTCGGGTGCGAGCACTGCAGAACCAGGATGCCAATATCCTGCAGCAGAGCGCTTAAAAAAATATCTTCAAGGTTACCAAGGCCGATTTTCTTACCCATGCGCTTGGCGATGGTGGCCGAAAGAATGGCGCGTTTCCAGAAGTTTTCATGGATGAAAGGCTGTTCTGGATTATTTTTAAGTGAATTGAGCAGACTAAAGCTCAGGCCGATGGTCAGTGAGGCATTTAAGCCCAGTATGGTCAGGGCTTCACGCAGGTTGTTAATGGTGCGTCTCAGCGAATATAGCGGTGAATTGGCAACCTTTAACAGTTTTGCCGATAACGCCGGGTCTGAGCGAATAATTTCAGAAACTTCAGATAGACCAATATCAGGGTCCTGACTGGCAGCAATCACCTGTAACACAACAGCCGGTAAACTGGGGAGTGTGGGACATTGTAAAATTTGCGCTTTAACCGATTCCGGTATTTCAATGTCCATGTTTGGTGTATTCATTTAATAATAACGTTCCAATTAATGGGATGGACATCATGCATAGAAAAGATTTTAATTCTTGATTGTTGTTTTAGCATAAATAGAGACTGTCAGTATACAGAGAAGTGTGGCGTTTTTAAAAGTAATTTATTGTATATAATTGATAGTGGTCAAAAGAAATGTTGGTGTAAGTGGTATAGAATCAGTGACTTAACTGCTGTAGTCAGCCGGGAGTAAAAGATGAGTGATAATGATTTGCGTGAAAAGTTTGAGCATGCCTATGAGCAGATGCTGGATAGCGCTAAAGAGTTTGTTGTTAATGCACGGGAACATAGTGGCCCCGTGATAAAAGCAGCGCTAAAAGAAGCGCGGGAAAAAGTTGCCGATATTTCGGAGCTGACAACTGAAGAAATTGATAAGCTCTCATCCTATATCGAAAAAGATTTAACCGAAGCGGCAGACTTTATGCAAGATCAGCAAAAGGAGCTGGCGGACTGGTTAAGACTGGATGTTTTATTAATAGAAAAATACTTGCTTGAAAAATTCACATCATTGGCTGACCGGACCCGGGTTGAACTGGAACAATGGTCGCTGAATGCTGAGGCAAATGGTGAGTGGCATACCGGTGAAATCATCAGTATGGGTGTGTTGCGTTGTGAAGCCTGTGCTGAAGAGCTGCATTTTAAAAAGCCCGGACATATTCCGCCCTGTCCTAAATGTCATGCCACCATCTTTAAGCGCTTGCATAAGGTTTAACGATATAAAAAATAGTCAACGGCTGCAACCCGAGTGCGGCCGTTACGCGACTCTGTGCTAAACACTAGTCTTGCACCGATTCTGGTTCGTAAAAAACGCCATTTACAAGCATTGTGGTTTTCAATAAGACAGATAAAGATTATCAATCAAATAACTGCTTTAAGTCGACTATGCTATGCGCCGACTGACAGTCGTACAGTCTGTGATAAATAGTTAGATTGAAATCTGATGAGATTGAAAGAGGCGTATTAGTAGGCCGCGAAGCACCGGATTTTACTGCAGCAGCGGTTCTGGGTAATGGTGAAATTGTTGATGGCTTTAATTTTAAATCAACCACTAAAGGCAATACTGCCGTTGTGTTCTTTACCCGCTTGATTTTACATTTGTATGTCCGTCAGAGTTGATCGCATTCGATCATCGTCTGGAAGAATTCAAAAAGCGTGGCGTTGAAGTTATTGGTGTGTCAATTGATTCGCAATTCTCACATAACGTATGGCGTAATACGGCAATCAATGACGGTGGAATTGGCCAGGTAGGCTATACGCTTGTTGCTGGTGTAAAGCATGAAATTTGTCAGGCCTACGATGTTGAGCATCCGGAAGCTGGAGTTGCTCTGCGTGGTTCATTTCTGATTGACACTAAAGGTATGGTGCGTCATCAGGTAGTTAACGACCTGCCTTTAGCTCGTAATGTTGATGAAATGTTGCGTATGGTCGATACCTTGCTGTTTACAGAAGAGCATGGCGAAGTGTGTCCGGCGGGCTGGAAGGATGGCGACAAAGGAATGACAGCAACACCGGATGGTGTGGCTGCATATCTGGCGGATGAAGCCGGTAAACTGTAAGTTTATAGATGGCTTAAATAAGAAAGCCTGTTCAGCAAACTGAGCAGGCTTTTTTTAAGCTGAAAAAAATGATGGCTTTAATAAAATCGTTTTAATCCGGCGGGCCTGGATTTGAAGCGTTTGTAAGTCCACTGGTATTGCTCGGGACAATCACGAATAACCGTCTCTATATCTTTATTCATCAGCTCGACAGAGTGTTGAATGTCTTGCTTACAGTTGTTTTCTGAGGCCGGCGTAAAGACCAGAGTAAAACCTTTTCCGTTGGCCTGTCGTTTGCTATAGGCATAAATAATTTCACTGTCTAACTTTGCAGCCAGTTTCGACATCAGTGTCATTGAGTAGGCAGGGGTGGCAAAAAAATCAGCAAACACGCCGTTTTTCAGATGCAGATAAGGTTGTTGGTCCGGCAAAATCACAATCAGCTGGCCTGACTTTAAGGCTTTGGTAACAGCGCGAACACCAGCGGTGTCGGTGGGAACTAGTGTGGCTCCGGTGCGCTGACGAGCCTGTTTAATAATGCTGTCAACAGACGGGTATTTTTGCGGTTTATACAAAGAAGTGACCGGATAATGTCTGGCAACAAACAGGTTGACCAGTTCCCAGGAACCGATATGTGGCATCGCCAGTAAAACGCCTTTGTTTTGTTTGACGGCGTCTTGCAAGTGCCGCTCGCCTTCGACCGAAGTGATCATACTGAGTACGCGTTCGCTGTTAGCCAGCCAGATAATTCCCATTTCGGCTAGTGTTTTGCCACTTTCTATCAGGCTGCTATCGAGCAGCGTTTTTTGTTGCTGCGCTGTTAGCTCCGGGAAACAGAGTTCAATATTCTTTTTTGCAACGGTTTTACTTTTGTTTGGCAGTCTGATCAGCAGCCAGCCAAAAAACCTGCCGATGCGGTGCGCTATAGGCAGTGACATAACAGAGGTTAGTCTGAACAGGGATTTTAATAAACGCGCAGTCATAGTCTGTGATGTATTATCGCGGCCTGATTTTATTTTGATTGCTGGCGGCTGGTCTGAGCAATTTCAGTCATGATCTCTTCTATTGATTTTTCACTTGGCAACTGTAAATGAAAACCATGTTCATGAAGATTTTTAATAACGGTTTCAGGGTTTTCTTTTGCCAGTTTTCGCTCCGGTGTCACATCAATTTCAAGTGTGAACTCAGTTTCGCCAAGAGACTTCATGATATGTTTGGGCACGACTGAAAAATCATCCTGATCTTTCAGATAGATATACATGTCATTTTTGGCAGAACAGCGATAAATATAACAGTTCATGGCAGACCTTATTTAAGTGTGCTGAAAACTTTTTCAGCAGCATCGATGGTTTTCTGTAAATCCTCAGCACTGTGCGCGGAAGAAACAAAACCGGCTTCATAGGCAGAGGGCGCGAGATAAATTCCCTGATCCAGCATGCCGTGATAAAACGCCTGGAAACGTTCGATATTGCACTGCGTGGCCTGTTTGAAATCAGTCACTTTCTCGGCCTCAGTAAAAAACAGACCGAACATGCCACCAATGACATTACTGCTCATCGGGATACCGGCAGCACTGGCTTTTTCTAAAATACCATCGACCAGCGACTGTACTTTGCTATTGAGCTGCTCAAAGAAACCGTCGGCAGAAATTAACTCCAGCGTTTTTAAACCGGCAGCCATGGCTACCGGATTGCCTGACAATGTACCGGCCTGATAAACAGGACCTAATGGAGCGATATGTTGCATGATTTCGCGCTTGCCACCAAAGGCGCCTACCGGCATACCGCCACCGATCACTTTTCCTAATGTGGTCAGGTCTGGTTTGATATTGTAATAACCCTGCACACCGCCTAAAGCGACACGGAAGCCGGTCATGACTTCATCAAAAATTAAAACGCTGCCGTATTCATCGCAGACTTCACGCAAGCCTTCGAGAAATCCGGGCAGCGGCGGGATACAGTTCATATTGCCGGCAACCGGTTCAACAATAATGCAGGCAATTTTATCGCCGTATTCGCTGAATGCCTCGCGTACCATGTCGATGTTGTTATAGTCTAGGGTCAGAGTGTGTTCTGCTAACGCCGCGGGTACGCCGGGTGATGTCGGTACGCCCAAGGTTAAAGCACCGGAGCCGGCTTTAACTAATAGTGAATCGGAATGGCCGTGGTAACAACCTTCAAATTTCACAATCGTGTCACGGCCGGTAAAGCCACGCGCTAAACGAATGGCGCTCATGGTGGCTTCGGTGCCGGAGCTGACCATGCGCACTAATTCGATTGACGGAACCAGCTCGCAGACTTTATTGGCCATCAAAGTTTCAATTTCAGTCGGTGCGCCAAAACTGAGGCCGTTTTCTGCCGTATCTTTTACTGTCTGAATAACCTCGGGGTGGGCGTGTCCCAGAATCATCGGGCCCCATGAGCCAACATAGTCAATGTATTGTTTATCCTGATCATCGATAATATAGGCACCGCTTGCGCGTTTGATAAAAACCGGATCGCCACCGACTCCTTTAAAAGCGCGTACCGGTGAATTGACACCGCCCGGAATGTGTTGCTGAGCCTGATCGAAAATTTTTGACATGAATGTTGCCCTTGCTGAATTAAACAATACACCGCATTAACGGGGAGTGACGCGCTGCGAAACGGGATTTTACAGGATTTTTAGTGATGAATCATGCAGAAAACAGTTTACTGAGGTTTTCGCTGGCCTGTTTGATCTTGGTGGCGCTGTGCTGATGATTAAATATATCACTGATAACAGCAATCATATCGCCACCGGCCTCAATTAAACCGGCTGCATTGTCAGCGTTTATACCGCCGATACAGCACACCGGCAGCTGCAGTTGTGCGCGTGCCTGATGCAGCAGGTTCAAGTCAGCAAGGCTGGCCTCTGGTTTGACTGAAGAATTGAAAAAGGCCCCGAAGGCAACATAGTCAGCACCGGCCTGTTGTGCATTCAGCGCCAGCTCAAACTGGTTATAGCAACTGACGCCGATAATAGCATCAGCACCTAAGCGCTGTCGGGCGGTGCTGACAGCCGGATCCTCTCGGCCTAAGTGAACGCCATCGGCAGCACTGGTCAGTGCTAGTTCAATATCATCATTGACGATGAACAGGGCCTGATATTGATCACAAAGCTGGCGAATTATTAGGCATTGCCGGTGACGCTTTTCGGCATCTGATGATTTGTCACGATACTGGACGATGCGACTGCCGCCTTGCAGTGTCTGTTCAATCGCTGCAGCGAACTGGCCGGATATCAAGCTCTCGTCGGTGATGGCATAAAGCCCTGCTAAGCGCGGATCTTTGCTCATGGTTGGCGGCTGCGCGGGTAAAATCGGTCGGGAAAGCGCTGACCCTTGCCAGGGCAATGGCTATGCTGCAGGCTTGAAAAGGTGTAATCCAGTGCCTGTTGAATCGCCACGTGGGTACTTTTTCCCTGTGCAATAAGTGCCGCTATGCTGCTGGCCAGGGTGCAGCCTGAGCCATGATAATGGCCCGCCAGACGTTTGTTATGAAAAGCGACTGTCGTTTTCCCGGGTTGGTAGAGCTGATGAGTAATGTCGGCTGAAGCAGAATGGGTACCGGTTATCAGTACCTGTTTAGAGCCGGCGCTTAGCAACTTTTGTGCTGCCAGTTCGAGATTGTCAGCGCTCTCATGGGTCAGCTTTAAGGCTTCCGGAATATTCGGAGTTATCAGCTGGCAATAGGGCAGTAGCAAACTGTTAATGGCAGTTACTAAGTTGGCATCGGATAAATCATCACCGCCATCAGATGCCAGTACCGGATCCAGTATCAGCGGTATGTCGGGGTGTTGCGCGATGATGTGATGAATTGCTTGAACTACCGCAACGCTGGCGCACATGCCAATTTTTATTGCTGCAACCGGTATATCATTCAGCAGTGTTTCGGCCTGTGCCTGTAATTTAGCGGCGTCGACAGCTTCAAAAGCGTAAACATGAGCGCTGTCCTGACGAGTTAAGGCAGTGATAAGGCTGACTGCGTGAGCGCCATGCGCTGCAATCGCTTCAATATCGGCCTGAATGCCCGCACCACCGCTGGGATCGTGTCCGGAAAAACAAAGCACCACGGGTTTCGCTGTTTGTGTGTGTTTGAGACTGCTCATTTATCAAATGTGAAAATTATAGTAAGACTGATTTAAGCGCTGGGGTTTATCATTATAAATGGGTAGAATACGCCAATTCTTAATTCAATAACTCTTTTATTTACGATTATTATAGGCTGATTTATGGAATACAAAACTTATATGTGTGTGATCTGTGGTTACATCTACGACGAAGAGCAAGGTGATCCAGAACACGGCATCGCGGCCGGTACAAAATGGCAAGACGTTCCAATGAACTGGACTTGCCCTGAATGCGATGCGAAAAAAGATGACTTCGAAATGGTGGAAATTTAGACCACCACTTTAAAGTTAACTGACTCAGCGGATGAGTCAGTAATGTTATCCTGCTAATACCGCTTTGGAAAAGTCCCCGCCTGTTTTGCAATAAACGCAGTCTTCGCAGACAGTTCTAGAGAGCATGTCCATTTATACGCCAGATTAAGATTTTCTGCGGCAACATACACACCATGACCGCAAACCACGGCAGCTTTATGCGTTTTAAGGGCTGCTGCAACCTGAACCGCAGACTCGGCAAAAATATCATCGTAGTCGAGACTGATCACCGGCACCGTACCAAAATAAAGCTGACCTTCAAAATCAAACGGGGTAAAGTCTTCTCCGTTCATTGTCATAGCAACCGTGTGCGCGCCATGGCTGTGTAAAATTGCTTGCAGCTGCGGGTTATTGTTATAGCTGGCAAGATGCAGCGGTGCATCAAACGAAGCACCATCGGTGGCTGGCTTATTAATATCGCAAGCAATTAAATCGTCTGCTGTTAAGGTGTCTGCACAGGCGCCGGTGGGTGTGATCCAGATGCTGTCACCGTCTCTGACCGATGCGTTGCCGCTGTGAGAATCATTCAGAGCGTATTGTCTGAGCCATTTATAATATTGAACCAGTTGTTGTTTTTGAGTCATTTTCTGTATTTATTGAATGTGAAAAAAAACTATAGTAGTTGATATTAACAGGAGATAACAGTTGTGAATCTTAACCGCCGGGTCTGGTCTTTGTCTGCGCCGATGATGCTGTCAAATATTTCATTGCCACTGCTAGGTCTGGTAGACACAGCAGTAATGGGGCATATGGAAACGGCGGTTTATCTGGCAGCGGTCTCGGTTGGTGCGATGATTTTGCATTTTATTTTCTGGGGCTTTGGTTTTTTGCGGATGTCCACGGTTGGTCTGGCAGCACAGGCTTATGGGGCAGATGATGGGCTTGAATTACGCTATTTGATTCTACGAGCGGCTGTGTTTGCGCTGTTGATTGCGGCACTGCTAATTGTTAGCCGGAGTGCGCTGATAGATCTGGCTTTATATTTTGTCCAGCCGGGCGCTGCTGTATCGCAATTAAGCAGACAATATTTTGATATACGAATCTGGGCAGCACCGGCTACCTTGCTAAGTTATGTTCTGCTTGGCTGGTTATTAGGTGTGCAGCGAGCTCGCGCAGTTTTAGCGGTGATGTTGTTTGTCAATATACTCAATATTATTCTTGATTTGGTGTTTGTGCTGGGCCTGGGCTGGCATGTAGAAGGCGTGGCATGGGCTTCATTACTGGCTGAATTCAGCGGCTTATTGCTGGCCTTGTGGTTAGTCAGAAAATCACTGATCTGTTTTCCGGCGGCGCTGCAATGGCAGGACGTATTTCAGTGGCAGGCTTTTATTGGGCTGGCCCGGATGAATCTGAATATTTATATCAGAACCATCAGTTTGTTGTTTGTATTTGCGTTTTTTACTACTCAAAGTGCCAGAGCCGGTGATGTGGTGGTTGCAGCTAATGCGATATTGCTGCAGTTTTTAACCTTTATGGCGTATTTGCTGGATGCGTATGCACATGCTGCTGAAGCGATGGTAGGTGAAGCCATCGGTGAAAAAAATGCAGAGCGACTTAAAGCGGTAGTAATGGTCTGTTTAAAATGGTCATTCTGGTCGGCACTATTATTTGCTGTGCTGTACCTGGTTGCCGGGCAACAGATTATTGCATTGTTATCGGATATAAAAGAGGTCAGAGATTACAGTTCATCGTATCGCTTGTGGCTGGCCGCGTTACCGCTGATTGCGGTGTGGAGTTATCTGTTTGATGGGGTTTTTGTCGGTGCCACTTGGTCCAGAGAAATGCGGGATGTGATGTTGATCGCTGTGTTTCTGGTGTTTTTGCCGGCATGGGTACTAACACAGGGTTTAGAAAATCACGGCTTGTGGTTATCAATGAGCTTGTTTTTAGCAGCACGAGGCGCGTTGATGGCATGGTATTACAGAAAAAAAACAGCATGATAAAATAAATGTGGATCTGGCTAAAATAAAAATGAATTTCAGTTACACTATAAGCTGAGTGCTTAATCCGTCAGGGGAAGAATGATGAACGAAAATGTAGGCTCCATGGATCAATATATCCGTTATCTGATAGGTGTTGTTATTTTAATCGCCGGTGTGGCGTATCAAAGCATCTGGGGGCTGATTGGTATTGTACCGATCATAACCGCACTGCTTTCGTGGTGTCCGCCTTATGCCTTACTTGGCATTAAGACCAATAAATCAGCAGACTAATACGGATATGGCCTTTATTTAAAATAAAGGCTTTTTTATGTTCAGATTTTTAAATTATATTCATTTGCATCATGTGCTTTTTGTGGCGCTTACATTAATTTCTATCGTACCGGTGATGATTTTATCCGGCTGGGTGCAAAGCTCGATGATAGAAAATGAAGAATTCTCGATTGAAGAAAAGCATCTTTTACTGGCACAGAATATCACCACATCATTAGAACAATATGCCAAAGATATTCGTGCAACCATAGACGTTGTTGATCAGCATGTAGAACAAAAAAGGCCGGTTAAATTACTGGCAAGTTTATTCTCATCCTTGCATATAGATTTTGTCTGGATAATGGATCGTCAGGGCCGGGATGTAACCCCGGCTTATCTAAAAACAGCATTACAAACTTCCCGCATCCCTGCAAATATCGGATCGACTCTGTCTACGCATATGGCCAGGGCATTGCTAAATCATAACAAGACAATTTTCAGTACGGTTGAAGCGGATAGCAATAATGACCCGGTTATTTATGCGCTGAAATCAACCGCGAATAACCAGTTTCTGGTTGCAGCAATTAACACCGGTATTTTCATTAACGTTCAGAAAGCGGTCTCCTTTGGCAAGCGTGGTCATGCTGCAATAGTTGATGCGACAGGCAGAACAATCGCTCACCCGTCAGAAACATGGAGAGCAAGCAGAAAAAACATAACGGTATTGCCGCCGGTTAAATTTATGACTGAAGGTAAAACCGGAGTGACTCGATTTTATTCGCCGGTAATGGCGGCGGATATGGTCGCCGGTTATGCTGTGGTGCACGATGTTGGCTGGGGCGTGATGATACCGCAGCCCTATGATGAGTTACTGGCGCGTGCTAATAGCGGCCGTTTTATTTCTATGCTGATATCACTGTTTGGTATTATCACCGCGGCGATTATCAGCTGGTGGCTGGCGCGTCTTATGTGCAGTCCGCTGGTTGCGGTGGCCTCATCTGCTCGTCATGCAGCCAGTGGTAACCTGATAAGCCGGATTAAAAGCAGCTTTAAGTATGCGCCGGTTGAATTGCGTGAGCTGACCGACTCCTTTAATCACATGGTAGATGAAATTAATCAAAAAAATGCTGCCATGAGCATAACCACCGAACGTCTGGAAACGGCCCAGCGTATTGCTCATCTTGGCAACTGGGAGTGGGATTTTGTTAATAATGTGTTCTGGTGTTCCGACGAGATATACCGTATTTATGGTTTTAGTGCACAATCATTTGAAGCCAGTTTTGAGCAATTGTTTGGGATGACGCATCCTGATGAACAGAGCTATTTGAAAAACCTGTTTGATAATGCCCGGCTCAGAGAACAGTCATTTAATGCAGATTTTAAAATTGTTCTGGAGGATGGCACGATCAGGTATGTGCATCTGGAAGTGCAGTTTCATCCGGCGAAAGAATTGAAAGGGATGTATTTGTCAGCTGTTGTTCATGAAATTACAGAGCAAAAAAAATATGAAGAAAAATTACTGCGTCAGGCTAATTATGATGAGCTGACCGGGCTCGGGAATCGGATGCTTTATTTCGAATATTTATCAACTGCTATCAGCCTGTCGAAGAGAAGCCGGAAAAATCTTGCTGTTTTATTTATTGATCTGGATGAGTTTAAAACAGTTAACGATAGCTTTGGTCATCTGCTGGGTGATGAGTTGTTAAAAATCGTTGCGACACGTCTGGTCGCTACCATTCGTGATGCGGATGCGATAGCGCGCATTGGTGGTGATGAATTTGCGATTGTCTTACATGAAATAAATCGGCCGGAAGATGCGGCCCAGGTTGCCGAAAAGATTCTGCTCAGTTTGGCTGCTGATTTTGAATTTGAACATAAACATAAACATAAAGAAGTATCGATAGGCGCCAGTATCGGTATCAGTGTCTGTCCGCATGATGCGGATACTGTAATGGCTTTGCACAGTAATGCCGAGGCGGCTATGCGTCTGGCAAAAGCAAAAGGCAAAAATAATTTTCAGTTTTTCAACAGTTAAACGACCGCTGTTTTAGCCGAGTATGATCAGTAAATGCATGTCCTCTGTCATGTATTATGCTTTAACATGCATAACACTATGTTGGTCCTGATAACTAATAGATAGTAAGCACAGGGACTCAGTTATAGCGCATACGGGTTCCGTGATTCAGTGATAACGTAATTTCATCCGCGCTTAATGCATCCGGAAATAGTACCCCGGATATCTGAGCGTCATGGATGCTGGCGCCTTGTAACTGACTGTTTGAAAAATCAATGCCGCGTAAGTCACAGCCGCGAAAATAACAGCCGCTGAGGTTGAGTCCGTCAGCATTAATCCCGGATAAGACCAGATTTCTGAAATCAGCACCGGATAAATCGCAGGCCTCGCCGGCTTCTTTGCGCTGATTGAATTGCTTGATATTTTCATCTCGAAGCAAGCGATACATTTCATTGTCTTTAAATTCAGGTGCAGTCTGTGCCATAGTGTGGTCTCCTTTTTCAATCTTAAGAATAGTTGAAATAAATCAGCATGCAAGTGATGAATGACGGATTAAAACAGGCTGTTATGCTGGATCTGAAAGCAACCGATCGCGGTGATTTATCGCTCGATTCACTGTATATGCCCGGACTGGCCTGGCAGCTACTGGATAATGCCGGGGCAATCCAGCTGCCTGCTCTGATCAAAGATAAAGAGATTGTGGTGACCAACAAAGTGCTGCTGGACAGAGCCTTGCTGGAGCAGGCGGACCAACTCAAACTGATCTGCATTTGCGCTACCGGCACTAATAATGTGGATCTGGATGCTGCCAGAGAACGCGGGATTGATGTTTGTAATGTTACTTCCTATGCCAGCGCTTCGGTAGTGCAGTATGTGTTTGCGGTATTGTTAAACCTGATGAGCCGGCTGACAGAACATCAGCAGGCAGTGCAAGCCGGTGCCTGGTCCAGTAGTAAGCAGTTTTGTCTGCTGGATTATCCTTTTAAAGAACTCGAAGGCAAGGTACTTGGTATTGTTGGTTATGGAGAACTGGGTCAGGCTGTTGCTAGTGTAGCCAAAGCCTTTGGTATGAAGGTGATGATTGCGGCCAGAAACAGTGATGATAAACGTCCGGGTCGCTGGCCGTTGGCTGCTTTGTTACCACAGCTTGATGTGTTAAGCCTGCATTGTCCGTTAACTAACGAGACGCGGCATCTTATTGCAAAAAAAGAACTGCAGGCCTTGCCAAAAGGTGCCATTGTTATTAACAGCGCGCGTGGTGGCATCGTTGATGAAGAGGCCTTGCTAAAGGCGATTGAAGATAAGCATTTAGCAGGCGCAGCGACGGATGTACTGAGCACAGAGCCACCTGAGAAAAATCATCGGTTATTGCAAAAACACTACCCTAATCTGATTATTACGCCGCATATTGCCTGGGCCAGTACCGAGTCGCGACAGCGTTTGATCGATCAGGTGGCGTTAAATATTGCGTCGTATTTAGCCGGTCGGCCAAGAAATATTGTTAATTAACCGTGAAAAAAACCGTTATTCCCCTTGAACAGTGATAACAAGCGTGCGGCTGCCGCCATGATTACGGTGCTCACACAGATAAATACCCTGCCAGATGCCAAGGTTTAAAGCGCCGTTAGTGATCGGAATGTTCAGATCCGGTCCCAGAATACTGGCTTTCAGATGGGCTGGCATATCATCACTGCCTTCATCGATATGACGATAATACGGCTCGTTTTCCGCTACGGCACGGTTGAAGTAAGCTTCAAAATCTGTGCGCACACTGGGGTCAGCATTTTCATTAATCGTCAGAGATGCCGACGTGTGTTTCAGCAGAAGATTGAGCAGCCCTACCTTTAAAGTCTGAATCTCTGTTATTTGATGCAGTATCTCACGGCTGATTAAATGAAAGCCTCGCGGATAGGCCGGAAGTCTGATTTCTTTTTGGATCCACATAAACACAGTCCTAACTGATAGCGATAATGAATGTATGCGGCATTATGGCAGAAAATAAAGCACGATAAATCATCGACTGCTGCAGAACAAAGCCATGCTACAGAGTCCTTATCGGCGATGTGTATAGTTTTGATGGACTTGATATAATCATTCAGAGGCTGGCTTAGAACGGTATATGTGGGGGGGGGATCTGTCTCACTTGGATACAGCAAAACCCGCACTGTAAATCCGTAAAGACTAGTAGCTGCTAATAGCGGGGCGGATACAAACAGGATGTTTTGATAGATAACTGCTAAACTTTCAGTGTTTAATTACTTGGTCGGCAATCTTCCCGAATGTTACAGAAAAATCCAAAAGAACAGTCCCGATGAGAACGGTAACGGATGTCTAAATCTAATGAATCTGAAATTGTTGATCAGCTATGGGCTTTGCAGCAGGTCTTTTGTCAGCAGCTGCCACGCAAAATTGATGAAATGCACTATCTATGGTCAGATATTTCAGCTGCGCCGGCAAACAATATTACAAAATCACATGATTTACACCGGCTGATACATAGTCTGGCTGGTTCTGGTGGTACCTTTGGGGCAATGGGTGTCAGCGCTGCAGCGCGTGCTTTAGAACAACAATTAAAAGCGTCCATCGAGAGTTCTCAATTTAACAATTCGCGGTTAGAGACGCTGATGCTTGAGCTTGAGCAAGCGGTCAGTGCATGGCAGCCCTCGAGAGTTCCCTTCATTAAACAAAACCCTGCGCAAAAACACAGTAGCGGTAATCTCATTTATCTGGCTGAAGATGATGAATTATTGGCTGCAGATTTGCAGCTAAAACTTGAGCGCGCCGGCTATCGGGTGCGCCACTTTATAGCATTAGACAGCTTTGCGGCTGCTTACCATGAGCAAATGCCGGATGCGATCATTATGGACATCGTATTTGAAGAGAGCGAGCTGACCGGCGCTGAAATTATTTCAGGCTTGCTGGACAAAACCGGTTTTACACCCCCGGTGGTGTTTATTTCAGTGCATGAGGATATTAGCGCAAGGCTGATAGCGGCACAGGCCGGTGCACGGCGTTATTTCACCAAACCGCTTGATGTCAGCAAACTGATTGCAACGCTGGATGGTCTGACCTCGCGACGGCAAACTGAAGCCTATAAAGTGCTGATTATTGATGATGATGAAACGCTGCTTAAATATTATCAAACCATATTGCTTGATGCTGGGATGGAGGTTAAAGCCTGTTCGCAGCCACTACTGGCTTTAGATTTATTAAACGAATTTAAGCCGGACATTACCGTGCTCGATGTTTACATGAGTGGTTGTAGCGGGCCTGAGTTAGCACAGGTTATTCGGCAGGATGATGACTGGGCACTGATGCCCATCATGTTTTTATCAACCGAGTCGGACCTTGATATTCAACTGGCGGCGTTAAATCTGGGGGGCGATGATTTTCTGGTAAAGCCGGTCACAGCCTCGCATCTCGTGTCAGCAATAGTTGCCAGAGCCAAGCGTGCACGCTGGAGCCGGCGGATGAATACGGATCTGCAGGAAGCCTTAAGGGAAAGCAAGTATCAACTGGTGACCATGGATCAGCATGATATTGTCAGCACCACCGATATCAACGGCCAGATAACCAGTGTGAATCAGCGATTTTGTGATATCAGTGGTTATAGCCGTGAAGAACTGCTGGGTCAGAATCATAATTTGCTGAAATCGGGGCGCCATTCTAAAGCATTTTATCAGGATCTATGGGCCACTATCTCGCAGGGTGAGATCTGGCACGGCACCCTCTGTAACCGTAGTAAAGAGGGTAACGAGTATTGGGTCGAATCGACCATCGTGCCTTTTCTTGACGATAAGGGAATGCCTTACAAATATGTATCCGCACGTACGGATATAACGGTTTTAAGAAATAGCGAAGAACGTCTCAGTCGCAGCCAGGAGTTTGCCAAAATGGGTACCTGGGACTGGGATATACAGACGAATGAATTATATTGGTCGGATCTGATCTGGCCTTTGTTTGGTTATGAGAAAGCCAGTACCGCAACAACCTATGATAATTTTCTGGCAGCGCTGCACCCTGACGACAGGCAGCGAGTTGCCGATGCCGTTACAGACTGTATCGAAAATCGTGTGGATTACAATATCGAACACCGTGTTATCTGGAGTGATGGCAGTGAACACTGGTTGCAGGAAAGTGGTGATGTGGTGCGCAGTGATGATGGCAAACCGCTGCATATGCTGGGTGTGGTGCAGGATATTACCGAGCGTAAAAAAACCGAACATGAACTGATGATGGCGCGTCAATCTGCAGAAGAGGCTAATCGTGCCAAGTCACAATTTTTATCCAGCATGAGTCATGAGTTACGAACCCCGTTAAATGCCATCATTGGTTTTAGTCAGCTGATGAAACTGGATAGCGCTAATCCGTTAACAGCGATTCAAGAAGATAATGTGCATGAGATTGTCACCGCAGGTGAGCATTTGCTACAGCTGATTAATGAGGTGCTGGATCTGTCTAAGATTGAAACCGGCCACATTGAACTGACGTTGGAAACTGTTGTGCTGGCAGATATCATTGCAGAATCGATGCAGCTGATTTCACCATTAGCTGAAAAGCGTCAGATTGATATTTGTTTGAGTCGTGATGGCGTGGACATCAGTTTTGATCAATTATTACAGCAAAATAGCACGGCGCGGGCCGATCGCACTCGCCTTAAACAGGTGCTGCTAAACCTGTTGAGTAATGCCGTAAAATATAATCAAGAAAAAGGCAAGGTGACGATAGCCTGCCAGCATATGAGCAATCAAATGACCCGGATCAGTATCACGGATACGGGCGTGGGACTGACTACTGAGCAGCAGCAAAAACTGTTTACGCCGTTTGAACGAATAGGCGCAGAGCACTCTGCTATAGAAGGTACCGGGATCGGTCTGGTGATCACAAAAAATATTATTGAAATTATGGGCGGTAATATAGGGGTATATAGTCAGCAGGGAAGTGGCAGTACATTCTGGTTTGAGCTGCCATCAGCGCCAGAGTTTTCGCAACAACAGAAAGCGACAGCAGATTCATCTGCAGCCCCTGCATTTTCGGACAAAACCAAAAAACACGATTATACCGTGCTATATATAGAGGATAATCCGGCTAATTTAAGACTGGTGAGTCAGTCGTTAGGCTATAGCAAAAAAATATATATGTGGAGCGCACATGAGCCGCTATTAGGTCTTGAACTGGCGCTGGAGCATAAGCCCAACCTGATTCTATTGGATATAAATTTACCGGGTATGGACGGTTTTGAGGTGCTTAAACGACTGCGTCAGAATCAGCTGACTGCTAATATCCCGGTGATAGCCATCAGTGCCAATGCAATGCCATCTGATATAGACAAGGGGCTTGATGCTGGTTTTGATGACTATATCACCAAACCCATTAATGTAGTGGCGCTGATCAATGCAGTGGATGCAAAATTGGGCCTGACCAGCAAGTAAAACAGATGATATTAACAATAATGTCAGAGTGAGAAAGCGAGTCGGTAAAATGACAAAGAAAACAGGAGACAGAAGGTTAAATGACTGAACTAGCACGAATTTTATATGTTGAAGATCAGCCTGATATTCGAGCCGTTACAAAAGTTGCATTAGAAAAAATTGGCGGTTTTGAATTGCAAATTTGTAGTGGTGGTGAAGAAGCACTGGCCTCTGCCGAGGCGTTCAATCCACAATTATTTCTGCTTGATGTGATGATGCCGGGTATGGATGGTATCGAGACACTGGCGGCATTGCAGCAGCTGCCGGGTATGAAGGAAGTGCCGGTGATATTTATGACAGCCAAAGTACAGACTAATGAGGTTGCTGAATATATGGCTTTAGGCGCTATTGATGTTATTTATAAGCCGTTTGATCCAATGGCAATTTCTGAGCAGATTAAATCCGCCTGGCAACAATTTAACGCTGAGTCCTGATCATGCTGAGCCGGATACCTGCGTTGTTGATTTTGCTGGCATTGACGGTGAGTGCTGAACTACAAGCGCGGGACTATAAAGTAGCGGTGCGTGCTCATCATGGAATAGAGAGTGCTTTTGCTGCCTGGCAGGCTACGGTTGATGAACTGAATAAAAACATAGTTGAACATACATTTACGCTGGTGCCGATTGTTAGTCTTCCTGAAATCACAGAGAAAGGTGGGCAGGGGCAGTTTGATTTTGTGCTGACGAATCCGTCATCTTTTGTTGAGTTGGAGCAGTTATATCAGGCCAGAGCGCTGCTGACATTAAACAATAAACGCGCTAACACATCACAAACCCGCTTTGGTTCGGTGATTTTTACTCACGCCCTCAATAAAGATATTTTAAAAATAGACGATTTAGCAGGAAAAAAACTGATGGCCGTATCCGAATCCGCTTTTGGTGGCTGGCGCGTGGCATGGTTAGAGTTGCTTGAGCAGGGCTTTGATCCTTTGCATGAACTGGGTGAACTGAGTTTCGGCGTAACTAAAACACAGACCGAAGTGGTTTTTTCTGTACTTAAGCAAAAAGTAGATGCCGGTGTGGTGCGTACAGATCAGCTCGAGCGTATGGAGGCCGCCGGCAAAATTGATATGCGATACCTTCGTATTATCAATAATAAAGACATCAAAGGTTTTCCGTTTTTTCTTAGCACGAAATTGTTCCCTGAGTGGTGTTTTGCGGCTATGAAAGAGATTCCCGACAAGGTTTCAGACCAGGTAGTGAAAACATTATTGGCAATTAAGCCGGATCAAGGTGCAGCCCGCAGTGGTAAATACACGGGTTGGGTTAAGGCACTGGATTACACTCCGGTCAGGGAGTTGTTACGTGACTTGAAAGTGGAGCCTTATCACACTCAATAATCGCGTTGTGATGATTTTTAAAGAGAAAAGAAACAAAGAATTTATGATGAGACTTTCAATTGTTCATAAAATCAGTCTAGGCGCGATTTTTCTGGTGTTATTGAGTGCCGGAATGGTAGGCGGACTGTTTTATTCCAAAACCACAGAGTTGTTGGTGCAGGAGACGCTGCAAGGTATTTCAAAAGAAATTCATACCGTCTCTAGTCGCTTATTAGCGCACATTGAGGCGCAGCAGGAAGATGTCATCTTTCTGGCTAATACACCGCCTGTTCAGGGTATGCTAAGGGCCCTGAAAAACAGCAATTATGACAGGCTTGGTAAATCGACATATCAACAGTGGGTAGTGCGACAGCAGTCTATTTTTAAAACCTTGCTGGCCAGCAAGCCTAATTATCTGAAGCTACGGTTGATCGACAAACACGGACAGGAACGGGTAGTGGTCGGCCGTGATGGTGATAAAGTAGAAATCATCAGAAGTGATTTGCTGCAAAATAAGGCACCTCGACTGTACTTCAAAAAAGCGCTTGTCCTGTCTGCAGGACAAGTCTATCTGTCTGAGATAAACCTCAATAAAGAGTATGGCAAGGTCAGTCTGCCGCACAGTGAGGTGTTGAGAACGTCTACTCCGATATACGATGAGTCCAGTGGCGAGTTTGCCGGCGTATTGCTGATTACTGCAGAAATAGGGAATCATCTGAGGAAATTAGAGGCTAACTTTCAGGATGCAAACCGCAATATTTATATTACTAACGATCATGGTGGCTACTTACTGCATCACGATGCAAGTAAAACTTATGGCTTTGATCTGGGCAAACGCTATCGCATTCAGGAGGATATCCCGCAAATAGCACACATGTTTTTGCCTGATAATAAGCAAAATGATTTTGTACTGTTGCCGACCGATACGAATGATAAAAAAGTGGTTAACTTTACCAAGCTGGCGTTTGATTCAAACCAGCCGGAACGTTTTATTGCCGTCGGAATCGTGCAGAACTACAGTGCGATTCTGGCGCAACAAGCTGGCGTATTAAATGATGTCATGTTGTTGGCTCTGCTGTTGGTTGTGGTACTAACCTTGCTCGGTGTTGCTTATGCCAATCGTTTGTCAGCACCGCTTAAACAATTAACACAAATCATGGGTGACTATAGTCATCAGCGTACCAGCAAAGTAGACATGCCCGTTAACCGCAAAGATGAAATAGGCGTGTTGGTTAAAACGTATCAGCAATTGATGGCGCAGGTGGAAGAATATCAGCAAAATCTGGAAGTTAAAATCAGTGAACGCACGCATGAATTAAAAGCCAGTGAGATACGTCAGCGTACCGTCCTTGAAACAGTTGCTGATGCCATTATTACGATTGATAGAAATGGCGTGATTACCGGCTTTAACCCGGCGGCAGAAAATATTTTTGGCTATACCTTAGAAGAAGCGAGAGGCCAAAATGTATCGTTTCTGATGCAGCAAAGTGAAAGACAAGAACATGAAATTCGCGTCAATAATTCCCGTCTTGATATGTCGCGACTGATAAAAGAAGGAAAGAGCCTGCGAGGCTTAAGAAAAAATGGGGCGCATTTTCCGGTTGAAATTAATGTGGCACCCATGGCCATAGATGGAGAGCAAGGTTTTGTAGGTATCCTGCGTGATATTAGCGAAAGGGTGATGGCGGAGCAGGAATTAAATCGGTTTAAAACAACGCTGGATGAGACCTTGGACTGCGTCTTCATGTTTGAGCCAGACAGTTTGATGTTTTTTTATGTTAATGCCGGTGCGCTGAGTCAGGTTGGTTATACCGAAGCAGAACTGATGCAGATGAAGGCCTTTGACATTAAACCGGAAATTTCAGAACAGCAGTTCCGGCAGATGGTTGAACCGATGATTGCAGGCCAGCAATCAGTGCTCAGTTTCGAGACCGTGCATCAGCATAAAGACGGCCATACAATACCGGTTGAAATATTTCTTCAGTATATTAATCCGCCAGGAGAGCTGCCGCGTTTTGTTGCTATTGTGCGGGATATTACTGAGCGCTTAAAAACCGATAAAATGAAAAATGAATTTATTTCTACAGTCAGTCATGAGTTACGTACACCACTGACATCAATCCGCGCATCACTGGGTCTGATCTCTCAGGGAATAGTTGGTGAAATTCCGGCAGAAGCGCAGGAAATGCTGAAAATTGCTGGCAATAATACCGAACGATTGCTGTTGTTAATAAATGATATTCTGGATATTCAGAAAATCGAGTCCGGACAGATGTCATTTAAATTTCAGAGCTTGTCGGTCATGCCCTTTTTGCAGCAGGCAATTCTGGATAATGCCGGTTATGGTGAGGAACATGGGGTTAGCTTTGTTATTGCAAATGAAATTCCCGATTCAACCGTGTATGCAGATAAAGACAGACTGATGCAAGTGATGGCAAACCTGATGTCAAATGCTGCCAAGTTTTCTCCACAGGGCGAAACCGTTGAGATATCAGTTGCCCGCCACGCTGAAGATTCGTTACGGATTTCGGTAACCGATCACGGTCCCGGTATCCCTGAGGAGTTTATTCCCAAACTGTTTGAAAAATTCACCCAGTCAGATTCATCCGATAGCCGTCAGAAAGGTGGCACGGGTCTGGGTCTGAGTATTACAAAAGTAATCGTTGAAAAACATGGCGGACAAATCGATTTCATAACCCGGCAAGGTGTCGGTTCCACATTTTATATTGAGTTGCCAGAACTGATCGGTGAAATGACCGAGCAGGACGACAGTCCACGAATATTACTGGGTCAGCATCAGCCGTGCATACTGATTGTAGAGGACGACCCGGATGTGGCTGCATTACTTAAACGCATGCTGGCAGAAGCCGGTTTTAACTGTGACATTGCATATAACATTGAAGTGGCGCGTGAAAAGCTGGAACAGCAGCCTGCTCAGTATAAAGCCATTACACTGGATCTGCTGCTGGCGGGAGAGAATGGACTGGATCTGTTGGATGACCTGCATGATGTTGCCAGAGGCTTTAAGATTCCTGTTGTGGTGATCTCGGTTAAAGCCAATGAAACAAAACGTGATCTGCATGGTGGTGCGCTGGGGGTAGTCGAATGGTTACAAAAGCCGATTGATCAGCAACACCTTATCGATGCGGTTAAACAGGCTGCCGGGAGTTTTGACATGCCGCGTGTTTTACATGTTGAAGATGAAACGGATGTCCACAGTGTCGTCAGCAAAATGCTGCGTAATCATTGTGAATTAACCTGGACCAGTACAAAAGCGGCTTCAATAGAAGCACTGGAACAGGAGAAATTTGATCTGGTTCTGCTTGATATTGGTTTGCCGGATGGTTCAGGCCTGGACTTGCTGGAACTCATCGAGCAACTAGCCATACCTCCGCGGGTCGTTATCTTTTCCGCGTATGATGTGGGTGATGAGTATGCGGACAAGGTCAGTGCGGTGCTGGTGAAATCTCGTACCAACAATAGCAGGCTGGCAGAAGTTATTAATGATCTGATCAGACCGCAGTGTGGCCAATAATACCTGGTTTTTTATCACGCATAGATAGCCATCTGCATTAAGGGCGTGGGGAATTGTTGATCTGACATTGTTTGTAGGCATCGATCATTGTATGCATTAACTGAAAATATAAATCTTCTCCACTTTTAAACTGCTGGCCTGTGGGTTCCAGGTAAACAGCAAGGCTGGCGTGATCTTGGATCAGGTTATTAACTATCGGCGGTAAGGTGCTGGTATTGTAAATAATACAGTTCACTTTATTATCAGTCAGCAGTTTATGAATCCGCTTCAGATGACGGGCTCCCGGAGTCTGTTCTTCATTGGTGCTAATAACCGCCAGTGGTTTTACCTTAATCGAATCTTCAAAATACTGAAAGGCATCATGGTAGACCAGATAGTTAAACTTCTTCTGCGGAAAAGATAAGCGAATTTTTTTCTGTAACTGATTCAGTCGCGCGGTGAGTTTTATTGTATTTTGCTGATAAACAGCTGCGTGTGACGGCTCTGCTTCGCTCAGAACAGCTGCCATTTTTTTTGCCATCAGTATAGCGTTAGCGGGCGATAACCAAATATGCGGGTCAACAGTAGCGTGCGTGTGATGGTTGTTGCTACCTGATGCATTTGAATCTGTTTGTCGCGGGGGCAGCAACAGCAGCTGGTCTGTTTCAATCAGCTTAACACCCCGCGTGTGATCTGGAAGCGCATGTAAAATTCGGGGCATAAAACTTTCCAGTGTGTCACCGATCCAGAATAGCAGATCAGCATTAGCCAATAGCCGGCGCTCCGAAGGACGCAGACTATAGTGATGGATGGACTGGCTGCTGTCTAATAACAGGGCCGGTTTTCCACTACCGTGCATGATTGCGCTAAGCAGTGAATGCAGTGGCCGGATGCTGCTGACTACCCTGAGCTGGCTCTGAGTATGCGATTCAATATCAGACTCAGTCTGGGAATGCTGAGCAGGCTGAGCTACAGCAGGTGAGAAAAAAACTAACAATAAAAGACAGCAACGTAATATCATAGGCGCATGATAAGTGATTCATTAGCAGAATGAAATAATGGCAGAACAGTTAATTTCCGTAAAAAAAGCCCGGCTTTCATTCGCCGGCCGCACTGTATTGCATGATGTGAATCTGGATGTGAACCGGGGTGAAATCGTTACATTGATTGGCCCCAATGGTGCCGGTAAAAGCTGCCTGGTCAAAGGCCTGCTGGGTTTAATCAAGTTTGACAGTGCGGTGATTAGCAAGGCTGAAAATCTGAAAATTGGTTATCTGCCGCAGAAACTGCATATCGATGAGATTATGCCGGTTACGGTGAACCGTTTTTTGAAAATGGTTGCAGCGGTTAAGGCTGATGATATCGAGCAGGTGTTACAGCAAGTGAATCTGGCCGGTTTTCAACAAACAGCAATACAGAGTTTATCGGGTGGTGAACTGCAGCGTTTGTTACTGGCACGGATTATTTTGCAAAAGGCGGATTTACTGGTGCTGGATGAACCTGCTCAGGGGGTTGATGTGATCGGTCAACAAGAGCTTTACCAGCTGATAGCTGCGGTTCGTCAACAGTATCAATGCGGTATTTTAATGATTTCACACGATCTGCATCTGGTGATGGAGGCGACTGACCGGGTGCTTTGCCTGAACCGCCATATTTGTTGTAGTGGTCACCCGGATGCGATTAGTCAGCACCCGGAATACATTCGTTTGTTTGGCGGTGCGATGGAGGGTTTTGCTGTTTATACCCATCACCATGATCATGAACATGACAGCCACGGCAATGTGGTTCCGCTGGGAAGCGGTTGTCAACACTGGGATCAGGATGCAGGTTGCCGACAGGTTGTGCCGCTGGATACGGAGCACGAGCATGGATGATTTTTTTTACAGAGCACTGCTGGCCGGGCTGGCAGTGGCGGTGCTGACTGGCCCGCTAGGTTGTCTGGTGGTCTGGCGGCGAATGGCGTACTTCGGTGACACACTGGCGCATTCAGCGCTGTTAGGTGTGGCTTTATCTATCTTATGGCGTGTTCATCCGGCACTGGGAGTGGCCTTGCTGGGTGTTGTAGTGGCCATCAGTCTGGTCTGGTTGCAGCGCCATCAGGATCTGGCTACCGATACCATGCTCGGTATTCTGGCACATACCTCGCTGGGTCTTGGTCTGGTTGTGATTGCGATATTGCAGTCAAAAGGTCTGAGGATAGATCTCAATGCCTATTTGTTTGGGGATATTCTGGCGCTAAGTGAAAAGGAAGTCTGGTTTATTGTGACCAGCGTTGCAATATTAACACCGTTTATAGCCTGGATCTGGCGACCGATGATAGCCATCGCGGTGCATGAAGACCTGGCCCGGGTTGAGGGTGTGCAGGTATTGAAGATCCGCTTAATCTTTATGGTATTAATGGCAGTTGTTGTTGCTGTGGCGATGAAAATAACCGGTATTTTATTAATCACTGCATTGTTGATTATTCCGCCGGCTGCGGCGCGAAAGTTTGCCCAGACACCCGAGCAAATGGCAGTGATAGCCATGCTGGTTGGTATGATGGCCGTGTTGACGGGGCTGCTGTCATCGATGCAATGGGACACACCTGCAGGGCCCAGTATGGTGGTCGCGGCCGCAGTAATATTTTTTGTTTCTCGGCTGAGAAAAAACTCTTAACTTTAAATAGCACTCATAACTTGAACTGTGAGAGTGTTTTCTCCAGTTCATTTGAGGTGCGTAATAGTTCCTGAATTTCTTTCAGGGTATTTTGTGTTGCCGTTACCGTTTCATTAGCAGAGTGGCTGATGCTGGTCAGGTTTTGATCCATGCTGCCAACCACGCTTTGTTGTTCATTGGTGGAGTGAGAAATTTGCGTATTCATTTCAGCGATTGAAATGACGGCCTGTGTAATTTTATCCAGTGCCTGACCGGCTTTAGATGCCTGTTCAACGCTGTCCTTAGCACGGCTGTGACCGCTTTCCATGACAGTGGCAGCGTTATTGGCGCGAGCCTGTAATTGTTCAATCATTTGATGAATTTCTTCGGTTGATTGTTGGGTTCGGCTGGCCAGCACCCTAACTTCGTCTGCTACCACGGCAAAGCCCCGGCCTTGTTCACCTGCTCGAGCTGCCTCAATGGCCGCATTTAACGCCAGCAGATTGGTTTGCTCAGCAATTGAACGAATAACGTCGAGTACAGAACCGATATTTTCACTATCAACTTGTAGTTGTTTAATCACATCATTGGCCTGAATGACTTCAGTGGCTAGTGAGTTAATCGATTCAATAGTATTTTCTACTGTCTGTTTGCCTTCTAAGGATTCATCTTGTGCGTGCTGAGCAGCATCGGCGGCACTGCTTGCATTATTGGCCACTTCAAGCACTGTCGCCGTCATCTGATTCATGGCAGCAGCAATCTGGTCAGTCTCAGCGCGTTGCTGAACAATTACGGTCGCAGTCTGTTGTGTTATTTCAGAGACTCTGTTGGAAGCAGCAGACAGCTGATTGGATGAAGAGACCACCTTAAGCATAATGACTTGAATTTTTTCGATCAGGTTATTGAATTGATGTCCCAGTTTATCGATGCCATCGTTGCCTTGAAGGCTAATGCGTTTAGTCAGATCACCATCGCCTTCCGATACGTCTCTGAAGCGGGTGGCCAGTGCCGCCAGTCGTTTGCGTATTAATAGCAAAAAAATTAAATAAACGGTGATGATTACAAAAAGAGCAATTGCAATCATCAAAATACTGAGCTCGTTGATAAATGATGAGATAATTTTATCGACGCTGTGCTCTAATTGAGCGAAAACCTCAGTAGAAGCTGCTTGACTGGTTTGGGATAAACCGCTTTGTACACTACTCAGTAATGCTTCGATAATCATATCCTGACGAATATGCAGAAGCACGATGGCAATAGAGCAGCCACTGACTAAAATAATGCTTAGTGAGATCACAAACTTAAGTGCAAGAGAAGAGTTTTTAAATGAAGATAGAAACATAATTGGCCATAGTTAGAAAAACTGAAAAAAGAAGATTATGCGGTAATAAATAGCATATATTGCGAATTTCGCTCGAATTTTTACAGACTTATGACATAGTTTATTTCTATCTCATTGTTTAGTGTTGGAGTTATATTTTGGAAAAAGTGATTGTTTTAGGGGCAAGCCCAAAACCCGGGCGGTATGCCTATCAAGCCTTAGTTAAGTTGCAGGCAGCAGGTCATGATGTGATCCCGGTACACCCGAAAGTAGAGCAGATAGAGGGTATTAGGGTTATTGCGTCTTTGACTGATATTTCGACGGAGATTGATACCATTACTTTATACGTGGGGCCAGACCGGATGCAGTCAATGGTTGATGCTGTTTGTGCGTTAAAGCCGAAGCGAGTGATTTTTAATCCGGGTACAGAATCTGAGTCTATCGAGAATACATTTGAAGAACACGGTATTCAATGCGTTCGTGACTGTACACTGATCATGCTGGATCAGGGCCGCTATTAATGGGACGTTATCGTGCGCCACAAATACCAGGCTCAAAATATATTACTGCACAGGGCTATCAACATCTGGCTGAAGAACTGGATCATCTGTGGTTCAAGTTAAGACCGGAAGTAACCAGAGCGGTGAGTGCAGCGGCAGCAGAAGGTGATCGTTCTGAAAATGCAGAATATATCTACCGGAAAAAACAGCTACGCGAGATCGATAGTCGGGTGCGTTTTTTACGTAAACGACTGGAGAATATGAAAGTGGTGTCTACGGTGCCGGATAACCAGCAGAAAGTATTTTTCGGTGCCTGGGTTACGGTAGAAGATGAAGACGGTTGTGAACAGTGCTACCGGATAGTTGGCCCGGATGAGTTTGATAGAGAAGACGCGTATATTAGTATGGATTCTCCTGTGGCCAAAGCATTACTGGGTAAAAATCTCGACGATGACGTTAGTCTGGATTTGCCGAAAGGAAAAAAGCAGCTGGTGATTACGAAGATCCGCTACCAGAGGGATTAATGTCACCCGCAAGGTAGCCTGTGACGGCGTGCACCCTGCGGGCTTAGATGAGCTGATTGAGCTCTGTTTGATTAGACCTAAGTCTTTTTTTACACCTGATTTATCCGGAATTCTCCTTTAAAGATAAACCCGGTCTGACCGGGCTTCTGTTACTAAATCATGCTGCTCAATACAATGTATATGTCAGCTGGTGTAGTTAAAAGTTATATGTATTTTTGAAAACAAACAAATTAAATTTTTTAATAGAATCCATTAATTGATATTAATTATTAATACGATCTTTATTTGTTTTGTAACAAAATGAGCTAAGTGATTGTTTGTCAGTTGTGAATCGTTTAAAACAGAACCTGCTGATAAAATTTTTTCATCATTCGAGTGTTTAAATTGATTTCAAATATCAGCGGGCTGCTAGCTTGCGTTGGCATCTAGAGGAGAGAAACTTGCCGCGTAATCGCACAAACCGTAAAAATAGTATGTTATGTTTTGTATCGGCAGAAACAGACTGTCTGATAGTTCACCTGCATACTGCCGCTGTTTAGAGTAGCAATGTTGTAACAGAGTCAGTCGCCACTATCGGATAAGACTTCGATCATGTGGCAAACAAAAATCTGAACAAGCTAGCAGTGGCTGCAGCCTTTATCCAGTGGCAGGCTTTTATTGAGACTGTATTCAGCCATTGAGCCATCATAAAGTTTGACGTTTTCAAAACCCAGGCTGCGAAGTGTCAGATAGCTTTGTGCTGCGCGATGACCGGACTGACAATAAGTAATGACGGGCTGAGCTTTATTATTTAAATTAATATGTTTTTGCTGGCTCAGAATTTGAACACTGTTCTTTGCAGTAAAAGCCTGATCAAATTGAATATTAGATTGCCAGTCCCAGTGATAGGCCTCTGGAATGTGGCCGCTGCGCGGGTATTTAGGATGGCCTGTGTATTCTTCTTTGCTGCGCGCGTCGATTAAAAGATTTTTTTTGTTGCTAAGGCTGGCAATGCTAGCCAGGTTGTCGCGCAGATTATTTGTATTGGCGCGATAAACTGTTGGGATGATTTTATTATTGATGTTGCTGACTTTGCGGTTTTCAATAATCCATTTAACCAGCCCACCATTGAGTACAGAAACCTGGCTGTGACCAATCTGTTCCAGTTGCCAGAACAGGCGGCCGGCATTTAGTCCGCCCATGTCATCATAAATAACAATATAGGATGTATTACTGATTCCACGCTGAGCTAAAAGGCGGATGAAATAGTCGTTGGGTATTTGGACGGAAACCTGATCTTTTTTGCGTTTGTGAACCAGCTCGTTGTAGTCAATGTGAACTGCACCCGGGATATGAAAGCGCATGTTCTGGGTAGCATCACTGGTATCGACTACAACGATGTTTTTTTTGTCGATATTATCTGCCAACCATTGTGTTTCAACCAGTACCGGTGCGGCATGTAGTGCAGAAAATGAAATCATCAGAAAAGCAAAAAAGCCGGGCAGTATAAATATTTTATTCATGAATGGTTACCTGTGTTGATAAGTTGTTGACGCATTATTGTTTCACATTCTTTTGCCAGCTCGTCACGGGACTTGCCGGCAGTAGGCAGTGGTGCTAAAAAATGCAGCTCTACATTCATATGAGTTTCCCCTAGCATGCCGATAGCTGACTGATAGATTGTTATATCATTAATAAACGGCGCTTTAGGATGAACGCCTTGCTGATGGGGGTAGCGAATCAGAATGGGCTGAATCATCACCTGACTGTCAACAGCGCTTTGAAAAAGCCGCGCATGAAATTTTTTAATGCTGCTTCCATCAGTGGTTTTCCCTTCAGGAAATAACACCACATGATCGCCCTGCTGCAAAGCTTGCGACATTTGTTGCATGCTTTGCAGAGCAGACTGACTGGCGCCTCTTTTTATAAACAGGGTGCCAGCTTTTTTTGCCAGCCAGCCGATTACAGGCCAGCCAACAACTTCGTATTTTGAAAGATAACGGGCAGATATAACCGAACCCAGAGCGGTGATATCAAACCAGGATATATGGTTGGCAACCAGCAGCATGGTCTGCACTGGCGGCTTGCCGTAAACCTGGATGTTGATATTGAAAGCACGACAAATTCGACGGTGCCAGAAGCGAGTCATAGTGGCCGGCCAGCCGGCTGGTGACATAGTATGGCGTAAAAAAAGTGCCGCCATGAAGACGCCTAAAACCATCACCAGAAAAAGTCGGATCAGTCGAGTAATTATGCGCAGACGTCTGATCAATTAAAGCAGTCCGAAGCGCATCGATAAATCGACTGACTGAATGTCTTTAGTCAGCGCACCTATGGAAATATAATCGACACCGGTTTCGGCATATTGGCGGATGTTTTCCAGTGTAATGTTGCCAGAGGCTTCCAGCTCTGCTTGCTGCTTGCAAACTGTAATGGCTTGGGCGATGGCTTCAATATCAAAATTATCCAGCATAATACGATCCGCTCCGGCATCCAGTGCCTGTTGCAGTTCTTCAAGATTCTCGGTTTCAACTTCGATGCTAAGTCCCGGATTGATGAAGCGGGCTTCATCAACGGCGCGGGCGATGCTGCCGGCAGCGGCTATGTGGTTTTCTTTAATTAAAATAGCGTCGAATAAACCAATCCGGTGATTCTCGCAACCGCCACAGCTGACCGCGTATTTTTGAGCCAGACGTAAACCGGGAATGGTTTTTCGGGTATCGAGAACTTTGCAGTCTGTATGTTTGACTTCGTCAGCATAGCGACGTGCCATAGTGGCTGTCGCTGACAGGGTTTGTAAAAAATTCAGAGCGGTTCGTTCACCGGTCAATAAAGCGCGTGCATTGCCACTTAAGGTACAGAGGGTCTGGCCTGCTTCTGCACAGTCGCCATCATCAACTTCCCATTCGATGTGAATGTCATTATCGAGCTGAGAAAACACTTCCTCAACCCAGTCGATACCACAGATGGTGGCTTTGTCACGGGTGATGATGGTCGCCATGCTGACCTCATCCTCGGGAATTAACTGTCCGGTTACGTCGCCGCTGCCGATGTCTTCGAGCAGTGCATTGGATACCGAAAGCTCGATATAACTTTGGGGGATATTCATCAGTTTTAATGTGTTCTCTATAATTTGCTAAGAATACCTGTTTGTGTGCCCTGAATCAAAACAGAATAGCTGAATAAGTGAGCTGCCGGCTGGCAAAGCCTGCAGCAGTAAGGAGTGTTAGGTGAGAAACATCGGCTATCAATAAATCTATCCACGGAGCAGAAAAAGCCGATATTTTTTCTGCATATTATCAGCAGAGAGATGATTTAGGTCTATAATCACGTGATGATATCAGGCATTAATAGCTGGCTGGATGAGCTGGCTGAGAAACCCATACCCATACTCAAGCACCGGCGTGATCAAGCTCTGGCCATATTGAAGGATGATGAGCGTGCCTCATCAGAATGTCAGCCGGTAATACTGTCTGACCCTGGCATGGCGGCAAATCTGTTTCGCCAGATCAATCAGGCTCGTGAAAAAGCCAATCGAATTCCGATCAACAACATCAGTAGTCTTATTTCCTTGCTCGGCATCAGCCGGCTTATTGAGGAAATCTCGGCCATGGTCTGTATTGAAGATCTGAATTTACCGGCTGCTAACCTGGCAGGTATCCACCGCCGTCTGAAAGAAAACTGGTATGCCAGCCAGTTTGCCAGCCAGTGGGTGCGTGACCGGGGTGTTAGCGAGACTGAAGAAATACTGGTGGCGGCGCATCTGCAAATGTTGCCGGATTTAATGCTCTGGTGTTACGGCGCTGAGGTGATGCCAAAAATTGAGCATAAAGCCTATTATGAATGTCTGGATTATGAACAGCAGGTTGACGAAATTCTGGGCTGCGATAAAAATGAAATAGGCGCTGCACTGGGGCAGCGGTGGCATCTGCCGGAAATGGCTGGTTTTAGCTTTGAATCAAACTGCGATAATTTCACTCACGCCACAGCAGTGGCTCTGGCATCGAAGCTGGCGCGAATCTGTCAGCATGGCTGGTACGGCAGAGAGATGCAGGCTTTCCTGCAACAAGCGACACATTATTTCGGTGAAAACAGCAATAAAACCACGCGCTATCTGAATCAGCAAATGCTGAAGATGACAACCGATGAGATGGATCTGAGTTATCGCCCGGTAGCGTCATTATTTGTTTTATCGAACCAGAAAACGTACCCGGAATTTCAGTATCGTATCGCCGCTGAAGTGGCAGAGGTTATTAAAGCAAACGCAAAGCCTGTCGTTGCAGCTGAGCAGATATTGCCGTCTGTTAAAGAGCTTAGTCAGGAAAAACTCAATAGTGATATTGAGCTATTAAACAATCTGATCAAACAGCACGCAGACTTGAACAGCCTGATAAAAAGTGTGGTGTTGAGTTTGCATAAAACACTTGATCTGACACGCGTCAGTTTTTTAGCACTGTCGGCAGACAGCTTAAAACTCGAATCAAAAATCAACCTTAATCTTAAACATTCTGCCGATTCGCTGAAGGAGTTTGAGATAAGTCTGAAAGTGCCTGATCTGTTCAGTGTGTTGATTAAAAAGCCACAGACTTTCTTACTGAATGAAAATAATCGTGATAAATACTGGCAAAAAATTTCCGGTGACGTTAAAACAAAAATACAGACAGAATGTTTTTGTGCTGTTTCAGTTTTTGTTGGCAGTCGGCCGCTGGGTATTATTTACGCGGACAGAATGAATGAGGTGATTGAAAAAGAGTACTATCTGGCATTCCAGAAAATCACAATGATACTGAACCGTGGGCTGGCATATCTGGCGCAAAAGAAAGCGGGCTAGCCGCTGCTTTATTAATTTAGTCCAGTGGTTTGATAAAAATTTTTGAATTGCGCTGCATGTTGTAAAAACTTTTTTTACTCACCGGCAGGCTTTCTATCTCTTGTTTAATAAAGCCTCTTTCAATAAACCAGTGCGCGGTATGCGTGGTGAGAATAAAAAGCCGGTTTAAACTCTGTTTTCTGGCTTGCTGCTCGAGTTGTTGCAACAAACTATCGCCACGCCCCGACTTATGATAGTCCGCGTGTACGGCAAGACAGGCGATCTCCGCCATGCTTTCTTTGGGGTACGGAAATAATGCGGCGCAGGCGATAATCATGCCGTCACGTTCTATAACAATAAACTGAGTGATCTCAAGTTCCAGTTGCTCACGTGAGCGCTGCGCCAGTATCTCCTGATCTTCCAGTGGCTTGATGATTTCGAGTATGCCACCTACATCATCGATGGTAGCAGTACGCATTCCTTCGTATTGTTCGGTACTGATTAATGTGCCGCAACCATCACGACTGTATAACTCAATTAATAATGAACCATCAACCTGATGATTGATTAAATGTGAACGATGTACGCCTCTTTCGCAGGCCTGTGTGGCATTGCTTAAATGTGAATGCTGCTCGCTGTTAAAGCAGTCTTTTAATAGCAGTTTTTTGGCCTGACTCATATCCAGTTGGGTAATCAGTTCGTTGTGTTTGTTTGCCAGAAAGCCGTCAGTCATCATAATCAGCTTATCGGCCTGCAGAGCGATGGCTGTTTCGGTTGCGATATCTTCCGCGCGCAGGTTAAAGGCTTCGCCACTGGGTGAATATCCAATCGGTGATAACAGTGTGATGTTGCCGAGTTCAAGCTGGGCTCGGATCGCCTGAGTGTCGATCTTTCTGACTTCGCCGGTATGACAGAAATCGACGCCGTGGCGGACACCATAAGGTCTGGCCGTGACGTAATTACCGGAGACCACTCGCAGACTGGCACCAGCCATCGGGGTGTTGATCAGCCCCATCGATAAACGGGCTTCGATATTGACTCTGACCTGACCGACAGCCTGTTCAACAGCTGGTAAGACGCTGGTGTCGGTAATGCGCAGATTAT
>JAOULX010000002.1 GCA_029881795.1 Gammaproteobacteria bacterium
AAGATGTGGCATCGAGTGATACCTGAGCATAACGAGGACGCGGCATGATCATCTCCTTGATCTGATAAATCCTGTTGAATAGGGTAATACTGGAGTGGTTAGTAGTCAAATAAAGAGATGGGTGTCCGTAAATACGTGATCTTTATTGATATGAAGCACGACATGGTAGTGATTTGACATCACCGCATAAGCACACAGATCGATACAAAAAATCTGCGCTAATTCAAGCAGTTTGTCTTCTAGCCACTGCCGGCGGTGCTCGAAACTATTACCGGTGAACGAATCCACGCCGCATAAAAAAGCCCGGCGTACACAGCGCGAAACACAATGATAAAAAGATGTGGCATCGAGTGATACCTGAGCATAACGAGGACGCGGCATGATCATCTCCTTGATCTGATAAATCCTGTTGAATAGGGTAATACTGGAGTGGTTAGTAGTCAAATAAAGAGATGGGTGTCCGTAAATACGCAAAACAGAAATTCAGCTCTGTATTATCCACCAAATTCGTAACTCAATGAAATACGTTGCATCGAAAAATCAAAAAGCATTTATGGCTGATTTGAAACCCGTTTACCGGGCAAACAGTAAAGAGGCAGCAGAAACAGTCCTTGATGAACTGGAGGCAAAATGGGGCGAACTCTACCCCATTGTAATCAAGTCATGGCGAAGCAAGTGGGATCACTTATCGGCTTACTTTAAATACCCTGAACCCATACGAAAAATCATCTATACAACCAATGCAGTTGAAGCAATCCATCGACAGTTTCGCAAGCTGACAAAAACGAAAGGTGCGTTCCCGAATGAAAACAGCTTGTTAAAATTACTGTACGCTGGCATATTGAATGCAACAGAGAAATGGACAATGCCGATCCAGAATTGGAGCCAGGCATTGTCTCAGTTAGCTATTTATTTTGAAGGTCGCTTGGATGGCGTGCTGGAAATTTAAATTAACCTGACACAGAATTTTGAACGCTCTCTATTGCACATTCACAAAGTATTTTAGACTAGTATTATTCCTTAAAGTGCTCGGCATTATAATGCGATCATTCTGATGAAATTACACGCTGATGAGTTTGCAAATCACATTATCTGAGCAGGGTTTTTCGATAAAATAGTGTAAACCCTGCTTTTTTTATGTAAATGCTATACTGCTTCTATAGTGAAATGACGGTATATAGGAAAGATTCACATTAATCACCTATGTATAACAAGGATAATTTTTTATGCAAAATGGAATAAGACAACAAGACATAGCGATGCTTGCGGGGCTGGTTGCCTTATCGTTAGCGGGAAACTATTTCCGTATTGAGTTGTTTTACGGGATTGAAGTTATATATGGCTCGATCTTTACCATGATTGCCATTATCCGGCTTGGAACACTGGCCGGTGTGACCGTTGCGGCAATAGGTAGCTCTGTGCTGTGGTTTGCATGGGGGCATCCATATGCCATTATTATTTTTATAGCAGAAGCACTCTTTGTCGGTTATACGGCTCGGCGACTGGGTAACCTTATCTGGGCTGATATTTTGTACTGGTGTGTCATTGGAATACCTCTTGTATTCCTGTTTTATATCTTAGTGATGCATATTGATATAACACAGACCTTGCTTATCGCAATGAAACAGCCGTTAAATGGTGTGATTAATGCTCTTCTTGCTATACTCTTCATCTTCTTCTTTGAGCTTTGGCTGCATCGTAAAAAAACATTTAATATTGGTAATATTATTCAGATGTCTATTTTTGCTGCAGTTATATTGCCGGCTATATTTTTACAGGCAGCAGAAAACAGAATAACCAAAGATCGTCTTGAAAAAAATATGCAAACTGAGCTGGCGTTGATTGCATCTAATATTGAAGAGCGATTACTGAAACACAGCCATGATACCCAGGCCCAATATTTCGATTCGCAATATATTAATAACCATTTCATGGATGGAATGAGTATAAGTTGGCGGTTAAAAAATCAGGCTGGTGTTGTACTAGAGCGCACACAAAATAATTCCACTAGTCCTTCAGGTGAAATTCAAAAAGTGAATGATAAGATGCTTATCTGGATACCTGATTTTAAAGACAAGAGCCTGATGGATCGTTGGGGCGGGGCGAGGTATCGCTATAGTACCCCGGTTTCTATTGATGCAGATAATTACACTCTTGAAGTCGAGCGATCAGCGACATCAATTTTTGATGAGCTATCAGACGCAAAGATTCGTACAACCATCATTCTTTTTGTTCTTATTATAATCAGCGGATCTTTATCATTATTAATCAGCAGATTTTTAACTTCGCCGTTAGTTCAATTAACTCGCGCGACAAACGGAATGGTCAAAAATATTCGCTCGGGTTCTAATTTGACCATTCCAAAAAGCCGGCTAACTGAGGTAAATACCCTGGCAGAGGAGTTTGAGGAAATGTCGGCCTCCCTGTTATCTGCTTTTACAGACCTTTCAAATCTGGCAAGTAAAGATGAGTTGACGGGGATCTATAACAGACGAAAACTTAGCAGTTGTCTACAAGATGAATGGCATCGCGCAGTTCGTTATAAGAAGTCTTTTTGTATTGTTTTTTATGATATTGACTTCTTTAAGCATATTAATGATGAATATGGACATGCTGTAGGCGATGAAGTGCTTGTTGAGATGTCTAATTTAGTGAAAAAAAGTCTCAGAAGAAATGACATCATCGGTCGCTGGGGTGGTGAGGAGTTTTTAGTTATCCTGCCACAAACCGATATTAATACAGCAAATACCGTAGCAGAGAAAATAAAGAATAAAATTAGCGAGTTCGAGTTTTCGTCTATTAAATCTAGCGTAACCGTTAGTATCGGAGTGGCTGAGCTGGCTAAGGCTGAATCAGCCGAAGAGTTGGTAAATAAGGCGGATGATGCGCTTTATCAGGCCAAAGAAGCGGGTCGTAATCAGGTTTGTATTTATAAAAATCCCGATCACTAGGACTGTTGTGGTAAATGCTGCATTCAGCAATCAAATAAACAGGACTCATCACGCTCAATACGGCACCCACCTTAATAAATACATAAGATTTTTGTGCGGAGTTTAAGCTGATTGCTGATCTTAATAAAGGGCAGGCGCTAATAAAAGCGGACTGGCTGTTATCTGCTTTATAATTTAATAATATTACCAATTACTATTGCAATGCGCAAAAATGGTGCGTAGAATTCGGTCGTGAAAATGGCATACCTGTCGAAAGTCAGGGACGCAAAGCCTCCGGTCTAAGGGTTTTCCTATGATAGCGGGGTTACCGGTAGAGTTGTATAGGGTGTATCGTCGTGTGCGCCTGTCGTATTGATGCGTGACTGTGTGTCATCATCAAGTCGTGTATTCACTTTTCCCTTTTTTGTTTGTCATTTTCTGATAGTGCGTGTTTGTGCTAAGCGAGCATGTGATTAAGGTATCAGAATGAGAGATGTCAGATGAGTACATGGTTAAATAACCTTTCTATTAAAGGCAAGATCAGCGCGGGTTTTATTCTGGTATTGCTGCTTGCTATTTCTTTGGTCGCTATTTCGGTATTGCGCGAGACCAGTGCTGTTATTGAAGAGGCTGAGAGTCGTGAACTAAATCGATTATATCAGAATGCGGTATCAATTCTTGATAGTCGGGCAGAGATGGCTAGCAGCTTGGCTAATATGGTTGCGTCTCTGGATTCGGTGCAAGGTCTGGCTGCCCGGCAAGATCGTAAAGCTTTGTTTGAAGAGTTACAGCCAGTCTATACAAGACTGAAAAGCCGCTATCAGGTTAAGCAGTTTCATTTCCATACGCATGATAATCATTCTATGTTGCGCGTTCACAAGTCTCCAAAATTTGGAGATGATCTGTCCGGTTTTCGATCTATGGTGGTGGATGCTAATCGTCAAAAAACCGAGTTTAGTGGATTGGAAAAGGGTATAGCCGGGATTGGTATTCGCGGTATTGTGCCAGTGCAGCACCTTGGGCGTCACATAGGTACAGTCGAGGTCGGGATGGCATTGGGCCAGGATTTTGTTGACGATTTTAAGAAGCAATACGATACCGATATTACGATCTATGTTAAAAATGGGGCAGGCTATAAGGTCAGCGCAAGTACCCATGAAATGAAACGTATTACTGATGGTAGTTTTAATACGGTGTTTGGCGGCAAGGTGATGATGAGTGATATGGAGTTGCTTGGACGCCCGATGACAATGTTGTCTAAAAGTATTAATGATTATTCTGGTCGCCCTATTGCTGTAGTGGAGCTGGCGATGGATGCCAGTCACTATAAGCAACAACTATTTGATGTGCAGAAAATGGTTTTGTTAATCGGCGTTATTACTTTGGTTATCGGTATTGTTGTCTCAGGAGTTATCAGTGGTTTGATCACTCGGCCTATCAAACAGGCAATGGATATATTTTCACAAGTTGCCAGTGGTAACTTCTCCGTCAACATTATTTCCCGCTCCAAAGATGAAATGGGACAGATGATGCAGGTTTTGGACAATATGGTAAATAACCTGTCGGCACTGATTGGTAAAACAAGAGACTCCAGTGCTTCATTGGTAAGCGCATCTCAGCAAGTTAGTGCGGCGGCGAATTCTCTTAGTCAGGGGGCCAGCGAACAAGCAGCGAGTATGGAGCAAACTAATGCATCTTTGGAAAATATGCAGCATACCATTGAGAAAAACAGTGAAAATGCAAAAGCTACTGAGTCACTGGCACTAAAATCAGCGGTATCGAGTAAGGAAGGTGGAGTGGCAGTGAAAGATACGGTTGAGGCCATGCATAAAATTCAGAAGCATATCAGTTTTATTGAAGATATTGCCTACAAGACCAACTTGTTGGCTTTAAATGCTTCGATTGAAGCAGCGCGAGCAGGTATTCATGGTCGTGGTTTTGCTGTTGTGGCCAATGAAGTTCGTATCTTGGCTGAGAGTAGTCAGGAGTCTGCACAGGAGATACGTGTTCTCACCGATGGTAGTGTTGCGGTCGCTGAAGAAGCTGGAGCCCTTATCGATGATGTTGTTAATAGCGTACAAAACACAAGTGCTTTGGTGCAAGAGATTAGTATTGCTTCTGAGACACAAGCAAATGGTGTTCGAGAGGTTTCAACTGCTATTTCTCAATTAGATAAAGTGGCTCAGGAAACGGCGGGTTCATCCGAAGAATTATCAGCAACAGCAGCTGAGTTGAATCGCTATGCTGAAAGTATTCAGGCTGATTTGAGTCAGTTCCGTTTGAAAGATGTGGCTTAAACGACCGTTTTACTGGTGATGTGAAAAGTCTTATCAGAGAACGGTTGCCTCTAATGTTAGAGGTGACTGTTCTCTGTCTTTAACTTTTAATTACAGCAAACGCTAAACCGTGTTCATGTGTTTTCTGGGTTGGTTGTTAAGCCAGCATTAACGCCGATAAAGTATCACCGCTGCGCGTAAACCAGACTGACCAAAACGAAAACTGCGATTAAAAGCATCGCGGGCTACCGGCAGGTAAATGTTATCTGTTTCGGAACGATAGGTTTCTTCATCGACTTCCGGGTCATGGATGTAGACGAAGGTGTCGTCTATGCCGCTGACCACAACCCAGTGCGGTGCTTTGCTGCGTGTAAAGCTGTAGGAGCTGATCAGAACCAGTGCTACGCCACCCTCCTTAAGGGCTTGTTCGAGCTGTGCTATACCGATGGTTTCATAGTGCACCTTGATATCAGCTTCTCCGACCTGTTGCATAAAATCCTCATGCACAAGGCTCATAACTTCTTTTTTTGCTTCGCTGCGTACACCATCAAGAAATAGTGGATCGCGACTGTTTAGCCATAGTTCTACCTGAAACTCTCGCCGCCAGGCTGCCAGTGCCAGTCCCGGTGGGCTGCAGCCACCATGACCTGAGGTCATAAAGATTGTGGTGGCCTCGCGCCATAACTGCAATTCCATCGTGCGGTTGGGTTTGATGCTATTGTCCAGTGCCTGCATAGCCATGATTAATGATGCTGGGCCGCAGGTAAAATCTGTGGTTTGCTGGTAATAGGGTACCGGAATGAAATCGAGCTGATCTTCACGGTATAAAATTCGTTTCTGGTAGCGCAATGCATCGGCATGGTCTTCGTAATAATCTTTTAGTAAACCAAAAGGGACGTAGTGATTGCGTTGATAGAGACGAATGGCTGAAGTGTTATTGGGGTGCACTTCAAGTCGCATATAAATGCAGTCACGCGAGGCCGCAAGATTTTCCGCCTGCTGCAATAATAATTCACCCAGACCCTGGCCGCGCGTCTCGGGTAATACTGCCAGCGAGTAAACACGCGCAAGGTGAGTGCCCCGATGATACAGCACCAGAATATAGGCCAGGGTGTTATTGTCTTGCCGGGCAAGAATAAAATCACAGTTACCCTTCTGGATCATGTGTTTCAGATTACGGCGCGACATGCGGTCTATTTTAAAACAGCGTTTTTCAATTCTGTCCAAATCGTCCAGATCTTTAATCGTTGCGCTGATGAACTCGATCGATTTGCCGGATGTTGTATCTTTATTTTGCATGCTATGCACTTAGCCCTTGTAATGCTTGCCGAATGATCTGGCGACCGCGCAATAATACCATCTCCTGCCAGTCTGCTGTAGCGGGATAAAAATGCTGACGTAATTGCCGTTTTATTTTTTGCACGTGGCTATCTCGCCAGTTGACTGTGTGACGATGTAGCATATGATCCAGACGTAAGATGTCAAACATCTGCTCGACTGGGTAAGTACCAAACTCAAGGGTAATAAAACACAGTTTGTCTGCCAGACAGTTTTGCCAGTAATAATCCACTAGCCCGTCCTTGGGTACAGAGCTGGAGCTGCCCAGAGCCGGCTCGGTGACGCTCTGGCCATAGACTTGTTTTGCCCATTGCACGCCCTTCGATTCTGGCGGGTGATCACAAATCAATTCGCCATAGCCAAACGGGCCCAGTCCGGTGTGAATATCAACGACGGCGACGTACTCGCGTTTTAACAGTTCAAAATCGGTGATGATTTGTTGCAGATATAGTTGTGACTGACTGGCTGCCTGGCCGCCATAAAACAGGCCGTCGGCGAAAGCATACTGGCCACCACTGACCGCCTGTTCAAAGGCGACTTGTCCCAGTTGCTGTCGGGCTAATTGTAATTTCCTGTCGGCCTCGTTGATGTTTTTCTCGCTGCCAGGTAATAGTAGTTCAGCCAGTTCTGCATACGCGGTGTTGTCCGGTAAGGGTGCATTAAAATCAACAAAGTTTCGATTTAAGTCAATGCCGTTTTCGTTTACCCGACGTAGCCAGGCAAAACCATATGGATTAAGAGCATGAATAAAAAGGATGGCCAGATCATCGTCAAGTTTAGATTCAAGGAAGTCATCAAGGCAGTCTATTTGAATAGCCGAACCGGCAAAACCTTCGACGCCATGGGTGGCACTTTGCAGTACCAGAACACGTTTTGCATTGGGGTTTCCTAACCAGTAAACAGAGCTGAATAATTTTTCATTGGTCGGGCCCTTTTCCCTATAGACAAACTCACGGTATGCGCTATGATCATGTCGATCACAGGCATGTCTGAACTTGATATGTGCCTCGGTGTAGTCAGCGGCAAAGCATGCTTTAAGACGATCAGGGGAGAGCAGGGTTGGAATCATGTTAACCTGTGAGAAACAACGGTAAGCTGTAAGAGGTATAGTTGAGCAAATGCAATTTTACATCGTTATGATGAAAAATGCTTTTTTTTTAACTCCTCAACCCTTCCCACCCGGCCGAGACGTCTTTTTTACCTTTCATTTTAGTGATGCCATATGCACTCAGTAATTATTGTTGTTGATGATCCACAGGACTGGACCGCCTTTTATCCGTCCGATAATGTCATAGGTGTGCAGGATTATCTGCGCCAAAATGGCGAGCTTAATACAGCTGCAACTCAGGTCATTAACCTGTGTCGCAGTTACAAGTACCTAACTAATGGTTATTATTGTTCACTGCTGGCCGAGGCGCGTAATCACAAGGTTATTCCTTCTGTGCGCAGTATCAATGACCTGAGTAATAAATCCCTCTATAGTCTGGATATTGGTAATCAGAATCAGCTGCTGGAAAAAGCTCTGCGAGAGCGGTCGCTTGAAGATGGCAGCCTTAGCATCAAACTTTTTTTCGGTATCACCGATATACCGGAACTGGAAAATCTTGGGCGTCAGATTTTTGAGCTGTTTCCCTGCCCCATCCTGGTATTGACGATCTGTCATCGCGAGCGCTGGTTTATTGAATCCATCAAACCTGGCGGCATTAATGATCTGAGCAGTCACGACGAAGATGTTTTTGCTGTGGCGCTGGAAAAATTTAACAAGTCAGTATGGAGGAAACCGCGTTCGAAAAAACGAGCCCGTTATGACCTGGCTATTCTGGTGGACCCGCAAGAAAAACTACCACCAAGTGACAAAACCGCTCTTAAAAAATTTATCTCGATCGGTAAGCAACTGGGTGTTTCGGTAGAGCTGATTGGCAAACAGGATTACATCCGGCTGGCCGAATACGATGCACTTTTTATTCGTGAAACCACCGCTATCGATAATCATACATACCGTTTTGCCAAGCGTGCCGAGAGCGAGGGTATGGTGGTGCTCGACGATCCGCAGTCTATCTTGCGTTGTACCAATAAAATTTATCTGGCAGATATGCTGAGCAACCATGGCATACCGACACCGACCACGCTGATACTTAGCAAGGACCGGCAAAAAGAGGATATGCAAACGGCAATCGATTCGCTGGGGTTCCCGATGGTTTTGAAAATTCCGGACGGTTCTTTCTCTCGCGGCATTGTTAAAGTGGAAAGCTTGGCTTCTCTTAAAAAACATCTCGGCGAGCTGTTTAAACAGTCTGCCCTGGTACTGGCGCAGGCCTTTACTTATACCGAATATGATTGGCGCATTGGTATTCTGAATAAAAAACCGATCTTTGCCTGTAAATACTTTATGTCGCGTGGTCACTGGCAAATCTATAAACACAGTGCCAGTGGGCAGGTTGAGTCCGGTGATTTTCAAACCATTCCTGTTTATGAAACCCCTAAAAAGATACTGGACGTGGCAACTCGTGCGGCTAATTTGATCGGTGATGGTCTATACGGTGTCGATATAAAACAGATTGGTGATAGTGGCGTCGTAATCGAAGTAAACGATAATCCCAACATCGATGCCAGTGTAGAGGCAAAATTTCTTGGCGATGATCTGTACCGCATTATCCTCGAAGAGTTTATTCGCCGGCTGGAGCGTAAACGCATCGGGATTTAATTTAAACTAGTAAAGCACAGTGTGTTGGTGAACCGACTGCACGATTGGCAGCTAAACATAGCGAATCTTGATAAAACTATTCGCTGTTCAAGATCGCAGGCTGTGCTGCTAGCTATTGTTAAATCCAAGTTGTGAGAGAAAGACTAGAAAAAAAGCCCGCTACAAGAGCTGGCTTTTTTTTAAACTAATAAGCAGTATTAAATTAAATTTGCCGTTGTTTAACCAGTTTGGAGATGAGTCGGCTAGTTCGCTAATCCTGATACAGCAAACATCAAACAGGTGGCTGCTGTTAACTAGACAGAGCTGCGGTTATTTTTGTCAATAGTTTATCGAAGTTAAATGGGCGTGATACGACGCTGGTGGCACCCTGGTTCATAATGTCTGCCAGGTTCTGCCGAGTTGCCTTGCTGGTGAAGACGATAGTGGGGGGCATTTTGTCTTTGTGTAAGATGTTCCCCATTTTTACAATTGCGTTGGATTGCATTCCGGAAATTTCATTGTTAATAAAAATCAGTGATGGCATGTTTTCCAGCATTTTTGAAAGAGCAGCTTTACCGTTTGTTGAATAATAGGTGGTGAATTGCTGTTCATTGAAAAAATGATTTAGTTCGGCACTTGAGACAGGGTTGTCGTCAATAACCATAATATATTTTTCGTTTCCGAGAAGGGAAAGTGCTGGTTTTCTCAACTCCTGATTTTTTAAATATTCATTAAAAAATATCCGTTTGTCGTTTGTCATCTCAGTTTCTGTGGTTGAGATGCGGTTGTGAATAATTTCCTGAAGTCTGCTGTTGAATGTCGGTGTAAAACTTTTAGCATCTTTGATGCTTAGCATTTTTTCGTATTTGCTGGTTTTTAGTTCTTCTGAATAATGTTTGATGTCGCTGTTCAGGTTGTTCTCTAGCTGATTGAGTCGTGTGCTGAGCGGATTTTGTGATGGTGTGGTTTGCTCAGTTTCGTCATTAGCGAACAGGTTGCTCTCATTGTCGTTGAGCCAGCTTGTTGACAGTTCTGCGGTTTCTTTTACTTTTTCTTCAATGCTGAGCAACCTGATAGCCTGTGAGACGCAGAAGCGCAGTCTGAATTCGTCATGTAGCGGGCTGGCCACAAGGTAGTCATCAAAAATAAATTCACGACACATTGCATAGGCGTGCTCGCTTTCATGCTGTTTGCATAACAGAATGGTTTTCTGCGCGTTTTAATCATACCGTTGGTTTGCTGGTAAAGCTGGAGGTATTGTTTTTCGGCAGTATCTGCATCTTTGAAGCAGAGTAAAAGAACGCAACTTGAGTTTTGCGGGATATGAGTGGCGGCATGCGGGATATCTGTGGCTATTGTGGTATTCGGAAAAGATTCACTAATCATTGTGTTGATGACTTTGAGCAGAGGTATGTTGTCGCCAAAAATGATGATTGGAGTATCCACAATTTATCTCTTGTATATATTAAACAGGATTTAGCTATATCGTTCGAGTCTAGTTCAGTAGAGCCAGAAGTCAAAAAATCAGTTGTTAGCCAATAAACTTGTTTTAGTTTGTCTGTATATTGCAGCAAAAGAAAACAGATTGGTGCAATAAAACGCTTTAATAATTAGGGGAATAAGACAGAGGTTATTGACCGCTGTATTTGCCTGCACAATATGCAGATGTCGTTAATCTATATCATTTGATGTTGGTTATGGCGTGACTCAATAGCGTAATCTTCTGGCAACAGCAATTCATCTAAACGGGATCTTGTATTCAATCAAGCACTCACAGACGTGTCTGTTGCATGTAAGCCACTATATTAAGCTTGTGCATAATTGTCGTAAGCCGTTACGTTGTCAGCAAGACCATATTATAGTGAGCTAGCGGTTAGCCGCAGGCATGGCCTGAATAAGGCTGCCCTAAAGCCGGTAAATCCGTTAAAATAGCGACATTACTATCGATAACTCTATATTAAAGGGTGTTTCATGTTTGATAATTTAAGTGATCGTCTGCTAACCACAGTAAAGCGTGTTCGTGGTCAGGGGCGTTTAACTGAAGACAATATTAAAGAAACCTTGCGCGATGTCCGTATGGCGCTGCTGGAAGCTGACGTTGCCCTGCCGGTAGTCAAAGAATTTATAGAGCGTGTTAAAACAGCGGCGATTGGGCAGGATGTGTTAAACAGTCTGTCGCCGGGTGATGTGTTTGTAAAAGTTGTTAATGATGAACTGGTCGACCTGATGGGTGCGGCTAATGAAAGCCTAAATCTGGCTGCTCAGCCACCGGCTGTGATCATGATGGCGGGTTTGCAGGGGGCGGGTAAAACCACTACGGTGGCGAAACTGGCCAAGCTTTTAAAAGAGCGTGAAAACAAAAAAGTCATGGTGGTTTCCTGCGATGTTTATCGCCCGGCGGCGATTGATCAGCTGCAGACATTGGCGGATCAGGTGGGTGTCACGTTTTTTCCGAGTAGCTCGGATCAGAAGCCGGTGAAGATTGCTAACAACGCATTATCGGCTGCAAAAAAACAATTTATGGATGTGCTGATCGTTGATACTGCCGGTCGTTTGCATATCGATGATGACATGATGGACGAGATCAGGCAGTTAAATAAAGCCATTAACCCGGTGGAAACGCTGTTTGTTGTTGACAGCATGACCGGTCAGGATGCTGCCAATACCGCTAAAGCATTTGATCAGGCGCTGCCGCTAACCGGTGTGGTGTTAACCAAAACCGATGGTGATGCGCGTGGTGGTGCGGCGCTATCAATTCGCCAGATTACTGGCAAACCGATCAAATTTCTTGGTGCCGGCGAAAAAGTTGATGCGCTTGAACCATTTCATCCCGATCGTGTGGTTTCACGTATTCTGGGTATGGGTGACATCCTTAGCCTGGTGGAAGATGCGCAGCGCAATGTTGATGTCAAAAAAGCCGAAAAAATGGCGAAGAAGTTCAAAAAGGGTAAGGGCTTCGACTTCAATGATCTCAAAGATCAGCTGGAACAAATGGAAAATATGGGCGGACTGGGCGGTTTAATGGGTAAGTTGCCGGGTATGCCGAATATGGAGCAGATGAAAGCACAGGTTGATGAAAAGCAATTTTCGCGCACGGTCGCCATTATCAATTCGATGACGCCGAAAGAGCGCAGCTTTCCGGCTCTTATTAAAGGCTCGCGTCGTAAACGCATTGCTAACGGTGCCGGCGTGCAGGTGCAGGATGTTAATAAGGTGTTAAAACAACAGCTGCAAATGAGTAAAATGATGAAAAAAATGGCCAAGGGTGGCATGGCCAAAATGATGCGTGCGATGGGCGGTAAAATGCCAATGGGTGGCGGCCCGATGGGCGGTATGTAACCTCCCCAGGTTTAGTGGTCAGCCTTGCTTTTTCGGTGCTTCTGTATTGCGAAAAGCCAGATGGCAGATTAGATTAGGCTAATATTTGACCTGAAAATGTAAAAATTAGTCATTAAGAGTGAATTAACGTTTCACTTTTGTTCAAAAGCGCGTAAAATGCCGCGTTTACTCGATCCCGGACCTTGTGTCAGCGTTAATCTGCAGGCGGGTTCAATCAATGAATAAGTTGAGAATTTACTAATGGTAACGATCCGTTTATCAAGAGGCGGCGCTAAAAAGCGTCCTTTTTATCAAGTAGTTGTAACTGACTCGCGTAATGCACGTGATGCAGGTAGCTATATTGAGCGTATTGGCTTCTTCAATCCACGTGCGCGTGGTGGTGAAGAGCGTTTGCGTATCGATATGGAGCGTGTTGATCACTGGATTTCTAAAGGCGCGGCTAAGTCTGACCGCGTTGCTAGTCTGGTTAAAGAAGCTAAGAAAAACGCGGCCTAATTTGCATTACCGGCGTTTTTTTTGAGACTCTATTCAATCGCTTGCTGCCATGCAAAATAGCGAACAGCCAGATGCAGAGATGCTGGTGCTGGGAAAGGTCTCAGGGGTGTATGGGGTAAAAGGATGGGTAAAACTGTTCTCCGACACCGAACCCCGCGATGGCATTCTTGACTACAAGCGCTGCTTTTTAAAAGAAAAAGGTCAGTGGCGCCCGCTTGAGATTACTCAAGGGCGTATGCAAGGCAAGGGTGTTGTCGCCAAGATTAAAGGTTGTGATGATCGTGATCAGGCAATGCTGCTGATCGGTTCTGAAATAGCCATTACTGATGATCAGCTGGCTGAACTGGCTGATGATGAGTACTACTGGAAAGACCTGATCGGACTGTCTGTGATTAACCAGGATAATGTGAATCTGGGCACAGTGGGCGAGATGATGGAAACCGGTGCCAATGATGTGATGATAGTAGAGGGTGATCGGCAGCGATTGATTCCGTTTACTCAGGGGCATACGGTACAGCAAGTGAACCTTGATGAGAAAATAATCAGGGTTGACTGGGACCCTGAGTTTTAATCATTGTTGATTAACGGGTTCGCTAGCAGATGAGTAAAGCAGAAAACAAGTCAGCGAACATTCGATTTGATGTCGTGACGTTGTTTCCGGAGCTGGTTAATAGCTTAACCGCTTCAGGGGTGGTCGGTAGAGCCGCCGGTCAGGATTTAATTAACCTGACTTGTTGGAACCCGAGAGATTACACCCATGACCGTCATCAAACGGTCGATGATCGTTCCTATGGCGGCGGCCCTGGAATGGTGATGAAAGTGCAACCATTAAGAGATACGGTTCACGACATCAAACAACAAACAGCGATGAACGCTGCCAGTAGAAGGGTTATATATTTAAGCCCACAGGGTAAACAGTTTAATCAAGCTGCTGCTCAGGAACTGGCAAAATGTTCGCAGTTAATTTTTATTGCAGGTCGATACGAAGGTGTCGATGAGCGTTTCATCGAAACAGAAGTCGATGAAGAATGGTCGCTAGGCGATTATGTGTTAAGTGGTGGTGAGCTGCCGGCAATGGTGATGATAGATAGCATTGCCAGAATGATTCCCGGTGTACTGGGTGATCAGGAGTCAGCGGAGCAGGATTCATTTATGAATCGTTTACTGGATCACCCGCATTACACGCGGCCTGAGTTGCTGGATGATTTGAAAGTACCCGCAGTTTTAACCGGCGGTGACCATAAAAAAATCGAGCAATGGCGGCGACAGCAGGCATTAGGCCGCACCTGGTTACGCAGGCCGGATTTGCTGAAAGAATTAGAGCTAGGCGAAGTCGATCAGGTATTACTTGATCAGTTTATTGCAGAGCATAATGGGAAACGTTGAAAGACTTTCCTGAGAATTTAAATTTAAATTTAACAGGCTGATGAAGCCACGTTATTCGGAGTTAAGGCAATGGCCAATATTATCGATCAACTCGATGCAGAGCAAATGAACAAAGAGATCCCTGCGTTTGCACCAGGTGATACTATTGTTGTTAAGGTTCGTATTAAAGAAGGCGAACGTGAGCGTATTCAGGCATTTGAAGGTGTTTGTATCGGAATCCGTAACCGTGGTTTAAATTCTGCATTTACCGTTCGCAAAATTTCACACGGTGAAGGTGTAGAGCGTGTATTCCAGACTTACAGCCCTATTATTTCAGAAATTGAAGTAAAACGTCGCGGTAAGGTTCGTCAGGCTAAACTGTACTACTTACGTGGTCTGACTGGTAAAGCGGCACGTATTAAAGAAAAACTGGGTTAAGAGCGTTTCTTCAGATAACTTTTCGAAACATTCGATGAGTATCTAGATACGTGTTCTTAGCAACAAAAAAAAACGGATTCCGGCTGCCCAGCTGGCGTCCGTTTTTTTTGTCTGTGTGTTTTTTTGCAGGCGCTTTTTATAGTCTGGCAGCCAGCGCTGCTGCCGTCGACTCCTCTGCTCTGGAGTTCGCCACACCACAATTATCGGTTCGCTTAATTCACGCTTTGCAGACGGATTTAGAAGCCGGCTCAGCCGTCTGGATGGACTGGGAAAAAAAACGCCTGAGCATGTTGTCAGAGCTGGAAAACTGGCAGCAGATTATAGAAAGCATCGACGCTTACCCGATAAACATTCCTGCTAAGGAAGATCCCTGGTTTGTTTTATTAAAAGCTACGGCACAGTTAAAAATGTCGCATGCGGTGGAAGTCAGAAATAATATCCGTCAGTTAATCTGGTCGGATTATGATTTGAACACTGAGCAAACTGCCTCAGCACGTCGGTTGATTATCAGAAGTTATCTGGCGGAAGAGAAATCCAGCGATGCACAACGCGCCATGCTGCGTTATCAACAGGACTATGGCGACAGTGGCTTGCAGTGGAAGTTGTTGCAGACAAAAGTCTTGCTGGCCACGCAGCGTTATCAACAGGCGGCGCGCTTAATTGCAAAAGAAAGTGATGCTTCGGTGCAGCCCTTAAAAAATCTCACGCGTTTAAAAGCCGGACTGGATGATGGTCAGTATGTTTTTAAGCAGGCACTGCAATCTGCTCAGCAAGCTGACACCGCTGTTAGTCAGAATATCAAACGACAAAACTGGATACTGGCAACTATCGCAGCAGGACTGCAGCAGAATTACAGTGCCGAAATAGAAACGCTGGAACAGGCACTGACGACCGGTGTGGCTGATGCCGATAAGGACTTACGTGCTGTTAATAGTGCCTTGCTATGGAAAAAATACCGGCGCTATGCCGAACACCTTGGCAATAAATACCATTTGCTAACCGGTGATGATGAGGCCTGGTTCAAGGCGGCATCTGATCGTTTCGATAAAGAACCGGTACAAGCCCGGGCTTTATTTGCCTATCTGGGTGAGCTGGCGGCCAGTTCCTCTCATCGCGAACTCGCACTTGAACAATTATCGTTGTTAATAAATAAGTCGGTTGAAAAGGGACTTGCATTGGTGGAGATGCTTTTCTCTGAACAAGCTGGCTTTTCCAGTGTTAAAAAAATACCAACAGCTGTTCGTTATCAGCTAGTGGATTACGCCTTGTCACGCGGCCACATCAAACGTGCTGCCAGTTTATTCGCATTTTTACCACAACCGCCGCAGGCTAAAAAACGACTGGCCTGGGATATGAGACGGGCACGGGTGCTGGTGTTAGGGGGGCAATATCAGCAAGGGGCTGTTGTTTTATTGCAACTGCTGAAAGACGAAACGCTTGATGTGGAAAATTTAAACCGTTTAATGCAAGTGATATTTGATTTACAAAAGATCGAGCAGCATCGGCTTGCAATAGATTTATTTAACGCTGTTGGTGATCGCAGTAACAGTGCAGCGTTACAACGGGAATTAAAGTTCTGGACGGCAGAATCTTATCAGGCTCTGCAGCAGTACGAGAAATCGGCGCATTTGTATTTAATATCTGCCTCGATGATTGCAGAAAAAAAATCTGATCCCTGGTCACAAACCGCTCGCTTCAAGGCTGCTGAGGTTTTATCGCAGGCTGGTTTGATTGACGATGCCAGGGCATTGTTGCAGCAGTTATTAAGAAACACCAAAAACGACAACAGAAAAGCTGTTATTAAACAAAAGCTTCAGCAGTTGTGGTTACTGGAAGGAAAGCAGCTCGGTGATGCCGGCTAATAGCGAAGCTGGGAGTGAGTTCGATGCGGTCATCGCACTGCCTTTTTGTCAGTTGGGGCTTAAATTCGATCACGACAGACTGATTGAAACGCGCTATCTGACGCGGCGCAGTGACAATTATCTAGCCAACGCTGATGCGGTTAAAGATGTGGCTGCGCAGTTACAGGCCTATAGTAGCAACCCGCAATACCGTTTTCAGTTAGATCTGCAGCCCAGTGGCAGCGAGTTTCAGCTGCGGGTATGGGCAATGCTGCAGTCTATACCGTCCGGTTCTGTTCTGAGCTACGGTGAAATCGCGCAGCGCCTGAGTAGTTCAGCCCGGGCCGTGGGTAATGCCTGTCGGGCCAACCCCCTGCCATTAATTATTCCCTGTCACCGGGTGGTTGCAGCCAATGGGCTGGGTGGTTTTGCCGGGGCGAGCAGCGGCTATCTAATCGAAATAAAACGCCAATTATTAAGCCATGAAGGCCTTGAATTTTAAGATTTGGCCCTTATATTTAAGCTAAATATTTTTTTGGAGATGAATTTAATGAGCGTAGAAGCACAAAAAGAAACCATGGAGTTTCAGGCTGAAGTCCAGCAACTATTGAAACTGATGATTCATTCGATGTATTCGAATAAAGAAATCTTTGTTCGTGAACTGGTTTCTAATGCCTCGGATGCCTGCGATAAACTTCGCTTTGAAGCACTTGCAAAAGATGATTTATACGAAGGTGACGGTGATTTAAAAATTCGTGTGGCTTTTGATAAAGAAGCCAATACTGTGACTATTTCAGATAATGGTATCGGCATGGATCGTGATGAGCTGATAGCTAATATCGGTACTATTGCAAATTCCGGTACTAAAAAATTCATGGAAGCGCTGAGCACAGAGCAGGTTAAAGATGCCGAGATGATCGGTCAGTTCGGTGTTGGTTTCTACTCCAGTTTTATCGTCGCTGATAAAATTACCGTTGATACTCGCCGTGCCGGTGCCGCTAAAGATCAGGCTCACCGCTGGGAATCGGATGGTGAAGGTTCTTATTCTATAGAGAATATTGAAAAAGAATCCCGTGGTACGGATATTATTCTGCATCTGCGTGATGAAGATAAAGAATTTGCAGACGGTTATCGCCTGCGTAATATCATCCGTAAATATTCCGACCATATATCTTTGCCGATTGTGATGCTAAAAGAAGTGGCTCCGGCTAAAGAGGGTGAAGAAAAAGAAATTCCTGAAGATGAAACCGTTAACAGTGCTTCGGCTCTTTGGGCGCGCGCCAAGTCAGATATTAGCGATGATGAGTATAAAGAATTCTACAAGCACATTTCACATGATTTTGAAGAGCCGCTGAAATGGATGCACAATCGCGTTGAAGGCAGTCAGGAATACACTTCTTTATTGTATGTTCCAAAAAAAGCACCGTTCGATTTGTGGGATCGCGAACAGCGTAAAGGCATAAAGTTATATGTTAAACGTGTTTTCATTATGGATGATTCTGAGCACCTGATGCCGAATTATCTGCGGTTTGTCCGCGGTGTCATTGATTCTGATGATCTGCCATTAAACGTTTCTCGTGAAATTCTTCAGCAAAATAAAGTGATCGACAAAATACGCGGCGCGTCTATCAAAAAAGTGCTGGGTATGCTGGAAAAAATGGCCAAGAATGAAGCCGAGGAATACGCCGGTTTCTGGAGCACGTTTGGTCAGGTGTTAAAAGAAGGTGTGATTGAAGACTTCAGCAATAAAGACAAAATTGCGGCTTTATTGCGATTTAGTTCGACACAAACCGGAACTGAAGAGCAGACAGTTTCTCTGACGGATTACATCAGCCGGATGAAAGAAGGTCAGGATAAAATTTATTATATTGTGGCTGAAAGTCACGCGGCTGCAAAAAACAGCCCGCATCTTGAGCTGTTAAAGAGTAAGGGTCTGGAAGTTTTACTGCTTTCTGATCGGGTCGATGAATGGCTGGTTTCTCACCTGACAGAGTTTGACGAAAAGCAGATGGTATCTGTGACTCGCGGTGATCTTGATCTGGGTGATACTGACTCCGAAGAAGAGAAAAAAGCCCATGAGAAAGCGCAGGGTGATTACAAAGATGTCATCGAAAAAATGAAAGAAGTGCTCGGCGCTGAAGTTAAAGATGTGCGCATGAGTTCACGATTGACGGACTCGCCATCGTGTCTTATCGTGGATGATCAGGATATGACGGCGCAGATGCAGCAGATACTACAGGCGGCCGGTCAGGCTGTTCCTGCCAGTCAGCCGATTCTGGAATTAAACCCTGATCACACACTGGTGAGTCAGTTAAAAGACAAACTTGAAAATCAGGAGTTTGATGAATGGGCACATGTATTGTTTGATCAGGCTGCGCTAACCGGTGGTTCTGCGATTAAAGATATAGCGGCTTATGTAAAGCGGGTAAACAGTTTACTGGTTAAATAAATCATCCCGTTAGGTATGACCAGAAGCCGCTATCATCAGATAGCGGCTTTTTTATGGGTGGGAATTTGCCAGCCGTTACGAACGATTGTCAGGGCCAGATACCACGAATCAGCGTGGCTTTAGCCACACGTTCAATCGCAATCGATAGGGCAATGCTGCGAAAGACCGGTTTATTTAGGTCAATATTTTTGCTGTCAGTGTCGTTAGTGGCAGTTTTTTCGCCGACTACAAAACCTTGCCAGCGTGAAAAAACCAGATCTAGAACTCTGTGCATGGTTTTTTGCAAGCGCGTATTAACTTCATCCAGATCCCATTGCTGGTTGATCTGATTCTGAACCCATTCAAAATAACTGACTGTAACGCCACCGGCGTTGGCGATGATATCCGGCAGCACATAAATACCACGCTCGGATAATATTTTGTCGGCCTCCGGTGTCAGCGGGCTGTTGGCTGCCTCAACAATAACGCGGGCATTGATGTTGTGCGCATTGTTCTGGTGAATCTGATGACTGGATGCAGCAGGGATCAAAATATCGCAGTCTACCTGAAGTAAATCGTCATTTGTCAGAGTCAGGCTGTCGGGCATGCCGACGACAGTACCGTGTTCGGCTTTAAAAGCGAGAAGCTCGGCCGGATCAAATCCGCTTTGTCGATAAATGCCACCCTGACTATCGCTGACCGCAATAATCAGCGCACCGTTTTTATGAAATGTTGTGGCACTGACAGCGCCGACATTACCAAAACCCTGGATCGCCACACGTGCGCCGGCTACAGTTTGCTGGTCGGCGAGCAGGCCTTTTGAAAGAAAGCGTTCAGTCAGGTGATAGACGCCGTTACCGGTGGCTTCATGGCGGCCGAAAGAGCCGCCCATTTCTATCGGTTTACCGGTGACAACTGGGCGATTGTTTTTGCCGGGGTGCAGCACGTCGTAGGTATCAAAGATCCAGGCCATGGTCTGTTCATTGGTGTACATATCGGGTGCTGGTATGTCGATATTGGGACCAATATTAGCCGCCAGTTCGGAGGTAAAGCGGCGCGTGATACGCCGCAGTTCGCTTTCGCTCAGCAGTTTGGTATCACAGATAACGCCGCCTTTAGCGCCGCCAAAAGGAATATTGACCAGTGCACATTTCCAGGTCATCAATTTGGCCAGCGAGATGACTTCATCCATCGTCAGATCAGGATGGAAGCGAATACCGCCTTTGCCAGGACCAAATACGGTATTGTGTATGACGCGATAACCCTGGAAGGATTGCACGCTGCCATCGTCCATTTCAACCGGGAAATTCACAATGCTGATGCGTTTAGGGTGCTTTAGAAAATCAATCAGGCCGGTTCTGAGTTCTCCGATGTAGCAGCTTGCCAACTCGAACTGCTGTGAGCTCATTTCAATAGGGTCGAAAGTTTGTGCTTGTTTCTCTGTCATTTGAATACCCGACTAAAACGGTTAAGGTTGTCAGGGTTTTAACGGCGCAGCTGAATTAGCCCCGATATCCACTGTAATGAATACCCTGTCTGTTTATACTATCAGGAAATTTTCTGCTTATCTCTGATTTTAAGCCGCTCGGGGACAAGCCGCTTAGCAGTGGATGATATGGCTTGTAATCTAGGGCGGGTTAGTTAGACTGTGTAGCCGTGATTTTAATAATTTATTGAGTCGGAGTTGGCGTTTGTTGAGCATAGATACGATAAAAAAACCTCAGGGTTTGGTCTCAGTTGTGCTGCTGCTGGTTCTGAGTTTTTGGTCACTGATGGCGCTGGCTAATACTGAAATAAGCATTAAGTCCGGCCAGACAATTATCAAAATTATGCGTCAGGAATATCCTGATCAGCGTAATCGCTGGCCCTTGCTGATGCGCAAGATGGTCGAATTAAACCCGTCAGCATTTGTTAATGGAGACCCCCGCACGTTAAAATCAGGTGCTTTAATAAAGCTGCCTGAAAAAGCCACGGTGCAAAAATCAACAGAAAAAAGAGTTCGTGCTGCGACGGTATATAAAATTGTCGGCTCAGTAACTTTGTTTGATGACAGAAAAAAGATACAACCGATTAAAGTTGGCAGTATTGTTTATGTTGGTGATCAGTTGCTGACATCTGATAAGGCTGTGCTTCGGTTACAGTTCATCGATGGTGCTACAGTTAAACTGCGTTGCAACAGTCTGTTGAATATTGATGAGTACAAGATGCGTTCACGTGGCAGCGTCAGTGAACTGTCTTTATTAAAGGGAAGTTTGCGAACGAAAAGCGGGCGTATCGGCAGGCGTGACAATGATCGTTATCTGCTAAAAACCCCGCTTGGAAATATAACTACTGGTAAGGCGGAATACGGTGTCAGGGTGTTGCAGTCGCAGGGCTGTGAGCAGCAGGCGGATGTGGATACGGACGGGCTTTATCTTGATGTGTTAAATGGTAAAGTCAGTCTGGCTAACGCCGGTAAAAAACACCATGTTGCATCCGGCGATGCTGCGCTGATAAGCGATAAAACGTCGACGCCTGTCGCTGTAAATGCATTTTCAGGTATGGTATTTGGTGAAAAACTTATTGAAAAACCGCGCCTGAATAATCTGACTACTGAGCCACAAATGACAGCTGCAGCAGCGGCAGAGGATGACGCCACAAAACCTGATGATGGTGTGCCTGTCTGGTGGATGCTGGCGTCGCTGCTTATTCTTGGTGTAGCCTTTTAAACAGTTAATGGGTTATTCGGTATGCCAGCTTTTAACGGCTGTCAGATCATAGTCATTTTAAATCATCTAATATAAACACCGCTATTCTCCGACAAGCGTGGAATAAATCAGCTCACCTGTACAGGTGATTTACGGTAAACGAATCATATGTCTGAACTGGAAAAACTTCGAATTGATAAATGGTTATGGGCGGCAAGGTTTTTTAAAACCCGCTCACTGGCATCAGATGCTGTTAATGGTGGCAAGGTGCATCTCAATAATGAACGCGTTAAAGCGGCGAAGGCTATCAAGGTTGGCGATAGCTTACGGATACGTCGTGGCGATGAAGTATGGCAGGTATGCGTGCTCTCGTTATTTGAAAAAAGGCGACAGGCATCGTTGGCTCAAACCATGTATGAAGAGCTGGAGGACAGTCTGAAGCTGCGCGAAAATCTTGCCGCAGACCGAAAAGCATTATCTGCAAGCCGGGTGGTCAGTCACCGGCCATCCAAGAAAGAGCGACGGCATATCATCAAGTTTAAAAACATTCACCGAGGAGACTGATTGTGCCAGTACCTGTTACGCCCTTGTTAACAGCCGATATTATTATCGAAGTTAAGCAACAGCAGAACACTCAGATTGTTCTGATCGAGCGACTCAATCCGCCATTTGGTTGGGCCATCCCCGGTGGTTTTGTCGACTGTGGTGAAACGGTTGAAGCGGCGGCGATCAGAGAAGCTAAAGAAGAAACCGGGCTGGAGATTACGCTTGAGGTTTTATTGGGGTGTTATTCCGCTCCTGATCGTGATCCGCGTTTTCATACAGTGAGTCTGGTTTATATCGCCACAGCAGAAGGCGTACCGCAAGCCGGTGATGATGCAAAAACCGTACGCTTGGTTAATATAAATGCCCTTGATGTAGAGCTGGCTTTTGATCATCAGCGTATTTTAATGGATTATTTGGAGTATAAAAAAACCGCTAAAACAAAAAGTTTGCACCAATAGAGTGCGGCTGCCAAAAAAATAAATTCAGATCTGTTTAAACGTCACTCAGATAATGCGAAGAGTACCCTCAGGTGATAAGATACGGCGACTTAAAATTTGTTTATCTTCAAAATCGATGACTGAAAAATAGTAAATTATTCAGTCGTATTGGTTTGAATTTTTAATAAGCTTAAATGTAGGGGGAGGTTATGGGGACATTTCAGGCGGGAGCGGACGTATTATTTATTTTGTTGGGCGCTATTATGGTGCTGGCGATGCATTCAGGCTTTGCGTTTCTTGAGGTCGGTACGGTTCGCGAAAAAAATCAGGTTAATGCACTGGTTAAAATAATTGTCGACTTTGCTGTTTCAACCATTGCGTATTTCTTTATCGGTTATGCGATTGCTTACGGGGTCGATTTTTACGCATCTGCAAACACCTTAACTGAAAAGAATGGTTATGAACTGGTTAAGTTTTTCTTTTTACTGACCTTCGCTGCAGCTATCCCTGCGATTATTTCTGGTGGTATAGCCGAGCGCTCTAAATTTAATCCGCAACTGGCCGCCAGTTTTATCATTGTCGGTTTTATCTATCCCTTTTTTGAAGGTGTGGTCTGGAATGGCAACTTCGGTTTTCAGGACTGGCTGAACAATACTTTTGGTGCAGAATTTCATGACTTTGCCGGTTCGGTAGTGGTGCATGCAATGGGTGGCTGGCTGGCGCTGGGTGCAGTGATAATACTGGGTCATCGTAAAGGTCGTTATGGTAAAAATGGTGAAATGTTTGCGCACCCGCCATCCAATATCCCGTTCCTGGCATTAGGTGCCTGGATATTAACCGTTGGCTGGTTTGGCTTTAATGTCATGTCGGCACAGACGGTAGAAGGCATCAGTGGGCTGGTTGCTGTGAATTCATTAATGGCCATGGTCGGCGGTATTCTGGCTGCGCTATGGTTTGGTAAATATGATCCGGGTTTTGTTCATAATGGCCCGTTGGCAGGGTTGGTCGCGGTCTGTGCCGGTTCCGATGTGATGCATCCATTGGGTGCGCTGATGACAGGAATCATCGCCGGTGGTTTGTTCGTCTATACCTTCACTCTGGCACAAAACAAATGGAAGATTGATGATGTATTGGGTGTCTGGCCCTTGCATGGTTTGTGTGGTGCCTGGGGTGGTATTGCTGCCGGTATCTTCGGGCTGGAAGCGCTGGGTGGAATCGGTGGTGTTAGCTTTGCTGCTCAGCTGGTCGGTACTCTGGCTGGTGTTTTGATCGCCACAGTTGGTGGTTTTGCGGTCTATGGCGCACTGAAAAAACTGGTTGGTATTCGACTCGACGAAGAGCAGGAATATGCCGGTGCCGATTTAAGCGTACATAAGATCAGCGCTAGACCGGACTGATCAGATGACTTCTTTGCGGTGCGGGCTGAGAGTAGTCGCACCGCAAACTTTAGCAGCTATTCTTGCTGCTATTTCTAACATTCTGTTTTAGCACGTAATATTCGCTTTGTTTCGAGAGCTAAACGACTAATATCCAGGCGTATTCATGCTAGAATAGCGCTGATTTTAATCATCAGGGCTGATCGATACTAGAAAATGACTGAAGCAAACATTATTTCTCGTGGTGAACATGGGATTTCCCGCGAACAAATCGATGACAATGCGTTAAAGGTTCTTTATCGGCTGCATAACGCGGGCTTTCAGGCATACCTGGTCGGTGGTGGCGTGCGTGATTTATTACTCGGGCTTGAGCCTAAAGACTTTGATATTGCCACCGACGCCACGCCTGATGAAGTTCGTCGTTTATTCCGAAATTGCCGTCTGATCGGTCGTCGTTTCCGGCTCGCCCATGTTCATTTTGGCCGCGAGATCATCGAGGTTGCCACTTTCCGCGGCGCACATTCATCCGATAAAAATGGGGTGCTGGATGATTCGGGGCGGATCTTACGCGACAATGTTTACGGCACCCTAGAAGAAGATGTCTGGCGGCGTGACTTTAAAGTGAATGCGCTGTATTACAATATTGCTGATTTTTCTGTTATCGATTACACCGGTGCAATGTCCGATATCGATCAGCGTACTATACGCATGATCGGCGATGCTGAAACTCGTTATCGCGAAGATCCGGTGCGTATGTTAAGAGCAGTCAGGTTTGCAGCCAAACTTGATTTTAAAATTCATAAAGATTCTGAACAACCGATTTATCAGTTGGCATCCATCCTTTCTGAAATACCGGCTGCGCGTCTGTTTGATGAAGCAATAAAACTTTTTCACAGTGGAAATGCGGTTAAAACATTTGAATTGCTGCGTCATTATGGGTTGTATGAAGTTTTATTTCCACAGACAGAGGCGGCAATCAGAGAGGATCCTGAGTATGAAGTATTCCTGATTAAAGTTCTGCAAAATACCGATCTTCGGATTATGGATGCAAAACCGGTTAACCCGGCTTTTGTTTTTGCTGCCATGTTGTGGCAGCCAGTTCTGGCAAATACTCAGCGTTTGCTGGCAGATACCATGCCCTACAATCTTGCATTGCAAAAAGCCATTGATCGAGTGCTGTCACCACAGTTACGCATTACCTCCATGCCAAAACGATTATCGATGATTATGAAAGATATCTGGTTTTTGCAGGAACGGCTGAAAAATCATAGTGGTAAACGTGCCGCGTCTGTTTTTTCTCATCAGCGTTTTCGTGCAGCCTATGACTTTTTATGTCTGCGTTCGGCTGCCGGTGAAAACGTAGAAAAAGACTGTCAGTTCTGGACTCAGTTTCAGGAGCTGGGAGAAAAAGAACAGGAAAAAGCGCTGAGGCCAAAACGGCGACCTCAGTCACGGACTAAAAAATAGCACTGATGAGTGTTCAGGTTTTTATCGGGCTCGGCAGTAATCTGGATAACCCCGGACAACAGATCAGGCATGCGCTGCGCGAGTTGAGTGAGCTTGAATCAAGTCGTTTGCTGAAAGATTCCGGGCTCTTTAAAAGTCCGCCGCTGGGGCCACAGGATCAACCTGACTATTTAAATGCCGTGGCACTTCTGCAAACAGAGTTAGAGGCCGAAAGCCTGCTGGATCATCTGCAGGCGATTGAAAACCGGCATGGCCGGGTCAGGAGCCGGCGCTGGGGTGAAAGAACACTGGATCTTGATATACTGCTGTATGGCGATAAACAGATTCATACAGCACGCTTGACCGTACCGCACATAGGGCTGGCTGAACGGGAGTTTGTATTATATCCTCTGGAAAAAATTCAGCCCGATCTGGTAGTGCCGGGTAAAGGTCAATTAAAGGATCTGATTAAGGCCTGCCCGCGTACTGATATAGCATTTTTAGGAACGATAAATGACTGAACGTCCTGACTTTATTGTGATTGAAGGCCCGATAGGTGTCGGTAAAACCACGCTGGCGACGTGTCTGGCCGAAACCTATGGTTGCGATTTGTTATTAGAGGGCGCCGAAGAAAATCCATTTTTGAGTCAGTTTTACGATAACCCCAAGAGCGCGGCTTTTCCGACTCAGCTGTTCTTTTTGTTGCAGCGAGCCAAACAGTTACAGGCATTACGCCAGTCTGATATGTTTAATCCGGTGCGTATTTCTGACTTTCTGATTGAGAAAGACCGGCTGTTTGCCGAGCTGACATTAACGGATGATGAACTGGCTTTATATGAGCAGGTTTTTCAGCAATTAACTTTTGATGTGCCGGAGCCGGATCTGGTTATTTATCTGCAGGCACCGGTGCATGTGTTGCGTGACCGAATCAGTCAGCGTGGGATTGATTATGAGCAGCAGATTGAGTCGACCTATCTGGAAAGACTGAGTGAAACCTATGTCAATTTTTTCCATCACTATACCAGTGCACCGCTGCTGATTATTAACAGTGTTGATTGCGACTTTGTTAATAACCGAAATGATTATGAAATGTTATTAGATCAAATAAATTCAAAACCAAAAGGCCGGAGTTACTTTAACCCGACCCCGCTGGGATTCTGAGATAACCGCGTGACCGGAAGACAACGATATGAGTAGCCAGCCAAATTCAGCCGCTAAAGTAACCGTCAGAAAACTGCTGCAAATGAAAGCAGACAAAGAAAAAATAGTCTGTCTGACCGCTTACGATGTCAGCTTTGCAAAACTCCTGGATGCGGCAGGCGTTGATGTGGTGCTGGTGGGTGATTCGCTCGGGATGGTGATGCAAGGTTTGGATAATACGCTGGCGGTAACGATGGATGATATGGTCTATCACAGTCGCTGCGTGGCGAAAGGTTTAGAGCGTGCTTTGCTGATGGTGGATATGCCTTTTATGAGCCATATTACACCGCAGATTGCGCTGCAAAATGCCGGCCGGCTGATGAAAGAGTCCGCCGCGCATATCGTTAAACTGGAAGGCGGGTCAGAACAGCAGGAGGTAGTTACCGCGTTGACTTCAAACGGCATACCGGTTTGTGCGCACCTGGGGCTGCAACCACAGCGGGTACATAAACTGGGCGGTTACCGGGTGCAGGGGCGAGAAGCCGACAGGGCCGAGCGCATGCTAAAAGAAGCCAGCATCCTAGAACAGGCCGGTGCTGATGTGTTATTGCTGGAATGTGTACCGGCTGCGCTGGCGACAAAAATTACCGAAGCGGTCTCGATTCCGGTGATAGGTATCGGTGCCGGTACCGACGTGGATGGACAAATTCTGGTGCTACAGGATATTCTGGGTATTACACCGGGACGTGCGCCCAAGTTCAGTAAAGACTTCATGCAGGGAGCAGACAGTATACAAACTGCTATTCAGAATTATGTTGATGCCGTTAAAGCCCGAACTTTTCCGCAGCAAGAGCATATCTTTTAAACCACTCAGCCCGGTTATTATTTTTTGAAAGTTATCACATCAGTTCAGCAGCTAACAGCGGCTATTCAACAGCAGCGCGATGACGGCAAGACAATAGCCTTTGTTCCGACCATGGGTAATTTGCACCAGGGCCATCTGGATTTGCTCGATCGTGCGCGGCAATTAGCCGATTGCGTGGTGGTCAGTATTTTTGTCAACCCGTTACAGTTTGAAGCCGGTGGTGATCTGGATAATTATCCAAGAACACTCGAGGCTGATATTGAAAAACTGCAACAGGGCGGTGCAGATCTGCTTTTTGCGCCAGAGGTCAGCGAGATTTATGGCGAGGATTTGACAACGGCGACACAGGTTGTGGTGCCCGGTCTGTCTGCTCTATGGTGTGGTGCTTCAAGGCCGGGGCATTTTGAAGGCGTTACCACTATTGTCAATAAACTGTTTAATCTGGTGCAGGCTGATTATGCGGTATTTGGCGAAAAGGATTTTCAACAGCTGAGCATCATCCGCAAAATGGTGACGGATCTTAATATGCCGGTGAGAATTGTTGGTGTGCCGACACGGCGCGAAAGCGACGGTCTGGCGATGAGTTCTCGAAACGGATACTTAACAACTGATCAGCGTAAGATTGCGCCTAAGTTACGCGAAATTGTGCTTAATTTACAGCAACAAGTGGTTTTCGGGGCTGTTCAGGATTATCGAGCAATGACTCAGCAAGCGCTTTCTGCATTAAATCAAGCGGGCTTTAAAACCGATTATCTGGCCATCTGTCGGCAGTCTGATTTACAGTTAGCCGCTCCTGAGGATACGCAGCTGGTGATCCTTGTGGCGGCTTATTTGGGCAAGGCGCGGCTGATAGATAACAGCGCTTTTACGCTAACAGAAGGCTGAATCGGCTTGAATAGCACCCATCAATGCACGATAATTACACATTACATTGAATAATCCCTGAAATGGGCAAGAGGTTATAAATGCAGCTGACTTTATTAAAAGCCAAGCTACACCACGCTCGAGTGACGCATTCTGAGCTGGAATATGAAGGTTCCTGTGCGATTGACAGCGATTTACTCGATGCCACGGGCATTCGTGAATATGAGCAGATACATATCTATAACCTGGCCAACGGTGAGCGTTTTGTCACATATGCAATTCGTGCAGAAGCCGGCAGCGGTGTTATTTCAGTAAATGGTGCAGCCGCCCATAAAGCCGCACCAACAGACCGTATTATTATCGCCAGTTATGGCCAGCTAGCAGAGCAGGACGTGGCCAGTTTCGAGCCTACACTGGTTTATCTGGATGAAAAAAATCAGATCAAGCGCACCGGCCATGCGATTCCGATACAAGCTGCCTGATCGCATCAGCTTTAGCTGATCGAATAAAAAAGCCCCGTCATTGCTCAATGACAGGGCTTTTTTTATCGTACAGCTTTTTAAAATTTTCAGGTCACAATATTTTTAACCGGCAAGCGTATATTAACGTGTACGCTGGGTAGACTCTCATCAATAGCTGGTTCACCAGCTGCCGTAGATATCGAGCTTTCCGAAGCATCCAGTGTACCATTCGAATTTGTGCCATAACGCTGGATGCTGCCGTTTGCAAAGTCATCATCGTTATTTTGTGTCAGTACTTCCGGGTTAGTGACACCAAACCAGCTATAAATAGTGGAGGCCACGGCCTGTGGTTCAAATTCATAGCTGGGTATTTGCGGTGCATCTTGATTATAAACAGCATCATCGGTCGGATGGGAAGGTTTGGTAAACCAGCGGTTCTGACCGGGTGTGCCAAAAATATTAGTGGTGCCGACAATCTTGCCCAGTGCGCCGGGTACTCTTACCGCCGGCACCAGTGTCGCAGCATCACCTTGCGGATAGAATTTATCGACTGTGGTCACCGGCGTTTCTGCTGCAACCGGCGAGCTGCCATCTTCCAGGGTGTAATTGCTATCCCGTACATAAGGCCTGCCACCGAAAGTATAAAAATTCTGGTTATTACCATGGTCCCAACCTTTTGAGTTGTTGAGGTTGGCATTACGACCAAAATCGGTGGTGATATTGAAAATGATGTTATCGGTGCTTTGACCATTACGGTAGTCTGCTGATAACACGGTGGCATCATCATGCGAGTATTTAACGTGTTTGATAGCGGCACGCACCGCGCTCATTAAGGTTTGCATACGCGCTTCATACGACATCATGGCCGAGTTGTGGTCATCCCAGCCACCGAGGCCAGGGCTACCAACCATAATAAACTTAGTATCTTTGTTATAAATAGCTAGCGTCACGGCAGCTTTTAGTAAACTGCCAAAGTTATTATTAGCAGGGTAAACCAGTCGGTTGGCCTGACCGGGTATGCCGTTAATTCTTGGGTCGGTATCCGGATCGAGTATCGGAGTGAGATCGAAGGCAAGAAACCGCGACTCTTTCACTGTGGTGGTGACATTGTTGACTGTGGTGGTGATATCGACCCAGACATTATCAAGTCCTGTGCCCTGTGGCGTTAGTGGAGCCGGAGCTACATAAAGCGGATCTTCGGGATAGGTGCTAGAGTGCTCAAAATTTCTGCCAACCCCCAATAAGGCTTGCTGGTAAGCGTTATATAAAACCGAGTTAAAGTCAGGGTTAGCACCATCAGGGTCTCCTTCTGGTAACAGCGGTAATGCGTTAGGCTTATTGAGAATGGTTCGGTAGCTGTCAACCAGTACCGCTAATTTACGGTGATTAAGAAAGCTTTCCGAGACCTTTTTATAACGCTGGCCATAAGCCGGTGTCAGCAGATCGCTGTCGGCGATATCCGGCTCAGCCTTCATCCGTGAATCAACCAGCGCATTTAATATATCTTTGGTAGGAGCGGGATCGGTTGACGGTGTGCGTTGATAGGGATTATCGAAATTAGCTGAGAGGCCGACCGATTTCAAGGACAACGGAATCGGTGTTGCTGCATTCGGGTCAGGCGCAAAGATCGTCGATTCACCCTGAAATGATACCATGGGCATAATCAGGTCTTCTAAATTTTTTCCAAATACTGCTTCGTAAGCGCTTCTGTTTTCACTAATGACGGCGGCTAAGGTAGAGCCGATACCGGGCGCTGAGTCAATGTCGAGAGTACCTTTCTGGGTTGAGAAAATACTCGGGCGATGGGCCCGGGTATTGTTCTTTTTGCGATAACAGGTGCGGTAAATCGACATATCACCATCGAGCAGCATATCCTCCATGATAATGCCACCGGCGTGGGCCCAGAACGCATTCGGTGTGAGTTGCCCGACGCGGCCCTGAGCTAGTTCGCCAGGTGTTGCGGTGGTTGGGTCGTAAGCGTCCAGAAAGCGGGGGTTTAATTCGGTGTATTTTGACTGTGATTCGCGGTTTAAATCAGAGATATTGGTCAGATTACCTGCCAGCTCAGAAGCGCCGCCGTAAAGAAAAATATTAATCACCTGCGGTGTAACTGTGGGAACTGAAACCGTGGCAGCAGAAATTGCCGGCGAGGCGTGGGCACTGCCAATAAAACTGCTGTCGCTGAAAATATCGGGAGCAATCGTCGTGACGCCAAGTGCGCCCAGCGCTTTTAAAAATTCGCGTCTTATCATCGTATGCACTCCCCTATTAGTATGCCATCCGGTGGGTTTAATGGATCGGGCTGAATGCCTTTGCTGCAGTTAAAATAATATTGTTCGGGCAGACGGCTGATGTAGTCGAGCACGATTCTGGCTGATTGTGACTGGCCTGCCATCAACGGCGTCAGCTGAGCGACTTCGTCGCTTTCCGGCAGCCGTTCGAGCATGCTTAAAAATAAATATTTCAGATAGTCAGTGTCATTCATTGAGGTGACTAGACCACTGTCGATGATGCTGTCATTGACGGCTTCAAGGTCGGGTTGTACGCTGTCCGGGTTGCTGATCAGGCCGGCGCTGTAATCACTGGTATCGATAATCATGCTCTCTCTGAAACCGCGGTGGTAATGCGCAAAACTCAGTGTGTCCAGCGGCACACCGGCCAGACGCCCGAGTTTATTCGTCATCGATGGCCAGTTCATATTACCCAGAAAGGTCTGAATATTTGTACAGCCATTGTTCTGGCTGCAAGCTGCGGTTCTGACAAAATGGTTGGCAGGTAATTTATATTTTAAGCGTGCCGACATATTGTAAAAGTTTTCTTCAAATGATTTGGCACGTTCGGTATACAGTAAATATTCTTTCGAGAAAATAACCGCGGAAAATATTTCCTGAAATGTTTGCGGGTTAGCATTGCTGATAGATTCAATCATTAATGCCCGGTCAGCACCGGAACGATCCAGCATCAGTGTTTCGACAATGGTGGCAACCATGCGTGGCATGGCTTTGGGATGCTGAGCCACTAGGCTGTAAAAATCATCACAGCTAGTGATGTAGGTTTGCAGTACCAGTACATCATTGGTGTTGTAGTTACCGTTGGATACCAGCTGATAAATTGGCAGGCCGTCTTCACCATCGGTGAGGTAGAGGTGCTGGCAGGCAATCGAGGCGTTAACAACATCATTCTCTGCACTGCCGTCCGGTTCCGGCACAAAAACACCGAGATAAATTTCTATCATTTCACGGGTGTTGTCTTCCGGTGAGCGGAAGCGACGCCAGTTTTGTGGTGATTGTTCATGCGACAAAATCATTGAAGCGATAGAACTGCCGCTGGTTAACTGGTCAACCAGCCGATTATAGACGGCCTGTGTATCCAGAGCACTGGTGCTGTCGATTTCTTCTGCGGGTGAAAACAGGATGCTATTGGCAAGGATATAGGCGATCCAGTTATTAAATGAGTCGGAGCTAAGTGGCAGTTGCGTGGTATGTGCTAAAGCGACTTGTTGAGGTGCGCCGCGAGAAAGTTCACTAATGCTGAATAATGAGTTAATCGAACCGAGTCGGCCGATGGTGTTTTTATAGTCATCGATCGAAAGCTGGCCGGGTGAAAGATTGTCATCAACCGTAGGCAGTGCGGTGATCAGTTTAACCGCGATGGTGTTGAGAAAATCCGGATCTTTTAAAGTCAGGTTGTCCATACCCTGCGAAAGATCAAAAAAATCATTGACGGATACGCCACGAAACATAGTACCTAATAATTTATTGGCGACACGGTATTGTTGTACCGGGGTGAGTGAATTGAATTCGGCCGAGCTTAATGGCGCGGCTGTTCCGCTGACTGAATTCTGGAACAGGTCATTGACCGGTAAACTGTCGGCCGGGTTATTGGGCTGGCAACCGAAAAGCACAGCCAGTAGTGTCAGAGGTATCAGTCTTAATGTTTTCATCGCCTATTCCTGTGCCATCCATCGAAGGTGCTGTAGGTTTCAACTCAGCGTTTATACGGGCTTAGTTGTTCATGGATATGTAGGGGGATTGCAGTTGCCGCCAAAGTCCATGGCATAGTTCAGAGCCTAAAATCCTCACAGGCATAGTTAAGCGCTGACTGACTGAAATCATATAAGATTTCTGCCTAGTTTGGAATGATTTGGGCAATTAAGCATGATTAATGGCTGCTTGATGCAGACAAATGGCCGTAGTGCTAAAAACAAAAAATAAACGGATGCTTGGAGCTGATATAATTTTCAATTATAACAGTAAGTTATAGGGTCTTTCCGGAAGATTATCATGAGCATCAAACAATGATGAAAATAAAAAATAATGACTGAATGTAAAATAAACGGACACAAAAGAGCCGGGCAATGGCTGCATAACTATAAAAAAACAGCGCAAATATAAAAATGTTTGGTTTTTTATAAAAATAAATACGTCATGTTATTTAATAACGTTGAGTCATATTGCCGCTCAGCGCGTGTATGCCACCCGCTATTGCTGATATTCGAGTAACAGACTGAGTCCCTGTTTTAAAGACACATCCGCCGACATATTGAGTTCTTTATTCATCAGTGCCGGAGAAGCCAGTGAGTGCACGATATCGCCTTCACGCGGTGGCTTGAAATTAATTTCGGGTTTAAATTCGGCCAGTTCAGATAAGGCTTCAATCAGATCCAGTAGTGATGTTTTGTGGCCGGTCGCAATATTACAGGCGCCCTGATAAGTGGCCTGAAGTGCGGCAACATTGGCTTTAGCTACGTCCGCGATATAGATAAAGTCACGGGTGTTTTCGCCATCACCAAACACGGTGACCGATTCTTTGGCGGTGATTTTATCGGCAAATAATGCAATCACACCAGCATAAGGCGACTTGGGGTCTTGCCTTGGGCCAAACACATTAAAGTAGCGCTGACCCTGAGAAGATAAGCCATAGAGATGGTTAAAAAGTTCGGCATATTGCTCATTAACAGCCTTTTCAAGGCCATAAGGGGAAAGTTGTTTCATGGCGACGTGTTCGGTTAATGGTAATTGCGATGGTTCACCGTAAATAGCCGCCGATGAGGCATAGACCAGTCGCTGAATATTGTGTTGATGTGCGCTGTGAATAATATTGACGAAGCCGAGAATATTTTGTTGGGCTGAAAACGCCGGGTCTTCAAGAGAATTAACGACAGAGACCTGAGCCGCCAGATTAAGGCAATGACTGACTCCCTGCATGCATTTGTCGACCATCGTGGGATCGCAAATATCACCTTCAATAAACTCCAGTAAATCGTGATTTACCGGCAGGTTGTGTCGAAAGCCAGAGGACAGATTATCTAATACACGAACAGGGATGTTTTTTTCTAGCAGCAAATCAACCGTGTGCGAGCCGATGAAACCCGCGCCACCTGCAACCAATACCTTTTTCATAGAGTTTATTCCATTAATAATTTAAGAATAGTCTTATTTAGTTTAATTATTTTTTATGCGATAGACCAGTCAAACTAGGCTATTATATGTAGGATTAGTCCTACATATCAATTAATATTGCTTGGGCTGTATAAAGACTTTTAAGGTTTATATTTGATTAATCGATGTTCCATTTAAATACTAAACAAGTACTGGCAATAGGCTTTGGCTCAATTTTCGTGTTGATGCTGATGATCGTAGGTATTGCGACTGATCAAATGGCGCTGACCTTTAACAGTATTGATCATGTGGTCAAAAACGATAATGCCAAAATGGGTTTAATTGGTGTGATGCTGGTTTCAGCTCGTGAAAGAACCATCAGTTTGCAAAAAATGGTGCGCATGGAAGATGCGTTCGAGCGTGATGAAGAATGGATGGCTCTGAATCGTCACGGCGCAAAGTTCATGGCTGCACGCCAGCAATATTTCAAGCTGGGTGTCAGTGAAGAGGAAGCAAGGATTTTATCGGTGCAGGGCAAACTGACCGGTCAAGTGGTTCCGTTACAGTTAGATATAGCAAGGCTGGCGATAACGGATGAATTAGTAGCGGCCGAAAAACTGCTTTATGAAAATGCAATGCTAGGTCAGGATCTGGTTTTTGTAGAGCTGTATAATTTACTTAATCTCCTGAAAAAAGAATCCAATGAAACCGTTACAAATGTTTCAGAGCAGCTGGAAAAAACCAAACAAAATTTATGGATAACCATTGTTGTTATCGTCCTGGCCTGCGTCATTATTTCCTTTGTTATTTACCGGCGTATTAATACCGCAGAAAAAAAACTGTCACGGGAAAAAGAACGTGCCCAGGTCACGCTGCATTCAATAGGTGACGCTGTCATCAGTACCGATGCAAACGGGTTTATTATTTTTATGAACTCGGTGGCCGAAGAGTTAACCGGTGTCATACTGGCGCAGGTGATTAATAAAAAAATAACCAAAGCGTTTACTATTTATTCCGATTATCAGGAAAAGCAACTGATTAACCCGGTTGTCGATGTCATTCAAAACCGAACTACGCGCAGCTCGGATGGTCATGCCCGACTGATAGGGGTTGGCGCAAAAGAATACGCGATTGAATATACCGCTTCGCCGATTTATGACAGCATGAAACAGCTGGTTGGTGCGGTTCTGGTGTTCAGGGATGTGACCGAGATGAGGGCGATGGCATTACAGTTAGGCTATCAGGCAAGTCATGATGAATTAACCGGGTTAATCAATCGCAGGGAGTTTGAAAACCGAATCGAACTGGCATTAATCAGTGCCAGAGGCGAGCATCTGCAGCATGCGATGTGTTATCTGGATCTGGATCAATTTAAAGTGGTTAATGATACCTGTGGACATATTGCCGGTGATGAGTTGCTAAGACAACTGTCTGCTTTATTAAAAGCGGAAATTCGTAGCGGTGATACGCTATCGCGCTTAGGTGGTGACGAGTTCGGTATTTTATATTTGAACTGTTCGCTGGATAAAGCTAAAGAACTGGCTGAAAGGCTGCGCGCAGTGGTTAATGACTTTCATTTTTTCTGGGAGAAAAAATCATTTAATGTGGGGGTCAGTATTGGTCTGGTGGCAGTCGATGAGCACAGTAATTTACATGCCTTACTGAGTACCGCTGATTCGGCCTGTTACCTTGCCAAAGATGAAGGCCGTAACCGGGTGCATTGTTTTAATCACGGTGATGCCGCGCTGGCCGAGCGTGAGGGGCAGATGCAATGGGTGCATGTTATTACCCGCGCACTCGAAGATGAACGCTTTGAAATATACTGTCAACGAATGAGAACTTTTGATCCGCATCAGCCTGTGCATTTTGAGCTGTTAATACGGATGCGTGATGAAGAAGGTAATATCGTACCGCCGCTGGCATTTATTCCGTCTGCAGAGCGATATAATTTGATGGTATGGATTGATCGATGGATGATCAGAAACGCGTTTATCAGTATCAATAAATTACTTAATAACAGCCGTGAAAGACATCTGCTGTTCGCGATAAATGTCTCGGCGCAATCATTATGTGATGATGATTTTCTGCCCTATGTTGAGCAGCAGTTTGAAAAGTGCCGGATAGCGCCGTCGCTGATTTGTTTTGAAGTGACCGAAACCAGTGCGATTGTCAATCTGACCCGGGCGCAGCATTTCATGAAAACACTGAAAGCACAGGGCTGTTCATTCTCGCTGGATGATTTTGGCAGTGGTTTGAGCTCGTTCAGTTATCTTAAAAATCTTGACGTAGATTTTCTAAAAATAGACGGCACTTTTGTACGAGATATTGTCGACGACCCGATCGACAAGGCACTGGTTGAATCGATTAATCAGGTCGGCCATGTGATGGGTATCAAAACCATTGCCGAGTATGTGGAAACCGATAAAATTCTTCAACAGTGCCGGCAGATTGGTGTTGATATAGTTCAGGGTTATGAGATTGCCAGACCCATTCCGATTAAAGATATCGAAATCTAACGGCTACTACGCGGTGTCTTTTGCCGTCTGTGAGTCAGGAAAAAACTGTAAAAAAAGGCGTTTCTGCTGTTAATAAAACAGAAACCGGGGTAAAACCGACAAATTTAAGCAGATTTACTTCATTCTATGGTTTAATTTCAGTAAAATAGTCGGTTTTTCCGGCGCAAAGCGCAGAGAGACATTATGTCTGTTGAAGAATATGTGAAGGTAGGACTGGTCATGGGTAGTAACAGTGACTGGCCGGTCATGCAAAAAGCAGCGGAACAGCTGGAGGCTCTAGGTATTGCTTATGAAGCCAAAGTGGTCTCTGCTCACCGAACCCCCGATTTGTTATTTGAATACGCTGCTACTGCGCGTCAACGGGGGCTTGTCTGTATCATCGCGGGTGCCGGCGGGGCTGCTCATCTGCCGGGTATGCTGGCGGCTAAAACAACGTTGCCAGTATTAGGTGTGCCGGTGCCGTCGCGGCATTTAAAAGGCATGGATTCATTGCTGTCTATTGTGCAGATGCCTAAAGGTATTCCGGTTGCTACCTTTGCCATCGGTGAAGCAGGCGCGGCCAATGCTGGCTTGTTTGCAGCGGCATTGCTGTCAACTACTGACAGTGCAATTGCCACTAAGCTCGAAATTTTCCGCAAGGAACAGGAGCAAATGGTTCATGCGATGGAGCTGGAACCGCTGAAATGATTTTACCCGGTGCAACGATAGGTGTTTTAGGTGGTGGTCAGCTAGGCCGGATGTTTGTGACTGCTGCTCGTAGCATGGGTTATAAAACCGTGGTGCTGGACCCGGATGTAAACAGTCCTGCTGGCTTAATTGCGGACCAGCATATTTGCGCCGGCTTTGAAGATGGCAATGCTCTGAGCAAAATGGCTGAGTTGTGCGCCGCTGTGACCACAGAGTTTGAAAATGTCCCCGCAGCCAGTCTGAGAAAACTGGCCGAAACGGTCTTCGTTGCGCCGTCGGCTGAGGCGGTAGAAATTGCTCAGCACCGCGCCCGTGAAAAATCCTACGCCCGTGAGGCGGGTCTTGAGACAACGGCTTATGGCAATATTTTGTCAACGGATGACATCGCAGCAGCAGTTGCTGCGGCTGGTTTTCCTTCGATCCTGAAGTTATCAACACTGGGTTATGATGGCAAGGGACAGGCCATCGTAAACTCGGTTGAAGAAGTGACAGAAAAATTTATCGAGTTCGGTTCGGTCGAGTGCGTACTGGAAAAAATGCTTGATCTGAAACAGGAAGTATCAGTGATACTGGGGCGCAATCAAGCAGGTGACGTTGCGGTGTTTCCACTGGCGGAAAATGTTCATATTAACGGTATTTTACATACATCAACTGTACCCGCTAATGTCAGCGCCGAGATCAGTTCCAGAGCGCAGCAGCAGGCGATGGCGCTGGCAAAATCGATGAATTATGTGGGTGTTCTGGCGGTCGAATTTTTTATCACCACTGATAATGATTTAATTTTCAATGAGATGGCGCCGCGACCACATAACAGCAGTCACTACACGCTGGATGCGACCGTTACTTCTCAGTTTGAACAGCAAGTCAGAACACTTTGTGGCTTAGCAGCGGGTGATGGCAGGCTGGTTTCGCCGGTGGTGATGGTCAATTTATTAGGTGATTTGTGGCCGCTGGACTGGAGTAAATTGCTGGCAGAGAAAGCTCTAAAGTTGCATCTTTATGGAAAAGAAGAGGCGCGAGCCGGCAGGAAAATGGGCCATTTTAATGTGCTGGCCGAGTCAGCAGAACAGGCCAAAGAAATCGCGCAGCGTGTTTTCAAAGCAATTAGTTAGCCGTTTTACAGTTTTTTAAAAAGCGCCATCACCGCGCATAGCACTCACTATCGACAACCGATTTTTCAGTATGCCGCATCAGCTGCGGGCACTATGCTGCTCGCGCTGCATAGATGCTCTCTAAATACATGCATTGTTGAAATGCTGCTGCCAATTTTGAGCAAGCCGTGTTCAATCCTAAGGCTGTAGTAATAAAGTCAACGTCGAAGTGAACGGCTGTTCGGAAGATGGTGGTCAATCGCTGACGTGTAGTGATATCTGAATGACCGTGCGAGCTATGGCTCAGGTACTGACTCTGCTGATGGTTGATTGATAAATGCGGAGCCGGAATGACTCCGCATCAACTGCTTGCTAATCGATAAAATTAAGCGTCCAGGTTGTCCAGCGCTTTCTGGAAACGGTTAGCGTGTGAACGCTCCGCTTTTGCCAGTGTTTCAAACCAGTCAGCAATCTCGTCAAAACCTTCTTCACGAGCATCTTTCGCCATACCTGGGTACATATCAGTGTACTCATGCGTTTCACCGGCGATAGAGGCTTTCAGGTTGTTAGATGTTGAACCGATTGGCAGACCAGTTGCTGGATCACCAGAGGCTTCTAAATACTCAAGATGACCGTGTGCATGGCCAGTTTCGCCTTCTGCGGTTGAGCGGAAAACAGTAGATACATCGTTATAACCTTCAACATCTGCTTTTGCTGCAAAGTATAGGTAACGGCGGTTTGCTTGTGATTCACCTGCAAAGGCGTCTTTCAGGTGCTGTTCGGTTTTACTACCTTTCAGTTCCATTGGCTTACTCCGGTTTGTTGTAACGTTTTAAAGTGGCTTAACGATAAAATAAATAACCGGCGATTCAAATTGTTATTATCTATCGCACTGATAGATTAATACTATCGATCGGTCTTTTACAATAAATATATTGTTTGAGGTTAGTGCTGTGTCTTACAGCGCAGCCTGTTCAGCAGACAGAATCTTGATGAATTCCCGTTAAAGTTGGCTTTTATGGGTGTGTTTTATTCAAATCTCACCTAAATGGGTGATGCCGCGAAGATGGCTGAGAATTAGAATTAGCGCTATCAATCGGGTTATTGCCAAGTCAGGAAGACTAAACCAGCTGAGAAGGAGCGTAATGAGTCATTAAATGTTTGAATGATAGCTTACGTCAGGCAACGACAATAGCAAAATCAATAGTCGGTTTTATTGGGAGTGTCTTGCATGAAAAAGCTATCTATCTTGTTTATATCAATCGGTTTAATCGCCTGTTCAAGCGGTGGCGGTGGCGGCGCTGGTAGTGCCCCACAAAACATCACGTTGCTAGGTGGTGATCTTGTTATCGAAGGTGTTACCCTGTCGTCAGACCCAATGCCGGCGGCCACACGTATTGATGCCTCCGGTACGGTGACTATTGTGCAGATGCCCGATGGTCGTACCGCGATTGAAGTCTATACCACTGTTACGACATCACCGGTGATCGAAACCCATCTAGAAATTGATGGGCAGCATTTGATTAATGATAATCAGCCAAGCAATGAGCTGACAATTAATGTGTGTGATCAGTTAGCGGCGCAAACCGGCGTTTCTTGTACCGCTGCTTGTGTCGGTGCTGCCAATAACATCAGTAATTGTCAGGGCCCAAATTTCAGTTCAGCACAGCTGACTTCAACTATTCAGGGGGCGGTGGCAGGTACCTGTTCATTAGCGCAAACATACGGATTATGGCCTGACCCAACCTTCGGCAACACGGCAGATGAGTTTGTCTTTAATGTCTTCTTTACTGGTGCTGCTGGGTTCCCCGGAATTTTATCTGACGCCAGTTATTCAGGCGTAACCTGCGATACCTCTTGTGATCGCGTGACTTACACCTACTGGGAAAACTCGCCGGGTACCGGCCCTATTATCACCGACCCGGGTGTTAACCTTGTTCATGCCGATGGCACGATAACGAATATTCCAGGCTCAGGTACGTATCAGCTCGATGGTATCTCGCAGGTGACCCGAGACTCTGTTAGCTGTAATTAATGCAGGTCTAGAAGACTGGATAATGAAGAGAGGGAACTCTTCAGTTTCACAAAGTGTTTTAAGTCATTTAATAATAGAAAATGGAATAGTATTCATAATTGTTATTATTAGTTTGACGCTATCGTTAAGTTAAAAACAATATATTTAAAGTTGAAGTATTGATCTGTCTCAAATAAATAATATTAAACTTTTTGTATGTTTAAAATAGATGTCAGGCCTTAACTGGCAGCTTGAAAAAAAGTCTTAGAAGTTCTCGTTAATAGAACTTTTCTTAATTGTTAAGAAAATCTCAATGGATGGAACGATGTTATTTATTTGTGTTCGCGGATTTCTGTGGGCGCACTATCTTGTCTATATTTTTTTGGTGAAAAAATGAACGGTCTGAATTTTATAATCAAAAACGCTTTATTGTTGTCTATGATGTTGCTTGCTGCCTGCGGCAGTGAGGAAACTTATAATATTGTCGACGATGGATATATGCTGGAACTTCCGAATGCAACAGCTGTTTCTGCAACTATTGCTCAGTCAGATTATGCTTATGATGTGTTTATTAAAAATATTTCATTTTCAAATGCCATAGCAACGCTCAGGCGAAATAATCAGATTGGTGATATTCTGTTGATAACTTTTAGTAATACACTAGGCGCTACACATCAGAGTCCGGGTAATAATTCACTGCAAATGGTTATAAATCTGGATACGCCATTAGATACGAGCATTGGAATTATATCGAATAGTAATATGGTAGACGCTTACTTAAGTCCTGGCTTCGTGACTCCGCCACCTCCAGTTAACAGGGCTGAAGCCATATATAAAGATGAATTGGGAAATGTCTTAGCTGTTAATAGTAGCCTTTTTACAATATCAGCATTAAGTGTAGATGAGTCAGTGACGCCAGCGGTATACATCTTTAATGCAACTTTTACTGCAGTAGCTGCGAATAATGCAGTAGCTGGAAATAATTATATTTTTAGGGGCACTTTTAATGTTTCTGGAACAGAATAACGACTGACGGCCGTTTTTTTTGCGTGTTTTAGACCTAGGTGCAGCCCGGATGGTGTGAACATGGTCCGGGTATGTAGCTTGCTAGCGGTCAGTCCTGATCAGGTCATTTTATCTCGGAATATACGGCCGGATACTCCGAGTATATTTTGTAACTTGCTTTAGATAAAAAGTAATCGGGCCAAAGTTTTTGACGGATCATGCTGCAGCATCTTAACGGATATCCTCAATCGCGTGTTTCTTATAGGGCACCTGTGGTGTTATCAACGCATAGCCCTGTAATTGCCAGTGTGCCAGTTCGGTGATGCTGGAAGGTACTACATCAACAAATTCGTAAAAGTCCTTTAAGTCATAGCCATAATCTTTGGCGGCCATGGCGCAGATTTTGAATTCAACACCAAATTCGGCGTAATAGCGCATGCGTTCGACAACAGCTTTATACTTTGGGTAGTTTTTCTGAGCCAGAGTGACAATTTCTGTACCGTGAATCACGACTTTAATATCGTTAAAGTCCGGTGTGATGTTATAGGGTTCATTACTTAATGTGTTGAGTAGTGATCGCAGCCAGTAAAGTGCTGTGGCAATCTTTGAAGGTTCATCAAAATAAAAATCAAACACAACGTTTTGAGCCGTATAGGGGGTGTGGACAAATTCAGCGGATTCACTGGCATGGCTGGAAAACGGGCAGAATAGTAGTAGTGATGATAAAAAACTGGCAGCGCATAAGTTTTTCATTCGGCGATCCTCTGAAGGCTTTTGAATGAAGCGTAATTTAAGTATAGATGGGCTTTGCTAATAATGAGGAGGTGATGCTTCAAACTTTGCAAAATAATGTTTTATCTATAAGTTATTGATTTATAATCATAATTAATTTTGTTATTATCTATGTGTCGAAAATAAGCAGTGAAAACAAGGTGTATTCAAGGCTGCTGTTAGAAAAAATCATGGCTTGATTAAAGTATTCCGTAAAAAGACCAAAAATGGCTAAAAATTAGGGTTATTAAGTGCCTGTTGGAAAATGAGCTGATTTTATTCTGTCTCTGTATCTTATTGATTTTATAGTTGTTAATTTTATACAGTTTTGTTTTTGGGTCAAATAAGTTGACCTTGGAAGTTAAAAGCGACAAGATAGCCGACACTATTTTTATGTCCATAGTCTCGTTATGGGCTCGTATGAACAAGAGGTTGAAGCTATGTCATTACCAAGCAATCCGGTGGATATTGATAATATAGAGACGCAAGAGTGGATTGATGCGCTTGAGTCTGTGATTGAAAACGAAGGTGTTGAGCGCGCCCATTATCTGCTGGAGCAGATGATTGATAAAGCACGCCGCTCCGGTGCAAACCTGCCTTATTCGGCCAACACCGCTTATGTGAATACGATCCCGCAACATCTGGAAGAGAAAATGCCGGGTAATCCGGCGATTGAAGCGCGCATTCGTGCCTATATTCGCTGGAATGCGGTCGCGATGGTGGTAAAAGCCAATCGCAAAAGTACTGAACTGGGTGGCCATATTGCATCATTTGCTTCTGCAGCGACACTCTATGACGTGGGCTTTAATCATTTTTGGCGAGCTGCCTCGCATGATCACGGTGGTGATCTGATTTATTCACAGGGGCACGCATCGCCCGGCACTTACGCCCGCGCTTTTCTGGAAGGTCGCCTGAGCGAGGATCAGCTTAATAAATTTCGTCAGGAAGTCGATGGTGGTGGTTTATCTTCTTATCCTCATCCGTGGTTAATGCCGGACTTCTGGCAGTTCCCGACTGTTTCTATGGGCCTTGGTCCTATCATGTCGATTTATCAGGCGCGCTTTATGAAGTATCTGCAGGATCGTGGTCTGGCTGATACTAAAAACCGTAACGTCTGGGCGTTTCTGGGTGATGGAGAAACTGACGAGCCGGAGTCTCTGGGTGCGATTTCGTTAGCATCGCGCGAAAAACTGGGTAACCTGACCTGGGTTGTTAACTGTAATTTACAGCGTCTTGATGGTCCTGTTCGTGGTAACGGCAAGATTGTGCAGGAGCTGGAAGCAAACTTCCGTGGTAACGGCTGGAACGTGATTAAAATTATGTGGGGCCGCTACTGGGATCCATTATTAGCCATGGATAAAGACGGCTTGCTGCAAAAACGCATGATGGAAGCGGTTGATGGTGATTTCCAGAACTACAAATCAAAAGACGGTGCTTATGTTCGTGAACACTTCTTTGGTAAATACCCGGAATTAAAAGCCATGGTAGCGAGCATGTCAGATGACGATATCTGGCGACTGAACCGCGGTGGGCACGATCCACAAAAAGTTTATGCAGCCTATAAAGTTGCCTCAGAAACTACCGATCAGCCTACGGTTATCCTGGCTCACACCGTAAAAGGTTACGGTATGGGACCGGCCGGTGAAGGCCAGATGCGTACACACTCGCAGAAAAAACTGGCAGAAAACGAAATGATTTATGTGCGTGATCGTTTCAATATTCCTTTGTCGGATGAAGAAGCGGCAGCGGCTACTTATTTCAAACCGGCTGAAGACAGCGAAGAAATGAAATATATGCACGAACGGCGTAAAGCGCTGGGTGGTTATTTGCCGTCGCGCACAAATCTGGCAGCACCATTAGAAGTGCCAGAGCTGTCAGTTTTTGAGCCTTTATTAAAGGGCAGTGGCGATAAGGAAATGTCGACCACTATGGGTTATGTGCGTTTGCTGACCTTGTTGTGTCGTGACAAAAAGATGGGTAAAAATGTGGTACCGATTGTGCCAGATGAAGCACGTACTTTTGGTATGGAAGGTATGTTCCGCCAGCTCGGTATTTATTCATCGGTGGGGCAGTTATACACGCCGCAGGATAAAGCAGAAATCATGTTCTACAAGGAAGATAAAACGGGACAGATTTTAGAAGAAGGTATTAATGAAGCCGGATCCATGTCATCGTGGATTGCAGCGGCAACGGCCTATAGCAACCACGGCGTTAACATGGTGCCGTTCTATATTTATTACTCGATGTTCGGGTTCCAGCGTATTGGTGATCTGGCTTGGGCTGCTGGCGATATGCAGGCGCGTGGTTTCTTAATCGGTGCCACGGCAGGACGTACCACGCTGGCTGGTGAAGGTCTGCAGCATCAGGATGGTCATGGTCTGATTATGGCCGGTACCATTCCAAACTGCGTGGCTTATGATCCCACCTTTAACTATGAGCTGGCAGTAATCATTCAGGATGGACTGCGTCGTATGTATGCAGAACAGGAAAATGTTTTCTACTACGTCACCACCATGAATGAAAATTACACCCATCCTGCAATGCCTGCCGGTGCCGAAGAAGGCATTATTAAAGGCCTGTATTTATTCAGAGCGGGTGGCAAGAAAAAGAAAAAAGTACAGCTGATGGGCTCAGGTACTATTCTGCGAGAAGTCATTGCTGCGGCTGAATTACTGGAACAGGACTGGGGTGTTGATGCAGACATCTGGAGTGCCACCAGTATGAATGAACTGGCGCGTCAGGCACAGGATGCTGACCGCTGGAATCGTTTACATCCGTTAGAGGATGCCAGGCCAAATTACGTTGAGCAATGCCTGAAAGGGCGTCGTGGACCGGTTATCTGTGCTACCGATTACATCCGTAGTTACGCTGACCAGATTCGTAATTGGGTACCGGCCAGTTATACGGTATTAGGTACAGATGGCTTTGGTCGCAGTGATACCCGTGCCCAGCTAAGAAAACATTTTGAAGTGAACCGTTACTACGTTGCCGTAGCAGCACTTAAAGCGCTGGCTGATGAAGCTCAGTTGCCAGCGGGTAAAGTGGCAGAAGCGATTGAGAAATATGGCATCGATGCAGAAAAAGTTAATCCATTGCATGCGTAACTGGACAGGAGAAAAATAATGAGTAAAGAAATTTTAATTCCTGATATTGGTGACTTTGATTCGGTTGAAGTGATTGAGATATTAGTGGCTGTGGGGGACACGGTGGCGGCAGAAGATTCGATTATCACGGTTGAGTCTGATAAAGCATCCATGGAAATACCGGCACCGGAAGCGGGTGTGATTAAAGAGCTGAAAGTAAATGTTGGTGACAACGTTTCTGAAGGCAGTTTAATGATGATTATTGAACCTGTAGCCAGCGCTGACTCTGGCGCAGCGGTATCTGTAGCAGTGGCGGAGCCTGCCGTTGCTGAAAGCCCGACCAAAGCAGTGGCAGAGCCCGCTGCTACTGCAGTTGTTGCGACAGCGGCGGCGCTGCCTTCACCGACAGCAAAAATAGCCAAAGCGATTGATGAAGCGGGTTTTGTAAAAGCGTATGCCAGCCCTGCTATCCGAAAATTCGCGCGCGAATTAGGTGTTGATCTGGGCTCGGTGGAAGGTTCTGGTCGTAAAGCCCGCATCACTAAAGACGATGTGAAAGGCTTTGTGAAAAAAGTGATGGCAACAGGTGGCACGGCGAAAGGCGGCTTGGGTGTTGCAGCAATGCCGGACATTGATTTCAGTCAGTGGGGCGGGATTGAAATGCTGCCTCTGACTAAAATTAACAAGCTCACGGGTGAGTTTCTTCATCGCAACTGGGTCACTATTCCGCATGTGACTCAGTTTGATGAAGCTGATATTACCGATCTTGAAGCATTCCGTAACTCAATGGTAGCGGAGTACAAAGATCAGGGCGTGAAAATCACCATGCTGGTGTTCTTGATGAAGGCTGTTGTATCGGCATTAAAAAAATACCCGCGCTTTAACAGTTCACTCGATGTAACCGGCGAAAACCTGATCCTGAAAAATTATTACAATATCGGTATTGCTGTCGCAACACCGGATGGTCTAGTGGTTCCTGTTGTTAAGGATGTTGATCGTAAATCACTTGTTGAACTGGCTGCAGAGCTTGGTGAAATCAGTACAAAAGCGCGGGATAAAAAATTAAAGCCGTCTGATATGCAAGGTGGCTGTTTTACTATCTCCAGTTTGGGTGGCATTGGTGGTACTAAATTTACGCCGATTGTTAACGCACCTGAAGTGGCAATTCTTGGTGCTTCACGTTCGAAAATGCAGCCGGTCTGGAATGGATCAGAATTTGTGCCGCGCTTAGTTTTACCATTATCACTTTCCTATGATCACCGTGTGATTGATGGTGCTGATGGCGCGCGTTTCACTTCCTTCCTTAGTCGTGTGTTGTCTGATACACGTCGCCTGTTGCTTTAGGCCGGAGTTAAATCATGAGTAATATTATTGATGTAAATATTCCTGATATCGGTGACTTTGATTCGGTAGAAGTGATTGAAGTACTGGTTAGTGTTGGCGATACGGTGGGCGCGGAAGATTCAATTATTACGGTTGAGTCGGACAAGGCATCGATGGAAATTCCGTCGCCAGTGGCTGGTGTTATAAAAGAAATTTGTGTGGCCATGGGGGATCATGTCAGCCAAGGCACACTGATGATGAAGCTGGAAGCTGCTCAGGCAAGCGCAGCGCCTGCTGAAGTGGTGGCTGCTGCTAAAGCAGAGGCAAAAACTGAAGAGAAAACAGCAGAGCCAGCGCCCGTGGCGAGCAGTTTTGACGGTGTCGCAGATAAGACCGCTGAGCTTGTCGTGCTAGGCTCAGGTCCCGGTGGTTACACCGCTGCTTTTCGCGCTGCTGACTTGGGTTTAAAAGTAATTCTGATTGAAAAATTCGACAGCATAGGCGGTGTTTGTCTAAACGTAGGCTGTATCCCGTCAAAAGCATTATTGCATACCGCACACATTATTAATGAAGCCGAAGAGTTTGCAAAGCATGGCGTGACCTTTGGTAAACCGGATATTGATATTGATGCTATCCGCAAAAATAAAGAAGATGTTATCGGTAAATTAACCGGTGGCTTAAAAGGTCTGGCGAAACAGCGCAAAGTTGAAATCGTACATGGCTATGGTAAATTTACCTCTGCCAATACGATTGAAGTTGAAAAAGACGGTGAAAAAACTCTTGTCGGTTTTAATAATGCGATTATCGCAGCCGGTTCACGTGTCACTAAGCTGCCGTTTATTCCGTGGGATGATCCGCGGGTTATGGATTCAACCGGTGCGCTGGAATTAGCCGATGTGCCTAAACGTTTACTGGTTGTCGGTGGTGGTATTATTGGTCTGGAAATGGCCATGGTCTATGACGCACTGGGGTCAGAAATTACCGTTGTTGAATTAGGTTCTGGCTTAATTCCGGGTGCAGATCGCGATATAGTACGGCCGTTAGAGAGGCGTGTGAAAGGGCGATATAAAAATATATTCCTGGATACCATGGTAACCGCGATCGAATCAACCGAGGCCGGCATGCTATGCACTTTTGATGGTAAAAAAGCACCGGCAACCGATACCTTTGATAAAGTATTGGTCGCAATTGGTCGTAGCCCGAACGGTTTACTGATTGATGCGGACAAAGCCGGTGTTGCAGTTGACGAACGCGGCTTTATCAGTGTCGATAAACAGCAGCGCACGAATGTAGATCATATTTTTGCGATTGGGGATATTGTCGGTCAGCCAATGCTGGCGCACAAAGCAACTCACGAAGCCAAGGTGGCAGCAGAAGTCATCTCTGGCATGAAATCATTCTTCGATGCACGCACTATACCGTCTGTTTGTTATACCGACCCGGAAGTTTCCTGGATGGGTAAAACTGAAGATCAGTGTAAAGCAGAAGGTATTCATTATAGTAAAGGTGTATTCCCCTGGGCTGCCAGTGGTCGTTCGCTGTCGATAGGGCGAGATGATGGCATGACAAAAGTTCTGCTGGATCAGGATCATCGCATTATCGGTGCCGGTATTGTCGGCCCGAACGCCGGTGAACTGATTGCAGAGGCGACACTGGCGCTGGAAATGGGTGCTGATGTTGAGGATATTGCATTGACTGTGCATCCGCATCCGACGCTGTCAGAAACCATTAACTTCGCCGCAGAAGTGGCCGAAGGCACCTGTACTGATATTTACATGCCAAAGAAAAAATAGTTTAGTAATGCCGCGTATTGCCAGTCATGGTAAAGCGTCTTGCAGACTGTAAAAGGCCACTATTGATAGTGGCCTTTTTTATTGCGGCTGGTTATGATGAGAAGCGATCAATGGGGTGGTGTCGATGTCAGAGATTATGATAGAAAATCGCTGTTTGCAGATTGAGCTGACAAAAGCGGCAAAGAAAGCACTGTCGCAAAGAGAGGGGGTTTTGTTTGTTGAAATGGAGCTTTATTTCAGTTGTCTGATCAGAAAACAGGTGTTGTTTCATGATAAACAGCGTCAACAAAACAGCGTCAGCGCCAGTGATAAACTGAGCGTGAGTTTTCATCCGGTAATGACCAGTAGTTGTCTGATTAGTGAGGCCACTGCAGAGCCGGCAAAAAGTGACTTTGAAATGCAGCGTCGAGAATGCTTTGTGCCAAAATGGCTGACGCTGGATTATAAAAAATCTACCTGGATTGGGGAGTTTGGCTATTAATATTAAAAATATGTTTTTTTTGCTGTTCACTGTTCTGTTGCAGGGCTGTTTAGGTGATCAGAATGCAATCAATAAAGACGTTGTTTTTTTACAGACAGTACCGGTTTGCGAGACTGATGAAATGTGTAAAAAAATGTGGTTAGCTGCTGAATCATGGGTTGATAAGTACAGTGCGCAGGGTGTCAGAACGGTGACCGATAAGGTGATTATGTCGGAAGAAAAAGATCCGGGTTCTGATGATATGGATATAGAAATAAAAAAAATAAAACAGGAAAATGGTTCTTATAAAATCATTATTAATAATTTCTGTTCGCGTTCATTAAGTTCCTGTGACCGCGAGCGGAAAAATATGATTGCATTTAATAAAAAACTGATCAGTTTTTTGCCGGCTGAGAAACGCAACAAAAATAAAAAACTGTTTGATGCAAACAAGAGTGTGGATCAATGGGTGGCGCAATATACTGAGGCTATCGGCAGTGCTGATCTGATGAAGATGAAAGCACTGGTGCATTATCCGCTGACCTATGTCGAAAAAGATAAAATCAGTGTTATTTTTTCTGATGAAGATATGCGGGAATACCTGCAAAGACTGAAAAAACAGTTTAGCGCACTCAATGGTGTCTATCTCAAAGCCAGCAGTTTTGACGTGTTCGGACGCACCGGTGCTAACCTCTATGTCAATGTGGTATTGAGCCTACATGATGCTGAGAGTGTGGCAGTCGGCGCGCAGCAGATCGGCTTTCAGCTGATTAAGGTCGATAAGAAATGGAAAATGATCAGCGCAGGCACGCATATCAATTAGCCTGGTAAGAACGAGCGCCTAGCATTAAAGATTTGCTCAGAGCTGCCGCTATTGCTTGTATGGGAATGCCTTCAATTATCAATCTGACTACTCTGCAGCGCTTTGCTGCGTCGTTGTTAGCGGCTGTGTCGTTGCCTGCTTATGCGCAGCAGCATTATGAGGCAGCGATTGAAGAGGTTAAATGGACGATTTCTGCTTCTGCTGTGCAATGTGAGCTGAAGCAGCAGATTCCGCGCTTCGGCGAGGCCGTCTTTATGCATTCTGCCGGCGGTGAACTGTCGTTTGTGGTCAATGTTGATCAGCCTCCGGTGAATGATTCGGAGGCCTTGTTGTATTCCAATCCGCCATACTGGAAACCTGAAGTAGTGCCTCGTGAGCTTTCCAGGTCACCGTTAATGAAGGGTAACACGCCGGTTTATTTTGCCCGTAAAGTGGCTTTGCGGATGTTGTATGAGCTGGATCAGGGTATGCAGCCAAGCCTGCATTTTCGTGACTGGGCTGATGAAACGGAAGATGTTACCGTGGCGGTCTCGACTGTGCATTTTCGGGATTTCTGGCCTGAATTTATCGATTGTCAGACTAAATTACTACCGTTTGGCTATGACGATGTTAAAAATCTTTCGATGCTGTTTGACTCTGGCAGTGCCAGGCTACGAAAATCCAGTAAAGAAATGCTGGATCGTATCGCGCTTTATATTTCCAAAGATCAATCTGTTTCCAGCGTCAAAATTACCGGCTTTACCGACAGCATCGGGTTTCGCTATCTGAATCAGTTATTATCAAACAGAAGGGCCAGGGTTGTTAGTAAGTATCTGATTTCTAAAGGTGTTCCAAAAGAAAAGTTGTCAATTAGCGGTCGTGGTGAACGTCGTCCTAAGCTCAGTAATGCGAGTATAAAGGGTCGTCGCTATAATCGTCGTGTGCAAGTTCAGCTGTTTCGCTAGTTATCCGTTAATCTTAAACCCAATAAATTTGTCCGAGAGCCTAGGTCGCAGCTGCCGAGTTCGGTATAATCCCCAGCACTTAAATATTCGCTATTTTTCAGGAAACATCTATGTCTAAAAAGAAGGTCGTACTTGCCTATTCAGGCGGTCTGGATACGTCAGTAATTTTAAAATGGCTGGAACAAACCTACGATTGTGAAGTGGTGACCTTTACCGCGGACATTGGTCAGGGGGAAGAAGTTGAGCCGGCTCGGGCTAAGGCGCAGGCCATGGGTGTTAAAGAAATTTATATCGAAGACCTGCGTGAAGAGTTTGTGCGTGACTATGTCTATCCGATGTTCCGTGCCAATACTATTTACGAAGGTGAATATTTATTAGGTACCTCGATCGCGCGCCCATTAATAGCTAAGCGACTGGTTGAAATAGCAAAAGAAACCGGGGCTTATGCCATCTCTCATGGTGCAACCGGCAAAGGTAATGATCAGGTACGGTTCGAACTGGGCGCTTATGCGCTGTCTCCGGGTATTGAGGTGATTGCACCGTGGCGGGAGTGGGATCTTAACTCGCGTGAAAAACTGATGGCGTATTGTGACGAGCATGAAATTCCGGTTGAGCAAAAGCGCGGCAAGAAATCACCTTACTCAATGGATGCTAATCTGCTGCACATTTCTTATGAAGGTGGCCCGCTGGAAGATCCGTGGACCGAAGCCGAGGAAGATATGTACCGCTGGAGTGTGTCTCCCGAAAACGCCCCGGATAAACCGACTTACCTGGTGTTGTCTTTTGTGAAAGGTGATATCACCGCGATTGATGGTGTCGACATGTCACCGGCAACCGTGCTGGAAACACTTAATAAGCGTGCCGGTGAAAATGGTGTTGGGCGTTTAGATATCGTAGAAAATCGTTATGTTGGTATGAAGTCACGCGGTTGTTATGAAACACCGGGCGGCACTGTGATGCTGAAAGCGCATCGCGCGATTGAGTCGCTGACACTGGATCGTGAAGTGGCTCATCTTAAAGACTCGCTGATGCCCAAGTATGCCGAGCTGATTTATAACGGTTACTGGTGGAGTCCGGAACGTGAAATGATGCAGAAGATGATCGATGCATCACAGGAAAATGTAAACGGTGACGTGCGCGTTAAACTGTATAAAGGCAGTGTGACGGCTGTTGGTCGTCGCTCTGAACACGATTCATTATTCGATGAAAGAATAGCGACGTTTGAAGACGATGAAGGCGCTTATGATCAGAAAGATGCGGCCGGTTTTATAAAGCTCAATGCATTGCGTTTACGAATAGCGGCCAATAAAAAAATAAATAAATAAATAAAACATCTGACGTTTTAATGAAGGAATAAAAGCGTGGCACCTGTCACGCTTTTATTATCAACCGCGGACAATCGCTGCAAAAGCAGCTATCTTGAAAGTGAATGAAAAATCATACGCCTCTGGGTATGTTTTGCATGGTCTTGATAGAAACAGGGAATTTACGTGTCAAAAAAACAGCTGAGTCTGGAAAAATTTAAAGTGCTGTTGAATCATTATAATGATGGCGTCTTTCTGATTGAAGAGGGTTGCTTCGTTTTTGTTAATTCAGTGTTTGCCAGTCTTGTTAATTGCCCTGCTCATGAAATCATCGGGCAGCCCTTTAGTTCTTTTGTTTATCCGGATGATCTTGATAAAGTCGTTCATTATTATAATGCCCGTCTTGCCGGAGAGGATGTTCCTCAGGAATATGAGTTTCGACTGAAGAATAAGCAAGGCGAAGCAGTTGATATCCTGATTAACGTCGGTGTGTATATTGATGAAGATGGTGAAAAAACATCAATAGGTACAATCAAGGATTTAAGCGAATCAAAACGCACAATGCGGGATCTTGCGCGCTCGCGCAGTGATATCGAATCCATACTTAACAATATGCCGGATGTGTTTTATCGCACTGATACAGAGGGACTGATTAGTCTGATGTCACCATCAGTAACCGATGTGCTGGGATATGAACCGGAAGAGATGCTAGGTCAGCCACTGGCTAGCTTTTATTGCACACCTGCAGATCGTGAAAAGATCCTTTTAGAATTAAACAAAGATCAGGGTAAGGCATTTCAGGTAGAAGCCTGCTTAAAACATAAAGACGGCTCCAGCCGCTGGATTCTGACTAACGCCTATATACGAAAAGATTTTGACGGTAATGCTATCGGTGTTGAAGGGATTGCCAGAGATATCACTGAACGCAAAGCTGTGGAGCAGCGCTTACTTAAATTTGCTCGGTATGATGACCTGACACAGATTTATAACCGAAGAGTGTTTTATACAGAAGCTGAAAAACAAATCGAAATAGCCCATCGTTACCACCGGCCTGCTGCCGTGTTAATGCTTGATCTTGATAATTTTAAACAAGTGAATGATCGCTACGGGCATCATAGTGGTGACGAAGTGCTGAAACACTTTATTCGTATCTGTAAAGACAGTGTTAGACAAACTGATTTTTTAGGACGTACTGGTGGTGAAGAGTTTGCGGTTTTTTCCCCTGAAACAGACCTTGAAGATGCCTTGTTGTTAGCTGAAAGAATTAACGAGCATACATCAGCCAGCAGCCTTGTTGTTGACGCCAAGACCATTCAATACACGGTTTCTATTGGTGTTGCAATTTTGGTTAAAACCACAGATAACATCGATGTGCTGTTATCGAATGCGGATAAAGCGCTATATGAGGCGAAAGCAGCTGGCCGAAACTGTGTCAGGGCTTATCAATAATAAATTTCAGTCAGTCACAAATGATTGGATTGAGTATTTTTAACTTGTATAAAAAAAGGCGGCCAGTTGGCCGCCTAAAACTGTACTGGTTTAACCAATACTTCTTTTTATTTCAGTTTAACACCTAAGCCTAAAGAACGTCCGTCTTGACCATTTACATCCAGACTATCCGGGTCGAAGAAGGTAATGGCTTTTCCGTCAGCGGATGGAAAAATAGCAACGTGATGTTGCGTTGGTGTAGCCGGATCATAAACCACCATTGCATCAACTACTTTACCGCCATTAGCCACACAGTTTGGATCTATTACCTCTAAACGGTTATAGGTTGCAGGAGTGGTTGCAGGAAGAACTTCCGTTACACCAATACAGGCACTTAGAATATCCCAGCCAATCGTGCTTACATCAGTGTTAATACGGTTCAGGTTATCGATATTAGAGATGACAACTGATCCAGTGCCGTCTGCATTAAAGGTGACTTCACCTGAACTGCCGCCAAAGCTTGAGTTGCCACTACTGAGGTTATCCCAAAGGCCACCAATATAATAGGTACCTGCCAGACTAGTCATTGTGTGAACACCTGTGCCAGCCAGTTGTACCATAATATTAAAACTGAAGTTTTTCTGGTAGCGATCAACGCTGAACTCGGTTCTACCTGGGTCACCAACACTTAAATCACTGAAACGATAATCATATTCACCTGCACCGGTCATAATAGCGACCTGGCCAGAAGGTGAAACTGCCATCCAGTTATCAAGCTGTGGTCCAACCATGCCAGCGCCATCTGCAAAACCACTGAGAAATGCTGAGAAATCACCCGACATAGTTTCATCTGATTGATAAGCCGTACTAGTAGATGTTGTTAAATCAGGATCTTGAACCTCAAGTTTAGCGCCGATGGTCGCAATCGATGCATTGATGATGTTGGTAGCATCTAACCAACCGATCGAGCCATGGTAATAACTATTTAATTTTTCATCACCATTCTCACCAAGGCCATCGGCTCCACTTCCGACAGAGTCATCACGACCTACTTCGATCATGTACTGATTCCAGGAGTAGGTATTAGCCGGCATGGTAGAAAGCCCAGCTGCTACCTTCACGCCCATCGTCAGGTTAATGCCATCAGACGTATCACCAACAACCAGTGTTTGATAATCATCGCTGATAGCGCCTTGTATGGGGGTGCCACCGGTCGGTAATATAGTCAGGCGGTTATTTGCATCGACATGATAGCTACCTACAACTGTTGGCGTCGCATCAACACCTGGAGCTGCCATAAAACTTTCATCACTTCCGCCAAATACGGCAGAAAAGCGCTGGTAACCTGGTTCGCGCAAAAATGAAATTGTGCCGGCTCCAGCGCTATCAGGTGTACTCATATTAAGTTTCATACCCCAGCGCATTTCGCGGGTGGTTTTAGAGCGGATTTGAGCCTGGTATTTTGGACCATCAGTCGCATCATTTAGCAGAACCTCATAAACCGAGGTGCCATTAACAATTTGAGGGGGAATCATTTGGCCAGTGCTAATGGCTGTTGTGGGCCATGCGCCCGAAAGAAACTGTCCAACTGTATAATTTGACTTCGCTTCAAACCAGGGGCTATGCATGCTGGTTCCAACTAACCAGTAATCGCCACCAGTAAATGTAGTCGCTGCAGGAGGCTGTACATAACTGCTAACGGCAAATGTTGGGGCATCGATTGAAGCTGCACCAGCTACACAGTTTAATGTGCCTGCGGTATTAAACTGCACGGTGACATCTGTAGTACCATTGGCTTCTACAACCACCGGTGCGTTCATGAAGAATGGATGTGCTGCCGTGCCGTTTGCATACCAGCCGGTTGAGCCTGGTGTGGCTGCATCGCCAGTTGCAAAAGAAATGGTGACTTGGTCAGTCGAAGCAAGGCTGCTATCAATCAGGCTTTGCTGGTTATTGACAGTACTACAAGGTGCATCAGGCGTGCCTGATACAAGTATTTCATTTTTTAATGTAAAACGAAAACGGTTATAGCTGCCAACATTAACATCTGGGTCGTTTCCAAAGGCGCCATCGCCGGATACCAGTTCAGCTGATACACCAGCTGTGTCGTCTAAAATTGTGGTACAGGCGGTATCGTTACAAACCTCGGTCTTGAATAAAGTGACATTTACAGCGCTCGGGTCAGCTGCTAATGCGCTCCCTAATATGAGGTAACTGGCTGATGCTGTCAGCAGAGTATTAAGTTTTTTCATTATTTAATCCTTAAAATATTTGTTGAGTCGTATTTAGCAACCAAGGCTTACTGATTGCTTTTGGCTTTAATCGAAACCGTGCCTTTTAAACTGGCATTGTTGTTACCGCCAGATGAACCTGAACTGCAAGCACCGAGTGACATCAGGCCTGCGATAGTCAGAGTGACAAAAATGATTTTTAGGTTACGTGTCATGTTAAATTCCCCATGTAGATGTAAAAAAGTTGTGTCCAAAATGTTTCTGTCTAAATTTATAGTTGACGATTCAATCTTTGTATAGGCCGCCTATCAGAATCTACCTTATAAACACCAGGTCTATTGGAGCGCTTGATATAGCGGGCTTAAAGGCTCAAAACCTTAAGCTGATGGCAGCTTTTACAAAGCTAGTTGTAGATAGATATAACTAGAGCGGCAGGATGAAGTGTTAAAAGATCAAGATAAATGGCGGTATTTCTTAGCTGTTAAATTGACAATATAACGATGCCGAAGTGTGATTTTGTGAAGTGCTTATCATGGTCTGGCGTGTGCTTGAGAAAATAGTTTTCTTCGGCGAAGTGATAAAACACATGACTCAGGAGCGGAGGACGTTCGCTTAATGATTAATATAAGCCGTGCATGGCATGATCGACGCTTGTATTTTGTTTAGTCGTTGATAGATTTCGATAACGGATGTGTTTGTTATAAGCGACATTGCAGGCACCTTTTTGCATGTAATCGATGGCGCTGGCAATAGAGTTTTCCTGGCTGTCACCTAATGAGTAGTTGAGATTATCAGTGGCTTCACAGAAATTTTGTAAGCCGGTAAAGCCAGGACCGATACCGTTGTAATAGCCGCCTTCATTATCGGCATTTCTGATTTCAAAATTAAGTGCTGATAATGTTTTGCCACAGGCGTTGAGCGGATTGGAACCGGCCGGTTTACCACAGCTGGTGCTGCCAATGACGATGACATCAATATTGTTGCTTGGTAGTAACGCATTAATAACCAGTTCACTGGCAGAACAGCTGGCGCCGCTGGTAATAAAAAAGACCCGACTAAGTCCTAGTGATTCGGTAACCGACTGAAAATGTAAGGTGTTGCTGAGGCCGTTATAGCCGAGCGGATTATCATTATAAACAAGTCGTGTAAAGACACTGCCTGCTGTAGCATCACCGCCAATAAGGTTGCCAAGGTGGTGTGCGGTAGTCACCGAGCCGCCGCCGTTATATCGCAAATCGACAATCAGTTCGTTAACCTGATTAGTTTTAAAGTTTGAAAATTCTGTGTTGAGATCTGTTACCGAGTTTGAGCCAAGAAAATTTGTGAAATGAAGATAGCCAATTTTATGACTGCCATTTGTAATAATGTTGGATTGCTGTGTGCTATGTATGCTGACAAAATCTTTAGTGACTGTATAGCTCTGCTGTGTGGTATCAGGGTGCTGGATCAGTAACGCGACGCTGGTACCGACTTCATCGGCGCCCCAGGCATTGTCCCAGTCTTGCCCTGACAGACCATTTGCGCTGATTCCATTAATACTAACAATCTGATCGCCACGCCGAATGCCGGCAGTGTAGGCGGGGGAACCTTCAAAGGCAAAAGCCACCATCACATCAGCAGACAGCACATCAGTGAGTATACGCAGACCAGTGCCTAGAAAAACGCCATCAGCATAAAGCTGGTTAAATGTGGCGCTATCACTGATATGGCTGAAGCGGTCTTGGGTATTCGGCAGGTATTTCAGCTGTTCAAGTAACGCATTGGGTGTGGGGTAAGAGGTCAGGTCTCTTGGATTGATGTTGTTGTTAGGGTCAACCATGTCATACCAAAAATAATAACGTTTCATGGTGTCGTAGACATACTGATTATAATCTTCATCGCTGCAAGAGTTTGGTGCTGGGAGACTGGGCGTATTGTTATTGTTTGATGAGCTGCAGGCATGCAACAGGGTGAGCATGAGGAAAACTAATAATGTATGTATGATTCTCATTAACTTCAGCATGGCTCCGTTGTGTTGAAGAGTTACAGTAGCATATTCCAGATGTTTAGAAAAAGGCGTTATAAGTATTTACTGGTTTAGATTGTTTTGTGCTTGATGTGGATTATAAAGTTATCAGTTGTACGCAACGCATTTAAAAAAATCTACACCAAAAACAATGAAGCCAGTCCAAGAAAAGATAACAAGCCCACAATATCGGTTACGGTTGTTAAGATCACTGAGCCTGCAATTGCAGGATCTATTTTCATGCGTCGTAAGATTAACGGAATGGCAACGCCTGAAAATGCTGCAAAAAATAAATTGATGGTGATTGCTGCGGCTATAATGTAACCAATTTTAATGTTCTGAAACCAGAATCCGGCAATCAGTGCAACAACAAGCGCCCAAAGCAAACCGTTAATCAGTCCTACAAATATTTCTTTGGTAAACAGATAATTGATGTTTTTTGCGGTGACTTGTTCCAGTGCCATTCCGCGTATGACTAAGGTCAGCGTTTGAGTTCCTGCGATACCGCCCATGCTGGCAACAATGTTCATTAACACGGCGACAGTGACGACCTGTGCAATCGTGGCTTCAAACTGATCGACAACCCATGAGGCCATGAACGCGGTAAGTAAATTAATGCCTAACCAGATTGCACGTCGCTTTGCACTGGGCAGTGCTTTGGCAAACAGGTCGGTTTCTTCTGTTAAACCGGCCATACCCATCATGGAGTGTTCGGCATCTTCACGGATAACGTCGACCACGTCATCGATGGTGATTCGGCCAAGCAGTTTGTTGTTTTCATCAACCACCGGTGCGCTGATAAGATCCTGTGTTTCAAATATTTTTGCAACTGCGGTGTCAGTGGTATTGGCGGATATGGCTTCAATTTTTGAGTCCATTACTTCGTAAACGCTGACATCCGGCAAACTGGTTAGTAAAGTAGTGAGGGGCAATATGCCCAGATAGTTATCGTTGCCATCGACTACGATTAAACTGTCGGTTTGGCTTGGCAGTTCACCGCGCCGTCGCAGATAACGCAGTACCACATCCAGTGTAACCTGTGAGCGAATGGTGATGGTGTCGATATTCATCAGACCACCGGCGCTGTCTTCCGGGTAGGCCAGAACTTTATCCAGTCGTTTACGTTGCTGGGCATCAAGTGACTGTATGATCTGATCGGTTAATTTGTTCGGCAGCGATTGCAGAAAGTCAGCGAGGTCGTCGGTGTCAAGGTTGTCAGTAACGGCAGCCAGATCTTCTGGCTTCATATTGCTCATCAGCCGGTGCTGAACTTCATCACCGACTTCAACCAGAACCTCACCTTCGCGTTCATGGTCCAGCAGATCCCAAATGATTTGACCTTCTTTGGGTGGCAGTGATTCAATCAGGTGAGCGATTTCACCGGCTTTCAGGCTGTTGAGAAGTGTCTGTGCATAACGAAGCCCGCCGCTTTCAATCGACTGCAGTAAATCATTATAGGCTTGCTGAGTTGAGCTCTCTGACATAATGGTAATAGTATTAATAAGTTACAGAATATTCTTGGTGTAAATAGTTTAGCTGATTTTAAGCGCCAGTTGGGCTGTATTTAAGATTATTTTTACAGGTTGTCAGCCATGCAATTTAAGCTGTTCCTGATGCGGGTTATTGTTAAGCTGATTAACCGCTTGGGCAATGTCGAAATGATGGTGCAGATTAAGAATCTCGCAGACATCATTTTGCAGTCTTGAAATATCGGCATTGATGATGATGGATTTGATTTCGAGCAAGGCGGTGGCGGGCACACTGAAATATTTCAGCCCCATGCCTAATAAAAGACGTGTGTACATTGCATCGCTGGCCATTTCACCACACATTGACACGGGTATGCCGGCATTGTGTCCGGCTTTTAAGATGATATCTATCAAACGCAGTACTGAAGGGTGTAACGGGTCATACAGATAACTGACCTCATCATCAATACGATCAAGCGCCAGCGTGTACTGAATTAAATCGTTGGTGCCGATAGAAAGAAAATCAAGCCGTTCAGCAAAGGTATGTGCGGCCAGAGCGGCAGCTGGTACTTCGATCATTGCGCCGACGGGTATATTTTTATCGTAGGCTTGTCGTTTCAGATCAAGTTCGGCCTTGGCTTGCTTGAGTAAGAGTTGTATCTGATCAATCTCTGCATGATTGGTCAGCATCGGTATCATCATTCTGACCGGGCCGTATGCCGAGGCCCGCAGAATCGCTTTGAGTTGCATAATGAAATTTTCAGGGTGTTTCAGACAACGCCGGATAGCACGCAAACCCATCGCGGGATTATGCGCCAATGGACCGTGTTGCTGAGTATCTTTCATTTCTTTATCAGCGCCGAGATCGAGTGTTCTGATGGTTAGCGGATTGCCTTTCAGGGCTTTAATGGCTTTCCGGTATTCGTGGTATTGCTGCTCTTCATCGGGTGCGCTGCCCTTGCTGATAAAAAACATTTCGGTACGGTACAGTCCCACACCGGTTTCGTCGATGCGGCGCAGGGCTTTAATATCTTCCGGCCGGTCGATATTGCCGTGCAGTGAAATCGTGTGATTATCCTGGGTCACCGCCGGCTGATTGGCGAGCCGTTTGAGATCAGATTTGCGCTGCTGTTCTTGGCGCTTTAAGGCCTTGAAATGTTTCAGTGACTTGATATCAGGGGCAATGATTAACATGCCGCGTTTGCCATCTAATACGACCTGTTCATTAGCATTGATCAGCTGGCGTGCTTTATGGACCCCGACCAGAGCAGGAATGCCCAGACTGCGTGCCAGAATAGCGGTATGCGATAAAGGGCCACCGTATTCGGTAATAAAGCCGGCGATTTTCTGATGTTTCATCAGTAAGGTATCTGCCGGGGTTAAATCATCGGCGACAATAACCCGGCCCTTAAGTGAGTCACCTAGTTGCTGTTGCTGCGGATTTTCGTCACCCAGACAAAGCTGAATACTTCTGACAACGTGATAAATATCATCCTGGCGTGTTTTCAGGTAGTCGTCGTGCATATTGTTAAAGACGGCGATCAGGCGTTCGCATTGAATTTGCAGCGCCCATTCGGCATTTCGTAACTGTTTGATATGCTTGATTACACCGGCATTGAGTACCGGGTCGTCTATCATCAGCAGGTGAGTGTCGATAAAGGCAATAATCTCAGCCGGTGTTTTGGCATCGATACGCTTTTTGATGGCACCGAGTTCTCTCAGTGCAGAGTCTTTGGCCCGGATGTAGCGCTGTATTTCGTCCTCGACCTGATCATCAGTAATCAGATATTCCTGTACTTCCGGTTGCTCACGGTAGAGCACATAGGCGCTACCAATGCCTATGCCGCGTGAAACGCCGATACCGTGAAGCATTATACTCATATAAATTCCATTAATAAGGAGACGAATTTTCCATTATGCCTGACAAGATTGTTGGGTTAAAGCAGCTTAAAAATATCCGAATATTAAGTGATTGTGATTAGCGGTTTAAGGGTTTTTGCTAATGTGGCTCGAGTTTAGCAAAATGGTCCTAATACCACATGGATTCATGATAATAAAATGAGTTGGGGGACTTATTGTTCTTCATCAAAATAATTGTTGATGAGCTGTTCGATTTCATCGAGACTTTGCTGGGCATCATCGCCGTCTGCCAGTAGTTTGATACTGGAACCCTGATTCGCGGCTAGCATCATGACACCCATAATGCTTTTGCCATTAACGCGCTGTCCGTCTTTCTCTATTTCGATTAGGCTGCTGAATTTCGTTGCGACATTAACCAGTTTAGCGGCGGCACGGGCGTGCAGGCCGAGTTTGTTAATAATAGTGACTTCTTTTTCCTGCATCATGCTTAAACCTTATTGATCAATACGAATGCCTTCGGTAGCACCGGTGGCCGCTTTCTTTGCTAATGTTTCAAGATCATCCTGATAGTAGTTCATGGCCCTTATCAGCATGGATAAGTTAAGCCCGGAGACTATGCGAATGTGTTGTTTGTCTTTAAAACGGTAAACCAGATTACAGGGGCTGCTGCCGTATAAGTCGGCAAGAATTAAAACGCCATCGCCCTGATCCAGATTGTTAATCATCTTTTCTGTTTCGATCGCCAGCTTATCCAGGTCGGTATCCATCGCCACTTCAAGAATACTGGTTTTGATTGGATTTGAACCGAGTATGCGAAACGCATTATTCAGTAAAGCCGGTGCGATGCCGGGGTGACTGACGAGTAATAAGCCGACTTTCATTTTACAAACTCCGCTTATTCAAGTTCACGGTGGCGCAAGGACACATTGTCACGTTTATCGCTGAAATAATTACACAGCGTTTCGGCCAGATAAACCGAACGGTGCTGGCCGCCAGTGCAGCCGATAGAAACGGTTAGATAATAACGGTTTTGTGCTTCAAATTCAGGAATCCAGCTTTCAATAAAGTCAGCAATTTGTTGAAACATCCTGTCGACCACTTGATACGACTGTAAAAAACGAATAACCCCGGGATCCTGTCCGGTTAAGGGGCGTAAATTGGTTTCCCAGTGTGGGTTGGGTAGGCAGCGCACATCGAATACAAAATCGGAATCGGTTGGACTGCCGTGTTTAAAACCAAATGACTGAAACAGTATAGAAAGGTCAGTTTCGCTTTTTTTATCAAGTAGGCGTTCTTTAATAACGCTGCGAAACTGATGAATATTGGACTGTGTTGTATCCAGAGTCAGGTCGGCATCATGAGCGATCGGTGCTAACAGGGAATTTTCTATTTCAATGGCTTCAAACAGCGGAATGCCGCGTCGTGTTAACGGGTGTTTGCGTCGGGTTTCACTAAATCGCTTGAACAGGGTGTCGAGTTCTGCTTTTAGAAAAACAATATCAACCTGTATCGGAAACTCTTTAACTTTTGAAATAATGCTTTCAAAATTTTTCAGGTCTCTGTGGCCACTGCGGGCATCGATGCCGACCGCAATAGACTGATAGATATTGATATGCTGGTTAAGCATGCGCTGGGTAAAGTCGGGTAGCAGGCTTAGTGGTAAATTATCAACACAATAGAAGCCTTCATCTTCCAGCGTATTTAGAGCGACAGATTTTCCGGAGCCAGACAGGCCGCTAACGATAATCAGGCGAAGGGTAGTATTGTTAGGCATTGTTGTCCATGAAGTCGCGCTGACGCTGAATGAATTCTTCACTGGCGTCATGTCCGCTTTTTAATAAGATCTGATTTTGTACCGCAGCCTCAACCATAACCGCAAGGTTACGCCCGGTGGCAACCGGCAGGATAAATTCGGGAATCTTGACATCAAGGATTTTTCGCTGATCACGTGTGCCGTAAAGCCGGTCTATGCGCTGACGATCTTTCATGTCCATACGCTTGAGGTGGATAATCAGGCGTAAATATTTGTTGGTTTTTAGCGCATTGTCGCCGTACATTTCCCGAATGTTGAGTACGCCAAGCCCCCTGACCTCGAGAAAGTCGCTGAGCATCGGGGGGCAGGAACCGAGTAACAGTTCGGGCGCAATGCGGGTAAATTCAGGTACGTCATCAGCAATTAAGCGGTGCTGGCGGCTGATCAATTCCAGTGCCAGTTCACTTTTACCAATACCGCTTTCACCGGTAATTAGCACGCCGGTGCCCATTACTTCCATAAAAACACCGTGCAGGGTGGTTTTATCAGCCAGCATATTTGACAGGTAATAGCGTACCGAGGTGATCAGGTCATTGCTGTTGAGTGAGCTGATAAATAATGGAATGCCTTTGTGATCGGCACGACTGATAAATTCACTGGATACTTCTATGTCATCACAGATAACAACGGCACCGGTTCGCCAGTTAAAAATATTATCGAGAATCTGCAGTCGTTCGATATCACTAAGGCGACGCAAATAATGGCATTCAAATTTGCTCAGTACCTGTATACGGTTACGGCGCATCAAATTGAGATGGCCGATCAGGGTGGAGCGGTCGCTCCAGGATAAGGCACGCCGGAAACGGCGGTCTGCATTTTGCTTACCGGCAATCCAAGAGATATCGATCAGCTGATTGAGCCGTTCAAAAATCTGCTTTTGTGAATATAGGTCGGTCATAGGCGAAGCATAACGAATATATCATCAATAAAACAGTCTAGATGAATTAAATACGAAGAAATAATATAAATAATATTTAATCGCCTAAATAGCAGTTTGAAGCTGCTTAGAAGCCCCGGGTTTTGTGGTTGTAAATGTAGATGCTTTTAAAGCAATAAAAGTGGCTGTTACAGCGTTCAGTCACGGCTGAGTGTCTGATATATATCTTCAGCGCTGTCACACTCTCGAATACTTTGTTGATGTTTGCTATCCGAGAAAAATTTGGCAATTGCTGCCAGTGTTTGCAGGTGCTCAGTGTTTTTTGCTTCCGGCACCAGTAATGCAAAAAGCAGATCTACCGGCTGACCATCGGCGCTGTCAAAGGCGATGGCTTCCGGTAATTTAATAAATGCCGCGATGATTTCATCACCTTGTCCCAGGCGACCGTGAGGCAATGCAATGCCATGACCTAAGCCGGTTGAGCCAAGTCTTTCTCTTTCAATCAGCGTATCGAATATTGCCAGTGATGTCTGATCGCTGGCACTTGCCAGCAGCGTGCTCAGCTGTTCCAGTACGCGTTTTTTGCTGCGAATGTCAGGATTGCATTCGATGCGGTCGAGAGTGATAAGGTGAGTGAAATCCATAGTGTTATTCTATAATGTCTTGCGGTTGCGGTTGTTTATGATGCAGATGGTTTTTCAGTTTTTCTTTGTGCTTTTTAACCTGTCGGTCGAGTTTGTCGACCAGACCATCAATCGCTGCATACATATCATCGGCCACACAGTCGGCAAAAACATCATTACCACTCATATGGACAGTCGCTTCGGCTTTATGGCCGGCGCTGTCGACTGTGAGGATAACGTGGGTGTCAGTGACTTGATCAAAATGTTTTTCAAGTTTTAAAATCTTTTCATTGACATATGCTTTCATTGAATCAGTCAGATCAATATGATGTCCTGTCAGATTTATTTGCATAGGTAACTCCTCATTTTGGCCTTAGGCAAGGCGTTTTCGCTCATTGGATGGCGGAATAACCATAGCTTCACGATATTTTGCTACAGTTCTTCGTGCCACGTTTATACCCTTTTCTACCAGTATTGTGGCAATTTTATTGTCACTCAATGGTTTCGTAGGACTTTCATTTTCAATCATTTTTTTAATCATAGCGCGGATTGCGGTGGCAGAGCATTCGCCACCATCGGCCGTACCTACATGACTGGAAAAGAAATACTTAAATTCAAAAATACCGTTTGGCGTGTGCATGAACTTTTGTGTGGTAACCCGTGAAATAGTCGATTCATGCAGTTCCAGCTGTTCGGCTATTTCACGCAGCACCAGTGGTTTCATGCCTTCTTCGCCGTAGTCAAAGAAAGTGCGTTGTTTTTCAACGATTGCGGTGGCAACACGCAGCAGGGTTTCGTTTCGACTGAGCAGGCTTTTTAGAAACCAGCGGGCTTCCTGTAAATTGTTTTTCAGGTACGTATTGTCATCGCTGCTGTCACGGTTTTTTACAAAACTGGCATATAACGGGTTAATTCTCAGTTTCGGTGTGTTTTCACTATTCAGCTCAACCGTCCAGCGATTTTTAATTTTTTTAACAAAAACATCGGGTACGATATATTCGGCTTTATTGGCAGACAGATAAGCCCCTGGTTTGGGGTTTAAAGATTGAATTAATAAAACGATGGCTTGCAGTTCGTCATCATTGAGCCGGGTTAGGCGTTTGAGCTTGACGTAATCGTGTAAACCGAGCAGCTCCAGATGGTTTTCAATCAGCTCGCGGGCTGATTTAAGCTGTTGTGAACCGTCGTCGATCAGATCTAACTGCAGGCTCAGGCACTCTTTGAGATCACGCGCAGCAATACCGGGTGGGTCAAAGCGCTGAATTAAATGCAACACGGCATCGATTTCTTCCAGACCTACCGCTTCAGAGTCGATATTAAGTTGTTCCGTTTCTTGTCGCAGCCCTTGCAGAATCTGTTCACAGCTTTCGGTCAGGTAACCGTCTTCATTGATCGCATCAATAATCATCATGCCGATAGCATGATCGGTTTCTGACATTGGTGTGCACTGTAACTGCCAGAGCAGGTGGCTGATTAGTCCATCTTCTTCAATGCTCTGGTTTTCGAAAAAATCGCGGTTATCATTAGCAGCCGAACTGGTGCTGGTACTGGGCGGTGGCGGGATATCGTAAATATCCTCCCACGCGGTGTCGACAGGCAACTCATCGGGTAAGCTGTCTTTTTGTTGATTCAGCTCGATTGAGTCAGCGTTATCTATGCTGCCTGGGTTATTCTCCGGGTTTTCGCTACTGTGTTCTTCGCCATTAATTTTATTGTCATTGCTGTTATCAGAGCCGCCTTCCTCGACTTCAAGCATGGGGTTGGATTCCAGTGCTTCCTGAATCTCGGATTGCAGTTCAAGTGTTGAAAGCTGCAGCAATCGGATGGCTTGCTGCAGCTGAGGCGTCATCGTCAGTGACTGGCCGATGCGTAGTTGTAAAGACTGCTTCATTTATTGATCGGCTTTAGTATTTTTGCGGCTGATGGTTCATGGTTAATAAGGATCATAACATTATTTATAGTCTAAAATTCTGCCCCAGATAGACATCTTTAACCTGTTTGTCATTTAATACCTGATCCGGTGTGCCCTCGGCTATCACCTGACCTGCACTTAATATGTAGGCGCGGTCGCAAATTCCAAGTGTTTCACGCACATTGTGGTCGGTAATTAAGACCCCGATATCTTTTGATGTCAGCTGGCTGATGATTTTTTGAATATCAAGTACGGATATCGGATCAACACCGGCGAATGGTTCGTCTAGCAGGATAAAGCTGGGGTCAGCGGCTAAGGCACGTGCAATTTCGACCCGCCGCCGTTCGCCGCCGGATAAGCTGATACCGAGACCGTCCTGAATGTGTTCAATTTGCAGTTCAGAAAGCAGTTCCTCGAGTCTTTGCTTGCGCTGCGCATGTGTTAATGGGCGTGTTTCAAGGATAGCCATGATGTTTTCATTGACCGTCAGTTTGCGGAAAATTGAGGCTTCCTGAGGTAAATAACCGATTCCCAGTTGCGCGCGCTTATGCATTGGGGAATGTGTGATATCGGTTTGATCCAGCATCACCTCACCCTGGTCGGCATTGACCAGTCCTACCACCATATAAAAACTGGTGGTTTTGCCGGCGCCGTTAGGACCGAGCAGACCGACAACCTCGCCGCTATTGATGTGTATGCTGACGTCATTAACAATTCGCCGCTTGTTATAGCTTTTAAATAAACTTTTAGTGGTTAATACGCTCATTCAGCTGTTTGGCTTTCATCGTTAGGGTGAATAGTGATTTTTACGCGCTCGTCCTGCGCGTTGTCGTCATTACCGGCAGTAATGACATCCTTGGCGGTATTGTATGTAATTTCCGCGCTCCTGAATACATTGTCTTTTTGCTGCAGTTCGGCATTTTCTTTCAGGATCAGCAAGTCTTTGCCATTATAAAAAATCATTTCATTACCACTGGCTTTAATGGTTTCGTTTTTATCGTTAAGCTGGCTGAATGATGCAGGCTGTCCCTTGATGATGATTTTTGTGATCTCATCGGTTTTTGAAAAGATAGTGATTGATTCGCCGCTGATAATACGGCTGCCCTGAGTAATCGTTACCGTGCCGGAATAAATGCTGGTACCTTGCTGTTCATCGATCACCAGTTTACCGGCATTGATTTGCATGGACTGATTATTGTCGGTATTCAGTGCTGCGACCAGTAACGGGGTGGCTATTGTGAGCAGAAGTAGCCCATGTGTTGTGCTCTTTAAAAGTCGTTTATGGCATTTTTTACTTAACATAGGTAGCTTTAACACCCGATATGAGTTTAAAAGTGCCAGTCTGGCTGTTATAACTGAGACCATCGCCTTCAAGCCGGGTCTGACCTTCAATAATAGTGACATGTGCTGATGTTTGCAGCAGTTCTTTTTCTGTAAACAGGGTCATTTGTTCAGTCTGCAGAGTTAGAGGTTGCTGTGAATCCTGTGCTGGCCGGGTAAACGTAACGTTTTCAAAGAACACGATCTTGTCTTCCTGCTGAAAAATTTTAGCCTGATCGGCGCGGATCTCCCAGTTGGCTTTTTTACTGAACAGGGTGGAGTGTACATCCTGTAATTCTGCGACTGATTCCTGTTCGTAATTGTCCAGTCGTCTGGCGCGTATGATGTATTTAATTTTGCCCTGTTTGTCATGCGCCGTGAGCTTAAAGTCTTCGAGGTAGTAATTGGCAAAGCGGGATTTGTCGCGGGTGATCAGTTCAGGTTTACGGTCGAATAAGTTTTGCAGCCACCAGCTTAGCAGTAGTAACACAATAATCAGCAGATAGCGGCTGGAGTTTTTCATGGTGTATCGAGTTTTGCTGGTTTCACTGGACTGCCGCTTTAAGCCAGGTAGTGCTTAATAATATCGTCCCACTTACCATGAGCTTCTAATATTAACTCACAAACATCGCGACCTGCGCCACGCCCTCCCGGGTTTTCGGTAATCCAGTGGGCATGTTTTTTGACTATCGGGCGGGCATCCTGTACAGCGATAGAAAGACCAACCCGGCTCATGATTGGCAGATCGACCACGTCATCACCGACATAAGCAATTTGTTCCAGACTCAACCCGGTTGTATTCATCATTTCATCGAGTGCCGGGCCTTTTTCGCGTCGTCCCTGCATCACATAGGATACCCCTAGCTCTTGCATTCGCAGTTTAACAAGCGTGGATTCACGACCCGTGATGATACCTACATCAATCCCTGCATCCTGTAATAAACGCATGCCGAAACCATCTTTTGAATTAAAGGCTTTGTATTCCTGACCGTCGTCGCTTAAAAATAAACTGCCATCGGTGAGGACACCGTCAACGTCAAATATAACGAGCTGGATTCGGCTGGCTTTTTCCAGAATATCTTGCATACATTCTCCAGTATGGTGCTTGTTAAATAACGCCGGCTCTTAGCATATCTTGCATATTCAGCGCGCCAATCAGTTTGTTGTTTTCATCAACAATCAGCAGATCATTAATGCTGTGCTGTTGCATGCTGTTAAGTGCTTCGGCAGCCAGGATATTGGCGGGCAGTGTTTTGCAGTTTTTTGTCATCACGTCGCAAATTTTAGCACTATGAATATCAATCTCTTTATCCAGCGTGCGTCGCAGATCACCATCGGTATAGATACCCACTACGGTTTGCTCGGATGTCACCACGGCCGTCATGCCCAGGCCTTTTTTAGACATTTCAAGCAGTGCCTGTTTTAAGCTGGCCTCTTCAGTGACGGCCGGGATTTCTTCACCTTGATGCATGACATCTGATACATGCAAGAGTAAACGTCGGCCTAAGCTGCCGCCAGGGTGAGACAAGGCGAAGTCTTCTGCGGTAAAGCCTTTTGCATCGAGTAGAGCCACCGCCAGTGCATCTCCCAGTACCAGTGCCACGGTTGTACTGGTGGTGGGTGCCAGGCCCAGTGGACAGGCTTCTTTTTCGACGCTGGCATCCAGATTAGTTGTGGCAGCCTTCGATAACGTTGAATTGGGGTTGCCGGTGAGACTGATTAAAGGCACACCGAGGCGTTTGATGATCGGTAAAATGGTCAGTATTTCGCCGGTTTCGCCGGAATTTGATAAGGCCAGCACGACATCTTTATTGGTAATCATACCGAGGTCGCCGTGACTGGCTTCACCCGGGTGGACAAAGAAAGCGGGGCTGCCGGTACTGGCTAAAGTGGCAGCGATTTTGCTGCCGATATGGCCGGATTTTCCCATGCCGGTTACAACGATGCGGCCTTCACAGGCCATCATTAGCTCGCAGGCGCGGGCAAACTGATCGTTGATCTGCAGCTTTAAGGCTTCAATGCCGGCCAGTTCGGTTTCAATGACGGCCAGACCGAGTGTGATAAATTGTTCTTTATTCATAGTATTTATTTCTAACCTGCGCTGGCGCTGAAGTAGAGAATCGTCTCATAGCCAATAAAACATCCCAGCAACAAGCCGCCTTTGAGTCGTGACAGGTAGCCTGCCGAATTAAAGCCATAAGCCAGCAAAAAGAGTAACAGAGTCAGACCAATCGTCCATGGCAGGTCGCGGGTTAATACGCCTTCTGGTAATTTGCCCGGCGCAATCAATGCCGGGAGTGCGAGCACGCCCAGCATGTTAAAGATATTTGAACCGATGATGTTACCCAGAGCAATATCGTGTTCTTTTTTATAGGCGCTCATTATAGTTGCTGCAAGTTCTGGCAGGCTAGTGCCGATAGCAACAATAGTCAGACCGATGATCAGATCACTAACCCCCAGTTCGACCGCTATATTCGTCGCACCCCAGACCAGTAATTTTGAACTGCCAAGCAGTACCAGCAGACCCATGCTTAACAGGATGCTGGCTTTTTTCATCGACATGGTGTCGGTTAATTCCTGTTCAAATTCTTTTTTCAGCGGATCCGCGGTCTTTTTTACCGCTTGTTTGCCAAGCCAGCTCATCACCCCGATAAGGCCAATGACTAATATCAGGCCATCGACAAAACCCAGCTCATGATCCAGTAGTAACACCAGAACAATCAGCATGATGGCGCTGAGAATGGGCATTTCTCTTTTTAAAATACCGGAATGTATATGCAGTGGCACCAGTAATGCGGTGATACCGAGAACCAGAGCAATATTGGTAATATTCGAACCCAGAGCATTACCGATCGCAAGCCCGGGTGAGCCTTCAGCCGAGGCAAAGGCCGCGACCAGCATTTCAGGTGCTGAGGTGCCGAAACCGACGATAACCAGTCCGATCAATAACGGGGAAATGCCCAGATTCTGGGCAGCGGCTGAAGCGCCGTCAACAAAGCGGTCAGCACTCCATATCAGCAGAACAAAACCAGCGAGAATGGCAAGAATATCTAATAACATTAAGTTTCGTATTTAGTCAGACAGGATAAGGCGCCATCATACACAGATTTGGACGCTATCCAAGACGGAACGTGTAAATATTTATAAACAGTGAATATCATCGTATGATGACGGCCAATTATAATCACCGAGTGAAAGCATTGTTACGATCTGTGGGTTCCTGGGGCTGGCGACACCCCGAGTGGGAAAAAGACGTTTTTTATCCTGATGATTTGCCAGCCGACTGGCAGTTATCTTATTACGCGAATGAGTTTGATCTGGTTGTGGTGCCTGCGAGTTACTGGGGCGCAGATGGCTATACGGATGAAGACTGGCTGGACGATGTTGAAGAGGACTTTGTGTTTTATATCGACTGGCCATTTTTACAATTAGCTGATCTGGCCGATTATCCGCACTGCGCTCAGGCCTGCCGCCAACTGGGCGGGCAGATGGCAGCCGTGCTGGTTAATAATGACATCTGGCAGCAGCTCGATAAAGAACAGCGAGACTGCTTTGAGGCGGAAACTGCCGGTTTTGAGATTCTACAATATGGCAGTCAGCCGATAGCGGCTTATCAGCAGCTGACAGATGCTCAGAACCCCGTTCTGGCACAGGATTTAGCGACAACAAAACTACTGTTAGTGCACAGTGAGCAGAATGAAAATTTGCGTGATTTGAGTCAGCGTATCATGCCGTGGTTTCAGGCCAGCTCTTTTCAGCATGTGATACTGGCAGAGGGCGACAATATGGCACGTCTGAAAGAGCTACAGACTTTAACCACTTTACTGCCCGAGGCGATCGAGTAAATAAATGTGAACGGCTTCATGTTGTCATGCCGCTAAAGGATTGACAGTCAGTGAAACAGCGTTGATGATTAAACAAAAGACCAATAAATAAAGAAAAGGGACAGCACAATTTCTATTAAAACATCAGACAGTAGTCATTTGATCGAAATTCGAAATATGAGTTTCAGTCGTGGCTCACGCAAAATCTTCGACAACATCAGTCTGGATATTCATCGTGGCAAAGTGACCGCCATTATGGGCCCCAGTGGTACTGGTAAAACGACCTTATTAAAACTAATTGGCGGACAGTTAAAGCCGGATCAGGGCAGTATCGAGATGGACGGTAATAATGTTCATCAGCTCAGCCGTAAAGATTTATATCAGCTGCGCAAACGCATGGGCATGCTGTTCCAGAGCGGAGCCTTGCTCACAGATATAAATGTCTTTGATAACATTGCCTACCCGATACGTGAACATACTGATCTTGATGAAAGCCTGATTCGTTCACTGGTGCTGATGAAATTAAATGCGGTCGGTTTAAGAGGTGCGCGTGATTTAATGCCATCGGAATTATCCGGCGGCATGGCACGCCGGGTGGCGATGGCCAGAGCCATAGCGCTGGACCCGGTGATGGTGATGTATGATGAGCCGTTTACCGGACAGGACCCGATTTCAATGGGGGTCTTGGTCAACCTGATTCGCAGCATGAATCAGTCACTGCACTTATCCAGTGTTGTGGTCTCGCATGACGTTCCAGAAACTTTATCGATCTCTGATTTTATCTATCTGATTTCAGATGGCCGTATCGTCGCGCAAGGCAGCCCGGATGAATTAAAAAACAGCAGTGATCCGTGGGTTCAGCAATTTATTACTGGTCAGCCGGATGGACCGGTGCCATTTCATTTTACTGCATCGCCCCTGATGCAGGACTTGTTGCAGGAATAACTATGCTTGATTATTTGCAGTTAACAGGGCAACGCGTGTTAGCCGTATTTGCACGGCTGGGTCAGGCAACCCTGTTTTTATATCAGATATTGCTGACTCTGCCGGGCCTGCTGATGCGGCCTTCGCTGATTATTAAACAGCTGTATTCGACCGGTGTGCAAACCCTGTTGATTATTCTTGTGGCCGGTTGTTTTGTTGGCATGGTGCTGGCATTACAGGCCTATTATGTACTGGTTGATTTCGGTGCCGAAGACTCGATCAGCCAGATGGTTGTACTGACCCTGATGCGGGAGCTGGGACCGGTGATAACCGGTTTGTTGTTCGCCGGCCGGGCTGGCTCGGCTTTAACGGCAGAAATTGGCTTAATGAAAAGCACCGAACAGTTATCGGGTATGGAAATGATGGCAATCGATCCGATGCAACGGGTGATGGCGCCCAGGGTACTCGCCGGCTTTCTGGCAATGCCGTTATTAACCGCTGTTTTTATAGCGGTTGGTGTGCTCGGTGGTTATCTGGTGGCGGTACATGGTGTAGGTATTTATGAAGGTGTTTACTGGTCGCTGGCACAACTTAAAGTGGACTTTTATACCGATTTAATGAACGGCATGATTAAAAGTGTCGTGTTTGGTTTTGTCATCGTCTGGATTGCTGTGTTTGAAGGTTATGACAGTGTACCGACATCGGAAGGTTTAGGACAGGCGACCACCCGCACCGTGGTGCATGGTTCATTAGCCGTGTTAGGGCTGGACTTCTTACTGACAGCAATAATGTTTGGAGATATATAAGCAATGAATAGTAGAACGATAGAAATAGCCGTTGGTGTTTTTGTTGCACTGGGTCTTGCCGCTTTCTTTATGCTGGCAATGAAAGTAAGCAACCTGATTTCCTATGAATCAGAGACTGGATATCAAATCAGCGCCCGTTTCGATAATATCGGTGGTCTGAGAGAGCGTTCACCAGTAGCGGTTGCTGGTGTCAGAATAGGTAAAGTGTCCAGCATTGTCTACGATAACGAAACTTATGAAGCCGTGGTGGTGATGGAAATTGAGCCACAATATAACCGTTTTCCGATCGATACATCAGCGGGCATATTAACCGCCGGGTTGTTGGGTGAGCAGTATGTAGGGCTGGAGCCCGGCGCAGAAGAAGAATTTTTGAAAACCAACAGTGTGATTACTGTGACCCAATCAGCCATCGTATTAGAAGAAGTGATCGGGCAGTTCCTCTACAGTAAAGCGGACGAAAAAGAATGACAGTACGGCTAGCTGTTCAAGGCGTTTGTGCATTTGTTATGGTTTTTGCTGCGGCTATACAAGCTGAGACATTGTCATTAGATCAGGCCTTACAAAGAGCTTATGTGGCAGATCCACGAATCGGTGAAAAAGCCCATCTGGTCACCGCGGCGCAAGGCCTGTTGGATGAGGCGCAAGCCAATAAAGGCTGGCGTACTGAGTTAAACAGTTTTTTGGGTTTTACCACGGCAGTAGACGGCGGTTTTTACGATAACGGTACAAATTCCTGCACCGGCGGCACAGATTGTGTGGTGCGCGACGACCTGTATGATTTTAATAATTTATCGCTCTGGCTAAATGCTCAGTTTGCGGTGATCAAACCCTTGCATACCTTTGGCAAAATCGAGAATTATTCAAAAGCGGCAAAGAATAATATCCTGATCAAACAAGCCGAGGTCGAATTGCAACGGCAAACCACTCGTTATGATGTTAGCCGGGCCTATTACGGTTTTCTGACGGCACGTGATATCCGTTATTTAATGGATGATTCGGTAAAACGACTGAGCGGGGCGCTGGATCTAGTGACAGAATGGCTGGAACAGGAAAACGGTCAGGCTACCGAAGCCGATAAATTTGCGCTTACAGCAGGTGTGGCATTACTGACTCGCTATCAGTCAGAAGCCGCCTCGTTAGAAAAAATTGCACTGGGTGGACTGAAGGTGCTGACAGGTATTGGGCTGGAAAATGAGCTGAAACTGGCCGATAGCCGGATCACCCCGGAGCCGCTGCCTGCAAGCAGCCTGCAAAATTATAAAGCTCAGGCATTAAAAGAGCGCCCGGAGATGAAGCAGGTAGAAGCCGGTCTGAGTGCAAGACGGGCTTTGGTCGCGGCCAATAAATCGGATGCCAGACCTAATTTATATGCCGGTATTGGTGGCACCTTGGCTTATTCGCCAGGTCGTGAGCGGGTCGATAACCCGTATATTTACGACCCTTTCAACCACGTGGCGGCAACCCCGGTGATTGGTTTGCAGTGGTCATTTTCGGGCGGCATTCGTGATGCCAAAGTTAAGCAAGCTCAGGCAGAGCTGGATGCGTTAATCTCCAAGGCCAGTTTTGCACAAAAAGGCATTCCGTATCAGGTTGAGGATACCTTTACCCGGGTTCATGCTGGCTATGAACAGGTCGAGCAAATGAAACAGGCCAGTATTAACGCGCGGCGCTGGATGATTGCAGCTTATACGGATTTCGAAGCCGGTTTGAAAGAAGCCGAGAAAATAATTACCGCTTTTCAGGCTTATGTGCTGGCGCATTCGGATTATTTACGGCTGGTGAATGATTACAATATGAATACCGTCTTATTAAAAAACCTGACAGCAGAGCCAACCCTGCAAAACACCCGCGTTGAGCAAGCAGTTATAATGAATAAGGAGACCGAATAATGGTTTTATTAAAAAAGCAAATAGCAGTGTTAATGTTGTTTCTGGCCGCTGCCTTAACTTCAAATCTGCTGAGTGCCGCCACTGTGCCGGCAGATCAGCTGATCAAAACAACGTCCGAACTGGTGCTCAAAGCGCTGGAAGAACAGCAGGAGCAACTAAAGAAAGATCCCAATCATGTTTATAAACTGGTGGATGAGATTATTCTGCCGCATATTGATTTTGAAAAAATGGCCAAACTGGCACTCGGTAAAAACTGGCGAAAAGCCAATGCTGCACAGAAAAAATCGTTCACTGCGGCTTTCCGACAATTATTAGTTAGAACCTATAGTAAATCATTAAGCGAATATACCGGTCAGAAACTGATTTATCTGCCATTTAAAATGAAAGCAGGGGACACCAAGGCCACGGTAAAAACGGAAATAGATCAAAAAAGTGGTTTTCCTATTCCAGTGACCTATTCACTGTTTTTAAAAGGCAGTGCCTGGAAAGTCTATGATATTAAGATCGATGGTCTCAGCCTGGTCACTAATTACCGGGGTAGTTTTGCCAAAGAGATCAGAGCCAAAGGAGTCGGTGCATTAATCAAGAAACTGGAAGACAAGAATAAGCAGGAGTCCTGATGACTGATTTTACGGTAGATGCGGGAAAAGACGGCGAGGTAAGGATCGAGGGTGTACTGGACTTTAATACCGTCAATTTGGTGAAAAAACAAACTATTGGTTTGTTTAATGACTCATCCGATATACAATTTGATCTTTCGGCTGTCAGTCAGAGCAATAGCGCGGCATTGGCGTTGTTGCTTGAATGGCTAAAAGCGGCTCAAAAAAATCACATTTCTTTGAGCTTTAGTAATCTTCCCGACCACTTGCGGCAGCTCGCGAGTGTTTATGGCATCGAGCAAGACTTAAATATTATTTAAATGAATAAATTAATCATCCAGGGCGGCACGCCTTTAAACGGGGATGTTCGTATCTCCGGTGCAAAAAACGCAGTTTTACCTATTCTGGCAGCCACTTTACTGGCAGATGGCGTGGCTATTATCGATAACGTACCGCATTTACATGATGTCACGACCACGGTTGAGTTACTGGGTTGCATGGGCGTTCAGGTGGTCATGGGTGAAAAACTCAGCCTTGAAGTGGATCCCTCGACGATTACAAATTTCTGTGCACCTTATGATCTGGTGAAAACCATGCGTTCATCCATTCTGGTGCTGGGGCCTTTGCTGGCGCGTTTTGGTGAGGCTGAAGTATCGCTGCCGGGTGGTTGTGCGATTGGTTCGCGTCCGGTTAACCTGCATATCAAAGGCTTGCAGGATATGGGTGCCGAGATTGAAGTGGTTAATGGCGTTATTAAAGCCAAAGCGGCACGCTTAAAAGGCGCCCGAATCGTTCTCGATATTGTCACGGTAACCGGTACTGAGAACTTAATGATGGCGGCGGCTTTAGCTGACGGCATTACCATACTGGAAAATGCTGCGCGTGAGCCGGAAATCGTAGATCTGGCCAATTTTCTTAATGCTATGGGTGCTAAGGTCTCCGGTGCAGGCACTGATACCATCACCATTGAAGGTGTGGAATCGCTTAAGGGCGTGCGTTACAGAGTACTGCCAGACCGGATTGAAACCGGCACATTTCTGGTTGCAGCTGCGATCAGTGGCGGCAGAATCACTGTTAAAGACACCGACCCAACACTGCTTGATGTGGTGCTTGATAAACTGGTTGAAGCCGGTGCTGATATTGAAGTGGGTGAAGACTGGATCACGCTGGATATGCATGGCAAGCGGCCGAAAGCTGTCAATATCCGCACTGCACCATACCCGGCATTTCCTACTGATATGCAGGCGCAGTTTACCGCTTTGAACGTGGTGGCAGAAGGCACCTCGACAATTGTTGAGACGGTTTTTGAAAATCGTTTTATGCACGTGCAGGAACTGCAGCGAATGGGTGCAGACATTGAGCTCGAAGGCAACACGGCGATTGTTAAAGGGGTTGAAAAACTCACCGGTGCACCTATCATGGCGACTGACCTCAGGGCATCAGCCAGTTTGATACTGGCAGGCGTCTTTGCTGAAGGTGAAACCATTGTTGAGCGTATTTATCATATCGACCGTGGATATGAACTGATTGAAGAAAAACTGGCTCAGCTGGGTGCGAAAATTCGTCGAGTACCGAAGTAAACAGGTTCATCTGAACTATCAAACCGTAACAAATACATCAAAAGAAATGTCATGAGTGAAATCATTACCATTGCCTTGTCAAAAGGCCGCATCTACAAAGAAACCATGCCGTTGCTTAAAGCTGCCGGCATTATCCCCAAAGATGATCCTGAAAAAAGCCGTAAGCTGATACTTGATACCAATCGAGATGACGTCAAGCTGGTGGTTATTCGAGCCACGGATGTGCCGACCTATGTTCAGTACGGCGCGGCTGATATTGGTGTTGCGGGTAAAGATGTGCTGCTGGAACACGGTGCTGAAGGCTTATACGAACCGGTTGATTTAAAAATTGCATGCTGCAAGCTGATGACTGCAGGGCCGATCGATTACAAGCCTGCAAGCGGCCGGCTGCGGGTAGCCACGAAATTTGTTAATGTCACCAAAGAATATTTTGCGTCGATTGGTCAGCAGGTAGAAGTGATTAAACTCTACGGTTCAATGGAACTGGGGCCGATTGTCGGCTTATCCGATTTAATTGTTGATGTGGTTGATACCGGAAATACCCTGAAAGCCAACGGCTTGAAGCCGATGGAAAAAATTGCTGATATCAGCTCACGTTTGATTGTCAATAAAGCCTCGATGAAAATGAAACACGAGCGTTTGCAACAGATTATCGAACAAATGCGCGATGCGGTAGAGAGCGAGTAACAAGATGCCTGATATAAAACGCCTTAATGCGAATGATGCCGGTTTCATGCAGCAGCTGGATGATTTACTGGCCTGGGAAAGCGTTTCCGATAATCAGGTGTTTACTACGGTCATGGAAATTCTTGCAGCGGTTAAATCAAAAGGTAACACGGCGGTTATTGAATACACCAATCGATTTGATGGTGGTTCGATTCAAAAGGCTGCTGAGCTTGAGCTATCAAAAGAAGATTTAAACACGGCGCTGCAGTCAATTAGCGCAGAACAAAGGCAGGCGCTGGAAAAAGCAGCGCAGCGCGTGCGTGATTATGCCGAGCATCAAAAAATGCAGTCCTGGTCCTATACCGAAGCCGATGGCACGATTTTGGGTCAACAGGTAAGCTCACTGGACCGCGTCGGACTCTATGTGCCCGGTGGTAAAGCGGCATACCCGTCCTCAGTATTAATGAATGCTATCCCTGCCAAAGTAGCCGGTGTACCAGAACTGATAATGGTGGTGCCGACACCGAAGGGTGAAACCAATGCGTTAGTGCTGGCGGCTGCGGCGATTGCCGGTGTTGATCGCGTCTTTACTATTGGTGGTGCACAGGCTGTTGCCGCACTGGCTTATGGTACGGAGACCATTCCACAGGTTGATAAAATAGTTGGCCCTGGCAATATCTATGTTGCTACTGCAAAACGTATGGTATTTGGAACGGTTGGCATCGACATGATCGCGGGACCGTCAGAGATCCTGGTGTTATGTGATGGTAAAACCGATCCCGACTGGATCGCGATGGATTTATTCTCTCAGGCCGAGCACGATGAGGATGCGCAATCAATTCTTGTGTGTCCTGATGCCGCTTACATCGAGCAGGTAGCGGCCAGTGTTGAAAAACTGATTCTAGAAATGCCTCGCGCCGATATTATTAAGGCTTCACTTGAAGCACGTGCTGCATTTATAACGGTTAATGATCTTGATCAGGCCGCTGAGATTTCGAATTACATCGCACCCGAGCATTTAGAATTGTCGCTTGATGATGCAGAAGATTTTGCTGCGCAAAAAATCAAACATGCCGGTGCTATTTTTATGGGTCGATATACAGCAGAAGCGCTGGGTGATTACTGCGCTGGTCCCAATCATGTCCTACCGACATCACGTACAGCGCGTTTTTCATCACCGCTGGGTGTTTATGATTTTCAGAAGCGTTCAAGCCTGATCGGCTGCTCAGCTGACGGCGCATCAGAGCTCGGTAAAACCGCGTCTGTGCTCGCCCGTGGTGAAGGTCTGGTTGCGCATGCCTGTTCGGCTGAATACCGTATTAAACAATAAAACTTGTCGGTCTTAGTCGGCTGGAATTTGTTTTGAATGGTATCTGTACTGTTATCAGGGCAGAAACATAGGTGATCACTTTAATGGCCGATATTCTGCCTTTCAAAAAGAAAAAAGCCTCTGAAAAACACGATAAAAGAATCATGTGTCAGAGCGGCTTCCATAAATGGGAAGTCGTTACAGAACAAAAGTTTGATGTGAAGCAGGGCAAGCTGTTGTCTGTTTACAAATGCAAACGCTGCGGAAAAATAAAAAATGAAGCGCGCTAAGCTGTGCGGTTTTGCTTAACTGCTGGGACGTTGCAGAAATATTTGTCTTTTGATTTATTCTGGGTAACTTTAATTCAGCACTCTTGCTTGTTTTTTCTGATCAGCTGTCATCATTGCGCAATGCACAGTTATCCGACGCTTATCAATTAAGTAATCGGGCTTTCTGCATCCGGGTGTAAAATAGTCTCTAGTGAATGCTCCTCCTGGAAGTCATCGACCTTGGCTTCTATTTCATGTATGTCTTCAAATCGTGCAATATGATAAAGTGCGTCGCCTTCATTGACCAGTGGCAAGTTGCTTCTGCCGATAACGATACCGCTGAATGAGGTTGTGACATTGACTTCAGATTCGCCAAACGGATCGGCCACAACGCCTAATAATGTATTCTTTTTTACCCGTGCACCGAGAGGCACCATCGCTCGGAGTATGCCGCTGTCGGGCGCACGCACCCATGAGCTTGAGCGTGCCACTACGGGCTCAATGTGTTTTTTCCGGCTGCTGCGGCCTGCTGGCAGCATATCTAATGAACGCATGACATTGATAATGCCTTTAACGCCGGCACGAATTGAAACCTCATCGAACCGCAAGGCTTCGCCTGCTTCATAAAGCAGCATCGGTATACCAAATTCAGCAGCAGATTCTCTCAGCGAGCCGTCCCGCAGGTTGGACGAGATAATTACCGGCACATCAAAGGCAGTGGCTAGTTTTTCGGTTTCTTTATCATCCAGGTTTGCGCGTATCTGCGGTAAATTGCTGCGATGAATAGCGCCGGTATGCAGATCGATACCGTGCGTGCTTTTCTCAACAATCTCTTTCATAAACAGGTTGGCAAGACGTAATGCCAGCGGGCCTTTTTCTGAGCCGGGAAACGAGCGGTTGAGATCGCGTCGGTCAGGCAGGTAGCGTGAATGGTTTATGATGCCGTGAACATTGACCATCGGTACAGCAATGATAGTGCCGCGTAAATTTTTAAGCGCGGGCAGTTTTAATACGCGGCGGATAATTTCGACACCATTAATTTCATCACCATGAATAGCTGCGCTTAAAAATAAGCGTGGGCCATGTTTTTTACCGCAGATGACGTGCACCGGTATATTCATCGGTGCATGTGTGTATAGGCGAGCAGCAGGTAAGTCGATAGTAACTCGATTGCCGGGCTGGATAACAATCCCGTTAATCTCTAAAGATTCGTTGCGCATCAGTTTTAGCCTTTGCCTTTGGTGCGCGTTTTATGAGGTTTTGCATTGCCTTCAATGAATTCAATAATCATACCGGCGACATCTTTGCCGGTGGCTTTTTCAATGCCTTCAAGCCCGGGTGACGAGTTGACTTCCATGACTAAGGGGCCGCGTTCTGAGCGCAGCAAGTCCACGCCGGCAACATTAAGTCCCATCACTTGGGCTGCTTTAACTGCAGTCTGACGTTCAGTGGGTGTGATTTTGATCAGTGATGCACTGCCGCCACGATGCAGATTTGATCTGAACTCGCCGGCCTGAGCCTGACGTTTCATAGAGGCAACAACTTTGCCACCGATGACCAGACAGCGAATATCTGCGCCATTGGCTTCTTTAATGTATTCCTGGATCAGGATATTGGCTTTTAACCCCATAAAGGCTTCGATAACACTTTCAGCTGCTTTTTTGGTTTCGGCCAGTACTACTCCGATACCCTGCGTGCCTTCAAGCAGTTTGACCACCAGAGGAGCGCCACCCACCATTTTAATTAAATCCTGGGTGTCGTCCGGGCTGTTGGCAAAACCGGTATTTGGCAGGCCGATACCTTTGCGGGCCAGCAACTGCAGCGAGCGCAGTTTGTCACGGGAGCGACTGATGGCAACAGACTCATTAAGAGGGAATGAGCCTTGTACTTCAAACTGTCTGAGTACGGCAGTGCCATAAAATGTTACCGATGCTCCAATGCGTGGGATAACAGCATCAAAGTAAGGTAATTCCTCGCCTTTAAAATGTGCTTCCGGCTTGTTTGAAGTAATGTTCATATAAGTGCGCAGTGCATCGAGTACCACCGGTTCATGGCCGCGTTGTTCACAGGCTTCTATTAATCTGCGAGTAGAGTAGAGCTTTTTGTTGCGCGATAAAATTGCAATTTTCATACTTTAGCCTTGTGTTAGTGTCTTGTCTGGTTTACCCAAAAGATAAGATTCAGAGGGGTTAACCATGATTTTGTGTTCCATAGCCGTGCGCCCAAGTAACATTCGAAATTTCATTGTGTCACGATTGGTCAGTGTTAGTTCAATCGGCCATTGCTGGTCAGCAAGAATGACATTGGTAGAGATGACATAACGCTCTTCGGTATGTCCGCCGGAATCACTGACCATGCGCTGGTCAAAAACACGGGCATCGCAAAATACTTCGGTCTCAGTATCTCCCTGATGCGGGTGAATGCCAAAACGTACCCATTGTTGCCCGTCTTTTTCGTAGGGCTCTACACTAAAGGCATGAAGACACGATGTTCTTGCACCGGTATCGACTTTTGCCTTGATTCTGGGTAGGCCTATCTCTGGTAAGGCGCACCATTCACGCCAGCCGACTGTCATTAATGTATTATTCAATGTGATAACCTCTAAATAATGTTCTGTTTGCTTTTTGTCGGGTCTTGAGGCAATGATAAATACAGGTTTTAGCAATTATTCTGTACCGATCCATGTATTGTTGATTATAGGTTGAAGCATTTATGCGGGCTATGCCAAGTTACTCTACTCCAGACCATAACAGACAGAGATAACTCATGGCAAACAGCCGGTGAGGTATTTTGATCAATGCCGGTGTTATTATTAATGAATATACTATGCTGGAAATCAGTATTATAGAGGTATTAGGTTTTAAGTTTAAGCTAAAAAAGTAGGGTTTTAGCTATACTGAGATCGCAGCTTTCAGTAACAACAGATGTTGGTGTTTGTTTCAGGCTAAACGCCGGGAAGACTTATGATTAATAAAGGTTTGATAGCGGCCTATCAGTTTGACGGTCAGGGCGGCGGTAAAGCACTGGACTGGTCTGATATCGATAATATTTCTACAGCAGACAAACTCTGCTGGATTCATCTTGATTACACATCCCCTGATGCTGAAAACTGGTTAAAGGAAAAAAGTGGCTTGGATGATTTGGTGATAGCCGCATTGCTCAGTGATGATCCACGGCCACGAAGCGCTGCGATGAAAGATGGCCTGTTAGTAATACTCCGCGGTGTCAATTTAAACCCAGGCGCTGATCCCGAAGATATGGTTTCGATCAGGCTGTGGATTAACGACCGGCAGATTATCACTACAAGAAGACGAAAATTATTATCCGTAGCGGACGTATGTGACACGATTGAGCAGGGTATAGGCCCCTGTTCCAGCGGCGAGTTTCTGGCAAGTATTGCCAGCAGACTGGTAGAGCGTATGTCGGTTGTGGTGCAAGATATTGATGATAAAACCGATTTGCTTGAGGGTCAGGTCTTAGCTGAGCAGAGCTATCAGTTAAGAAGTGATATTTCTAAATTAAGGCGTGAAGCAATCAGTCTGCGTCGTTATCTGGCACCGCAACGCGAAGCCATGTCACGTTTGTTTAATGAGCGGGCTGAGTGGCTGAGTGATACGGATCGCTTGAGGTTACGTGAAGCGGCAGATAATGTGATGCGTTATATAGAAGACCTTGATGCGATCAGAGAAAGAGCGATTGTTATTCAGGAAGAACTAATCAGTCATATTTCAGAACAAATGGATAAACGTATGTATGTTTTATCGATGGTTGCGGCGATATTTTTACCGCTGGGTTTTTTTACCGGATTATTGGGGGTCAATCTTGGCGGGATTCCGGGAGCTGATGATAAAGGATCCTTTTTTGTTTTTTGTGGGGTATTACTTGCTGTGGTATTTCTGCAGGTGCTTTTATTCCGAAAAATGAAATGGTTATAACAGAGTGTAGACTGCTCTAAAGTAAGAACAGTGTGGCCAGCCCAAGAAAACTCAGAAAGCCGACCACATCTGTCACGGTGGTTAAGATTACGGCACCGGAAAGAGCAGGGTCTATCTTCATTCTTGTTAGTATCACCGGAATTAAAACCCCGGATAAAGCAGCGGCAGTCAGATTCAGAATCATTGCAGCGGCCAGAATAAGTGAAATGCCGGTATCCTGAAACCAGATATAGGTTAAAAGTGCGACGATTACAGACCAGGCTAGACCATTAAGCAGGCCTACCGATAATTCTTTGCTGCTCAGCCAGCGCAAGTTGGCGCTGCTCACCTGGCCTAAAGCCAGGCCACGAATCGTCAAGGTCAAAGTCTGGCTGCCGGCAATGCCGCCCATGCTGGCGGCAACCGGCATCAATACCGCCAGTGCGACTATTTTATCCAGTACCAGTTCAAAACGACCGATGACCCAGGCGGCAAAGAACACCGTGATCAGGTTAATGCCGAGCCAGACAGCGCGTCGTTTTGCACTCGGCAGTACCGGTGAAAACAGGTCTTCATCTTCTACCAGACCGGCACTGGCCAGCAATGCTTTGTCGGCTTCTGCCATGATGATATCGACGACATTATCGATAGTGATGCGACCCAGCAGCTTCTTTTCAGTATCAATCACTGCAACTGAAATCAGATCCCGTCTTTCAAATTGTACTGCAACATCGTGATCTGAGGCATCAGCAAAAACCCGGTCGGCATCTTCCTGCATGAGCTGTGATACCAAGGTATCGGGGTGCTCAGAGACCACCGTAGAAATTGATAACTTGCCTAAATAAGTACCGTTTTCATCGGTCACCATCAGTGCATCGGTGTGTAACGGCAGTGGTTTCAGATAACGCAGATAACGTAACACCACGGCGATAGTAACCGTCATACGAACACTGATAACATCGGTGCTCATCAGCCGCCCGGCAGTACCTTCGGTATAAGCCAGTGTGGTTTCCAGACGCTGACGCCGATCATCATCAAGGGATTCTATTATCGCTTCACCCAGATGTTCAGGGAGTTCATCTAAAACATAAGCCAGGTCTTCAATTTCCATGGCTTCAGTAGCGGCAACGACTTCGTGATTTTCCATTTCATCAAGGATGCTGCCGCGGACTTCTTCACCCAGATAACTGAGTGTTTCAGCTTCCATTTCCTGTGGCAGTAATTGCCAGAGTCTACGTCGCAGCTCAGGTGGCAGTGACTCAAGTAATACACCGATGTCAGAGGTGTGCAGAAGCTCAAGCTGGTTAATGACAGCGCTATTGTCACTGGCTTTTAATAAGCCAATGATGTTATCGACCAGATTGATATCGATACTGTCTTCTGCGGCTGGGGAGATCGTTGTCATGAGTCTAACCTGATACAAACCTGTCGTTATTAAAATCGTCTAAATAGTATTATAGCGATTTATAAAGAATTACACTGTGGGAGAGTAGATTGTTTGACCGCAGAGTCAACCAGAAAACGGCCTTTTAAAAAGCTGCGGCCAATCAGCATGCGGTATTTGAAGCCTTTTCTTTCTGCCAGATTAACCGGTGCCAGATAGATATGGTTGCCGATACACAGTTTCATGCTGACGACCGGGCGCTCTACGGGTTCAGCGCGTTTGCGTTTGATCAGGGTGTAGCCTTCTAGAGGTCGTTCAAATGTTATGGTATCTTCGTTATTGTTGATCACATCGAACCGGATCCATTCTTCATCCTGATGAGAATAAGTTTTCCAGCTGATAACATCCAGTGATGAGTTATCTGCTCCGCTATCAATTTTTGCCGTCAGCTCAAATTTTTCCGGCATAATTCTTACCGTCTCAATCCAGCCAATAATCGTTTTATCGGTAGTTTCAGCCTGAGCCTGTAAGCAAAAAAACAGTAAAACAGCAGATAAATATCGCATAAATACCTCGATGATAAATTCCATAGTTTGAAATATCGATAATACGATATTTACTGGCAATAGAGATAAATATAACGCATTATTTATTTCATATAACAACAGGTTGGCAAAGGTATGAAAACCACTAAGACTCCAGAAAAGAATAAAAAGGCGATGTTGAAAATTGCTCTGCTTTTGTTCTTAGCAAGTCTGTTGTTGATGTTGGGTCACTCTATGTTTCTTGAAAAGCTGCGGGTGCAGGGGGATGAAAACTGGTTAATCAGCCTGGATATTACCTACATGGCAGAGCAAAATGACTCTGTGCTGATCATTCAGCCACCCTATGAATCTGAATACCTCCGGCTTGTCGGCAGAAAACTTAGCCATCCGGGTTTGCGTGTTATGCATGCGCCAGCTAATTCACTGAATAAACGTGCGATACGCCTGCGTTCCCGCGAAGCGGGTAATTACCCGGTTGCGGTTGAATTTACACTACAGCTTAATCAGACGCCGCATTTTCATAGCAATCTCAGCAAAGAACTTTCAACTGAAAGGCGTCAGTATTTCCTTGCTGATAATGAGTGGTTGCAGCTTGATAATACATCGCTTGGTGTTTTGCTTACGGAAATCGGTTTTGATCAGGCGAGGCAGGAGAGGTTGCCAGAAAACATCTACAGCTATGTTCAAAGTTTGCCGGGTAAAAGTACATCGCAGCGACGTCGTGTGCCGGATGTATTGAAAACCCGTTCTGCCAATCAGCAGGAAAAAGCGTTACTGATGGTGGCTTTGTGTCGTAAAGCCGGTGTGCCTGCAAGAATGATTACTGGCCTGGAACTGAAGGATGATCCGGTAGCTGCCTCCAGTTATTGGGTTGAGGCTTTTGTTAATGGTCGCTGGCATAGTTATCATCCGGCGCTCGGTTATATAAATAACCTGCCAAATAATTTCGTTGCGCTGGATAAATATGGCGACGGTATTATTTCGGCTACTGTTAATGCAACGAAATTGCCCAAGCAACAGTTAGAGCTGGAAAATGCCATATTAATTGAGCAGATTGCAGACCGCTTTATAAGCCCTGATAATACGCGTGATGAGTGGTATCAGGTGTTTATACTCGACCGCTTGCCAGGAGATACCCGCGAGCAGCTTTCTTTATTAATGTTATTGCCGCTGGGTGCTTTGCTTTGCGGTTTTATCAGGCAGTTTGGCGGGTTACACAGTTACGGTGTGTTTACCCCGACAATTTTAGCGCTGGCTGTAACCTACTCAGAGATAGAAACGACGTTACTTATTTTGTTGATCACGGCGCTGCTGGTTTATCTGGCACGGCCAGCATTTCACCATGAAATGTCGAGAACGCCGCGTTTATCGATCATTTTCACACTGGTATCTGTCGGCATGGTGCTTGGTGTATCAGTTCTGGATCACTTTTCATTTGCAACAGGTGGAGAGCTTATACTGCTGCCGATAGTGATCATTACGTCATTGATCGATCGGTTTTTTGCGGCGGTGGATTCGCTCAGTTATCGCACTGCCATCATACGCCTGATGTGGACGCTATTGCTGATGCTGACGGTATTACCGATATTACAGTTATCCTGGCTGGGTGGCTGGATACTTCGATATCCTGAGTTTCATTTAATAACACTGTCGCTGCTAATCATGATTTCATACTATCCCTTTGGAAAACATAAATTACCCAAATCACTTAGCTGGTTAACCGAGAGGGATAAAAAGCGTGAACCAAAGCAGTCTGAGGACAGAACTGGCAATGATGCGTGATGTCTGAATTAGCAGAAAAAAAGGGTCTTAATTCAAGCCCAAAGGAGCTCGTCGCAGTGATTCAAAAAATCAGTCGCTATTTAGAAAAGCTAAGTACGCGTGCTTGTATTTTCATTATGCTGATTGCCAGTCTTTTTTTAGGTGTTCTGGATTACCTGATTGGTCCTGATATTTCATTTTCTATTTTCTATACAATACCAATCAGTCTGGCGGTCTGGTATAGCGGGAAAAAAGCAGGCTTGATAGTGGCAGTTGTGTCAGCTGGCGTGTGGCTGGCTGCTGATATAGCAGCAGGTAGTTTATATATTTCTATTTTTATACCGCTATGGAATACGCTGGTTCGGCTGGCATTTTTTTTGATAATACTCTGGTTGCTGCTGATCATCCGTGAAAAACTGGCACTGGAGAAAAGTCTGGCAGATACCGATCCGCTGACAGGGCTGGCAAACCGCCGGTTTTTTCAGGAACAACTCGAACGTGAATACAATCGTATGTTGCGTTACCCGGAACCCTTTACGATTGCTTATTTTGATCTGGATAATTTCAAATATGTGAATGACTCAATGGGCCATGTTGTCGGAGATGTCTTATTGCAGGCTGTGGCACGGGTTTTATATAAAAATATCAGAAAGCCAGATTTTTCTGCCCGTCTGGGAGGCGATGAATTTGCCGTGTTGTTTCCGGTCTTGAATGCTGGCTCGGCCAGGCAAGTGATGCAAAATCTGCAGAGCGAATTATTGAAGGTGATGCAGGAAAACAACTGGCCGGTAACATTCAGTGTTGGTGTGGTAACCTTTGAGGCAGCGACAGAGTCAAGCCGGGATATGATTAAGCGGGTGGATGACCTAATGTATGAAGTTAAAAAATCCGGTAAAAATAATATCCGTCACGTTATCTGTTCATAAATACGAGGTTAGGGTAAATTTTTAGGTTATGGATAACGGCGTTATGATTCAACAACTGCGAATTTTTGGTTGCCAACTCAGGCATACAATCCGCTTATTATTTCGGGCTTATTACAGGGTTGCCAGTTTTTTCATGTCGGACTCATTATATATAGTGACAGTCGATAAAATGGTTTATTGTTACGCTATGAACAGTAAATGTAGCGGATAGCCTGATGACGACCGATATACTCAGTACTCTGAGGAATATTATTCAAGATGTGAACGACGCCTCCGGTCTGGAACAGGCGCTCAATATAACGGTTAAGCGTATAAAGCAGGTTATGCAAGTCGATGCGGTGTCCGTTTATTTTCGTGATAACACATTGCAGCAATTGATTCTAATGGCTACCGATGGATTAAATCAAAATGCCATCGGCAAAATACGCTTCAATCTCGATCAGGGCTTGATCGGTCTGGTATTAAAACAGGCAGAGCCGATTAATATCGAAGACGCACATGAGCACCCTGACTATCATTTTGTGACAGAAACAGACGAGATATCTTTTCATGGCTTTTTAGGGGTTCCCATTATCCAGCACCGACAGGTACTGGGCATACTGGTTGTGCGCCAGACCAGACGACGACGTTTTTCTGCAAACGATGAAACCTATCTGGTGACGCTGGCAGCTCAGCTTGCTGGCGCTATTTCTCACGCGAAAAAAATGGGTGAATTAACCAGCTTGCTGAAAAACATTGATGGTCAGTCATTCCATCTTAGTGGGATTTCTGGTTCGTCCGGTGTTGCTATTGGTGAAGCGCATGTTGTTTATCCGCCGGCAAGTCTGAGTGCTGTACCGGATAAGCAGATAGCGCCAGCAGAGGTCGATGAACAGATTCGAGAATTTACAAATGCACTGTCAAGTGTGGAAAAAGAGTTCAAAGATTTATCTCAGCGTATGGCGGGTGTGTTATCTAAAGAAGATATCGCTCTGTTTGATGTGTTTGCGCTGATGCTGCGAAGCGATACATTAACAGAAGCCGTTATCGCTCGTATTAAAGCAGGGCAGTGGGCTCAGGGTGCGTTGCGTGAAACCATTACCGAGCATGTTAAAAAATTCACTGATATGGAAGATGCCTATTTTCGCGAACGTGCAGTAGATATTAAAGATCTTGGTTTGCGCATTCTTATGCACCTGCAGAAATCACAGCGAGAGATAAAGCAAGTCAAGGGGCCGGTTATAATGGTGGCCGAAGAAATAACAGTCTCGCATTTTGCTGAAGTTCCGCTGGAATATTTGATGGCTGTGATATCGAGCAAAGGCTCGGCTTCATCACACGTGTCTATATTGGCTAATGCGTTAGGTCTGCCGTCAGTTGTCGGGGTTGATGATCTTCCTGTCAGCCGGATACAGGGTCAGCAGCTTATTGTAGACGGTTATCAGGGGCAGGTTTATGTGAAACCTTCTGCAGCCTTGCTGGAAGAATTTTATCGCTTAATGGATGCCGATAAAATACATAATAGCGAACTCAGTGAGCTGGTTGATAAACCGTCTGAAACCCTGGATGGTGTACATATTGCGCTGCATGTGAATACCGGGCTGCTTGAGGATATTTCGCCGTCGTTGAAAAGTGGCGCTGAAGGTGTCGGGCTTTACCGCACTGAAATTCCATTTCTTATTCGTGATGGTTTTCCGGGAGAAGATGAGCAGGCGAAGACCTATCGACAAATCTTGAAAAGTTTTTCACCGCGGCCAGTTACCTTTCGCACACTGGATATAGGCGGAGATAAAGCGCTGCCTTATTTTCCGATAGAGGAGGAAAACCCGTTTCTAGGATGGCGCGGTATCCGTATTATGCTCGATCATCCGGAATTATTCCTGACTCAGATACGGGCCATATTAAAGTCCAATGTGTATCAAAATAACCTGCGGTTAATGCTGCCCATGGTGAGCGATGTCGCTGAAGTGGATGAAGCTGTAGCACTTATTCGCCGCGCACATCAGGAATTAAACGATGAAGGTCTGTCACTACCATTTCCTGTTTTGGGTTTAATGATCGAGGTGCCTTCTGCGGTCTATCAAATGCGGGCACTGGCTAAACGGGTTGATTTCTTTTCAATTGGTAGTAATGACTTAACACAGTATTTACTGGCTGTGGACAGAAATAATAAACAGGTGGCGGCGCTTTATAACAGTATGCATCCGGCGGTATTGCATGCTATCAGAGAGGTCGTTAACTCGGCGCATCTATACAATAAACCGGTCAGTGTGTGTGGTGAAATGGCCGGTGATCCTGCCTCTGCACTGGCACTTGTTGGCATGGGTGTTGACAGCCTGAGCATGAGTGCAGGCAGCGTATTAAAGGTCAAGATGGCTATCCGTTTATTTACAAAAGCGGATACTGAAGCACTGTTAAAAGAGGCATTGGCAATGGAAAATGTAGCGGATATTCGTCTCTTGTTTGACCGGGCGCTCGAGCAGGTCGGTGCGAGCAGCCTGATAAAAAAGAAAAGCCAGTAAAACACAGTCGTTTGTTATGCCTGCAGAGCAGGCTTGTTTTTTTAACAAAAGCGCAGCGGCTGTGGCTTAATTTGCGGCACTTCCGAGTTTGCGGCGTGCTTGCTGTGAAAGCGCCGGTTCATTGCTTGCCAGCATGTTACTCAGGTTGATAATCATTTCTTTGACGGCGCCGTTCTTGCTTTCAGGGTCCTGATCAAACAGGGTAAATAAGGTGTCCAGTGCCTCTGCATATTCGTGCGCTGCGACAAGACAAATTGCCAGATTAAATCCGCTATCGGTATCTTCCGGGTGTTCGATAAAACGGGCTTGTAACTGATCTTTGCCGTCGGTTTTTGCGGCCAGGTCTTTAAAAGTCAGTTGTCCGAGCAGCGCCTTACCCATTTCGCTTGTGCGTTCGTTTTCGGGCAAACGGTTAAACAGGCTTTTGGCCTGCTCGATTTCGTTGATGTCTAGGAATATCTGCACCATGTCCATTGCAACGCGGGTATTACTAGGGTCCTGCTGAACGGCTTGTGTTAAAAGCGTAATGGCTTCAATGGTTTCGCCGGCCATATGTTTTTGGCGGGCAAGTTCTCTGCTTTCGTCTGACTGTCTGTAAATACCATAAACTTTAAGAAGGTCTTTTAGTTCGTCTTGTTTTAATAATCCTTCTTCAGTGCGAACTACTTCGCCATCTTTAAATACTTTTATTGTTGGTACATTTTCGACAGTGTATTCTTTTTGTAATTCCGGCTGTTCATCGATATCAACTTTGGCAAAAATAAACTGGCCGGCAAATTCTTTAGCCAGTTCTGCCAGTGTGTCCGCCATCTGTATGCAGGGACCTGACCAGACGCCCATAAATTCTACAATAACGGGTAGTTTGTGGGAGTTAAGGACAACAGATGTATTGAAGTTATTTTTTGATACTTCGAAAATCAATGCTTCTTGGTCAGACACGAAAACAGCCTCCTGAAAGTGAGTTGGTGATTATAGCGCAACAGAGAAATATGTTTGCCGATTAAATGTGCCTGCTAAATAGGTTAAATCTAGAGTTCGTACTCTCTGCCGAGAATGTTGTGGCTTTCCTGTAGAATGAAATCAAGAAATGTTTGTGCCACCAGTGAGAGTTTGCGGCCTTTTAAATGCACGGTATACCACCTTCGCTTCAGTGGAAAACCTTGTATATCGAGCACTGTGAGTTTGTTGACTTCCAGTTCCAGCTGTACGCTATGGAGTGATAAGGCGGATATCCCTAGCCCGGCCATTACTGCCTGTTTAAGGGCTTCGCTGCTACCGAGTTCCATATAGGGCTCGATATGCATGCCATGCTCTTCGAGTAATTTATCGAACACAAAGCGGGTACCTGAACCAATTTCTCGGTTTAAAAAGCGCTGATTTTGTAATTCTTCTATTTTGATATTTTTTTTGTTAGCCAGTGGGTGATTGGCAGGAGCAACAACTCCTATGATGTTATTTAGAAATGGGTAGGCTTCTAAGTGGTCGTCTTCCGGAACCTGGCCCATGATGACAAAGTCATCATCGTTATTCATCAGGCGGTCAAGCAGTCGTGCTCGGTTGGTAAATTTCAGTTTAGGCTCGACTTCTGGGTATTGCTGTAAAAATGCCCCCAGTAGATTGGGTAAAAAATATTTGGCGGTGGTCACGACGGAAACCTGCAGATTGCCTTTGACCGTACCTTTTAATACCTCGATTTCTATTTTTAGATCTTCAACCCGGTTAAGGATATCCAGGCTGGCGGCGTACATTTCCTTGCCGGCAGCAGTGGAGAATGTTTTTTTGCCAACCTGCTCAAACAGGGGTAGTCCTGTTTGCTCTTCAAGTCGTTTAATCTGAATAGAAACAGCAGGTTGCGTCAGGCACAGCTCTTTGGCGGCGCGCGTGTAACTGCCCAGACGAGAGACTGCTTCAAATAGTTTAAGTTGTTGTAATGTAAGGTGCATTGATGATCCATAAACATATGTAAATGTAATTTATAACAAAAACTAATTTTTATAAATAGTTTTTAGCATATATATTCCCCTCAGCCTTATTTACGACGTCGCATGATGTTTGATGTAGGTAAGAATTCTAACTCTGAAAAGCTGAACACAGACTGTTCAGAGTTTAACAATAAGTAACTGCTGAGGAAAACAACATGGCTAAGACTTACAGCGCGGGTGTTAAAGAATACCGCGAAACGTACTGGATGCCTGAATACACTCCAAAAGAGACTGATATTCTGGCATGTTTTAAAATCACTCCACAAGAAGGCGTTCCTCGTGAAGAAGTAGCAGCTGCTGTTGCTGCAGAATCTTCAACAGGTACCTGGACTACAGTATGGACTGACCTGTTAACTGATCTTGATTACTACAAAGGTCGTGCATACGCAATCGAAGATGTACCAGGTGATGACACTTGTTACTATGCGTTTGTTGCATACCCAATCGACTTATTTGAAGAAGGTTCAGTTGTAAACATCCTGACTTCTTTAGTGGGTAACGTATTCGGCTTTAAAGCACTGCGTGCACTTCGTTTAGAAGATATCCGTTTCCCGGTTGCTTATGTTATGACTTGTAATGGACCACCGCAAGGTATCCAGGTTGAGCGTGACTTATTGAACAAATACGGTCGTCCTATGTTGGGTTGTACTATCAAGCCTAAGCTTGGTCTTTCAGCTAAAAACTATGGTCGTGCATGTTACGAAGGTTTACGTGGCGGTCTTGACTTCACTAAAGATGACGAGAACGTTAACTCACAGCCATTCATGCGCTGGAGACATCGTTTTGATTTCGTAATGGAAGCTATCCATAAAGCAGAAGCGGAAACTGGTGAGCGTAAAGGTCACTACCTGAACGTTACTGCACCTACTTCTGACGAAATGATGAAACGTGCTGAGTACGCTAAAGAAATCGGCGCTCCTATCATCATGCATGACTACTTAACTGGTGGTCTGTCAGCTAATACTCAGCTGGCTCAATGGTGTCAAGATAACGGTATGCTGTTACACATTCACCGTGCAATGCACGCTGTATTGGATCGTAACCCGCACCACGGTATCCACTTCCGCGTATTAACTAAAGTATTACGTCTGTCAGGTGGTGATCACCTTCACTCAGGTACTGTTGTTGGTAAACTGGAAGGCGATCGTGACGCTACTCTGGGTTGGATCGACATCATGCGTGATTCATATATTAAAGAAGATCGTTCACGCGGTATCTTCTTCGACCAGGACTGGGGTTCAATGCCTGGTGTTATCCCGGTTGCTTCTGGTGGTATCCACGTATGGCACATGCCAGCATTAGTTAGCATCTTTGGTGATGACTCAGTACTGCAGTTCGGTGGTGGTACATTAGGTCACCCATGGGGCAACGCGGCTGGTGCTGCTGCTAACCGTGTTGCGGTTGAAGCTTGTGTTGAAGCACGTAACTCAGGTGTTGAGCTTGAGAAAGAAGGTAAGGACATCCTTACTAACGCTGCTAAGCATAGCCCAGAGCTTAAGATTGCAATGGAAACTTGGAAAGAGATCAAGTTCGAATTTGATACAGTTGACAAGATCGACGTTGCTCATAAGTAAAAGAGTTGTCTAGCGCGTTCTGGTAGCGCTGTTGAAAGGATCGGTGATTGTAAAATTACCTCCTTTTACATCGTGGCCAGATCGCACTGTAAACACTTTTATAAGCAGTATTAAATTTAATAGTTAAAACTAATTTGGAGTAAATCACATGAGTGATGTACAAGATTACAATTCAAGCTTGAGCGATGCAGCTCAGAGCCGTAAATATGAAACTTTTTCATACCTGCCACCACTGAGCAAAGAGTCTACTCGCGCTCAGATCCAGTTTATCGTTGATAAAGGCTGGAACCCAGGTATTGAGCACACAGAGCCAGAAAATGCGATCAGCAACTACTGGTACATGTGGAAACTGCCTATGTTTGGTGAAACTGACGTAGATGCAATCCTGGCTGAAATTGAAAACTGTCATAAAGCACACCCAAAGAACCATGTTCGTTTATTGGGCTTTGACAACTTTGCACAGTCTGCCGGTGCTGCAATGGTTATCTACCGTGGTGTTTCTGTTTAATAACAGACATCAGGTGTTAGCCTAGCAAGATAAAGGTCTCTGGGCGGATTTAGTTACTGTCCAGAGACTTTTTTGCCTATAATCCAAGCTTTATTTACTAATTCAAAGAGTTTTATATGGCGCGTCCCGATAAGTATGTTGGTCTGAACAACGAAGTAAATGGTGGTATGACCACGATTGGTAAAATTATTCGAGATGCCAGGGTATTTGGATTAATTGGAGAGACAGAAACCTGTGAAGGCTGGAACTTCGCTGGTGTTGATGGCTTGCTGGATAAGGTAAACAAAGAGTGGGATAAATATGGTTGTCTGGTGAGTAATTTGCCACCAGAGCTGTTTGAGAAACACCAGAGTATTCATGGTCAGGCAATCGAAGATGCCAAAGCAGCTGGCTGGTGTGGCGAAGCAGAAACCGATGATGAAAAGTAGTATGGCTTAATAAAGATTGTTGAGCGGTACTTCAGTTAAAAAAATATTTTAAATCGAGTTAATCGAACAAGAGAGAGTAGGTCATGTCCGTTACTGATAACGTTGTAGATGCTGAGCAGTATAAAATAAAAGACGAGCCTTATTACGAGCCAGTCGGTTCAGAAATTACTCTGTATGAATCTGCCTATGAAGTTCGTATGCCGATGATGATTAAAGGACCAACAGGTTGCGGTAAATCGCGTTTTGTTGAGCACATGGCCTGGCGACTGGGCAAGCCTTTGATTACGGTTGCCTGTAATGAAGATATGACGGCTTCTGATCTTGTTGGTCGTTTCCTGCTGGACAAAGATGGCACCAAATGGCAAGACGGTCCTCTGACTACTGCAGCGCGTATGGGTGCGATCTGCTATCTTGATGAAATTGTTGAGGCTCGACAGGATACAACGGTTGTCATTCACCCGCTAACCGATCACCGTCGTCAGCTACCGCTAGATAAAAAAGGTGAGCTGATCGAAGCGCACCCTGATTTTCAGTTGGTTATTTCATACAATCCGGGTTACCAGAGTTTAATGAAAGACTTGAAGCAATCAACTAAGCAGCGTTTCGGTGCTATGGATTTTGATTATCCGGTTGAAGCGACTGAAATCGAGATTGTTTCAAAAGAATCTGGTGTTGATAAAGCGACGGCAGAAAAATTAGTGCACATTGCACAGCGTGCCCGTAACCTTAAAGGCCATGGTCTGGATGAGGGTATCTCGACACGTTTATTGGTTTACTCAGGACAGTTAATTGCTAAAGGCGTATCACCGTTGGATGCCTGCACTATGACAATGGTTACACCATTAACTGATGATCCTGATATGCGCGATACGTTAAACGCAGCAGTTGAAACATTTTTTGGCTAAAGAAAGTTCGACCTGAATGTGACGGAGATGAGCTGATGCCTGTTCTCCGTTGCTTGTTGTTCTGATAACGATAGAAATTTATTATGTCGATGAAGCTAGAAGATTATCAAGAAATTCTCCATGATGTAGCACCCGAAATTCGTGATGTGATGGAATCTACGTTCCAGGAAGCCTCACGTGTTATGTCGCCGAGTGGCCTGCAAGAATATATGGATGGTGCTAAAAGTCTATCCAATCTGGGGCGTGGTTCTGGTGTTGTTATTTCTTATTTGCAGGAAATGCCGCTGGTAGCAAAAGAGTGTGGTGAAGATGTTATAGGTGATTGTCTGACAGCGGCAATGAAGCTGTCTTCAATGACCTCTGGTGAAGTGGTGGCGCTTTTATTTGCGAGTATGCCGTCTGCGGCACGCAATCTGGGCGATGCAGAGTTGTTCCGTGGTTATCTCACATTAATTCATCAGCTGGCTTCAACTGCATCACGTGGTGTACGTCCCCTGCTTAATCATATTGATGAGCTACTGAGTAAATTAACTCTTAGTGGTTTGCGTCGCTGGGCTCAGTTTGGTGCTCAGGCTTACCGCCGTGATTATAATAATCTGACGGCATATTTTAATCTTGAGTCAGCCGACAGTCGTGCCGTTTTACAGAAAGAGCGCCGTGGTATTTTATTTATTAAAACCCAGCGTAAATTAAATTTCTATTTACGTGCCCTATGGGGTCGTGATTTCTTTTTGCGCCCGACCGGTGCCGACTTTGCAGATTTTCGTCCTTTCATAGAGCACCGAATTTTGCACTTGCCAGATGCACTTGATGATTATGGTGATATCGCTGGGCTGGAAGTTTATCGTGCAACAGCAGCGCATATGGCTGCGCACATGGCATATTCAACAGCGCCGATATCTGCAGAGGGTTTAAGTCCTGCGCAAATGTTCTTTATCGGTTTGATTGAAGATGCGCGTATTGAATATAAAGCAGTCAAAGACTTTCCTGGTTTAAGGAAACTCTGGCATTCGCTGATGGATGTGCCTCATGACGAAGATCAGGTGATTGAGCATCCAACAATGCCGATACTGGAGCATTTTGCTGTGATGTTGCTGGATGCAAAGATATCATCGGAGGATAAAGAGCTTAATGAGCTGGCGAAGAAATTCCACGATGGCATAGAAGAAAATCAGGATAATAATAATTTCTGCTGGCATCTGGGTCTAGATGTTTTCAACCTGTTTTCTTCGCGTAAAGAAGTGCCGAGCTTGCGTATTCTGGAGCGCATTGATATTCCTTACCGTGATGATAATCGTTATGTCTGGGAGTTTGAAGAATTCGATATGAATGCCGAATTCGAATATGTTCCAGCCAGTCAGCGCCAGGTTCGCAGACAGGTCAGTGTGATTGAAATGGCCAATGAAGTGGACTGCGAATTAGCCGGTGATGATGCTCAGGAAATCTGGACCTGTTCAACCAATATGCGTCCCTACGAAGATGACTTAACGGATGAGCAAGTCAGCTTTAATGATATGTGGGGTAAAGAGCCGGTATCGGATCCGTTCCATTATCAGGAATGGGATTATCAGATACAGTTACATCGTCCTGATTGGGCTACGGTGTATGAGCGTCGTCAGCCGCGAGGCCATGTTGAAGATATTCAGGCGATTATTGACGAGTACAAACCGGTTGCGCATCGTATTAAACAAATCATCGACTTGTTAACACCAGAAGGTGTGCAGCGTGTGCGTAATATGGAAGACGGTGATGAGGTCGATATTAATGCAGCCATCGACGCGATGATTGCCATCCGTATGGGTGAGCAACCAAATACCCGTATCACCATGCGTAATGTATTAAAAAATCGTGACCTGTCGGTTGTGGTTCTGCTTGATTTGTCGGAATCAACGAATGAGCCTATGAACGGTTCTGAAAAAACGGTCTTGCAGTTAACCCGCGAAGCGGCGACTCTGGTTGCCACCGCGATTGAAGGGATTGGTGATCCGTTTGCATTACATGGTTTTGCATCGGATGGCCGTCACGATGTTCAGTATTACCGCTTTAAAGATTTTAATCAGCGCTTTGATGATGAATCAAAATCACGTCTGGCAGGTATGAAAGGCGGCTTATCAACGCGCATGGGTGCTGCATTACGCCATGCCGGTCAGCACTTATTAAAACAGCAGGAAAAACGTAAACTGGTTTTGTTGGTAACTGATGGTGAGCCTGCTGATATTGATGAGCGCGATCCGCAGCATTTACGACATGATGCCAAAAAAGCAGTTGAAGAACTTTATAGTACCGGTGTACTAACCTATTGTCTGACGCTTGATCCGAATGCAGATGATTATGTGAAACGCATTTTTGGTGCTAATAACTATACCGTTATTGATCATGTTGATAAATTACCGGAACAGCTGCCGACATTATTTGCGAGTTTAACGGCCTGATAAGTCGTTAAAACGAAATTACATGCCACTGGTTAATATGCTCCGCCATGCCTATGATAATAACTACCCTGTGGGTGCGTTTGATTAAGTCAGCTTAGATTTTCTGGAAGCGGTTTTGGGGCTGCTGAAAGTTGTCACTCTGCGGTTATCCTGAGTATCGATGAACCGCATTTCTCCTATTATGATTATGAATTGTTACTGCCTGCGGTTGAAGCGGCCGCAAAACGTGCAAGCGTGCCGGTAGCGATTTAGCTTGATCACGGTAGCAGTATCGAGACGGCTATTAAAGCCACTAATCTGGGCTGTAATGTCGTCATGCTGGATGCAACAAGCCAGGATCTTTCTGAAAATATTAAGCAGTCCCGGGCCGTGGTTGAGATGGCTCATAAATGTGGCGTAACAGTGGTGGGTGAGCTGGGCTATGTTGCTGGAAAAGTCGGTGAAGGTGCTGAACCGCATCCGGGTGAGGCTGCTATTACCAATCCATCTGAAGCCAGAGCGTATGTAGAACGAACAGGTGTGGATGTTTTAGCTGTGTCGATTGGTGCGGTACAGGGGCGCATGGATGGTCGTGCAAAGCTGGACTATAGCCGTCTCAAACAAATTAATCAGGCTGTCAGTATTCCACTGGCAATTCATGGTGGCAGTGGATTAAATGAAGATTAATTTCATAAATTAACCGTTAACGGCGTTGCAAAAATAGATTATTACACCGCGCTTTCGGATATTGCTGCCAAGGCAATGAGAAAACGCAGTAATGAAAATCCAGCTGCAGCTTTACCGATCTTAAAAAAGATGTAAAACAGGCTGTCTCTGCAGAAGTGCAGCGCTGCCTGCGTCAGTGGGGTAGTGCTGCTGAAGTATTGGCACAGTGTGAGCCCTGGTTGTCTGTCGAGACATCTGATTATTCATAATGTCGATATAATCAGCGCTCAGTCAGTAGTTTAATGGCGGAAGGAAAAGAATTGTTATTGCAGGTGTCCGGTGTGCGTGAGGTTTTCACCAGTGAAGCTGTTGAGGAAAACAGCAAGTGCCGTTTTTGCTGGTCCGTCAGCTTTACTCACAAAGCAGCGCTAGAAAGTTTTCGGGCTGATAATAACTTCGATACATTTTTAAAGAAACAATTTAAACCTAATGCCAGTGATTTTATCAGCATTGATTATCTGGAAAGCGCTTAAGCTTTCTGGTTTAGCGGAAGAATACTGATATTTTGACTGCTGGGTAGAGATTCACGGTGACGCTGATCAAGTTGCAACATGGATTGATAAAACTCGTTGTTTAGACGGTTATGGACAGCGCTCATATCTTCACCATAGAAAACAATATCGTAATCCATGTGTTGTGTTAATGCCTGACGTTCACTGGCAACAACAGTCGGGTGCCAGGAAACTCTGATCAGGCGTCCGCCTTCATCACCGCGAACTGCATACGCTAAACTATCAACAAACCAGAAAGCCTGTTTTTCAATAATAGCCAGATACTGAAGGGAGCGAATAGGCACAAATACATGAGATGACTGGCTGCGATTGAGTAATACATGCGCCAGATTGTAGGTAGTAGCCAGCATCCGTGAAGACTGCCGGGAATATTCGTTCGGTGTAAAAAATGACTGGGTATCGTGTGCACTCATAGGTTTAATGATAGCATGAAAAAGGTACTATTTTTTCTGGCTGATTTGTTAACAGGGGATGTGACGCGACCACCTGACTCATTAAGTAAGCTGACTCGGGGGAGTGTTTGTTGATTCATAAAAAGAAGAAAATGATAAGCTAGGGCGTCACTAAAAACGGGATCTTTAGAATTATCTTCTAACATGCTGTATCAATGGGTGATCTCAATTGTCTCGCTGACCAGCTACTAGTAGCTGCTTGAGTTGCCTGATCTCAGTACGTAAAAGTTGTATCTCTTGATTAAGATTGGTCTCAATATTTTCTTGTGTTTGTTGTAAAGTCAGAACCGTTTCCTGGTGTTCTGCTTCACTATAAGTCTGCATTGCGCTAACAATGATGGCGACAAATAGGTTAAGCATGGTGAAGGTGGCTATCAGAATAAAGGGTACAAAAAAGAGCCACGCATAAGGGAATACTTCCATGACTGGGCGAGCAATACCCATCGACCAGCTTTCCAGAGTCATGATTTGAAACAAAGTGAAAAATGAATCCCCCAGAGTGCCGAACCATTCAGGGTGAGTACTACCAAAAAGATTGGTGGCGATGACAGCGAATACATAATAAAAGATCAATAGCATCAGGCCGATCGATCCAAGCCCAGGTATGGCCGCTAATAAGGCACCGACTACCCGACGCATGGAAGGTACCATGGTTAGTAGTCGTAATACTCGCAGTACTCGTAATGCACGTAAAACAGCGAAGGGGCCAGATGCAGGGATCAAAGCTATAGCAACGACACTGAAATCAAATAAACTCCAGGGGTCACGAAAGAAAGAAAAACGGTACACATAAATACGCAGGGTAATTTCTATGACAAACAATAAAAGGATTAATTGATCGAGAGCCAGTATAAATCCGCCTGACTGACTCATCATAGCATCTGATGTCTCTAAACCCAGTAACACGGCATTAATAAGGATCAGAGTAACGATCAGTCTCTGCGCATATTGGTGCTCAATGAGTGTTTTTATACGGTGGCGCATTAGTATTCGCATTATTTATTAGAGGTGTGTGATACCAGTATCTTTTCAAACGACAGCCCGGTCATGCTATGGATAGTACGCCATAGGTAGTAGAGGATGCCCATCATCATTAGCATGGAGGGAATGACGATAACGGGGTAGCTCATTAGGGTCATCCAGGCCAGTTCTTCGTTAAAGGCGGCACTTCCTGCCGGACTGGTGACTACCCACTTAGCCAGTATGTAATTCATCGCGGCTGAAAAGAAAAAAGTAGCACTTAAGAGATAAGTAACTTTTAGCAGTCGGCCTTCGAATTCAGCATGGCTGCCACGCTGTTCGAGCTGCTGTTTAATTTGATCTACATCCATAATGGCAGGGTTATAAAGCATGGTTCTGACTAATGGGTAGCGGGTAAATGTCGAGATTAAGACGGCCACACCAAGTAAGCCGGGGATAGCGGCCTCTTTGATCGCCAGCCATTGTGGGTCGAGTTGTAGCAGACCAATTCCACCGGTCAAGAGCACGCTTAACAAACCCAGCAAAGCAATAAAATTGAATTTTTTGTATCTTAGTAGTTCAAATAGCCCCCAGCTGAGCGGGAAAGCCAGTGCGGTGATAAGGGCGCCGGTTGCTCCAAGTGCGTCGTCGCCACTCAGTTTCATTAGAATGACTGAGGGAGCGATAATGCTGACCAATAAGTCCATCATGGGGCGAGGCTTATGACTGGGTCTTGATGGCACGTGAGTGTTTGAATTATTCATAGATAGTAACTGATGTTGGTGACGGAACTGATAACCGGCCTATTTATCTTTTGGAGAGCAAAACAGGCCGGTATCAGGGGTTCATAATAAGCAACAATAATAAACAATTATATTCGAATTTAGTCAACCAATAGATCGGTTTATCCGATGCTTTAGAAGAGTGCGCCTAGGTATGCAATTTTTTTCATTTAAACCGTTTTAGTCTATATAAAAATAAGAAATTTACGTCTATAGTAGCTCTATTGTTCGTTTTATACGAAGTGACTGGTTGAGATGATTAACTATAAACATCTGCATTATTTCTGGGTAGTGGCAAATGAGGGCAGTATTGCCCGAGCCAGTGAGAGCCTGCATCTGACGCCGCAGACAATCAGTGGTCAGCTCAGCTTGCTGGAAGAAAATTTGGGTGAGGCTTTATTTAATCGGACCGGCCGAAGTTTAGAGCTGACAGAGATCGGCAGGCTTGCATTAAGCTATGCCGACGAGATCTTTTCACTGGGTGGCGAACTTGAAGAAGTCATACATAATCATCCGGACAAAAGAAAACTGGTATTTAGGGTGGGCGTGGCTGACGTAGTTCCAAAATCAATTGCCTATCGTTTACTGGCTCCCTCATTGCAATTAGCGGAACCGGTTCGAATTGTCTGCCGTGAAAACAGCGTAGATTCTTTATTGGCTGAACTGGCTTTACACAAGCTTGATCTGGTGATTTCTGATGGGCCGATTCCTTCTAATGTGAATGTACGTGGTTATAATCATCAGCTGGGTGAGTGTGGGATTAGTTTTTTTGCGATTCCAGAGCTGGCCGAGCAGTTAACTGGTGAGTTTCCGCAGAATATGGATGGTGCTCCTTTATTATTGCCCAGTGAGATGACAGTGGTGCAGAGTCGGTTATTAAAATGGCTTGATAAACTTCATATCCATCCACGTATAGTCGGTGAATTTGATGACAGCGCATTAATGAAAACATTTGGGCAGGCCGGTACCGGAATTTTTATCGCGCCTACCGCAATAGTCGCAGAAGTAGAGAAGCAATATGGGGTCGTTGTTATCGGTCAGACAGATGCAGTGCGTGAACAGTTTTATGCAATTTCAGTTGAGCGAAAGATCAGTCACCCTGCGGTATCCGCAATCACGGAAACGGCGCGTGAATGGTTATTTCGAGAGACTTCCGAATTATCTGAAAAAGACAGTCGAGATATAAAATGAGTAAGCTAGGCAGTACTTCAATCAGCAAAAAAGCAAAAGGTATTTTTCATTCACCGTGGGAAAAGTCGTTTGACAAAATCCTGACTCCGTTTGAAGAATTTATTCATCAGCAAACCAGCAGCGGTATATTGCTGATGCTGATGGCAGCGCTGGCTCTGTTTATGGCAAACAGTACTTTTGCTTCGGGTTATGCGCATATTCTGCATACCACTGTCAGCCTTGGTGCTGGTAGCTGGCGTTTAGAAATGAGTCTGCATCATTTTATTAATGACGGCTTGATGGCGCTGTTCTTTTTTATAGTTGGCCTAGAGCTGAAACGGGAAATACTGGTTGGCGAGCTGGCAAATATTCGTAATGCAGTCTTACCTATCGGCGCGGCTATCGGCGGCATGCTGGTGCCAGCTCTGATCTATTTAATGATAAACCCGGATGCGGACGCTGCTCGCGGTTGGGGTATTCCAATGGCCACGGATATTGCTTTTGCAATCGGTGCGCTGGCATTGCTCGCCAAGCGTGTCCCAAAAGCTTTAATTACTTTTCTGGTTGCACTGGCCATTGTGGATGATCTGGGTGCCGTGTTGGTGATTGCCGTGTTCTATACCGACACGATTTCGATGCAGCCACTGATTGTGGCGACCGGCTTGTTTGCATTGCTGGTGTTATTTAATCTGGCTGGTGTACGTAAAACTACACCTTACTTTATTGTCGCCATTATCTTATGGTATGCGTTGTTGCTATCGGGTGTGCATGCTACTTTAGCTGGCATACTCGGTGCGTTGACGATACCGGCCATTCCGAAATACAAACCGGAACTGTTTAGTCGTCATGTCAAAGAGCTTATGCAGCGTTTCGATGCCAGTCATAAACCCGGTCAGAGTATTATGACCAATGATGCATTGCGTGCCGTGGTACAAACTCTGGAAAATGGCGTGCACAGTGTAGAAGCGCCGCTGCAAAGACTGGAGCATGCCTGGCATATACCGGTTGCTTATCTGGTTATCCCGATATTTGCACTGGCTAATGCCGGGATACCATTATCAACTGATGCGCTGACTGAAACTTTGGCACACCCGGTATTGCTTGGTGTCACTTTAGGTCTGGTGCTGGGTAAATTTATCGGCATCGCCGGAGTAAGCTGGTTGCTGCTTAAATTAAAACTGGCGGTATTGCCAAAAGATACGCGCTTTACCCAGATATGCGGTGTGTCATTGCTTGCAGGAATAGGTTTTACTATGTCTATTTTTGTCGCTGAGCTTGCTTTTGCCGGACAGCCAGAAAGTCTGTTGATGGCAAAAACCGGTATACTCGCGGCGTCGTTGTTTGCCGGTATAACAGGTTATGTTTGGTTGTATCTGGTGAGTAAAAAACCTGCAGACAAGACAGAGTCTTCACAGTAATACTCTGACGAGTTAATCAAGTTAACAAATATATATTTAATACTGGAAACGATAGATGATTGATGCAACGACAGCACTAAAGCGTTTAAAAGATGGTAACCAGCGTTTTGTTAATGGCTTACGTTCTATTGACACAATGATGAGCCATACCCGGCGCGATAAATTAACCGGAGGGCAGGAACCGTTTGCCATTATTCTGGGTTGTTCTGATTCGCGTGTGCCTGCAGAGATTGTTTTTGATCAGGGTTTAGGTGATCTATTTGTTATTCGGGTTGCAGGTAATATTGTTGCACCGTCTCAAATTGGAAGTGTAGAGTTTGCGGCCTCACAATTTAACACGCGGCTGGTTGTTGTATTGGGGCATTCCTCATGCGGAGCTGTTTGTGCAACTGTTGAAGAAATGAAACGCCCGAAATCAGAGCAGTCAAAAAATATCAAATCGATTGTTGACCGTATTCGCCCGTCCGTTGAGCCGTTTAAAGTAACCGAACTGTGGAATGATGAAGATGCTCTGGTGGAAGAAGCAATGCGTGCAAATGTTCGTGCATCTGCTAATCAGTTAAGACATGGTTCGGATATTTTAGAGGATCTCAGTGAGAATCACGAGTTATTGATTGTAGGTGCTGAGTATTCTCTGGAGACAGGTGAAGTTATATTTTTTGAAGGTCTGCCTGATAAAATTTAATCCTGTCAAGACATCGATAAACGAGAGTGTATAAATATCGGTGTTAACCGATGACTGCTTTTTGAGTTCGTTACGGCTATTTTCATCGGTGATGAAAAATGCCAGTCGTGATTAATTTTACGGTGGCAGGATAAGAGCTGTCATGCAGCTCTTATCCTGTTTTGGATTAATGTGTTACAGAAATCTTTCTGGCTTGTGCCGCTTCCTTTTTAGGGATGCTGATTTCTAAAACGCCGTGCTCGGATTTTGCGGCAATCTTTTCCGGGTCAGCATTGTCAGGCATATTAAAACGTCGGTAAAAAACACCGTAGTTACGTTCGATACGTTTATAGCTTTCGCGCTCTTCACGTTTTTGTGATTCGCGTTCGCCTTTAATAGAAAGAATGCCGTCTTCCATATGCACTTCTATTTCATCCGGTTTTACGCCAGGAATATCCGCGGTGATCAGGTAGCGGGTATCTTCTTCCTTAATGTCGACAGCAGGTGCCCAGTCGCTGGTGACAACATTGCCATTATCATCGGCTTTAGTCAGCGGGTAGTTGTCGTTTAATTTGTTAAATTCTTGCTGCATATAGTCAAAGATGTTGCGTGGTTCTCTGCGTAAAATAGCCATCGTTAATCTCCTGAAAGATTTGTTTATTTTGATGCAATAAACCATGCGGTTGTTTTTTTGGTTTTCAAGAAATATTTGAAAATTTTATTAAAAAACTTTTTTATTAAAAATAAAAGATTCAATAAAATTTTTTAATTGCTGAGCTGGGGACGCTGTATCAGCACCGCTGAGGCATTAAAGCTTTGCATCTGGCGTACGCCTTTAATGGATACTTTTTGCTGAGGTCTGCTGTCGGCAATTGTATTGAGAACATCACGAACATCATTGATGTCGGTGTCATCAATGCGGGTAATAATGTCACCAACCCGTAGTCCGGCTTTATCGGCCGGGCTGTTTTTAAATACATCGGTAATCAGTACGCCTTTAATATCTTTTAAACCAATTTTGCTGAGTATTTCAGGGTTTACATCCTGTCCTTCAACACCGAGCCAGCCTCTGACTACCTGACCGTGGGTTGCCAGATCTCGCATGACGCTGAGAGCTAGATTTAGCGGGATCGAAAAACTGATGCCCTGATAGGCACCAGACTGGCTATAGATGGCAGAATTAATAGCGACCAGTTCACCACGGGTGTTGATCAGTGCGCCGCCGGAATTACCAGGGTTGATGGCGGCATCAGTCTGAATAAAATTTTCATAGGTATTAAGTCCAACCCGGTTACGACCTGTTGCGCTTATAATGCCCTGAGTGACGGTCTGGCCAACCCCATAAGGATTTCCGATTGCCAGTACAATATCTCCAACCTCAAGTTGGTCTGAGTTGCTGAGTGGGATTGCTGGTAAGTTGTTGAGTTCGATTTTTAATAAAGCCAGATCTGTTTCTGGATCAGCGCCAACCCGCTGGGCTTTTACCGAGCGTCCGTCCATTAAGGTGACGTTAATCTCTCGGGTATTCGCGATTACATGGTAGTTGGTTAATATCAGGCCGTCTTTGGACAGAATAACGCCGGAGCCTAAACTGGTTTTGGTATTAAACTGGTTTGAGTGCGGAGAGCCTTGACCAAAAAAACGCTCAAGTAAGGGATCAAGTGGTGGCTTGTTCGGAGTTTCTTTGACAAAGCTAAGTGTTTTTATGCTGACAACCGCAGGTGATGCTATTTGCACCGCGTGTGCGTAGCTGTCTCTTTGCAATGCTGTGCGGTTATCTGGCGGCAGCGGGTGTGATGATGGCAGTTGCATAAACAGCGTGATCAGTAATCCTGTGACCAGACCAGCAGTTCCCCAGATAAAAATATATCGCAGCACTTTTATTACACTCTAGGTTAGAATCTAACGCATTATTACTGTCTAAAGAGGTCTTGTACAGATGGTGCAACGTAAAGAATTGCTGGAGTATCTTCAGGAGCTTTTAAAAGTAAGAGATTTTAGTGATTATTGCCCAAACGGTCTTCAGCTTGAGGGCACTGCTGACATAAAACATATCGTGGCTGGTGTGACAGCGTCTCAGGCTTTAATTGATCGTGCTATTGCAGTAAATGCTGACGCTGTGCTGGTCCATCACGGCTATTTCTGGAAAGGCGAAAGCCCGGCAATAACGGGGATGAAGCAAAAGCGTATCAAGGCATTGTTGACAGCAGATATAAATTTACTGGCCTATCATTTGCCGTTGGATTGTCATCCTGAGCTAGGCAATAACGCTCAACTGGCGAAGCAGTTGGGGATTGAAGTGCTGGCGAGTCATAGTCAGTCCGGGGTTAACAATCTGCTGTGGCAGGGGTGTTTTCAACAGGCTCAGACTCCGGCTGAGCTAAATCACTTGCTGCAACAAAAGCTGGGTCGTGAAGCGCTGTGGTTGTCATCGGATACAAACCAGCCTATCACCACAGTAGCCTGGTGTACCGGTGGTGCGCAGTCATATATTGAAGCGGCGGCAGAACTGGGGGTGGATGCTTACATCAGTGGTGAGGTGTCTGAGCAAACCCTGCATCAGGCAAGAGAGCTGGATATCCATTATTTTTCGGCAGGCCATCATGCAACTGAGCGTTATGGTGTGCAGGCGTTGGCAACGCATTTGCAGGAAACGTTTTCGATCAGCTGTGAATTTGTTGATCTGGATAATCCGGTATAAATATTAGCCATGGTATTAATAGGTGAATAAGCATTTTTAATGCTCTTGTAAACCCTTAAAAAATATAAATAAATCGCGGTAAAAATAATCAATCGAATCAAATTAGTTCTTAATAATCAATCGCTTATAAAATAATACTTGGTCTTGGCGGCAACTTGCTATATGCTATGCCGCCATCAATACTCATTCGCCTTTTTTTGCGCGGTGAGAATAAGAATTTTGTGGAACGGGTCAGTCATTGAACGCTTCACTTTTGGTTTTATTTTAATACTTTGTGTTTTGGAGAGCTGCATATGACTACAGATACTGTAGATACAGGCAAACGTCGCACGCTCACACTGGCCACATCAGCTGTTGCAGCTGTTGGTGCTGGTTTTGTAGCGGTTCCGTTTGTTGCGTCCTGGGCTCCTAGTGAACGCGCTAAAACAGCGGGTGCACCAGTTGAGGTTGATATTAGCAAGCTAGATGAAGGCCGTTTAATGACGGTTGAGTGGCGCGGTAAGCCAGTCTGGATTGTTAAGCGCAGTAATAAAACGCTGGAAGATCTGAAAACTTTAGATGATTCTCTGCGTGATGCAGCTTCAGAAAAAGATCAGCAGCCAGAATATGCTAAGAACCCTGTTCGTTCAAGAAAGCCAGAAGTTCTAGTTTTAGTCGGTATTTGTACTCATCTGGGTTGCTCTCCTACTTTCCGTCCTGATCTGGCTGCTGCTGATTTAGGCGCTGACTGGAAAGGTGGTTTTTTCTGTCCTTGTCACGGTTCTAAGTTTGATTTAGCTGGCCGTGTTTACTCTGGTGTACCAGCACCAACAAATCTTGAAGTTCCTCCACATTATTACTTGAGTGATAACGTGATCCTGGTTGGTGAAGACGGGAGTGCCGCATAATGGAAAAATTATTAAACTGGGTGGATGATCGTTTTCCACTGTCAGTCCTGTGGAATGACCACATGGCTAAATACTATGCACCGAAGAATTTTAACTTCTGGTATTTCTTTGGCTCATTAGCGTTACTGGTACTGGTAATTCAGATTGTTTCCGGTATTTTCCTGACCATGCATTACAAGCCAGACGGTGCGCTGGCATTCGCCTCGGTCGAGTACATCATGCGCGATGTGCCTTACGGCTGGTTAATTCGCTATATGCATTCAACCGGTGCGTCAGCATTCTTCATTGTGGTTTATCTGCATATGTTCCGTGGTTTGATGTACGGTTCATACAAGCAGCCACGTGAGCTGATCTGGTTGTTTGGTATGCTTATTTATCTGGCGTTAATGGCTGAAGCGTTCATGGGTTATTTACTGCCATGGGGTCAGATGTCATTCTGGGGTGCGCAGGTAATTATTTCATTATTTGGTGCGATTCCATGGATTGGTGATGCCTTAACACTGTGGATTCGTGGTGATTATGTTATCTCTGATGCAACACTGAACCGTTTCTTTGCTTTGCATGTTATTGCGCTGCCATTTGTTCTAGTTGGCCTGGTTGTGGCTCACCTGATTGCACTTCACGAAGTGGGTTCTAACAACCCTGATGGCGTTGAAATCAAGAAGAACAAAGATGAGAACGGTATTCCTAAAGACGGTATTCCGTTCCACCCTTACTATTCTGTAAAAGATATCGTAGGTGTGGTTGTGTTCCTGATGTTCTTTGTGTCAGTGATGTTCTTTGCGCCGGAAATGGGTGGTTATTTCTTAGAGCACGCTAACTTTGTTCCTGCAGATCCATTGAAGACGCCTGAGCATATTGCACCGGTCTGGTACTTCACACCGTTCTATGCAATTCTGCGCGCCGTACCTGACAAGCTGTTAGGTGTAATTGCGATGTTCGCATCGATTGCGGTTCTGTTTGTGTTGCCATGGATTGATCGCTGCAAAGTAAAATCAATTCGTTATCGTGCGACGATTTACAAAGTTAATCTGGCTGCATTTGTCGTGAGCTTCTTGGTACTGGGTTATCTGGGTATGTTACCAACGACGCCAGGTCGTACTTTAGTGGCGCAAATTGGTAGTATCGTTTACTTCGGTTTCTTCGTGGTACTTTGGTATACCTCTAAAAACGAGAACACAAAACCTGTACCAGAAAGGGTGACAAAATGAGAAAACTAATTACTGCATTATTATTAGCTGTTGCTCCGTCACTGGTTCTAGCTGGCGGTGCTGGCATACAGCTGGATAAAGCCAATATTGACGTTGCTAATAAAGAGGCGATTCAGCGTGGCGCTAAAACGTTTGTAAACTATTGCTTGAGCTGTCATTCGGCTGCTTACATGCGTTATAACCGTTTAGGCGCTGATGCGGATATGACTGATCAGCAATTAAAGGATAACTTAATCTTCACACGCAACAAGAAAGGCGAGCAGACGAAAGTCGGTGAGCTGATGAAAATTGCGATGAGCGAAGATTATGCCAAAGAAGCCTTTGGTACCAAGATTCCGGATCTGACTGTTATCGCCCGTTCACGTGGTGCGGACTGGTTATATACCTATTTGCGTACGTTCTATGCAGATGCCGGTCGTCCAACTGGTCATAACAATAAAGCCTTCCCGGATGTGGGTATGCCGAATGTGCTGTGGGAAATGCAGGGTGTTCAGGAAGCTGAAATTCGGGTTGACGATAAAGGCACCAAGCACGTTGAAAGCCTGAAGATTACCAAGCCAGGCACTCATTCAGTGGCTGAGTTTGATCAGGTTGTGAACGATCTGGTAACCTATCTTGTGTATATGGGTGAACCGATGCAGCTTCAGCGCCAGTCGATTGGTTTCTGGACGCTGGTTTTTCTGTTGATATTCTTTGTTGTGGCGTACATGCTGAAGAAAGAGTACTGGAAAGACGTTCACTAAGAACACAGTGGTGTTATAGTATCGATTGCCAGCAGGTGTGAAAACGTCTGCTGGCAGCTTTATTTTGAGATTTTGAAAAACGGAGCAACTCTATGGCGACACTCGCCAATCGAAGATCGGTTATGAATTTATTTTCGTCACCCACATGTCCTTATTGTCATCGTACACGTATTGTCCTGTCTGAAAAAGACATCAGCTTTGAAGTCATTGATGTTGATCTGGATAATATGCCTGAAGACCTGATCGACCTGAACCCATATCACACCGTGCCAACGCTGGTTGACCGTGATCTGGTTTTGTATGATTCCGGTGTTATTACGGAATACTTGGATGAGCGTTTTCCACATCCGCCGCTGATGCCGGTTGATCCTGTCTCCAGAGGTAAGTCACGACTGGCGCTATATCGTGTCGAAAAAGACTGGTATCCGTTAATGCATGACATTATGACCCGTGGTGAAAAAGCCAGTGCCAAAGCGCGTAAAATGTTACGTGAAAGCCTGACTGCTGCTAACGAGGTGTTTGAAGTCATGCCGTATTTCCTGAGTGAGGAATTTAGTCTGATTGATTGCACCATTGCTCCTATTTTATGGCGTTTACCGGTATTGGGTATCGAGTTACCTGATGAAGCTAAAGCGGTAAAAGCATACGCAGAACGCGTCTTCAAACGTGAGGCTTTTCAAGCGAGCCTGACTGAAGAAGAACGGGATATGCGTCTTTAATTTACAGATCACCGGCCAAGTGACTGCTTGGTCGGTAGATTTTCTATACGTTCATATATGACTTCAAGCCGCCCTTATTTAATTCGAGCCCTTTATCAATGGATTGTTGATAACGGTATGACGCCTTATATTCTGGTTGATGCTGACTCGCCTGATTTAGTGATTCCACGCGAGTTTGTGCAGGATGGAAAGATTGTTCTGAATGTTGCGCCAATGGCAGTGCAGGGGCTTATTCTGGCAGATGATCTGATCACGTTTAATGCGCGTTTTAGTGGTCAGTCCATGGATTTGTCGATAGCTATTGGTAGTGTGCTAGCCGTTTATGCAAAAGAAAATGGTCAGGGCATGATGTTCGGTGAGGATGAGAATGGCAAGCCTAGTCCGTCGGCTCCGTCAGGTGGTGACAAAAAAGCAAAAAAACCAGCACTCAGGGTTGTTAAGTAATCACTGCTAGCGGCTAATCTCTGCAGCGTTTAAAGCGGCTTATTCGGCTGGAATTGTTTTACCCGGATTAAGAATGTTGTTCGGGTCAAACACCTGTTTGATCAAACGCATCATCGACAGCGCTTCTTTATCTAATTCTGCTGCGATAAAGTCGAGTTTATCAAGGCCAACACCGTGCTCCCCTGATAAGGTGCCATCCAGTGATAACACCAGTTTGAAAACGTCATCCAGACACTGATAGGCAGCGGCGTCTTTTTCCTGTACCAGCAAATTAACATGAATATTGCCATTGCCAGCATGACCGAAATTGACGATTGGTATCCGGTGTTGCTGGCTGATCAGTTCAAGTCCGTTTATCAATGCCGGTATATTCGATACCGGTACCACCACATCCTCGTTTATCTTTTTCGGAGCGACATGCCTGAGGCTGGGGGATAAGGCCTTGCGTGTCTGCCACAGGTCTTTTACCTGTTGCGGGTTTTGGGCCGTGCTGAATAACTCAAGCCCGTCATTGTTGCAGGCGGCTTTAATGTCACGGCACATCTGATCAAGATGTTCGGCCTTGCCATCGACTTCAATCATCAGCATTGCACCGGCATTTTCGGGTAACTCGGCAGCGGAATACTGGCGCACCATATCGAGTGCATTTTTATCCATAAACTCAAGTGAACAGGGGATGGTATTCTGCGCCATAATGCTGGCGACTGCCTGAGCAGCGCTATCGATATCACGGTAAATGACTTTGATGGTTTGTTTGCTTTCAGCCAGAGGCGTGAGTTTTAAAGTGGCTTCGGTAATGATGCCCAGAGTGCCTTCTGAGCCAATCAGTAAGCGAGTTAAATCGTAACCGACAACGCCTTTGCTGGTATAGACGCCGCAACGCATTTTTTTACCGGCACCGGTGACCACTTCAAGACCAAGTGTGTTGTCTCTGGGGGTGCCGTATTTAACTGCTCTTGGGCCGGCGGAGTTGTATGCAAGATTGCCACCGACAGTGCAAAAGGCGGCACTGGTAGGATCAGGTGGCCAGAAGAAGCCGTGTTCAGCGGCAGCTGCCTGTACCTCTGCATTGGTAACGCCGGGCTGGACTACCATATAGCGGTCAGCAGGTTTAATCCGAATGATTTTATTCATGCGTTCGCTAGAAAGGATGATGCCGCCACTGACCGGTACCGTGGCACCGGTGGTGCCAGTGCCTCGACCGCGAGCAATCAGGGGAATGTTGTGGCGATTGCAAAGACTGACAATGGCAGCGATTTGTTCTGCGCTATGGGGTAAAACAACAAAATCTGCCAGGCCCTGACGACGACTGTTATCAAAGCCGTAACTCCAGATATCGGCCTGCTCTGTTTTGACAAATTCAGTGCCAAGAATATCAACAAGCTGGCTTGTCAGGTCGTGCTTTGTCATACAGTTTACTGGCCTAAAAGCTGATGATCGATCAAATCACATAGGCAGTGGATAATCAGTAAATGTGTCTCCTGAATACGGGCGGTAGAGTCGGAAGAGACGCGTAGCTCGATGTCATCAAGCGCGAGATTTTCAGCCATGCTGCCACCTGTTTTTCCGGTTAGCGCGATAACTTTCATATTGCGTTCATGCGCCGCTTCAATCGCGCGTACTACATTGTTGGAATTGCCGCTGGTGCTGATTGCTAACAACAGGTCACCTTCTGAGCCCAAGGCGTGGATTTGTTTTGAAAAGATCATATCAAAGCTGTAATCGTTGGCGATCGAGGTAATAGTTGGGGTGTCGGTTGTCAGCGCAATGGCTGGTAAACTGGGGCGTTCCATTTCATAGCGGTTGAGCATCTCTGAGGAAAAGTGCTGGGCGTCGCCGGCTGACCCGCCGTTACCACAGGACAAGATTTTGTGTCCATTCATCAGCGCATTGGTGATGACCTGAGAGGCTTCGGTAATTAATAAAGGCAATTCGTCCAGCGCAGCTAGTTTGGTGGCGAGGCTGTCTTCAAAGCTTTGTTGTACGCGTTCGAGCAAATCCATAATTAATTTCTATGATGATGAGATGAGGGAATTATAGCGTTTTGTTTACTCAAATGCGTATTTTATCCAGTTAATTTTGTTTTTGTCTTCAAGGCTGGAGAGGGTGATAACATCAAAGCGTGCGTTGTGTTTGCTGTTGTGTTTCTGCAGGTAGTGCTGGGCTGTGGTGCGAATCTTGTTCTGCTTCTTCTGGTCGATGCTCTCAACTGCGCCGCCAAACTGAGCGCTTTTTCTGAAGCGAACCTCGACGAAAACCAGTGTTTCTTCATCCTGCATGACCAGATCTATTTCACCATAGCGGCAGTGGTAATTTTTTTGCAGCAACTTAAGCTGGTGAGATTCGAGTAATTCGCAGGCTATGTTTTCAGCTAACTTTCCCTGTTGGCTTTTTTTGTTCATATTTAATTGATGACTTGCTCGGGGTTGTCATCCTGCGGGGCTTCCTGATTTTGATAGAGTATTGACATATTGTCCTGAGCGGCCAGTGGAACCGGCAGGCCTTCAATAAACTGTGCAGTAATCAGCTTGCGGTGAATACGCAGCAGCGGATCAAGATACAGGTTGCCGGTATAGCCGTTAAAGTTTTCACCGCTGCGGGCTTTTAAGCGGCCCAGGTAAGGTATTAAATGATACGCATCAGCTCCCAGTGCATAAAGCCGGCTGTAGTGTTTGCTGCTATCGGGCCAGTTTTTCTCGACCGTGGTTTTTATTGTGTTGTCCTCAAGAACCCATGGAATATCGCAATAAAGTAACTGGTTAATGTCACGGTCGGCGCTTTTGTTCGGGCTGCCGGTATAGGCGTGGGAGGTTGAATAAACCTGTAAATCACTGGCCTGGTGAAATTTTAATTGCGGTAATATTGAGCGCGCGGCTCGTGGTTCGCCGGCGATGAAGATCATATCGATGTCATTGCGGCGATAAAGTTCGTATTTGATGTTGTTACCGAGCAGGTTTTTGATTGTGTCTATCCGCTGTTTGCTCTGGGTAAGGTTCAGCAGAGTAGTGATTGAATTGGAGAAATCATTTCTTTTGCTCTGGTAGGTTTTTATGCTGCGGGCTTCGCCACCAAGTTCTTCAAAGCGTTGTCTGAATGCATTTTGTAGCCGCTCTCCCCAAGGTGATGCGGGTACCAGAATAGCGGCGTGCTTTTTGCCCTGTTTAATCGCCAGTTCGGCGATCTGAGTGGCTTCATCCTCTGGCAGTAAGCCAAATTGAAACAGGTTGTCGGTAGCCGATGACTGCTGTTCGGCGTAGTTCAGGGTCAGTACCGGCACGTCAAGTTCTTTAATTTTTGCCAGTTCATCGATAGATTTTTTTGCCAGTGGGCCAACAATAAAATCAGCCCCTTTCTGTAAGGCTGTCTGGTAATGTTGCCAGATAGAAGTTTCACTTTCACTGGTATCGATAACCGATATCTGTATCTGACGCTGTCGTTGGGCCTGAAAATGTGTACTCAGAAAGCCGTCTCTGATGGCGCGGGCAGGTCCGGCAAATTTGTCATTTAAAGGCAGCAGTAAGGCAATATGACGCGGTTGTTTGATCAGTTCAACCTGCTTTTGGGCTAATGTGGCCAGAAAAGTTCTGCCAGCAGGGTGTTGTGGGTGGTTTTGTAACCAGTCGCGATAGATGTTTTCCAGCTGTTGCCAGTTGTTTTGATTGTTTTTTGTGGTGATCGCCAATTCAATCCAGCCTTTTAACTGGGTGCCCAGTTCCAGTGTGTTGATCTGTTTCAGGCTGTTTAGCGACATCAGGTTTAAAATGCGCCAGATTGTGTAACGATTATCATCGATTTCCAGTTCATTTTGCAGATAGGCTGATAACATGATGCGTGTTCGGATTGCCTCGAACGGATAATCAGCGCCCAGATACGCCTGTGCGCGCAGATTTAAAACATCGATTTTTTGTTGGTTGCTAAGGTTATCAAGCGTGACCGGCAGGGTTCTGATAACGCTGATATTGTCGCCTAGAGATAACATAATGCGGGCTTTTAATAAAAAGGCGCGGTTGTTCTGCTGCAGTGACAGTTGCTCTGGCTGGAGTTTTTCCAGTGCCCGTAATGCGGCTTTTAATTCCAGTTGCTCATACAGCCATTCCGACATTTCAAGAATATATTGTTGACGTAGTGGCCCGCTATTGGATTCACTGCGCTCAATATAGTCTTTAAGTGTCTCGGTTTGGGATTCGGTCAGCTGTTTGGTCTGAGCCGTGAGTTCGCTTTCAATGGTGATAGCCGGAGCCGGGGGGATGGTCTTACTGAGCTGAGGTTTTGGTGCGCAACTGGTCAGCAAAATGAATAACAAGAGGCTAAGGGCTAAATTCACGGATTTATTCATATTGTTATGATTTGCTGATCAACGCTGTGGAAAGAAAAAATTCAAATTCAAAGACCTATCTATTCTACAATAGCTGTTTCATTATGTCTTATAAACAAGATCCCGGAGAGGCAGAGTTTGGAGCAGGTAATCGGTAAACTGTATGTGGTGGCAACGCCGATTGGCAATCTGACGGATATCAGTCAGCGAGCACTGGATGTCTTGCGTGAGGTCGATCTTATCGCAGCTGAAGATACGCGCCACAGCGCGAGGCTGCTTGAGGCGTATATGATTAAGACGCCATTAAAGGCCTATCATGATCATAATGAAGACTACCAGTCCACCGTGCTGGTTAAGCAATTGCTGGGCGGTGACAATGTGGCGCTGATTTCGGATGCTGGAACACCATTAATTAATGATCCGGGATACCGCTTGCTGAGTGCGGTACACGATGCAGGTATTCAGGTGGTTCCGGTGCCAGGTGCCAATGCCGCGCTGGCTTTATTGTCGGTCTGCGGTCTGGCGGTAAACAGTTTTGTTTTTGAAGGTTTTCCGCCGGTCAAGTCGCAACAACGGCAAGATTATTTTTGCAGGTGGCTGAAAAGCCCGCATACTCATGTGTACTATGAATCCAGTCATCGCATCGTGGCTTCTCTGGTTGATGCGCTGGCGGTGCTGGGTGGCGACAGAATGGTGGCGATGGGGCGGGAGTTAACCAAGACATTTGAAACCATTAAGCGTTGTACGTTGGCTGAGTTAGTTGAGTTTGTGCAAAGTGATAATAATCAGCAAAAAGGTGAATTTGTCATTGTCATCAGTCGTGCCCAGGTGGATGAGTCGGCAGCGGATACTGATATAAGAGAGATGTTAGAAAAAATATTGCCTATTGTCTCGTTAAAGCAGGCGAGTCAGGTGGTTGCATCGCTGACCGGGCAAAAAAAGAACAGGGTATACCAAATAGCGCTGGAAATGCAGCAAAGCTGACGGCAGGCGGTGTGCGGCTTTTATGCCGTGTTAGGTTGTAAGTTTGTGGTCTTTGATGGCTGAAGTGCCTATTTTTAGCTTGATGTTCAGTTAATTAGTCGACGGTCTCTGACTTAGAGTTTGAAGATGTTTGAGCATGTTTGAGTAAGAGCATATATAATGCGTCGCGAGTCGGCCAGACAATCGCGGTCTGATCCATATGGATCAGATGGAGGAAAGTCCGGGCTCCATAGGGTAGAGTGCCAGGTAATCCCTGGGGGGTGCGAGCCTACGGAAAGTGCAGCAGAGAGTAGACCGCCTGCCTGAATTTATTCAGGTCGGTAAGGGTGAAAGGGTGCGGTAAGAGCGCACCGCGCAACTGGTAACAGTTTGCGGCTAGGTAAACCCCACTTGGAGCAAGATCGAATAGGAGAGCGTATGGTGCGACCCGCATTGTTCTCGGGTAGATCGCTTGAGGCGTATGGTGACATATAGCCCAGATGAATGATTGTCCACGACAGAACCCGGCTTATCGGCCGACTCACCTTTTTAACAACGTATTGTGGTGTTAGTCACTAAGACGGCAATACGACAAAACGGCTTTGATGACATTTTTATGGCTTTGGGGCTCAGCAAATACCGTTCGTCAGTTCATTTCATAGAGAAAAATCCTACACACTTAAAGTAGTTCTTTAAGTTCTAAGTACAAGCTAATGATTTAATTAATGTTAAAAAACCTTCCTCCATAGGGTTTTTGTAATCACCCCTAACTTATTGACCTGTAAGCCTTTTTTTCAATTCTGAAGGGCTTAAAGCCTTGACGGGTGGGTGTTTGGGGGACTATAGTGTTTATATGTGGGGAATAGTGGGTGAAAGTGGGTAAAAGTGTTTCGTGGAATCAACAATCTGGCTCTGGATGCAAAGGGTCGTGTCGCAATGCCGGCACGATATCGCGAGCGCCTGCTCGAGTCTTGTGCAGGTCGCTTGATTGTGACCATAGAGTTTGATTCCTGTTTGTTGGTTTACCCACTGCCGGAATGGGAAAAAATTGAAGAAAAGCTGGTTGCTTTACCATCGATGAACAAACAGGCGCGGACATTACAGCGTCGGATGATGGGGCACGCCACAGAATGTGAGATCGATTCGCAGGGTCGTATCCGGTTGCCGACGATTTTACAGGAACAGGCTGGGCTGGATAAAAAGGTTGTGATGATAGGTCAGGGCAAGAAATTTGAGATATGGGATGAGGCGACCTGGCAAGATAATCAGAATGCCTGGCTCGATGAGATAAAGAACGATGAAGCCGGTTTGCATTCATCGCTGGAAAGTTTGTCGCTGTAACTGATGACTGAAATATTCACGCATCAGCCGGTGTTATTAGACGAAGCGGTTGATGCGCTAAACATCAAGGCTGACGGTATATATATAGACGGTACATTCGGTCGGGGTGGTCACAGCGCTGCGATATTGAGTCGTCTAGGTGAGAACGGCAGGCTGATAGCTTTTGATCAGGATCCTGAGGCGATAGCGGCAGCGGCCAAGCGGTTTGCTGACGATAAACGGTTTGAAATTGTGCATGAGAACTTCAGTGCTATGGAAGCAGTTATTGAGGCGAGAGGATTAAGTGGTCAGATTGACGGCGTGTTGCTGGATATTGGTGTTTCCTCGCCGCAATTTGATGACCCGGAAAGAGGTTTCAGTTTTAGTCAGTCCGGGCCGCTGGATATGCGCATGAATCCTGAGGCAGGAATATCGGCAGCGCAATGGTTGAGTACGGCAGAGGCAAGAGACATTGCCCGGGTATTAAAAATATATGGTGAGGAAAAATTTGCCAAGCGAATAGCTTTCGCCATTGTGGATCGCCGGGATGAAACTCCGATAGAAACCACGATGGAACTGGCGCAGCTGATTACCGATGCGGTGCCGAAAAAAGATCAGCATAAACACCCGGCAACCAGAAGTTTTCAGGCGATCAGAATATTTATCAATAAAGAGCTCGAGGTGCTGCAGCAGACACTTGAACAAGTGAATACTTTGCTTCGGGTGGGCGGGCGTTTATCCGTTATTAGCTTTCATTCTTTGGAGGACCGGATAACGAAACGCTTTATTAATAAAATGAGCAGCGAGCCGGCGGCATTACACGATCTGCCTATCAGAAATGATGAGATCGTGAAGCCAATGAAAAAAGTTGGCAAGGCTATTAAGGCAGGAAGGCGCGAGCTGGAGCAGAACCCGCGAGCAAGAAGTGCGGTGTTAAGAGTGGCGGAGAGAGTGAGCTGATGTTGAGAACAGTATCATTGTTGGCTCTGTTTGTATTAGTGATGGCTTCGGCCATTTCTGTCGTTTATAGCAAGCACTTAAACAGAAAGTTGTTTGTGGAGTTGCAGCAGCTGAATAAAAATATCGACATGCTGAATATAGAGTGGGGTCGTCTGCAGCTTGAGGAAGGTGCTTGGGCTGACCATGGCCGGTTAGAGAAAATAGCGCGTACCGAACTGGATATGTTAATGCCGAATGTGAACTCTGTGGTGTACTTAAAACCGTGATGGTAGAAAAGCAACAATTTGTTTTCAGACGAGTGGTTATTATCGGGCTGTTTTTTCTGGCTGCTTGCGCTCTGCTCTGGCGCGCTTTTGATTTGCATATCAGTAGCCAGGTGTTTTTACAAAAACAGGGTGATGCACGTCATATCAGAACAGTAGCGATCAGTGCGCACCGTGGAAACATATATGATCGTAACGGTGAGCCGCTGGCGATCAGTACGCCGGTAGATAGCGTATGGATTAATCCGCAGCAACTTGATAGCAAGTCTGAGGCTCTGCAGCCGCTTGCAGATTTGTTGCAGCTAAATTTTACAAAACTTGAAAAACGTCTGCAGGAAAATGCATCACGTGAATTTATGTACGTAAAACGCAGAGTACAACCGGATCTTGCGGAACAGGTTAAAAATCTGGCAATCGAAGGTGTTTATCTGCAACGTGAGTATCAGCGCTTTTATCCGACCGGTGAGGTCAGTGCGCATGTGCTTGGATTTACCAATGTGGATGATAAAGGTCAGGAAGGTGTCGAGCTGAGCTACGAGGCGTTTTTAGCCGGTAAGCCAGGAGCCAAAAAAATAATTCGTGATCGTCTTGGTCGTGCTGTTGATGATGTTGAAAAAATACAGTCAGCGCAGCCGGGTCAGGATTTAACGGTGAGTATTGATAAGCGTCTGCAATATCTGGCCTACCGTTCATTAAAATCTGCGATGCAAAAACACAAAGCGAAATCTGCATCGGCAGTGGTGATGGATGTTAGAACGGGTGAAGTTTTGGCGATGGTCAATCAGCCATCATTTAATCCGAATGATCGCAGTGATCTGAGGCCGGAGAAAACTCGGAATCGAGCAGTAACGGATTTATATGAGCCGGGCTCGACTATTAAGCCGGTCACTATGCTGGCAGCGCTGGACAGTGGTAAATGGAAAGCAACGGATTTTGTGGGTACGGCGCCGGGTTATATGCGGCTTAATGGAGCACCGATTAAAGATATCAGAAACTTTGGCTGGTTGTCGTTGCCGGCAGTGATTTATAAATCCAGTAATGTGGGTATTTCTAAACTTGCCTTGTCGATATCACAGGAACAGCAATGGCATATTTATCGTCAGTTTGGGCTTGGTCAGAGTACCGATAGTGGATTTCCTGGAGAAACAGCCGGGCATTTTGATTACTACAAACCGGTTACGGATTTTGAGCGCGCAACACTGGCTTTTGGTTATGGTATGTCGGTAACGCCGCTACAGTTAACAAGGATATACGCAACGATTGCAAATCACGGAGTGATGAATCCGGTGAGTTTTCTGAAACAGACAAACAAGCCAGAAGGTGAGCAAATAGTCGCTGCGAAAATTGCCAAAGAAGTCTCTGTAATGATGGAAAAAACCGTGTCATCAAAAGGTACCGGAATTCGTGCCGGTGTGATCAATTACAGGGTGGCCGGTAAGACAGGGACGGTACATAAACCTAAAGCTGGTGGTTATGAAGAGGACAGTTATCAATCGGTTTTTGCAGGCTTTGCTCCGGCAAGCGATCCGCGCTTGGCAATGGTAGTAGTGATTGATGAGCCGACAGCCGGTGAATATTACGGCGGCAGAGTAGCAGCCCCGGTATTTTCAAATGTGATGATGAACGCGATGAGGCTGCTGGATATTGCTCCAGATAAATTAAATCTTGGTAAGAATACACGAGCTGATAAAAAACAAGCGGTACTCAGTGATAACAGTGGCAGTGTTGGTGGGCGGGTATGATGAAGCCGGCTCAAGATCAGGCAGCCATTAAACTTTCGGCACTGTTTAACGGCATTGTTGAAATAACAACGTGCGCTGAGTGTTCAGTCCATGCTGTGCAGACAGACAGTCGTGAGCTAGCTGCAGGTGATTTGTTTATTGCGTTGCCAGGCGTGGATAAACACGGGCTTGATTATCTAAATGCTGTGCTTGAGGCCGGTGCAGCTTGTATTGTATTTGATCAGGAAGATGCGAAAAATTATCAGCAGGTTTTGCATGCCTGCGAACAACAGATCAGACAGGTAGCGGTGGAGGCGATAGCTGATGTTGCCGGTGTCATTATTTCACGTTTTTACGGCAACCCAAGTCAGCAGTTACAAATTATTGCGGTAACCGGTACCGACGGCAAAACATCGGTCAGCCGATTTATTGCACAGGCCTTGTCGGCTGAGATCAGTACAGCGGTGATTGGAACAACAGGCAATGGACTATGGGGCCAGTTAACTGCTGCCACGCATACAACGCCAGATGTTTTGAGTCTGCATAAAATGATTTATGAAATGAAGCAGGCCGGTGCCGACTGTGTGGTGATGGAAGTGTCATCACACGGTATAGAGCAAAAAAGAATTGCCGGTGTAAATATCGATACGGCGATTCTGACGAATGTGAGTCGTGATCACCTTGATTATCATGGCAGTGTTGAAAATTACCGAGCAGTTAAAAAGCAGCTGTTCAGTATTTCTGAAGTAAAAAATATTGTACTGAATCTTGATGATGAAGTGGGCCGAGAACTGGCGGAAAGTTTGAAAGATGAAAAAACTATCTGGACATATAGTCTGCAGCAAGCGGAGCCGGTATGCGATAAGCAGATCTATTTGCGTGACTTGCAGGTTAAAGAAAATGGCTTTATGGCAAGTGTTGTAACACCAGAAGGACAGGTTGAACTGAATATACCGCTGCTGGGTCGGTTTAATGTAGCAAATGTACTGGCGCTGTTATGTGTGCTGCTGATTAATAAATTCAGTTTGCAGCAGGCACAGAAAAAAATTGCTGAACTTGAAACTGCTCCGGGGCGTATGGAACTGTTTGACGGAGCGGAAAAAAGCAAAATAGTGGTTGATTACGCGCACACGCCGAAAGCACTGGAGCTGGCATTGCAGGCGCTGGCTGAACACAGCGCAGGTAAACTCTGGTGCGTGTTTGGCTGCGGCGGTGAGCGTGATCAGGGTAAGCGAGCATTAATGGGTGCAGTTGCTGAAAAGTATGCCGACGTGGTTATTGTGACAGATGATAACCCGAGAAATGAAGATAGCGATCATATCATCGAGCAGGTGTTGTCTGGTTTTCAGAAACGTGACGCTGCGATGGTGATTAAAGACAGAAAAGCTGCGATTGATTATGCGTTTTTAACAGCAGCGAATGATGATGTGATTCTGGTTGCAGGTAAAGGCCATGAAGAATATCAGCTCGTTGGGAATAAAAAGATAGCCCATAGTGATCGTGGCATGGCATTGAGACTGAGCAATGGTGGTTCGTTATGATGATATCAGAACTGGCAACTGTTTTCGGGGCGAAGCTTACTGTTGCTGATAAAGAAATTTTGTCGGTATCCACTGATACCCGGACGATACTGCCTGGAGCGCTTTTTGTTGCGATCAATGGTGAAAAGTTCGATGCGCATGACTACCTTGATTTGGCAGCAGAAAAAGGTGCAGTTGCTGCTCTGGTTGAGCGCGACGTGGAAACAAACCTGCCCATTATCAGAGTTAAAGACAGTAGGCTGGCACTGGGGCAGTTGGCAAGTTACTGGCGCCAGCAACAGGCGGTAAAAGTAGTCGGACTGACAGGTAGTAATGGTAAAACAACCGTTAAAGAAATGCTCAGTTGTATTTTATCTGAAGAGGGACCGGTACTGGCCACCGATGGTAATTACAATAATGATATCGGCTTACCGTTAACACTGTTGCGTATCAGGCCAGAGCATGAGTATGCGGTGATTGAAATGGGTGCTAATCATATTGGCGAAATTGCCTATCTGACACAGCTGACTCGGCCTGATGTGGCTTTGTTAAATAATGCAGCACCGGCACACCTGGAAGGCTTCGGCTCGATGCAGGGGGTGGCAGATGCCAAGGGTGAAATTTTTTCCGGGCTTGGTGCAAAAGGCGTGGCGGTTATTAACAGAGATGATCAGTACTCGGATTACTGGTCATCTCTGTGTGATCAGCAAAGAAAAATATTTTTCGGACTGGATGCGGCGGCTGATGTCAGCACTAGTAGTGATGAATCGCATTATGATGGTCGTTTTATGCTCCGAGTCAATGCTGAAGAAACTGAAGTCAGGCTTGCTGTACTCGGCTATCACAATCTAAAAAATGCATTGGCAGCCAGTGCCGCAGCTACTGCGATTGGTGTTGGGATGTCGAGTATAAAAAAAGGTCTGGAAAAATTTAAAGGTGTTAAAGGGCGCTTGCAGGTGAATGCTGTAGCGATTGATTCAGTGGTTATTGATGATAGTTATAACGCTAACCCGGCTTCAGTGAAAGCGGCGATTGATGTGTTAGCCGGTCTCAATAAAGTTTCTGTTCTGGTGCTCGGTGATATGGGTGAACTCGGTGAAGATGCTGTAAAACTGCATTCCGAAATTGGGCTATACGCAAAACAAAAAAATATAAACAGTGTAATGACATTTGGGGAATTATCCGGCTTTGCGGCCGAAAGTTTTGGTGAAAACGGATATTCATATAACGATAAAAAAGCATTAATTAAAGATCTGAAAAAACAACTTGAACACAGTATTGCTGTGCTGGTGAAAGGCTCACGTAGTATGCGCATGGAAGAAGTAGTGGCAGCATTAACTGACAATACTGGCCTGGGGGCTGCATCATGTTATTAATTTTGACTGAGTACTTAACACAAATTTACAGCGGCTTTAATGTCTTTTCATATCTGACGATGAGAGGAATTCTTGGTGCCTTAACGGCATTAATGATTTCGCTGATGATCGGGCCATGGATGATCAGGCGTCTGTCGAGATATAACATTGGTCAGTCGGTAAGAGACGATGGCCCGCAGTCTCATCTATCAAAGGCAGGTACACCGACCATGGGTGGTTTGCTGATTCTGGTTTCGATTGTAGTGACGACTTTACTGTGGGCTGATCTGAGTAATCATAAAATCTGGCTTGTGCTTAGTGTTACTGTGGCTTTTGGTGTGATCGGCTGGGTTGATGATTATAAAAAAGTGGCGTTAAAAAACTCAAAAGGTTTGTCTGCCGGCAAGAAATATTTCTGGCAATCGGTGTTCGGTTTTACTGCGGCTTATTTTCTCTACTCATCAGCTGTCTCGCCGGCAGAAACACTGCTGAGTGTGCCGTTTTTTAAAGATCTGATGATTGATATGGGCTGGTTTTTTATTGTCTTTGTTTATCTGGTTATTGTGGGTACCAGTAATGCTGTTAATTTAACTGATGGGCTTGATGGTCTTGCAATTATGCCGGCAGTGATGATTGCGGCAGCATTGGGTGTGATTGCTTATCTGACTGGGCATGTAAAGTTTGCCGAGTATCTGGCTATTCCCTATATACATGGTGCCGGTGAGATGATTGTTTTTTGTGCTGCAATAGTGGGTGCCGGCTTAGGTTTTCTGTGGTTTAACACATATCCGGCACAGGTTTTTATGGGTGATATCGGTGCGCTGGCACTGGGAGCTGCACTGGGTGTGGTTGCGGTTGTGGTGCGTCAGGAATTATTGCTGGTGATTATGGGTGGCGTATTTGTGATGGAGACATTATCGGTAGTGCTGCAGGTTGCATCATTTAAATTAACCGGTAAAAGAATTTTTAAGATGGCACCGATACATCATCATTTTGAATTAAAAGGCTGGCCTGAACCGAGGGTGATTGTCAGGTTCTGGATTATAACATTTTGTCTGGTGCTGGCTGGTCTGGCTACCTTAAAACTAAGATAAAACTCAGGGAATTAGTTAATCGTTATGTCTGAATCGCAGCACATCGATCAGGATCTTAGCAACAGCGTGGTTGTACTCGGTCTGGGTATTACCGGGCTTTCTGTTGTGCGCTATTTAACAAATAAAAAAGATCTTCCTGTAGTGCTAGATAGTCGTGATCAGCCACCTGCAAAAGATGAATTAACGAAAGATTTCCCGCAAATAAAATACCGCTTCGGTAGTTTTGATAAAAATATCCTTGCAAAAGCAAAACAGCTGGTTGTCAGTCCTGGTATTTCTGTTAAGACAGCAGCAATTGCACACGCGAAAAACTGTGGCGTTGAGGTCATAGGTGATATTGAAATATTTGCCAGAAATGCAGACGCACCGGTGATTGCGATTACTGGATCAAACGGTAAAAGTACGGTAACTACATTAGTCGGCGACATTCTCAGACAAGCTGGTCTTAAGGTGGCTGTTGGAGGAAATATCGGTGTGCCGGCGCTTGATTTGCTGGACAAAAATGCAGATGTATATGTTTTAGAATTATCGAGCTTTCAGCTTGAAACAGTGCAAAGTTTAAAGCCCGAGTCTGCGGTAGTGCTGAATGTTAGCGAAGACCATATGGATCGTTATGACAGTTATGGCGATTATATAACGGCTAAGCAACGGATATATTCTGGTGCCTTGCACTGTGTAATTAATCGCGATGATGAAATCGTTAGTAGTATGCGGACTGCAAAAGGCAGTATCAGTTTTGGTATCTCTGAGCCGACTGAAAATGACTATGGTTTACGAAGCATAAATGGAGAGAGATGGATCTGTAAAGGTCAAAGCAAGTTAATTAATAGCGCAGATTTACAGATCGGTGGTTTACATAATATTACCAATGTAATGGCGGCACTGGCTTTGTCTGACAGTTTCGAACTTGATCAAGAAAAAGTTATTAAAGCAGTAAAGCAGTTTGCAGGTTTGCCTCATCGAATGCAGCGGGTTGGCGTTAAAGATGGTGTCAACTGGTATAACGATTCGAAAGCCACCAATGTGGGTGCAGCAAATGCTGCGATTGCTGGCTTGCATGGCAAGGTCATATTGATTGCGGGTGGTGAGAGCAAAGATGCTGACCTTTCACTATTAAAAGAGGTGGTTGAGAAGCACGTTAAATTGCTGATTTTAATCGGAAGAGATGCCGATAAAATTGAACAGGTATGCCGCGGTATAACGGAAATTGTTCATGCAGTCACTATGAACGAGGCAGTAGATATTGCTAGTCAGTCTGCAATCAATGGCGATAATGTGCTGTTGTCGCCAGCCTGTGCCAGTTTTGATATGTTTGATAATTACGAACATCGCGGCGATGTATTTGTTGCGGCTGTCAGGGAGGTGCTGAAATGAGTGCCTTTATAGAAGCTGTAAGTTCGGTCAGTAAGAATACGGTTGTTAAAAAAGAACAAACGATTGAATTTGACCTGAAGCTGTTGACGGTTGCTCTGGTAATACTGTGTCTTGGGCTGGTCATGGTTTCGTCTGCATCGATTACTACAGCTGATCGTGATCTTGGTTCACCGTTCTATTATTTGCAGCGCCAATTACTTTCGGCACTACTAGGTCTGATCGCTGGATATATAGTCACCAGAGTGCGTCTGGTGTACTGGGAAAAATCGGGCATGCTGCTGTTAGGGATTTCGATGTTGCTGTTAGTGTTGGTGTTAATACCGGGTATTGGTAATACCGTTAATGGCAGCACCCGCTGGATACCACTCGGAATTTTCAATTTACAAGTGTCAGAACTGGCTAAATTATTTTTACTGATCTACACCGCAGGATATTTGGTCAGACATGGCAGTGAAGTGAGGACGACATTCTGGGGTTTTGTAAAACCAATGTTGCTGGTAAGTTTGGCTTGTCTACTGCTTTTATTAGAGCCAGATTTCGGTGCTACTGTAGTGATTATGCTGACAGTGATGAGCATGATGTATTTAGGCGGTGTACGCTTTTCACAGTTTTTTGCATTGATTGTTTCCTTTGCAGCTGCCGCAACTTTGCTAATTGTTTCGTCGCCATATCGTATGCAGCGATTAACCGCTTTTGTCAATCCGTGGCAAGATCCGTTTAACAGTGGCTTTCAGTTAACCCAGTCGTTAATCGCAATTGGTCGAGGTGCATGGTCCGGTACCGGCCTGGGTGGCAGTGTTCAGAAACTGTTTTATCTGCCAGAAGCACATACAGATTTTGTGTTTGCAGTTTATGCAGAAGAAACAGGGTTTATTGGCGTGATGTTATTACTGTTTTTATTTGGTTATTTTATTTTCAGGGCTTTTATTAACGGCAGACAAGCTGAAAAAAATGGCAATAAATTTGCAGCATTTACGGCCTTTGGTATTGCGACATGGTTGGGCTTGCAAGCATTTATAAATATTGGTGTGAATATGGGGCTGCTGCCAACAAAAGGGCTGACCTTGCCACTGATGAGTTATGGCGGAAGCAGCTTGGTTGTAAACTGTGTCGCAATCGGAATTCTTATCCGTATCAGTATTGAAAATGCATTGTTTGGAAAGCAGGCGATGTCCAGCTCCCGTAACAGGAGAGTTCAATGACAACGAAAACAGTGCTGATAATGGCGGGTGGTACCGGTGGACATGTGTTTCCTGCGCTGGCGGTTGCGGACTGTTTAAAAGCTAAAAATATCACGGTAGTTTGGCTCGGAACCAGGCAGGGTATTGAGGCCAAATTGGTTGTTGAGGCCGGTTACGATATTCGCTGGTTAAGTATCAGTGGTTTGCGTGGAAAAAATAAATGGTCACTGGTGTTGGCACCGTTTAAATTGTTTTTTGCTTGTTTGCAGGCGCTGCGGGTGATCATTGAAGTTAAGCCTGCTGCAGTGCTGGGTATGGGTGGGTTTGCCTCGGGTCCTGGCGGGCTGATGGCTTTTCTAACAGCTCGCCCATTGCTGGTGCATGAACAAAATGCAATTCCAGGAATGACAAATACATTACTGGCAAAAATGGCTGGTGTGGTGATGGAAGCATTTCCGAAAACTTTTAAGCCGTCTGATAAAGTGCATTTAGTGGGCAATCCTGTGCGTGAAAATATAGCGAAGATAAAGCCGCCTGCTGAACGATTAAAATCCCGAGGAAATAGATTAAAAATTCTTGTCGTCGGTGGCAGTTTGGGTGCGGCTGCATTAAACGAAGCGGTGCCAGCTATGTTGAGCTTGTCAGATAATCAGCAAAAGTATGAAGTTTGGCACCAAGCCGGCAGCAAAAACATTGCAACCACTCAAGCGATTTATAGCGAGTTTAATCTTGATGCTCGGGTAGACGCTTTTATTGACAATATGGCAGATGCCTACGAATGGGCAGATGTGGTTATTTGCAGAGCAGGTGCAATGACAGTTTCTGAATTGGCGATGGCCGGTATGGCATCAATTTTAATACCGTATCCTTATGCTGTTGATGATCATCAGACAGCGAACGCCGGTTTCCTTGTTAAAAATAATGCGGCCATTTTAATACCGCAAACAGAATTATCAGCAGAGCGACTGAGTCAGGAGCTTGTAGCGTTAACAGATGAGAAAATTATGAAAATGTCAGTGGCGGCACAAAATATTGCAACACCATCTGCGGCGCAAAAAGCAGCAGAGTTATGTATGTTAGCGGGAGGTTTGAAATGATTACTGATCACCCAATGCGAAAGATAACAAAAATCCACTTTGTTGGAATTGGTGGTGCCGGTATGTCCGGTATTGCTGAAGTGCTGGCAAATCTTGAGTATCAAGTATCGGGATCAGATCTGAATGAAAATGTAGCAACCAGGCGCTTACGTGATCTGGGGGTTAAAGTTACCATTGGTCATGATGCTGAAAATATCCATGACTGTGATGTTGTAGTGACTTCAACAGCTGTTAGCGAATCGAATCCGGAAGTCATGGCGGCCAGAGAGAAGCGCATACCCATTATTCCTCGCGCTGAAATGCTAGCAGAGCTGATGCGCTTTCGTTATGGCATTGCAGTGGCAGGAACACACGGTAAAACGACAACAACCAGTCTGGTGGCGAGCATATTGGCAGAAGCGGGTCTGGATCCGACTTATGTTATCGGTGGTAAATTAAACAGCTCAGCCAGTAATGCAAAACTGGGTGCGAGTCGTTATCTGGTAGCAGAAGCAGATGAAAGTGACGCGTCATTTTTATACCTGCAGCCAATGATGTCAGTGGTAACCAATATCGATGCCGATCACCTCTCTACTTATGGCGGTGATTTCGAAGTGTTAAAGAAAACTTTTATAGAGTTTTTACATCACTTGCCATTTTACGGCCGTGCAATTATGTGTGTCGATGATCCGGTTATCCGTGATGTTATTGCGCAAATAACAAGGCCAGTGATTACTTACGGTATAGACAATGAAGCAGATGTACAGGCCTCAAACGTAAGTTATGAAGCAATGCAGAGTCACTTTGATGTTTGTTTGCCGGAACGTGAGACAAAAATCAGTGTGACGCTGAGTCTGCCCGGAGAACATAATGTATTAAATGCACTGGCAGCAATTTCGGTGGCGCATCAGCTTGGCGTCGACGATGTGGTTATTCAAAAAGCATTGACAGGCTTTCAGGGAATTGGCCGTCGAATGCAACAATACGGTGAAATCAATACAGTCAGTGGCAAGATTACACTGGTGGATGATTATGGGCATCATCCGACCGAAGTCAATGCCAGTATTAAAGCGATACGAACAGCGTGGCCTGAGCGCCGGCTGGTGGTTGTGTTTCAGCCGCACCGCTACAGCAGAACGCATGATCTGTTTGAGGATTTCAGTCAGGTGTTAGCAACAACGGATGTGCTTGTGTTGTCGGAAGTTTATTCGGCCGGTGAATCTCCGGTTGCCGGTGCTGATGGCAGATCACTGGCAGCTGCGATCCGGGCCAGAGGTCAGGTGAACCCGGTTTTTGTTGAGGATATTGAACAGGTGCCGGAGGCGCTTCTGAATATTTTGCAGGATAAGGACGTGGTACTGACACTGGGTGCAGGAAGTGTTGGTGCCATGGCCAGTTGTTTGCCAGAAACCTTATCGAATAAGGAAGTGGTAGGTTAATGTCAGCAGTGGCCGACAATAATGTTAGGGGTGCGTTAATGTTAAACGAACCTATGTCTAAGCACACAACCTGGCGAGTTGGTGGTGTGGCAGATCACTATTTTATTCCGGCAGATGTAAATGATTTGAGTCTTTATCTTAAATCGTTAAACCAAAGTGAGAATGTCTTCTGGCTGGGTTTGGGTAGTAATTTGCTGGTGCGTGATGGCGGTATTCGTGGCAGCGTGATTGCTACAGCCAATGCGCTGACAGGTATTGAATTGTTAGAGGGCAATATGCTTGATGTCGGTGCCGGAGTGCCGTGTGCAATTTTGGCCAGATTTTGTGCAAGAAATGATTTAATAAATGGTGAGTTTTTTGCAGGAATTCCCGGTGTGGTAGGTGGTGCATTAAGAATGAATGCGGGTGCTTTTGGCGGTGAAACCTGGAATCACGTCGTTGAGGTAGAGACGATAAATCGTAAAGGTGATTTGAATTGGCGCTCCAGAAATGATTATGAAGTTTTATATCGCTCAGTGAAAGGCCACGATGAAGAATGGTTTGTAAAGGCGCGATTTAAGTTTGAATCGGGTGATGGTGTAAAAGCTGCGGATGATATTAAACAGTTGTTGTTAAAGCGTTCATTGACACAACCGACTGGTACGGCAAATTGTGGATCAGTATTTAAAAACCCGGAAGCTGGATATGCAGCAAAACTGATTGAAGAAGCAGGTCTGCGTAATCACAGAATCGGTGGTGCAGTGGTGTCGGATAAGCATACTAATTTTATTATTAATGATGGCAGCGCAACAGCGGCTGATATCGAAGAGCTTATTAATTATGTGCAGGTTCAGGTGTATAAAAAATCCGGGATAAAATTGTTACCGGAAGTTCATATCGTGGGTGAAAGAGAAGATGTCTGATCTTAAAAAACAATTCGGTAAAGTTGCAGTGCTAATGGGTGGCTGGTCTGCTGAGCGCGAAGTCTCTTTAAAGAGTGGTGATGCTGTGCTGGCAGCATTATTAAGTGCCGGTGTGGATGCCAGTGCTGTTGATTTTAAAAAAAATGATATTCAGCAGTTAAGTGGTTTTGATCGTGTGTTTAATATAGTGCATGGACGTGGTGGAGAAGATGGTGTGCTGCAAGGTCTGTTGGAGTTTATGGCGCTCCCTTATACCGGTTCGGGTGTGCTGGGGTCTGCGCTGGCGATGGATAAAATCCGAACTAAAGAAATCTGGAAAAGTCAGCAATTACAGACACCGGCTTACCGCACAGTCAGAGATTTGGCGGCGTGTTTAACGGCGATTGAAGAATTAGGGCTGCCGCTGATTATGAAGCCGGCACTGGAAGGATCGAGTATTGGTATCAGTAAAGTAACCGATATTGAGCAGGCAGAAGCAGCATTTGATCTGGCAGCAGGCTGTAATAGTGATGTTCTGGTTGAAGCATGGATTGAAGGTGAGGAATATAGCGCGTCAATTCTTAACAATCGTGTGCTGCCGCTGATCAAACTTAAAACGGCCAATCAGTTTTATGATTACGATGCAAAATACGTTTCTGATGCAACCGAATATATTTGTCCGTGTGGTTTGTCTGAGAGTAAAGAAATAGAAATGGCTGAGATTGCAACCAGAGCATTTGCTGCGATATCAGGTGCCGGTTGGGGACGAATTGATTTCATGCTGGATGCAGAGCAGAAGCCTTGGCTGATAGAAGCCAATACGGTGCCAGGTATGACCGATCATAGTCTGGTGCCGATGGCAGCCAGACAGGCTGGTTTAACTATGGAAGAGTTGGTACTTGAGATTCTGAAAACATCTGAGGAAAGGAATGTTTAAGCGCCAACATAAAAGAAAAAGCGCTGCTGTGCGTAAGAGTGTGCTGCCGGATAATGGCCGTGTGCAGGCGCGTATTATTAAACCGTTGTTGTTGATGCTGGTGGTCGGGGTCACGGTGTTTGCCATTAACAAAGTGTATTCGTCATTAGCGCTGTTCCCTGTTAAGCAGGTAAGGGTTGAGGGTGAGTTTAAATACCTTGATAAAGCCGGAGTAGAAAAGAAGATTGAGGAGCTGACTGTCGGTGGTTTTTTCGATATTAATATTGTTGCTATCAGAAACGAGTTGTTGACTATGCCATGGGTGAAGCGGGCTTTTGTGCGCAGAGAATGGCCGGATAAAGTTGTTATTCGTGTGGTGGAAAAACAGGCTGTTGCAAAATGGTTAACGGATTCAGTATTGACTGCAGAAGGCGAGTTGTTTTATCCGCCGGACATAATTGCTGTTGAGCCAATGGTAGAGCTTAGAGGTCCTGATAACAGGCATGGCTTCGTGTTGGATGAGTTTATGAAAATACAAAAAATGGTTTCACATGCTGATATTACAGTAACAGCACTTGAGCAGAATGAGAGACGATCCTGGAAGATGAAAGTTCAGGGTATGACAATTAATCTCGGGCGGAAAAATATCTATAAAAAAATTGAAAGTTTTGCTGCTGTGTATGCGTCTTTAATAAAGCCTCAGGTCAGTAAAATTAAACAGATAGATTTTCGCTTTACCAACGGTTTTGCTGTGGTATGGAAGACTAAGGCAGAAATAAATATGCATGCTGAATACAAAAACACAATATTCACGAATCAGAAAAGAGTGGATTTAACTTTGATGACGGGGACGATTAGAAATGTCTAAAAGATCAGAAAAAAATATGATTGTTGGTCTGGATATCGGAACGTCTAAAATCGTAGCGATAGTTGGTGAATACGATCCGGTCGCCGGCAGTGATGTGGAAATAATCGGTATTGGATCACATCCATCTCGAGGCTTAAAAAAAGGCGTTGTAGTCAATATTGAATCAACAGTCCAGTCTATTCAGCGGGCGATAGAAGAAGCCGAATTAATGGCCGGCTGCCAGATTAACTCGGTATATGCGGGAATTGCTGGCAGTCACATAAAAAGTATGAATTCACATGGCATAGTCGCGATTAAAGACCGTGAGGTCACGGCAGGTGATCTGGACAGGGTGATTGATGCGGCACGTGCGGTTGCGATTCCGGCTGATCAGAGGGTGTTACATATCCTGCCACAGGAATTCATTATTGATCAGCAAGAAGGTATTAGAGAGCCGATTGGTATGTCAGGCGTCAGACTAGAAGCAAAGGTGCACCTAGTAACCGGTGCAGTCGGTGCGGCGCAGAACATAATTAAATGTGTAAGGCGCTGTGGGCTTGAGGTTGATGACATTATTTTAGAACAGTTGGCTTCCAGTTACTCGATATTAACAGATGATGAAAAAGAGCTCGGTGTATGCATTGTTGATATTGGTGGTGGTACCACCGACATTGCGGTATTTGCTGATGGTGCAATCCGCCACACGGCAGTTATTCCTATCGCTGGTGATCAGGTGACCAATGACATTGCGGTTGCGCTGAGAACACCGACTCAGAACGCTGAGGAAATCAAAATAAAGTATGCCTGTGCGCTAAGGCAGCTGGCGAATCCTGATGAAACAATTGAAGTGCCGAGTGTTGGTGAACGAGCAGCCAGACAGTTATCACGCCAGACACTGGCAGAAGTGGTCGAGCCACGTTATGAAGAATTATTAATGCTGGTACAGGCTGAGCTGAGAAAAAGTGGTTTTGAAGAACTGATTGCGGCGGGTGTGGTGTTAACCGGTGGCAGCGCAAAAATGGACGGGGTTGTAGATCTTGCAGAAGAAATATTCCATATGCCTGTCAGGCTTGGCTACCCACAATATATTACTGGTTTGTCAGATGTTGTGAAAAATCCGATTTATGCAACCGGCGTCGGTTTGTTGTTATTTGGTCGACATAACCGTGACAGCGGCCAGGGTGGTTTTAGTGAAGAGTCGGGAATGAAATCTGTCTGGAGCAGAATGAAGAGCTGGTTCCAGGGTAATTTTTAAAAGTTTAAAGTATTTAAAAGTATTAAATTCGTGGTTACGGAGGAGTAAGAGCGATGTTTGAATTAATAGATTCAGTTAATCCAGGGGCAACAATTAAGGTCATCGGCGTTGGCGGTGGCGGCAGTAATGCGGTGATGCACATGGTGGAAAGTGGCATTGATGGTGTTGAGTTTATCTGTGCCAATACGGATTCGCAGGCGCTGCATAGTGCGGCAGGTGTAATGACCTTGCAAATCGGTAGCAATATAACCAAAGGACTGGGTGCCGGTGCCAATCCTGAAGTAGGACGACATGCTGCTTTGGAAGACCGTGAACGAATACAAGAGGCGATTAACGGCGCAGACATGGTCTTTATTACGGCCGGAATGGGTGGTGGTACTGGTACCGGTGCTGCTCCGATAGTGGCGCAGATTGCTAGAGAAATGGGAATTTTGACAGTAGGTGTTGTCACCAAACCTTTTGGATTTGAAGGATCGGGTCGTCAAAAGGTAGCAAACAGTGGTACCGATGAATTGAGCAAGCAGGTTGATTCATTAATTACCATTCCCAATGATAAATTGTTAAGCGTTTTTGGTCGTGAATTTGATCTGATGAATGCGTTTAAAGGAGCTAACGACGTATTGCATGGTGCTGTTCAGGGTATAACGGAGCTGATCACTCGTCCGGGAGTCATCAATGTGGATTTCGCGGATGTAAAAACGGTGATGTCACAGATGGGACAGGGCATGATGGGTAGTGGTCGTGCTTCCGGTGAAGATCGTGCGAAACTAGCGGCAGAATCAGCTATAGCCAGTCCTTTACTGGAAGACGTTAATCTAGCTGGAGCCAGAGGTATATTGGTTAATGTTACTGGAAGAGATCTGACCTTGGGTGAATTCCAAGATATTGGTGACATTATTTCATCATTTGCGTCTGAGGATGCTACGGTTGTGATGGGTACTGCCGTTGATGAAGCAATGGAAGATGAGTTAAGAGTAACCGTTGTAGCGACAGGCTTAGGCGTCTCAAAACCACAGGTTAATCCGGTAAAAGTGGTTCCGCGGCACTCTGATGGTAATGTTAATTATGACGCATTAACCACGCCGGCTATAGCCAGAAGACAGGCAAGTGAAAAAGGTATCGAGTTGCCGGATCACTATGATGGTGAGATTTTAGATATACCAGCATTCTTAAGAAAGCAGGCTGATTGATGATAAAACAGTAGATTTTGCTGAAAGTACAACGGCTGTTGGATGAGGGGGTATTTGGCGCAGGGCTTTATATATGGCTAGGAGTCAGGTATTATACGGGAATTAGACCGGTTTAAGTCGCCTCCGTGCGTGTTTTATGGTGAATCTTTGGCATTTGACGAAGTGAATCATAGAGCAGACTAAGTGCTTATATGGTTAAGTTAATCTAAGGGATTATGTGTCATAATATTTACCGTATATAAAGATATCTTGCAGTGGAGTAAGTAGTTACGTGATTAAACAGCGAACTTTGAAGAATGTAATCAGAGCAACAGGCATAGGATTACATACCGGTGAAAAAGTATATTTAACGCTTCGTCCAGCCGCGCCAGACACCGGTGTGGTTTTCAGACGCATTGATCTAGAACAGCCTGCTGAAATCATGGCAACAGCTGAAAATGTAAGTGACACGACCTTGTCAACAACCTTATCGAATGGCGATGTGCGCGTATCTACAGTCGAACACCTCTTATCGGCCATGGCTGGGCTGGGTATTGATAATGCCTATGTCGATTTGAGTGCAGCAGAAGTACCTATCATGGACGGCAGTTCAGGCCCGTTCGTTTTCTTATTGCAATCTGCCGGGATCATCGAACAGGAAGCTCCAAAACGTTTTATTCGAATTATCAAGCCAGTTATTATTGAATCTGATAACAAGTGGGCCAGGTTTGATCCGTTTGACGGCTTTAAAGTGAATTTCAGCATCGATTTTAATCACCCTGTTTTTAACGGCTCTCCGAGTGCAGCTGAGATTGATTTTTCTACTACATCATTCGTAAAAGAAGTTAGTCGGGCAAGAACCTTTGGATTTATGAGTGATCTGGAAAAATTAAGAGCTCAGAATCTGGCTTTAGGCGGCAGTATGGATAATGCTATCGTTGTTGATGAGTACCGGGTGTTGAACGAAGATGGCTTACGTTATGAAGACGAGTTCGTTAAACATAAAATTCTTGATGCTATTGGTGATCTGTACTTATTGGGTCATAGCTTAATAGGTGCTTTCTCGGGATATCGTTCGGGTCATGCACTGAACAATAAACTAATTAAAACTCTGGTTGCTGATGAGTCGGCTTGGGAAGAAGTGACATTCGAAGACGAAGAAGCGGTGTCTCCGATATCCTATGCGCAGCCAGTACAGGCTTATTGAGCTGACTTTTCAGACAGGCGAAGCAGGGCGTTTTTGAGTTCTTCGTCTGTTAAAGCTTCAGCTGTCTGACGTATGAGTCTGGCGGAATCAGCAGAAAGAACAGGGCTGTGTTTAACCGGTTTGCTTTCAGGCTGAATAGGCTGCTCAAACTTGATTTGTAATGTATTGATAGGGATGTTCAGTTGTTTTTGCAGGCTGCTAATAATCGTTTTATGCTGAGTGCGTAAGCGGGCAGCCCAGACAGGTGAATCTACTAACAATACAAGAACTTGATTGGCATAATTGGCTGCTTTAATATGTGCGTGCGATGCTGCTGGTAATAAAGGTAGAATATGCGCGTTAAGCTGGTCCAGTAACAGGCTTTTTTCTGTTATACGAGCCGAGATAAAACGGTTGATTGAATGCATAAGTTTATGTGTTCACAAAAGTTAATTTGGATTATTCAGGCAATAATGGCTGAATAACGGAATCATTCTACAAGATACTAATACTATGAATATAATTTTATTAACAAAATTTCGTGGCAGACCATGCAGGGTACAGATTGATCATCCGTTCCAGTTGTCATTATTAAGTGTCGTCCTGTTTATGTTTATGGGAGTCGCTGGTTTTATCGGTTACAAAACAGGTATCAGCGTTAAAAATGATAATCAGATTACCGTTATTTATGATCAGTTGACGCAGCAAAGAGAAGATATTGGCGAAGCCAGACTCAATACTCAGGCTGAACTCGATGCGCTGGTTAGGCGCTCAGGTCAGCTTCAGGCACATGTTATACGTTTAAATGCGCTCGGTCAGAAAGTGATGAAGCTGGCAAAAATGGACCCTGAAGAATTTGACTTTGGTAATCCTCCGGCTATTGGTGGTCCGGTTGAAGAAGAATCTGCGACCAAGACCAAGATTAATTTTAATGGTGTGATTGATGAAATGTTCACGATACTAGACGATCGCGAACAGCAGTTAACAGTACTTGAAAATGTCCTTATGACGACGCATATGGCTGAAGAGGCGTCTCCTGAAGGACGACCTATCAAGCGAGGCTGGATTTCTTCATTTTTTGGCATGCGCACTAACCCGTTCTCCGGTAAGCACGAAATGCACAAGGGTATGGATTTTGCCGGCAAGATGGGTAGTAAAGTATATGCTGTGGCTGGTGGTGTCGTTACCTGGTCAGGGCCGCGATATGGTTATGGTAATCTGGTAGAAATCAGTCATGGTAATGGTTATGTGACCAGATATGGGCACAATGCAAGCAATATTGTTATTGTTGGTGAAGCGGTTAAAAAAGGTCAAATCGTCTCTTTAATGGGCTCGACTGGGCGTTCAACTGGGCCTCATGTGCATTTTGAAGTACTTAAAAAGGGTAAGCGAGTTGATCCGCTGAAGTTTGTACAAGCCAGAAATTAATTAAAAATGCCACGGACGGCGCAGTAAATATATATTTTTCGAGAAGATTCCGTATAAATTCCGTCTATACCTAGCCTTATTCTTATCATCCCTTATCTAACGTAAATTTTATCTTATCCTGAGGTGCAAACTCAGGCATAATATGCCTGTTCTGAAAATCACGGGATATATTTCCGTTCTCATGCAAGCTATTGATTCTTCTAATGATATATAGTTTTTATGCAGGCTGACAATGACTGGGTTCGGTGAGCTTTTATTAGATTTTTCACGGCTCTGACTCGGGATTTTTAGTAAGCGATTTTTCACAGCCATTTTAAGATTAAATGATGTGTTGTTGGTTTGCTCAGCTCTCATGCTGATTTATATTTTGGGGACGTTAGCGCTTTTCAACGACTGTTGTGGCGCTAATATCAGTATTTTAATTTAAGGGTGTTTCAATGATTAGTAAGCTTGTGCGTAAAATAATTGGAAGTCGTAATGACAGACAGGTAAAGCAATACTGGAAAGTCGTTGAAAAAATTAATGCCCTTGAAGGTGATTTTGAGAGCTTATCTGATCAGGAACTTGCTGCTAAAACGATTGAGTTTCGGCAACGACTAAAAGAAGGCTCAGATTTAAATAGCTTGTTACCTGAAGCCTTCGCAACAGTACGAGAAGCTGGTAAGCGGGTTATGGGCATGCGACATTATGATGTCCAGCTGATTGGTGCAATGGTATTGCACGATGGCAAGATATCAGAAATGCGCACCGGTGAGGGTAAAACACTGGTAGCCACACTAACGGTATACCTTAATGCGCTGGAAGAAAAAGGTGTTCATGTAGTAACCGTTAACGATTATCTGGCTAAGCGCGACTCAGAATGGATGGGTAAACTTTACAGTTTCTTAGGTCTGAGCACAGGTGTTGTGATTGGAGAGATGGATTCGCTGGCTAGGAAACAGGCTTACGCCTGTGATATTACTTATGGTACCAACAACGAATTCGGCTTTGATTATCTGCGAGACAATATGGCTTTTACCGCTGATGAAAGAGTTCAGCGTAAATTGAACTATGCCATTGTTGATGAAGTTGATTCAATTTTAATCGATGAGGCTAGAACGCCTTTGATTATCTCCGGTCCAACTAATGATAACTCTGACCTGTATCAGGTTATGAACCGACTGGTTAAAGTTTTAGAAAAAGGCGAGGAGTCGAAAGAAGAAGGTGGTCAACCAACCGGTGATTTCACAGTTGATGAAAAGTCCAAACAAATTCATCTGACGGAACAAGGTCACGAGAAAATTGAACAGATGCTGATTAGGGAAGGCATTCTTCCATCAGATGAAAGTTTATACAGTGCGGCAAATATTAATCTGGTGCATTATATTAATGCAGCTGTGCGTGCTAACGCCATGTATCAGAAGAATGTACAGTATATCGTGCAGGATAATGAAGTTGTTATTGTCGATGAATTTACCGGACGCACCATGCCTGGCAGACGTTGGTCTGAAGGACTGCATCAGGCGGTAGAAGCCAAAGAAGGCGTGCTGATCCAGAATGAAAACCAGACGCTGGCGTCAATAACGTTTCAGAATTACTTCCGTCTTTACAATAAGCTGGCCGGCATGACCGGAACAGCTGATACCGAAGCCTTCGAATTTCAGTCCATTTATAATCTTGAAGTCATTATCGTGCCTACAAATGTTGCTGTGGCGAGGATCGATTATACCGATCTAGTGTATTTAACTCACGAAGATAAGTTTCTGGCGATTGCTGAAGATATTAAAGATTGTGTTAGTAAAAAACAGCCAGTGCTTGCAGGTACTGCATCGATAGAGGCATCTGAATTACTGTCGAAGTTATTGTCTCAGATGAAGATCACACACGAAGTTTTGAATGCAAAGCAGCATGAGCGTGAAGCCCATATCATCGCTCAGGCTGGTCGTCCCGGTGTGGTCACCATTGCAACGAATATGGCAGGACGCGGTACCGATATTGTGCTTGGTGGTAGCCTTGAGTTTGAGCTTGCAGAGTTAGGTGAAAAAGCCGATGTAGAAAAGGTAACAGCTGATTGGCAGAAACGACACGATGCCGTGTTAGCTGCTGGTGGGCTGCATGTCATTGGTTCTGAGCGGCATGAATCGCGCCGCATTGACAACCAGTTACGAGGCCGTGCCGGTCGGCAGGGTGATGCCGGTTCGTCACGCTTTTATCTGTCATTAAACGATGACCTTATGCGTATCTTTGCATCAGACCGGGTTGCTGGCATGATGCAAAAATTGGGTATGGAAAAAGGCGAAGCAATAGAGCACCCATGGGTTAGCCGTGCGATAGAAAATGCCCAGCGTAAAGTCGAAGGCCATAACTTTGATATGCGAAAACAACTGCTTGAATACGATGATGTAGCGAATGACCAGCGTAAAGTTGTTTATGAGCAGCGCAATGAGTTAATGGACCAGGATGATGTCAGCGACATTGTGACCAATATCCGCGCTGATATTGTCAGCAATGTTTTCAGTGCCTATATTGCACCGGGCAGTGTTGATGAATTATGGGATGTGGCCGGGCTGCAAGAAGCGCTGGAGACAGAATTTGGACTTAAGCTTTCATTACAAAAGTGGTTAGACGAGGATGACGAACTGGATGAAACCGCTCTGAGTCAGAAGATTTATTCCGAGTTATCAGCTGCGTATCAGGCGAAAGAAGAAAATGTCGGCCCGGAAGTACTGCGTCGCTTTGAAAAATATATTATGTTGCAGGTGCTCGATAGTCACTGGAAAGATCATCTGGCAGCTATGGATTATCTGCGTCAGAGTATCGGTTTGCGAGGCTATGCACAGAAAAATCCAAAACAAGAATATCGTCGTGAATCATACGAGATGTTTTCACAGATGCTGGATCAGATTAAACAGGAAATTATTTCGGTTTTATCTAAAGTACAGATTCAGACAGAATCAGAAGTTTCAGAGCTTGAACGCCAGCAACAGCATGACGAAAACATGATTTTTGCACATGACAAAGCTGAAAATTTAACACAGGCCAGTACCGACTCAGATGATGAGAAAGCTCAGCCGTATGTCAGAGAGCAACAAAAGCTGGGGCGTAATGAGCCATGCTGGTGTGGTTCTGGTAAAAAATTCAAACAGTGCCACGGCAAGCTAAGCTAAGCGATGACAGTTAATCTAAAAGAAGTGACCCAGCTGTCGGCAGTTAAAGGCATCAGATTAGCGGCTGCTGCCTCAGGTATTAAAAAAAATAATGCAGTAGATATGGTGCTGATTGAAATCGGTAAGGGAGCGAGTTGTGCGGCTGTATTTACACAAAATCGCTTTCGTGCAGCACCGGTTGTGCTTGCAGAGCAACACTTAGCACAGGCTGTACCGCGCTTATTACTGATTAATTCCGGCAATGCCAATGCCGGTACAGGTGAGACTGGCTTACAAAATGCTTTGCGAAGCTGCGAGATTGCTGCAAAAGCTTTGGGTTGTGAAAAAAACCAGATACTGCCTTTTTCAACCGGAGTAATTGGTGAGAATTTACCAATAGCTTGCTTCGAGAAAACCCTGCCAAAACTTGTTAATCAACTAGAGACGGATAACTGGCTAGCTGCGGCCAAAGGCATTATGACCACTGATACAGTGGCAAAAGGTGTCTCAAAAGAGATTGATATTGAGGGTGAAACAGTCACTTTGACAGGGATTGCCAAAGGCTCTGGCATGATCAAGCCGAATATGGCTACCATGCTGTCTTATCTGGCAACTGATGCGAAGATTTCTGCTGATTTATTGGCGGAGTGTTTAAAAGCAGCCGTCGAGTCGTCTTTTAATTCGATAACGGTTGATGGTGATACATCAACCAATGATAGCTGTGTACTAATCGCCACGGCTGAATCTGCTGCAGCAGAGATTGTCAAACCTTCACCAGGCTATCATTTGTTCATGGATGCATTGAACGAAGTCATGCAGACGCTTGCACAATCGATCATCCGCGATGCAGAAGGCATTACAAAATTTGTCGAAATAAAAGTACTTAATGCTCCGACCTATCAGGATGCAAAAACAGTAGCTTATACAGTGGCTCATTCGCCACTGGTTAAAACCGCTCTGTTTGCCAGTGACCCTAACTGGGGAAGGATACTGGCAGCTGTTGGTCGTGCTGAAATTGATAAACTTGATGTTAATCAGTTGTCTATTTATCTGGGTGATGTCTGTATCGTGAAACACGGTGCACGAGCAGATACATATACAGAAGCAGCAGGCCAGCAAGTGATGTCGGCATCAGAACTGACTATTACAATTGACCTTGCAATGGGTAACAGTAATGCCACTGTCTGGACTTCAGACTTATCCTATGACTATGTAAAAATTAATGCGGAATATCGTTCGTAATAATGACTGAGCCTTTGCAGGTAGCTGTTGCTGTAATTTTAAGAGGCAATCAGGTGCTGATAAGTAAGCGTTCTGCTTCAGTTGATCAGCCGGATATGTGGGAATTTCCAGGTGGTAAAATAGAGCAAGGTGAAACAGACAGCGGTGCATTGATCCGAGAGCTTAAGGAAGAACTGGGGATTGATGTGATGCAATATCACTATCTGTTTGCAGTGAATTATGATTACAGCGGTAAACAAGTCTGTTTGCAAGTCTATATAGTTTCAGAGTACAGCGGTCGAGAGCAGAGCCTGGAAAATCAGCCGTTGCAGTGGTCGGCGATAGATAAGCTGTCATCACTGCGCTTTCCTGCTGCCAACAAAGTGATTATAAAAGCCATCAGTTTACCCGATATGATACAGATCACCGGTCAGTTTACATCGCTTAGTGACTTATTACGCAGAGCCGAGCTTTGTCTTAAAAACGGTGTACGGATGATTCAGTTCAGGGCTCATCAGCTCAATGATGAAGATTTTCTTGTTCATGCCAAAGCGTTGCTCGAGTTATGCAAACGCTACAATGCGAAACTGATTATAAACAGGGCTCTGGAGGTGGCGCTAAAAGTTAAGGCGCATGGTGTTCATCTCAACCGGCATCAGCTAATGAAATATAAGAAACGCCCCGAGCTCTACGATAGATTATTGTCTGCCTCCTGTCATAATCAGACTGAGCTGAAACAAGCCGAAGTACTTAATGTCGATTTTTGTTTTCTATCGCCTGTCAAACAAGCCAGAAGTCATAACGCTGGTATTGCTCTGGGTTTCAGTCAGTTTGCTGCGTTAACCGCAGGTTGTACGCTGCCTGTGTATGCTCTGGGTGGTATGTTGCCGTCAGATTTATTACGGGTCAAGACGGCAGGTGGTATTGGTATAGCGGCAATCTGTGGGCACTGGCAATGAAAAGCAACAGGCTTTCTGCTGTATTGGCTGTTGTCCTGCTGACAATAATTATTGCCGGGCAATATTTTTTTAGACAGAGTAGTCCAGAAAATAAATCGGTACTGTATTCTGCTTGCCGGTTAACAACTGAGGACTGCCCGTTGCAATACGATACGGCAGCTTACACTGTTTCAATTTCGGATGATGTGAAAGCACTGCGGCCATTTTTTATTAGCATTACAGATCCTGCGCAAAAAATTACAAAGGCAGTGTTGAATCTTAAAATGAGAGAGATGGATATGGGGCAGAATCGTTACACCTTTAGCCGGGTTTCTGCAGACAGCTGGCGTGCAAAAGTGATTATTCCAGTTTGTACTAGCGGTAAAAGAAACTGGCTGATTGAGTTATCTGTTGATGATCAGACAAGCTCGAGAATAACAGTCTTTGAAATAAACATATAATAGCAATAGCGAATGATTATAAGCAGCACTTACAGAGAATAAAATCAACATTCTCCGTAGCCTGCTGTGGCGTCGAGTAATAACTTTGGCTGGATAAAAAGCGTATTGAAAAACGGTGTTTCCCGGCACTGATTTCGGGAAAGTAGTTTGAGTTGTTGGGAACTGCAACACGGATCAGTTGGTAGGGTTTGGAAAATTCAAGATTATCTTGATAAAAGCCATGTTCAGCCAGCTGATCAATTTCTTCTGCGCTGTTGCGGATAACGGTTAAGGTTAGTTTGATGGCATCATTTAATGGTTTAAAACAGATATTCCATTCTGATAACTGATGCAAGCGCAGCTCTGATGGTTGATTTACCCACTGCAAATAAAGCGGTGAATCAAAATTTCCGCTGCTGCCGGGCAAAATGCTTTTTTGCTTTGCAGCATTCAAAATAATGTTTGTCTGCAGTGTGTTACCGATAACACCATTATGGTGATGTAGCTCAGTGGACAGTTGTTTTAGCTGCTCGATCAGTTGTATTGATTTTTTTTCGTTCCCAGTTGATGCTGAAAGGGAGTTTTCCGTAATGGTTTGCTGGCGTTCCAGCTCTTTAATGACTTCGGTTTTAATGTCGGTACGACTGGTGAAAGCGAGTATGTCATTAATAACATTGACAGCAATAGTGTTGTCCCAGACGCTTTTAGCTTTGGAAAAGTAGTTGAGTTGGTCGAACAGTAGCTCAAGACGCAACATAGTGCGCAGACGTTTATTTAAAGGTTGCTCGTATATCTGGTAATCTTTCACGGCGATAAGTCTGTTGAGTTCAGTCTTTAAATAAAAGAGTGTTTATATCTTATAACCAGAGCTGAGGCAATCTCTTTAGGCTTAACGATGAGATGGGGCTGCCGAAAGGTTTAAAAATAATTGATGTAGCTGCTCTACATCTGTTCTCAGTGTGTCAACTGAGCTGTTATTGCTTATTACATAATCAGCCTGTTTTATTCTTTCATCTGTGCTTATCTGGTTTTTAATAATGGCTTCGATATCAGTTGCAGAGCGATCATCTCTTTGCATAACGCGTGTAATTCGGAGATCATCCGGGCAGTCAACTGCCAGTGTTACATTGAAACGTGCCTGATGCTGGCCTTCAAATAATAATGGGACGACGATAATACAATAGACAGAGCTGCTGCTTGCGACCTGTTGCTCTGCAATCAGCCAGATCAGCGGGTGCATAATGTTTTCCAGCAGTTGTTTTTTTTGGTTCGAAGTAAATACAATGCGAGCGAGTTTTTTTCTGTCTATGGCGTCGTCTGCTGTAAGAATTTCGCTACCAAATGTATCAATCACGGCCTGATAGGCGGGACCATCAGGCTGGCTTATCTGATGAGCAATCAGGTCGGTGTCAATGATGTCTATATTGTATTCGGAAAAAAGACGGGCGACAGTCGATTTTCCGCTGCCAATTCCACCGGTTAAACCAACCCGGAACATTGCTAGTTTAAATACCAGCGGATGATTTGGTCGCCCCAAATCATGCTAATCCAGCCAGCGATGGCTAAGTAAGGTCCAAATGGAATCGGTATATCGCGCTGGTGTTTAGTCATTGCAATCATCAGTATGCCGATCACCGCACCGCTAGCAGAAGACAAGATGATGATCAGAGGCAGTTGTTCCCAGCCGAACCAGGCACCAAATAATGCCAGCAGCTTAAAATCACCATAGCCCATACCTTCTTTGCCGGTCACTAGCTTAAATAGCTGGAAAACCGACCACAAGATAAGATAACCTGCGACCGCTCCAATAATACTGTTGACTGGATCGGAAAAGACACTGAAAAGGCTGATGAGTAAACCCAGCCATAAAACGGGCAGGGTAATATCATCGGGCAAAATTAATTTATGCAGGTCGATAACGGACATGGCAATCAGTGACCAGGTCAGCATCAGCGCAAAAAGCGTCTGCAGAGAAACACCAAAGCGCAAGGCAACGCCCAGCGACAGCAAAGCGGTCAGCAGTTCAACTAAGGGGTACTGTATCGGGATCGGAGTCTTGCAGTTACTGCATTTGCCAGCTAGCAACAGATAGCTGATTAGCGGGATGTTTTCCCATACCCGGATTTTATGATGACACTGCGGGCAGCTTGAGGCTGGCCTGGATAATGTCATCTTATCTTCTGTTTGCGGACTCTGTTGCAGTAATTCACGGCACTGGCTTTTCCAGTCCGCTTCCAGCATTAATGGCAGCCGGTAGATAACCACATTAAGAAAACTACCAATAGTCAGACCAAGCAGTGTAACGAAGGTATAGAACATCGCAGGCTGTTGAAGAAAAAAATCAATGATATTCACAGCAGATCCTAATCTATATGGCATCGCCCATCTTAAAGATAGGCAGGTACATAGCGATTACAAGACCGCCAATAACAATAGCGAGGAAAACCATGATCATTGGTTCCATCAATGCGGTCAAAGAATCCACAGCATTATCGACTTGCTCTTCGTAATAATCGGCGACCTTGCTGAGCATGTCATCAAGTGCGCCTGATTCTTCACCGATAGCGACCATCTGGATGACCATGTTTGGAAATAACCCGGACTGTTGCAGACTAATTTGAAGTTGCTGTCCAGCAGCAATGTCATCACGAACACGTAAGATGGCTTTGGTATAGATCCGGTTGCCAGCCGCACCTGCGACCGAATTCATGGCTTCTACTAAGGGTACACCGGCGGCAAACATGGTGGATAGGGTTCTGGCAAAGCGGGCAATCGCCGATTTATTCGTTAGTTCACTAATCACGGGTGCTTTAAGAACAAAACCATCAAACCATAGATTAAAGGCCTCTGATTTTTTCTTAAGCGTTTTAAAACCATATATAGTACCGCCTATGCCAGCAAAAATAATGTACCAGTTAGCAATAAAGCTGTCGGATAGCCCGACCACAAATTGGGTGAAAACAGGCAGCTCTGCTCCAAAACCTTTAAACATATCGGCGAATACCGGCACCACAAACATCAAAAGTATTGCGGTTACTGCAAAGGCGACAACAAGCACTGAAACCGGGTAGACCAGTGCTTTTTTGATCTTGGCCTTTAGTGATTCAGATTTTTCTTTATAAGTGGCAATTTTTTCCAGCAAGGTTTCAAGCGCACCGGCTTGCTCACCAGCATCGACCAGGTTGCAAAATAAGTCATCAAAATAATCAGGGTGTTTTTTTAAGGCTTGGTGGAATGTGCCGCCGGCTTCCACATCGGTCTTTATTTGCAGAATTAATGTTCGCATGCTTGGGTTGTCATGGCCTTCACCAACAATACCAAAAGCCTGTACTAATGGTACACCGGCCTTGAGCATGGTAGCGAGCTGACGACTGAATACGGCAATATCACCCGGCGTAATTTTTTTAGCACCACCGCCAAATAAAGGCTGTGGTTTCTTTTTGACTTTTTTAGGGATTATCCCCTGTTTACGTAAACTGGCTTTAACCAAGTCTGCGCTCAGGGCCGATTCTTCGCCCTTGATCTTGCGGCCTTGTTTGTTAACACCTTCCCATGCAAACTGTACTTTTTTGGCCGCCTTTGGTGATTTCTTAGCCATCTCTTAATCCTTGGTCACGCGGTTTAATTCTTTCAGTCCCATTACGCCGGCTTTAACCTTTTTCAGTCCTGAGCGGCGTAAATCATCGATACCTTCTTTTGCTGCCTGATCGGCAAGATCCATCGCATTACCGTTTTGCATGATGACCCGTCCCATTGCTTCTGAGATCGGCATGACCTGATAGATACCAACACGGCCTTTATTGCCGCCATCACAGTGCTCGCAGCCGACTGGTTTGTATATGGTCAGACCTTCGGCAATGTCTTCTTCGGTAAAGCCTTCCTCTAGTAAGGCTTCTTTTGGCAGCTCGTCAACGGTTTTACATTCCGGGCATAATCGCCGGCCCAGACGCTGGGCGATAATCAAATTGACGGCAGATGCTATGTTAAAAGGCGGTACGCCCATATTAATCAGACGTGCCAGAGTTTGTGGTGCATCGTTAGTGTGCAGGGTTGACATCACCATGTGGCCAGTTTGCGCGGCTTTAATGGCTATTTCTGCTGTTTCCAGGTCACGAATCTCACCGACCATAACAATATCGGGATCCTGTCGTAAAAAAGCCCGAAGTGCGCTCGAAAAAGTTAAACCGACCTTGGGGTTTACATTAACCTGATTGATACCTTCCAGATTAATCTCGACCGGGTCTTCCGCAGTGGAGATATTGGTATCTTCGGTATTGAGAATGTTCAGACCGGTGTACAGTGAAACCGTTTTACCACTACCGGTAGGGCCGGTGACCAGAATCATGCCGTAAGGGTTGGCCAGTGCGTCGAGGTAAAGCTGTTTCTGGTCTTCTTCATAACCGAGTACATCGATACCGAGCTGAGCACTTGATGAGTCGAGAATACGTAAAACGATTTTTTCACCAAACAGTGTCGGGCAGGTGTTAACACGAAAATCAATCGAACGACTTTTAGAAATGTTCATCTTGATTCGGCCATCCTGCGGGACGCGTCGCTCTGCAGTGTCCATTTTTGACATGACTTTGATACGTGCGGTAATACGCGGAGCCATGTTTAAAGGTGGTGAGGCAACTTCACGCAAGATGCCATCGATACGAAAACGTACCCGGTAGCGTTTTTCATAAGGTTCAAAATGCAGGTCAGATGCTTTTTTATTAATCGCATCAAGAAAAACTTTGTTAACAAAACGTACCACCGGCGTGTCATCAACATCGCTGGTATCGGTTTCTTCTTTATTGTGATCATCTTCGTCTGAGAATTCGACATCATCGAGGTCGTCATCCATCAGGTCTTCCATACCGGAAGCAGGACTATCGAGAACTTTTTCAATCAGTGCATCGAGTTTGTCGATTTCGCAGAGGATGGCTTCGGTATTAGTACCGGTTTGGAACTTGATTTCCTCTAAAGCAATCTGGTTGGCCGGATCGGCGATGCCGATATAAAGACGATTGCCGCGTTTGAAAAGTGGTATGGCCTGGTGTTTGGTGATCAGTTTGTGGTCAACAATATCAATCGGTAAAGTTTCCTGATCAATCACCGAAAGATCGATTAAAGGAATACCAAATTCCTGGGAAGCCGCCACAGCAATTTTTTGAGCAGACAGTGCGTTAGCCAGCACTAACTGCTTAATGAAGGAGTTATTGTCTTTTTGAGCCTGTTGCTGTGCGTTGACGGCTGTGTCTTCAGTGATCAGTCCATCAAGAATCAGTTTGCGCGCAAGGCCGGTTAATTTGGGTGCTGTAGCCATTTTTTTTATTTTTCCATTTAGCTACGCAAGAGTATAGTTGATTTATAAGTTAATAAAAGGCCCTAAGTTATCGATATATATGTTTTTTTTGATAAATGTTATCGATTGATATTGATAATGGTTGTGAGATTTTATCAAACGCAAAAAAAATCCGCCGAAGCGGATTTTTTCATATTGCTTTATGTGGTGAAAATAACAGACGTTATTAGCACAGACCTAAGGCATAGCAAGAGCCTGTATTAGTAGTCCACTTAACATTGCCACCAATACCTGATGTCATTGTTGGTACCATAATATAAGTGACGCCAGCTGCTTCGCCATAACCTGCAGTAGTTGTTGTTGCGGTAATAACGCCATCTGCTGTAGTGATTGAAATGGTAGAGCCTTGCAATGCAATTGCAGCAGCATCTGGTGGTAATTTACCTAAACGACCTTCCCATGCGCCACTAGCTGAAGCAGCGCCACTTGAGTTAAGACCGCCAGTACCGTCACAAGCTGTTAAGTCTTTTTTCTCTTGTGCGCAGAATTCTACGCCGACTTTCCAGTCACCAGCGGCCAATGAAACGACCTCTTTAAATTCTGATTTACTAATGAAGTTTTGATATTGAGGTACAGCGATTGAAGCCAGAATACCGATGATCGCAACAACGATCATTAATTCGATCAGGGTAAAGCCTGATTGTACTTTTTTAGAAATTTGCATGTGTTTCTCCATAATGCTGTGAAAGCTGTTGTGTTATAAACCCATTGAGGTTGAAAGATATATAGCAGGCTCTGTGCCAATCACAGGTATTATTTTTTTTATCTTTTAAATCAGTAGGTTAATAGATGATGTGAATATTGTGCGCTATTGCGGCGTAACAGTGTGCTGACAAAAATGTCATATTGTGACACTTTTGTCAGCATCTGACCGTTAGAGGTTTAGTGTTTTCTAATATTGATGGCTAATAACCCGGTCAGTTTATTGTCAGCGTTGCGTCCGGTTCTTGGTGTTTATTCAATCTGCATTTTATCCATGCGGTATCTCAGTTGGCGTAAGGTAATGCCTAAAATTTTAGCGGCGGCGGTCTTATTCCAGCGTGCTTTTTCCAAAGCTTCGGTGATGGCTTGTTTTTCAAGTTGCTCGAGTGAGGATGCAGCGGTCTTGTCAGAGTCTGCGGCAGGCTGAGGTGCTGCCGCTTTGTCTACTTGCGACAAGTTAAGATCTTCGCGCTGAATACTGTTATTTTCCGCCAGTGCGATGGCCCGTTCAAGAATGTTTTCAAGCTCACGTATATTGCCGGGGTAGGAGTAGGAGAGCAAGGCGTCTAATGCGCCGGCTGTCAGACGCGGTTCGGCAATGGATAATTTGTCACAGAGCTTTTTGATTAGGGCTTTGGCTAATAAAGGGATATCTGTGATTCGAGTGCGCAGGCTAGGGATTTCCAGTTCAATGACATTGATGCGATAAAATAAATCCTGTCGGAACTGGGCTTTTTCAACCATCTCGGCCAGATCGCGGTGGCTGGCACTTAAAATACGTACATCAACGGCTGATTCCTGTTGTGCGCCAATCGCGCGTATGGCTTTTTCCTGAATCGCGCGCAGCAGTTTAACTTGCATGTGCAAGGGCAGCTCTGCGACTTCATCCAAAAACAAAGTGCCGCCATTGGCAACCTGAAACAATCCCTGCTTGTCACTGGTCGCGCCGCTAAAGCTGCCTTTTAAGTGGCCGAAAAATTCGCTTTCCATCAGATCGGCCGGAATAGCGCCGCAGTTGACTGGCACAAAGTTGGCATCTTTGCGTGGTCCTTCGTCATGAATCATGCGGGCTGCGAGTTCTTTGCCACTACCGGATTCGCCATGGATAAAAACCGGGGCCTGGCTGCGGGATAGTTTATTGATTTTCTGAATCAGGCTTTTAATAGCCGGTGATTCGCCTAGCATTTTTTGCGACGGGGCTTCGGCCTCTGCTGATGCCCGTTGGGTATCAGGTTTTGATGCGGCTGGTAATTTAATCGCAGAGCTGACCAGATTGCGCAGAATATTGATGTCCAGAGGCTTGGACACAAAATCAAAAGCACCGGCTTTTAAAGCACTGACGGCCGATTCCATATTGCCGTGAGCAGTAATCACTGCGATCGGTAACTCTGGCCGGACTTGCTGACAATATTCAACCAGCTCAATGCCGTTGCCATCCGGCAGTTTCATATCGGTCAGACATAAATCAAAATGCTGGCTCTCGATCAGTTCAAGTGCATCATTGTAATTGAGCGCTGAGCGTGATGTCAGGCCCATACGGCCCAGAGTGATTTCTAATAATTCACAGATATCCGGTTCATCATCGACAATAAGAATATGTTTTGTGCTCATATCAGGCGCTGATTTCCTGCTTGGGTATTTGGTTTGCCGTGGTCTTCTGTTGTATTGCTGTTGTCATAGTTATCGTCGATGCTGTTGCTTTTGTGACTGGCTAAAAAATTAATTCTGAAACAGCTGCCACCACGGGGTAAGGGAATATAACGAATTTTAGCACGATTACTCTCAACCATTTCTTTGGTGATATACAGGCCCAGACCGGTGCCGGCAGAACTGGTGGTGAAAAACGGGTCGAATATCTGGTGTACCAGCTCTGGGGGAATACCCTTGCCGTTATCGATAATATCCAGAAACGGGTGTCTTGAGTCAAGCGTAACGCCGCCCAGTAATTGAATGGCCGTCTGTTGTTTTTGTTTCTGGCTGTGCGAGAGCGCATTGCTACAAAGATTCCAGATAACCTGATGCAGGTGTGAAGCATCAAATAATATCTCGGTGTCTCTGGGGGTAATCTCAATCAGCAGTTGATCCTGATTGAGGCCCTGTGAGCTGCAAAATTCGATTTTAAAGGCTTCCAGCCAGTTAAAAAGATTAATACTTTCACGGTTGCTGGCGTTTTGTCGTGATAATTGCAGAATGTTCTCGATGGTGTGATTGAGACGCTGCACCTGTGTGGTAATAATGCTGCTGAGTTTAATATTTGAACTGTCTTTTAAGGTTTCAGAGAGTAGCTGCGCGGCATGGTTGATGGCGCCCAAAGGATTGCGAATTTCATGTGCAATACTGGCGGTTAAGCGGCCTAATGAAGCCAGTTTGACCTCCTGAAAGCGTTGGTTCAGTTGTGCAGCATCTTCCAGAAAAATAATGATTTCACTGTCTTTTCGGTTTATATCCAGCATGCTCATACCGGGTTGCAGATCGACCAGCCCTTGTTCCTGCTGCAGTGGTAACTGTTCCATATTGGGGCTTTTTAGCCATTCTCGCAGACGCTGATAAAGTGGTGCGCTGATGCTGGACAAATGAGGCCTGCCATCGAGTTTACGATTTCCAAGCAGCACTTCTGCCGCCTCGTTCGCCATATAAATCTGGCCATTGGGCAAGACCACCACAATGCCTGTATGCATATTTTTAATAATATGTTCATTGAGCTTTTCCAGATCGGCCAGCTCGGCTGTAGTCTGGCTGGCTAAGGCCTGTGATTCTCGAGAACGAGTCGATAAGGTTGAAGCAATGATGGCCGAACTGAACAGTAGGACGCCTAATATACCGGCCTTTGGGTAGTTAATGATTTCACCAAGCTGCAAGTAACTGGCTGAATATTGTTCAGCCAGTACCGTTAATGAAGCAAAAGAGGAGGTCAGGTAGGCATTTTGTTTAGATAAAAATACGCTGCTGGCAGTGACATTAACGATCAACAGCATGCCAATGCCGCTTTCAATACCGCCGCTGGAGTGCATTAAAACCGTAATAGTGATGATATCGATAGCCGCCTGTATGCCGACCTGTTGCTTAAATTCCGGTCTGCGAGTATAGGCGGTGTAAATAAAACTGATGCTGATCACCAGATATAACAGGCAGGTCCAGAAAAACAGCGTTGGCTGTTGAGTGCCTAAAATTTTTCCGGTAAAGCCGAAGCTGAAAAAGATCAAGAAAGCGGATGCCAGAAACAAGCGGTAATAATTCAGCAGCCGTAAAGGACGCCAGGTATGTTGCTCCTGATTTTCAGGCGGGATGCTCGCGTTTAGATGGCTAGACGGCACGATCAGGCTTGATAAACAGCAGGTGTGAAATAAGGGGTGCTGTGGCAACTCTTATTCACTGGTCTTGTGTCCACTGCTCAAGATGCTGCTGGCTACAAAACGAAAAGTTTTCGGATTTAATGGCTTTGTCTTCTGGTATAAAAACCTGACATTGCTGGCACTGAACAATTTTTTTGATCTCATGCGGATTGCTGGCGCCGGTTTTTGAACGCGGTGTATTTCTTTTGTTACTTAGCATCCGGCTGACCAGCCAGACGATGACACCAATAGCGATAAAGACGATAAGACTGCGGAACATAATATTTAGAATCCAGATGAGAGTAAGTAAAACCTTAGCATGATTTATATTTTTGGTGCAAAGGCCGTGTTCGACCACATTATAATAAGTTTCCGGCCAGATTTCCTGATAGAATTTGCGGCATAAATTTATCTGGAAAGCGTTAATGGCAGCAGAGTTAAAAATAGCCCTGATACAGGAAAACTTCCTGGTTGGCGACAGTTTTGGGAACACCGATAAAATCATTAATCAAGCTCAGCAACAAGCAGAGCTGGGAATGGATCTGGTGGTATTTCCTGAACTAGCGATCAGCGGTTATCCGCCGGAAGATTTGTTATTGAGACCGGCTTTTTTACAGCAAATTGAAAGTTGTATTGAAAAAATAAAGCAGCAAGTCAAAACCATCGATATCGTTTTTGGTGCCCCGCGCAGCGGCGTCGGTGATGAAGCCGGTATGTTGTTTAACAGTGCGTTCTGGATTCGTAACGGTGAGACGATTGCTGTCTATGATAAAAGTGATTTGCCGAATTACGCTGTTTTTGATGAAAAACGTTACTTTACTGCAGTCAACCGTTCGACGGTTGTTGAGCTGAACGGGCACCGATTCGGTCTGCTGATCTGTGAAGATATCTGGCGCCCAGAACCTGCTAAGGCGGCCGCTAAAGCCGGTGCTGAACACCTACTGGTGTTAAATGCCTCACCATTTCATCGCCATAAACAGCAGCAGCGTGTGGCTGAGATTAAACAGCGAATTATTGAGACAGATTGTCATCTGTATTATTTAAACATGGTCGGTGGTCAGGATGAGCTGGTTTTTGACGGTGCTTCTATTGTGATCAACAAACAGCAGCAGACGGTCGCCAGAGCGGCCGCCTTTGCCGTCAGCCAGCTGTCTTTAACGCTGACAGCTGACGGCAGTCTGCAAAATAACGGTAACAATGAGGAACAACCCGATGATCTGGCCAGTGTGTATCAGGCGCTGGTTTTAGGAGTCAGGGATTACGTTGAAAAAAATGGCTTTAAAGGGGTTCTGATCGGCCTGTCAGGAGGCATCGACTCGGCACTGACGCTGGCCATTGCGGTCGATGCAATCGGCGCTGAGAGAACCCGGGCGGTTATGATGCCATCCCGTTATACCGCCGATATGAGTTTTCAAGATGCCGAGAGTGAGGCCACGACACTGGCGGTAGATTACCAGATTATTTCAATAGAGCGGCCCTTTAATGCATTTTTAGAAACTCTTGATGAGCCGTTGTTAAAAGGCACCGAAGTGGATACTACCGAGGAAAACATACAGGCCAGATGTCGTGGCATTATGCTGATGGCGATCTCTAATAAAACTGGCTTCATGGTACTGACCACGGGTAATAAAAGTGAAATGGCGGTTGGTTACGCGACACTATATGGTGATATGTCTGGCGGTTTTGCACCGCTGAAAGATATCAGCAAAACGCTGGTTTATGAGTTATCACGTTATCGTAATTCACTGTCCAAGGTTATTCCCGATAGGGTGCTGACCCGGCCACCGTCGGCAGAACTGGCACCCGATCAGCAAGATCAGGACAGTTTGCCGCCTTATGATATCATCGATGCGATTCTGCAGATGTCGGTAGAGCAGGATATGTCGGTAGCGGCTATTGTGAAAGCAGGATATGATTTGGCCACAGTGGAGCGGATTATTACCATGGTGCAGCGTAATGAGTATAAGCGCCGTCAGGCAGCTCCAGGTGTGCGTATAACTCGTCGTGCATTTGGCCGGGATAGACGTTATCCTATTACGTCGGGTTACAGACGAAAATAAAATTTAATGACATTTGGATATTTGGTGCCAGAGGCCCAAATGGGGGGAGGCTGGTGCTCTGACAACAGAAGCCAGTTGACAGTTTAGCGAGATGACGAATGAAAAAAATAGAAGCAATAATCAAACCTTTTAAACTGGATGATGTGCGTGAAGCACTGACCGAAGTTGGCGTAACCGGTATGACCGCGACTGAAGTAAAGGGCTTTGGGCGTCAAAAAGGTCATACGGAATTGTATCGCGGCGCTGAATACGTGGTAGATTTTATGCCCAAAGTGAAAATTGAGCTGATCGTTTCTGATAGTCAGGTTGAAAGTTGTCTCGGTGCGATTACAGAAGCGGCCCGTACCGGTAAAATTGGCGATGGTAAGATTTTTGTCAGCAGCGTGGATCGTGTGGTGAGAATCCGAACCGGTGAAGAAGGCGACGAAGCGATATAAGCCTTACACTGGTTGCGCTGCTGGTTTAGCCGGCAGCTTATTTTCAAATTGGTAAGTTAACAGCAGTGTTTTTCAAAAGCGACTCTGCTACCAAGCCGGTTATCAGTTTATCTGCGGTGTTAGCGGGTCTTTTCTCTGGGTTAATTCAATCACGCTGTCTGCCGGCAGTGTTGCTTTGCTGGCTGCAGGGTTCATATCTTTAATAGCTTGAGTATCTTTGGCGAGCTGATCCATTCCCAGTTTCTTGTAGGCATTGATCATAATATCCAGAGCCCGGTCACGTGCGGGTGCAGTCTGGTAATACATAATAACGGTCTGAGCCCGGTTAATCGCGGCAATCCAGGCCTCACGAAGCATGTAATACTCGGCAGAAATAATGGCTGCCTCGGCTAACTCGTTGCGTAAAAATATACTGCGCAGATAAGCGTCGGGTGCATAAATACTTTGCGGATAATTACTGATCAGGCTGGTAAAGTCTTTGATCGCCTGTTTCAGGTTTTGCTGATCGTGTTCTGCCAGATTTCTTGGGAACATGCCGTCCAGAAAACTGCTGCCACGGTAAAAATTGGCCAGTCCTTTCAGGTATATAGCGTAATCGATGTGGGCACTGCGCGGGTGTAAACGAATAAAACGTTTAACAGCACTGATGGTTGAATCCGGTTCGTCATATTTATAATAGGCGTAAGCCACATCCAGCTGCGCCTGCTTAGCGAACTTACTGAACGGATAGCGAGCTTCCAGTGTTTCCAGTTTTTTTATCGCCGCTTCAAATTCGGCCAGTTTCAGGTCGCTTTTTGCAGCAAGATAGAAATCTTTAGCGCTCCAGTTGAGATAAGGATCTTCTTTGACATCATCCGAACTGCAGGCAGACAATAAAGCAAATAGTGCTGCAAATACTGTTAAAATAAAAACGCGTTGTAAAAAAGGCTGGGTAGGCTTGATAAATGAACTCATAATCTGCTTATTTTATTCGCTGCAATCAAAAAACGAAGTTCATTATAACCGAGAACGACTCATTAAGAGCGAAAAGATTTATACCTATGACTGACGAATTACTAACCACTGTTATACCTGATGCGCTTTCTGGTCAACGTTTGGATGCGGCACTGGCAGCCTTGTTTCCGGATTATTCACGCAGTCGGCTGAGCCAGTGGGTAAAGCAAGGACTGGTTGAGGTCGATGGCAGTGTGCCCAGGCCCAGAGACAAAGTCTATGCCGAGCAGACCGTGCTGCTCAGAGTACAGGCGCTGGATTGTGAGTCGGAGGTGCTGCCCGAAAAGATAGCGCTGGATGTGGTTTATGAAGATGACGACATTCTGGTGATAAATAAGCCGGTCGAGATGGTGGTGCATCCGGCGGCGGGAAACTGGAGCGGCACCCTGCAAAATGCATTGTTATATTACGCCGAAGTCTTGTCGACGGTGCCGCGTGCTGGCATTGTGCACCGGCTGGATAAAAACACATCCGGTCTATTGGTGGTTGCAAAGAACCTTAAAGCGCATAAGTCACTAACCGAGCAGTTACAGGCCAGAACCGTGCATCGAGAGTATTTTGCCGTGGTCAATGGTGTGATGACGGCGGGAGGCACGGTTGATCAGCCGATTGCGCGGGATGCCAGAGAACGTAAGCGGATGGCCGTTAGGGAAGAAGGCAAAGAAGCGATCACGCATTACCGGGTGATCGAAAAATTCCGTCGTCATACTTATATCAGGGTGTTTCTGGAAACCGGGCGAACCCACCAGATTCGGGTGCACATGAGTTATATCCGGTTTCCGCTGGTGGGTGATACTTTATATGGTAGCCGCGCCGTGGTCCCTAAAGGTGCCAGCGAGACGTTGATTGAAACCTTGCGAGGTTTTAAACGCCAGGCCTTGCACGCAGCCAAACTAGGCCTGATTCATCCGCAGACAGGACAGCAAATGGAATGGCAAGTGCCGGTGCCTGCGGATATGCAGGCGGTTATTGATGAATTAACAGCCGATCAGCAAGCTCATGCAGAAGCCGGCAGATAGTTCTCTGATTAATAGTCATAGCGACGTGCTGTGGGCTGACTGGCCTGCGGCAGCGAATATCCATGCGCTGACCACGACCCGTGCCGGCGGGCTCAGTCAGGAGCCTTATGCGCAGCTGAATCTGGCGGATCATGTGGGCGATGCTCTGCCACTGGTAGAAAAAAATCGCCAGATCCTTGCCGAATCCTTATCGATTGATCAGCCGCTCTGGTTAAAGCAGGTTCACGGGGTGGCAGTGGTTGATGCGGCAACCGCTTCACATCATGCTGAGGCCGATGCCGTTTATACCGACAAGCCGGCAACCGTCTGTGCAGTACTGACAGCCGATTGCCTGCCGCTGTTATTTTGCAATCGTCAGGCCAGTGTTGTGGCTGCCGCCCATGCGGGCTGGCGCGGACTGGCAGATGGTGTGATCGAGGCAACGGTGACGTCGATGCAGCAAAAGCCTGAAGATATCATGGTATGGTTAGGGCCTGCGATCGGGCCGTCCTGCTTTGAAGTTGGCAGCGATGTTTACCATGCTTTCGTCAGTCAGGATCAGCAGGCAGCAAGGGCTTTTAAGCAAACCGATGGCGAACATTTTCTGGCCGATATTTATCAACTGGCGCGAATTCGGTTACAACGACTGGGTATCAATCAGGTCTATGGTGGCGGCTTATGCACCTATAGCGATGAAGAACGGTTTTATTCATTCAGAAAAAATAAAATAACTGGCAGAATGGCCAGTATGATCTGGATCTCAGCAGACCAAGACCAATAAGAGAGGAGAAATACATGAAGAAGTGGAGTTTATTGACACTGGTAGGGGCAGATCAACAGGCCATTGTTGCAGCCGTTACTCGAGTTCTGGCAGAGGCGGATTGCGAGCTGGGTGAGACCTCGATGATGCGCATGGGCGGCAGTTTTGCCATGATGTTAAGAGTGCGGCATGAGAATCAGGATCTGGCCACTTTATTGAAAGAGGTATGTGGTCAGTTGTCGTTGCATCTGCATATTGATGATGATGTGGACACGGCCAGCTCGGCCATGGAACCGGATGTCAATATCACGGTATACGGTGCAGATCGCAGCGGGATCGTCGCCGAAGTCACCGGCATTCTGGCTACAGCAGGTTTGAATATTATCGATCTGGAAACCGCCATGGCGGGGACTGCCGATAAACCGATTTACATTATGACGATAGAAGGCCAGGCCCTGCAGGGTGTGGATGCACTGACAGAAGCAGCAAAAATGATATCTGATGGTGTGGAGTTAAATATTATACCGATCCAGACTTTACGGGCGTAGCATGGCAGTTCTTGAAATTATTCATTACCCGGATCAACGATTAAAGCAGGAGTCAGAGCCGGTTACAGTGTTTGATCAGGCATTAAAAGATTTTTTAAGCGAGCTGGAAGAAACCCGTTTAAGTGGCCCTGGTGCGGTAGGTATTGCGGCTCCCCAGGTAGGTGTTGCCAAACGCATTGCCATTGTTGATGTGTCCAAATTAAAAAAGCCAGTCGATAATCATGGCTACTTGCTAATGATTAATCCTGAAATTACTCATTGGGAAGGCATGGAAAAAGGCCGTGAAGGCTGTCTTTCTGTGCCCGATTTTACCGGTAATGTAATTCGTGCCGAGAAAATAAAGATACGCTTTCAAAACAGCGAGCAGCAATGGACTGAGTTTGAAACCACAGGTTATGAGGCCCGCGCGATACAGCATGAAATAGACCATCTTGATGGCATGTTGTTTCTCGATCGACTGGTAAGTCGTCGTACTGATTTATTCGAACGAAAAGTCTATAAAAAATAATTATTCGTGATGCCAGCCGGTATCCACCTGCCCAGTTGAGCCATATCAACAACTCGCAGCATGACTGAATTAATGATTCTCCAGACCTTGAAAAGCAAAATTCTGGCCGCACTTTTGAGCTAATCTTAAATTAATTACACGGAGACATTCGCATGAGAATGGATCGTTTAACCAGCAAATTTCAAGCCGCTCTCAGTGACGCACAGTCGCTGGCCATAGGTCGTGATCACCAGTTTATCGAGCCCAGTCATTTAATGCTGGCGCTGCTGGATCAGGACGGGGGTACGGTACGGCACCTGTTAAGTTTGTCCAATGTTAATACTAATGAGTTGCGTTCACGACTGGATGAAGAGCTTGATCGGTTGTCAAAAGTAGAAGGGTCACAAGGCGATGTGCATCTTTCTAATGATCTGGCGAAAGTGCTTAACGTCTGTGATAAAAAAGCCCAGGACAGAAAAGACGATTATATCTCCAGTGAAATTTTTGTACTGGCGGTGCTTGAACTTAAAAATACGGTCGGAGAAATTTTAATAAAAGCCGGTGCGCAAGCAAAAGTGGTTGAAGAGTCGATCAAAAAAATTCGCGGCGGGCAGAAAATCGATGACCCGAATGCGGAAGAGCAACGCCAGGCACTGGAAAAGTACACCGTAGATTTAACCGAACGTGCGGAGCAGGGCAAGCTTGATCCTGTGATCGGTCGCGATGAAGAAATTCGTCGTACCATTCAGGTGTTGCAGCGCCGTACGAAAAACAATCCGGTACTGATTGGTGAGCCGGGTGTCGGTAAAACCGCAATTGTTGAAGGACTGGCACAGCGCATTATTAACGGTGAAGTACCGGAAGGTTTAAAAGGCAAACGACTGTTGTCGCTGGATATGGGTTCACTGATTGCCGGCGCGAAATTTCGCGGCGAATTTGAAGAGCGTTTAAAAGCAGTCCTGAATGATCTTTCAAAACAGGAAGGCCAGATAATATTATTCATCGATGAAATTCATACCATGGTCGGTGCCGGTAAAGCCGAAGGCGCGATGGATGCCGGTAATATGTTAAAGCCGGCACTGGCTCGTGGTGAGCTGCATTGCGTCGGTGCAACCACACTGGATGAATACCGTCAGCATATTGAAAAAGACCCGGCTCTGGAGCGGCGCTTTCAGAAAGTGCTGGTGGAAGAACCCAATGTTGAAGACACCATTGCTATATTGCGCGGCTTAAAAGAGCGTTATGAAATTCATCACGGTGTCGATATTACCGACCCGGCTATTGTGGCAGCGGCGACTCTGTCACACCGTTATATTTCTGATCGTCAGTTACCCGATAAAGCGATTGATCTGGTGGATGAAGCAGCCAGCCGAATTCGTATGGAAATCGATTCTAAACCGGAAGTAATGGATCGCTTAGAACGACGCATGATTCAGCTCAAGATCGAACGTGAAGCGCTGAAAAAAGACACCGATGAGGCGACTAAAAAACGCTTATCAAATTTAGAGGGAGAGCTAAAAACACTGGAAACAGAGTTTGCAGAATTCGAAGAAGTCTGGAAAGCGGAAAAAGCCGCGTTACAGGGTACCGCGCATATTAAAGAAGAACTGGAACGGGCACGTATGGAAATGGATACGGCAAAGCGGGCCAATGACTTGGCGCGTATGTCCGAATTGCAATATGGCCGCATTCCAGAGCTAGAAAAACAACTCGATATGGCCTCGCTGGCAGAAATGCAGGAAATGAGTCTGCTGCGAAATAAAGTGTCGGATGAAGAAATTGCCGACATCGTTTCAAAATGGACCGGTATTCCCGTCAGTAAAATGATGGAAGGCGATCGTGAAAAACTGCTGCGTATGGAGCAGGAATTATCACAACGCGTGGTGGGTCAAGATGAAGCGGTTGCTGCCGTATCAAATGCAATTCGTCGCTCACGTGCCGGCTTATCTGATCCTAACCGGCCCAATGGATCGTTTTTATTTTTAGGCCCGACCGGTGTCGGTAAAACCGAGCTGACAAAAGCACTGGCGTCGTTCATGTTTGATACCGATGAAGCAATGGTGCGGATCGATATGTCAGAGTTTATGGAAAAACATTCGGTAGCGCGTCTGGTCGGTGCACCACCAGGATATGTTGGCTATGAAGAAGGCGGTTATTTAACCGAAGCGGTACGCCGTAAACCGTATTCAGTCATATTGATGGATGAAATTGAAAAAGCCCATCCTGACGTGTTTAATATTTTATTACAGGTCTTGGATGATGGTCGCTTAACTGACGGACAGGGGCGTACCGTCGATTTCAGAAACACCGTGATTATCATGACCTCGAACCTGGGATCGCAACAGATTCAGGAAATGTCGAAGGATGCAGATTATGACAAAATGAAAGCCGCGGTAATGGATATCGTAGGTCAGCATTTCAGACCTGAGTTTATCAACCGGGTCGATGAAAGTGTGGTGTTCCATCCATTAGGCATGAAGCAGATCCGCTCTATTACCGCGCTTCAGGTCGAAATTCTGCGTCAGCGTCTGCTTGACAAAGATATTGATCTGCAGGTAACTGAAGAGGCGCTGGATATGCTGGGTGAAGCCGGGTTCGATCCGGTCTATGGGGCGCGACCTCTTAAGCGGGCCGTACAGCAGCGTCTGGAAAACAAGCTTGCACAACAACTTCTGGAAGGCCGGTTTATGCCAGGCGATGTAATTGATGTGACGGTTGCTGCGGATGAACTTGTGTTTAGCAGTACTAAGTCAATCACCTCAACTGAGACTGAAAGTGTGGCCGGATAAGGTGTTAAAGGCACAGGGATGTGCGCTGTCTGTGTTAGTTGTAGCGATCTGCTGGCGGACGCTTTTCATCGACTGGCAACAGTTGGCACTAACTCGTCGAATAAGCAGCCAATGCTAAAACTGCATTTTGTTTTTATTCTGACTTGGCTTTTTTTCACGCCGGCTCAGGCCAGTTCATCAGCCAATTTGCTGGCGATGTATCAGGCTATAAAAAATAAGCAAGTCGATTTGCTGGAAGCTCAGCCGCTGCATGTGCAGTCTGATCTCAGTGGTCAGCGTTTGCAGGCCGATATTTTTGCGATTAACCGCTATCATTTCAGCACCCAGGTCCAGCGCCTGTCAGCGCCTGAAAACTGGTGTGATTTTATTACCCTGCATTTAAATATTAAAGCCTGTACCTATCAGCTCAAGCCGGAAGTGATGCTAAGCTTTTATGCCGGTCGAAAATTTTATCAGGCGGCAGACGATGCCTACGAATTACGCTACCGCTTTGTTATAGATGAGTTTAATGAAAATTATTTCAAACTGCATTTGCAGGCAGAGCAGGGGCCGTTCGCAACGACAGATTATTTAATATCATTTGAAATGTTAAAAGTCGGTGATGACACTTTGTTACATATTTCGCTGTCGTATCAAACCAGCTTTTCCAGCCGTCTTGGGACATCAGTTTATTTGTCCACCATCGGTGCCGATAAGGTGGGCTTTAGTAAAGCAGACGAAACCAGGGCTGAGAGTAAATACATTGGTGGCATAGAAGCTATTATCGAACGCAATGTGATGCGATATTTTCTTGCTATCACCACCTACCTTGCTAATCAGTCAGACTTGTCACAGATGCCAGAGCAGTGGTTTTTAAGTACTGAAAAATATCATCGCCAGTTACATGAAGTAGAGCTGGCCGATTATCTGGCGGCAAAAAAACGTGAGTTTAATCAGCAGCGGCAAATGCAATACCGCTTAAATGCCGGTAAACCGGTATTTGAGAGCAGTGCTGATGACTGATGTCATGCAAGCAGTTTGCGACTAACGCTTACCTTCAGCCCCGGCTTTGGCCAGTATCTTATCCATCACTCGGCTGCTTAAAAAGCGTTTTAAAAAGCCAAACAGATAAGTTGGTAGGGTGACGTAATAACGGGCTTTAGCTTGTTTTGATTCTAGCGCGTCAATAACGCGTTTTAAAACCGCTTCTGGTGGCAGCGTAAACGGTGCAGCCGGGCCTGGTTTATTGAGTCGGTCTTGCATGGCCAGATATTGTGCTTTGTGCAGACTGTTCTCGGCATCAATAAATGCATCAAAGGCTTTTTTTGCATTTTTACGAAACTGACTGCTGATCGGGCCGGGCTCAATTAAGCTGACCTGTATCGGCGTGTCTTTGAGTTCTATTCGTAAGGTGTCGCTAAAGCCTTCAATCGCAAATTTACTGGCGTTATACGCACCACGATAAGCCATCGCAGCAAAACCTAATACCGAGCTGTTCATAATGATGCGGCCATCGTCTTGCTGGCGCATCACCGGAATAATGCGGTTGGTCAGCTCTATCCAGCCAAACACATTGGTTTCAAACTGAACCCGCAATGCCTCGCGAGTTAAATCCTCCACCGCACCGGGCAGGCCGTAAGCGCCGTTATTAAACAGGGCGTCGAGTCGGTTGTCGCTGACGGCAAGTATGGCATCGACGGCTGTGTTAATACTGTCAGAGTCTGTCAGGTCGAGCTGGTAGGCTTCAAAGCCTTCTGCTGCGAGTCTTTCGACATCGGCTGTGGCGCGGGCTGTAGCGAATACCCGGTAGCCCCGTTGTTTTAGGGCGGTGGCCACACAGTAACCAATGCCGCTTGAACAGCCGGTTATTAAAATACTTTTGATAGTTTTCATGGAGGCTGAATTTATAGCAAAATGCCGTGTTTAGCACTTATTTTGGTGATTTTATGGGGATAAACAGCAATATACACTGAGTTTTTCATTTTTATGCTGTTCTGGTGCGCTTTGCGGTTGAGAAGTGGTCACCTAACAAGTATCATTCCCGCCCTTGCATTAACCAATTTTGCCAGACAATTTATCAGGACTTTACCTATGCGCAGCCATTATTGTGGTGTTGTTGATGAAACCTTGCTTGACCAGGAAGTAACGCTTTGTGGTTGGGCGAATCGTCGTCGTGATCACGGCGGTGTTATCTTTGTTGATTTACGTGATCGTGAAGGTCTGGTTCAGATCGTATTCGACCCTGAAAGCCCTGAAATGTTTACTCAGGCAGAGCGTATTCGTAACGAATATGTGTTGCAGGTAACAGGTAAAGTGCGCGCTCGTCCTGAAGGCACGGTTAATAATGATTTACGCACCGGTAAGATCGAAGTGTATATTACAAAGTTGGTGGTTCTGAATGCTTCAGAAACACCACCGTTTATGATTGACGACGATGACGTGAACGAAGACAACCGTCTGAAATACCGTTATCTGGATATGCGTCGTCCTGAAATGCTCAAACGGATTAAATTACGCAGCCAGATTACCCGGACCCTGCGCGAATATCTGGATAATCAGGATTTCTGGGATATGGAAACGCCGATGCTAACCAAAGCGACACCGGAAGGCGCGCGTGATTACTTAGTACCCAGTCGTACCCATCAGGGCAGCTTCTTTGCTTTGCCGCAATCACCACAAATATTTAAACAGCTGTTAATGGTGGCGGGCATGGACCGTTATTACCAGATGGTACGCTGCTTCCGTGATGAAGATTTACGGGCCGATCGCCAGCCAGAATTTACCCAGCTAGATATGGAGCTGAGTTTCGTTGACGAAGAAGAGATCATGACGATTACAGAAAACATGATTCGTGATCTGTTCGCACAAGTGCTCGAAGTTGCTCTGCCAAACCCGTTCCCGCGCATGACACACGAAGAAGCGATGCTGCGTTATGGTTCTGATAAACCGGACCTGCGTATCGATATGGAATTGGTTGATGTCAATGACATCATGAAAGATGTTGATTTCAAAGTTTTCTCTGGCCCGGCCAATGATGAAAATGGTCGTGTTGTTGTACTGAAGCTGCCAAATGGTGCTGATTTAAGTCGTAAAGAAATTGATGACTTAACGGCCTATGTCGGTCGCTACGGCGCCAAAGGTCTGGCTTATATCAAAGTAAACGATGTGACGGCAGGTCGTGAAGGTCTGCAGTCGCCAATCGTTAAATTCCTGCCGGATGAAACGCTGCAAGAAATTATCAAACGTTGTGATGTTGCAACTGGCGACATGCTGTTCTTTGGCGCTGGCGCGACAACCGTGGTTAATGAATCAATCGGTGCACTGCGTGTTAAGTTAGGTCACGACCGCGGTCTGGCATCAAACGACTGGAAGCCGTTATGGGTTGTTGATTTCCCAATGTTTGAATGGGACGAGCGTAATAAACGCTGGAGTGCCTTACATCACCCGTTCACAGCGCCTGCATCTGATGATGTTGATGCGCTGAAAGCGAATCCGGGCAAAGCGCTGTCACGCGCGTATGACATGGTGCTGAACGGTACCGAGTTAGGTGGCGGTTCAATTCGTATTCACAACAGTGAAATACAGCAGGCAGCGTTTGATATTTTAGGTATTAATGAGGCCGAACAGCAGGAAAAATTTGGCTTCCTGTTAAATGCACTGAAATACGGTTGCCCGCCTCACGGTGGTCTGGCCTTTGGTTTGGATCGTTTAGTGATGCTGATGACCGGTGCGCAGTCTATTCGTGATGTAATGACCTTCCCGAAAACACAGACCGCTGCCTGTATGCTGACCGATGCGCCATCTACGGTGTCAAACGAACAGTTAAAAGAGCTGAATATTCGTTTGCGTAAAGTCCAGACAGAGACTGCGGAGTAAGTCGCCGGATAATTTGTTATTCTTGTCTTACAACGATTAACGTTTAAGGCAGGAATATCGGCGTGCTTTTAAAATGCTGGTTTAATTTTTCAGACAGAAAACAGTCCAGAGATTAGAATGAATTCATTGGCGATACAATCCTACTCACTTTTGGATGACGACGACTGCGATGCACGTATTGAAGCGGCACGCAAAACTCTGGGTGACCGGGTTATTATTCTCGGTCATCATTACCAGCGTGATGAAGTGTTCAAACACACCGATTTCTCAGGTGATTCATTAAAACTTTCCCGCGAAGCGGCTAAATCAAACGCCGAATATATTATTTTCTGCGGTGTGCATTTTATGGCAGAAGTTGCCGACATTCTGTCGCGTGATGATCAGATAGCTATGCTGCCCGATCTATCAGCCGGCTGCTCAATGGCGGATATGGCTAACCTGGCAAAAGTTGAGAAAGCCTGGCAGGAGCTCTCTGCGGTGTTAGATCCCGATGAGATGGTGACCCCGGTTACCTACATTAATTCGGCCGCTGATTTAAAAGCATTCTGTGGCCGTCATGGCGGCATTGTCTGTACCTCAACCAATGCGCGTAATGTATTGGAGTGGTCATTTTCTCAGCGTGAAAAAATTCTGTTCTTTCCTGATCAGCATCTTGGTCGCAATACCGGCTATGCAATGGATATACCATTAGATGAGATGGTAGTCTGGGATTTTGATTTGCCGATGGGAGGCTTAAGCGTCGATCAAATCAAAAAAGCCAGAATGATTTTATGGAAAGGTTTTTGCTCGGTGCACCAGATGTTCCAGCCGGAACAGATTGATAATTTCAAAAAAGAATACCCGGAAACTGTGATTGTGGCACACCCGGAAAGTCCGTTTGAGGTTTGCCAAAAGTCTGATCATGTCGGTTCAACCGAGCATATTATCAATGTTATCCGTGATGGAGCAGCGGGTACCCGTTATCTGGTGGCAACTGAGTTAAATCTTGTGAATCGGTTGCATGAGCAGTTCAAACATGAAGCTAAAAATGTCCATTTTATGTCACCTAATATCTGCATGTGTTCGACCATGTTCCGGATTGATCCGCAGCATTTGGCCTGGGTATTAGAAAACCTGGTGGCAGGTCATGTTGTTAATCAGATATCCGTGCCTGAGGATGAAGCATTAATGGCGAAAAAAGCTCTGGATCTGATGCTTGAGGTGTCGCCTTAATCAGGGTTAGCTGTCCAGCCAACGATTTACTGCATGTCATAAAAGTGTAATATCTGTCACATTTGTCCCCTGTTTTTACTTAACTGGTCTATAAAGTAAGGCTGTTAGCTTGACTACTTGTCAGTCATCACCTGTCTCAGCTCATTACCAGGAAATACTGTGTTAAAAAATATAAATATCAACGTGAAAATTGGCCTTGGCGTTTTGCTGAGTGTATTACTGACGACATTGATGTTATCGATCCTGAGTATGAATAATATGAAGGCGGTTTTGTCTAAAGCCGAAAGCCGTGAGCTGGCAAGTTATTATACCCAGGTTTTAGGTCAGCTTGAGTCAGAAGGCCGCGTTGCTGAAATGATGTCGGCTCTGGTTGCTAATATTCCGGATGTGCAGCAGGGTTTTGCGCAGGGTGATCGCGACAAGCTGGCCAACATGCTAGTGCCATCATTTAATGTGCTAAAACAAAACCCTGAGTATGCAGCCAGGCAGTTCCAGTTTCATTTGCCACCTGCCACCTCTTTTTTACGCGTGCATAAAGTTAAAAAGTTTGGCGATGATTTATCTTCGTTCAGAAAGACAGTTGTTAAAACCAATGAGATAAAACAGCCTGTGCGCGGTCTGGAAAAAGGGGTTGCTGGTCTCGGCGTCAGAGGTATGGTGCCGGTTGCCTATAATGGCCAACATACCGGTTCGCTTGAGTTTGGCATGTCATTCGGCCAGCCGTTCTTTGACAGTTTTAAACAAAAAAACAATATTGATCTGGCCTTATATTTGCTCTCAGATGGTAAGCTCAAGTTATTTGCTGGCACTATTGATGACAAGTCGCATCTTGATGCTGAGGCGTTAAATAACGGCCTTAAAGGCCTGACAACTGTTAGGCAGCATCCGGTAAATACAGTTGAGTCCGGACATATAGCCGGACCGATTCGTGATTTCAGTGGAGAAGTTATCGGCGTGCTGGAAATTGCTATGGATCGTTCATATTATGCCGATGCGATTAGTAATCAGCGTAATGAGGCCATTATTATCGGTATTTTTGCGCTACTGATTGGTGTGTTTTTCTCCTTTGTTTTAACCCGTACAATCAGTAAACCGATTTGTGATGTGGTGGTGGCGCTTAACGGTATTGCTGCTGGCGATGGCGATTTAACCCAACGTCTGGATGAAGACGGTTCCAATGAGATTGCCCGTCTGGGTAAGGCCTTTAATAAATTTGTTTCAAAAATCCAGAATGTGATTATTGATGTGACTCATTCAACCGAGACTTTGAGTCTGTCTGCTGATGAAATGTCATCGATTGCTCAGTCAACCCGGATGAGTGTAGATCAGCAAAAAACAGGTGTTGAACAGGTTGCAGCTGCTATCAATGAGATGTCGGCCTCGGTTCAGGAGGTTGCAACCAATACCACGGATGCGGCACATTCAGCGATGGAAGCCGATGAACAGGTCAAGCAGATTAATATTATTGTAGACGAAACCATAAGTTCTGTTTCTAAACTGGCTACTGAAGTCGAACAGATCGGCGGCGTAATCAATGAATTGCAAAATCAGACGCAGAATATCGATACGGTTTTAGATGTAATTAAAGGTATTGCCGAGCAGACCAACTTGCTGGCATTAAATGCCGCAATAGAAGCTGCCCGTGCCGGTGAACAGGGGCGTGGGTTTGCGGTGGTGGCTGACGAGGTGAGGACGCTGGCCAGTCGCACACAGGATTCGACCCGGGAGATTCAGGAAATTATCGAGTCACTACAAAGCGGAGCCAATTCGGCCGTTGAAGCGATGAAATCAGGCCGTGAAGATGCTGAAGCAACTGTTCAGAAAGCTGGTGAGGCGGGTGCTTCGCTGGTGACCATTACCCGGGCGATCGAGTCAATATCATCAATGAATACACAAATTGCAACATCGGCACAGGAGCAGAGTGCGGTGGCGAATGATATCAATCAAAATATCAGCTCAATCAGTGTGTTGGCTGATCAGTCAGCAGAAGGTGTGACTAATTCACAAAATGTCAGCGGCAAGTTATCAACTTTGTCTAACCATTTGCATGAACTGGTGTCTCAATTTAAAGTTTAAAAATAAAAAAGTTTCATCGTTAAGAACCAGTATCATTTATACTGGTTTTTTTACGTCTGTAACTTATCGGATTTCAGAATGAGTCAATCATATAATCAGCGGTTTGGTGGTATTCGCCGGCTTTACGGTGATAAAGGTGCTGAGATTATACGCGGGCTACACGTTTGTGTGGTGGGAATTGGCGGTGTTGGCTCTTGGGCGATTGAAGCACTGGCTCGTTCCGGGGTGAACACAATAACACTGATTGATCATGATGATATTTGTGAAACCAATATTAACCGGCAGTTACACGCGTTAACAGAGACTCTGGGACTCTCGAAAGTCGACGTTATGGCTGAGCGGATCAAAGCCATTAACCCGGACTGCCAGGTGCATGCGGTGGATGACTTTATCACCGAAACCACGCTTGAAAAATACCTGAACCTGTCATTTGATTATGTCATTGATGCGATCGATAGCATCCGCTTCAAGGCTGCGATGATTTATTATTGTAAACGCAATAAAATTCCCGTTATTACAATTGGCGGAGCTGGTGGGTTAACCGACCCGACGCAGATATCGGTTAAGGATCTGAGTAAAACGATTAATGATCCGCTGGCTGCTAAGGTTCGCTCGACTCTGCGCCGTGAATATCAGTTTGCTAAAAATACTAAACGTTCGTTTGGTGTGGAATGTGTGTTTTCTGCTCAGCAGCAGGTATACCCTAAAGCAGATGGCTCGGTGAGTCAGCAAAAGCCGGGGGTGAAAGGTGTCAGTCTGGACTGTAGTATGGGCTTTGGCGCATCCACCTGTGTGACCTCGGTTTTCGGGTTTATCGCGGTCTCCAGAGTCATTGAAAAAAGTCTGAATAAAAAGTTGTTGCGGTAAGCTTTTTTAACGCTGCTTTACTTTATAAATGAAGCGACTGATTTTTCGCTATGTGTAGCTAAAGCAACAGTTGATGTGCCGTTTAGTGCGTCGCTTGAAGCCAGTCCGGGCTCTGACACGGATACAATAAGTATCAAGACTAATATGAAGGCATAAAATAGGGATTTCGTTCTACCGATTTGTTGCATGAGCGTTCTCCTGCTGACTGATGATTTGATTATTAATTAGACAGCGCAGCGTTGCCGTGATCATGATCACAAATTAAATTAAACGGCTTAATCACTGATAAAATAGTGCAGAATGTTGTAAGGTTTGTTAACTGCTTAACACTAAAGTATTTGCGTCACTCAGAAAACTTTAAAAACAATGGAACGCTTTGCCGACACTGTTCGTCTAGAAGAATATACATGGCGAAAATAACAGATTTTTTTTCAAATATTCAAAATCACGATGCGTTTGAAGCACTGCTCAGGCCGCATGTTGATCATTTATACCGTGTCGCCTATCGTTTAACCCGTCAGCCTGACGCAGCAGAAGACCTGCTGCAAGACGTGATGTTGCATTTTTATCCTAAATATACTGAGCTCAGGAAAGTTGAGAACCTGAAGCCCTGGCTAACGCGCTCACTATATAACCTGTTTATCGACAATATTCGAAAAGATAAGCGTAATCCGGTTAGCGCTGCGGTGGATGAGTCGGTATTGTCAGTAGTAGCTGATCATAGTCACCACCCGGAGCGTGAAGCTGAGCAGGAACTGATGCAGCGGCGTTTAAATATAGCACTGGATCAGCTTAACGATGATCAGCGTGATGTTGTCATGTTGCATGATATGGAAGGCTATACCTTGACGGAGCTGGCTGAGGTCATGGCAACGCCGGTGGGTACATTAAAATCCCGTTTGCATCGGGCCCGAAACAATATCAGAAAGGCGTTATCGGTGGAACCTTCTGATTTGATAATGCGTGTTAAAGGTTAAGGTAAAAAGGAATCATAATGAAGTGCAAAGATGTGGTATCTCAAATAGAAGATTTTGTCGATGACGAACTGAGCACGTCACAGCATGATCTGTTGAGGTCTCATTTTGAGTCCTGTGGTAACTGTTATCAGAGCTGGCAGCAGGAACTGATATTTCGTCAGGTTTTGAAACAATATCCGTTACCGCCAGCCAGAGCCGGGCTTGATCGGCGGGCTTTTAGTAAATTGCCACGCCGGCCGTCTGTCCATAAAAATGCTTTTATTGCGGGCTTTGGTACAGCGATGGCTGCTGCTATTGTGTTGGCTATTGCAGCAAGCCTGTTTTTACCTCAGTACAGTCAGCAACCGGTTGCAAATATTGTCTTAACTTTGTATGAAAGTAAAAAAGTAAATATGGTGTTTGATGTGCCCGAACAAGTGGCCGATGCGACGGTGTCATTACATCTGCCTGAGCATATTGAAATTGGTGGTCGTCAGGGCTTGCATCAGATAGAGTGGAAAACAGCACTGAAGAAAGGTAAAAACATGCTGAGTTTGCCGATAGTGGCAAAAATGGCAACAGCTGGTGAGCTGGTGGCAAAGATTAAATACGGCAAGCAGGAAAAAGTGTTTCGACTGAAACTGGATATTCAAAAAATTGAGCAGGGACTGACTGACAGTGCTGTTATCAATCGGGCCTGATAATATGAAAAAGACGTTTATGCAAATCATTTATAAACAACCGGTATTTATACTGTTAGTTATGCTTGTTTATTCATTGCCGCTACAAGCAGCTGAGATCATGCTGGATGATATTACTATGCAGGTGCTGGAAAACGGTGATGTCAGTCAGCAGATTAATGAGCTGAGGCTGCCTGCCGAATTACAGATGCTGTTAGAAAGTCATACGCCATCGGTAATAAAAGAGCAGCAGGGGCATCAGACAGAAATACTTTCTGAAGAAAGCTCACAAAATGATACATCAGAAAATCATCAGGAAGGTTCTGCTGAAACCAACGAAACGCATGACAATAATGAATCGTTAGAAGGTTCTGATGCGGCATCTTCAACAGAAGACCCACATTCTCCAGAGCAGCCAGAAGAACCGCAACAAGCAGAAGAGCCAGAGCATCCAGAAGAGCCAGAGCATCCAGAAGAGCCAGAGCAACCAGAGCATCCAGAAGAGCCAGAGCAACCAGAGTATCCAGAAGAGCCGCAACAACCTGAAGAGCCAGAGCATCCAGAAGAACCGCAACAGCCAGAAGAGCCAGAGCAACCAGAAGAACCGCAACAGCCAGAAGAGCCAGAGCATTCAGAAGAACCAGAGCTGCCGTCAGGAAATTAATACTTTTGTCGAACAATTTTTCACGGCAGATTAAGAAGCCGCAGTGGATTTTCTTTTGGTTTTTTCAAAGTCTTGTCTTCACAGATAAGGCTTTAGTCGATTTTCTGGCTGTGCTAGGCTAAACGAATTATTGCCGAGAGTATATCTGTGTAGTGTTTATTCTGAAAAAATTAATATCCCTTTGCATCTTATTAACAATCACTGGTTTTTCATTTTCGGCTTTGGCTGAAAAGAAACCGGTGGTTATTTCAGATGTTGAAATAAACAATGCTACTCTGCAACAATCATTGAGCCAGTATCAGAAACTCTACAGTAATAACAGGTCACCCAGAGTTATCTATAATCTGGGTGTTATCTGTTATAAATTAAAAAAATATCCTCAGGCAAAAAAATTATTTTTAAAATTATTGCCTGTTGAATCGTATCATTTAATAGCAAAATACAATCTTGCTCTGGTTGCCTATAAAGCTGGTGATAAAGTGCAGGCGATAGACTGGTTCAGAAAAATAAATGACCATGCTCACAGCCATCAGAGCTCTGATGACTCTTCGGAAAAGATTAAAATGCTGGCCAGACTGCAGCTCAATAAGCTGACAGTTGACGGCACTGGCCAAAAATCACCTCAACTTAAAAATCATCTCAGTACTTACTTTTTTACTTATTATGGTTATGATGACAGTGTCACTGGTCTTGATCCGACCGGGAATGGTTATAACGGAGATGAATTTGCTAAAGTTTATGGTTTGCTAACGTTTAAACTTGATCAGCTGATCGATGGTTTTGAAACTCGCCTCAGTTATTATTTAAAAGATTATGTTTCACTGCATGAATATGATTTTAGCCAGACAGCGCTTAATTTAACAAAATATTTTAAACAATCTCACTGGCGTCATTATCTCCGTTTGGGTTTTAAAACCAGTACTTACGGAGCGCTGGATTATCAGTCGGATACGGAACTGGATATGCAGACTCGCTTTAAGCGGGCATCTCATCAATATACCGTTCGCTATCGTTATGATGATCTTAGTTCCAGAGATATTCTGTTTGAGCAGTATCAGGGCAAACAGCAGCGTTTGACTTTTTCTTATCAGCAAATACTGGCATTACATAGTTTGAGCATGGGGCTGGAGCTTGAAGACAATGAGCGGCTAAACTTGGCTAGTGCTGGCGTGATTTATAACTACTCACCGTCAAGGCAAAAGATACAGCTGAAATGGCAGTACCGGTTGGCGACAGACTGGCAAACACAGTTAGATTATGAGTTTCGGGATTCGCATTATGACAATTTAAATCCGGTGGGAGGGCAGATTCGCGATGATGCTCTGGAAAGCAGTCGGCTCAGGCTGAAGTATCGGCTACAAAAAAATTACTGGCTGATGACAGATTTTAGATATTTACATAATCAATCCAGTATAGTGATCTACAATTACAGCAGAAATATACTGAGTCTGGGATTGAGTGCTACTTTTTAGCAGTCGTCTAGCCTGTAACAATAAAACTTTGATACATTACAGGCTTTAATGAACAACGGGTTTGCTGGTAGCTTATGCGAGAAGTGGTCGTCCTGATACACGGGTTATGGAAAACCGGTAATGATAGCTGGCGTTTGCGTCAACGCCTGCAAAAAGCCGGTTATGAATGCCAAAAGTTCAGCTACCAGAGCCTCAGGCATAGTCCGGAAGAAAATGCCCGGCGTCTGCATCAGTTTGTCTCTGCTATCGATGCTCCAGTAATACATTTTGTCTGCCACAGTCTGGGCGGCATCGTTCTGCTTAAATACTTTGATATGCACCCGAGCCTGATACGAGGTCGGGTGGTGCTGCTGGGCTCGCCAGTTAATGGCAGCCAGGTGGCAAGAAGGCTGTCAAAACACTGGTATTCACGTTGGCTAATCGGCAAAAGTGCCACTGATGATTTACTGGGGAGTCATCCGGTCTGGAATAGCTGGCGCGAGATAGGCATTATCGCCGGAACCCTACCACTTGGCGTGGGTCTTTTGTCGGGCTGGCTGCCGCTGCCCCATGATGGCACGGTGACGGTGAGCGAAACGGTTTTGCACGGAGCCACTGATTTTATTACTCTGCCGGTGACACATACGAGTCTGTTATATTCATCAAAAGTCGCTCAACAGACCATAACCTTTCTGCGGGCCGGTAAATTTGGGGATGAAATTGGTAATATGCTGCTGGAATCGGAGCCTACCTGAGAACGCATAAAGCCGATTCCAACTAAATCACGTTTCTTTTCATATTCACCTTAATCCCGTTCGCTGGCAGTGTTAAAATCAGCTGAATTAAAAAAATACAGAGATAATGCATGGCCGGCCATAGTAAATGGGCAAATATTAAGCACCGTAAGGCAGCACAGGTTAAAAAACGCGGCAAAATATTTACCAAACTAATCTGTGATATCACCATTGCAGCACGAACCGCTGCTGGTAGTGATCTAACGGTTAATCCAGTGTTGCAGCTGGTAGTCGATAAGATCCTGACCGCTAATATGACTAAGGATACGATTGAGCGGGCAATTAAGCGCGGCAGCGCTGAAGCTGATGACGTTAATTATGAAGAAATCCGTTACCAAGGCTATGGACCGGCTGGAATCGCGTTAATTGTTGATTGCAGCAGCGATAATCGAAATTGCACCGTCTCGGATGTGCGCCATGCCTTTTCTAAATCTGGCGGTAATCTCGGTACCGATGGCTCGGTCGCCTATATGGTCAATAAACTGGGGATAATCAGTTATCCAGTTGACTGTGATCAGAATCCGCTTATTGAAGTGGCCTTAGAGGCAGCGGCTTGATTCGCATCATTGGTATTGATCCGGGCTCTCGCTGTACCGGGTTTGGCATTATAGAAAGCGATGGCATGAAAAGCCGATATGTCCATAGTGGTTTTATAAAAGTGCAAGGTGATGAACAGCCTGAAAAACTCGGTTATATTTTTGCCGAAATCAGCGCGCTAATTAAACAATGGCAGCCAGAAGTGATGGCAGTGGAACAGGTTTTTGTCGGTAAAAATGTTGATTCGGCTCTGAAGCTTGGGCAGGCCAGAGGCGCGGCAATTTGTGCCGGTGTTAACGCTGGCTTATCGGTTGGTGAATATTCACCGCGAACGATTAAAAAAGCAGTGGTCGGACGGGGCGCTGCCGACAAAGCTCAGATGCAGGAAATGATGCAGATCATATTAAAACTGACGGTAAAATTGCAGTCGGATGAAGCCGATGCGCTGGCTGTGGCACTATGCCATGCGCACAGTAATACCCGTCTGGGTCAGATTTATAAACAAATTAAAAACACGGGAGCGGGCTGGTGATCGGTCGATTAAGTGGACAAATAGTACAGAAACAACCGCCTGAATTACTGATTGACGTGAACGGTGTGGGTTATGAAGTATCAGCCCCGATGTCAACTTTTTATGCCTTACCGGAGCTAGGTGAAAACGTGATATTGCACACCCATATGGTGGTGCGAGAAGATGCTCAGCTGTTATACGGCTTTTCCAGTGAGTCGGAACGGACTTTGTTTCGTCTCTTAATCAAAATAAACGGGGTCGGGCCAAAACTGGCAATTACTATTTTATCCGGAATTGCCACTGATGACTTTATTCGTTGTATTCATGATAACGACGCCGCGGCTCTGGTGAGCTTACCCGGTATCGGTAAAAAGACCGCAGAACGTCTGATTGTTGAATTAAAAGATAAAATCGGCGCTGAAGCCGAAACAGGTGCTGATAGTATTTCAACGGCGGCGATGTCTTCCGCTAATTCCGGCAGCGCGCTCAGTGATGCTGTCAGTGCGCTGATTTCGCTGGGATACAAAGCCAATGATGCATCGCGTATGGTGCGCAGTATCGATACCGAAGGCTTAAATACCGAAGATATAATTCGCCAGTCATTACAAGGTCTGGGCAGATAAATGGAGCCCGATATGGATTCTAAAACAGATACGATGAGAGTGATTTCTGCAGAAACCGCCTCCAGCGATGAGGCGACCATCGACCGGGCAATACGGCCTAAATTACTGACTGACTATGTTGGTCAGCCAGTAGTTAATGAGCAGATGGAAATCTACATACCGGCGGCTAAAAAACGTGGTGAGGCGCTGGATCACTGCCTGATATTTGGACCGCCAGGACTTGGTAAAACCACCTTATCGCATATTATTGCGAATGAAATGGGGGTGAATTTGCGCCAGACTTCCGGCCCGGTTTTAGAAAAACCGGGTGATCTGGCGGCCTTGCTGACGAATCTGGAGCCGCATGATGTACTCTTTATCGATGAAATACATCGCCTAAGTCCGGTGGTTGAAGAGGTGCTATACCCGGCGCTGGAGGATTTTCAGCTCGATATTATTATCGGTGAAGGACCGGCAGCACGCTCGATCAAACTCGATCTGCCACCTTTTACGCTGGTCGGGGCAACTACCCGAGCCGGCGCACTTACCTCGCCGCTGCGTGATCGATTTGGTATTGTGCTGCGACTTGAGTTTTATAATGCAACTGATTTGAAGTCGATTGTTAAACGCTCGGCAAACATCCTGAATGTAGAGATGCAGGATGACGGAGCAGTCGAAATCGCCAGACGTGCCAGAGGTACGCCGCGAATTGCTAACCGCTTATTACGGCGAGTGCGTGATTATGCCGAAATTAAAGCCGATGGCGTGGTCAGTGCCGAGGTAGCGGCCAGCGCGCTGGATATGATTAACGTGGATAAACACGGTTTTGACCAGATGGACCAGAAACTGTTGTTATCGATTATCGAAAAATTTGACGGTGGTCCAGTCGGGGTTGAAAATTTGGCGGCTGCAATCGGTGAAGAAAAAGATACGATTGAAGATGTGCTGGAACCGTATTTAATTCAGCAGGGTTTTCTAATGCGCACGCCTCGCGGGCGCATGGCAACGAGCAGCGCCTACGCACATTTTGGTTTAAAAAAGCCTGAAAACAGCCGAAATTATGATGAAAACCTGTCTTTACTCGATGAGTGATGCTGAACAAACAGCAGGCAGTGTTTAAAATGATGGATACCATCATTTCACTAAAAAATAATGCTGATAAAACGGGGATTGTATGAAATTTTCCTGGCCGATAAGAGTCTATTATGAAGATACAGACTCCGGAGGTGTGGTTTATTACGCCAATTACCTGAAATTTTTTGAAAGGGCGCGCTCAGAGTTTTTGCGCCGCTTTAATATTGAGCAGGATATTCTTATAACAGAGCATGACGTGATTTTTGCGGTAAGACAGGTCAGTGTCGATTATCATAAACCCGCTGTTTTTAATGATGAATTAAGCGTTACCAGTGAAGTGATTGAATTAAACAAAGCCAGTCTGGTGTTCCGGCAGGTGATTCACCGTGAAAAAGATGAAACACTGCTTTGTCATGCGGTGTGCAAGGTGGCCTGTTTGTCGGCCAGTAAAATGAAGCCGCGGCCGATACCGGATGAGATCGTTCAGCATCTGGCTGGCAAATAAAATACGATAAAATGGATAACGACTGCGTGAAAATATTAAGCCATATTAATCAACCCGAGGGAATTATTTGTGTCTGCTGATCTTTCTTTTATTGATCTGATACTGCGTGCCAGTTTTACGGTGCAGCTGGTTATGCTGGCGCTGCTTGCTGCGTCTGTTATTTCCTGGACTGTTATCGTGCATAAATACAAGCTGCTCAATAAAGCGACGGTATCTGCCGACACCTTCGAAGAAAAATTCTGGTCGGGTATCGACCTAACCGAACTCTATAGCAGTATCACTCAGCGCCGGCTTGAGCGCCATGGCATGGAAAAAGTGTTTGAGTCCGGTTTTTCTGAGTATGCCAAGTTGCATAAAAAAGCCGGTTCCACCTCGATGATTTTAGCCGGTGTACAGCGCACTATGAAAGTGGCACTTTCCAGAGAAGAAGACCGGCTAGATCAGCATTTGTCATTGCTTGCAACGATTGGCTCTATCAGCCCATATGTGGGACTGTTCGGAACTGTGTGGGGAATCATGAACTCATTTCTGGCATTAGGTGCTGTTAAACATGCCACACTGGCGATGGTGGCACCGGGCATTGCAGAGGCATTAATTGCCACGGCGATGGGTTTATTTGCAGCAATTCCTGCTGTGGTGGCTTATAACCGTTATGCCGAAAAAGTTGACCGGCTCTGCAACCGTTATGAAAACTTCCAGCAAGAATTTTCGAGCCTGCTGCACCGCCAGACCATTAATAAAACACAAGTTCCAGAAGAAAAGACGGCGTAGGCTCAGATATGGCAGACCGCAAACGCAGAGCAGTGGCTGAAATCAACGTCGTTCCTTATATCGATGTGATGCTGGTATTGCTGATCATCTTTATGATTACCGCGCCTTTATTGTCACAAGGTGTTGAAATTGAGTTACCAACCGCTGATGCTAACCCGATATCACCGGATCAGCAGGAACCTCTGGTAGTCGCTGTTAATAAGGACGGAGAGTATTTTATTAATATTGGTGATAAACCTGATCAGGCGATTGATGCGCAGCTGATGGTCAACCGAGTGGCCGCAGTCTTACAGTTACGTCCCGATACACCGGTGCTGGTGCGTGGCGACAAAACGGTCAGTTATGGTAAAGTGGTGCGGGCTATGGTCTATCTGCAACAGGCAGGTGTTGCCAAGGTCGGTTTAATGACAGAAGGCCTGAATTAATGAGGCTTTTTGTTTAATGAAAGATGGAAGTCTGCTGGGTATTATTCGTTATGATTCGAAAGCCTTTTATATCGCTTTAATCCTGCATCTACTTATTGTTGTCGTCTTAGTCGTGAGTGTGAATTTTTCAGAGCGCCCTGTTACAGCGCATAAAGAAGTGGAAACCGTTCAGGCGGTGGTGGTTGATAGTCAGATCATTCAGGCAGAGCTTGATAAAATAAAAAAATCTGAAGCCAGAAAAAAACAAAAAGAAGAGTCACGGTTAAAAAAACTGAGCGATACCACCCGTAAGGAAGAACAAAAACAACGGCAGGCACAAGAAAAACGCAGACTGGAAGAACAGCGTATTGCTGATTTAAAGCAAAAACGTCTGGCTGAAGAAAAACAAAGACAGATCGAATCGCAACAACTGGCGGACTTGAAAAAGAAAAAACAGGCTCTTGAAGAACAACGTCAGGCTGAACAACAACGTTTATCAGTGCTACAGAAAGAAAGACAGGAAGAGGAGCTGGCCAGAGAAAATGCCAAAAGGGCAGCAGAAGAAGAAAAACAGAAAGAATTGAACGCACAGGCTCTGAGAAAAAAACTGGCAGAAGAAGAACAGCAGCGTTATTTGAACAGCGATAAGATGAAAAAGTTACGTTCTCAATATGTTAAAAGCATCGAACGTCATGTCGGTAAAAACTGGATCAAACCGGCCAGTGCCAATAAAGATATGTTTTGCAATGTCATCATAACGCAAAACAGAGCGGGTACAGTATTAAGTGTGAAAACTGACGAGTGCAAGGGTGATAAGGCTTTTCAGCTGTCTGTCGAGCGGGCGGTACTCAAAGCTTCGCCTTTACCCGATGCACCATCAGAGGATGTGTTCGACAGAACGGTGCAATTTACCTTTGTTGGGCATTAAAGAATGAGAAAAATGACTGGTAGAAAATCGATTATGAAAGCACTCTTAACGTTCACCTGTATCCTGATTTATGCATGGGCTACGCCATCGTATGCCATTTTAAATGTTGAGATTACACAGGGTACAGAAGACGCCTTACCAATAGCCATCGTGCCATTTTACTGGGACAGTAAAGAAACGGCGCCAGATTTATCCGATTTTAATGTGATTGCAAGCGATTTATTACGAAGCGGGCGCTTTGCGCCGGTGCCTGAAGATAAATTATTGAGCAGGCCGACCAGTACTGAAAATCTGGATTTTAGCAGTTGGAAGGTAGCCGGTATCGATAATCTGGTTATAGGCTCGGTGAGACCGGCTGGTAATCAACAGTTCGCAGTGAAATTTCAGCTATTTGATGTCTTTAAAGGAGAGCAGTTACTCGGTTATAGTCTGACTGCTGATGCCAGCTCGTTAAGATATACAGCGCACCATATCAGTGACTTAATCTATCAGCAATTAACTGGGCAAAAAGGTGCGTTTAATACCAAAGTGGCTTATGTCACTGTCATCAGAGATAAAGATACGGCCAGTTATAAGCTCGAAGTATCCGATACTGATGGCTTTAATCCGGTTACTATTCTGACCTCCAGTCAGCCAGTCATGTCACCAAGCTGGTCACCTGATGGTAGCCGACTGGCGTACGTTTCCTTTGAGAAAAGACGGGCGCAAATCTATACCCAGATATTGTCGTCCGGAGAGCGTATAAAAGTTTCAGAATTTGCAGGCCTTAACGGTGCTCCTGTCTGGTCACCCGATGGAAAAAAACTGGCAATGACCTTATCAAAAGACGGTAATGCTGATATTTATGTTCTGACCTTAAAAGACAAATCTTTACAAAGAATGAGTAAGCATTGGGGAATTGACACTGAACCCACATGGCTGCCTGATAGCCGGTCATTGGTTTTTACCTCAAACCGTTCGGGTAAACCGCAGCTCTATAAAGTTGATGGTCCAGGTGCTAAACCGCGTCGTCTGACTTTCGAAGGCAGTTATAATAGCAGTGCCGAAATTTCTAAAGACGGTCAGAAGATGGCGTTTGTCTATAAAGATAAATCGGCATTTAAAATAGCGACAATGGATCTTGAGACTGGGGTCATTGAGGTGTTAACGGACGGACCGCTAGATGAATCGCCAAGCTTTGCACCTAATGGCAGTATGATTTTATACGCTGAAGGTCAGCGAGCGGCTCTGGCAGCGGTGTCTGCAGATGGACGATTTAAACAAAGACTGGTTGCTAAAGAAGGCGAGGTTCGTGAGCCTAGCTGGTCGCCCTTTTTACAATAATTTATCTCGGAGTGATTTAAATGCGAAATTATATTTTATTGATGTTAGCTGTTTTTTTACTGGCCGGATGCCAGTCAGACGCCACCAAAGAAGATGCGGCAGGCGCAACCACAACCACAACTGATGCCGTTGAAACCGGAAAACTGGCTGCAGATGGCAAGGGTCAGGCCACGGCATTTACTGCCGGTGAGGAGCCCTACCGTAAAGATGCGATAAATGATGCAACCAGCCCATTATCGCAACAAGTGATTTATTTTGATTTCAATGCCAGCACAATAAAAGAGGAGTACCGCGATTTGATTACCTGGCATGGGCGTTATCTGGCATCAAATGCAGACATGAAACTTCGGCTCGAAGGCCATACCGATGAGCGCGGATCAAGAGAATACAATGTTGCACTGGCGGACAGCCGTGCGCAAGCTGTCAGCAGGATGCTGATGTTTCAGGGTGCGGCAAAAAAACAGATTGAAGTGATCAGTTACGGAGAAGAAAAGCCAGTGGCTTTAGAGCACAATGAAGAGGCATGGAGTAAGAATCGTCGAGTGCAGTTGGTCTATGAGGCAATCTAATATGCAAGTCATGTTAAAAACAGGTGTGTTGTTAAGTTCACTATTTATCGTTAATCTGGTATTTGCATCACCACCCAGAACTGCGCCGGAACCTCGTGTGCAGTATGGCAGTGCACCTGCGCTGGAAGGCGAAGCGGAAGATCGTCTGGAGTTGCTTGAGAAAAAAGTTAATAACAATGTGGTGTATGAGCTGCTCGAACAATTGCGGCAGCTGCAGCTGGAAATCAGTGCGCTTCGTGAGATTTCTGAACAGCAGGAACACCAGATGGACTTGCTGACAAAAAGACAGCGTAGTCTCTATCAGGACGTTGATCGTCGTATGCTGGAACTTGAAGCAGGTTCGGCATCTTCTCACGGTGCTACATCTGGCAGAATACAGCCCTCATCAGGTATAACGTCGTCGACTGTTGACAATTCGGGAATTGCGGCCATGTCGAAAGATGAGGCCGATCAGGCTCGCGAACAGGCAGCCTATACCAAAGCGTTTAATTTGCTGAAAGAAGGCAATTACACGCAGGCAATTACCGCCTTCAGAGAATTTTTAGCTACCTATAGCGGTGGTAAATACGCCGATAATGCACAGTACTGGCTGGGTGAAGCGAATTATGCGACGCGCGATTATAAAACGGCATTGCTGGAGTTCCAGAAGATTGTAACTGATTATCAGGACAGCCCGAAACGTCAGGATGCAGAATTAAAAATTGGCTTCACTTTTTACGAATTAAAGAAATGGGATCAGGCTAAAGCCGCGCTCAATGCCGTTGTCACACAGTATCCGGACAGCACCAATGCCCGTACTGCACAACAGCGACTTGACCGGCTTGCACGTGAAGGTAAATAAACAACGTGACAGAGACTGAATCGCGCGAATCATTACTTCGCATTACCGAAATATTTTTTTCACTGCAGGGAGAGACCCGCACAGTCGGGCTCCCCACCGTATTTATACGACTAACCGGATGCCCGCTACGCTGCCACTATTGTGATACTGAATACGCTTTCAGCGGTGGTGAAAAATTCACTGTCAAGCAGATACTTGAGACCACAGCAGGATTTAGTCCACGCTATGTTACCGTAACCGGCGGCGAGCCACTGGCGCAGAAAAATTGTCTTTCATTGCTCTCTTTATTATCCGACCAGGGCTATCAGGTTTCTCTTGAAACCAGTGGTGCGCTTGATATATCGGCGATTGATCGCCGTGTCAGTGTTGTTATGGACCTTAAAACTCCGGCATCAGGAGAAGAAGCTAAAAACTGCTATGACAACTTGACGCATATAAAATCAGAAGATCAGATTAAATTTGTTATTTGTAATCGCAATGATTACGAATGGAGTAAACAGCAACTGCAAAAATATGATCTGGTTAATCGTTGTGAAATACTTTTTTCACCGGTACACGGCAAAGAAATGGCTAAACAACTGGCAGAATGGGTACTTGAAGATCGGCTTGCAGTCAGATTTCAGTTGCAGTTACATAAATATCTTTGGAATGATGAACCAGGGCATTAAGTTTGAATCAGCATAAACCAAAAGCAGTTATTTTATTATCAGGTGGTCTGGATTCAGTCACTGTCTTGGCGATGGCTAAACAGCAGTATGACTGTTATGCGCTGAGTTTCAGCTATGGCCAGCGACATGATGTTGAGTTGCAGGCGGCCAAAAATATCGCCAGCCTGTACAATGTGTCTGAACACCGTGTGCTAAATATCGATCTTGGTCAGCTAGGCGGCTCTGCACTGACCGATATGAATATCGAGGTGCCTGAGTCCTCTGAGCAGGGTATTCCGGTTACGTATGTGCCGGCACGAAATACCATTTTTCTGTCTTATGCGCTAGCCTGGGCAGAAGTGCTTGAAGCCAGAGATATTTTTATTGGTGTGAATGCGGTCGATTATTCAGGCTATCCGGATTGCCGGCCAGAATATATCAATGCATTCGGCCAAATGGCTAACCTTGCAACAAAATCTGCAGTAGAGGGTAACAAAATCACACTGCACACACCGTTAATCAGTCTTAGTAAGGGCGATATTATCAAACTTGGCACTGCGAACGGAGTGGATTATTCAAAGACGGTATCCTGCTATTCTGCTGATGCTCAGGGCCGTGCTTGTGGGCGTTGTGACTCCTGTCGTTTACGAAAGAAAGGCTTTGAAGAAGCGGCTATCAGTGACCCCACACTGTATTATTAATTCGATGGTAAAGTGCTTTTCTGCAGACGCGGCTTTCGATCTTTTGAGGGCGGGCAGTGGCTTATATAAGCGTGAGAATATAAAAACAAGTTATTGATTGTATAAACATTAATCAACCATCGGCAGCTTGTACTGAGTTATTTTAAGCAATAATAAAATATCAGAATTTTCTGAATTTAACCCTTGTTTTTATCCAGAACTACTGTATTATTCACACCTCGTTTGGGGGTCATTAGCTCAGCTGGTAGAGCAGTGGACTTTTAATCCATTGGTCGATGGTTCGAATCCATCATGACCCACCATCTTTACCCCATACTCCTGTTTTACCCTTCAATATTCTACATTCTATACTTTATTTTAAACACTAGTAATCGATCTTAGCTACTATTCCTTATTAAGGGCTTCTCTTGATATTGGCCTTTTGCCGAGTATTTTACTGTTATCAAATTTAATCAAAAAAAAACCCGGTCAAGACCGGGTTTTTTTTTGGATGCAAGGAAAGCTTACTTACGCTGACCAGGACCGTTCCATTTTAATCCATTACTCATATAAGTATGGAAGTACTCAAGAGCACTGTATTCAGCGCTTTGAGCTTTAAATGGACGTGCACGTACCTGTTTGTTACAACCACCATAACGACGGTGTAAGGTACCCATGCCATCACCAGACTTCTTAGCCCACTTGTTACGGTAAACAGGGAAGTGTGAAACGTGACCCAGAGCAGGACTCAGGATGTCAGCACGGATTTTGTTGCCAGAATAGTAGTAATGGCAATCCGCACATGACATATTCAGCTGGCCACGCTTGGCATAAAAGTGTGTTTTACCAACATTATATGCAGCTAAGGCAGCTTCACCTTTCGGAGTCGCTACTTTGATAGTCTGGCCACGAGTCTGGTATGCCAGATATGCGCTCAGATAAGCCATCTTGCCTTTTTTCCAGCCCCATTTTTCACTGCCGTTACTGGTGATACATTTATTAATATCACCTTCTAATGTAACAACTTTGCCGGTCTTGTTATCGAAGTATGGGTATTCACCTTTGATACCTTTTTGAGCAGTAGGGAAACAGTTTTTGAATCCTTTACCGTTCGCAAATTTAGTATCATTAAATAGAGCTTCACCTTTATCGATATAGATTTCGTAAGATGGAAATTCTTCAAATGCTTCCCACTGTTCACGTGATGCTTTGTGAATAGAGTAAACACCATTGATGAAATCATTCATCGGTGTTTCAGGGAATTTATTTTTAAAGAAAGCTCTGAAGTCCTTTAGATCTTGCTGTGGTGATGCACTGGCGACAAAAGGCGACGCCAGCATAACAACCGCAGTAAAAATTGCAGCTAATTTTTTCATTAGAAAACTTCTCCAGATTTATTGTAGTTCTGTCGCTACTTTATTTAATACTAGCGTCAACAGTAGCGTTCTCGCCTTTGTTGTCTACCCAGCTGACTTTCAAAGTGTCGCCTTTTTTAGCGCCATTGAATTTGAAAGACAGGTAAGGGTTTGCTGAGATTGCAGCGCCCCATTCAGCTGTTAATACAGCTTTGCCGTTGTGTTCACAAGTCACAGTCTGGATAAAATGTGCAGGTTTTACTTCACCTGTTTTTTTATCTTTCTTTTCGACTTTCATTGGGTGGCTCATCAGAGCTTTTACAGTCGTCAAGCCGTTTTTGTTGCTTGCTCTTACTTTAATGGATTTTGCCATTGTACTTACTCGCTAAAATGATTGATTAACCGCCGCAGCCGCCGATGGTGACTTTAACTTCTTTTTTGGCGCTGTATAATTTGCCGCCAGCTTTAACAACTGCTACTACGTCAGATGTTTTACCCATTTTAATACGGGTAGCAACATACGCATCTGTAGCTGAGCCTAAAGCATAAGATGAAGTTAATGGCTGTGGGTTTTTAGCTACAAAGATGCTGATAGATTCAGCGTTCTTGATTGAGCTAGAAACAGTTACAGGAACAACAGCACCGTTTTCTGCGATGTCTGGCGCTTTCAGTTTGATGCTACTGCTAGATGCTGCGTCACCAGAGCCATAAAGCTCAGATAAAGATGCATCGATGCCTTTAGCAGAAAATGCTGATTTAGGCCATGCTGCTAATACACTGCGTGGAGCTAAAAGACCTGCACTTGCTGCTACGCCTACGGCGCCAGCTGCTAAAGAGCCTTTAAGCAGGGTTCTACGTTTTGAGTTCATAATGATAATTACCTCAGTAAATTTATAGTGTGTAGATAAATTCTACGACTTTTTCGATTTCATCTGCTTTAAGAATCTGATGAGGACCGAACGGAGGCATTATTGTGTGCTTGTTTTTAACACGTGCGTCGCTAATTTGGTTCTTCAGGTCTTCTTTCTTAAATCGGGCTTTCATTGCAATTAATGGTGGTCCGATATTACCGGGTAATTTTCCACCTTTAATGTCATGACATGCCAAGCAATTGCCTTTTTTCTTGCTGAAAGCAATTTCTTTGCCCGCTTCAACTGCGTCTGCATTTTCTGCAACAGAAACAGCAGGTGTAGCCAAGCTCAGGCAACCGATGAGTACAGCTAGTGATGCTGCAGTATTTACTATTCGCGCCGAGATGCGCATAAGCTTCTCCTCATACTCTTGCGTTGGTTGTGATAGTAGTAACTGATTCTTAAAAATTATTTAATTTCAGTTTTTATTTGACGATACATAGCATACAGAGTGCAAACTATATGGCAAGGAAAAAATGTTATTTTTCCTCATGTTAGGATTAATTAATATAAGCGGTTTCTAATTTTGATCCTTAAGGTTTTCTTAAGGTTTCGATAAATAATATCTATTTAGTCAGTTTTGTATTTGTTTTTATAGATTTGCATCTGTGCGCTGAGCCTTTTTAGGCTCTCTGTGTTGTTATCAGGTAGCCGCAGCGCACTGGTTAGTTGCTGTATGGCTAGCTCATAAAACCCATCGAAGGCATATTGCTCTGCTTTAAGGCTGTAGGCTTTTAACAGGTTGTTTTGTCTTGAGTAAGCCTGAGCTAATAGGTTATAGGTTTCGCTGTTTTTTTGCTCGGTTAGCTGTTTTTCGAGTATCTGAATACTTTTGCTGTATTTTTTATAGTTTATTAAGGCGCGTGCAAAAGCATGAGTTACTGGTAGATAGTCGGGATAAATTGCGTTTAATTGTTGGTAAAGCTTGATTGCCTCGGCCTCATCGTTATTTTTATAAAAGGCCTTTGCGAGTGCTAGCTGATACCAGAGATGCGGCTGCTTTTTATGTAAGTTTTTGAGTGTGTGAATGGCTTGATCGGGTTTATTTAATCGCAGATAGATCAATGCTCGTCCATAGGTTTTTTCTGCGCTTTCGCTTTTGCTTTCAAGATAGCCATTGATTAATTCCGCAGGTACCTGGCTATTGGCAACAATCAGCCGCTGTCGTGCTAATTGGTAGATCAGGCTGTCGTTATTGAATTGAAAAGAGGTTTTGCTCGCGCGATTGGAGGCTTCGGCAATTCGGGCGTTGTTTAAAGGGTGAGTTCTGAGGTATTCCAGATCGTTTTCGCTGCCATAAAGAGACTGACTTTGCAGTATTTCAAAAAACTCGATCATGCCTTTAGGGTTAAAGTCAGCAGCCGTCATAATTTGAATACCGACCCGGTCAGCCTCGTATTCATTGCTACGGGTAAAGTTGATTTGCGATTGCATATTGCCGGCAACGCCGCCAAACATCACAGCAGCTCCTGCCGTCGGATCGGCAGCGCCAATTAAAATGGCTGCGAGAATCGTCGCTAGTGTGGTGATATTGGTGTTTTCGCTGGCTTGATAGGCACGGGTCAGGTGTTTTTGAGTAACATGAGCAATTTCATGAGCCATGACACTGGCTAGCTGGCTTTCATTATCGGCAGCGAGAATCAGCCCCTTATTAATACCGATAGTGCCATTGGGGCCGGCAAAGGCATTGATATCGCCTGCATCAATAATAAAAAAATTGAATTCCCGTCCGCGCTCCGGGCTGTTGGCGGCAAGTTTTAAACCCAGATTGTGAATATAGTCATTCACCAGTTCATCATTGACAAAACGGGCGTGTGCTTTGAGTGCCCTGATAAAAGCTTCTCCTAGCTCTTTTTCGTGTTCGGGGCTGAGTGTGGTTTGTGACGGGTGACCTAGATCGGGTAGCGGGCTGTCAGCCAGACAGGGAGAAATCAGGCTGAGTAATAACAGGGTTGTCCTTAGTGTCATAAGTAAATAATCGATAATATTTTGTGGATTTGGGTTAATCATACTTAATTTTTATTGGGATTAGGGTGGTATGAATAAAATAAAGTTCCTTTGTTGTTGTTGATATGTCTATCTATGTTAGAATACTCTAATATTTAAAATAGGAGATGGTAGATGCATTCAATTCAAGAAATCGATGTGGCCGAATTAAAATCTATGCAAGAAGCGGGGAAAAGCTTCAGATTGCTGGATGTGCGGAATATTGCTGAAATTCAGCGAGGTTGTATCCGCGGTTGTGAGCCTGTTCCATTGAATATCCTGCAGGCAAAATTACCTGAATTGAGTAATGATGAAACCTATATATTGTATTGCCATAGCGGTGCGCGTTCTGCACAGGCCACAAGCTTTATGGTGACACAGGGCTTTGGGCAAACCTATAACCTAAAAGGTGGTATTTTGGCATGGGCCCAACAGGGTTTCGATATTGCAGCTATGGCTTAAGTGGTTAGCTGTTGTTAAAGCTGTGATGGCTTAATCTGCTCTGATTCTTATCCTTAAATTACAAGCAGCGGCTTTAATTGAATGTTTAAAGCCGCGGTGTTTCTGATTCAACTTAACCGTTCTCCAGTCCTCAGACTCCATCGGAATTATTAATTAAGCCTTGTTTTATTGACTGGCATAAATTAGATTTAGCGATCACTAAATCTGCTTAATCATTAAAAAAATTTATGGTTGGTCATAGATAAGCGCTATAGCTCTAATAATAAAAAGCATTATCTGTTGGTGTGAATAATTAATTTTAAATAAAAGCCTGCATGGCTTACAAAGATATTGACAAGAGGTGTTTGAGAAATGAGTAAAAAATTGGCAATTATTGCAACAAAAGGCACGTTGGACTGGGCTTATCCTCCGTTTATTCTGGCATCAACAGCTTCTGCGCTGGGTTATGAAACAGAAATCTTCTTTACGTTTTATGGCTTAAAGCTGGTTGAAAAAAAGCTGGATTTAAAAGTCTCATCACTGGGTAACCCAGGTATGCCAATGCCGATGCCAGTTCCTGTGTTATTGCAGGCATTACCGGGCATGCAAAGCATGATGACCGTGATGATGAAAAAGAAAATGAAATCAAAAGGCGTTGCGCCTCTGGAAGAGCTGCGTGAACTGTGTCAGGAAGCTGAAGTACGTTTTATTGCCTGCCAGATGACCGTTGATCTGTTTGAGTTTAATTCATCGAGTTTTGTGGACGGTGTAGAGTTAGGCGGTGCGGCCCTGTTCTTTGAATTTGCCGGTGACTCTGACGTCTGCCTGTTTATTTAAAAACAGCACGACAGTTTCTGATTAAAAGCCTGAATTAATTTCAGGCTTTTTTTTGGCAAAAATAAATTTACTATGGCTGATATATGAGAAAAGTAATTTTTATATGGGTAAAAAAATAAATATAAAAAAATTAACAAGCTTTGGGTGTTTTGTAATATTTAAAATAATGGCTTAAATCTATATTTAAATTGATAACAATCAATAATTTAAGATTATATAGTTATTATTATATTAATTAATAACAATATACGGATATTAATAATAGCGAATTAAAACCGATAAAAACTGATCTTAAACCATTGATTGACAAAGTGTTTATGCTTTGACATTGTACAGCGATGGTTTAAAGCAGGTATTTATTCCACAAATTATAAAAGCAATAAAAAATTAAAATCATATATGAGGGTATATCAATGACATTTCAAATTAAACGTTCAGTTCTGGCGGTATCAGTCGCCGCTGCTATCGTGGCACCACTTAGTGCTGTGGCAACCAACGGTATGTTACTGGAAGGCTACGGCCCGATTGCAACCGGTATGGGTGGCGCATCGATGGCTTACGATAACGGTGTGGCTGCAGTTATGAATAACCCAGCTACCTTAGGCATGATGGAAGATGGTGAAGCTCGTCTGGATGTGGCTTTGGGTAATTTAGCGCCGGATATTACAGCAACTCATCCTCTTGCAGGAGATGCCGATTCAGCTGCGACATCATTTTTTATGCCAGCCGTTGGTTATGCAGTGCGTAATGAGTCTTTAACTTATGGCGTGGGTATGTTTGCACAAGGCGGCATGGGTACAGAATATGCTTCGGCATCAGCGGTTGATCCGTCAATGGGCGGTACTGGTGATGTCAGCCGTTCAGAAGTGGGTGTAGGCCGATTAGTGGCTCCTATTGTTTATAACGTAAATAAAAATCTATCTGTGGGTGGTTCGATTGATTATGTCTTTGGTGGCATGGATCTGATGATGGCGATGCCTGGTGATGCAACAGGTTTTGGTGATTTTATTGATACAGCAGTTACAGTGGGTGGTTTTAATATTAGTGGTGCACATAATGGTGGTATTGCTTCAGGTTCATTAGTTGATGGCTTAGCTGGTGCAATGGATGCTGGTGGTATTAGTGGTGTTAATTGGGTGAATTTTAATTTTTCTGATGACAGTGATTATACGGGAGATGCAAAAGGTGCAGGCATTACCGGTAAAATTGGTATGACCTTTAAGGTTAATAATAACCTGACTGTTGGTGCGACTTACCATGCAAAAACAGCAATGAGTGATTTAGAAACCAGTAACGCGACAGTCTCGATGAATGTAGATGGCGATGGTGGTTTTTTAACAACAGGTACGCCTGATGGTAACCCTGTGATTGGCCAAACGGTTGATTTAACGGGTAAGTTATCAGTTAACGATTTCCAGTTCCCTGCACAGATTGGTTTAGGTATGGCTTATCAGCAGGACAAATGGATGGTTGCGGCGGATGTAAAAATCATTCAGTGGGCTGATGTAATGGATTCTTTCCGTATGACGTTCACAGCCGATGCGGTTCCAACCAACGGGATGTTTGGTGGTGCATCTATGGATGTTGAAATGTACCAAAACTGGGAAGACCAGACGGTTATCCAGATTGGTGGTGCTTATAAAGTCTCATCAGCGACTACATTACGTGCGGGTATTAACAGCTCCAGTAATCCAGTACCGGATGCGACAATGAACCATTTGTTCCCAGCTACGATTGAAAACCACTATACACTGGGTGTAGGTCAGGCAATGGGTAAAACATCGAGCATTGATTTCTCATTAACCATCGCACCGGAAGTTGAAGTGGTGGCAGGTAGTACCGTGACAACAACGCATGCACAGACTAACTGGCAGTTGATGTACTCACAAAAATTCTAAGTTCAGTTTAGAGTTTTATCGCCCGGCGACATGTCCATGTTGCCGGGCTTTTTTCAGTTTTATCGGAGATACTTTTTATGAGACTTTTTTTCAAAAAAGATTCTTTTAAATTCCTAATTGCTTTTATAAGTGTCTGTTTAGTGTCGTTGTCATCTGCCAATGCGGCCGATGCTAAATTATATAAACCGTTTGTTATGGCAAAAACACCGGCAGGTGATTTTAATGCGGTGGTAGCCAGTACTAAAAGCACCTTAACGAAAGCCGGTTTTAGTATTGTGGGTGATTATTCACCGTATGAAAACGCACATGTGTTTTCGGTAACGAATAATACCGTTCTTAATATTGTTAAAAATGAAAAAGCCGGTGCTTACGGCGCGGTGCAGCGTGTTTCTGTGAGCCAGGTAAAAGATAAAGTGCAGGTAGCTTTTACAAACCCTGAATATATGGCTTATGTTTATCGTTTTAACAATAATTTTAAAGCGATTCGTGCCGATCTGATTGCGGCGCTGGGTTATGAAAAAGACTTTGGTGCAGAGGGGCTGACAGAGAAAAAATTACGCAAATATAATTATGCCTGGGGTATGGAAGAGTTTGATGAGGCGGATGAGATTGCTGAATACAGCACTTATCAGCAGGCTATAGAGGCTATTGAAAAAGGCTTTAAGAAAAACAAGGTTGGTGCTTTTAAAGTCTATCGTGTTGATGTGCCGGGTAAGAATATGACGGTCTACGGCGTCGGTTTAAAATCGCCCAATATGTTTAATAAGTATCAGGACGATGGTTATATTATGGGTGTGATTGATTTTGATAAGGATAAGCACGCGGCGCATCTGCCGTATGAAATGGTAGTGCTTGGTAACAAAATTGAAGCCTTAAACGGTCGCTTCCGGATTGCTATTAATTTCCCTGATTTGAGTATGGCTGGTGAAAACAGCTTTATGAATATTATGGGCGCACCGGGCGGTATTAAGAAAGCGCTGACAAAGGTTGCTGGTGGTCAGTCTGACGATTTTTAAAGCTGATTTTTAAAGCTATTTCGTTGTTCTGAAAAAACCCGGTTTAACCGGGTTTTTTTATGGTTGTTGCTGCAGTATATGATTGATGATCAGAATCTGGGACGAAATGCCGGTAAATTGTCATCAAAACATTAAAATACCCTCATTTTCTGATTTTTTGCGTGAATTTTAGCCGCATAAGTATTAGACTTCTCTGTTCGGCTGTTTTGCAGCTAAAAGTCTATGATTTTTAAGGTTATTCAGCACTTTTTTTGGGTAAAAAGTGAAGACTCTGGAGTCTAATTAAGTGGAATTAACGGGTGCAGAAATTCTGGTTCAATGCCTCAAAGAAGAGGGTGTTGAGTATTTGTTCGGGTATCCTGGCGGTGCGGTTTTGCATATTTATGACGCCTTGTATAAGCAGGAAGACGTCAAACATATTCTGGTTCGCCATGAACAGGCGGCCACGCATGCGGCCGATGGTTATGCACGCTCTACCGGCAAACCGGGTGCGGTCCTGGTTACCTCAGGGCCTGGTGCAACCAATGCCGTGACCGGTATTGCCACGGCTTATATGGATTCGATTCCTATGGTGGTTATCACTGGTCAGGTGCCGACCAGCCTGATAGGTAATGATGCGTTTCAGGAATGTGATTCTATTGGTATTACGCGCCCGATCGTCAAGCATAACTTTCTGGTCAAAGATATCAGTGATCTTGCTGAAACGATCAAGAAGGCGTTTTATGTGGCGACGACAGGACGTCCCGGTCCGGTCGTGGTTGATGTGCCCAAAGACGTGACCGGTGCGACAGCTAAATACAGCTATCCTAAAGAAATCAAAATGCGTTCCTATAACCCGGTTACCAAAGGTCATATTGGGCAGATTAAAAAAGCCGTTGAGCTGATCTTGTCGGCCAAAAAGCCAATGATCTATAGCGGTGGCGGTGTGATTTTAGGTGAGGGTAGTGGGCAGCTTATCGAATTTGCCCAATCACTTGGTTATCCTGTCACCAACACGCTGATGGGGCTGGGTGCTTATCCTGCTACGGACAAACAGTTCGTTGGTATGCTCGGTATGCACGGCACTTATGAAGCCAATATGGGGATGCATCATTGTGATGTCTTAATTGCTATTGGTGCGCGCTTTGATGACCGGGTGACCGGTAATTTAGAAAAATTTTGCCCGGATGCGAAAATCGTTCATGTTGATGTCGATCCTGCGTCGATTGCAAAAACAGTAAAAGTCGATGTGCCCATCGTTGGTGAAGTGGCCGTTGTACTGGACGCACTGATTAAACAGATCGGGCTATCTGAAAGCAAAGTCGATACTTCTGCACTGGAGATCTGGTGGCAGCAAATTGATGTTTGGCGCGCCCAGGATTGCCTTAAGTTTGATACTGAGAGCGATAAAATCAAGCCACAGGCAGCGATCAAAAAAGTTTACGAGCTGACAAAGGGTGATGCGTACGTCACATCTGACGTCGGTCAGCATCAAATGTGGGCTGCGCAGTATTATCCATTTGATAAGCCACGTCGCTGGATCAATTCAGGTGGTCTTGGCACCATGGGCTTTGGTTTGCCGGCAGCCATGGGTGTGCAGCTGGCGCATCCGGGTCACAGCGTGGTGTGCATTACCGGTGAATCCAGTATACAGATGTGTATTCAGGAACTGGCGACCTGTTTGCAATACGGCTTACCGATTAAAATCCTGAATTTGAATAACGGATTTATGGGCATGGTGCGTCAGTGGCAGGAGTTTTTCTACGACAAGCGCTATTCGCAGTCGGTAATGAGCGTTCTGCCGGACTTTGTCGCATTAGTAGAATCCTATGGTCACGTGGGTATTCGGGTTGAAAAACCGGAAGACTTAGATGCCGCACTGGATGCAGCATTTAATCAGCATAAAGATCGGCTGGTATTCCTGGATGTGATTACCGATCCCGACGAAAATGTGTATCCAATGGTACCAGCAGGTGCTGGTCTTAATGAAATGGTGTTAGTGTAATCATGCAGCATATAGTCTCAATATTAATGGAAAATGAATCCGGTGCATTATCCCGGGTTGCCGGTTTATTCTCGGCCCGCGGATATAATATCGAGTCATTAACAGTGGCGCCGACGGACGATTCGTCGCTCTCAAGAATGACGCTGGTCACTTCTGGTACGGACGATATCGTTGAGCAGATTCTGAAACAGTTAAACAAATTGGTCGATGTGATCAAGCTGGTTGACCTGACAGAATCACCTCATATCGAGCGTGAAATGATGCTGATCAAGGTTGAAGCGGTGGGTGAGTCACGGGCTGAAGTAAAGCGGCTGGTTGATATCTTTCGTGGCAACATTATCGATGTTACTGACACGACTTATACGGTTGAACTGACCGGGCCGGGTGAAAGACTGGATGCGTTTTTGCAGTCTTTATCCAGCATCAGTATTCATGAAGTGGTGCGCTCAGGAGCAATGGGCATTAGCCGTGGTGAAAAAGTCCTCGGTTTATAATCGTTTTATTTAATTTATTTAATTTATTTAAGAATTTAATTTTCTAGGCAGGAAACAAATATTATGAACATTTTTTACGATAAAGATTGCGATCTTTCTATTATCAAATCAAAAAAAGTTGCGATCATCGGTTACGGTTCACAAGGCCACGCACATGCACTTAATCTTAAAGAGTCCGGCGCAGATGTTACCGTTGCTTTACGCAGCGGTTCTGCATCAGCAATTAAAGCTGAAAATGAAGGCCTGACAGTCAAGCCGATTGCCGATGCTGTAAAATCAGCTGATGTGATTATGGTATTAGCGCCCGATGAAATTCAGTCTGCACTTTATAAAAATGAGATAGAGCCAAACATTAAAGAAGGCGCGACCCTGGCATTTGCACACGGTTTTGCGATTCACTATAACCAGATCGTTCCGCGTAAAGACCTGGATGTTATCATGATTGCTCCAAAAGCACCGGGTCACACCGTGCGCAGTGAATTTGTACGTGGCGGCGGTGTTCCTGATCTGATTGCTGTTTATCAGGATGCATCGGGTAAAGCGAAAGACTTGGCATTGTCTTATGCATCGGGTGTTGGTGGTGGTCGTACCGGTATTATCGAAACCACGTTTAAAGATGAAACAGAAACTGACCTGTTCGGTGAGCAGGCGGTGTTATGTGGTGGTGCGGTTGAGCTGGTTAAAATGGGCTTTGAGACATTAACTGAAGCCGGTTATGCACCTGAAATGGCATACTTTGAATGCTTACACGAGCTGAAACTGATTGTAGATCTGATGTTCGAAGGCGGTATCGCTAACATGAACTACTCAATTTCAAACAATGCTGAATACGGTGAATACGTAACCGGCGATAAAGTTATCAATGATGAAAGCCGTAAAGCGATGCGTCAGGCATTACAAAATATTCAGAACGGTGACTACGCAAAACGTTTCATTCTGGAAGGTGCAACTAACTACCCGGAAATGACAGCCCGTCGTCGTAATAACGCAGCACACCCGATCGAAGTGGTGGGTGGTAAGTTACGTGAAATGATGCCTTGGATCGGTGCCAACAAAATTGTTGATAAGTCGCGCAACTAAGCCGACGTTTCAAGTATTTTTGAAGAAAGGGGCCTTTATGGCTCCTTTCTTATATGTACTATCCTAAATGCTCAGTAAAGCGTAAAATTTAGACTTAAATTTGTTGCTAACCAGTGCGGACCTTATGGAATCAGAACAATTACAAACAAAACGTCGTAAAGGTATCTATTTATTACCTAACTTATTTACCACGGCAGCGTTATTTGGCGGGTTTTATGGCATCGTAGCTGCCATGAATGGGCGCTTCGAACAGGCCGCAATCGCCATCTTTATCGCCATGATACTGGACGGACTTGATGGCCGCGTTGCGCGACTGACCAATACTCAAACTTCATTTGGTGCCGAATACGACAGTCTGGCTGATATGGTGTCGTTTGGTTTGGCCCCGGCTCTGATTATGTACGAATGGTCATTATCATCGATGGCAGCGTTAGGCTGGCAATGGGGTAAATTAGGCTGGATGGTGGCATTCATCTATACCGCCGCGGCTGCTTTGAGACTGGCGCGCTTTAACACACAAGTTGGAACTGCAGACAAACGCTTTTTTATGGGCTTACCTAGCCCGGCAGCGGCGGCCTGTGTTGTCGGCTTTGTCTGGGTGAGTGTTGATCAGGGATTTAGCGGTAAAGAACTGGCTATTCCGGCACTGGTGGTTACCTTATTATCGGGTTTGCTGATGGTAAGTAATTTTCTGTACAGCAGTTTTAAAGAAGTCGACTTCAAACACAAAGTGCCTTTTGCAGCATTGCTAGTAGCCGTGCTGGCGCTGATGTTCGCATCGTATGATCCGCCAAAAGTTTTATTTGCCGGTTTCATCGCTTATATGCTGTCAGGACCGGTATTGTCGTTACTGAGAAAAGGCAAACGCCCGGGCAAGGAACCCCTGCCGACAACTGCCGATAGCAAGGACGAGGAGAAATAAATACGGCTAGGCAGAAAAAGCCATTAACGGGCTTGGCAATAGCTGACTAAGGCGCTATATTCATATTACCTATGAAAAACACAATGAAACAACTTGATAATAGCCCCGTGGTTTCTTGCCGCGCTGTTTCATTGTGCCTGCCTAACGCTGATCTGCTCACTGTTTTATTTCACCTACTGCCGTAAGGCAGATGATGATGTCCTGGCGAGGCTTAACCGTATAAAAACCTGAATTCATAAAGCCTCAACTGAGACTTTATAAAACCGTTAGTGATTTTCCGATGCTGAGATCGGTAAATGGAGCAGAACATGAGTGCAGATAAGCTGATTATATTTGATACCACCTTGCGTGATGGCGAGCAAAGCCCGGGCGCATCGATGACCAGAGATGAAAAGGTACGGATCGCCAAAGCGCTGGAAAAAATGAAAGTTGACGTCATCGAAGCGGGCTTCCCGATAGCCAGTCAGGGCGATTTCGAAGCGGTAAAAGCTGTCGCTGATGTGATTAAAGAGAGTAGTGTCTGTGGTTTGTCGCGTGCCTTACAAAAAGATATTGAGCGTGCTGGCGAAGCCTTAAAAAATGCCGTTAACCCCCGCATACATACGTTTATTGCGACCTCGCCGATTCATATGCAGCAAAAATTACGGATGGAGCCGGATGCAGTACTGGAGCAGGCTGTGCATGCGGTTAAAATGGCCAAGGGTTTTACTGATAATGTTGAATTCTCACCGGAAGATGCCGGGCGTTCTGAGCTTGATTTTTTATGCCGTGTGATTGAAGCGGTGATTGATGCCGGCGCCACCACAATCAATATACCGGATACGGTTGGCTATAATGTACCGGAACAATTTGGAGCGCTGATAAAAAACCTGCTTGAAAAAATTCCGAATTCAGATAAAGCCATCTTCTCGGTGCATTGTCATAATGATCTGGGTTTGGCTGTAGCTAATTCATTGTCGGCAGTACAAAACGGCGCGCGTCAGGTCGAATGTACGATTAACGGATTGGGTGAGCGTGCCGGTAATGCGTCACTGGAAGAAGTGGTGATGGCGATACGTACCCGGCAGGATATGTTCAGCTGCGATACAGGGCTCGATAGCACGCAAATTATGAATTGCTCACGGCTAGTATCGGGTATAACCGGCTTTGCCGTACAGCCTAATAAAGCTATTGTCGGTGCCAATGCTTTTGCGCATGAATCGGGCATCCATCAGGACGGAGTACTGAAAAACCGTGAAACCTATGAAATTATGCGGGCTCAGGATGTGGGCTGGAGTGATAACCGTATCGTGCTTGGTAAACACTCGGGCCGAAATGCATTTCGCAGTTGCCTGAAAGATCTGGATATCGAATTTGATTCAGAAGAAGCATTGAACGAGGCCTTTTCCCGCTTTAAAGAATTGGCCGATAAAAAACATGAAATCTACGATGAAGATTTACGCGCGCTGGTCAGTGAAGCCAGCTCTCAACTGGCCGACGAATATTACAAGCTAGTGAGTCTGAAAGTCTGTTCCGAGACTGGTGAAACGCCGCAGGCAGAGATTGTGGTGTCAGTTGACGGCAAAGAAATGAAATCAACATCAAGCGGCAGCGGCCCGGTTGATGCCACCTTTAAAGCCATAGAAAAAATCGCTAACAGCGGTACAAAGCTCAAGTTATATTCGGTTAACAATATAACAACCGGTACCGATTCACAGGGTGAAGTAACGGTCAGGCTGAAAATGGACGGGCGCATTATTAACGGCCAAGGTGCAGATACCGATATTGTTATTGCATCGGCTAATGCTTATATCCACGCGTTGAATCTGCTGCGTAAGCCGGATCTTCGTGAACACCCTCAGCATGTTAATGTCTGAAAACAGTAATCAGCAAAAAAACGGGGCTCCTATGAGCCCCGAATTGCGTCAGTACTATCTGCAAACAATGGGTATTCAACTCTGGCAGCAGCGCCTGCCGGCAGACGCAGATACTAAACCAATCCAACAGCCGGTGCCTGAAAAGATCGAACAGTCTGTCGCCGGACAGGTTGAACCAGAGCTAACTGACTGGATCAGTCTCGACAGTGCGATCCAGTCCTGTGTTGCTTGCGAACTGCATCAGAGCCGAGTCAGCACAGTGGCAGCAGAAGGTTCTGAGTCAGCACGGCTCATGTTTATTACCACCGCACCGATTTTTGATCCCGCTTCAGAGAGTGCATTGCAGACAAGTCAGAGTGGTCAGCTATTTAGTAACATGCTTAAAGCAATAGACTTGCAGCGTGATGAGGTTTTTTTAACCGGCCTGGTTAAATGTCAGTTAGCGGATAACCGTGAACTGCGAACCACAGAGATTCTTTGTTGTGAACACTTTCTGAGCCAGCAGATCAATTTGCTAAAACCGCAGCTGTTGGTTGCGCTGGGCGAAGTTAGCGCGCAGCATTTGCTGCTGACAAAAAAATCCATTGATGAATTAAGTACACAAAGTTTCCACTATCAGTCAGTACCACTGATGGTTATGCACAGGCCGGAAGAGTTACTGAAGCAGCCTGAAAAGAAACGCCAAGCCTGGCATACACTACTGCAGATCAAACACATACTAAATGGCTGATGTTTTGGCAGACAAGGCGATTAGTTATCAGCTCAACAAAACCCAGAGTTGTTATCGTTTAATGCGTCTCGATGATGTCAAAAGTGTGTTTGATATCGATCAGGATATCTATCCGTTTCCGTGGTCGGAAGGCATTTTTGAAGACTGTATTAAAACCGGTCACCTTTGTATTGTGAATGAAGTTGATAGTGAAATTATTGCCTACGGTATCGTCGGAATGATTGTTGATGAATCACATATTCTGAATTTGAGTGTTAGCCGTGCTTATCAGGGTAAAGGTTATGGCCGTGAATTGCTGATGTACTTGCTGGAACTGGTAAAACGTGGCAATGCGACGCGTGCTCTGCTGGAAGTGCGACAGTCTAATCAGGTTGCGCTGAATCTTTATACCAGTCTGGAATTTGAAAAAATTGGCCTGCGTAAAGCGTACTATCCGGCAGAAAATGGCCGCGAAGACGCCATTGTTTTGGCTAAACCCATCACTTAATCTGCACTCGCGCCGGCTTGCTAATATTATCGTTAATCAGATAACAGCGTTGCTATAGCCTGATACCTTGAGTTGAAAGAATATCCCCGTGTTATGCCAGTTAATTGTATTGAAATATTCAGAGTCTATCGCGCTTACGCTATAATGCGCGCTCTCGAACTAGAAAATACCAATACCGATGAGTGAATTTCTCGAATCCCTGCAAAAACGCCGTACTTTTGCCATTATTTCCCACCCTGATGCGGGTAAAACAACGCTGACAGAAAAGCTCCTGTTATACGGTGGAGCGATTCAGATGGCAGGCACCGTAAAAGGCAGAAAAGCCTCACGTCACGCCACCTCAGACTGGATGGAACTGGAAAAACAACGCGGTATATCGGTTACTTCATCGGTCATGCAGTTTCCGTATAAAGACTGCATTATGAACTTACTTGATACCCCCGGACATGCCGACTTCTCGGAGGATACTTACCGCACATTAACCGCGGTTGATTCCGCGCTGATGGTCATCGATGCGGCAAAAGGTGTTGAGGAACGAACCATTAAATTAATGGAAGTGTGTCGTTTACGCACTACGCCTATCATTACATTTGTCAATAAAATGGACCGCGAAGCACGCGACCCGATCGACATCCTTGATGAGATTGAAGAAATCTTAAATATTCAGTGCGCGCCTATGACCTGGCCGATTGGCATGGGTAAACAGTTTAAAGGTGTGTTTGATCTGTATAACGATTGTGTCTATCTGTTCAGTGCAACCCATGGCGGTAAACTGCTGGCTGGTGATTTAATCCAGGGGCTGGATAACCCGCAACTGGATGAACAGTTGGGGGCGTCAGTAGCGGCTGATCTTCGTGATGAAATCGATCTGGTTAAAGGCGCAAGCCATGCCTTTGATTTTGACGCGTATCGTGCCGGCGACGTCACGCCAGTCTACTTTGGTTCAGGTATTAATAATTTTGGTGTGCGTGAATTGTTAGAAGCGATCGATAAATATGCGCCTGCTCCAAAATCACGGTTGACATCAAGCCGTGAAGTCGCAGCGACAGAAGAAAGCTTCAGCGGTTTCGTGTTTAAAATTCAGGCCAATATGGATCCGGCTCATCGTGACCGTATTGCCTTTATGCGGGTTTGTTCCGGTGTCTTTAAAAAAGGCATGAAAGCGCATCATGTGCGAATTAAAAAAGACGTGAAATTCAGTGATGCCTTAACATTTATGGCATCTGACCGTGAACACGTAGAAGACGCTTACCCTGGCGACATCATAGGCTTGCATAACCACGGTACCATCAGGATCGGCGATACCTTCACCAACGGTGAGCAGCTGGCCTTTACTGGTATTCCTAATTTCGCACCGGAACTATTCAGACGTGCGCAGTTAAAAGACCCTTTACGGATGAAAGCGTTGCTTAAAGGTCTGACTCAGTTATGTGAAGAGGGTGCGACACAGTTATTTAAGCCAATGCATAATAATGACTTAATTCTTGGCGCGGTTGGTGTTCTACAATTTGATGTGGTGGCGTATCGCTTACAAGATGAATACGGTGTTGAATGCAGCTTCGAGAACGTCAATACCAATACGGCGCGCTGGATTGAATGCGATGATGCAAAAATGATGACGGACTTTAAAAATAAAAATCAGACGAATTTGGCACTCGATAATGCCGGTGATCTGGTATATCTGGCACCGACCCGGGTGAATTTGCAAATGGCACAAGAACGCTGGCCGGATGTACGCTTTGTAGCCACACGTGAGCACGGTATATACGAGTAACGGTGTCATGAGTTTATGACCGCTTGTAAGTAAATTCCTACATTGTTGTCGGAATTTTACCGTGGCTCTATCAGAATATTTCCCCAATCTGTCCGATTTATGCTATAGATAATAGCTCGCGCCTGAATTTTAACAATATTGACAAAGTCTCAGGCAAATATTCTAGGATTGATTGCCTAAAATCAGTCAGACAAAAAATAAAGTAATGATGCCCTACCTAAAGGCCTGATGTTGTGGATTGTATATTAAGGTTCCGTTGAATGATTTCTGAAAAAGATATTAAAGATAGCCGGATACTAATCATTGATGATGAGCAGGCTAATGTCACATTAATCGAGAAAATATTAGAGCTCGATGGCTACAAAAATTTCACCTCGACAACAGATTCAACGCAAGCCGTCGAATTATTTCAGAAGCTTCAGCCGCATCTGGTTTTGCTGGACCTGAATATGCCGGTATTTGACGGTTTCGACGTCATGCAACAGATGTCGGCGATTGACAGCGGTGATAACTTCCCTTGTATTCTGGTATTAACTGCGCAGACAGATCGTGAAACCCGTATTCGTGCCCTCACCGGAGGCGCCAAAGATTATGTGCATAAACCGTTTGACCGGGTGGAGCTTCTGTCGCGGATAAAAAACCAGCTGGAAGTAAAACGCTTATATGAAATGGTGCAAAATCAAAACAATCACCTTGAAGAAAAAGTAGCGCTACGCACTCAAGAGCTTCAGGAAACCCGGCTTGAGGTCATCCACCGACTGGGGCTGGCGGCAGAATACCGGGATAATGAAACCGGACTGCATATTATTCGCATGAGTAAAGTTTCGGCAGCACTTGCCAGCGCGATTGGTCTAAGTGATGAGCAGTGTGATTTAATTCTGAACTCGAGTCCGATGCACGATATCGGAAAACTGGGTATACCGGACGCGGTATTGCTAAAGCCCGGCAAATTAAATGCAGAAGAATGGCAAGTGATGCAGAGCCATACTACTATTGGTGCGCAGATACTTTCCGGTGGCGATACAGAATTGCTGGAACAAGCCCGTCTGATTGCGATTAGTCATCATGAAAAGTGGGATGGCAGCGGTTACCCGAACGGCCTTAAAGGTGAAGATATTCCGCTGGTAGGGCGCATAGTGGCGCTGGCAGATGTGTTTGATGCATTAACATCTGAAAGGCCATATAAAAAAGCCTGGTCGGTACAACAGGCTGTCGATTATATAAAAGAGATGAGTGGCACACAGTTTGACCCTGCGCTGGTCGATGTCTTTATCAGTATCCTGCCAAAAGTACAGGATATTAGTTCGCGTTACCGGGAGCCCGGCGAATATTTAGAAAAAGTCGTTTAAAGAAGCTGGTCCTGGGCCAGCTTTTTCAGTCTGTCAAAATCAGCAGGCGCAACATATTGCAGGATCTCTTTCGCATCCGTGTTATAAGTAATGCTCAGCCCAAGTTGCGGATACAGCAGAATGGATGATTTTTCATTCAGTCTGATAGTTTCATCAGCAATTCCAAAGCGTTGTAAAATAATCTCATCATCAAACTGGGCATAGGGTATATAGCTGATACTGATGACGGCTGCCTGCATTGCTTCAAGCGCATCTTCTTCATTGAGCTTGTATTTGAAGGCCCCACTGGGAGTCCCTTCTTTTTTTACACTGTCTTTTATATAGCGTTGCAGCGTTGGGGTATCGACGCCGTATTCAAGAATAATTTTTGCGGTCAGTCCGCTCAGAGATATTGAGCTGATGTAGGCTTCTAAATTACGTCGGCCATTTTTGTGTTCAAACACAGCTATTTCAGGAAATGACTGCAGTGAGGTCAATGCCTCGCGCATAGTGGTCTGGTTCAGGGTTATCCCAAAAACCTGAGTCTTGCCAGTTTCTGTTAGGGTGATTTGCCAGGGTAGATTATCCGATGGAATACTCAGTCGTTTTTCATTAATCGAAGTGATCAAGATGACAAATGCAAATACCATTAAAAAGAGATAACACTTTTTACATTTCTTGAGGCCAAATTTTTTAATCATGTTGTAGCTCTTATAGGTTTAGTGGCTATCGAGTTTTGCCAGTTCGCTAACAATGCCGGTGATCAGGGATTCACCTGACGGGCCCATTTTGGCCATTAGCCGGTCAACATCACGTTCGCCATCAACCAGTGGCTTAATGATCGCACTTAGCTGAGCCATGTCGCCGCTGGTCTTTGACATCTGTTCGGCCATCTGACTGAGCAGTGTCAGTGTATTAACATCGCCACGTGCAGCTTGGTGGATCATGCCAGCCAACATCGGTGCCGCCTGACTGGCATCCGCTTTCTGCTCCGGGTCAGGTAAGCTGGCGGGATTTTGTAATCCCTGCAAAATCGCAATAATGATCGAAGCATCTTCATCATCAAGGCCTTTATAAAGATTTTCATTGCGATCACCGTCAAGAATTTTTCGTATTGCGTTGACCAGATCACCCCAGCCATTTTGCTCGGACAGAAACAGGGCTTTATCGAACTCCGGCCGTAAAGCCGGGTTTTGTGCTGTCTGTACGGCACCGACAATTAACGGTGCATGGGTTTTTTTAATCTGTTCAAATATATCAGGTGTTGGCATAAAATCCTCTGCGCTAATGCGTCAGTTAAATGGCTTTAATTTTTTCCAGCTGGGCATTTAACTGCGATAAGGCTGTCTGCATCTCTTCAATGCGCTGACGTTCCTTGGCTACCACGGCCTCGGGTGCTTTATCAACAAAACTGGCATTACTCATTTTTGCTTCACACTTTTCAAGGTTGAGCGAAATTTTTGAAATATCTTTTTGCAGGCGGCTTATTTCAGCATCTTTATCGATCAGGCCGGCCAGCGGAATCAGTATCTTCATGTCACCGATCAGTGCCATCGCCGATTCCGGTGCATCGTCTGCGTTTAACCATTCAACGGACTCAATTTTTGCCAGAGTGGTGATAAAGTCCTGATTGTTATTAAACAGCTGGCGGTCGGTCTCGGTATAATTTTGTAATAAAACCGGCAGTGCTTTACCCGGTGCGATATCCATTTCTGAACGGATCCGGCGTACGCCCATAATAAATGCCTTGACCCATTCAAGCTCAGCTACGGCCTGTTCATCAATACGGTCACGGTCACAGCGCGGGTAGGGCTGTTGCATAATGGTTTCAGCCTGAATACCTGCCAGTGGTGCCACGCGTTGCCAGAGTTCCTCGGTGATATAAGGAATTAAAGGGTGAGCCAGTCGTAAAATGGTTTCGAGTACCCGTACTAAGGTGCGACGTGTACCACGCTTTTCGGCATCGCTGGTGTGCTCTGAATTTAGAACTGGCTTGGATAATTCAAGATACCAGTCGCAATATTCTTCCCAGATGAAAGAATAGATTTCATGGCTGGCATGATCAAAGCGATATTTATCAAAATTATCGGCAACTTTTTCTTCAACGGTTTGCAGGCGCGAGATAATCCAGCGGTCAGCCAGTGAAAGCATAACTTCATCGTTATCGACACCGGTATCTTTATCTTCGGTGTTCATCAGTACATAACGGGTGGCATTCCATAATTTATTGCAGAAATTACGGTAGCCTTCGATGCGGTTCATATCCATGCGGATATCGCGCCCCTGTGAAGCCATCGCTGCAAAGGTAAAGCGCAATGCATCGGTGCCGAAAGCGGGAATACCATCGGGGAAATGTTTGCGAGTGGACTTTTCGATTTTAGCGGCCATTTTGGGCTGCATTAAACCACCGGTGCGTTTGGCGACCAGTGCTTCCAGTTCAATACCATCAATCAGATCGATTGGATCTAGTACATTGCCTTTCGATTTTGACATCTTTTGGCCTTCGGCATCACGCACCAGACCGTGAATGTAAATTTCTTTAAACGGTACTTCGCCAATAAATTTAATGCCCATCATGACCATCCGGGCGACCCAGAAGAAAATGATATCAAAGCCGGTAACCAGAACGCTGGTCGGGTAGAATGTTTTTAAGCGTTCGGTGTTTTCTGGCCAGCCTAAGGTAGAGAAGGGCCAGAGCGCTGATGAGAACCAGGTGTCCAGTACATCTTCGTCTTGTCGCAATTCTAAATCTGCGCTTAGGTTATATTTCTCGCGGACTGCAGATTCACTGTCGGCAACATACACTTTTCCATCGTTGTCGTACCAGGCCGGGATTCGGTGCCCCCACCAGATTTGTCGTGAGATGCACCAGTCCTGAATGTTGTTCATCCATTCGTAATAGGTTTTGTCCCAGTTGCCGGGTACAAATTTAATATCACCGTTTTTTACCGCATCTATTGCCGGTTTGGCTAATGACTCTACCGCGACATACCACTGATCCGTCAGATACGGTTCAACCACAGAGCCACTGCGGTCACCACGCGGAACCATTAATTTATGGTCTTTTACCGCTTCCAGTAAGCCGGCGGCATCGAGATCGGCAAGTATTTGTTTTCGTGCAACATAACGATCCATGCCGCGATATTGTTCAGGCGCTTCATCATTAATGCAGGCATTTACTGTCAGAATATTGATCATCGGCAGATCGTGACGCTTACCCATTTCGTAGTCATTAAAGTCATGTGCCGGTGTGATCTTTACACAGCCGGTACCAAATTCCATGTCCACGTAATCATCAGCAATAACCGGAATCAGGCGCTCAGTTAACGGCAGTTTTATCGACTGGCCGATTAAATTTTTATAACGCTCATCTTCCGGGTGAACAGCAACAGCGGTATCACCGAGCATAGTTTCCGGTCGGGTAGTGGCAACCACTAAATGACCGGAGCCATCGGCTAATGGGTAACGCATATGCCAGAGGTGGCCGTTTTCTTCTTCGGATATGACCTCAAGGTCAGAAACTGCTGTGTGCAGTACCGGGTCCCAGTTCACCAATCGCTTACCACGATAGATGATGCCTTCATCATAAAGCTGAGTGAACACTTTTTGTACGGCATGAGATAAGCCGTCATCCATGGTAAAGCGTTCATTTTCCCAATCTACCGAGGCCCCCATGCGGCGTAATTGACGGGTAATGTGGCCGCCAGATTCCTGTTTCCAGTCCCAGATGCGCTCGATGAACTTTTCACGGCCTAAATCGTGACGGGTTTTATCTTCTGCTTCAAGCTGGCGTTCAACAACCATCTGAGTGGCAATGCCGGCATGATCGGTACCGGGTTGCCAGAGGGTTTTTTCGCCTTTCATGCGGTGATAACGGGTCAGCGCATCCATGATGGTATCCTGAAAGGCATGTCCCATATGCAATGTGCCAGTTACATTGGGCGGCGGTATCATGATGCAATATGCACCTTCAGCAGAGTCTGATGGGGAAAAATATCCTTTACTTTCCCAGTTTTCGTACCATTTTTGTTCAATAGATTGAGGATTGTAGGTTTTATCCATGGATTTTAAATCTCGATTCTCTGTAACTGGCGATGAAGGGCGTTATTATAACGGAAACTGACGGTCTGATCAGTTATGGTGCCGGGGATTTTCTTTATATTGTGTTAAAGGATGTTACTTATTAATTAATGCGGACAGGATTTGATGCTGTAACTGACGTTTTATTGCGGGCAGGGCAGCATCAATCGCATGCTCAATTTTTTGGTTAAGAACTTCCTCGTCATTATTTAGCAGGTGTATTTTGTCATCAGGCAGCTGATGCAGACCGGCTTTTTCTGCATCGCCGGCTTCAATAATATCGCTTAGCAGAGGAATCGTTTGAGTCATTTAGAGGGCCCCAGTTCGTGGTAATTGAGTTCAGAGTTATTTTGCTGACACAGTGTTTTATAGCGTTTGTATCGTTCCCGCCCGGGTCTTAAGCAGTCATCAGCCTGGTGTAATATTTCGGCCACTCGCCGGTTATTTTCTACGTCGACCGGCATCTGATCGGTGAGGTTGATAAATAAATCAAAGCCGTTACCCGGATCGGCCTCTTCACCAATTAAAACCGGGTGCTGGCTGCAAAATTCATCGGTTTTCAGGCCGTGTGGAAGAAAGCCGGTTTGCTCAAGTGACCATAGCATATTGTCCAGCTGTTGAGATTCTGCCTGGCTTTTAGAAAACAGGTAAACAGAGTTATTCAACGACCAGGCTTTATGTGTCAGCTTGCAGGCAAAATCAAGTCTGGCTTGATTGTCATTGCCGGCGATCATATAAAAGTCAACGCGATTAATTGTTAGCGCTCTCTTCAATCCGGTTCAGGATATATTGCATTAATAAGGGTACCGGGCGACCAGTAGAGCCTTTATTAGCGCCGCCCTTCCAGGCCACACCGGCAATGTCGAGATGAGCCCAGTTATATTTTTTAGTGAATTGAGCCAGAAACACCGCAGCGGTAATACTACCGGCTTCGCGACCACCGATATTAGCAAGGTCGGCAAAATTACTTTTTAATTGCTGTTTATATTCCGGCCAAGTCGGCATATGCCAGCAACGGTCACCGCTGTATTTTCCGGCATTTAATAAATCGTTAATTAACGGGTTATGGTTACCAAATAGCCCGGCCGGATGACCGCCCAGTGCAATCACACAGGCACCGGTCAGTGTTGCAATATCAATTACCACATCCGGATTAAATTTCTGACTATAGGTTAAGGCGTCACACAGTATCAGTCGACCTTCGGCATCGGTATTGAGTATTTCAATCGTAGTGCCTGACATACTGGTGACGATGTCACCGGGTTTAGTAGCCAGACCATCAGGCATGTTTTCAGTTGCGGGAACAATCGCAACGACATTGATGGGCAGTTGCAGTTCTGCAATCGCGCTCATGGCACCGAATACACCGGCTGCACCGCACATATCGTATTTCATTTCATCCATGGCGGCGCCGGGTTTTAAACTGATGCCGCCGGAATCAAACGTCACGCCTTTACCGACAAAGACAACCGGTTTTTCAGCCGCTGAGGCTGCGCCTGAATATTTCATGGTGATTAGCTTGGCACTTTCACGGCTGCCTCGGCTGACAGACAGCAGTGCGCCCATCTCCAGCTTTTCCATATCACTTTCTTCTAATATCTCAACCTCAAAGTTGCGGTATGTTTTTCCCAGTGAGCGCGCCTGCTCGGCAAGATAGCTTGGGGTGCAGATATTACCGGGCATATTGGCCAGGTCTTTACTGAGTTTAATCCCTGAGATAATCGCGCTGCTCTGACGTACCGCTAATTCACCGATAGGTAAATCGCGTCGGCTGCTGACACTGAAGACTACTTTACGTAACGGTCGTCGGGTATTTTGTTTGTCCGATTTTAATTGGTCAAAGCGGTATAGCTGTTCTTCAATCGCTTCAATGGACTGTCTTATTTTCCAGTCGATATCACGGTTTTTTACATGTAATTCAGTGAGGCATGAAAAGGCTTCCGTAGCACCTCGCTGATCCAGTATTCTGGCCATTTGTGCATTGATCTTTCTGAAATTATTAACGTCCAGCTCTTTTTCTTTGCCACAGCCCAGTAATAGTATGCGATCGCACAATGTATTCGGCACATTATGTAACAGCAGGTCCTGATCAAGCAGGCCTTCCAATTCTCCGCGTCTGATCAGGTTTGAGATTAAGCCATCGCTGGCATCATCCAGAATCTGAGCGGAGGGTGATAGCTTTCGTGAATCAAAGACGCCGACAACAATGCAAGACATACGTTGTTTTTCAGGGCTGCCACTTTTGACTGAAAATTCCATTACTGTTCCTATTTAAGATCTGTATTTGATAAATAAAAGTGTTTTCAGGGTGGAAAAAAATAAAATGAGCTAATACTCGTTATTTGGATAATTATTTACTGACCAGTTAAAGTTTATCTATTGGCCAGCATTTACTTATATAATGACCGCATACGATGAAATGACGGTTCTATAAATGTCACGGATAACAGTTGCATTACACTATATTTCAGATTTTATCAGATAAAAACAGTTTTTATTTACCAAATTGTTAAATTTTAATAAATATTTAACTCATTACTGACATTTATCTAATAAATTCAGTCTGCTAGGTTAAGAGTTTGTAAAATGAAGTCATGCTAAAACAAACAATAATTGATCGTTATATTGGAAAGGAGATTCTTTTTTCCTGGTTTGCTGTGTTTATAGTATTAACCATGATTATTAGTGGTAGCACGCTGGGTAATCTGTTTTCTCAGGCAGCAGACGGCAGTCTGCCTAATAATGTGGTCTTGACCTTACTGTTTAATGCCACGCTGCGCTTTAGTGTGCAATTGATACCCATCAGTTTGTTTATCGGCGCGCTGTTTGCTTTTGGACGGCTTTATAAAGATTCAGAAATGGTCTCACTGTTTGCCTGTGGTGTTACTTATAAGGCCCTCTACAAACCTCTTTTTATACTGGCGGTGCCGATGGCTCTGGTGGCGGCTCTTGCAAATTTCATGATGGTGCCGGCGCTAAAGCATGAATATTATGCGCTGGAAGCTGCGGTTGCCGACAATGTTGATATTACCGGTGTGACAGCGGGTCGTTTTACGGCTTCAAAAGGAGACAATCCGAGCATATTTTTTATTGAAAGCAAGGATAAGCATGGAAAAATGCGGCAGACCTTTTTACATCAGTCTGATCAGTCAAAACGCAGTTCGATAGAAACTTCTGCAGTCGCTTCCTATTATCTGGATGATAATGGTCGCCGCTTTATGTTGTTTGAAGACGGCTTGCGCTATGAAGGTGAACCCGGTGATGGTGATTATCAGGCGATTGAATATAAAAAACACGGTGTTTATATCGAAGATAATGAGTCGGTCAGGGTGCGTACCAAGCGCGATGAAATTCCAACAGCCGTACTTTGGGCATCGGATAAAGTCAGCCACAGGGCTGAGCTGCAATGGCGTATGGCGATCCCTGTTGTGATTCTTATTCTGGCATTTATAACCGTCCCTTTTAGTCATACTTCGCCACGCAAAGGACGTTTTACAAAAATGGGGCCTGCCATCATTGTCTATATTATTTATTCCAATTTATTGATTGTTGCGCTGAGCTGGATGGAAAAAGGAAAAACACCGGCTTGGCTGGGCTTATGGTGGGTGCATCTGCTTTTTATTGTGCTGGGACTGGTGTTATTAATGAAGCAGACCCGTTTTCATAAAAGGTTTTTAAACGCATCATGAAAACACTGGATCTCTATATCTATAAAACAGTTGTTAGCAGTACATTATTAGTGCTGGCTATTCTGGGTGCGTTGTTTGCTTTCATGGAATTCGTTTCTGAGATTAATCTCATTGGCATGAACGATTACAGTCTGATTAATGCACTGGTCTTTGTTGGCCTGACCCTGCCTAAGACGCTGTATGAGTTATTTCCAACGGCTACTTTGATTGGCGGCTTGTTAGGCTTAGGGGCGCTGGCAGGTAACAGTGAACTCATCGTGATGCGCGCGGCAGGTATCTCAATCGGCCGGATCGCACGTTCAGTTTTACAATCTGGTCTGGTGTTAACGGTGCTGGTGGCAGCATTTGGCGAATTTTTGGTTGCGCCGGCCAAGCAAAAAGCAGAGTCGATAAAAACACGCTCATTGCATAAGAATATATCGCTGGGTAAAACTAACGGTCTTTGGGTAAAGGAAGGTAATTATTACCTCAATGTCAAAAAAATATACCCAGATAACAGGATGGCTGACATAGAGATTTATGAGCTGGATGATCAGAAACGGCTCAAATCCATCACCAAAGCAAAATCAGGTATCTATAAAAATAAAGAATGGCGACTCAGCCAGATAAAACGCAGTATGTTCGAAGAAAACGGAGTTAGCAGTATCAATATACCCTCTGAAACATGGGATCATTTATTTAATCCTGACTTGTTTGAAGTGGTGGCGGTAAACCCAGGCGATATGACGGCCTATGATTTATACAAATACAGTGATTACCTTGAAAATAACCAGCTTGATGCGAGTCATTATCGTCTGGCGTTCTGGCTTAAGGTAATAACCCCTTTATCGACGCTGGTCATGTTATTGATCGCATTACCCTTTGTGTTTGGTTCGTTGCGTAGTGGCAGCGCCGGACAGCGTGTATTAATCGGTATTCTGATCGGTGTTGGTTACTTTATTGTCGGTAAAATCATGAACCACATTGGCCAGGTTTATGGATTGCACCCGTTATTAAGTGCAACTTTACCAATGCTCGTTGTGTTCATATATGGCTTATTTGCATTCTCAAGAATTCGCTGAGGAGAAACTCAGTTATTATCAATCAGTATCGTATTTGATAAAATATCATGCAATGTAGATTTTTTTTCGTTGAAAATAGACCAGAAAAAGCCAAGACCAAACAATAATAGTGAAAAAATAGCGCAGCAGAAGCGGATGAAAGCCTGTTTCCAGCTAACTTTTTTATTATCAGTGCTAATTAATTGTAAACGCCACGTTTTCATCCCTAATGTTTGCCCTCCGTGTGTCCAAAACCACGCATAAAAAACAAAACTGATCAGAAACCAGTAAATAACAAGAAAAGGAAAAAGCGGGTGCCCGTTTGTAATGGCTTCTCCAGCGTTAAGAGGTAGTGTTAAGGCTGTTGCGATGAATAAAATCGCGATTAATAACAAACCATCGTAGCCAATAACAATCAGACGTTTAAAAAGAGAGGCGGGTTTAGAATTATTCATTAAGTTTTGAATCCTGGAGAGAGAAAGTAGTCTAATTAAATGCATAAAAACTGTCTGAAAGACCGTTGTTATGCAGGTTCTGTTGAATCATTGTAAATCATACCTGATTCAGTTCAAAAGTCGAACAGCGATTCATTTGCCAGTTGTTTTTGCCACACAGAGTATTAAACAGAGCCTTATTGCTAATATGTTTTTTTAAAAAAGCTGCTCTAGCGTTGTTTTTTACGGAAAAAAATTATTAACTGAGCGGAAAAATTAAAAATCGAAGAAATGATATGAAAAACGACTTTTTATTTTGCATTTTCGACATGAAAAGTTGTTTCATTTATCAGATAAAATGAAATTAAACATCGCTTAATCCCCTAACATCAATATATTTTCTTTTTGAAGCAAAAATTGTAATGAATTCTAATTTTTTTACATTTTTATTGTAAATAAATACAAAAAAAGTCAATAAAAATTTGTAAAACTGAATTTACGAATTATAATCCATGAATCAACACACAAAAGAGGCCCTAACAATGGCAAAAGCAAAGAAGAAACCAGCAAAGAAAAAAGTAGCTGCTAAGAAAAAAGTCGCTGCAAAGAAAAAAGTAGTAGCTAAAAAGAAAGTAGCTGCAAAGAAAAAACCAGCTGCAAACAAATCAGCAGCCGCCGCTAAGAAAAAAGCAGCCGCCGCAGCAAAGAAAAAGGCAGCCGCAGCTAAGAAAAAGTCAGCAGCAGCCGCTAAGAAAAAAGCAGCAGCCGCTAAGAAAAAAGCAGATGCCGCTAAAAAGAAAGTAGCCGCAGAGAAGAAAAAAGCAGCAGCCGCTAAAGCAGCAGCCGCTAAAGCAGCCGCTAAAGCCCAGATGGATGCACTTAAAGCAGACGTTAAAGCCGCTAAAGATCAGGTTGCAGCAATGAAGAAGCGTGAAGCAGCACTGATTAAACTGTCATCTGAAAAAGATGCAGCTGCAGCTAAGTTCATGGAAAACTGGATGAAGTCTGCAATGGCAAAAATGGAAAAATCTATGGCCCCAAAAAAGGGCAAAAAGCGTCGTAAAGCTAAAAAGAAGTAATTAGCCTGACGTTTTTAGTTTTTTCAGTAAAAAAAAGCCCGGTTAAACCGGGCTTTTTTTATTGCAGTGATATTTGTTTTACGAATGATTAAATAATACCGTTAAATGCCAGTACTTCTACTGTTTCGCCTGCCGCTACATTCCCCGAGTTCTGAGGAATTACAATAAAACAGTTGGCAAGGCTCATAGATGTCAGAATATGTGAACCCTGTAAACCAGTTGTTTCAACCGTTAATACCCCATCTGTTGTTTGTTTCAAAATTCCGCGTTGAAAATCGGTTCTTCCCGGTGCTTTATTTAGCGGATTTAAACATCTGGCCTGCAGACTCAGGTGGTTGTTGTCATCTAAGCCTTTTAATCGTGTAATCGCGAGTTGTACAAATAGATAACAAGTTGCCATGACAGAAACAGGGTTACCCGGTAAACCAAAGTATGGTGTATTGTTAATCATGCCAAAGGCCAGTGGTTTACCCGGCTTCATAGCAATTTTCCAGAAATTAACCTGACCGATTTCCTGCAGAATTTCTGACACATAATCGGCTTCACCGACAGAAGCACCACCTGATGTTAGTATCATGTCGGCTTCACTGGCGGCCTTTTCCAGTGTTTCTCTGATCAGAGTCTTATCATCGGCAATGACACCGAGATCGAGTATATCTACATCCAGTTTTGTCAGCATACCGAACAGGGTATAACGGTTACTGTCATAAATATCGCCCGGACCCAGTGTTTCGCCGAGACTTTTAAGCTCATCGCCGGTAGAGAAGAAAGCGACTTTAGGTTTACGGTAAGTCGTGACTTCACTGATACCGATGGAAGAAAGCAGCCCCAAATCGGCCGGTGTAATCTGTCTGCCGGCTTTCAAAACGGTGGTATTTTTTGCGATGTCTTCACCGGGGTGGCGTACGTTCTGAGCTTTTTCATGCTGCTTATTGATTTGAATGATGTTTTCAGTGCGCAGGGTATCTTCTTGCATGATTACTGTGTCGCAATCATCAGGCATCATGGCACCGGTCATGATACGAACGCATTCGGTTACCGAGACTTTTCCGTGGAAAGGGTTACCTGCAAAAGAGCTGCCGATGACAGTCAGCTGCAGAGGCGGTGCTGATGTCAAAAATTCGCTGTTGATGGCATATCCATCCATCGCAGAATTTCTGTGTGGTGGTACATTAATTGATGAAACAACATTCTCAGCCAGTGTCCGGCCTAGCGCGTCACGTATTGCCAGTGTCTGTCGGGTTTTTAAAGGTTCGATTGCCTGTTTTATCTGTTGCAGTGTCTTTTCAACCGTCAGTAAAGCATGCTGTGGATCATTTTTGAAACAATCGTTGTTATTAGTCATTTGGGTTTTCCGTAGAAACAGGGTGGTTACAGTAGTTAAGGATAAAACGTTTCAGGCTGTTAAGGTCATTGATATTGATAAGCGGTTTTCTTGTTGTAAGGCAGTCAGTTAGTTGCTTGGCTTCAAGGTCAGAAACAATTGCTAAGGTGCTTTGCTTGTTCATAATCCGGCAAACATCTTGATCAAGGTTCTGATAGCGGCCTTTGATGGCATGGCGAAACAGAAACAGTTTATCGAAATCCAGATCTTTATAGCCTTCGACCAGAATCAGGTCAACCTGGTCGGGATTGATTAAGTTCAGTAATTCACTGATGTGGGTTGCAGCGGGTTGCGGTTTTTCTATCACTAATGCAATGCGTTTGTCCGATGCAAGAATAACGGGTGATGCACCAGCCTGACGCATTGCATAACTGTCTTTACCCGGTTTATCGATATCAATATCGTGATGAGTATGCTTTATCACGGCCACCCGCAAACCCGATTGGGCTAACAGAGGTATTAGCTGTGTGATTAACTGTGTTTTCCCGGTGCCACTAAAAGCAGCAATGCCTAACACCGGTTTGGGGTAATCAGGAACTGACATATTAAAGCATATCTTCCGGCTGATTAAAGTTTTTGAAGGCTTCTGGCTGATCTGAAAAATCAGCGATCACTGGCTTATGTTCCATAACGAATTGCAGTACTTTATTGTGGTTGTTGGCTAGTGCCAGTTTGAGTTCAGCTAAAAGACTGGTTTTATACAGGCCAAATAAAGGCTGATCTCTTGTGCCATCGTTAGCAATGGCAATACTGGCGTTGTCGGATGCATTTATCGCTCTGGCTAAACGACGAAACAGATCTGCCGGTGGCGTCGGACAGTCGCAGGGTACAATCAGTAAATAACCGGCATCGTTGCAGTATTGCATAGCAGTCATAATACCGGATAGCGGACCCTTGAAACCACTTACTGAGTCTGCGATCAGGGGATAGTTTAATGACTGATATTGTTCATGGTGTTGATTTGCATTAATAACGATGCGATCAAGCTGCATTTCGATAGCTTCGGTGACATGTTGAATCAGGGCTTTGTTACGCCATAACAACAATCCTTTATCGCTGTTCATCATACGGCGTCCGCGTCCGCCAGCCAGAATCAGTGCTATGGTATTGTTTTTGTCTGCTGTCATGGTATGAGCGGGCTATTAAACAGATGAATATTCTATCATTTATCAGCCACGGATTAATTACGATTTTAAAACAGCGGTGAAGCCGTTAAGATTACGCCATGTCAAAACTCGATAAACTCGTTATCGCCGAACAAGCTGTGATCGAACAGTTTCTTGATGCATTGTGGATGGAAGCTGGTTTAAGCAAAAATACCCTAGATGCTTATCGTAATGATCTGGCCGGCTTTGCATTGTGGTTGCAAAGCTACGGGCGTAGCTTGTTACAGGCTGCTAATATCGAAATTCAGGATTTTTTATATGCCGAGTTTAAAAGTGGCAAAAAAGGTCGCAGCGCGGCACGTCTGGTCTCCAGCTTAAAACGATTCTATCAATATCAGCGCCGTGAAGGCCGGATTAGTGAAGATCCCAGTGCACTCATCGATATGCCAAAGCTGGATAAACCGCTGCCAAAAGTGATTAGTGAACAGCAGGTAAATGATTTACTAGCAGCTCCGGATAATAATCAGGCCTTAGGTTTGCGTGATATTGCCATGCTGGAAACACTCTACGCTACCGGTTTACGAGTCAGCGAGCTGGTCAATTTACAAAGCTCACAGATGAGTCTGGATCCGGGAGTCGTGCGTATTACCGGCAAAGGTGATAAGGAACGACTGGTACCGCTAGGTGAGGCTGCTATTGATGCAGTGCGCGACTATCTTGAGCAGGCTAGGCCCGAATTAATGCAAGGTCATGGCCAAGTTAATGCGGTCTTCGTAACGCGTCGTGGTGCCGCGATGACCCGGCAGGCCTTCTGGTATTTAATTAAGCGCTATGCAAAATTAGTAGGCATTGATGAGAACATCATGTCACCCCATACCTTGCGTCATGCGTTTGCCAGCCACCTGTTAAATCACGGTGCCGATTTACGTGTTGTGCAGATGTTATTGGGTCATAGCGATATATCAACCACACAAATTTACACCCATATTGCAGACCAGCGGCTTAAAAATCTGTATCATGCTCATCATCCCAGAGCATAAACAAGGGCAGAAAGGGCTATGAACTCTATAGTCAGTCACTTGTCCAACAGTCAACTTAATGATGTAAGCAGAGAGATAATGAAAAACACCGTGAAAGCCTTATTAGTATCCGTATTAATGTTGTTCAGTGTGGCGATTCAGGCAGCTGAAGATCAACATGCGGCCCTGAAAAAGATGATTTCAAAAACCTTTCCGGGTGTTGAGGTCAGCGCCTTTAAAGAATCGGTCATTCCCAATGTTCTCGAATTTAATATGGGCGCGCAGGTACTGTATGTGACCAAAGATGGGCGTCATCTGTTTCAGGGCAATATTTATGACCTGGTGAGCCAGAAAAACATCACTGAAGAATCAGAAAAAATGGCCAGAAAAGCAACTCTGGACGAATTTGGTGAGAAAAATACCCTAGTATATAAAGCCAAAAAGCAAAAGCACTTTATAACCGTATTCACGGATATTGACTGTCCGTATTGCCGCAAATTGCATGATGAAGTTGAGCAGTATTTAGATCAGAATATCAGTGTGCGTTATATGTTTCTGCCATTCAAAGGTCAAAAAAGTTTAGAAAAATCAGTCAGTGTCTGGTGCGCAAAGAACCCGCAGCAAGCCATGACTGAGGCCAAAAAAGGTAAACAGATTACGTCGGCAAGCTGTGATAACCCGATTCAAAAACATATGCAGCTGGGGCGTGAATTTGGAATCCGTGGTACCCCTGCTATCGTACTCGATAGCGGTGAGATGGTACCTGGCTACCGCCCGGCAAAAGATGTGATTAAGATGTTGAATGCAAAATAAGTTCGTGGACGGGAAAGGAGTCCCGTTTTTTATCTAAAACCTTAGTTTTTTGCGACTGTAACACCGCTTGCGCTTATTACATCGCAAGCAATGTATGGCAGTGTGTAAATAACAGTAGCGGCTTTATGATATGTTTAGGCCATATTTTTTGCAGGCCTTGCTGATAAAAATGCATTTGCTGCTGATAGGTTTCTGCTACAGCACTGAGGTTGTCCTGATTAATATTCTGATGCGTTTTGTAGTCGATCAGATAAACCGTATCATCCAACAGAACTACTCTGTCAATGACACCATGAATATCTTTGTTACCGGCTTTGTAGTGAATCGGTAATTCATTAAAGGCTTTCTGGAAGTTTTCCCGCTTAAATAAATAATCAAATGTCGGTTCCGTGACAACAGCACGGGCTTCATCTAAACAGGCGCTGTATTCATCATGTGGCAGAATATCGCCAGATTCAATTTTTAACTGTAACAGTATTTGCTGATCACTGAGCGCGACTGATCCGCTTAACAATTCTAATGCGCGGTGGATCATGGTGCCGCGGGTCATGCTGTCATCATCGCGCGATGCTAAAGCAGCTGTATCGTTATCAGACTGACTGGGGGTGACGGTTTCAGTTTCTTGTTTGTCAAAAACCGGCTCAGACAGTGCTGCTGCAACCGTATATTCAATTTCTTCTGACGGCGTAACAAGCAGATCAGTCTGTGTCGAGGAGAACGAAATTTCGCCGCTGTTATAACACAGACTTTGCTCGCTGAGATCAGCATTGCACAGCTGTTGCATGCCCGCCTCAATTAAATGGTACCAGCTTTGAGTGGCGTTTTTTGTTGGCCGATTAGGTGCACTGGCACTGATAAATAAAAACTGTTTGGCACGGGTCAGGGCTACGTATAACAAATTTAATGTTTCCCTGTTCTGAAAGCTGGCGGCTTTATCAACGTATTTTCGACTGACACTGTCCCAGCCGGTTTTAACCCCCATCAGATGAAAAGCATCAGGTCGCTCGCTGCTGGTGGGCCAGTCGACCATGGTTTTGTGAGCCAGCTTAGGACTGCTTTGGCTGGCGCTGTCGGCTAGAAACACAACCGGTGCTTCAAGTCCTTTGGATGCGTGAATGGTCATAATAGTCACGCGCGCCATGCCACTGCTGGCCGAGGCTTCGTCTGGCGCTTCGGTATCGAGCTTTTTTAAACTGCGCAGCTGATAAAGAAAATGCGTAACACTGGGGTAGCGACCACTGTCGAGATCAAGTGCCAGATCAAAAAACCGTAACAAATTTGCCTTCACTTGTGGTCGTGCGGATTCGATAACAGCAGCCTGATAGCGATTTAATAAATTACTGTCATAAAAAATAATATCGAGTAAATCATGTACCGGCAGCAGATCGGTTTTGCTGCGCCATTTTTCTATTAACTGTGCCGCCCGGCACAGCGGATGATCCGCCGGCAGTGTGCGCGCTATGTAGTGCAGTTTTTTAAACCAGCGGCGATGCTCGGTTATAGCCGACAAATTTAATAAATCTTCATCGCTGGCACTGAAAATAGGCGATTTAAGTACCTGTGCCAGCGCAATGTCATTATGTGGTGAGACTAAAACCTCGAGCAGCATTTCAAGGTCGTTAATTTCAAGACAGTTGAGCAGGGTATAGCGGCTGGCCGACGTAAATGGAATCTGGTGTTTACGCAGTATCTGTTCAAGCTCGCTGACATGGGTGCGATTTTTCAGCAGAATATAAATATCATCATATTGCAGTGCTTGCTCTGCCCCGTCTTTATTAATGAGCAGGCCGTTACTAACCATTTCATTGATCTTACTGGCAATCCATTCTGCTTCGTTAAGGTATTGCAGGCTTTCGGTGCTGGCACGGGCATCGGTTAACGGGTTACGGAAAGCAACTGTTTCTGGCAGCTGATCTTTATCGGCGGCAGGAAAAATAGTTTTCAATACGATTTGCCCGGGCAAATCGGCTTTGTGAGTATCATGCTGTGGAAAGTCACAGAGTAAATCACCGTGCTCAGGCTTAAACACGGCGTTTACCAAATCTATCACCGCAGGCGACGAGCGCCATGATTTATTCAGTGGCCACTGGCTGGCACCAATTTGCTGATGCAACCAGTTTGAAACATAAGCCTGTAAGTCTGGATTAGCACGTCTGAAACCATAAATGGACTGCTTTTCGTCGCCGACAATGAATATTGAACGCAGTCTTTCGGGGTCGCCAGCGGCCAGTTCCTGCAGCAACGGTTTAAGCAGATACCATTGGGTCGGGTTGGTATCCTGAAATTCATCGATTAATAAATGATTAATGCGCTGGTCAAGTTTGTACTGCACCCATTCGGCATTATCTGAATGCGTTAATAACTGGTAAGTGCGCCATTCCAGATCGGTAAAATCAAGTTTGTGAAGCTGCGATTTTAGTTGCTGAAAAATTTCCAGCAGACGATTACCGGTTTTAAACCAGGCAATATTGCGCTGATGCGTTAGCTTGCGTGCGAACAGGTCTTTGACCTCAAGCAACTGCTCGGCAATTTCATGGTGTAGCCGAAGGTACTCATCTGAACCATCGGGGCCTAATATTTTTTCACTTTTCTTAGTGCTTTTTCTCGCCAGCGGTGAATCGCTCTGGGTTAAAAAGGCCGGCAGTAGCAAGTTAAAGGCATGCTCTGGGCTTTCGGTTTGTTGTAATGCCAGGGCAATCGTTTCAGCATGCAGCATTTGTTTGTCGGTGGCGATTTGCATGTGCAGTTCACGAAAACGACTGAGCTTGTCAGGAAAACCACGGGCAAATAAAGCAGTGGCTGGTTCAGCGCTGGTATCGATTGCTAAAATATCAGCCAGATCAGTAATAGCAAAATCAACCGGATTACTTTCTGTTTCAGTATAGGCCCACCAGTCACTGCGGTGATGAATAAATGATTTAAGTGCGGTCTGTGTGCTGTGAATAGACTGACAGTGTTCGAGCAAAATCCCCAGCTGATCGGCCAGTGGCCCGTCGGGCTCTAGCGTGGCCTCACTATAAAGCTGTTGAATCGACTGCTCGATCAGCAATTCGGTGCTTTCGACCAGTTCAAAGTCTGGCGCCAGATTGGCTTCAACCGGAAAGCGCGAAAGAATATCCTGACAAAATGAGTGAAAGGTCATGGTGCGCACAGGAAAATCATGGAACAGACACTGTTCGTAAAGCTGGCGGGCTTTGCTGATGCTTGCAGGCTGGCTGTCTTCGCCCAACTCTGTTAGCAGTGTGATCAGTGTTTTATCATCGGCCAGTGCCATTTCTCGCAGGCGTTCTGTCAGGCGAGCCTGCATTTCACCGGCAGCTTTGCGGGTGAAGGTCAGCGCCAGAATACTGGCTGGCTCAGCACCGTGCAGCAATAGTCTGACCATGCGGCTGACCAGCAGCCAGGTTTTACCACTGCCGGCAGAAGCCGTTACAGTAGCGCTAATATAAGGTGATGCGGCTTCTAAACTCATCTGCATAGCATAAAGACAGATAGCAAATGAGTAAACCGGGATTTAGTCGGATATAAAGTCGTCTGGCGAAAAACAGCTTGGCACTATAAACTGTCGCGGGTATATTGCATGCAGTTCATCCCGGATGATCGTTTTCATCTTTCGGCTAACTTTACAAATTCGGTAATAATAAATGAGTGATTATGATGCTTCCTCGATAGAGGTGCTATCAGGACTGGACCCGGTTAAAAAACGACCGGGCATGTACACAGATACAACCCGCCCTAATCATCTGGCACAGGAAGTGATTGATAATAGTGTCGATGAAGCCGTAGCCGGCCATGCCTCACGTATTCAGGTAACAGTTTTCAAAGACGGCTCGCTGGAGGTTCAGGACGACGGCCGTGGTATGCCGGTGGATATTCATCCGGAAGAAGGCATTAGCGGAGTCGAGCTTATCCTCACTCGATTACACGCCGGTGGTAAGTTCTCAAATAAAAACTACCAGTTTTCCGGTGGATTACACGGCGTTGGCATCTCGGTGGTTAATGCCTTATCCAAAAAAGTTGAAATCGAAATCAAACGAGGCGGTATTGTCTCTGCGATCAGTTTTGCCAATGGCGATAAAGCCTCTGAACTGGCTGAAGTCGGCACTGTCGGCAAAAAGAACACCGGCACGTGCTTACGCTTCTGGCCGGATGCCGGTTATTTTGATTCCGCTAAATTCTCAATTCGTCAGTTAAAGCATGTGTTGCGTGCCAAAGCGGTATTATGCCCCGGCTTAACCGTTGATTTTCTCGATGAGGCCAGCGGCGAAACCGAAAGCTGGTATTACGAAACCGGGCTTGAGGATTATCTGGCGCAAGCCCTGACCGATCGGGAATGTTTACCGGCAGAGCCATTTACCGGGGTCTTCAGCAGCGAACACGAAGCGGTTGAATGGGCCTTGCTGTGGTTGCCGGAAGGTGGTGAAGGAGTTACCGAAAGTTATGTAAATTTAATTCCGACCGCACAGGGTGGTACTCATGTAAACGGACTGCGCAGTGGATTAACAGATGCCGTGCGAGAGTTTTGTGAATTTCGTAATCTGGTACCTCGCGGTGTTAAAATCAGCCCAGAAGATGTCTGGGACAAAGTCAGTTACGTGTTATCCATCAAACACGAAGACCCGCAGTTTTCAGGCCAGACTAAAGAGCGCCTGTCATCACGCGAGTGCGCGCCGTTTGTCTCCGGTGTGGTCAAAGATGCCTTCAGCTTATGGTTAAATCAGCACACAGAAGATGCTGAGCGTATTGCTATGCTGGCTATCGAGAGCGCACAGAGTCGGCAGAAAGCCGGTAAAAAAGTGGCGCGTAAAAAAGTGTCAGCCGGCCCAGCATTGCCGGGCAAGTTAGCCGATTGCAGTTCAACTGATCTGGCGCGGGCTGAATTGTTTCTGGTGGAGGGGGATTCTGCGGGTGGCTCTGCCAAGCAGGCACGTGACAGAACTTTTCAGGCGATCATGCCGCTGCGCGGAAAAATACTCAATACCTGGGAGGTCGAGGCCGATCAGGTACTGGCTTCTCAGGAAGTTCATGATATTTCGGTGGCGCTGGGTGTCGAGCCTGGTTCGACGGATATTAAAGACCTGCGTTACGGCAAAGTCTGTATTCTGGCTGACGCCGACTCCGACGGTTATCACATTGCTACGTTATTATGCGCTTTATTCCTACGACATTTTAGAACACTGGTTGAAGAAGGCCATATTTATGTAGCGATGCCACCATTATTTCGTGTTGATGTGGGCAAGGAAGTATTTTATGCACTTGATGAGGCCGAAAAGCAGGGTGTGCTGGATCGCATTGATGCAGAAAAAATGAAAGGCAAGGTTCAGGTTACGCGCTTTAAAGGTCTGGGTGAAATGAACCCGATGCAGTTGCGTGAGACATCGATCGCACCGGATACCAGACGACTGGTGCAGTTACAGATACAGCCCGGAGATAATACCAACGAGCTGATGGATATGCTGCTGGCAAAAAAACGCGCAGCAGATCGCAAGAGCTGGCTCGAATCAAGCGGTAATCTGGCAGAAATTTAATTTGCGGTTGTCCCGAAATTTTAAACAGATATCACTCTAAACAAAAAGCATATAAGACAAGTTCAATATGACAACAGAAAATGAAATGAATTACGATGGCGTAGAGCAGCAACCATTAGCCAGCTTCGCAGAAAAAGCCTACCTTGATTATTCAATGTACGTGATTCTTGATCGCGCATTACCGTTTGTTGGTGACGGTTTAAAGCCGGTTCAACGGCGGATTATTTTTGCGATGTCTGAACTGGGATTAAAAGCCACTGCCAAACATAAAAAATCTGCACGTACGGTCGGTGACGTGCTTGGTAAATTTCATCCACACGGTGATTCGGCATGCTATGAAGCCATGGTGTTAATGGCGCAGCCGTTTTCGTACCGTTATCCGCTGGTTGATGGGCAGGGTAACTGGGGTTCACCGGATGATCCGAAATCATTTGCCGCGATGCGTTATACCGAATCGCGTTTGTCTCCTTATGCACAGGTGATGCTGGATGAAGTCGGCCAGGGCACGGTGGACTGGGTGCCTAATTTTGATGGCACACTTGAAGAACCGAAATCATTACCGGCTCGTCTGCCCAATGTCTTGCTGAATGGTGGTATGGGTATCGCCGTGGGCATGGCAACCGATATACCGCCGCATAATTTACGTGAACTGGCGACCGCTTGTATCCGTTTACTGGAAAACAGTCGCACCAGTATTGATGAACTGTGTGAACATGTTAAAGGCCCGGATTATCCAACCGATGCTGAGATTATTACGCCGGCTGCTGAAATTCGTGCGATGTACGAAAAAGGTCATGGCAGCATACGGATGCGTGCCGTGTATGAAAAAGAAAGCGGGGATATAGTTATTACCGCGCTGCCGCATCAAGTTTCTGGCAATAAAATACTGGAACAGATTGCACAACAAATGGTGGCGAAAAAGCTGCCGATGGTGGAAGACCTGCGTGATGAATCGGATCACGAGCATCCCACTCGTCTGGTCATCGTGCCGCGATCGAACCGGATCGATACCGAGCAGCTGATGGCGCACTTGTTTGCCACCACAGATCTGGAGCGTACCTACCGCGTTAACATGAACGTGATCGGCATTGATGGTCGTCCCGGTGTTAAAAATCTTAAAAGCATGCTGCAGGAATGGCTGACCTACAGAAAAGCCACGGTAACACGGCGACTGCAGTGGCGTCTGGAAAAAGTTAATAAGCGTCTGCATATTTTAGATGCCATGCTCATTGCGTTTCTGAATATTGATGAAGTGATTGCCATTATTCGTGAAAACGACAAACCCAAACCGGTGTTAATGAAACGATTTGGTATAAGTGATATTCAGGCTGAGGCGATTCTTGATCTGAAATTACGCAACCTTGCCAGACTTGAAGAAATGAAAATCAAGGGAGAGCAGGATGAGCTGGCAAAAGAACGTGATTCATTAGAAAAAACATTGTCCTCAGATAGCCGTATGAAAACGCTGATCAAAAAAGAAATCATGGCTGACGCAAAAGAATACGGCGATAAACGTCGCTCGCCGATAGTGGCACGCGATGCCGCGCAGGCACTTGATGAGTCGGCACTGATACCAAGCGAAGCAGTGACTATCGTGGTATCTGAAAAAGGCTGGGTGCGCGCAGCTAAAGGGCATGACATCGATCCGGTCACGCTCAGTTATAAAGCGGGCGATGGCTATTTGTCATCGGCCACCGGAAAATCCAATCAGCAGGCTATCTTCCTCGACTCGACTGGCCGAACCTATATGCTGGCAGCGCATTCGCTGCCATCAGCCAGAGGCCAGGGTGAGCCATTAACCGGACGCTTTAGTCCACCGGCTGGGGCGACTTTTGTTGCGGTAATTATGGGCGATAATAAAGACGAATACCTGTTAGCCAGCAGTTTTGGTTATGGTTTTGTTAACACCATCGAGGATATGCAAACTCGCAATAAAGCCGGTAAGGTTGTATTAAAACCTGCCGCTGGTGCTCGCGTATTAGCACCTGTGGCAGTGCGTAATATTGATGAGGACTGGATAGTAGCCGTTTCATCAGAAGGTTATATGTTGGTAACACCATTAGTCGAGTTACCAAAAATGGCGCGAGGAAAAGGTAATAAGATTATCAATATTCCATCGGCCAAATTAAAAGATGGCAGTGAAGATGTGGTTGCTATTGATCTGTTGCAGGATGGTGAAAAGGTGACGCTTGATACCGGTAAGAAAACAAAATTGTTAAGCGCAGCCGAGGTCGATGAATTTGCCGGTGAGCGCGGTAAACGCGGCCTGAAACTGCCAAGGCTGTATCAGAAAATTGAATCGCTTGAAGTGCATAAAAAGTCCTGAGTCTTTTTACTGGCGATAATACGCAGAGTTATTATCCCGGCTGGAGATAATAATCTCTGCTGCTAATAATTAAACTGAAATCAGCAGAATGTTATGGCTTATATGGCTATGAAGGCTTATAAAGACATGCCTGAGTTGTATTGAACAGGCAGAAAATTGCCAGAGGATGGATCTGCTAGTATAGTTAGATCAATGCCAGATGCTAGGCAATAGCGTTCGCAGTAAACAGAAACGCATATAATAATTTTTTGTATTTTTTGCCCGTTAGATTTTGATAGCGCTATTATGAGAAAAGGATGAATCAAATGCGGCTTGTGGATCAATTTAGTTTCGGGGTGATTTGTGCAGCTTAACAATACTACTTTTAGTAAAGTCCTGTTAGTAATCGTGTTATTTTTGATAACGACTTTTGCTATCGCGATTCTTGGTCTGCAGGATATAGAAAGCCGGGTCAGAAAAGATACAGCTAATGCTCTTAATGTGGTAGTTGAAACAACGCATGAAACACATATTATCTGGATAAAGGATAATAAGAGCAGTGTGGAATTTACTGCAAAAAATCCTCTAATGGTGTCGCTGGTCAAGCAGCTGCTTGATGAAGGCATGTCAGCCAAAGAGCCACGAGCTAACTCTGCACTGAAAAATCTCAGACATTATTTTATTACCTCGCATAATACATTAAATCACGTCGGCTTTTTTATTATCACTAAAGATAATATTAATGCCGCTTCAATGCGCGATGGAAGTCTGGGGCGTAAAAATTTAATTACACGCCATTACCCTGAATTATTAGAGAAAGCTTTTAGTGGCGAGACGGTATTTGTGCCTCCCATTGAATCTGATGTGGTTTTTGATGATGGTTCGGTAAGAAATAGGCCGACGATGTTTTTTGTCACACCGATAATGGATAAGGCCGGGGTAAGAGCTCTTTTTGCGCTTCAGATCTTACCTAATCGTAGTTTTACCCGAATAACTCAGGCAGGAAGAATCGGTAAAACGGGCGAAACCTATGTGTTTAATAAGTCAGGCTTTATGCTTACAAACAGTCGATTTGTATCTGATTTGCACCGAATAGGCCTGATTACAAAGGAACAGGATGCGATTTTAAATATCCGGGTTAGCGACCCTGGTGCCAATATGCTAAATGGTTTTAAGCCGGTTTTATCACCGTCTGATCAGGCTCTTACCGTAATGGCCGAAAGTGCCGTTTCCGGTAAGTCAGGTGTTAACGTTAGCGGCTATCGCGATTACCGGGGCCAGACAGTGTTTGGTGCATGGTTATGGAATGAAGAATTAGGTTTTGGAGTGACAACAGAAATCGATGAAAAAGAAGCGCTAAGAAGTTATGAGCTCACGAAAAATACCGTACAGTATATTGTACTGATAATGCTTTCTCTTTCTGTGCTATTGGCTCTTGTTATTTACTGGATTGAGCAAAAAGCCAGTAAAAACCTTAAATCAGCCTATAACGAGTTAGAGCACAAGACTACCGAGTTAAAAGCATTGCAGGGTGTCGTTCCGATATGTAGTTATTGTAAACACATACGTAACGACGAGGGATCCTGGGATTTGCTTGAACAATATTTTTCTGATCATCTTGATGCTAAATTTACACACGGTATCTGCCCTTCTTGTCTTGCTAAACAAAAAGAAAAAATTCAAGCAGAGAATGATTAAACTGCGTATCCAGTTTAATCATTTTCATTAAAAAAAGTTATTCACGCACACAGTTACTTAAACGGCTTGCTAATACGTCAATCAACAGGCTATAAATCAATTGCCTGCGGGTTTCGACTTTTATGTCAGATAAGCAATGATGGCGGCAAGTAGTAATAAAAACAGCGTCAGGCCCTGCATGCCAATGCGTGCAAGCATAAACTGTTCGCTGTGTTCATTGTCGTAATCTCCACCATGAGCCATTGAAGACAGTCCCATACCCAGTGAGATGACTGTTGCCAGCAGTGCCAGTACGATGATGCTGTTAAGAATAGTCATGATAATAACCTCCTTTTTATATAGTGATAGTTAAGACACAAAGCACGACGGGATTTTTTGATCTTAAACAAATTATTGTAATAGAAATGTAAAAACTCTCTTTCTGATAATAAATTTTTATTATTTTGATAAACCATGTCTAAGACATGCGCCATTGATGAGGTTTCACTATCGAGTAAGTTTGATACTGTAACTAAATAGTTGAGTCGTAATGATCGCTTCACTGTCAGAATGTAATCTGCGTAGAGGGGATTTTTTCAGCCTGAATTCAGTTTCAGCTGATAGATTAATGACAAATATGACTGTTACTGGAGAGGCGTTATGCAAAATAAGCTGGCATTAATTAAAGTCTGGGATCCGCTAGTAAGGCTATTTCACTGGACGCTGGTGCTGGCATTTTTTATCGCCTACATCACAGAAGAAGATTTTCTAACGATTCATAGCTATGCCGGTTACATTGTAACGGTCTTGATAGCGTTTCGTGTCGTCTGGGGATTTATTGGCTCAAGCCATGCGCGCTTTACGGATTTTATCTATTCACTTGCTGAAATCAGGCAGTTTCTTAAAAACACATTACAGTTAAAAGCGAAACGTTATCTCGGGCATAATCCTGCTGGCGGAGCCATGGTTATTATTATGCTTGTCAGTTTGATAATAACCTGTGTCAGTGGTTTTGTTGTTTATGGTATTGAAGATCAGGCCGGTCCACTGGCAGCCTGGTTATCTGAAGCCGGTAGAGGCTGGGGTAAACTGTTTGAAGAGCTACACGAGTTATTTGCTAATTTTACTCTGCTGCTGGTGATTATCCATGTCGCCGGTGTCATTGTTGAAAGTCTGATTCACAAAGAAAACCTGATCAAGTCAATGATCAATGGCATGAAGCGCACAGACAGTGAAAAATAGCTGCTGGAGTAAATGAAATGAAATCAATGCTTTTTATCAGCACTCTGCTGGTGCTTTCTGCTAACACAGCGGTATCTGCTGGCGAGGCAGTCAATAACCTGATCAATGAGTATCAGACTGCCGCCGCAGTTAAAGCAGATGCGGCTGAAGGAACAAGGCTTTGGCGACAGCTGTTTTCAGCTAAGCCACCCTATACAAAGCGCAGCTGTCAGTCATGCCATGGGACGAACTTGTTGCTGCCAGGACGACATGTACGTAGCCAGAAAATGATTAAAGCAATGGCTCCGTCAGTTAATACAAATAGATTGACGGACACAAAAAAAATAACAAAGTGGTTAAAAAGAAACTGTAAATGGACACTCGGTCGAGAATGCACGGTTATTGAAAAAGTTAATCTGCTTGCTTTTCTAAGACAGCAGTAATGACGAGGTAATTCATAATGATCATAAAAGCATTTATTATGATGTTTGCAGGGGGGCTTGTTACACTGTTGACAATTCCTGTTGTTTTCAGTGATGAGGACAGGCATGAGCTAAGACAGCGTTCATTGGGCGTTGCGGCAGTCACATCAAAGACATATACAAATGAATGTAGCAGTTGCCATATGCTCTATCCACCGGGTTTGCTGCCGGCCAGATCATGGCAAAAACTGATGTCCAGTCTAGACACTCATTTTGATGATAATGCCGAGCTTGACAGCAATGACGCCACAGTTATTTCTGCATTTTTGATGAATAACAGTGCCGATAAATCGACTTACCGGCGTTCTCGTAAAATAATGCGTTCACTAAATGCCAGTGATTCACCGCTCAGAATCAGTGAATTGTCGTATATTAAGCGTGAACATGACGAGATACCTGACAAGATGATTCGATATAACAAAAAGGTAGTTAGTCTGAGCCACTGCAATGCCTGCCATGCTGACGCTGAAAAGGGTATATTTGATGAGCATCGTATTAACATCCCCGGTTACGGTCACTGGGATGACTGATGCGATTTTGTTTATAATTGGGTAGATATGATAAAGCTTTTTTTCAGTCTTTTGTTAACGCTATACATCAGCATGGCTTGCGCCGGGGATCATGATGAGGCTAGGCGATTGTTCGAGAATGGCGATATTCTGCCGCTGGAAACATTACTCAGCAAGCTTCGTGAAACTCATCGGGGTAGGGTGCTTGAAGTCGAATTAGAAACAGAGCAGGGTATAAATATTTACGAAATTGAACTGCTCACAGCCGATGGTCAGGTGCTTGAGGTTAAGGCAGATGCCTCCAGTGGAAAAATTCTGTCTGTTGAAAAAGAGTATTGAGTTTGCGCTTGTTACTGATAGAAGATGATAAGGCGTTGATTGCGAGTCTTGGTAAATCGCTGAAGTCAGCCGGTTATGCCGTTGATGTGGCAGAAAATGGTGTTGATGCCGAATTCCTAGGCAATGAAAATTTATATGACATTGCCTTGTTGGATCTTGGCTTGCCACAGCGCAGTGGGCTTGATGTTTTAACAAACTGGCGGCAGGCACAAAATAATTTGCCTGTTATCGTATTAACTGGAAGAGATACCTGGCAGGAACGGGTTGACGGTTTTAAAGCCGGTGCAGATGATTACATTGGTAAACCGTTTCACATTGAAGAATTATTGGCGCGTATCAATGCTCTGTTACACCGGAGTCATCAGTTACCCGGCGGCACGATTGCTAACTGTGGCCTGATACTGAATGAACAGCAACAAACAGTGACGACAAAGCAGGGGCAATGTCATGCGCTTACCGGTACTGAGTTTCGCTTATTAAGGTATTTCCTATTGCATCCGAGGCAGATACTTTCGAAATCAACACTTACTGAACATATATATAATTTCGACTCAGATAAAGACAGTAATGTTATTGAGGCTTATATAGCAAGGCTGAGACGATTACTTGGTAAACAGCAAATAGAAACACGTCGTGGGCAGGGCTATATCTTTACCGGGTCTGAACAATGATGTCACTGCAGAACAGGCTAGCCAGTGGTTTGTTTCTCAGTCTGCTACTGGTATTTTTATTACTCTGGATAATTGTCAGTGACAATATACAGGAGCTGGCAGAGCAGTATATTGCAGGCCGGCTAGAACATGATATTGAGATTCTGCTTGTCGCAGTTTCTTTCGATAAAGATAATCTGCAACTGGATGACAAATATATTAATCCGGTCTACAAGCGTCCATATTCAGGCCATTATTTTCTGATACAAAATAAAACTAATAGCGTGCGTTCGCGCTCGCTATGGGATCAGACGCTGAGCGTACCTGGGCAGTTAAAAAACAGTCACCATATTACTCATCAAACAGGCCCGCAACAACAGTCACTGCTTGTGCGTAGCGGCCTGTTTGTGAAACAGGGGCGGCATCTTGTTATCAGTGTAGCTGAAGACCTGACCCCTGTCTCAAAGGCGATTGAACACTTCAAAAACAAATTTTTACTGTTTTCAATCGTTATTCTCGGCGGATTATTACTGCTGCAGGTTGTTGTTTTAAAAACCGGCTTACTCCCGCTGAAAACAATACGCCGGGAGCTTGCTGAAATGGAGCAGGGGGATATTAAGCAGTTGTCATCTGATGTTCCCGATGAACTGCAGGCATTTGTGCATGAGATTAATCAGCTTTCGCGGACAATGAATAAACGCTTAAAGCGATCCCGGGACTCGCTCAGCGATCTCTCGCATGCGATTAAAAAACCGCTAACTGTTTTGCAGCAATTTGCTGATCAGCAAACGGCATTGCAGGAAAAATCAAAAGAGCTATTACAGGATCAGATTCAGCGGATTCATAATGTTACCGATCACATACTTAAACGCGCACGCGTTGCCGGCAAATCGAAAACAAATAAACGCTTTGGTATTAATCAGGATATTAAGATTTTATTAAAAACCATGGCCGCAATGTATCCACAAAAAAATATCATGGTCGAGATTGATATGCCTGATAACTTGCAGGTGGATATTGACCGCGAAGACATGCTCGAGTTGACCGGTAACCTGCTGGACAATGCCTGGAAATGGGCACGTAGCAAAGTGATTATCAGCGCTAAACAAGAGCAGTTTCTTTCGCTGACTATCGAAGACGATGGCAGCGCTGTTAATGTTGAATCTGTCAGTGAGCGGCTGAATCGGGGTGTCAGACTCGATGAATCAGTCAGTGGCTATGGTTTTGGGCTGGCTATTTCGTCCGATATTGTGCAGGATTATGAAGGCAGTATAAAGTTCAGTCGTTCAGAAACGCTCGGTGGGTTCAGGGTTGTGATCACGCTGCCTGTCAGACAGCAGGCCTGAAATAACTAAAAACAGAAGTTATCAGCAGCAGACAGCAGTAAAGATAATACCCAGTTTGTTATCACCGCTCAGCGGTTCTGTTAAAATCTTGCTAACGCGGCCGCAGGTCATTGTCTGCGTTACTATTTTAAGAAAGGGAGTCTCTTATGAAAACAATGAGTTGCAAACAGCTAGGCGGTGCATGCGATAAGATGTTTCATGCCAATACCTTTGATGAAATTGCAGAGCTTAGCCAGATTCACGGTATGGAAATGTTTCAAAAGCAGGATAAAGACCACCTTGAAGCAATGAATAAAATACAGCAGCTGATGAAAAATCCTGATGTTATGCTGGAATGGTTCGAGAGCAAGAGAAAAGAATTTGAAGCATTGCCTGATGATTAGCTATCTGCTACTTCAGTGCTGTCTTGCCTGCAAAACAGAAGGTCTCTGTTTAATAAATGACGAGAAGTCTATAAAGAAACTATCTTGCTCATTACAATGCACCGGTTTATCCACTGTTAGCGGCTTTTTTTAATCTTCGGTTGTGTCGCCGCTTAGCTCTGGCCGCTAAGCTTTATCTTAATATGATCTGATCGGTGTTTATATTAGGCGCGGCCCTGACTACGTCGTCGTTTTTGCTAAATAATCGAGCAAACCCCAAGCTAACTTTCATAATATTTTATTGCGATACCCCTGTTTTGAGTGGTGGTTGTATGCTGGTGTCTGTATTAAGCTGAGTGTGATGCTGCGGCTTAGTTGAATTCGTGTTGTCACTAATAAGTAATATATTTTTTTCTAAAATTGGGGAGATTAAAGATGATAAAAATAGTAACGGGCTTGCTTTTTTTGACACTGCTGGGGTGTGCGAACGACCCTAATAACCCGTCATCAAATAACATAACGCTGACAACTGTTTCTGGCAGCAGCACCATTCTGAACGGAGTGTACCAGTCGGCTTGTTATCTGGATGGGAACTTTAACAACTACAGTACCGTTACAATTACAGTCAACGGAGACAGTGTGGACTTTCATAAAACCTTACATTCGTCTCAGGACTGCAGTACTGCAAGCCAGTTTTTTGAAGGCAATATAACAGGAACCGTGAGCGCTGATCCGGACATTGCAATTACTGGCTGGGTTACATCTGCCGGAATAGCATCAACAGCGCCAATGGCCGGTGATAATTCAGGCGCGTTGTCTGACACTACGCAGGTTACACCAGTCGTCTCTACAGTCACCAGTGTCAGTCAAAGTTATACTGATTTTAATGGCAGTTTGGTAGCGGGTGTAAGCCATCGCTTCTTCTTTGTGGTCGATGACAGCGGCCCACTGATCAAGCTCTACAGTGATTATGACTATCACGGTTATATGATAAGCAATGGTAGTCATTCGGCAGTCTCTGACTACGCCATTGTGCAGCAATAATAGCTCGCAGATTTAACGGCAATAACAGGCTTTTGCCGTTAAATCTTAAAGACCAGACAGAAGCGTTTTATAAACATCATTTTTAGTGCGCTTAGCAAAAATTCACCTTGTCAGCGCATTTACTGTTTAGGCTTTATTTTACAAAGCCGCTTATTACCCCGGTTGAAGAGTCAGCCAGATGTAGTGGTGCGGTCTTGGCAACGCGTTAGTACTGAATGCGGGCTTTGCCTTTAGCGCGTTGGAAACCCCATGGTTGCTGATAAGCCGGTATGAATACAACATATTCTATTGTGTCTTATCAGTCCTGTAATCAATCCAGCTTATAAAATGCTTAAATTCCTTAGTTATTTTTGCTTAAAATACATCGCCTATTAATGGCAACAGGCTTGGCGTTTTATAGTCATTTCATAAGCCTAGAATTACCCAAAACAGGGACTAAATGCTTGCTGCTTATTAGGAAACCGAGCTTCAAGTAGTCTCGCCTGATTGTCAGAATATACTGTGCTGGCTGCTTGCCCGGCGCTGAGTTACGTCGTATGAGGCGCCACAGTGGGCGCGCGATGAGGTCTTAATATTATTAATTTTGGATATTTCCAAATCTTTCAGGTGTTGCTAAGTGGCTGATTTTAAAGATAAATAGTTTTCATTATGTCTATATAATGGGCTATTAAAATCAAAACTACACTATTGAGTTTACTTTTTGTATAAGTGTAACTACACTACACAGTGTAGTTTATCTTTGATTGTATTTTCTGTGAGAACATCAAGAATATGAGTAAAAGTGATAAGAAACATGCTGCTATTATTTCTGCTGCAAAAGTGGCCTTTAAGGATCAGGGGGTTAAAGCGAGCAGTATGGATAAAATCGCTGAAATGGCTGGCGTTTCTAAACGCACGGTGTATAACCACTTTGCAACCAAAGAAGCGTTAGTGTTACATATTTTATCGACATATTCAGCCAGTGCGGCAATCGATGCAAAGCTGATCTACTCGAGCAATACTTCGCTTGATAAGCAGTTAATCGCCCTGCTTGAAACTGAAATTAACATCCTCGGTGATCAGGACTATCTCGATATGATCAGAGTAGCGTTTGGTCATTTTTACTGTCACCCTGATGAATTAAAGGATGCGATCGAAAAGTTTGATCGCGATGAAACTGCTCTGCATGTCTGGTTAAAAGCAGCGGTAGATGATCAGAAACTAAAGCCAATGGATATTGATTTTGCCGTTACTCAGCTTCTTAATCTTGTGAAAGGGAGTTGTTTCTGGTCGCAGTGGTTAAAGATCAATCCTGTTTTAAACCAACAACAGAAACATTTTCTTGCGCAGGAATCTGCTGCTATGTTTCTGAGTCGTTATCAAATTTAATCCCCTTCTTTTTAGCAGCTACTGGAACTAATGATGAAAAATCTGTTGTTGGTAATTAGCATTCTGTTAATTTTTTTTAATGTAAAACATGCGCAGTCTAAAACAGACTGGGTATCCTTTACTGTTGATAATGATATTTTTCTGAAATCAGATAGTGGTTATACCAATGGTTTTTCTCTAACCTGGTATGATCTTAACGAGGGATATTACAAGACAACGCCAAATGCTATTGTGGCGCCGTTATTATGGAGTGTTTCGCTGTCGAATTACAGTAAGGTGTATGAGGCAAATACCCTGGCTCAAATTATGATGACGCCTGAAGATATATCACAAACCAGCCCGCCAACAAATGATATGCCGTATTCCGGGCTGCTTGTTTATAACTATGCCTATGTTGCGAGTAATTCACGATATGCAGACCTTATCAGTACCGCGATTGGTGTGGTAGGTTCTGCGTCGGGTGCAGACAGTTCACAGTCGCTGGTGCATAATGTCACACATAGTGAACAGCCCAATGGCTGGGATACTCAGTTGAATAATGAGCTGGTTTTTATGTTTATTCGTGGCCGTGTCTGGAGAAACTGGGTCTCGTCAAACCGGCGCATGGATTTTTTAACACATGCAGAAATAAAGCTGGGCACTATCATGACGGTGGTTAACAGTTCGTTTATGTTTCGTTTTGGCAAAGGGCTTGGTGCGACTTATACAACGCCTTTGTTAAATGCCACACGAATAACCAATCCTGTATCTATTGAGCGGGGATGGTTTGCCTATGCAGGTGTGAATGCGGCTTATGTCTTCCATCAGATTTTTACTGATGGAAATACCTTCACCGAAAGTCACTCCGTCGACTATAAGCACGAAGAAATTGGTATCACAGCTGGCTTGGCGTATTCGTGGCATGATGTTTCGATAACCTTTTCTCTTAATGACTTTAATGTGCTGGCAAGTCAGGGTGACACGGCACTGAATGATGCCACAAGTTATGGCTCAGTGACCCTAGCGTGGAAGTATTAGCTATATTTTTCTACAGCATGGAAGCATTATCAGCTGTGACGGATTACGCCGGGCTATTCAAAAGTCTGGCATCTGCAGCAAAGGTTTTTATAATCTAGCCTCACCAGATAATCCGAAATATCACCTAAACAGCTGAGGTATTTATCATCAGCGTTTATTAGCATAAATGCTGATAACTTCAGGCGCATTAAAACCGGATTGCAAAGAATATGCGCTGATTTCTGCTGACCTGTAGTTGAATGCTTATCTGAATCTTGCAGCAAGATGCCATGAAAAAAGTAACGTATTATTAACTGCATTGCTCGTACTTTCACCATTCGCTGTATTTGCTGCAGATCCGGTTTTTACCTTTGCACCGCCTCCGGTTTCCTACGATGCCGGAAAAGGAACGCAGCGATTTACCTATGTCTCTGCCGACTTTGGCAGCGATACACTGACCGGACTGGGTACTGTTGTAACCACAAAAGAAGATGCCAGTAACTCTTGGGCTGATGCTAAAGACACGCCATTATCGGCTATGTTTCTGGCATCAGATTCACTGGAGATGGCCGTTCTTGAGGCTGGTTGGAAAAGTGAATACCATCTGGATAATATTGATCTGGCTTTTTATCACAGCATTAACACCGGCTTTAACTTTTTAAATATCGATCTCGGTATGCCGAATTCTTATAGCCATACTTGGGTCTTTCCACTGATTCTGACAGCAGGTGTACAAACCAAGATTGCGCTGTCGGGTAATACCATAATTACGCCTTATGCTTACGCATTAATGAATGCCTCGAGTACCAGTAATGAGACTGATATGGGCGATTTAAATCCTGCTGTTTCAACCACGGATAGTTTTACCTCTACCGGTATTGTCTATGGCCTTGATATATTCCTGGATGGGGTGTCGTTGTCAGCAATGATTACCGACAGCGAAAACGATATGCTGATGATATCTGTGGGCTTTCCTACCGAATAAATCTGCAGGCTCAAATAGTCGGTTTAGCGTCCCCTTCAGTATCTGCCGAGGGGGCGTCAATCGATAGGACAGACTGAAATACTGTCAGGGGATCTGCTGATACGGCAATCCCGCCAGTTTCCATTCCGGAAAACCGTCTTCTAACCGATGGGCTTTTAAGCCTTTTTCTCTTAGCTTGGCAACAGCATCAAAAGCTAAAATACAGTGCGGTCCACGGCAATAAGCGACGATATCATGTTCACTATCGAACTGTTCTAGATGTGACTCAAGCTCACTCAGAGGGATATTGACTGCGCCGGGTACATGACCGGCGGCGTATTCTTCGGCCGGGCGCACATCGAGTACCGTCACCAGACCTTGTTTCACGCGCTGCAGTAATTCTTCACGCGGTATCGGCTCCAGTTCGTCTTTAACCGTGAGGTAGGTGTTAACCAGTTTATCCACCTCGGCGATATGACGTTCGGCAACACCGCGCACGGTGTCTAACAGCTGTATCACATCATCACCGCTGAGCCGGTAAAACACCTTCAGGCCTTGCTTGCGGGAACTTACAAGCCCGGCCTGTCTCAAATGTTGAAGGTGTTGAGAGGTATTGGCCACACTTAAACCGGAAACTTTGGATAAGTCATCGACACTGCGCTCTCCCTGGGCAATGAATTCCAGCAGTTCCAGTCGGTTGGCATGGCTCAGGGCTTTGCCAACACGGGCAAACTGACTGAACAGGTCTTGTTTGAAATGTGAGCTTGACATCAGTTAAATTTCCACTATTCTACCAATCAAGTAATTAATTGAATATAAGATCGCTATCATTTGATTATAGCGCTCAGAACCGAACTGACAAGAGTAATTTGAGGCAACAGCATGTCGATTGATGAATTAGTAATGAATTATGAGAAAGAAATTCGTATGGCTTTCTTTTTTGGCATGTTGGCTATTATTGGCCTTTGGGAAATCGTTGCGCCAAAACGGGCCTTAACCGTGTCAAAGACAGTACGCTGGCTGAATAATCTGGGGCTGGTATTCTTTAATAGTTTCATCATACGTCTTGTCTTGCCGATGGCGGCGGTAGGTGTTGCTACGATTGCTCAGCAAAATAGCTGGGGTCTGCTCAATAATATTGAGATGCCGGTCTGGTTAGCGGCGCTGCTGGCCATTGTGATTATGGATCTGGTGATCTACATCCAGCACGTTATGGTACATGCCATTCCGCTGTTATGGCGTTTGCACCGGGTGCATCATGCCGACCCGGATTATGATGTGACGACAGGTGCACGTTTTCACACCCTTGAAATTATTCTTTCGATGGGCATCAAGTTCGCTACGATTGTATTGCTGGGGCCGGCAGTGTTTGCCGTGGTGATATTCGAAGTGATTCTAAATGCCACCGCAATGTTTAATCACGGCAATATTCGTTTGCCTGCTGCGCTCGATAAAGTGCTGCGGCTGTTTCTGGTGACACCTGATATGCATCGTGTGCATCACTCAATCGAAGATGATGAAACCAATAGTAACTTCGGCTTCAGTCTGCCGTGGTGGGATCGATTGTTTGGAACCTATCGTGAGCAGCCGCGGGCAGGCCATCAAGCGATGACGATCGGTATTCGTTCATACCGTTCGGCAAAAGATGTGTCATGGATTAGCGGCATGTTGACATTGCCTTTTAAAGGCAAGATCAGTGACTACGCGATTAATCGTCGAAGCTGGAATGATAGCCAGAAAACCGATAACTAAAGAATCACTCGCGCAAAAGTGGTGTGCCATTTTCAGTCATCGGAAATGGCATGTTAATTTTTTCAAACAAGCCATGGCTTGTTTGATCAGTAATATGAAGATATAAAAAAAATGAACAAAACCTTTATACGACTTGTTGTTTTTCTGGTCTTAGCATCCGGCATTGCACTGGCACTTTTTTACCGTGAATCACTTGATGTGGTGGTGCTGGAAACCTGGATTAATGATGCCGGTTTTGCCGGGCCTTTGGTATTTATGTTGCTGTATATTGCAGGCACGGTTTTGTTTTTTCCAGGCTCAGTGTTAACGCTGGCCGGCGGCGCGTTATTTGGCCCTGTCATGGGGACTTTTTATAACCTGACGGCTGCGACCATCGGCGCGATGATTTCATTTATCGCCGCACGTTATCTGGCGCATGACTGGGTTGAGAAAAAAACTGCTGGCCGGCTCAAATCAATTAAACAGGGGGTAGAGGCAGAAGGCTGGAAATTTGTGGCGTTTGTTCGGCTGGTGCCGTTATTTCCTTTTAATTTGCTGAACTATGCGCTGGGGCTGAGCAACATCAAACTGCTGCATTATTCAGTGACCAGTTATCTTTGCATGTTACCCGGAGCGATTGCTTATACTTATATGGGGTATGTGGGGCGTGAAGCTCTGGCAGGTGATGAGGCGCTGATTCAGAAAATTATGATAGCAGTGGCTTTACTGGCAGTGGTCAGTTTTTTACCAGGTCTTATCGCAAAACTGCGTAGCATCCCGATGCTCAGTGTTGATGAGCTTAAACAAAAACTGGATGGCGCTGAAGATATGTTATTACTTGATGTACGTTCGGCTAATGAATTTATTTCAGAGCAGGGCCATATATTAGGTGCGCAATTAATGCCACTGGAAGAACTGGCAACAAATCTTTCGACGTTTGATGATTATCGGAATAAACAGGTGCTGCTCATTTGTCGTACCGACCGCCGTTCTGCAAAGGCGGCCAGACTGCTAATGCACAATGGTTTTACTGATGTCCGGGTAGTGAGGCAGGGCATGACCGACTGGAACAAAAAATCCTACCCGGTTAGTTAACCAAGTCAGGTAATATTGTTTAAATACAGCGCTCAACCCGGCAGGTATTAGCGGCGTTTTTAGAGCTAACAGAATATCGATCAGAGCTTGAAATGCCGATAATCAAACTCCATTATTGTCAGGTGTTTAATCTGAGATATGAATGTATGAAACGAATTGCCTACTTTTTGCTAACCAATATAGCGATTATGCTGGTTTTGGGCCTGGTGCTACAACTGCTGGGTGTTGAGTCTGTGCTGCAGAACAATGGTTCTGATCTTAATCTGCAAGCGCTGCTGATTTTCTCTGCAGTATTTGGTATGGGTGGCTCGCTGATCTCTTTAATGATGTCAAAATGGACGGCAAAGCGTATGAGTGGCGCTGAAGTCATCTCGCAGCCACGTAATAGCACTGAAAAGTGGTTATTAAGCACGGTGCAGCGCTTATCTGACAAAGCGGGTATTGGTATGCCTGAGGTGGCAGTGTTCCCGGCCAATGAAATCAATGCCTTTGCAACAGGTATGAGTCGAAATAATGCACTGGTGGCCGTTAGCAGTGGCTTATTGAGTCAAATGAGCGAGGCCGAGGCCGAAGCGGTGATCGGTCATGAAATTGCTCACGTGGCTAATGGCGATATGGTGACTTTGACCTTAATACAGGGCGTGGTAAACACTTTCGTGATTTTCTTTTCCCGTATTGTTGGTTTCTTGGTTGACCGGGTACTGATGAAGAATGAGCGCGGTCATGGTGTGGGTTATTATCTGGCATCGTTTGTTGCGCAGATTGTATTCGGTATACTGGCCAGCGGTATTGTCATGTATTTTTCACGCTTGCGTGAGTTCAGAGCAGATGAAGGCGGTGCCGAGCTGGCCGGAAGACGTCAAATGATTTCGGCACTTGAGAAGCTCAGGTCAAATTCCGGTGCCAGTGAGTTACCCGATCAGATGGTCGCTTTTGGTATTTCTGGCGGAGCCAGAAGTAGTCTGCAGAAATTCTTTATGAGTCACCCGCCGTTAGAGGATCGAATTCGGGCATTGAAAGCCAGAGGCTAAATAGCTAACCGGCGCAAACTAAAAACGCCATTCATTGAATGGCGTTTTTTATGCAATAAGGAGTAACGCGGCTTACTGATTACCGGTTGCAACATTGCTCAGTTTGTTTAAAGCAGCGGACATTTTTTCTAAGGTTTTTGCCCGGTTCTCGATATGATGACGTTTTGCAATATACGCCGGATCGTTGTAACTGAGAAAAACATCACCGTTTTGATCTTTCCAGGCCAGAGCTTTTAGTGGCAGATCGATACCCGAGGTCTGATTCGAGGTGAACATATGGCTGCCAATTTTCGGGTTGCCGAAGATCAGTAACTCAGTCGGCCTGAGGTCGACATTCACCGACTTGGCTTTTGCATCGTGTTTCCAGCGCAATGCGACCGTGATGCCTTTCTTTTTCAGTACGTTTTCAAGCCGGTCGAGTGTTTCGCTTACCGAATATTTGCTTTTTTTAGTAATTAAACCGTCATCGTGCTCGGCTATGGCGGTAAAAGGTGAAAGCAGGCAGAGCATAGCGCTAATGAAGAAAATTTTTTTCATTTCAATTCCTTATGTTGTGGCTAAGATCCTTTGTATGACAAAGGTTGGAATCGAAAGTTTACCTGTGTTTTCTTAAGGGAGTATTAACCGGCCATTTCAGTGAAGTCGTAATCCAACTCCTGCATTGGCTCCTGCAGGAAGTTACCCTGTATGAAATTGACGCCCATGCCCCATAATACCGACAGGCTGCTGGCATCATGAATACACTGGGCAATGGTGAGTTTATCCATTTTAGTCGCTGTCTCGGTAATGTTTTTAACGGTTTCCTGATTCTGTGTATTGCTGGAAAGATTTTCCATGAAAGAGCTTTCAATTTTCAGGTAATCAACCGGGATGTGTTTTAATAATTGGAACGGATTTAGGCCAGTGCCGAAGTCATCCAGTGCAAAACTGCAATCCAGCGCGGCGAGTCCTTCGGCCAGTGCCTTGGTTTGTTTCAGGTTGGTTACCGCTGTGGATTCTTTTATTTCAAAAATAATCGAGTTTTTATTGATATTGGCAGCCTGTATTTTTTCTTCAAGCCAGGGTAGAAATTTATCATCGCGCAACGATGTTTCACTCAGTTTAATAAAAAACTTGGTATTTTTACCGGCTTTTTTCTGTAATAACAGAGTATTGACTGCATTACTGATAACCCAGCGGTCTATCGCTGTCATCAGGCCACTGCGTTCAGCGGCCGGGATAAACTCATCCGGTAGCACCAGATCGCCATTCTGATTTTTCATTCTGACATAGACTTCATAGCGTTCTTCAGTATCACCATGCAGACTGATGACCGGCTGATAATAAAGCACAAACATATTTTCTTTTAGCGCAGTCATTAATGAGCTGGAAACTTTCGAATCAATTTCCTTCTGTGTCAGTTCACCTGCTTTAGGTACATAGACAGAAATATTGTTGGGACCTTGTTTTTGTGATTCTTCGGCGGCTTTTTCTGCCCGCAGCAAAATCTCACTGGAATCAGGTGGCTCTTGTTCTATCAGGCTGATGCCGATGGTGCAGGTTGTTTTAGCAGAAACCCCGTTAATAGTGGTAGTAAACTGTTGTATTTCGTCTCTGATACTGGCCGCATATTTTTCAGACTCTTTTGCGTCGGAGTCAGTATGGATAATGGTAAAGTCATGGCCGTGGAAACGCGATAAAATATCATTGTCTTGACATATTTTTTGCAGCCGCTCGGCAACATCGATCAGTAACTGGTCACTGCCAATGACCCCCAGTTTTTCTTTGACATCATGGAAACCGTCGAGACTGAGATAAAATAAAGCGGACTCAGTTTTGTCTTTTTTACATATGGCAATGGTTTTTTCCAGCGAGTCGAGAAAATACTGGCGGTTATAAAGACCTGTGACCTGATCTCTCTGACTCAGCATGTTAATTTGTTTTTCCAGTTCTTTCTGGTCGATTTCATTGCGGATAATGATCTGTATGCAGGGCTCACCTTCGATAGAAGCTGGTGAGAACTCTATCTTGCCTTTAAATTCTGTTGAGTCAGGGTTTTTTAAATTACATTCCAGATTGGCGATACCGCTTTCATTGCTGTAATTGCGCAGAAATTTTTTGAAATTGTTCTGGTCCTCACGGCCTACCATATCGAGAATCGGCGTGCCTTCAAGGTCTTCGCTTTCTTCAAAACCGAACAGTTCAAGATAGGACTGATTTGAATAAATATGCATGCCTTCGTGGATGTAGGCGATTGCATCACGTGAGCTGTCTAACAGCGAGGCACAGCGTTTTTCGCTTTCAATATAAGCTGTTTCAAGTTGAAACAGTCTTCTGTTATTGGTCAGTTGTTTTAATTCACGGTTCAGTACATTTTTAAGGTGGGCTTCATTTTTCATGTCAATCAGGTCATTAGCGCCCTGTGACATGGCTAGGTTGATATCATTATTCTGGCCTTCACGGGCCGAAGCAAGCACTGAGGTGCGGCCTAGTAGATCATGATCTGTGAGTATTTTGATGACAGCAGGCAAATCGATCAGCTCCATGCCATTACTGTATATGAGTAAGTCTGGGGTGGTTTTAAGCAGGGCAGCTTCCAGGTCTTCATCGTCTTCAACACGCACGGAATGAGCTGCTGAGCCCAGGCCACGTATTATGCTGACCAGTTTTTCTTCATTATTGAAAGAATCGTCAATGACTATCAGGCTGACCGATTTTTCTTTACTCACAAACTACTCCATCATCCATATATTGCAGGCTTATTCTAATATGTAAACTTGATTAGCGGTAGAGCTATTAGACAGACTTATAAAGAAGACCAGATCGAATCAAAGTCATTGTCTTCATCAGGGTTGGCCGATGGTTTAGCCGTCGGGGACAATCCGGTTGTGTCAGACAATGGTCGTTTAGCAGGCTTTTTCTCATTTTCCGCGACCTGACTGAACTGAAACTGGGTAAAAGAGCCAGTATGCTCAGCGACTTTGGTCAGTTTTATATCGATTGTACGATCATAGACATAGGCCTTCAGGCATGAGCCGATTTTAAAAGCATGTGCCGGTAACAACAAGGTAGTCGGCTGCTTGATGGGTTTAATACCCGGTAGCATCAGGCATTCAAACGGGTCTTCGTATTCTTTACCGCTGCGATGAATGGTGGCGGTAATGACTTTGGGAGACAGCACCTGTACACCAATATCAAGACCGTTGCCCTGAGTGTATTGCATCCAGCGAATAATGCCGGCACGCCATTGGTAGCTGTGATCGGGTTCTTTTTCACGGATACCAATCAGTTCGCCGACCTGCGCTTTGGAAGTGGTATCTGAGTTCCAGTGCAAGGAATAACCACCGGCTGAGACATTTATGACTTCCCAGTATAAATCATCAGCTTCTTTATGCAGGCTATAGCTTTGTTTTTCACGGGCTTTGAGTTCACCGATAAATGTATCGGTCAATACGTTGCCAGACGCTACCATGTCCCAGGCGTTAGGCAGGTTTCTCATGGTTGCGTTGAGATTCGGATGGGTAATCAGCGACGGGTCGTAATTATCGGCCCGGTCATAATCAAAGTCCGAGTCGATGGATTGCAGAGAAAATGAGCTGTCAGCCGGCAGTTCAGAGACCTCTGCCGGGTGCAGTTCTTCATAAATAGAAGTGTAGATTGAGTGCAGCCCGATTGAAGCGGCAATATTCCCCTGTTTATTACTGCGAGAAAAACGTCGTTTGGCACAGATGCTCCATGAATTGGCCAGGGTGCGTAATGTCTCTTGAGTCAGACCGTCAGTGGTGGAAACGGTATCGTAACCTTTATTTTTTTCCGCTGAAAGTTGCATCACTTGCTTCACCAGCAGAGTGGTGTCGATAGCGATCACATTGGGTTTGTTCTGATGCTCAATGGTGTTGATACAGGCTGGTGGCATATCGACTTTGACCTGAATCGAAAAACAGCGTTCCTGCTCATTGGCAACAGGTACCGAGGTAAAGTGTACCAGCTGGTTCCATTCATCCAGTTGTTTGAAGACGCGTTCTGTTTCGCTGTGTCGCAGTGCATGGGGGCGTGACAAGGAAAATAACACCAACTGTTTATAGGCATGTTCAATAGTGATATTTTTTTTATCGAGATGTTCGGCCTTAACGATTTTTTTCTGCCAGTCTTTGCTGCAAATGAACTGGTAAATATGGTTAACATCCCACCAGCTGCCTCGGGGAACATCGGCGTAGATCTGGCTGGCTCTAAGAACCAGTTCAGAAGTGATGCTAATACAGCGGTATGCTGCCAGAATAATACTTTTATCATCGAGCTTGGCGATGCCATTGGCAACTTCAAAAATCATGATTTTATAACCGTGACTTATTTCACGTAATAAAGCCTGGTTCAGGTTAATGATCTTTAAACTTTTATCCGGCAGTGGCAGGCTTCTGTTGATAAAATGTTTGTGTAAATGCTCGAGGATGAGCTGAATCGGCTGATGGAATAATTCCATATTTGCAATTCGATATTTGGGTGGCATGTCCTGACGATTAAGATCGACCAGTGCATTATATATCTGTCGCGTCATATCGCCCATGCTGGCCCGTGGAAGCTGGGATAGCCATTTCTTGACCTTGCGCGGGTGATTAGGGAAAGCCCCTTTCACAGGTGCGGTCTGATTGGGAATATGAAGTTTCATTTCGCCGGTGTATCCATCTGTTTATTAAGCGCTTTCTGGTTATCAGTTAACCACAAAGCTTTCCATCACTAATATTCGTTAATGATTATTATTTAAGTTATATATTGTAATAACAATAGATGACGATTTATGTTATCTCTTTTTCACACTATTATTACAAAATGCTTGTTTTAGACTGTTCACCAGCTATTTCTCTGACCAGTTTTGGTACCAGGTAACCGGGCAAATAATCACGAATCGTGTTTATTAACTCGATTGCGTCAGATTCTTTTACAGAAAAATGCGCTGCCCCCTGAACAGGATCTAATAAGTGCAAATAATACGGTAAAATACCAAATTCATACAGCTTTTCGCTTAACTCGATAAGAGTTTCGCTTTTATTGTTGATATTAAACAACAGCACAGATTGATTTAATAACTGGATACTGGTGTTTTTTAAACGTTTGAATACAGCCTGATTGCTGTTGTTTAATTCATCCGGATGATTGATATGGGTCACCAGTGAAACCTGAAAACGACTGTTCTGTAGTAATGCGATTAAACGCTGGTTAATTCGTGATGGCATAACACTGGGCATGCGGCTGTGAATACGAAGCCGTTTAATATGAGAAATGTTTGTCAGCTGCTCGAGTAAATAATCGAGTTTGTCATCAGAAATCATTAACGGGTCACCGCCACTGAGAATGATTTCTGATATTTCTCGATGTGCTGTTAAGTAATGCAAAGCCGGTTCCCAGTTTTCCTGATTTATTTGCGCTTCGCTGTAGGGAAAGTGCCGGCGAAAGCAATAGCGGCAATGAATCGCGCAAGCACCGGTAACAATAAACAAGGCTCGGCTGCGGTATTTATGAATTAAGCCGGGGCTTGCCATCGCTGCCAGATCACCGACCGGGTCTGTCTGGTAACCATCGACTGGTGTTAACTCACTGGCATGAGGTAATACCTGAGCCAGCAGCGGATCGGCAGGCTTGTTGTGTGATGAAAGAAAATCAGCCGGGATTTTGATTTTAAATTGCTGACTGGCTTCAGGGGAAAATACTGCCCTTAGGTTTTCATCGGCGGTCTGACTGATCAGTTGTTCAACGGAAGTGATGCTGTTTGCCAGTTGAGGTTGCCACGAGCTGCTCATTGAAATCCATGGTGGTTGTAAAAAAGCCGTTATTATAAAGCCTTGTGAGTGTATTAATGCGGGCTTTTTCGGTATTATTGCCGCTTGATTTAATCAAGGTGAGATTTATGGCGAGTTACAGCACAAGCGAATTTAAAAACGGTTTGAAATTGATACTGGATGGTAACCCCTGTTCAATTACAGAAAATATTCTGGTAAAGCCGGGTAAAGGCCAGGCGTTTAACCGCGTCAAAATGAAAAATCTGAAAACCGGTCGCACCATTGAAAAAACTTACAAATCGGGCGAGTCTGTTGAAGCGGCAGATGTGATCGATATTGCTGTTGAATTTTTGTACAGCGATGGTGAGCTGTGGCATTTTATGGATCCGGCAACATTTGAGCAATACGCGGCAACTGAAGCGGCGATGAGTGATTGTGCCAGCTGGGTTAAAGGTCAGGAGCCTTGCACCATGACCTTATGGAATGGTGAACCACTGCTGGTGACGCCGCCTAATTTTGTCGAACTGACCATTACCGAAACCGACCCAGGTCTGAAAGGTGATACCGCTCAGGGCGGAAATAAACCGGCGACTTTAGAAACTGGCGCGGTGGTAAAAGTCCCTTTATTTATTGAAATCGGTGAAGTTCTGAAAATTGATACACGTTCAGGTGAATACGTTTCGCGGGTTAAAGAGTAAGCGGCAGTGATGAACGATGAGTGTGGATAGCTGGCACGCAGTTGCTGATCTTGAAAGCATGACACACCGGGCCCGGATGCTGCAAAGTATCCGGGCTTTTTTTGCTGCCGCTGAGGTGCTTGAAGTGGAGACACCGGCATTGTCGGCAGCAGCGGTGACAGATCTTCAGATCGAGAGTTTCAGTACCCGGATGGGACAGCAGTCGCTGTATCTACAGACCTCACCTGAATACCCGATGAAGCGCTTACTGGCATCGGGATTTCCCTCTATTTATCAGATATGTAAAGTCTACCGGCGCGAAGAGCAGGGGCCTCATCACAACCCTGAATTCAGTCTGCTGGAATGGTACCGGCTGGGCTTTGACTATCGCCAGCTGATGGTCGAGGTGGTGTCGTTACTGCAGCAACTGTCACAGCGGTTCTCAAATTCGGCAACGGCTGAAATGACTGCTGTCGAACTCAGTTATCAACAGGCCTTTTTACAGACCATCGGCCTCGATCCGTTGAATACCACGGTAGAACAGTGCCGACAGCTCTGCCAGCAACAGCAGATTGAGATACCACAGGGTATGTCCACGCATCAGCTCGATGAATGGCTGGACTGGCTATTAACTCAAGCTGTTGCACCGGCTTTTGAAAAAGACCGCTTCACACTGCTCTACGATTACCCGGCTTCGCAATGTGCTCTGGCAAAAATCAGTGATGATGGGTTGCGGGCACAACGCTTTGAGGTGTTTTACGGTGAACTGGAACTGGCGAATGGCTTTACTGAGCTGACCGATGCTGCAGAACAGCGTCGGCGATTTGAGGCAGATAATCAGCAACGACAGCAGGCAGGTTTGAGTGCGATGCCGATTGATCAGCGTTTTTTGGCGGCTTTGCAGGCCGGCTTACCCGAATCAGCCGGTGTGGCGATTGGCCTAGACCGGCTGCAGATGGTGTTATGCGACAAAGCGAGTATCAGCGAGGTGCTGGCATTCCCGTTTAGCCGTGCTTAATGGTATCCGGCTGCTGATGATTTATTCAAAGGTGGCCAGAGCCTGTCCCATCTGAGTGACCTCGCCGGGTTTGATACTGTCGTCAAAACTCACATTATCACCCATTAATAAAATCACTGTGGAACCGAGATTAAAGCGGCCCATTTCTGCGCCTTTTTTCAGGCTGATTTTGACATCCTGATAACGACGGTGTTTGACCGACCAGCCACTGGGTGGGGTTTCACAGCCACCCCAGACGGTATCGATAGCAGAGACGTTAATAGCACCGACCAGTATCATGATCATCGGGCCGGCAGCGGTATTAAATTTACAGACCACGCGTTCATTACGAGCAAACAGGCGGGGTACATTTTCCACGGTCCACGGCGCCACGCTAAACAGCCGTCCGGGCACATAAACCGTGTCGGTTAATTCACCAGCCAATGGCATATGAATGCGGTGATAATCGGTTGGTGACAGATAGATCGTGCTGAACATACCATTTTCAAATGGCTCTGCCAGTTCTTTGATGCCGCCCACTAATTCCAGTAATGAATAATCCTGACCTTTAGCCTGAAAGAGTCGGCCACTTTCAATCGCTTGGGCCTGACTGACTTTGCCATCAACCGGACACAGCAGGGTGTTTTTACCGCGTGCGTGTGGCCGTGCAGAAGGCTCAAGAGCGCGGGTAAAAAAATCGTTCAGAGATGTGTATTCATAAGGATCTTTAATGACTGCCAGATCAAGATCAACCGGGTGCAGATAGCGATAAAGATCAATAAAACGGTTTTTGACCGGTGCCCAGGTGATATGGGCTAGGTAATAAGATAGCCAGGAAATAAAATGGTGCGGTATTAAATAAAACAGCAGGGTTTTGGTTTTTACATTCATAATATTATCAGTTAAAGGTAAGCGATTAATGGTGATGATGGTGCTCATGGTTTTGTGCAGAATTTTTAACCGCTGCACTAAACGTTTGCTGACTGCCATCAGAGAGATGCAGACTCAGTGTAACGTTGTCACCACTTTTCAGCTTTCTGCCGGGTTTGAACATCATTAAATGATAACTGCCGTGTTTCAGCGTTAACATTTGATTGGCCTGCACAATTAAAGATTTCTGCGGTATCATGCGCGCCACTCCGTCGACTTCTTTACTCAGGTGGATTTCGATGCGAGCATAATCGGGGCTGCTGAAAGAGCTGATTTCAATGGCCTTGTCAGAACTGTTATGGAAGCTGGCAAAACCGGCATGAACGCGACTGACCGGCGGCATTTCTGGAACCCAGGCATCGTGAATCATCAGAGAACCGGCTGCATAGCTGTTGCTGCTGACAAGGTTTATGAAAACCATCAGCAAGCAGATGATGCTTAGACGCATAGGAATACCTTCGATTATGCCAAAATTGGCGGCTATTATAGGTGGCCGGGGCAGTGAGTGAAAGCGTAAATTTTTGATATGACTATATTGGAGCAAGCTGAGTGTCTGATCTAAAAGCAACAAGAGCGTTTGATGTGTCGGCTGTGGCGGCAGAGTTAGTGAGCATTCGTGATCTGGTTCGCTGGGGCGTCAGCTACTTCAATCAGGCCGAACTTTATTACGGCCACGGCATGGCTAATGCACTTGATGAAGCGGTGTTTATCGCCTTGTCGTGTCTGAATTTGCCGCAAAATATCAGTGAGAGTTATTTCGATTCACGCCTCATGCAGACTGAACGCGAGGTTATTTTGAGGCTGTATCAGCGCCGTATTGAAGAGCGCACACCGGCGGCTTACCTGACCCATGAAGCCTGGTTTGCCGGTTTAAAGTTTTATGTCGATGAAAATGTGCTGGTACCGCGTTCGCCGATTGCTGAATTAATTGAAAACCGTTTTCAACCCTGGATTGATCCCGAACAGGTTGAGCATGTGCTGGATCTTTGCACCGGCAGTGGCTGTATTGGTATTGCCTGCGCCTATGCTTTTGACTGGGCGCAAGTTGATCTGGCAGATATTTCAACGGAAGCGCTCGAAGTAGCGGAAAAAAATATTCAAAATCATCAGCTACAGGAACAGGTCACAGCATACCAGTCTGATTTGTTTTCAGCGCTGGCCGGTAACAAATACGACATCATTGTCTCCAATCCGCCCTATGTCGATGCCGAGGATATGGCTGCGCTACCGGATGAATTCAGACGCGAACCTGAGCTGGGTCTGGCGGCCGGAGATGACGGACTGGATTTAGTTAAAGTTATTCTTAAACAAGCCGCTAACCATCTGAATCCGGGAGGGATTTTGGTGGTAGAGGTGGGTAATTCTCAATACGCGCTGGAGCAAATGTTACCGCAGGTGGGCTTTTACTGGCTAGAATTTGAACGCGGTGGCGATGGTGTTTTCTTGCTCAGTTACGAGCAGCTAGAAGAATACCAGCACTATTTTGAGCAATGGAATTAACCAATAATTATAAAAATAAAATATAGCGCTAGTGTGTAGTTGCTAGGTTGTGTAGGAATTTCCTTACATTAATGATCTAAAATTTCCTACAAACGGTCGCAATTATTCGTAAGACTGCTATATATTTGTAAGGGTAACAAATGTTACAAAAATGTTACCAAACTATTTTGTCAGGCCGGAGAAAAAATGCGCTCAATCCTTGAAATCTGTCATTTAAATAAAATCGCAGTTATCGATAATTCTTCAGTCAGCAACAGAATCTGGTTTGGTTTTGGTTTGATACTGGCTATTTTACTTTTTGTATCACTCTCTACGCTGACCCGTTTTGTATCTCTGAGCAGTGGCGTCAGCGATGTTGTTGAAAAAATTCAACCGGTGGTGCTGTCTTCTCAAAACCTAGAAACCGAATTAAAGGCAGCGGACGCTGCACTGGGGTTTTATTTATTAACCAAAGAAGAAGCCTATAAAGCGGCTTATATTTTACATTTGGGAGCTGCCAGTAATCATATTAATGAACTGATCGGTATGGCGTATGTTTCTGACAATGAAAAATACCGCTCGGCGGTAGCCAGCATTCAAAATGATCTGTCTAAGCTGGCCGGTTATAAAGATAAAATGGTGGCACTGGCAAACGATGATATGGCCAATATTCCGGCACAACGACTGGCGGCGGAAAGACTGAACCCAAGAGCGCAGCAATTACAGTCGATGATCAGCCAGATGATCGACTCCGATTACGAAGAAGAAAGCAACAATGGCAAGCGCGATAGATTTCGTCAGACGATTTATGATTTGCGTTATTACAATGTACAGCTGGCGAGTGAATTACGGACATTTTTGGCCTTCAGAGCGGATGTCAATATTCAGAATATGAAAGCGATCAGTGAAGTAGTGCAGTCGAAATTAAAAACACTTCAGGCAAATGAATCGCTATATACCTTTGAACAATCGGATTTGATGGAAAACTTTATCAAGGTTAACAAGGAATATGCTGAGGCATTAACGGAAACCATTAATATTCACTCTACCGATAAATACCGTACCGATATTTATCTGGTGAAGACAGAGATTGGTATTCTGGTGGCGAAGATTGAAACTGGTCTGGGCGCGCTGGTTAACGAATTAAAACAAAAAACCACAGAAACGAGTAATAGTTTACAGGAAGAAGCTGCTGGTGCCAGTACGGAGATTATTATCTGGCTATCTATCGGTCTTATTATGGGCGTGCTGGTGGCCTTTTTTATGGCGCGAATGATTACCTTCCCGATTAATGCCGCGGTGCATGCAATGGAAGATCTGGCTCAAGGTGAGGGAGATTTAACACGACGTCTTAATGAAAAAGGTCAATCAGAAATTGCGATGATGGCGAAAGGATTTAATCGCTTTGCCAGCAAGGTGCAGGCGCTGGTTTCACAGGTCGCAGGTGGTGTTGAAAATTTATCGAATGTGGTCAGTGATGTATCCAATATCGTGGATCAGACACAAGTAGGCTCGCAGCAGCAGCGGCAGCAGACTGAACAGGTCGCGACAGCGATTAATGAAATGACGGCGACGGTACAGGAAGTGGCTTCGAATGCTAATCTGGCTGCTGATTCAGCGCAAAAAGCCGATGAGGATGCAAAATCCGGTCAGCAGATTGTTAGTGATACGGTGGCATCGATTAATTCTCTGGCTTCTGAAATAGAAACCGGAGCCAGTGTTATCAATAAATTATCCGGTGATGCTGTATCCATTGGTTCGGTGCTGGATGTGATTAAAGGAGTTGCCGAACAGACTAACTTGTTGGCTTTAAATGCGGCTATCGAGGCCGCCCGTGCCGGCGAGCAAGGCCGTGGTTTTGCAGTGGTTGCCGATGAAGTACGAACCTTAGCCAGTCGTACTCAGGAATCGGCGACTGAAATTGAAAGCATGATTGAAAGTTTGCAGGTGCAAGCCAAGGCTGCAGTTGAGGCGATTACACTGGGTCAGGAAAAAGCCCGCATGAGTGTTGAAAAAGCCACGTCTGCTGGCGTGGCACTGAACGAAATTACTAATTCGGTGGCGACCATCAGCAGCATGAATATCCAGATTGCAACGGCTTCAGAAGAACAAAGTGTGGTCGCTGAAGAGATCAACCAGAATGTGGTGAGCATCAGTCACGTGGCTGACAGTAATGCTCAGGCATCTGATCAGCTTGCGATTTCGAGTCATGATCTGGCTGATCTGGCAACCGAGTTGCAGGAACTGGTTTCTCAGTTCAAGTATTAATTGTCAAGCGTCTGCTTTCAATCCGGAGCAGGCGCCATATCAAATAGTTTCCTGTTCTCGCTTCATGTTAGAATGATACGAAAATCATTGAGCGAGATTCTTTAGATGTCTGGAAATACCATCGGCAAATTATTTACTGTAACCACCAGTGGTGAAAGCCATGGTCCGGCTTTACTGGGCATTGTTGATGGCTGTCCGCCGGGGCTTGAACTGACAGAAGCCGATTTGCAGGCGGATCTGGATCGTCGCAAGCCGGGTACCAGCCGCCATACAACGCAGCGACGGGAACCGGATCAGGTTAAAATATTATCCGGTGTTTTCGAAGGCAAAACTACCGGTACGCCGATCGGACTGATGATCGAGAACGTCGATCAGCGCTCAAAAGATTACGGCAATATCGCTGAAACATTCCGTCCTGGACATGCTGATTATACTTATACGCAAAAATTTGGGTTCCGTGATTATCGCGGTGGTGGCCGCTCTTCTGCGCGTGAAACCGCGATGCGCGTTGCTGCAGGCGGTATTGCAAAAAAATACCTGCAGGATCGTTACGGGATAAAAATTCGGGGTTATCTGTCGCAGCTTGGGCCAATTAAAGCAGAAGCGTTTGAGTGGGATGAAGTCCACAAAAATGCATTTTTTTGTCCTGATAAAAGCAAAATTACCGAACTTGAAGATTATATGGATGAGCTGCGTAAAGAAGGTAATTCGGTCGGTGCAAAAATTTCAGTGGTAGCCGAGGGAGTGCCTCCGGGCTTAGGTGAACCGGTATTTGACCGGCTCGATGCAGAAATAGGCTATGCCATGATGACCATCAATGCCGTCAAGGGAGTAGAAATCGGTGATGGCTTTGACTGTGTCACAGCGAAAGGCACCGAGTTTCGTGATGAAATAACGCCACAAGGTTTTTTAAGTAATCATGCCGGGGGCATTCTGGGTGGGATTTCTTCTGGCCAGGACATCGTTGCACATATTGCGCTCAAAGCCACTTCAAGTATTCGTCTGCCGGGGCGTAGTGTCGATATCAACGGCGACGCGATGGAAGTGGTAACACACGGCCGACATGACCCCTGTGTGGGTATCCGTGCCACGCCGATTGCCGAGGCCATGCTGGCACTGGTGATCATGGATCATATGCTGCGTTTTAAAGCTCAGTGTGGTGATGTTCAGTGTTCAACACCGGTCATACCGGGCGCGATTTAGATGTTCGGTCAGCAGCGCTGTTAATGTCAGTCGATGGAGAAAGTTGAGCCGGTTCCGTACTGGCGTCTGTCCACTTTTTATCTGCTTTACTTCAGCGCTTTGGGCGTACTGGTGCCCTACTGGGGACTGTATCTTAAATCATTAAATTTTGATGCCCGGCAAATAGGTGAACTGATCGCCATCATCATGGCGACAAAAATTATTGCTCCTTATATCTGGGGCTGGATTGGCGATCACACCGGCAAAGGCATGTCGATCGTGCGGCTCGCCAGTGTCTTATCCTGTCTTATATTCTCATTGATATTTTTTCAGCAGTCATACTGGTGGCTGGCGTTTGTGATGATGAGTTTCAGTTTTTTCTGGAATGCTGCGCTGCCGCAATTTGAAGCCACCACGATGAACTTCCTCGGCGCAGACGAGCATGATTACAGCAAAATACGGGTCTGGGGCTCGCTCGGTTTTGTTGCTGCGGTAGCCATCATGGGACTGATGCTGGAATACTATTCTATTAGCATGGTGCCATTGGTATTACTGCTTTTATATGGTTTGCTAATGCTGAGCAGTTTTATCGTGCCGGCTAGCTGCCGCTCACAGTCAGAACATGATCAGGGCAGCATCTTAACTGTGCTCAGGCAGCCGCAAGTGATCGCTTTACTGTTGATTTGTTTTTTTGTGCAGTTGAGCCACGGTCCGTACTACACATTCTTTAGTATCTATCTGCAAGATCATGCTTATCAGAGCAGCATAATAGGCAGTTTATGGGCACTGGGTGTGATGGCAGAAGTCGTGGTGTTTTTATATATTCATCGCTGGCTACCACGCTTTGGTCATGGTTATCTGTTACTGCTGGCGTTGAGCTTAACCAGCTTGCGCTGGATACTGACGGCTTATCTGGTGGCGTATCCATTAGCCATTGTTTTTGCCCAGCTGTTACACGCAGCCAGCTTTGGTGTTTTTCATGCAGTGGCGATTTCATTATTTCACCAGACCTTTGTTGGCAAACATCAGGGCCGTGGTCAGGCACTGTATGCCAGTGTTAGCTTCGGTGCTGGCGGTGCGGCGGGTAGTTTGTTAAGTGGCCTAAGCTGGGGCCTGCTGGGTTCGACGCAGACTTTTTTGATGGCTGCTGTATTCGCCTTTATTGCGGCGCTGCTGAGCTGGCGTTATATAAAAAACTGAGATCAAAGGAACCTGCTGGTAATTTACGGTTCCAAGCTGTAAATAGTTCATAAGGATGATCATGCCTGAAAAATTAATCTTTGTTTATAATGCCGACAGCGGTTTGTTTAATACGGTGACGGATATTGCGCATAAAATATTTTCACCATCAACCTATGGCTGCCAGTTGTGTGCAATCACACATTCGGCTTTTTCGGTGCGAGATGAATGGAAAGCATTTATTGAAAGCCTGGATAGCGAACTAGAATTTTTACACCGTGATGAATGGCTTCGGCTGTATCCGCAAATAACAGATGAATTACCCGCTGTATTTCGCGTGAATGAAACGCTTAAAGTATTAATCAGTGCTCAAGAAATTAGCCGCTGCGACTCTGTTGATGACTTGAAAAAATTGATTAAAAATAAATTAAGCGATTGAATCCGCGCTCTGTTATGCTTGCTCTAGGCACTGAAAACTAGCAACAGATGTACGCAGGTTTTTAGCTACAAGGCCTGCAGAACAAGGAAAGCATCAATGAAAATAAATAAACTGTTGTCCGCTTTGCCACTGGTACTCAATGCCTGTGCAGATGAGAGTGCACCCGCTGCGACGCAAAACAATATCGCCGCCGGTGTATGGAAAGGGGCTTTTAGTGCAGGGACAATTTCTACCACCACTTCCGGGTCCGGTGCGGTATCTACATTTGAGGCTACAGAGAGTGCAGGTCTCGGCGTTTATAGCAGTGACAACCGGGTTTTCTTTTATAATGAAAGTGAAGAGATACTTTTTGCAAATGATACGCCGGGAGTATTAAATGCGAATCTGTATTACTCACCGGATTATTATCTCAGTAACGGAAATAATGCGGGCAGCATCACATCTTTTGATGGCAACCCTTATACCTATACCAGTATTTCCGGCGCATACAGCGGTGCAATCAATGGCAATTATGTGATGTTGTTTGATCAGCGATATTTACGCGGCGCGGACTTAAATCGCCTGCAGGGAAACTGGCATTATTCCAACGCTATTGGCGACTGGGCTTTTGCGGTGCAGGCGGACGGTAGTTTTAGCGCAACACTTAACCTGAATGCAGCGTCTATATGTGAGATCAGCGGAGAGTTTTCAATCATTGATGGCGATAAAAATGAATACGCGGTTGATAATGTGAGCCTGTCTAATTGTGGCAGCTATGACGGTAATTATACAGGACTTGCGACAACGACGGATTCGATAGCAGGTCTTGAATTGAATGACAGCGTATTAATGGCAATTTATAATACCGATCACGGTTTTTTTCTGAAACCACTTAAACAATAAAACCCGTTGAGTGAATTGCCTGAATCGGTAACTGCACCTTATCAGCAGCAAGCCTAGCTGCTCTGGTTAAATAGCAGTCCCCAGTTCCAGCTTTTAATGATTTTTTTATTTTCTAAAGCATAGCAGCTGACACGCATTTCAGGCAGGCTGAGAATCATGCAGCTGTGGTTGTATAAGGTGCTGCCGGGATTGATCACCAGGGTATGACCGATGTATTGTGCAAACACCTGATGGGTGTGACCGACTATTAAAACATCAGAATCTGTATTGAGTTGTTTTTGCCAGCTTTCGAGTTGCGCATCAATAAGTTGTCCTGACTGATCCAGAAGTTTAATACCGCCATGTTGCTGATCGGGCGGGCTGGCATGAACGATGTAAAGGCGTTTACCTTCAATCGTCAGCTCAAGGTATTTGGGCAAGGCATTAAAAAAATCTCTCAGCTCTTCAGCTGGCCGATTGTCTGTCTGCTCAAACATATCGTGGTTGCCAGATACAATATGGCAGTGATGTTGTTGCAGTAAGCTGACGGTTTCGGCTAATTCATCCTCTCCATAACCGGCAACATCGCCGGCGCAAATAATTGTATCGGTATCTTCGGCCCTGAATATTTCCAGCGCTGCCAGAAGTGGTCTGGTAGAGGAGTGGGTGTCACTAATGATGCCAATACGGGTGCTCATGTCGAATAAGTTTTCTGTCTGCTGAATATAAAATAAAAACGGGTTGTCAGTATAGGCAGTGTCTGAATAATACTTTACTACTGGTCGCGGTATTATGAAACATCTTCCAGAATCAATCTAATAACTGTTGCCGTTATCTTAAGATATAACGCGGAAAAGCTGCAGAGTTGTGATGCCGGCTGGCAGACGATACGGCTGTCCCGCTATTATAGCCTCTGATCGTATCGACTAAACATCGCTTGCCTGAATGGTATGCAGGTCTTATATTAGAGAGTAACCTGACTATACGGCTAGCGTATTGGTTGTGACTTTTAATAATAACAGGAATTTTAACAGGATCGTTTTATGAATAATCACTGGATACAAGGTGCTTTTGCTGTCGTTATTATGTTTGTTTCAGTTAATGCACAGGCGCTTGATTGCGAAGAAAAATCTCCAGGTCTTATACAACTTGGTGATGACTATTATAATCTTGAACAAAATATTGCGCTGACAAGACAACAAAAAGCAGGCGTCACTGCTTTGTTTTCAGCTCTTAATCATCATCTGCAAGGTACTGCTGTGGTAATAGACTGTGTTAACAACAACGGATCTTTTCAGCAAATTAGTCAGAATCAGCAATTGAAGGCGACAGTAAATGTTGACGCTGATGGCAAAGTTGCTATCGCACTGAATGTTTATATTCCTGATCAGAAAAACGGTTTTGACGAAATCATAGAATATCTTAATGCGAATACGACTTATCTGTTAAATGAGCTGACAGATTCAAAGATGCAGGTGGTTACAAAATTCAGGCGCGTCAATTCGGCAAACCTTTCGTCGTTGCATGAAACAGTGGCCGATATCCAAGTAGATAACGGAGTGCTAAATATTCGCTCAACTTTGTATATTAATGGTTACTTCGGTCAGTCGCGTACTTTTCAGCTAAAGTAACAAACAGCAAGGTTGTGCACCACAAGCTGCTTTTGATTAACTGATTAGTAGCTGATGTGCTGCCATATCGATAACAAGATTCAAGAACCCATAGCGGCAGGTTTGTTCCTTAGTAGTGACAGCTATTCGGTAAATAATGACAATATTTTCAATTCCAGGCTTCAGTGATCCCTTTAGTTCAATAAGCCATTTTCTGGGAGCTATTTTTTTTCTGGTTTATGGAATTAAACTGATAAAGTTGTCACGCCAGAATATCAGTCACCTGCTGACTACGATTGTATTTGTTTTCTCAGCTGTTTTTTTATTGTCTATGAGCAGTATCTATCACTTGCTGGAACACCAGAGCACGGCGCGTGATGTGCTGCAACGGCTTGATCATGCCGGCATATTTGCGCTGATAGCCGGTACATTTACCCCGGTTCACGGCGTTCTTTTCAAGGGTTTCTGGCGCTGGGGTATGGTCTGTATAATTTGGCTGCTGGCGATAACAGGCATCACGCTAAAATCTATTTTCTTTCACGAAATGGCTGAATGGTTCGGTTTAATGCTTTATCTCGGACTTGGTTGGGTCGGTATTTTATCGGCTTTTCTGACTCATCGCTTGCATGGTTTTGCGGTCATTCGGCCGCTGATTTACGGTGCGCTGGCCTATACTGTCGGAGCCAGTCTTGAATTTTTGCAGTTACCGATTGTTATTCCCGGTGTGCTGGGGCCACATGAGTTATTTCATGTAGCTGTATTGATGGGTATCGGCTGGCACTGGTTATTTATTCGAAATTTGCTGCTGTTAAAATCTACAGATAAAAACACTGGCTCAACACAGGCAGGCTGAACAAAATTAAGCTATAAATACAGTACTCACATTTATTTTTAAACTCATGCCCTCAGTCTCATTAAAAAAACGCCTCGGTAAATTTTTAAAAAAACAAAAATATCCATCGCTGCTGCGCTGGAGTTTCAGGTTGCTGGTACTGGTTTTTATTATGGATACCGGTTATCTGATCGGTATCTGGCCGGACTGGGAGTTATATAAAGCAGGCCCGATTCAGCGCTCAAATTTTATCCGTCATTATATTTTTCAGAAATACCGTCACCAAAACTGGCCAGATTTGCGCTGGCAGCAAAGACCTATTAGCAAAATATCTAAGCACATGGTTAGGGCATTGATCGTGGCTGAGGATGCAAGTTTTTATTCGCATTCGGGTATTGATATGGAGGCGCTGCAGGCGGCGATGGAGTATAACCTCTCGGAACAACGATTTGTTTACGGTGGCAGCACCATATCCCAGCAAGCCGTTAAAAACATTTTTCTCAGCAGCTCGAAAAATCCATTGCGCAAATGGCATGAACTGGTGCTAACGATCGGTATGGAAAGGAATTTGACGAAAAGACGAATTCTTGAGTTGTATTTAAATGTGGCAGAGTTTGGTAGAGGTATTTACGGCGTAGAGGCGGCTGCTCGTTATTATTGGGGGGTATCGGCCTCAAACTTATCTGTTAACCAGGCGATACAGTTAGCGGCAACATTGCCTGCGCCGGTTCGGCATAATCCGGCCACGAACAGTGCTTTTTTTAAAAAACGAGTCAGGAAAATAAGCCGATATTTTTAATGGTATGTCGGCTTGTTTTAGAAACGTCAACAGCTCTGTTTACAGTGTCAGGTTTTCGCAGCGTGTTTCTTTAACGCGTAAGGCGCTGATGAAGGCAATGACTGCAAAGGCCAGCATCAGCAGCATGGCATTTTGATAGTTTTCCCAGCTGTATACATTAATCCCGTTGATAGTTTTCCCGTCCCAGCCCAAATCAAGTACCCAACCAAACAGTGGCTGCATGATCGCGGCGCCAAGGAACAGTCCGGTGTTAACCAGACTGATGGCCATGCCTGACAGAGCAGGTTGAATGACTTCTTTGGCGCAAGGGTAGGTGACAACAAAGCCGCCACTGGTGATGCCGATTAAAATAAATAAAAGCATGGCCAGCAGTCCCGGTTGCCAGGGTATATAAATCAGCGCAAGCCAGGACAGGGTGTAAACTGTGGCACTGAAGACAATAACCGGTTTACGCAGACCGATTCGGTCAGAAATCCAGCCGGCAAACAGACAACCTATAGCCAGACTGATCAGGGTGATGGTGGTATAAACCGAGGCGTCATCACGGTTCATGCCAAAGCTGTCTCGGAGTAAAGGGATGGCCCATAAGCCGGCAAATGCAAACAGCCCGCCAGCCATGCCAAAGTTAATCCAGAACCCCGGCCATACCGTACGGTTGCTGATTACGTTATACAGGTCTTTGCTCCAGTGCTGGTGGCGCTCTGCGTGAGAGTCCATGCCATCCATTTCTCGCAGCGATGGAAAGCCAGCATGCTCCGGTCGGTTACGGACGAATAACAGGGTCAGAGCAGCCAGCGATAATGACACAATACCCATCGCTATAAAGATTTCACGCCAGCTCCATAAGTTAAGCAAAGCAGATAAGGGTTTTGCTGCCAGCACCGAGCCTAAATTGCCCATTAAAACCGTAAAGCCTGATATCAGGCCATAGATTTTGTCGCGGAACCAGACCGCATTGTTTTTCATTAAGCCAACAAAAATAACCGACACGCCCAGACCGACCATGAATCGTCCTGCCGACGCGATTTCAATGGTTTCTGATGTGGCAAAGACAATCGAGCCGATGCCAGCCACGAGATTACCAGCGGTAATGGACTTTCGGTTTCCCAGTGTGTCTGCAAGCACACCGGATGGAATCTGCATCAGTGCATAAATGTAATAATACATGGCCGCCAGCGAGCCAAGTGTTGCTGCTGAGGTATGAAAACTGGCCATTAAGTCAGCTGAAACGACAGCGGGTGCCATTCGGTGAAAAAAAACTGACATATAGGCGAGTATTAAAATGCTATAAATACTGCCGCGTACCCAGAGAAAACGTTGTTGTTCAGAGAAGTGCATAAGCTGGCCGGTCTATAAATGAGGACGCTATCCTAACGTAAAATAACGGCAGATTACATGAATAAAGATGATCTGTTGAGCGTGACTGTCAACGGTTTATGAGGTCTTTGCTAATTCACTAGTCGGTAGCTTTATTCCAGCGATTAATAGCCGTCTGTAGTTGTTCCAGTGTGAAAGGTTTTGCCAGGTAATCATCCATTCCACTGCTCAGGCATTGATCTTTGTCACCCTCCAGTGCATTGGCAGTTATCGCAATAATGGGGGTGTGGTTTCTGGACAGTCGTTTTTCTATTTCACGAATACCATAGGTGGCTTCGAAACCATTCATTTCTGGCATCTGGCAATCCATCAGAATTAGGTCATAGTGATTAGCAATAAATAAATCCAGCGCTTCGGCACCGTTGTTGGCAATATCCGATGGGTATCCTAATTCACTGAGCAGAGCCTGGGCTACGGTCTGATTAACAATATTGTCCTCTACCAGTAAAACGGACTGATAAGAAGAGGAAGCTGTGCTGACGGGTTTGTTGTCTGCATCAGATGCTGTTGTTATGTTTGAAGTAGTCGTGATTAGCGCATTGTAAAGTGAAGACTTTCGCAGTGGTCTGGTAATGATTGCTGAATAGTTAGATGGACCTATATTGTCATCCTTATCGAACACAGAACTTAGTAAAATGACAGGGATTTTTTTGTTCGTGCTGTTCAGTAAAAGCCTGACAGCAGGCTCGATGGATTCTAAGGCGCTGCTGGTAACTAAAATCAGATCAAAAGTAGAGTTGGCCTGCTCGTTATTATTATCCAGTTGATGTAATAGCGCATTGTTATTAGAAATAAACTGATGTGAGATAGACCAGCTTTTAAGATAAACGCTGAGAATATTTCGGCTGGTCTCATTATCATCGATAATCAGTATTCGTTGTGGTAAATAGTCAAGTACTGGCGTACTGCTGGCAGAAACCACCTCAAAAGGAATCGTTACTCGGAAGATCGACCCGATGTTCTCTGTGCTCTTAACGCTGATCTGCCCATGCATTTTTTTGACAAGTTGCTTTGTAATAGTCAGTCCCAGTCCGGTGCCGCCATACTTTCTCGACATACTGCCATCAGCCTGGGTGAAGGAGTCAAATATGTTGTCAAGCATTTCTGAATTAAGACCAATGCCGGAGTCGCTGATTTCAAAAAATACAATTTGGGTGTGGCTGCAGCTGGATTCGAGTCCGACTGAAATACAGACTTCACCATGATTTGTAAACTTAATCGCATTACTGAGCAGATTTGTGAGGATTTGTCGCAAACGAGTAGGATCTGCTTTATAAGTCTGTGCAATATCAGGAGATACCTGACAGAACAGTTCGATGCCTTTTTTTTGTGATTGTGGATAAAATAAACTGGCTGTTTCTTCTACCAGGTCACTGATGCTGACATCTAATTTTTCAAGACTGAGTTTGCCTGCCTCAATCTTTGAAAAATCCAGTATGTCGTTGAGGATGTGTAATAACGCATCAGCCGAGCGTGTTGCGATATCTGAATATTCTTTTTGCTTTTGATCTAGCTCGGTTCTGTTGAGTAAATCCAGTATGCCTATGATGCCATTCATAGGTGTTCGAATTTCATGGCTCATATTAGCCAGAAAAAGTGATTTTGTGGTGGACGCTGCTTCGGCTTTATTTTTTTCGGCAGAAAGCTCGCTTGATTGGTTGATCAGTTGGTTCAGATCTTTATTACGAATCGATGCGGCTAATAATATAACTGAACCAAAGAGAACTTGTTGCAGAATTGGGATCGGAATAAGGCTAAACGAAATATAATTGTTATAAATTGGCAGATTGATAAAAACAATTAAATTAATAAGCCATAAAGATAAAACCAGACGCAGAGGCAGCCATAAACTACCGAGTAAAATCGGCAGCGACATCCAAGATGACTGATACATAACAGAGTAGATAGTATGCTGATAAGGCTGGATCAGCTCGATATATGGTGGCATGTAAAACGCTATGGTCGCGATTACACCACCGAGTTTGAAATAAGGTGAGCGACTCAATGCGTAGGAAATAACCGCTAAAAAAAATAAAATCTGAACAGCTAGTGTTTCAGTTGCTGTTGCCAGAGGTATTAAAAAACCACCAGTACCAGTAATGAGTATTATCGGAATACTCAAAGCGGCTAGTAATACCGCACGACGCTGCTGCTCGGTTGATTGAATTGCGCTGTGCGGAGCTGTCAGGGCTTTCCAGATAGCTGAAAAGTTAGCTTTTAACAATTTACTTCTCTCTTAAGTTTTTCATTTTTTAACTGTGCGAGTAAGCAAAGCTCTGACAACAAGAAATTTATTCAATCGTTGAAATGGAAACACTGATAGCATCTGTGTTGTTTCAGTGTTTACGAGCATGGTTACTATGTCGGAGTTATTTGATGACTTTAATAAGTCGTTGCCATTTTTCAAGATCGGTATGTGTATCGGTTCTGGTTTTTAATTGCAGGGTGATGTCATAGCCTGATGATGTTGTACTAGAGTTGCATTTTTTCACGTCAGCTGTCAGATTGAACGGTTCTTTTGAATGATTGTCTGTAATGCATATATCAAGAACACTGTTAATAACGATCTCTTCACGGCTGTTAATAGTGATTTTGTTTTTTGCAATAGCTGTGGTTGAAAACTGGTATTGTTTGCCCAGTTTTGCCGGTTCATCAGAAGAGAAAAGAATCTTAAGGCTGAAATGACTGTCAGAGATAATGCCGGCATTAACTGACTGGGGAATTGTGTTTGAAGTCGCTGTTTGCATTGTATACCATCGGCTTTTTCTATTAGAAGATGGTGATAGTATATGTCTGAAAAATTACGATATTGGCATGTCACTTCTGATTTCACAAAACTTTAACTTGAGTAACTAAGCTGCCATAACAAGTTTATCTCTTGTAACAAAATAGACACCTTTGAGCTGATAAAACCGATTATAACGCTAGTAGATAAAATGATTTAGTCGCTTCTGTTAGCGATATTAATGACTAACGGCTTTCAGATAATTCAGTCAGCATACGAAGAGTCCGTTTGCAGGTTTTGTTGAAATATTTCAGTTGTTCCGGGCTCATGCTGCTGGCAATTTTAACGGTCGTTGAAGTGATGGTGGCAGTATTGTGATCGGCTGCTTTTTTAAATTCAGTTTGCTTTTGTTTTTTATGTGCAACGAAAAATTTCAGCAGCCGGGTTTTTCTGGTTTTTGGTGCTGAGGTTTGTTCCAGGATAGTTTTAATTCCCGCCTGCCAGCGTATTCTGTATAGCAGTCTCAGTTCTGCGCTGCTTTGAATATTTTCGGCAGCTTCCTGTAAAAGTAACATTTGAGGCTCTGTTAGAGAGTCCAGCCAGGTTTCATAATTGTCCAGCAGTCGCTGATAATACTTGTCTGTTCTCTGCTGAATACTGACAGCAATATAATCATCATAAAATTCATCGTTCGATTCTTTCAGCTTGGCGAATAATTCCTGCTGCTGTAGCTTGTTTAATTGTGGCAGAAAGCTGGCTAATTCATCGTCCAGTTTGATCAGACTGTGATCAATCAAGCTTTCAAACTGCTCGATCAGATGTGCAATTTCTTTCTCTCCGGCTCGCTTAACAATAGCTGTCTGCAGTTGTTGTAACCAGCTGGTATATTGCCGTAGTTGGGTGCTGCGGTGCCAGTTGTGTAAAGCCGACAGGCGCAGCTCAAGCTCTGTTTCCAGTGGCGTATCGAGTGATACATAATCGTCGATGTAGGCTGCGGCTAAATAATCCACATTGTTGTAAACGGTTTTAAATGAGCAGGCGCTGAAGCTAATGGCAGTTATCAGCATTAGCCATAGCAACTGTGATGTTCGGTGCATGGTGACAGCCCAGTTAGTTATTCATTTTCGTGCCGAGCGATGACATCAGCGTGATTGTCTTGGCTGATACGGACAGTAAAATTGATCGGTCGGCAACAGACCTGGCAGTCTTCGATATAGTCTTGCTGCAGGACAGAGCCATCTATCAGTATTCCGATCATTTCACCGCAGTATGGGCATTGAATCGTCTTTTCATGCTGATATGACATTTCCAACTCCTTTGCGGACAGGCTGCTGACTACTATACAATGAAAAATCAGATGGAACGTACTAAATAGTCAGTAATCAATAATACCTGATAACCTGAAATCCACTATAATTCGCGCTCTGTTTTTGACGCGATAAAATCGGCCTCGACCGGGAACTACTATGAAATTTGCCTCTTTAGATCTGGCGCCTGAGATCCAGCAAGCACTGGATGCCTGTGGCTATAGTCAGATGACACCGATACAGGAACAGGCGATCATTCCTGCGCGTCGTGGTAAAGACCTGCTGGCTAATGCCCAGACAGGCACCGGCAAGACGGCAGCTTTTGCGATACCGCTTTTACAACAGATCTACGATTCTCCACGGCAGACAGCGGCAGACAGCCCACGCGCATTAATTTTGACACCAACCCGCGAACTGGCTGAGCAGTTGGCTGAAACCATTAACCGTTATGTACAATTTTTGCCGCTTACGGTAATAGCGGTTTATGGTGGCGTTAAAATCAGTGCGCAGCAGAAAAAGCTAAGAGCCGGGGTGGATTTGTTAATTTCAACGCCGGGACGCCTGCTTGAGCATTTGGTGCAGTGTAATATTAATCTTGCTAGCGTAGAGTTTGTGGTTCTTGATGAAGCTGATCGTATGCTGGATATGGGATTTATTGCTGATGTTCAGGCCTTGTTGCAAAAGACTCCGGCTAAACGCCAGACCTTACTGTTTTCTGCCACCATGTCACAGTCCGTTAAAGAGCTGGCGAATAAATTACTAAGGCAACACGTGGTGGTCAGTGTGGCAAAGCAAAATGCGATTGCTGATACGATTGAACACGTGGTTTATCCGGTTGAAGAGCGTCGTAAAGCAGAGCTGTTTGTCGATCTAATTGATGAACAGAACTGGTTTAAGGTGCTGGTCTTTACCAGCACAAAAGCGCAGGCGGATACACTGTTATTGAATCTTAAAAAAGCGCAGATTAAAACCGCTATATGTCACAGTGATAAAACGCAGGGCTCTCGCCGCCGGGCGATAGCAGACTTCAAAGCCGATAAAATTCAGGTTTTAATTGCTACCGAAGTCGCCGCTCGCGGACTGGATATTCAAGGCCTTGAATATGTGGTGAATTATAATTTACCTTATCTGGCAGAGGACTATGTGCATCGGGTTGGTCGGGCTGGTCGTGCCGGTAGCATAGGTCATGCTATCTCTCTGGTCAGTCGTGAAGAGGAACGCTCATTGGCCAATATTGAACGCTTGATCGGTGCCCGTATCAGACGTGAGAAAATGCCGGGTTACAATGTTGGTGATCGTGAAGCTATTTTCAAAAATATTGAAAAGCATGCGCGCCCAGCACGGACCAATAAGGCGACGCAAACACAGATTATTCGCAACAGTAAAGCTGGTGCTAAAAAAACATAGCGGTAGATTTTGACACTGTTTTTTAAAACTAACTGAAAGCCGGAAAATTCGTATTTGCCAGTTTTCATGTTGTGTATGTAAGTTAAGCGTCTAATCTTCTTTGCTAGATCCTGCTTTCCAGAAAGGTCTGCTTATGTTGCAGGCAAACCAGATAAAAGCCATATATAACAGACTGCCAATGGCTATGACGTTGTAAAATTCATCCGCTTCTTTTCTTTCTGCCAAGCTGCTGTACTCGCCGCTTATTAATAAAACGACCGAGGCGATAAAAACTATAAAACCAATTAAAATATTAAGTCGCAACAGTAGGGTGCGGCGTTTGGCCTGTTCAGGATTAAGGACTTTCATTAAAACTAACCTCATTCGAAAAATTAGTGAGTATTAATATAGTCGTCGCTGGCGTATGTTTTATTGATATAAATCATCTATATCAATATATGCAGAAGTTCTTATTTGAAAGGTTCGTGCAAAACCGCATAAAACCAATCTGTTCGCTAGTCTGGCGCAGCTAAAGTCTAAAGTGTGATGCTGAGTTCAGACCGCGTTTCGGCTGTTAACATACGGCTATTTTCAGATTTTGATGCAAGAGCTGGGTGATGTCATTTGCTGGCAGCGGCTTGCTAAAGAAATAGCCCTGCATTTCCCAGCATCTGCGGTCTTTGAGAAATTTTATCTGTTCTTTCGTTTCCACGCCTTCGGCGATGACATTGAGTTTAAGGCTGTGTGCCATGTCTATAATGAGTTGTACAATCGCTGCGTCGTCAGAATCAATCGTGATATCACGGACAAAAGAGCGGTCTATTTTCAATGTATGGATTGGAAATTTGCGCAGATAACTCAGTGATGAATAACCGGTGCCAAAATCGTCAATCGCCAGCTGTATTCCAAGAGCATGCAGCTTATTGATGATATTCATGGTTTGATTGTCTTGCTGCATCAGAATATTTTCTGTGATTTCAAGCTCAAGCAGTTCAGCAGGCAAACCGGTTTGTTCGAGAATGGCTGATATTTTATCAGCCAGATCGTGTTCAGAAAACTGGCGGGCAGACAGATTAACAGCCACGTGCATCGGTGGTAAGCCCATTGCCTGCCAGCGCACAGCCTGCTCGCAGGCAGTGCGTATAATCCATTCGCCAACCGGGATAATCAGGCCGGTTTCTTCCAGTATCGGGATAAAGTCATTTGGCGGCAGTGTCCCAAGTTCAGGATGATTCCAGCGCAGCAAGGCTTCGGTGCCGGAAAAAACACCGCTTTCATTATCCATTTGTGGCTGGTAATAAAGCTCGAACTCGTTTTTCCCCAGTGCACGGCGCAACGCGCTCTCAAGTTTTAAATGACTGCTTTCTCGGGTATTCATCTCGGTTGAATAAAAACAGAATTGATTACCGCCTTCAGACTTTGCCCGGTACATCGCAATGTCGGCATGCCGCATCATGCCCGAGGTGGTTTTAACATCATCCGGATAAACGCTGATGCCGATACTGGCACTGGTAAATAGCTCATGCCCGGCGTGGATAAATGGCTGGGCAAGTTCGTTAATGACCTTGTTGGCAATCTGTGCGATATCATCAAGTTTCGATAAATCATTTAATAGAATCGTAAATTCATCGCCAGAAATACGTGCTATGACGTCACTGGCACGGATACAGTTTTTTAAACGCTGGGCTATTTCTTGCAGCAGTTTGTCACCGATGTCGTGACCCAGAGTGTCATTAATTACTTTGAAACGGTCAAGATCGAGAAACATCACAGCAATCAGTAACTGTTGTCGTTTTGCATGGGCCAGTGCATGGTCAATGTGTTGCAGAAATGAATGGCGGTTGGGCAGTGTGGTGAGCACATCATGGTGTGCCAGATATTCGAGTTTTTTCTGCGCATCAATGCGCTCGCTGATATCACGGATGGTGCCAATGAAAATTTTATGGCCTGCAATATTTGTTTCTGTGACAGATAAATCTATCGGAAAGGTGTTACCGTCCTTATGCAGGCCGAGAAGTTCACGTCCGCTGGTGCCGATAATACCGGAGCTGTTTGTCTTAATGTAGTGCTGTATGTAGCTGTTATGTTTCTTAGCATAAGATTCTGGCATCAGCATGCTGACGTTTTTTCCAATGATTTCATCGGCTCGATAACCAAAGCATTTTGTCACTGCGGCATTGGCAAACTCAATGATCCCCCGGCTGTTTATCGTGATGATAATATCCGACAAGTTTTCGGTGATGGCTCTGATTTTTTCTTCGTTCTGGTAGAGCAGGTTTGAATCTGCGATCAGCCGTGACGACCATAATGCGAATGACATTAACAGTAAAATAGCGGCCGTAAGTGCGACACCAACCAGGTCAGTTTCAAGTTCAAAACCGGCGGCGACAAACTCATTGTTCATTTTGGGGTAGAAGCTCATGGCAGCCATGCCGATATAATGCACGCCTGATATGCCAAGGCCCATAAAAAATGAACTGCTCAGTTTAACTTTAAGTGAGCCTGAGATTTCACCTTTACCAACAGCAAAAGCCAGCCATAAGGCGGTAGTGGATGCGACAATCCCGGTGATTATCGAAAGCCCAATCAGAAGATGATTGTGATGCATCTGAACAGGGGCATGCAAAGCAGCCATGCCGACATAATGCATCGAAGAAATACCGATGCCGAGTACCAGGCCACCTGATAATAACCGGCTTCTGCTGTCATTTGAATTGGCAATGGCCAGTCCCGCAATGGTTGCAAGAATGGCCACAATCAGAGAAATCAAGGTCATACTGCCGCCATAATGAATCGGTACTGGCAGAGAAAACGCCAGCATACCGACAAAATGCATCGACCAGATACCCAAGCCTAATACCAGTCCGCTGGTACCAATCCGGCTTTTTGTAATATGTGAGGCGTTATTGCTTTTCAGGCGGGCGATAAGATTGAGTGCGGTGTATGCCGAAAACATAGCAATCAGCACGGATAAAAAGACTAATTCAGGGTTATAGCGACCTTCGAACTGCATATGTATATCGACTCTGTAATGTATATCCTAAAATTAAAAATATCCTTAAGTTATTTGGAAAAGCATTTTTTATAGTTATCTTAACAAGTTTAGTTGAAGCTGGCTAAAAAAGTTCAGCAAGCCTGAACGCTACGGAGAGTTTACAGGCTTGCCTGCAAGCTGTTAGTTAAATGCCTTGCAGTACCGCCAGCATGGCCCGGCTGGCCGATGATAAGCTGCGGTTGCGGTGATAGACCGCACCCAATTCTCTGGACATCTCAACCCCGTCGATTTCAAATTCAACCAGCTCATCATGGATCATGCTCTTGGGTAATACTCCCCAGCCAAGACCGATCGACACCATCATTTTAATGGTTTCTAGATAATTGGTTTCTAGCGCGATTGGCGGCATCTTTTTTAATGAGAGTTGTTGTTCGATCATCGAACGGGTAAAGGTTTCATGGGATGGCAGAATGGCCGGGCGCTGCAGTAAATCTTCCGTACGGATACTTTCTCGGCTCGCCAGAGGGTGGGTTTTACCGACCACCACGACCAGCGGGTCGTGCCAGATCACTTGGGTTAGCAGTTGTTTAGAGGCACTGCGCGGCAGCGTCACAATCGCCAGTTCAAGCTGGCCGTTCTCGACCATCTCACAGGCTTGTTCGGAATCCATAAAGTGTAAATCCAGCTCGACATTTTCATGGCTGCTGGTAAAAGCACGTAATACCGGCGGCAGCCGATGTAAGCCAATGTGATGGCTGGTGGCCAGTTTGAGCTCACCGCGCAGCTGGCCACTGAGGCCTTGAATGCTCTGATGGCTGTGTTTGATCTCTTCGATAATATGACGTGCGCTGGGCAGCAGAATCTGACCTGCTTCGGTTAAAATAATGGCTTTGCCAATGCGGTCAAACAAGCGGGTGCCGTAAGCCTGTTCAAGCGCGGCGATGCGTTTACTGACAGCGGGCTGGGTCAGGTTTAAGATCTCCGATGCTTTAGAAAACGATTGCTGTTCAAAGACGGCAATAAAAGCCTGAAGGTTTTGAATATCCACGTTGAAATTCCTAGTTATTCCTTGGTGGAATAGTTTATATGAAAAATATGAATTTGAGTAATTTAATAGCCGGGGGTAGAATCTGAAGCTTGATAGTTTGGCCTGCGAGATGGCTTTAAGTGGAGAGAAAAATGGCTGCTAGAACGCTGTATGACAAGTTATGGGATGCCCATGTGGTGCGAACCGAAGACGACGGAACTGCACTGATATATATAGACAGACATTTAATTCACGAAGTGACTTCACCGCAGGCGTTTGAAGGCCTGCGTATGGCGCAGCGTCATCCGTGGCGAACTGACTCATTATTAGCGGTGCCAGATCATAATGTGCCTACCACCGACAGGAAGGCAGGAATAACAGATCCGGTGGCGAAATTACAGGTTGAGACGCTGGCACAAAATTGTAAGGACTACGCAATTACTGAATTTACCATGGGTGATATTCGCCAAGGTATCGTGCACGTCATTGGTCCAGAACAGGGCGCGACGTTACCGGGCATGACCGTGGTTTGCGGTGATTCGCACACCTCTACCCATGGCGCTTTTGGTGCTCTGGCGCATGGTATCGGTACTTCTGAAGTCGAACATGTCATGGCCACTCAGTGCCTGATTCAGAAAAAAATGAAAAATATGCTGATTTCTGTTGATGGACAAACCCCGGCTGGTGTCACCGCAAAAGACATTGTATTAGCCATCATTGGTGAAATTGGTACCGCTGGTGGCACCGGCTACGCAATAGAATTTGCTGGCGAAGCGATTGCTGCGCTGTCAATGGAAGGCCGCATGACCGTCTGTAATATGGCGATTGAAGGTGGCGCACGCGCCGGTATGGTTGCGGTTGATCAAACCACCATCGATTATGTTAAAGGCCGTCCCTATGCCCCGAGCGGTGAAACCTGGGAGCAGGCGGTGGCTAACTGGAATGACTTAAAATCCGATCAGGATGCCCATTTTGACAGTATCATCCGGCTAGATGCTGCCAGCATCAAACCACAGGTTACCTGGGGTACTTCGCCCGAGATGGAAGTGGCGGTTGATGCCTGCGTACCGGACCCGGATGCAGAAGCTGATGAAGTGAAAGCCAGTGGCATGCGTAAAGCTCTGGCTTATATGGATTTAACAGCCGGCATGCCGATTACCGATATTAAAGTCGATAAGGTCTTTATTGGTTCCTGCACCAATTCGCGGATTGAAGATATGCGAGCGGCAGCAGAGGTTGCTAAAGGTCGTAAAGTGGCGGCCAATATCAAACTGGCGATGGTGGTGCCTGGCTCTGGTCTGGTCAAACAGCAGGCCGAATCAGAGGGTCTGGATCAGATCTTTAAAGACGCCGGTTTTGAATGGCGTGAACCGGGCTGCTCGATGTGTCTGGCGATGAATGCCGACAGACTGGAAGCAGGTGAGCGCTGTGCATCAACCTCGAATCGTAATTTCGAAGGCCGCCAAGGCCAGGGTGGGCGCACCCACCTGGTGAGTCCTGCGATGGCAGCAGCAGCAGCGATTGCCGGTCACTTTGTTAATGTTAACGAATTATAAGGTGAAAGACTGATGCAAAAATTTACTCAGCTTAGCGGCATCGTCGCACCGATGGATCGACCGAATGTTGATACCGATGCGATTATTCCCAAACAATATTTAAAATCCATTAAGCGCAGCGGTTTTGGACCGACTGCTTTTGATGACTGGCGTTATCTTGAGCCTGGTGAGCCGGGAATGGATCACAGTCAGCGTAAACCAAACCCTGATTTTATACTGAATCAGCCGCCTTATGATCGGGCCAGTATTTTACTGGCGCGTGAAAATTTTGGCTGTGGTTCATCACGAGAACACGCAGTCTGGGCGCTGGATGATTTCGGTTTTCGGGTGGTCATCGCGCCGAGTTTTGCCGATATTTTCTTTAATAACAGCTTTAAGAGCGGCATGTTGCCGATCATTCTGGATACCGCTGTGATCGACCAGCTGTTTAAAGAAGTGAAGGCTGAGCCCGGTTATCAGCTGACGGTTGATCTTGATGCAGAAACAATCACTAAAGCAAACGGTGAGGTCATTGAATTTAAGGTTGATGAGTTTCGCAAATATTGCCTGTTAAACGGCCTCGATGATATTGGTCTAACGCTAAAACATGCTGATGCTATTCGGGCTTATGAAGAGAGACGTAAACAACAGGCTCCGTGGTTGTTTTAATTTTATATCCAGTTGACTCATTCTGTAGCAGAATGCTGCGGCTAACAAAGGTTTAAAGACATGACACATAAAATTGCTATTTTACCGGGTGACGGTATCGGTCAGGAAATTGTTGCAGAAGCGGTTAAAGTGATTGAATACCTGCAGCAAAATGCCGGTTTTGATGCACAATTGACAAGCGCTCCGATCGGTGGTGCCGGTTACGATGCAGCTGGAAAACCGTTACCGGATGATACTCTGGCACTGGTTAAAGAGGCCGATGCAATATTATTAGGTGCCGTTGGCGGGCCGCAATATGAAGCACTGCCGCGCGATATGCGACCTGAACGTGGCCTGTTGGGCTTGCGATCTGAACTCGAATTATTTTCTAATCTACGGCCGGCGATTTTATACCCGCAACTGGCTGCGGCTTCGTCATTAAAGCCGGAAATTGTTGCCGGTCTGGATATTATGATCGTGCGCGAATTAACCGGCGGCATTTATTTTGGGCAGCCGCGTGAAATTACCGAAAAAGACGGTGAACGTTATGCCTATAACACAGCCGGTTATAAAGAAAGTGAAATCGATCGTATTGGCCGTTCTGCCTTTGAGATTGCCATGAAACGCGATAAGCGCGTTTGCTCAGTCGATAAGGCCAATGTGCTGGAGGTTTCTGAGCTCTGGCGCGAAGTAATGGAAAATGTGGCTAAGGATTATCCGCAAGTGACACTGAGCCACATGTACGTCGACAACGCCGCCATGCAATTAGTGAAATGGCCAAAGCAGTTTGATGTGATGGTGACCAGTAACTTATTTGGTGATGTGCTGTCAGATGCGGCCGCCATGTTAACCGGCTCGATCGGTATGCTGCCCTCGGCATCGCTGGATGCGAACGGAAAAGGCATGTATGAACCCATTCACGGCTCAGCGCCGGATATTGCCGGCATGGGAGTGGCGAATCCATTAGCCACGATTTTATCCGTGGCGATGATGTTGCGTTATTCACTGAATGAAGAAGCGCTGGCACAGCGTATTGAAGCCGCGGTTGGCAATGTGCTGGATCAGGGTTTACGCACCGCTGATATCATGGCCGATGGCTGCACCGAAGTGAATACTATGGCCATGGGTGATGCCGTGGTCGAGGCACTTTAAAGTTATTTTTTACGCAAAGGCCACTCTCGATACCGGGCTTTGCGATCAGACATTCAAATTTAATAAGGTAAGTAGAAATGACTAAAACAGTTGATGTGGCAGTAGTAGGGGCAACCGGAGCGGTGGGTGAAACCATGTTGTCGATTCTGGCAGAGCGCAAATTTCCGGTCGGTAAAGTCTATGCACTGGCCAGCGCACGATCCAAAGGCAAACGGGTAGCGTTTGGCGATAAGATGCTGGTGGTTGAAGATCTGGCTGAATTTGATTTTTCAAAAGTTCAGATTGGTCTGTTTTCTGCAGGCGCATCGATTTCCAAAGAATTTGCCCCAAAGGCTGCTGCAGCGGGCTGTGTGGTTATTGATAATACCTCAGAGTTTCGTTATGACGACGACAAGCCGCTGGTTGTGCCGGAAGTGAATCCACACGCCATTGCCGACTATAAAAAAACTGGGATCATCGCCAATCCAAACTGTTCAACCATCCAGATGCTGGTGGCGTTAAAGCCAATTTATGACGCGGTAGGCATAAAACGTATTAACGTCGCCACTTATCAGGCGGTATCAGGTACTGGTAAAGAAGCGATCGAAGAGTTAGCCAGTCAGACCGCGGCTATCTTAAATGCCAAAGAAATTAAAACCGAGGTCTACCCAAAGCAAATTGCGTTTAATGTATTGCCACAAATCGATGTATTCCTGGATAACGGCTATACCAAGGAAGAAATGAAGATGGTGTGGGAAACCAAAAAAATCATGGGTGATGACAGTATCGAAGTCAACCCAACAGCGGTGCGGGTGCCGGTATTCTACGGCCATTCAGAAGCACTGCATATTGAAACCGATGAGAAAATGACGGCTGACGAAGCCCGTGCTTTACTCTCAAAGGCCGCTGGAGTGAAGGTTTTAGACGAGCGCAAAGACGGTGGTTACCCGACTGCTGTGACCGAAGGTGCGAATCATGACGCGACTTATGTGGGCCGGATACGTGAAGATATCTCACATGAAAAGGGCCTGAATCTATGGGTGGTGTCAGATAATGTACGTAAAGGAGCGGCCTTAAACAGTGTTCAGATCGCAGAAATTTTGCTTAAAGAGCATTTATAATCTATATTAGCACACATACTTAAAGCACATTCTTAAGAATGTGCTGAATATTGATGTTTCAAATGTTTAATTTGCTATAAATACTTGAAACAATATGGATTAAATTGAGGGGACTGCTGGTGCGCAAGTTAGTCATTACCCTGTTTTGTATTGCTTTGCTGCTGCCGTCACGCGGTAATACATTAGGGCTGGGTGAAATAGAACTGCATTCATCTTTGAATGAAGAGTTGAAAGCGGAAATTGCTTTATTATCGATTGGTCAGGAATCAGCAGAAACCATTATAGTAAAGCTTGCCTCTAAAGCCGAGTTTGATCGGGCCGGGATAGATCGTCCGTTTATCCTGAGCGATCTTAAATTTGTTGTTAAAGTTAAAAATAACAAACCCTATATTGAAGTCAGCAGTAAAAAAAGTATCAGAGAGCCCTTCCTCAGCTTTCTTCTGGATATCGACTGGCCACGTGGTCACATTCTTCGTGAATTTACCTTATTGTTAGATCCGCCGGTGTTTATGCAAACATCAGCCGAAGGTACACCAACTAAAGCGGTTGCACCGGTCAGCAATAGTGATGAAGTCAGCGATCAGCCATTAAACCGCCCGGGTTATGAGGCGGCAGACACAACCAATAGCCGTGCTAGTGCATCGGCTGCCTTCGCGACAAGTCCGCAGGCACAGCGACCTGAACAGCAAACCCAGCCAGCTGCGCAAGCTTTGTACCGTGAACCTGTTGATGGTTACCGGGTGCAGAAAAATGATACCGCCTGGAAAATTGCCGAGCGTATGATTGGCGGCAGAAATATTTCGATAGAACAAATGATGATGGCGCTGTTACGGCGCAATCCGGAAGCCTTTATTCGGGACAATATCAATGGCATCAAGCGCGGTTATATTTTGCGTCAGCCGGATCAGCAAAATATTATCTCACTGGATAATAAGACGGCATTAATTCAGGTTAAAGAACAGTACGCTTTATGGCGCGAGTACCGTCAGAGTGTTACTGCCAAACGTAATGCTAATAAAATTAATCGCGCTGATAAAACCGCGGCAAAAGCATCGCTATCTGGCGCGAAGGGGCATTTAAAAATTACTTCCGCAGCCGAAGGTGATGCCAGTGAAGGTGCGACTTCCGGGCAGCAAAGTCCGGATGCGCAACTGAAGCAGTTACGGCAAGATCTGGCGGCAACCTCAGAAGAGCTGGCAAGCGGCAAGCTTGAAAATGAAGAGCTTAAACAACGAGTATCGTCGTTGCAGTCGCGAATCAAGAAAATGCAAAGATTGTTAAATCTGAAAGACGGTGATCTGGCAAATCTACAAAGTGATCTGAGCCCGGAGCCGGCTCAGGCGGCGAATGACGCAGCGCTAGAAACCGCAGCAGAGGTATCGCCAGCAGCAGTGGAAATGGCTACAGAAGAAAAAGCTGCGGTCGAGTCTGAGCTGTCGCCAGCGGCAGATGCGATAAAACAAATGCCGGCAGATGATGCCGTGATGGATGCTGTTTCTTCAACCCAGGCGCCTGCAGACGCGGTGTTTATGGATGAAGTGGAAGAGCCAGCGACCCAGCAGTCACAGGATATGCAGCCGGCTGCAACTGCACCGGCTACACCAACTGCAGCCGTGGTACCGGCTGAGGCGTCGCTGATTGATCAGATAACAAGCGGTGAGTTGGTCGAAAAACTATTAAAAGAGCCCGCCGCGCTACCGATTATTGCAGGGGTTCCGGCACTGGCGTTGCTACTGGTTTTATATCTTGTGATCAGAAGCCGGCGTAAAAAGTCCGAGAACACTGAGGACACTGTCGCATCTTTGCTGGAAACAGGGGATTTTAATTTTGCTGATGTCGCTGATATGGTGGAAGCGGATAATGATTTCTCCGATCAGACGGATGATATCGGCGAGCAGCTTGAGGCCTTTGCCGAAGAAGCAGAAATCAATCTAAATGACGATAAAGATGTTATCAGTCTGGAAGAAGATCTACCGGCTGAAGAGACACCCAAAGATGATGTGCTGGCTGAAGCGGATGTTTATCTGGCTTATGGTATTTACCAGCAGGCAGAAGAACTGTTAAAAACAGCGGTGGCAGAAAACCCTGATCGTTCTGATTATAAAATCAAGTTACTTGAAACATTTTATGCGTCAAAAGATAAGCCGCACTTCACTTCACTGGCATCTGATTTGCAGCCACAGCTGGATGCAGAATCTGCAGAATGGCAGCGCATAGTTGCAATGGGTCGTGAACTTGACCCGGCCAGTGATTTATTTAGCGGCGCTGATTCTCTGCAACGATTCGATATCGATGATTTGCTGCCGGAAAAACCGGAAACAGATTTTGATCTGGGCGAGGCTGCTGCAGATTTTGATCTGGGTGAATCGATTGATGGTGATGAATTCGATCTTGATATGGATGACGATGAGATTGATGCGACAGTGGCTTTGTCGGCTGAGGATGTGGCAGCCTTTGATATGGCGGCAATGCCATCTGATAACACGGATAACTTTGCGCTAAATGATGAAGGTCTTGATGAGCTCGATCAGGAGCTGGCCGCTGCATCTTCTGGTGATGAAGCCATTGAAGAGCTGGATGATGCATTTAGTCTCGATTTTGAAATGGCTGATCTGGGTATCGATGAAGCAGCTGCTGAAATTTCTGCTGAAGAAACCGAAATAGTGGCTTCATCGATGGCGCCTGAAATGGAAGATTTTGCAGATAAATCGGCGGATAATGCGATTTCTTTAGACAATACTGAAGTTTTTGAAAAAGATCTGAATGATTTATCCTCAGCAGACGAGGTAACGATGGATGATCTCAGTCTGGATATGGATGATGTGAGTCTGGATATGGGTGATGTGAGTCTGGATATGGGTGATATTGATCTTGGCGATATTGATCTGTCTCTGGATGACGTGGCTGACAGCGCAAGCGCAGCGCCGGTTTTATCGCAGGAAGATGATGAGATGATTGATATCAGTCGTCTGCCGGATGATCTGGATGAAGTTAACACCAAGCTGGATCTGGCTCGTGCCTACATCGATATGGGTGACAGTGATGGTGCTTCCAGTATCCTTCGTGAAGTGATTGATGAAGGCGCGGCTGAGCAGAAACAAACTGCAGAGTCGATGCTGAAAGATATCGCCTGAGCTCTTCTGTTGAAATAGAATCCAGCGGCATTGAGTGATCTCAATGCCGTTTTTGTTTGTCATCTTATAGTTTGAGTGCTGGATTAAAATGCGAATAGCTCTGGGTATTGAATACGACGGCAGTCAGTTTTCCGGCTGGCAACAGCAGAAAGGTGATGTGCGCACTGTACAGGGCTGTCTCGAGCAGGCGCTATCAAAGATTGCTGATCAGAGTATTCAGGTGGTTTGTGCTGGGCGTACCGATACCGGTGTGCATGCGCTGAATCAGGTGGTGAATTTTGATTTTGACCAGCAGCGGGACCCTAAAGCCTGGGTGCTGGGTTTAAATACCTATTTACCCGAAGATATCAGCGCACTCTGGGTGCGTGATGTACCGGATGATTTCAGTGCCCGCTTCAGTGCCTTTGAGCGCAGTTATCGCTATGTGATTCAACACCGTATCGGCAGACCAGCTTTGCTAAACAGAAGAGTATCCTGGCGTTACGGTGATCTCGATATTGCCAAAATGCATGAGGCCGCACAAGCGCTGCTGGGCGAGCATGACTTCAGTTCGTTTCGCTCGTCACAGTGTCAGGCCAAGACTGCGACCCGCGAAATGCGCTCTGTCAGTGTGACTCAGCAAGGTGACTTTATTTATATTGATGTATGCGCCAATGCTTTTTTACACCATCAGGTCAGAAACATTGTAGGCAGTCTGATCGAGATTGGCAAAACGGTAAAACCGGTTGAATGGATGGCGCAACTGATTGCAGCAAAAGACCGTAAACAGGCCGGTCCAACAGCACCGGCTGATGGTCTTTATCTGGTTAATGTTAAATACCCGGCAGAATACGCGATTCCGGAATGCGCTACACCGCCGGTATTCAGTCAGTGATGCTTTGTGGCGACTGTCTGCTGCAAATTTGATATGATAAGCGGCCTTGCTAACAGCCTGCGATGGTACAGAAAAGCCCCATGAGTTTGCGGACACGCGTAAAAATTTGCGGTATTACACGGGTACAAGATGCCAAGGCCGTATGTGCGGCCGGAGTCGATGCCATCGGTCTGGTGTTTTATGCAAAAAGCCCGAGAAACATCGCTATTTCTCAGGCCCTTGCCATCGTTGATGCATTGCCTGCATTTGTAACCGTGGTCGCCTTGTTTAAAGACCCGGATCAAGCCTTTGTGCGCTCTGTCATAGACCAGCTGCCGATTGATTTATTGCAGTTTCATGGCAGCGAAAGCGAAGCGTTTTGCCAGCAGTTTGCAAAGCCCTATATTAAAGCTGTCGGTATGCAAGCACAGCAGGATCTGGCGGAATTTTCCTCCCGCTACCTTTCCGCCAGAGGACTGTTGCTGGATAGTCATGCGATAGGAGAGGATGGCGGCTCTGGTGATGTTTTTGACTGGGGGACCATACCCGTTGCGATCAGGCATCAGATTACCTTAGCTGGCGGTTTGAGGCCTGATAATATCGCTGCAGCGATCAAACAGGTCAGACCATTTGCTGTCGATATCAGCAGCGGGGTCGAGTCGTCTGGCGGTATTAAAGATGAGTTGTTAATTAACGCCTTTATGAATGAAGTAAAACGAGTAGATTGCGAACATGAGTGATGCGGATAGCCCAATAAAATTTGACCAGATGCCCGATGAAAAAGGCCATTTTGGTATCTACGGCGGTGTCTTTGCTGCCGAGACATTAATGCAGCCGATTAACGAGCTGCGTGATGCTTACGAAAAGATTAAAACCGACCCCGAGTTTCAGGCTGAATTTGACCGTGATCTGGCGCATTATGTGGGCCGTCCCAGCCCGTTGTACCATGCACAGCGGCTGTCAGAAATAACCGGCGGTGCCCAGATCTACCTGAAGCGAGAAGATTTAAACCATACCGGTGCGCATAAAATAAACAACACCATCGGACAGGCCTTATTGGCACGTAAGATGGGCAAAAAACGCATTATTGCAGAGACCGGTGCCGGTCAGCACGGGGTTGCATCAGCCACAGTTGCAGCCCGTTTTGGCATGCAGTGCGTGGTTTATATGGGCGCTGAAGATGTGGTGCGTCAGGCGCCTAATGTTTACCGGATGAAATTACTGGGTGCTGAAGTGATACCGGTGGAATCGGGCTCAAAAACCCTGAAAGATGCGTTAAATGAAGCCATGCGTGACTGGGTCACTAATGTAGACGATACCTTTTATATCATTGGAACGGTTGCCGGGCCGCACCCGTATCCTGAAATGGTACGTGATTTTCAGACCATTATAGGTCGTGAAGCCCGCACTCAGTGTCAGCAACAAACCGGTCGCTTACCGGATGCGTTGGTGGCCTGCGTTGGTGGCGGGTCTAATGCCATCGGATTATTTCATCCGTTCTTAGCAGATCAAGAGGTTGCTATATACGGGGTAGAAGGTGGCGGCGATGGTATCGATACGGCACGACATGCCGCGCCTTTATGTGCCGGTAAACCGGGTGTGTTACACGGTAACCGGACCTATCTGATGGAGGATAACGATGGTCAGATTATTGAAACACATTGTGTTTCAGCGGGACTGGATTATCCCGGTGTTGGCCCGGAACACGCCTGGCTGAAAGATATCGGTCGCGTTAACTACGATGCGATTACGGATACAGAAGCGCTGGAAGCATTTCATACTTTAACCCGAATCGAAGGCATTATCCCGGCTCTTGAGTCCAGTCATGCGGTGGCGTATGCGATAAAGCTGGCAAAAACGATGAGACAGGATCAGACCATCATTGTTAATTTATCAGGCCGTGGTGACAAAGACATCAATACCATCGCCAATATCGAGGGAATCAAGCTATGAGTCGACTGGCTGCAACTTTCGAAGCCCTTAAAGCGGACAATAAAACCGCTCTGGTGCCCTATATCATGTGTGCTGACCCGGATATAGATACCACCTTAAAGCTGATGCATGAACTGGTTAAATCTGGCTGCAACATCATTGAGCTGGGAGTCCCTTTTTCTGATCCGATGGCAGACGGGCCGGTCATTCAGGCCGCAGCAGAGCGCGTATTAGTGAATCATGTGAGTCTGCGTGATGTGATAGCTGTGGTCGCCAGATTCCGCCAGACCGATAGCAAAACACCGGTTATTCTGATGGGCTATCTCAACCCAATTGAAGTCATGGGTTATGCCGAATTTGCCGAGCAAGCCGCAGCTGCCGGAGTTGATGGTGCATTAACGGTGGATATTCCGCCTGAAGAGGCAGAGGAATACACGCAGTTACTCAAAGCCCAGGGGATAGACCCTATTTACCTGCTGGCACCGACCAGTGATGATGGTCGCATTGCCAGTATTGGCGAAGTGGCCGCGGGTTTTGTATATTATGTGTCATTAAAAGGGGTGACCGGTGCTGCTTCGCTGGATATTGATAGCGTGGCTGATAAGCTGCAGCAAATTCGTCAGCAGATCAGTTTACCTGTTGGCGTGGGTTTCGGTATTGGGGATGCTGAAACCGCAGCAAAAATCTCCCGCTTGGCCGATGCAGTGGTGGTCGGCAGTGCCATTGTAAAGCGTATGGCAGAATTCGGTCATGAGCCTGAACAACTGATCAAATCGGTCACTGAGCTGACCGCATCAATGCGTAAGGCGATGGATCAGGCGAATAAATAGCGATCTTTACTAATGCCGGCTTTAACGATTGTGTTAAACTCGGTGCCTATAACAAGAATTGTATTACGGTAAGAAAAATGAGCTGGTTTGAAAAATTAATGCCTTCACGAATTCGTACAGAAGGCGCTGCAAAAGGCAATGTACCTGAAGGTTTGTGGACCAAGTGTGATAAGTGCAGTTCGGTACTTTACCGGGCAGAGCTGGAACGCAATCAGATGGTCTGTCCAAAATGTGATCACCACATGCGCTTAGGTGCCAGAGCCCGTTTACAATCGTTTCTGGATCAGGGGCAACTGGAAGAAATTGCCGCAAATATTGAACCGGTCGATGCCTTAAAATTCCGTGACAGCAAAAAATATAAAGAACGCATTCTGCAGGCGCAAAAAGCCACTAATGAAAAAGATGCGCTGGTAGTGATGCGAGGCACGGTTAAAGGCTTGCCGGTTGTGGTTGCCGCTTTTGAGTTCAGATTTATGGGTGGTTCAATGGGCTCTGTGGTCGGTGAAAAATTCGTTCAGGCAGCCAATGTCGCGCTGGAACAGAATATTCCACTGATCTGCTTTTCAGCATCGGGTGGTGCGCGCATGCAGGAAGCCCTGCTGTCACTGATGCAGATGGCAAAAACCAGCGCCGTATTAAAGAAAATGTCTAAGCGCGGTGTGCCTTTTGTTTCTGTATTAACCGACCCGACTATGGGTGGTGTATCTGCCAGTTTTGCAATGCTGGGCGATATCAACGTGGCAGAGCCTAATGCCTTAATTGGTTTTGCAGGCCCGCGGGTTATTGAACAGACCGTTCGTGAAGTTTTACCGGAAGGCTTTCAGCGCAGTGAATTTTTGCTGGAGCACGGCACCGTCGACATGATTATTGACCGTCGTGATTTGCCTGAAAAATTATCGTCATTATTGCTGATGTTGACCAATAAACCAGCCAACTAAGGTGCGTTTTACAGCCCTGCAAAGCTGGTTAAGCTGGCAGGAAAGATTACACAATACTGAAATCGAGCTGGGTCTTGAGCGGGTCTGGCAAGTCGCACAGCAGCTGGGCATCCAGGCGCAATGGCCGCTGCCGGTCATCACGGTAGCCGGTACCAATGGCAAAGGCTCTTCGGTTGCAATGCTAGAAGCGATCTATCAGCATGCCGGCTACCGGGTCGGTAGTTACACCTCTCCCCATCTGCTCAACTATAACGAACGCATTAAAATAAACCGCCAGCCTGTCACTGATGAGCTGATTTGCGAAGCCTTTGAGAAGATAGACCAGGCCCGCCAAAGCGCGGCTGATCAGGCAATATCGCTGAGCTATTTTGAATTTGGTACGATGGCTGCGTTATCAATTTTAAAAGATGCTGAACTGGATCTGCTCATTCTTGAAGTTGGGCTTGGAGGCCGGCTTGATGCGGTCAATATCATTGATGCCAGTGTGGCCTTAATCACGCCGATTGCGCTTGATCACCAAAGCTGGCTGGGCGATGACAGAGAGTCGATTGCGGCAGAAAAAGCCGGTGTGATAAAACCCGGCTGCCGGGTTGTTTATAATGACCCGGAGCCCGCCGCCGCGGTGTTGCAGAAAGTCGCGGTATTGCACGCGGATTTTTATTGTCTGCATAAAAACTTCCGGCCACAGACATCATCGGCCGCGACTGGTTGGGACTATTTCAGCGACAGTGCGGTGCTGCATGATCTACCGCTGCCGTCATTACCAGGTCTGCATCAGCTGGATAATGCTGCCGCGGTGATTCAGGTTACGCAAATTTTGTCGGCTCAACTGCCGCTAACAGAGAGCGCTATCACCACTGCATTAACCGATATTCGGCTGGCCGGACGTTTTCAAACCGTGTCACATCAGCCCGCAATTATTGTTGATGTGGCGCATAACGAGCAGGCGGTCAGTATGCTGGCCAGTAGTCTTGCACAACATCCCTGCAACGGGCGAACGTTCGCTGTACTGGCCATGCTGGAAGATAAAACACTAACCCAGGCCCTGCACCAGATAGACGCCCAGATAGATCGTTATTACTTGGCTGGGCTGGAAGGCAGTCGCTCGCTGTCGGCAGATGATCTTAAACAGCGGATTCAGAACTCGGTCAGTAGTGATAAACTATGCTGTAATACCACGGTCACAGAGGCTCTGCAGCAGGCTCGCTCTGCCGCAAGCAGTGATGACCGGATTATAATATTTGGATCATTTTTAACGGTGTCGGCTGCTATGCAGTATTTGCAAGTAAGCGCCTCAGAGGAGTAGGAAGTTAAGGTGGACAGAGCATTAAAACAACGTTTAATTGGGGCTATTGTACTGGTACTTGCCGGCGTTATCTTCATACCTTTGTTACTCGATGGTGCTGGTCACAATGCCCGTTTTTCAAGAGATTTTGAGATTCCGGCAGAGCCAGACATTAAAATAAAATCCTGGGATGAGTTAAAAGAAATTCCGGCCAACTCAAGGCCAGCCAAGGTCGCGATAAAAAGCGAGAATAGCGGCGCTGAAAAACCGCTGAATAAGACCTCGGTGGCCAAGCCGGAGCCGGGCTCTAAAAGCAAAGCGGATCAGAAGGCTGCGGTAAAAGCCTGGGTGCTGCAATTAGGCAGTTTTGGCCAACAAACCAACGCTCTGGTATTGCAGGACCGTTTACGTGCCAAGGGTTATCGGGCATTTATTGTGGAGACAAAAAGTTTTGGCGGTAGTCGCTACAAGGTCAGAATAGGGCCGGATCTGGATCGTGCAAAGGCTGAAGAAATCGCCAAACAACTTAAAAAGAAAGAAAATATAGACAGCATTGTGATGGGGCATCCATAGCGTAATGCTGTCCACCGCTGTGCTTTGCTGCTGCGGTTTTTTAGTGCCGACTAATGTTTTAAAGCTGACATCGATTTCATTATTAAATCTATATTATTCAAAGACTTATATTGATGCGTGATGTGTTGCGGATGTTTTAATGATAAAAACTGTGATACTTGTGATTCGACTGCTAAAATATGACTAGATTTTCATTACACCCTTTGGGAAACAGTTAACCATTATGACCGGTATTGATTATGCGTTTATCGCAGTCATTGTTATTTCTACTCTGTTCAGTTTATTACGTGGTTTTGTAAAAGAAGCAATTTCCCTCGGCTCCTGGATTATTGCGATGTGGGTATCTGCTACTTTCGCTTCAAACCTGTCTAATTTCATGCCACAAAGCATTGAAAACCCCGCTTTCAGAATGGGGCTGGCTTTTATTATTCTGTTTGTTGCGACGCTGATTCTGGGTGTGATGGTGAACATATTATTGAACCAAATTATCAACAAAACCGGCCTGAGTAGTGTCGACCGGGCTCTTGGCACCGCCTTTGGGCTGGCCAGAGGTGTTTTGATAGTGACGGTGTTTGTCATGCTGGCGAGTTTAACCAGTATTCAGGATCAGGAGATCTGGAAACAATCGGATCTGGTTGAGCGTTTTCAGGCCTTGGCCAGCTGGTTACAGGTTTATCTGCCAGATACTATTTCAAAAAATCTTCCTGGTTAAGATCAGGTTTTTCAATCGTTTAGTGTATCAAGAGTTATCGAGGAATCTTTAAATGTGCGGTATTTTAGGTATTGTCGGTTATAGTGCAGTGAATCAGTTGCTCTATGATGGTCTGATCCTGTTACAACATCGGGGTCAGGATGCGGCTGGCATTGTCACCTGTGAAGATCGAAAATTCTTTTTGCGTAAAGCCAACGGCCTGGTCAGTGACGTCTTTGAGACTGAGCATATGCTGCAGTTGCCGGGCAATATGGGTATAGGTCACGTTCGTTATCCTACGGCTGGTTGCTCATCCTCGGCTGAGGCGCAACCGTTTTATGTCAATTCACCGTATGGTATTGCGCTGGCGCATAATGGCAATTTAACCAATGCGGATGAGCTTAAAAAAGAACTTTACAGAACCGACCTGCGACATATCAATACCAACTCGGATTCAGAAATTCTGTTGAATATTCTGGCTCATGAATTACAAATTCAGGGTGGCCTCAAAGCCACGCATGATCACGTATTCAAAGCCGTTGAAGCGGTGCATAAGCGCTGTAAAGGCGGCTATGCGGTGGTTGCGACAATCGTAAAAAATGGCATTATTGCTTTTCGCGACCCTTATGGTATTCGCCCGGTTTGTTACGGTAAACGTGAAACTGAAAAAGGCACTGAATACGTTGTTGCATCAGAAAGTGTGGCAATACAGGCACTGGGTTTTGAGTTGGTTCGTGATCTGGCACCCGGTGAAGCCATCTTTATTACCAAAGACGGTGAGTTCTACAGCAAACAATGTGCACAAAATCCTCAACTGGTGCCGTGCATCTTTGAGTACGTGTATTTTGCCCGCCCGGATTCCATTATTGATAATATTTCAGTTTATAAGGCACGCTTACGGATGGGTGAGGGGCTGGTTAATAAAATTAAACGGATTCGTCCCGATCATGATATTGACGTGGTGATACCTATTCCCGATACCAGTCGTACATCGGCGCTGGAAGTGGCTTTTCACTTGGGTGTTAAATACCGCGAAGGTTTCATAAAAAATCGTTATATCGGTCGGACCTTTATTATGCCGGGTCAGCAGCAGCGAAAAAAATCGGTGCGTCAGAAGCTGAATGCAGTGGAACTGGAGTTTAAAGGTAAAAATGTGATGCTGGTCGATGATTCGATTGTCCGCGGCACGACCTCAAAACAAATTATACAAATGGCGCGTGAAGCCGGAGCTAACAAGGTGTATATGGCATCTGCGGCACCACCGGTACGTTATCCAAATGTTTATGGTATTGATATGCCGTCGGCTCAGGAGTTTGTTGCCCATGACCGTACAGAAGATGAAATCTGTAAAGAAATTGGTGCTGACTGGCTGGTTTATCAGGACCTTGAGGAACTGGAGCTGGCGGTCAGAAAAGGCAATAAAAAAATCAAATCATTTGATACCTCCTGCTTTAATGCTGAATACGTAACCGGCGATGTTTCTGAAGAATATCTCAGACATATAGACAGTATTCGTAATGACCGGGCAAAGACTTCGCATGTAATGAACCCGGCGGTTATTGATTTACATAACAGTAATTAATTATGACTTTTTATCGTATTTGTATAATTGGCTTCTTGTTTTTTTCAGGCCCGGCTCTGCTCTATGCAGCCGCCGATAAAAACCAGGAGTCGTTAAGGCTTGGGCTTGAACTTATTCAGCACAAAAAATTTCAGCAGGCCGAGCAATATTTTATTGAGCTAACACGGCAGCAGCCTAAACAGATTGCGTATTTAAATAATCTGGCTGTGGCGCAAATGGCTCAGGGTAAAACTGATCAGGCACTGGAAAATTTAAAATCGGCCTTAGTTGCCGATAAATATGTTTCGATCACACAGAAGAACATCTCAAATATCTATGCTTATATGGCATCACAGGCTTATGCAAAAGCGCTCGATGTAGAACAGGCCGAGAATAAACTGCCAGCGTTAGCATCGATCACAGATATTAAACCGCTGCCGGCTGATGACGCAGCGCTGCAAACTGAAAAGACAGAGAAAGCAGTCCCTGCAAAAAGTATTGAAGCCGAATTAAAACTGCTTTTTGAGAATAAAATCAACAGCTGGATGAAAGCCTGGAGTGACGGCGATAGCAGTGCGTATATCGCCTATTACTCAACAGAATTCATACCCTCCGGTAAGCTGAGTTATAAAGACTGGCTGGCATTAAGACGTTATCGCTTGCGGCACTCAAAACAGGTAGATGTCAGCTATAATCAACTCAATATGTTTTTTAATGCTGATAAAACTCTCGCTATTGTTGAATTTGTTCAGCACTATAAGGCCGGTAAGTATCAGGATAAAGTCCGCAAGCAATTGTATTGGCAACGGCAAAATGATGACTGGCTGATTAGCCGTGAGCAAGTAACTGAAAAACTGAAATAATGCGATTTCTCTGTAAACAATTTGTTCCTCTGTTATTAGTGCTGTTAGTAAGTACAGCCTGTTTTGCACAGTTGCCCGAAAAAACACCGGAGCAGCAACTGATTCTTGCGCTGACGTCTATAAAGTCTCAGCAGCTGGATCTGGCGATGCAGCAACTACAGACACTGGTTAAGGCTAAACCGGACTTTAAGCTGGCGCAGTTAGTCTATGCCGATGTGATGCTGGCGAAAGCACAGGGCATCATGAAAGTCGGTGAAACCTTAAAGCAAAATAAAGTACTGGAAGGTTTTCTGGCAGAGGCCACCAAGCGCTGGCACAGTGCTCAGAATCCTGTCAATGCAAATCTCTTACCGGCAGCACTGTTAAGCCTCGATCAGGAATATCAGTACGCAGTTGTGGTTGAGCTTAATAACTCTCGTCTGCATCTGTTTGAAAATGAAAATGGTGTGCCCAAAGAAATTGATAATTATTATGTTTCAATGGGTAAAAGCGGGCCCTATAAACAGTTTGAAGGTGATAACAGAACGCCATTAGGTGTTTATTTTATAGAAAATTTTTTATCACCAAAAACTTTGCCCGATAAATATGGTGAAGGTGCATTTCCACTGAACTACCCGAATGAATGGGATGATCGCCTGGGTAAAACCGGTTATGGCATCTGGTTACACGGAACGCCACTCGATACCTATAGCCGGCCACCACGGGACAGTGAGGGCTGTGTGGTTTTATCAAACTCCGACCTGCAAACAGTCGGTGGTTATCTGCAGCTTCGGCGTACACCGTTTGTTATCGCAGACAATATCAACTGGCTTGAAAAAGATAAATGGCTGCAACAAAAGCAATATTTTACCACGCTGATATCCAGCTGGTTAACAGACTGGCAGAGTCTTGATACTAACCGTTATATTCAGCATTATTCAAAATCATTTAAGTCTGGTCAGTCAAACTTTTTAACATGGTACTCGCATAAAAAACGGGTTAACAAGAATAAAACCTTTATTCAGGTTAAAACTGATGACTTGAGTATTTTAAAGCACCCAAAAGATGATATTCTGGTGGTGACGTTTCGCCAGCATTATAAAAGCGATAATTATTCATCGGTCAGTTACAAGCGGCAGTACTGGAAGCAGGAAAAAGACGGTCACTGGCGCATTATTTTTGAAGGCCGGGTGAGAGAGCCGGACCAGCTGCTTACTCAGTTGTAACGGTTTCTTCCTGTCATCTGATTAACTTCTTCATCAAGCTATTATTCAGCGTTTAATTCACTAATCTACATCGGATAATTTCTTATTATCGATCTCAGCTTGTAGTAATTTTTTGTTTTTCTTTGCTTGACTGGCATTCTTCTTTAACCAGCGCACCAGATCCGTCCAGATGGTCGATATCTGCTGAGTACTGGGCATGATGCCGGCATAAGGCAGCTCGATAGTAATCACTGGCTTGCCGAGCTGAATGCCAGCGTAATTACCTAAAGAGCCTGGATAGGTGCCAAGTAATTTCAAATGCAAAGAGCCCAGGTGTTTGGGGGCTTTGTGCGGGCCATCAAAATCGAGGATTCCGAACGGTGCGTGCACGGCGATAATGACATCGGGTTCAAAATCTGTAATCAGATGGTTCAGCCATTGTGTTTCGGGCTCACTCAGAGGTGCAGGTCCGGGGTAGCGGCGCTTGTCCTTCCATGTTCTTTTTTCCCAGTATTCCAGGCTAGCTTGCGAGTTTTCGCCGGGCGAGAAATTACGATTCAGATCGACACCATTGCCATTGGTGCGGCGAGAATGCGGCCGTAGCAGTCCGTCCGGGTTAAGCAGCGGAATCACCTGCCAGTGAAACAGGCCGCTGTGGTATTTATCAAGTGTATTGAGCCATTTGAAAAGAATACTGACAGATGAATATTCGTCGCCGTGAATACCACCAATCAGCAGTACTTTTGCCTGAGGTTTGCGTGGAGCGAGTGGCGGGTATTCTTTAATTAATAAAGGTTTGTTGAGATTACTGCGATAACCCGAGTCCGTCAGCTGGTTGTCGAGGCATTGCTGGTGATGCACACTGCTGAGTTTGTTGCTAATGTCTTTGCAGGCTGTCTCAATCAGGCTTTGTGCGCTGTTCTCTGCAGCAGCGAAAGTTGAAATCGCAGAAAACATCAGAAATGACAGGCTATATTTGAATGCGGGCATGGTATACAGGTATAGTGAGTTTACAGACAATGAATAGATTATAGACGGATTATAGACTGATATATGAGTTCGATAAAAGTTAATATCTCGAAACAACGATTAGGCTTATATGACCGGCAGAACCAGTTGCTGGCAGAATACCCGGTGTCGACATCAGCTTACGGTATCGGTAATCAGCAGGGGAGTTTTCAGACCCCGCTGGGCCATCATAAAGTCTGTGAAAAAATCGGTGATAATGCGGCCATGGATGAGGTGTATATCGGCCGTCAGCCACAGGGCCAGCTTACGAAGTTACAACAACAGGGCAGGGAGCTGCCTGACGATATTATTACTGCAAGAATACTCAGGTTAAGTGGACAGCAGCAGGGGCTGAATCAGGGACCTGGAATTGATTCGTTTGAGCGCTATATTTATATACACGGCACTGCCGATGAAAAAAATATCGGTAAGGCGGTATCTCATGGTTGTATCCGAATGCGTAATCAGGACATTGCAGAGCTCTATGAAAAAATAGATATCAATTGTGATGTATGGATTGAAGACTGAATGATTAATGTTAAGATTAAAACAATTATTTAAACAGGAAATGACAGTTAAATGAGTTACGAGTTTGATGATGATACCGGTTTTGAAACACTGGCAATAAGAGCAGGTCATGAGCGTACCGCTGAAGCCGAACATGCTGAAGCGATCTTTCCGACTTCAAGTTATGTTTTTGCTTCGGCGGCAGAAGCCGCAGCGCGCTTTTCAGGCGAGCAACCCGGTAATATTTATTCACGCTTTACTAACCCGACAGTCAGAACCTTTGAAAAACGGTTGGCTGCACTGGAAGGTGCAGAGAGGTGTCTGGCAACATCTTCCGGCATGGCTGCTATCACCGCGACCTTTCTTGGTATACTGAAATCCGGTGATCATATTGTGTCATCTAGCAGCATTTTTGGTGTCACTAACGTGCTGATGGAAAATTTTTTAAAGAAACTGAATATTGAAGTGAGCTATGTTGATCTGACTGACAACGCGTCGTGGGAAAATGCCATTCAGGACAATACCCGCATATTGTTTCTCGAAACGCCATCGAATCCACTCGGAGATATCGCTGACATCCGCGCACTGGCAGATCTTGCGCATAACAATAATGCCTTGTTGGTAGTGGATAACGCCTTATGTACGCCAGCTTTACAACAGCCGATCAAGTTCGGTGCAGATATCGTTATTCATTCGGCAACTAAGTTTATCGATGGTCAGGGACGTTGTGTCGGTGGTGCTGTGCTCGGTACAGAAGCGATTGTTGGTACCGATGTATTTGCTTTCTTAAGGACAGCAGGTCCAACAATGAGTCCGTTTAATGCTTGGGTGTTTCTGAAAGGTCTGGAAACACTTAAGCTAAGAATGGATGCACACAGTGTAAACGCGCTGAAAATTGCCAAATGGCTGCAGCAACAGCCGAATGTTGTCAAAGTTCATTATTGTGGGCTAGAGTCACATCTGCAATACCGACTGGCGCAAAAACAGCAGTCTGGTTTTGGCGGTATTGTCTCGTTTGAAATGAAAGATAAAGCGGCAGCCTGGAAAGTTATCGATGCAACCAGAATGATTTCAATCACCGGTAATCTTGGAGATACCCGGAGCACCATTACGCATCCGGCATCGACAACACATGGTCGTCTGACACCTGAGTTACAAATTGCAGCTGGTATCCGGGAAGGACTGATTCGTCTGTCTGTCGGACTTGAAGATATCGAGGATATTAAAGCTGATTTATCACTAGGCTTTGCCGCGCTGTAAAATAAACTGAGATTTTATCGAGTGACCGCTTAGCCAGTCGTTGTCGCTTGATGTCAGCTTTGTCAGTGAGTTGCTTGCTTTGATTGCAAGCGCGTCTCTGGGGTTTAAAACGTATCTCCACTTACAAAAAAACCGCAGCTTATAAGCCGGGCTAATTGTGCATTAATGAATTCAAGGAGCTAAACCACTGAAACATCAGTAAGCTGATATGTATCAATGTACTATCTGGTGAAATCAGGTATATATTAGTTGAGATCGTAAGCAAATAGTCGGGTTGAAAAGACCAGACTAAAGGAGTGATAGTATGAAGCAACCTGTTCAGATTACTTTCCGTGATATTCCCTACTCAGAATTTGTCGAAGCCCGAATCCAAGAAAAAACCAAAAAATTAGATCAGTATTATGATCAGATAATGACCGTTAAAGTGGTTGTTGAAGCGCCCCATAGTCACCAACATAAAGGCAATCTTTTCCATGTCAGCATTGATTTAACTGTGCCGGATGGCGAATTGGTGGTGAACCGTTCACCGAAAGATCATCATGCCCATGAGGATGTTTATGTCGCCATTCGTGATGCGTTTGAAGCCATTAAACGGCAGTTAATTGAATACGCTAAAAAGCGACGCGGTAAAGTTAAAAATCATCAGCCGCCTTTGCACGGCATGGTGTCAGAAATAATCTCCGGTGAAGACTATGGGCGTATTGAAACCCCGGATGGCAGAGAGATTTACTTTCATCGCAACAGTTTAATTGATAATAATTATGACGAACTTGAAATAGGTGATGAAGTTCGTTTCTCAGAAGAGGTGGGTAATGACGGCCCGCAGGCTTCAACAGTGCATATGATTGGAAAGCATCATATTGTTGATCGGCTGCATTAAGGCATCAGCTTGCAACTGACAGACCGGGCTCATGTAATACATGAGCCTTTTTTTTGTCGGGATAATTGAGTGACTTGATGCAGCGCTAATGATTAAAATGACTTGCTGAAACTGACTGACCGGTGCAGTATTCAGCTATCTATAACAGCGGCATAAAAAAATGACAAACACCACCAGTATCGATCAGCTGAATCAACAGTTTGGGTTTAATACAGGGCCGAATAAGCTCAGTATCATCAATGGCGAAGGCGATATTGGCAGGATTAATATCGAAAATCAGCAAGCCACTGCCAGTATCAGTCTGCAGGGCGCGCACTTGCTGAGTTGGATACCTGATAATGCCGATGAGGTTATCTGGCTATCGGAGCAGGCTAGCTTTGCCAGTGGAAAATCAGTACGAGGCGGTATACCGATCTGCTGGCCGTGGTTCGGACCACATGAAAGCAACGCGCAATATCCGGCGCATGGTTTTGCCCGAACCGTGATTTGGCAGTTGACAAACACACGTGCGCTATCGGCGGATGAAACTGAAATCAGTTTTAAACTTGAAACCGCCAGCCTTGATCAGAAATATCAGGCCATGTGTCCACAGCCGCTTACGGCGGAATATATCATCAGCATCGGTAAGCGGCTGAGCATGAAATTAATCACCCATAATAACGGTCAGCAGGCTGTCAGTCTTGGTCAGGCGCTGCACACCTACTTTAAGGTTGATGATATTACCGATACCACGGTGCGGGGTCTTGAAAATAAAGAGTATCTTGATAAAACGGATGATTTCAGCCGTAAAACACAGAGCGGCCCCGTTATTATTGAACAAGAGGTGGATCGTATCTACCTGCAAACAGCAGATCAGCTGATCATTGACAATAACATCAGGAAAATCATCATCAGCAAACAGGGCAGTGAATCTACCGTGGTCTGGAATCCTGGTAAAGCAGTGGCTGAAAAGATGGGTGATCTGGGAGAGCAGGGATATCAAAAAATGCTGTGCGTGGAATCAGCAAATGCAGCAGAGGATATTCGGCAGATTGAGGCCGGTCAGAGTCATCAGCTGCAGGTAACTTATGAAATTGAAGGTTAGCAGACGAACTAAAAATAGTTTTCTTCGGACTGATCGATATAACGGCTGTTGAATTCATAGGCTGGAACAGGGGTGCCAATAAAATAACCCTGAGCACAGTCGCATTTCATCATCAGTAAACTGTCATATGTCTGTTTGTTTTCGACACCTTCAGCTACTACGCTAAGCCCAAGATTATGTGCCATATCGATGGTTGCGCGAACGATAATGGCATCATTTTCATCCTTTGTCATTTCTGAGACAAAGGACCTGTCTATTTTTAATTCGGCCACCGGTAATTGTTTTAAATAACTTAAGGATGAGTAGCCTGTCCCAAAATCGTCTATGGCTAAAACCACATCCATCGCACTGAGTTTCTCCAGCGTTTCAAGAGCACGTATAGGATCTTGCATAATGTCACTTTCTGTTATCTCCAGAGTCAGGCTGGCAGCAGGAAACTGATGCTTTGCAATAACGTTTTTAATAAAATCAATAAAACTGACATCGTGTAAACTATGAACGGAAATATTCACCGCAACCGATAGATCAGGATGATAGTCGCGCCACTCGACAGATTGTTTAATGGCAGATTCGATGACATAACGGGTCAGTGGTTTGATTAAACCGGTTTGTTCAGCCAGAGGAATAAAATCGGCGGGCATAATCATGCCGCGCTCAGCATGATACCAGCGCAATAATGCCTCAACACCGGTTACCGTATTATCTTTCAGACTGAGTTTTGGCTGATAATAGATTTCCAGCATTTCATGTTCAATCGCAAAACGAAAGTCTGTCATTAATGCTAGCCGTCCGATACTGTGAGTGTCTTTATCCGGGTCATATATTTCGAAGCCGATATTCTCCTGTTTGGCTAAATACATTGCGATATCGGCACGCTGCACCAGAATATTGACATCATTGCCATGTAGCGGACTTTCAGCCAGTCCCAGACTTATTCCAACACTTAGTGTGTGACCCTCGACAATAAATGGTTTTTCAAACTGTTGAATAACCTTACGGGTTAATTTTGTTGCCTGATTTAAATTAGTCTCCGGTAATAACACACCAAATTCATCACCCCCAAGACGGGCAACGCTGTCAGTTTTTCTGAAGATCTTGAACAGTCTTTGGGCGGCCTGTTGTAACACCAGATCACCAATGTGATGGCCTAAGGTGTCATTGATTTCCTTAAAATGATTCAGGTCGCTCATAATCAAAACCAGCGGAATATTGTTTCGGGATGCTCTGAGTATTTCCTGTTGTAAACGGTTATTGAGTAATTTACGGTTTGGAAGATCTGTTAGTGGGTCATGCAGTGCCTGATGCTCAAGTGCTGCGGTCTCTCTCTCGACAGCATTTGATATCCGGTAAAAAACAGATTCGAGAACTTTCAGTTCATCGCCTTGTTTTGAAATAAGCTGATTATTCATATTTAATGAGTTAGAAAATTTCAGAACCTGATTGGTGAATACACGAAGGCGTCGGGTCATAAGATACATAACGATCAAAAAGGCGGCAATAAATGACACCGCAACAATCATACGAAGTGGACGTTCTTCGCTGATAATGGCTTTGGTCAGCTGATCAGCCTCAGAGGTAGAAACAAAGGAAATCAGTTCGATAATGATATCGGTAGCACCATAATCAAAAAAGCCCTGACCAGTTACCAGATAGTTATCTTGCAGGCTGTTGACTTCGGTACCTTGAGGTATTAATTGGGAATTACTGCTTATCAGAACTTTGTTCTCACCTTCAGACAGTAATGCAATGATATTTGAACCTTCCAGCTCAGCGCCCTGAGAAGCGATCAGAAACTCTTCATCCAGCGCTGATGCCAGTATCAGCTTGGCTACGGGGATGTTGTCTCTGTTATGGATCTCCGCTGTGGCTATTAAATAGGGTTGCTGTTCAATCTGTGTTAAAAAACCCTGATTATGACTGAGACTCAATAACATGGCATCAGGCTGCAGAAGACTCTCAGGTGGTGCCTGATCACGCAGTTGGTAATATTCGATGACCTTACCCGTGGTGTCGGTTAGGAAAAAATATCTGGGATGAATAAAGTTACGAATAGTTGAAAGGTCTGGCAGCCATGGTGGACTGCTGTCGTAGATTTTGTATGGCCCGGATTGGTTTTTGTTCCAGCTGTTATTAGAAACATAGTTGATAATATTATGTGTTTTGCTAAAAATCTTCAGAGTCTGGTGGTGGCCCTTAACGTAGCGATCGAATAATATTCGCTGTTTCTCAGCCTGCAGACTAAAGTTGTTGGACAATCGCTGGCGGAATATTTCAGTCAGACTAGTGGTCTGGATTTCATCGGTAATAAACCAGACACAGGCACTGATAATGATTGTGTAGATAAAAGTTTTTGTCAGCAGTGAAGTTCTGGAGAGCACAGTATCAGACCATAAGGCTAAAATGATTTATCCGGTTCACCAACTAATTCGTCACCAATAAATTTCCAGCCGGCTTTGCGTAAACGTGATGGCGGTATGTAATTCACTTCAGCGTGAACTTTTTCTATATGCGCCTGTAAATAACTGACCAGTTTATTAGCGCTTTGTTTATGATCTTTATTCTCCCAGGTGGTCAGGCTATAACTTCGGTACAGCGGATAGTGGCCGGATAAAAGGTATTCCAGATCGTCTGCAGAATGTCCGTCAATCTTCAGCATACGAACTTCGCCCTTGTCTTTATAAACCTCAACCATTAACGGCACTTCCCAGCCTATTGCGTTTTTATTACGGGCTACCTGAGAAATCATATCTGCAATCACACCGACTTCAAACAGTCGCGGACTGAATTCGTTTTCATTGCTGAGTAATAAGCGCCAGTGACCGGGACGAATTTTGCAGTGTAATCGGCCAACCGGTTTTATATAACTGCTTAACGCAGGAGCAGCTCCGTCAACGGCTGACCATTTCGAGACCTTGCCCTGAAAAATTTCACGCGCCTGCTGGCGGCTGAGATTTTTTAACGGATTAGAAGGGTGTACGATAAGCGCGATTGGCGAAATACCCAGTGAGTGGAATTTCATACCGGGAAAACGATCATTGACGCCTGGAGGGCAACAAAAAGCGCCCACATCGACTTGTTTCTTTCGCAGACGGCCGGATGTTATGCCACAGGTACCGTGTAGCAGGGTGATTTTTATATTATTTTGTTTTGCGTAATCAGCAATTAGCTGTTTAAACAGAGGGTGAGTCTGTTGTCCCAGAGCAACTACTAGGTCTGAATCCCGGTATTTTTCATCATAGTTTAGCGTTGTATCGTTCCAGTCTTGGTTGACCGGTGCCAGTATGCCAGGATCGCTAAAAGCGCCATCATGGCCATGCTGATGCTGATGCTGATGCTGCTCTGCAGCGTTGCTGTGATTTGTGAGTATTGAGAATAAGATAAAAAAAGCAGAAACAAAGCCTGAATGTGTCAGTGTTCGTATACTTGTCATAGGTCAGTATCCCAATTCAGGTGATTTATCAATTAACTATAGACTAAAATTCGCGTTTTTCGTTATATTCGCTAGCCGGTTCTTATGTTTCAACAGACAGTCCGTCTTTAAGAAAGATTGCTTTTTTCGCCATTGCCGCATACTCCAGCTCACGCGCCATCAGCACCAGTATCATGCCCCATTATTTATCGGCTTGTTTCAAGATATCCATAACAATTTTTGCATTTACAGAACCCAGATTGCCGGCCATTTCAACTAATGCATCACCTTTATTTACCTCGCTGCTTTCTCTGACGTGATTTTTTTGACCTGTTTGATAATCGCCAGTTTTAGTTGATGAATTTTGTCGGGTTTGACTTGACCAGGACCGTAACTCGCCTCAACAATCAGCCGCTGTTTGGGTTTGACGTACTGTAGATGATTATCAGAGACCTTCATCAATAACGACTGGCTGCAAGCAGGCTAACTGCGGCCAGTAACAGTGATACAAATAAATGTTGTTTGATCAGTGTCAGCATAAGTAACCTCTGGTGAAATCTGCTGTGCTTAATTTGGTTTGCTGGCAGCTTCTAGCCAAGTGAGTCGTGAGTGTTACAGCAAATACCGGCAATAATTCAACAATAATGAAAATCTGCCTGCTTAAACAAACCATAAACCAAGACTACCTCAGAAGTGGCGTGAGAAAATTGATTTACCTCATTTATTGAGTTTTGATGGAATATCACAGATATATACCCTGATGCTAATACAAGTAGTCTATTAACAGCGCTCAGCGGTTACTGTTGTAATGCTGCTTGCAGGCAGCAATAAGAAACTAACGTCCAATCTTTTGCGAAATGCGCTCAACCTGTTTCCAGAACCACGACAACAGGCGCAGGTGTAAGCTGCGTTGTTGCCAGCTTTTAAAGCAGAATTCTTTGCTGTGCGTGAAATCATTTTCAAACATTTGCTTTATCTGTCCAGCAAGTACGGCATCACTGACTTCCTGATTGGCTTCGAGATTCCAGCGCAGGTTCCAGCGATCATAATTGCTTGAACCAATTGAAACCCAGTGATCACAAAGCGCGCACTTGGAGTGCAAAAAGCGCGGCTGGTATTCAAAAATTCGTACACCGTTTTTCAGTAGCCTGCCATAAAGTCGATGACTGATGTGTCGCACAGCCGGGTGGTCGGTGATCGGGCCGGGTAACAGTAGACGAACATCGACACCAGTACGAGCTGCACGTTTCAATGCGCGACGAATGCGCCAGCTCGGGACAAAGTAAGCTGTCGATAGCCAAACCCGGTGTTTGGCGTTATCGATCTGATTACTAAGCGACAGCTGTATTTCGCTATAATGCTTAATCTCGTTGACACTGACCCTGCCATACTGTGAGCCTGCCAGAGTGATGGGGTAATCAGTCGCTGTGACCGGAATTAATTGCCTGTCCTTTTCAACATTCTGATTCCAGCTGCTAATAAATAATTGCCGCCAGTCGGTCACCACCGGGCCCTGAATTTTGAGCATGGTTTCACGCCAGGCTTTGCCTGAATTTTCAGGAGGGTCAAATTCATCTGTCAGACCGATTCCACCCACAAAGGCTATTTCGTTATCCACTAATAACAATTTGCGGTGATTGCGGTGTAGCGCATGCTCATTTTTTAGAAGTAATACTCGGTACAGATTAAGCAGAGTATTGTGAGAATGCAGCTGATTGAAATAAGCAAGATGAATATTGTTGCTAACAAGCCGCTGACGATCCTCTTGTTTCAGACCAATAGCTCCGTAGTCATCAAGTAACAGATAAACCTCAATACCTCGCTCGGCCGCGTTTAATAAACTGCTGATAAAACGCTCTGAGACAGTGCCGGACTCGATGAGATACATCTCAAGAAAAATGCACTGGCTTGAGTGCTGAATTGCCTGCAACATCTGGGGAATAAAATTAGGTCCGTCAATGATCGGCTCAAACTGGTTGCCTTGTCGCCACGGAAAAAGAAAGAAATCTGAGTTGTCAGTAAAGTCTGTCATAAGTTGTAAGGGTAACTGCAGTTTGTAGCGTGATCAACTGGAAACAAAGCCAAAGACCTGACGAAATGTATCAGACTGTTCGATGGATCTATTTGTAATGACTGATGCTGTTGTAAATTACAATAGTAATAATTCTTAATATAGTAATAATGCCTGCTACTTAGTCGTGTAAATTGAACTATTGAGCGGTCATGATGAGGTGATTTTAGAAAGATAAACTATAATTAGCCATCCATTAAAAATAGCGACGAGAATAACAAGTTGGACAGTACGAAGCATTTAAAACGTTTTCTGCTTCTGATAATAATGATGTTTGCTTCTGGCCAGCTAATGGCCGCTGACGCTGTCGGAATTCATGATGCACATATTCATTACGATAAGGATATGTGGCGCAGCCTGCCCGCTGCTGATGCCATTCAGATGCTCAGGCAAGAAAACATACAGCGAGCACTGGTTTCATCCACACCCACCGAAGGCGCTGAGAAGTTATACCGGGAAGCACCGGATATGGTGATACCAATGTTGCGACCTTATAGCAGCTGGCGTCATCGATATTTCTGGCACAAGGATCCCGCGTTAAAAGCCTATTTGCTGGCTCAGCTGAAGCAAATACCGTATCGAGGTATTGGCGAGTTTCATGTTTTTGGAAAAGCGGCCGATAGTCTGCCAGTCGAACAAATGATCGATATTGCACGTCAGCATCACCTGGTATTACATGCGCATACTGATTTAGAAGGTATGCAAATTTTGCTGGATAAAGCAGCTGACCTAGACGTTATCTGGGCTCATGGTGGTGGAAATGTTGATGAAAAATACCTGACTCGCTTCTTACAGCAATATCCTCGCTTTTATATTGAGCTGTCACTGCGCGAACATATGCTCGATCACGCAGAAATACTCACACCTCAGTGGCGAGGAATGTTAACTCAATATAGTCAGCGTTTTCTGCTGGGCTCAGATACCTATAAACCCAGACGCTGGGCTGAGCTGACAGAAACAGTCGCTGACACACGGCACTGGCTCGGACAACTGCCCGTTAGCATCGTTGCAGATATTGCCAGAAATAATTTTGATCGCTTGTTTCCAAAGCTCAATAACAGTGAATCGCAATAAGTTTGAATGATTTGTAGGCGTTGATAATCCGCCTATGTAAACCAAAACAGCTTTTCTCTAAATACCCCAGATCATTAGGGTTAATTACGATGAACAGACTTTGTATAAGTTTTGTAAATGTCTAAGGCAAAAGCTTGTTTTCTATGCAAAAACTATTAAATAATAAAAACCGAGCATAAGTTTCTCTGATATATCAGTCAGACGAGTCAGCTCAGGTTACCGGCTCGGAGTAAGTTATGATGCTGTGTAAATAAAAATTAGTGATGCAGGCGATGTTATCTTTAACGACGCCGTAACCTGGAGTCGGTAAAGGAGACCTCATGACATATCGTCCGATTTACGTTATACCGTTTTTTTTAAGCCTAATTATTGCCTGCGAACAGGAAGTCACAGATAAAAATACCAATTCGTTACAATATAGCCGTACACCATCGCATCTTCAGCAGCCGGTTTATCGGTTGGCCGTGCACCCACTTTATAACCCCAAAAAACTCAGTGAAGCCTATCAGCCACTGATAAATCACATTAATCATCTGATGCCGGAGATAAAGCTAGAACTAGAAGCATCACGAAATTATCAGACTTACGAAAAGAAATTTCGTAAAAGTGAACCGGCTTTTTTATTACCGAATCCCTGGCAGACGCTGCAGGCAATGAAGAACCGTTATCATGTGATAGCCATGGCAGGCAATGCAGACGATTTTAAAGGCATTTTTATAGTAAGAAAAGACAGCGGGATTAAACAGCCAGCAGATCTTAAAGGCAGAGTAGTGAGTTACCCGTCTCATACCGCATTGGCTGCTGCTATCATGCCGCAATATTTTTTGCACAATAATGGCATCGATATCAAACAGGATATTGAAAACCGTTACGTAGGTTCACAGGAATCATCGATTATGAATGTGTATCTTAAAAAATCAGCAGCCGGAGCTACCTGGCCACCACCATGGCGACTGTTTAAGAAAGATTTTCCAGAAGAGGCGGCCCAGCTTGAACTGATCTGGCAGACCCCGCCACTGTTAAATAACTCGGTTATGGTGCGAGATGACGTGCCACTCTCTATTCAGACTAAGGTTGCAAAAATATTGACAGAATTAGGTAATACAGCAGAGACCCGTGTGATTCTAGATAATATGGAAACGGTGCGTTTTCATGCGGCCGATGATGCCAGTTATGACCGTGTCAGAGACTATATTAAACGTTTTGAAAAAGATGTGCGGCCGGTAGAAAGCAAATAATGCTGGGATCCCTGAAACAATGGTTTGCCGCGACACTGCGTCGTCAACTGGTTGTTGGTATCGTGCTGGTAGTCGCTACCACGATGCTCCTGTTGATACTTGATTTAACCAACCGTCAGAAAAATATCGTCAGAGAGCAACAGTCACAGCAGGCAATAGCGCTGGCTCAAAGCGTTGCGGTATCCTCCTCGGTATGGCTTGCGTCACGAGACTACAGCGGACTGCAGGAAATTGTTGATGGCCTGAATCAATACCCTGACCTGCAGCATGCCATCGTGATGAATAACAGCGGTGAGATTCTGGCGCATACAGAGACAGAGCGTCGTGGTTTTTACCTGCTGGATCTTCCAGCAATCCCTCAGCAAACAATAATCCGACAGGATCATCTGCAAATAGATGTTGCTAAACCGATTACAATTGTCGGTAACCATATCGGCTGGGTTCGTATCGGTATGCATGAAAAAAATCTTTCAGATAAACTTAATAAAGCCACACGTGACGGTATTATTTACGCACTGATAGCCGTTATATTAACTTTTTTATTGACCATGCTGACAGTGCGCCGTCTGACAAGTCGTTTATATGCCATTCAGTCGGTTGCCGATGCGGTTCAAAGTGGTAATCGAGAAATACGTTCTCAACTGAGTGGTATAGATGAGGCGGCTCAGCTTTCACGACAGTTCAATAATATGTTAGATACGCTGGCAAAGCGTGAGCAGGAAATCATTGATTCACATCAGGCGCAGATGCAGAGTGAGTCACGAATGAATCAGGTTATGGACGTCACCGGTGAAGGTATTTGGGACTGGGATATCGTGCAGCAACAGGTACGACATAACATCAGCTGGTGTCATATACTGGGTCTTGATGAAACTCAGATTGAGCACTCGATGAGTTATTTCTCCGGTCTGCTGCATAAAGATGATGCGGACAATGTTATGCAAAAAGTACAGCTGTGTTTACAGGGTAAAGGGGTTTACAGCAGTGAACATAGAATGATAAAAAATGATGGTTCAGTGATTTGGGTACAAGACCGAGGTGATGTGGTTGAGCGCGATGGCGATGGGAAGCCGTTGCGTATGTTAGGCAGTATTGCTGATATTACAAAGCGTAAACAGGCAGAAGACAGACTCAGACAAATCAATGAAGAGCTGGAAGAACGCGTTTTGCAGCGCACAGTAGAAATGACTGCAGCACGAGATGAAGCCGAACGAGCGAGTGAAGCCAAATCCGACTTTTTGTCACGCATGAGCCATGAATTGCGCACGCCTTTGAATGCCATTCTAGGCTTTGGACAGTTATTGAGTACCGATCCTGATCAGCCATTAAATGCACTGCAGTTGGACAATGTAGAAGAAATTTTGACAGCAGGTCAACACCTGCTTGCACTGGTAAATGAAGTGCTGGAGCTCAGTCGCATTGAAAGCGGTCGGCTGGATATAAAATGGGAAATTGTCGATATTGCTTCACTGATCGGCACAGCGGTTTCTCAAATGCGCGCTCTGGCCGAACAGCGCCAGATTACAATTAGTCTGGATATTAATACACAGCAGTTGTCTGCTTATACGGTTGAAGCGGATAAATTGCGGATGCACGAAGTGATGACCAATCTGTTATCAAATGCAGTTAAATACAATAAAGTCGGTGGCGAGATTAAAGTCGCTATAGAGCCCACAGGCAGTCAGCATTTACGTATCAGCGTAACAGACAGTGGCCATGGCATTAAACAGAAAAACATTGAACGCCTGTTCCAGCCTTTCGAACGGTTTGAGTCCGCCTATGAGGCTATTGAAGGGACAGGTATAGGACTGGCACTGACCAAAAGGCTGCTCAATGCGATGCAATCAGATATACAGGTGGAGAGTGTGTATGGTCAGGGCAGTACTTTCTGGTTTGAAATGCCGTGTATTTTAACGACATCTGAAATGAAGATATCAACGAAATGATTGCAATAAGATCAAGCTCTTAACAAAAGCATCAACGCATATAAAATGTGGTGAAAGACATTGTTGCGTGTTCAGGCGATGATGCAATGTGCGCTTGCTTCAAGTGCATCGTTCTTTTGATGATGTAGAGCTACATCATAATCTTATTTTGATAATCACAATGTGTAAACATAAACAAGCCTTATCTTAAGCTGTATTAATGATTCAATAAAAATAAAAATAAAAAACAGGGTTTATATGTGTGATATATTGGGTTATCTTAGCATCCCATCCTGATCTCAGTATCTGTAGAGATTTTCAAACTTATGGCTAGTAATAAAATTGAACATCAGCCTATCAGTCTAAATCGATATTTAGTAATTTTATCGTTTCCGTTGATATTAATTATCATAGTTGGTGGGCTGGTCGTTTCTGATATGTATAAAAGTATTACTTTTATACGCAGTGAAATTATTGATCTGAATAAGGTAAGTGTGACTAATAGTGTGGTAAGGCGAATAGAAAATATCGCATTTTTAAAAATTGGTAAAAAATCTGTCTCATCAAAAGAAAGAAAAATTGATGAAGCTAAAATAAATGAAGATATAGAATCAATAAGCGCGCTGACAAAAATAATACAAAGTGATATCAAAATCAAAGGTCTTCTAGCAGAAGTCAATGATGTCATAAAAAAAGGAGATGACGCATCTGATGAAAAACTTAGCGCGAGTAAACTGTATAATAAATATTATATGATGCTTGACAAGATTTTGTATACAAGTGAAATAGTCAACGAAGAGTCAGCCCTAATACTTGATCCTGAGCGACGTGCCTATCATTTAGGGCAGCTGATTTCCAGTGATCTGGTCAGGATAACAGTGCTGGCCGGTAAGTTAAGGTCACTGTTGCTAATGGCAGCTGAAAAACCTGAGCAAACGATATCGCTGAAGGATGATGCGTCAAAAGTTATATCGACACTATATGACCTAACTGAAAAAATAAATAGAAAAACAGACTTCATAATAGCGGGTCGTGATGACGTCGAGCAAGATGTCATTGATTTAAAAAACAAGTGGGGGCAGGTCATGGCCGAATTTCTGAAGGTTTCTGCAGCCAATGTTAAAAATCAGGTTTATCAAAATAAAAGCGTAAAGGCTTTTGAAGTGAATAATGAGCTTTATGAAAAGCTTAGAGCTAGTTTAATGGCAAGGCTTAACTTGCGACTGGCGGGTTTTGTGCAGCAGCTGTATATCTCAGTGGCATTGTTGCTATTTGGTGTGGTATTTATGGTGCTACTAAGTTTTAATGTTTACGTAAAAAATCAAAGAACATATAACCTTATTTATGACATGCTCCAAATGTACCAAAATCATTTGGAAGAGCTGGTAAATGAAAGAACCTCTGATCTTAAACGCATTAATACGGACATGGAATCATTTACTTATATGCTTGCGCATGACATGAGTACACCAATTCGAACAGTCGTTAGCTATAGTCAGATAATAAAAAGTAGCGCACAGGAAAAACTAAACAAAGATGAAATTAAAATGTTCGACAGGGTTGTTTCAGCAGGTAAAAAAATGTCTGATACCGTTACCTGTGTGCTTGATTTAGCAAAGATTAATCATATTAAGATAAATAAAGAGTCGGTAAAGTTAACAGAGCTGCTTAATGATCACATCTTAAACAAGGATAAGTTCCCTGATATTACTTTTATTATCGACGAAGAAATGACTGCATTTACTGACAGAGAGCTTTTAACGACAGTAATGCGAAATTTACTGGATAATGCAATTAATTTTTCAAAACCGACTAAAGAGCCTTCTATAGAAGTTGGGGTGTCAAATATCTCGGATGTGGCAACTTATTTTGTTGCTGATAATGGTATAGGATTAGACATGACTTACAGTCAGAGTGTCTTTAATCCGTTTAATAAATTAAATCAAATAGAGACGACAGGTTTGGGTACTGGTCTTACGATGGCAAGAAAAATTATTCAACGGCTTGGTGGGGAAATATGGATAAGGTCCGAGCCAGGCGCGGGTACCACGGTGTTTTTTACATTGCCGAAATAACTATATTGTTTTGTTAGAGGCTTATTATTGATGATGAGCCGTTTTTTATGATCTGATAACGATACATTGCCGTGGCAGGAAAAGTTAGGCTTTCACTATATTAGTCAATTCAGTCAGTGTGTTAAATGATGATGCAGTTGTGTGATAGTGGCTTATTAATGAGGTTTAATAAGCAGGTATTGTTATTGGTTGTTATTTCTTTCCATTAATAATATTTCAAAGCTATCAGCAGGTATTGGTTTGCTGAACATGAATCCCTGTGCTTCCTGGCAGCCATTCTGTAATAAGAAGTCCTCCTGATATTGTGTTTCTATTCCCTCGGCAATAGCTTTAAGGTTCAGGTTATTAGCAAGACTGATTATCGATTTGGTAATTGCAGCAGATCGGCTGTCTGTTTCGAGCTCGTTGATAAATGCACGATCAATTTTAAGAACGTCTACAGGGAATTCTTTTAAATAACTTAATGAAGAATAGCCTGTACCGAAATCATCTATTGAAATCCTTACACCCAGTTCTCGAATCTTATTAAGTATAGAAAGTGACTCTTCGCCATTATTCATCAGGCTGCTTTCTGTTAATTCAAGTTCAAGTCTGAAAGGGTCAATACCGCTTTCTTTTATCTGGTTGTTTACGGTGCTTATAAAGTCTTTATTTTGTAATTGTCTGGCTGATATATTGACGGATACACTGTCGATATCTAATTCCTTTTCTTGCCAAAGTTTTATTTGATTGCATGCACTTCTTAATGCCCAGGTTCCTATTGGTTCTATCATGCCAGTTGATTCAGCCTCGGCAATAAAATAGCCCGGCGATAGGATTCCTTTTGCCGGATGGTGCCAGCGTATTAATGCTTCAGCGCCACAAATACGCTTTGTTTGTAAGTCATATTGAGGCTGGTAGTAGAGTTCAAACTCATCGTTAGTCAGCGCGTGGTGCAGATCATTGTGTAAAGTGACAGATTTTAAGGCGTTAATTGCCATGTCTTTTTTAAAAAACTCAAAACCATTACCGTTTCTTTTTTTAACTTTTAAAAGAGCGTGTTCAGATCGTGACAATAAATCCCATGGGTTTGAAGCATCGTCCGGGTAGATGGCAATACCGGTGCTTACAGTAATTATATGGTCGATATTGTCAAATCTGAACGGTTTTTTTAATGCGTCCATGAGTTTGTTGATGCAGCTGCTTATTTCAAAATAAGACGGGTTTCCTTTAATTATTACACCAAATTCGTCGCCACCAAGGCGCGCAAGATTTAAGTTGTTTTTTTCATTTGCAATAGAGATAAATCTATCAGCAATATCTTTTAGAATTAGATCGCATGATCTAAATCCCAGTGCTTCGTTTAATAATTTAAACCGATCAAGATCAAAGATGGCTAGTGCAATTGATTGAGAGTTGTTCTTGGCTTCTTTTATAGCAGTCTCAAGTTCGGATCTAAAGCGGTCTCTGTTGTAAAGACCGGTTACTTCGTCCCGGCTGCTATTACGATTTTCAATAACTTCTCTTTTTAGAACCGGAACTAATCGTGAAAGATTGTCTTTAAAAATATAGTCTCGCGCTCCGTTTCGCATCGCCTCTATAGCTGATGATTCATTGATCTCACCAGAAACTATAATAAATGGCATGTCATTGCCGGCGTCTTTAAGTAGTGTGAGTGCTTCAGTCGAGGTAAATCCGGGCAAAGAGTGATCAGAAATAATAGCATCCCATCTGATTAACATCTGTTCTTGTAAATCAGACAGTGTCCATATTCGTTTAATGAATATATTAAGGCCGGCTGACTTCAGGTTTTCTTCAAGCAAAATGGCATCATCTTCATTATCTTCTATCACAAGAAGTTTTATAGCTTCTTTGTAAAAGTCAGATTGATAACCTGTAGTCTGGTTGAATTCCGTATTTTTTATATTCAGCATATGTTTTTATACAATCTTATTGTCTGACGAAACAAGCAGGAAATTGCTTAACATTTAATTGAACTACGTAAATTGTAGAGTCTGTAAGAAATAACAGTAGCAGATAAAAGCTATATTCTTTGTCGGTGTTTGGTACGCTGTTGTAGGACGGATTCTTACGTCAAAATATAGGCTTAAAAAGTGACATGGTTAAGCTGTTGTTAATGCTTAGTTTACCAGTCCCTGTTTAATTGCATAGTGCGTAAGCTCGGCATTATGTTGCATATCCATTTTGGCTAATATTCTTGATCTGTATGTACTGATCGTTTTCACACTCAGGCTCAGTTCCTCTGCAATTTCGGATACGGTTTTACCAGACGAAATCATGCACATAACACTGTATTCCCTGTCTGAAAGTGATTCATGGCGTGGTTTGTCAGTTGCCTGGTCTATTGCCGATGCTAAACTGTCGGCGAGCTCTTCACTAATATATCGTCCGCCATTTGTTACTTTGGTTATGGCTTTTAACAGTTCCTCTGGTGCACACTCTTTTGTCATGTAGCCTGCTGCGCCTGAACGAATTGCTCTAACGGCATACTGGTCTTCAGGATAGATGCTTAACATGAGGACAGGTAAAGATTTATCATGGATCTTGATCCATTTTAAAACTTCTATGCCATTTTTATCCGGTAGTGATATATCTAAAACGACAATATCCCATTTTTCATCCCTTATCAGCTGCATTGCCTGTTCGGCGGTGCCGGTTTCACGAATTTCAAAAGTGTTGCTGGCTTCAGAAATTATATTAACAAGTCCTGAGCGGACTATCGCATGATCATCAACAATCAGAAGTTTCACTTTGTTTATTGCTCATATTGTTGGTTATGGGTTAGCGGAATCGTCACTGATACATCAGTGCCTGAGTTTTTTTGACTCGATATTTTAAAGCTACCATGCAGTCTTTCAACGCGGTCACGCATTCCTAGTATTCCGTAATGGCCTGATGGTATATCTTTTTTATCATTAAATCCAATGCCGTTATCTTTGATGCTTAACAGGATGTGGTTATTATCAATAGCAATATTGATACGAACTTCGCTGGCTTTGGCATGCTTGAGTATATTGTTAAATGTTTCTTGTGTGATTCGAAATAGTGGTACAGCAATGTTGTTTTCAATTATGCCATCAAGCTTCTCATCATAGCTGACGAAGGTATGTATGTTATGGCGTTTTGAAAATGTATCACTTAGCCATTCGATTGCTGCGATTAAGCCCAGATCATCTAACACCGATGGTCTCAAATCACTGATAATTCTGCGGACAGACTTAACGGCATTGTCAAGATCGTATGACATTCGCTCAAGTCGTTTATCGAAATCATCGTCTTTGACGGTTAGTTTCGAGCGCATCAGGCTGGTATCAAATTTTAAAGCGGCAAGTGTGCCGCCCAGATCATCATGGATATCCTGAGCAATACGAAGGCGTTCTTGTTCTCGTACGGTTTCCATGTGACCGACTAGTTCTCGATACTGCTCACGCGACTTATGCAGTTTGTCTTCTATTTGTTGCTTTTCGATCAGAGAGTTATAGTTTTGTATGGCATTGTTGATACTTGGAACGAGCCTGGAGAGATTGTCCTTAAGTACATAATCCTGAAAGCCTGCTTTCATCGATTCTACTGCGCTTTCTTCTCCGATAGTGCCAGAGACTATGATGACAGGGATGTCGGGTAGTGACTGGTTACTTAACCGCAACACATCCCATGATGAAAAGCCGGGCATATTATGGTCTGTCAGTATGACATCCCATTTCTGCTGAGTTAAAAGTCGCTCAAAAGACAATTTGTCTATTGCATGTTCGCATTTTTCTATCAGATCGATATTTTGTACTTCAGAGCAGATCAGAAAAGCATCATCTTCTGAATCATCGACAATCAGTATTTGCAGGGAGTTTCTGTTCATGGGCTCATGCATATTTTATATACTTTATGTTGTGTATTCTGGTTTTTATCATTTAGTATAGAGCCAGTATAGCTGCAAGAAATACTATTTGCTTTATACAATAAAGCAGGTGTCGGTTTTTGTCTGACAAAAAAACCGGTTTTGACCTATAGAATAGCTGTCTTCTATTAAGTAAACTTCGCTACAAGCCTATGAATGCGATAAGGATTTAATTTTATAGTTATATTTGAGTAATATTGGATCCAAAATGAATCAAAAAACATATACTGTGCTTCTGGTTGAAGATAACGACGACGATGCCTTTTTGACTGAATCTGTCGTTAAAAATTTTCAATCCGAGATAACCGTTGTGGTGAACCGAGTAATCGACGGTAAAGAGGCGCTTGATTATATGCTTAATCAGGACAAATACAGTGATTCAAAATACGCTGTTCCCGATTTGGTATTACTGGATCTGAAAATGCCGCGCTTGAATGGTTTATCATTTTTGCAGCATATATCAGAACAGACAGATTTGACCAATGTTCCTGTGGTCGTGCTCACAACGTCACTGGAGCAGAGTGATATTGCACAGGCTTATAAATATGGTGCTAATGCCTATATGAGAAAGCCGGTGGATTTCGGCGAATTTGTGGCGCAGATGGATATTGTTCTTAACTTTTGGTTGCTTATTAATAAGCGGCCTCAGTATTAATTTTTAGCTAGGAACAAAATGAAGATAAAAGTAACAGCGTGCTTATTGATGTTTTTTCTGATTTCTTGTGAGGACAAGTCATCAGATAATTATTCGCCAACATTAACAGATGTAACTGAAAAGAAATAGAGATTATATTGATCCAGAGCGCTGTATATTATAAATTGCAGGATAATCTGATATTAATTTAAATATATTAAATTAACTTTTCAGCTGCTGTATTTATAGTGATTAATTTCAGACCAAAATTTGTTTGGAAGGGGAGGGCTATCAGGCGGCTGGATCTTGTCTCACACAATTATTATAAAAATAAACGAAATATGACAGCTCATAAATTATGCTAGATAGAATAAAAAATCTCTGGAGGGGGTCTATAACTCGTCAGTTTATGATTGCTGTAGCATTCGTTCATGTCGTGCTTATGGGGATGTTTATTTCTGACCTGGTAAGGCAGCAGTCAGCGTTTTTAAAAACCCATGATTTAAACTTCGCAACAGAGTTAGCCGAATCGCTCTCTATATTAAGCGTATCCTGGTTTTTGGCAAATGATCTATCGGGCATGGAAGAGATCATGCACAGGCATATGCGCTTCTCTACAATAGACTATGTTCTTTTGTTGTCACCTAGTCTGCAAGTGATGGCGCATTCAGATGCTAAAAACATGGGTAAGTACGCAACGGATGCTGTTAGTCGTAAGCTATTAAAGGCTGGCAGGGTCACTACTGTGCTGATCAATGAAAAAAAACGGCTTGATGTTGCCGCGCCAATTATAGTGAATGCTGAGTTGATTGGTTGGGCGCGTATTGGCTTTACTAAAACACATGAGCTGGATAACGAATTTGCGCTGATTCGTAACGGCATTTTATATACATTGCTTGCTCTTGTTGTAGGTTTAATTTTTGCCTATCTAATGGGCAGGGGGGTGACTCGTGGTTTGCGAGCTCTGGTCACGGTAACAGAGAGCGTCAGTCAAGGTGATATCGACAAGCGGGTAGTTCTTAATCGTGATGATGAGTTAGGTCAGCTCGGTCAGGATCTGAACAAAATGCTGGATGCTCTGTTTGCCGCTCAGCAGGAATTAAACCGCTCAAAAGAGCAGCTTGCTCTTAGTGAGCAGCGATTTTCTCTTGCCATGTCAGGCTCGAAAGATGGTCTGTGGGACTGGAATATAGAAACTGACCAGGTATATTATTCAGAGCAGTGGGCTGTTTTGGTCTCGGCTGACTATCAACAGTTAGGCACATCACTGGATGAGTGGAAAAAACGTCTGGTGCCCCGCTATAAAGAAAACGTGGTGTCACGCTTAATGCAGCATATCAATGGACTGGGTGAGAACTATAGCAGTATCCATCAAGTGATATCTGATAACGGTAATGTGCGTTGGTATCACGAACGTGGTCGGGTAATACGTAAAAATAACAAGCCTGTTCGTATCATCGTGACAAGCTCTGATATCACGCAACAGAAAGAGTCTGATGAGCGGCTCAGACGTAATGAGCGGGCTTTAAAAAGCATGGCCAGTGAGCTTGAAAACAGGGTTCAGCAGCGTACTTCGCAGTTGGAGCAGGCGAATAAAGAACTGGAGTCATTTGCATATTCTGTTTCACATGATTTGCGGGCACCATTAAGAGCAATAAGTGGCTTTAGTAATATTGTAGCGACACGCTTCACTGCAAAGCTGGAAACAGAAGCGAACGAATACCTGGCCCGAATTATCAGTGCCTGTGAAAGAATGAGTGAGTTAATCGATGGTTTGCTGGCGTTGTCTAGAATTACTCGTAGTCCGATAGCGTTCATAAGTGTAGACCTCAGTGCTATTGCTCACAATGTCATCGATAATATGAAAGAGTTGTCGCTGCTAAATAATGTAGAGCTGGTGATTCATCCTGATATGCATGTTTTTGCCGATAAACTGTTAATGCATGCCGTTATGACTAATCTTATTGATAACGCAATAAAATTTAGCGGCAAGGTCGCCGCTGCAAAAATTGAAGTGGGCTGCGAGCATATTAACGGAGTTAAAACGTATTTTGTTAAAGACAATGGTGCCGGTTTTGATCCTGAATACGCCGATAAATTATTTGGTGCATTTCAGCGTCTGCATCATCAGAGTGACTATGCAGGGACAGGTATTGGCCTGGCGACGGTGCAGAGAATTATTTCCAAGCACAATGGCGTGATCTGGGCAGAATCATCACCGGGGCAGGGGGCGGCTTTTTATTTTCAAATAGAAAGCGTTGTTTCGTAGTCATATCATAGCCGAGCATGCTAATCATCAGATAATAGCAAGTGTGCTTGCTAAAACGCTGATCCTAACTTCGCCATGCTTTATCAGTGTGGGTTTTGTCTAACTCCTTATTTATACGGATATTATATTGTCAGTACTGTCGCCACGGCGACTGCTTATCACTCAAGCTTGTCATGGTTTGTCCTACGCTCTGTAAGTGTGCGTCTTTCCTTATATTTGGACTCCCACCGATAGCGCTAATAACAAAATTGAACCATAGTTAGTCGGTGCTGAGATGAACATCTTCAAAACAGCATTATCTGGCATAGGGGCAGATGATTAGTTCGCCAACACAGATTGAAACATGATGCTAAGTACTTTCAGATACAAAAAAACAAGGCTGATAGCCTGATATCGATTATTTATAAGGTTGAGTTAATTGTAAAACGTTATATGAAACAAGGTAAGTTAATGAAATCGAACAATACAATAACAATATTTGAACAGCGAAAAGATACCGACAAACTCATTAATAAAGTTGTTTTATTTTTATTCATTATTAGTGTGTCAATGGCATCGTGGCATTCAACCTGGATGGAAGTAATTATTATTGGCGTGCCTGCGGTAATTATGAGCACGTTTTTAATAAAACTTAATCCGGGGACATTAATATCTAGTTTAGGTAATGCTACCGCCTTAATGATCTTTGCAGCACTGCAAGTTCATCAGTCACATGGCATGATTGAGTTTCATTTTAGTATTTTTGTATTGCTGGCATTTTTATTACAGTACAAAGACTGGAAAACAATTATTGCTGGAGCCGTCGTTATTGCCGTGCATCATGTGGGTTTTTATGTTTTACAGGACAATCAGTTTTCGGTCTATGTGTTACCACAAGCATCAGGCATGGATGGCTTTTTAGTGATTGTGTTACATGCACTATTTGTTGTCTTTGAAACAGCCATTCTGTGCTTTATGGCTATCAAAGGCTTTAATGAAGCAAAGCGTCAGGAAGAAACATCGAATGTTATGAACGATCTGTTACAGCAACAAACAGTAATGATCAATTCGGCGCAGTCGGTTATCTCGACAATAAATTCTGCTGGCAGCAGTATGAAAAAGTCTGCTTTTGATCTGAGTAGCGGTTCCACCCAGCAGGCAGCCAGTATTGAGGAAACACGGGCCACTATTGAGCAAATGTCAGCTTCGATTAATCAAAATACAGATAATGCAAACAGAACAAATAAAGTTGCTGAGCAGGCAGCTATGCAGGCAACTGAAACTTCAGGTGCGGTAAAAGAAACTTTAGAGGCTATGACTAATATCTCCAGTCGAATTAGTCTGATTGAGGATATTGCATACAAAACCAACCTGCTGGCATTAAATGCTGCTATCGAGGCAGCCAGAGCAGGAGAGCATGGTAAAGGTTTTGCAGTGGTGGCTGATGAAGTCCGTAAATTAGCAGAACGGTCACAAACCGCAGCTCAGGAAATATCGGAGTTGTCTAGCTCAAGTCTGATTGTTGCAGATCGTGCAGGTGGCTTGCTGCAACAAATGCTGCCTAGTATCCAGTCAACTGCTGAACTTGTAGCTGAAATTTCACAGGCATCTGAAGAGCAATCAGTTGGCTCAAAAAATATATTAATTACAGTTGGACAGCTGGAAGAAGTCGCACAAACAACGGCATCGGCAGCAGAAAGTATGTCAGGCAATGTCGAAAGACTGGACCGGGAAGTTTCCAGACTGCAAAAAATTATGACTGCGCTGGCAGATAAAGAAACAGAAGAAGTAGTCGCTTAATCTATCGGTTAAATACAATAAACAGTTTAATCATCGACGATGTGTTCACTATAACGGTTTACGGGTAAATAGTTAGTTATGGATTTGTCTTACATATTTAAAACAGAAACAATGCCAGTTGTTGTTTCTGCCGTAATTGGAGTGTTGGCAATATTTGCGGTCGGGCATGGCAGTGCAAACGGCTGGATTTATAGTGCCGTATTAGTCATAACGGCAATATTAAGTTCCGTGTATGCAAACCGAGTGGTAGCGATAAAGCGAGCAAATGAGGCAGAAAAACGTAATAGTGAAAATGAGAAAAAGCACAATCAAGATGAGGCTATATTAGGCTCGTATGAAGCCGTTACCTCTCAGGTAATTGGTTTATCAACAGGTCAGATTGAGCTGTCAAGAGTTCAGACTGAAGAGGCTATTAACGAGCTGGCATTACGTTTTGGTTTTTTATCTGAAAAATTAAATACAGCTGTTCTTGCTTCGGAAAGAGCTGCTGCAAACACAGACGGCAATGGTATTTCGGATACTCTGGATAATAGCAGAGACAAGCTCACCGCTCTGGTTGAACGTATGGGCTCATCACTACACTCTCGTAATGAAAATTTATTACTGATTCGTGAGCTGGCTGAAAAAACAGAAAAGCTCACGGCTATGGCAGACCATGTTGAAAAGATTGCCGCGCAAACAAATTTACTGGCTTTAAACGCAGCGATTGAAGCTGCCCGCGCCGGAGAGATGGGGCGAGGTTTTGCAGTGGTCGCCGATGAGGTTCGTCAGTTATCGATTCAGTCCGGAGAATCAGGGCTGAAAATTTCTGAAATAGTAAGCAGCATCAGCGAATCAATGAAGCTGGCACTGTCGAGAGTGGAAAATTCTGCATCCGAGGACAGTGTTTTTGAAAAAGAGTCACGCGACACGGTTAATCAGGTGCTTTATGGTCTGCAAGAGGTGATGTCCGGGCTGTCAGATTCATCGGACATTCTCAAAGCTGAGAGTGTTGGAATAGGCCATGAAATTTCTGATATTTTAGTGTCTTTACAGTTTCAGGACCGGGTTAGTCAGATTCTGACCCACGTCAATGATTCATTGAAAAAGTATGACGAGATTATTTTGAGTAATCGCGGTCTTCGACAACAAGGTGTGCTTGTTGCTTTTGATGGTGCGGAAATACTTGAGGTATTTAAACAGGGTTATACAACAGATGAGCAGCGCAAGCTTGATGGTGGTGCTGAGTTTTCCGCGCCTTCAGAAGATGAAATTGAATTTTTCTGATCAATCGTTATTTTAAATGATTAAATAATACAGGGGTATATAGAATGGCTAAAACAATACTGATAGTTGATGATTCGGCTTCCTTGCGACAAGTGGTCGCTATTGCATTAAAGGGCGCAGGTTATGACGTTATAGAAGCCAGTGATGGCAACGATGGTCTAACAAAACTTGATGGCACGAAAATCAATCTGATTATAAGTGATGTGAATATGCCGGGTATGGACGGACTCACGATGGTAACGCAAATTAAGTCGATGCCTAATTATAAATTTACACCCATCATTATGCTGACAACAGAGACAGGTGATGACCTTAAAGCCAAAGGTAAATCTGCAGGTGTTAAGGCATGGGTTGTTAAACCTTTTAAACCGGATCAGATGCTTGCAGCTGTTGCCAAACTGATCATGCCTTAAGCTAAGGATAAAATTAAATGATAAACGTAAAAGAACTGGAAAAGGATAAGTGCTCTGTTTCACTTAAAGGTGATATGGATATATACAAAGCGACTGAATTTAAGCAGGAAATTGAGAAAATATATACGAAATATAAATCGTTTGTTTTTGATTTGTCAGAGATTAGCGAAATAGACACCTCGTGTTTTCAGGTTTTGTTACAGCTAAAACGCGAGTGTAAAAAAGACGATAAAGAGATGCAAATGGTTTCTCATAGTCAGGCAATATTAGAAGTATTTGAATTGTATGGCATGGAAAGTTTTTTTGGTGATGCTGTATTGCTGACATCAGCAGTTAATGATCAAGTCTGCTAAATAAATGAGTGTATAAGGTAATAGCTATGAGTACAAATCCACAAGAAATGTTTCTGGAAGAGGCTACTGAACTATTACAAGGTATGGAAGATGCTTTACTGGATCTTGAAAACATGCCTGGTAATGAAGATCTGATAAATGCAATTTTTCGTGCAGCACATACAATAAAAGGTACTGGCGGAGTATTCGGGTTCGACCATGTTGAGGCCTTTACACACGTAGCAGAAAGTGTTCTTGATAAAGTCAGAGATGGTGAAATTGAAGTAGATGCCAGTCTGGTGGCGGTCTTACTAAAATGTCGGGACCATATTGAAAAGCTGGTTGAATCAGCTGTGGCTGATGAAGAAATACCGGCAGATGATGTAATGGAAAATGATGCAGAGTTAATTGCTGAGCTTGAAGTTTATTTGAATGAAGTATCAACTGCTGATAGTGATATATCTGTGCTAGATGTTGCGCTAGACAAAGTTGACGGAACCAGCACTGTAGAAACAGATAACTGGCATATATCCCTGCGCTTTGATCACGAAGTGCTGCAAAACGGTATGGACCCGCTGTCTTTTCTTCGTTACTTAAAGCGCCTTGGCAGTCTTGTTTCTGTTACAACCATTAATGATAATTTACCGGCGTTATCAGAACTTGATCCTGAGCTTTGTTATCTAGGTTTCGAGATTGATCTGCAGTCTGAGTCAAGTAAAGAGGAAATTGAGCAGGTCTTTGAGTTTGTGCGCGATATGTCACAGATTCACATCTTACCACCGCAGGCAAATATTTCACGTTATGCGCAAATGATAGATGAGCTGCCTGATGATGAGAAATTAGTTGGTGAGATTTTAGTTGCAAGTGGTGCGTTAACAAGAAATGAGCTGGATCAGGCTCTGTCATATCAACAAGAAACTGAAGAGGGTGAAATTCCATTAATTGGTGATGTTCTGGTCGAAGAAAAGCGTATTCAGAAAGAAATTGTTGATATTGCACTACAAAAGCAAACAAAAGCAAAAGAACAGAATTCGAACGCTAGTCGCTCTTTAAGAGTTGACTCAGATAAACTCGATAAATTAATCAATTTAGTTGGTGAGTTGGTTATTTCCGGTGCTACGACAAACTTGCAGGCTCAGCGTTTAGATGACGAGCAGTTACTTGAGTCGACCTCTCAAATGAGCCGGCTGGTTGAGGAAATTCGTGATAATGCTCTGACATTACGTATGGTTCAGATAGGTGAAACCTTTAAGCGATTTCAGCGTGTTGTTCGTGATGTCAGCAAGGAGCTTGATAAGAATATTATTCTTGAGATTAGTGGTGCTGAGACAGAGCTGGATAAAACAGTTGTTGAAAAAATTGGCGACCCATTAATGCATCTTGTCAGAAATGCAATGGACCATGGTATTGAGTCATCTTCAGAGCGCAGTGCTTCTGCAAAGACTGAAGCAGGCATCCTGAAACTTAACGCATACCATGATTCAGGAAGTATTATTATAGAAGTTATAGATGACGGTAAAGGATTATCGAAAGAGCGTATTTTAGCCAAGGCTCTGCAAAAAAATATCATCGATTCTACAAATAATTTAACTGATAAAGAAATCTACAGGCTAATTTTTGAGCCCGGTTTTTCTACTGCCGAAAAGGTCACAAACCTATCTGGTCGTGGCGTGGGTATGGATGTGGTGCGAAGAAATATCGAAGCATTACGCGGTACTGTTGATGTCGACAGTGTTGCTGGTGAAGGCACGACTGTTTCAATCCGCTTACCTCTGACGCTGGCTATAATTGACGGTTTTCTGGTCGGTGTTGATGAAGCTTCCTATGTTATTCCGCTGGATTCGGTGATTGAGTGCATAGAGCTTGATGAACAGGAAAGACAGAGCGCAGGACAAGGTTATATTAACCTGCGCGGAGAAGTGCTTCCATATATCCGCTTGCGTGAGGTTTTTGATGGTAGTGATAAGCAACCTGAGCGTGAAAGTATTGTCGTTGTGCAATACGGTACGCAGCGGGCAGGTTTTGTAGTAGATGAGTTGTTAGGCGAGCTGCAGGCAGTTATTAAACCTATGGGTAAAATATTGCAGGGCGTTAAAGGAATAAGTGGCACAACAATTTTAGGTACGGGTAATGTGGCTGTGATACTGGACGTGTATAACTTGCTTCAGCGTACTACCGATCAACTGGTACACCATACTCATGGGTCGCTTGCTAACAGTGCTGCTGTTCAGGCTTCCTTACATTAATTTCACTGAATACACATTTTAATTAAAGGCATAGAGGTCAATATGAAATCTTTTAGAGATTTAAATATAGGTACAAAGGTCCTGGCGGTTTTCCTTAGTGGAAGTCTGCTTTCAATTATTTCGGTTGCTGTTATCAGCGTCAATGTTGCTAATAGTGCATTAAATGACGAATCGTTTAATAAACTGACAGCAGTAAGAGAAATTAAAGCAGGTCAGATTGAAGATTACTTTTCTACGATCAGAAATCAGATTGAAACATTTTCTGAAAACAGAATGATTGTCAGTGCGATGAAAGATTTCAGACGTTCGTTCCATTCAGTTACCGACGAATTGCGCTTAAGTAATACTCAGGTAAATAATCTGGATTCAAGGCTGAAAAACTATTATTCGAATAATTACCTTGCTAAATTAAGCAATAATCTCGGCCATAGTGTTTCTATTGGTGATTATTATCCTGTCGATTTAAAAGTTAGAGTGTTACAGGATTTATATATCTCATCAAACTCGAATGAGATGGGATCTAAGAATAAGCTAACAGCAGCTGACGATAACAGTGATTACAGCCGTCATCACAAGGTCTATCATCCGGTTATCAATAATTATTTAACCAAGTTCGGTTATTACGATATCTTCCTGGTCGATCCTGACAGTGGTCACATTGTATATTCTGTTTATAAAGAGGCGGATTACGCAACCTCGCTGACCACGGGTCCATATAAAAACTCAAATTTTGCAGATGTGGTTCGCGCTGCCAGTAATGCATCAAAGGGCAGTTTTGTGAAGATGGTTGATTTTAAACCCTATGAGCCTTCATATAACGCGCCCGCGTCATTCATCGCCTCACCGGTCTATGATGGAAATACCATGGTTGGTGTAGCGGTGTTCCAGATGCCGGTTGCTGCGATTAATGCGGTAATGACAAATCATAACAAATGGAAAGACATCGGTCTGGGTGAAAGTGGTGAGACATACCTGGTGGGTGAAGACTTTAAATTAAAAAATGAGTCACGCTTTCTGGTTGAAGACAAAGAAGGTTACTTTGAGCTGATGAAGCAAGTCGGCATGGATAAGACTGATCTTGCTGAAATCAAATCATCAGGTACTGCAATCGGACGCCAGACTGTACGAACCGATGCTACGCTGGCAGCGATTTCCGGTAAAACCGATGCGGTGATTGTAGATGATTACCGGGGTGTATCTGTTTTATCTGCCTATAGACCTTTAAATATTAAGGATGTTAAATGGGCGATAATGAGTGAAATCGATGAAGCCGAAGCATTTGCTGCCGCTTACACAATGCGCGATTACATTGTTATCACTGCCCTCGTTATTCTGGGTCTGGTTGCACTGGTTGCGGTTTGGTTCTCTCGTAGCATGATAGCTCGTCCGATGAATGAAATGCTGGCCGCTGTTGATGACTTGCGAGAAGGTGACGGCGACTTAACCTATCGTCTTCCGGACTTTGGTCAGGATGAAATTGGACGTACTGCAAGATCGATCAATGGCTTTGTTGAACGTATGCAGGGAATCCTCATCGATATTTCATCAGCTGTTGATAATATGGCTTCGGCCTCTGAAGAAGTCAGCGCGACTGCTCAGTCCTTAAGTCAGAACGCAAGTGAGCAGGCCGCATCAGTAGAAGAGACCAGTGCTTCTCTTGAACAAATGAACGCGTCTATTACACAAAATGCTGAAAACTCTAAAACAACTGACAGCATGGCGACAGCTGCATCAACTCAGGCGGAAGAAGGTGGTGGTGCAGTAGGTGAAACCGTAGCGGCAATGAAGCAAATTGCCGATAAGATTGGCTTTATCGAAGACATCGCCTACAAAACAAACTTACTGGCGTTAAATGCAGCTATCGAAGCGGCACGAGCAGGTGAGCACGGTAAAGGTTTTGCAGTGGTGGCCGATGAGGTGCGTAAACTGGCAGAGCGAAGTCAGTCATCTGCAGAGGAAATCAGTGACCTTGCAGGTAACAGTGTCAAAGTTGCTGAACATGCTGGTAACCTGATTCATGAGATTGTCCCTAATATCAAGAAGACTGCTGATCTTGTTCAGGAAATCTCGGCTGCATCAGAAGAGCAGGCAGCAGGCGTAGGTCAGATAAATGGTGCGATGGAACAGTTAGATAAATCAGCACAACAGGGTGCTGCTTCATCAGAAGAACTGGCTGCCACATCAGAAGAAATGAGTTCACAGGTACAGCAAATTCAGGATCAGTTGAGTTTCTTTAAACTGGGTCTTGAAAATGCTGTGGCTAAAGTAAGTGCACCGACAAAATCATCAAAGGAGCGTTTTGATTTCTCAGATAAATCATCTGCTAAGTTAAGTCCAGCAAATGAACAAGATTTTGAACGTTTTGGTAGCTAATCATCGCTGAATAGGTGATAAGCGTTACTGTATGAGCCGCTAGCGATTACAGGGTTAAAGATCTGTCAGTAGACCATTTTTAATGCTGTGAACGTAAAGGCTCATATTTTAGTAATAAATCAGTTCAGCTAATGGATTTAAAGCAGTGATGATCATCTGCTATACCGGTTTGGTCTGGATAGCAGATGTGATTTACTTTTGAGAAAGTATTAGCTAGTTATTGTTTATCAAAAAACAGTTTGTAGCAGCTGTTAACAGGAATATCTTGGCTCGTAATAGTGGCTGTGTTTTTTCCGCGACAGAAGCAGTTGTTACAACAAAAGGTAATATGATGAATGAAAAAGTAAATGATTCTGATAATGAGCAGCTACCAGTGGTTGCTGAAGCTGTCATTACAGCAGAAGACAGAGACGATGATCACATTAAGTATTTAACGTTTAATGTTAACGGTGGAATATATGGTGTGGGGATATCCGGTGTTAAGGAAATTATTGAGTACCCGTCGTTAACTAAAGTACCGATGACAGCAGGTTTTATCCGTGGCGTTATTAATCTACGGGGTAATGTTGTTCCGGTCGTTGATCTGGCTGTTCGTCTGGGTAAAAAAAGCTCGGAAACGACCAAACGATCTTGTGTGATTATTGTTGAATTAAGTAGTGATGATGAGCATATTGATATCGGTTTTGTTGTTGATGGCGTGAACGAGGTTGTTGATATACCGGATGATGAAATAGAAGTGGCGCCTGCATTTGGTGCAGAAATTCGCACCGATTTTATCAATGGTATGGGTAAAAGAAATAACAAATTTGTGATTTTACTGGAACTGGCGAATGTTCTTTCTGTTAATGAGTTGGCTAATTTGTCTGATTCTTCAGAAAGTAAATAAAAAAGTTAATTAATGAATAAATAATTCGATACTAAGTATCTGTTAGTGGGGCTATATGACAGAAATAAACAGGTTAGAACGGATTATATATATTAAGGAAGAGTTGAAAAGAGTAGACAGATTATCAAGAAAGATTTATATGCTGGCACTAAATGCAATGCTGACGTCACGTAAAGCCGGTATCGATGCAGCAGGTTATGCCAGAGTGACCACGGAATTGCGCGCTTTTAGTGAGCGCCTTGAATCGTCGATGGCGCAACTGTTAGTTATGAGTGCAGAGATGACAAGTCTGGTATCAGACGATGTTAAAAGAGGTCGGATAACACGGATATTTAATCAGGCACTGTTAGATGCTGCTCAGCGGCATGGTAATCATGGCGGATTATCAGCAGCAGCTGATGCGTCATCACAATATTCTGGTAACCGGTTTGATTCTATAGCCCGCAGTATTGAGCGCCTGGCTAAGCTTTCACGTCAGGGTCAGAATGTAGCAGTGCTTGCAAAAGTTGAGTCGATGCATATAGATAAAGACTCCACTGTCTTGCATAGCATAGGTGATCAGGTCGGAGAGTTTGTGGCGCAGGTTGAAGAAGCTATGGCAGTTGCATATAAATACGCAAGTAATACAGAGGTAGCATGAAAAGAGTAGAAAAAATATTCGAAAATGGCGATCACAAATGGTCTGTTGTAGCGCGCGATCCAAAAAAGCCGGATTATTTAATTGATACAAATGAATATATTATTCAAAAAGGCAGTGATACATTGCTGACAGATCCCGGTGGTAGTGAGATATTTCCAGCGGTTTTTTCAGCGGTTACAGATCTGGTTGATGCAAAAGAAATAACACATTTGTTCGCCTCACATCAGGACCCTGATATTATTTCATCACTGGCTTTGTGGATGGAGTTGACGCCGGATGTCAAATGTTATTTAAGTCGTTTATGGACAACATTTGTTCCTCATTTTGGTGGCACTGATGAAACCTTTGTCAGTATTCCTGATGAAGGTAAAGATATTTTTCTGAGTGACTTGATATTGCGTGCTGTACCCGCTCACTACCTGCATTCATCCGGTAACTTTAATCTCTATGATGCAGAAGCAAAGATATTGTTTTCTGGTGATCTGGGTGCAGCCATGATACCTCATGATCAGGATTATTTATTTGTTGATGATTTCGATCAGCATATCAAATATGCCGAAGGCTTTCACCGGCGCTGGATGGGTTCAAACTCAGCAAAAAATGACTGGTGTGCACGTGTCAGAGAATTAGATATTGAGATGATGTGTCCTCAACATGGTGCTATTTATCGCGGAGAAAATGTCACGCGTTTCATTGACTGGTTTGAATCACTAGAAGTCGGACTTAAAACCTTGTGAATAATCTGGCCAGTCAACAAATTCATAACCATCAGGGCATAACAGATACTGAATTTACACAATTTCAGTCTCTTATTTATGATAAGGCTGGTATTAGTCTGTCTGAAGTTAAGAAAACACTTGTTGTTAGCCGTTTGACACGTCGCCTGAGGCATTTTAATTTCGCCAGTTTTTCACAGTACTATCAGTACGTAACGGACCTCAATAATTCAGCAGAAATGCAAATTATGGTTGATTTGCTGACTACGAATGAAACCTACTTTTTCAGGGAGGAAAAACATTTCGAGTTTCTTTCCAGAGAAATACTTTCAAAGCATAAAGCAAATAGAACATTAAGAGTGTGGAGTGCGGCATGCTCGCGGGGGCAGGAACCATATTCACTGGCAATGGTGCTGGCCGATAAACTCGGAATTGATGCTGATTGGAAAATAACTGCGACGGATATCAGTTCACAGGTTTTGAATTATGCACGAAGAGGTTTGTATCCGCTGGATGAGGCGAAACAAATCCCGTCACCATTGCTTAATAAGTGGTGTCTTAAAGGCGTGCGTTCTCAACAGGGTAGTTTTCTGATTGATCAAAAGATCAGACAGCATATAGAGTTTAAGAACCTGAATTTAATAGGTAGTTGGCCGGACAATGGTATCTACTCTGTTATTTTTCTTCGTAATGTGATGATCTATTTTGATACTGAAACAAAGCGCAAACTGGTAGATCGTTTATTAAACCGTCTTCAGCCAGGTGGTTATCTGATCGTCGGTCATTCTGAAAGTCTGAATCAGATAACTGACCGGGTAAAAACGATACGTCCTTCCATTTATCAGCTTAAAAATGACTGAGCTATTAATGTTAACGGCAGTCATTTGTCGATGGGTAATCTGACCAATGCTTCTCTATATCATGCAGATTCGGTTTATTGGTAGCGTTAAATTAGTACAGAACTTACTTGTCAATGCTGGCACAAGTGACGTACTGACACAGCTGATATCAAACAAATTTCTACGTGATGTCTCTTTGCGAAAGACATCGTGTAATGTTGGTAATAATTATGACAATTAAAGTAATGGTGGTTGATGACTCTGCAGTGATGCGCAAGGTTTTGACTGATATCATAGAAAAAGATCCAGCTCTTGAGCTGATGGCCGCTGTTGCTGATCCAATTTTTGCAATGAAACGATTAGAAAAGGGTTGGCCTGATGTGATGATTCTGGATGTTGAGATGCCAAGAATGGATGGTATTACCTTCCTGCGTAAATTAATGTCTGAGCATCCGATACCTGTTGTTATTTGTTCTACACTCACAGAGGCCGGCGCTGAAACGACAATGCAGGCTATGTCATCCGGTGCGGTTGATATAGTCACCAAGCCGAAGATCGGTGCCAAAAGTTTTTTTCAGGAAGAGCATGCAAGGTTCCTTGATGTTATTAAGTCAGCCTCGCATGCCAATGTTGGAAAAATAGTAAATACTGTTCCTGCGCGTAAACAGGTGGTATCAAAATTTACGGCTGATGTCATATTAAGCCCTGCTAAGGAAGCAATGACGCAGACAACTGAGCGTGTCGTTGCAATCGGAACTTCAACAGGTGGCACGCGGGCACTTGAAAGTGTACTTATTGAACTTCCAAGGACGTCGGCTGGAATAGTCGTAGTGCAGCACATGCCAGAAAAATTCACAGCCGCATTTGCAGCAAGGCTTGATAGTGTTTGTGAGCTGACTGTTAAAGAAGCGAAGGATGGTGATCGCGTACTAAGTGGTGAGGTTCTGATTGCTCCTGGTGGATATCACATGCTGTTGCGTCGCAGCGGAGCTAAATATTATGTAGAAGTTAAAGATGGTCCACTTGTCAGCCGTCACAAACCCTCTGTTGATGTTTTATTCAGATCAGTAGCTAAGGCCGCAGGCAGTAATGCGCTTGGAATTATCATGACTGGAATGGGTGATGATGGCGCTCATGGTATGAAAGAAATGCATGACTTTGGAGCCAGAACGATAGCTCAGGATGAATCTAGCTGTGTAGTTTATGGTATGCCTAAAGAAGCTGTAAAACTCAACGCTGTAGACCATGAATTACCGCTTGATCAGATTCCTCTAGCGGTCATCAAATACAGTAACCAGAATTAAAGCAATATTAAATAAATTTACCGTAAATAACGGAGAGATTAAATGAGCGTATTAAACCGGTCAAAAAATACTGAATTAAAGCACACTGAAAATGATACTCATAAATACCTTACATTTCTTTTAGCCGGAGAAAGTTATGCGTTTAGTATCCTCAGAGTTAAAGAAATAATCGAATACGGAGAGGTTACGGCGCTGCCACTGATGCCTGACTTTATTTGTGGTGCTATAAATTTACGCGGGAAAGTAGTTCCGGTGATTGATCTGGCAGGGCGGCTTGGTCTTAAGTCAGCAGATATATCACGTCGCACGTGTATTATTATTACAGAGCTAAAGATTGAAGATAAACTGATAAACACCGGTTTAATTATTGATTCCGTCAGCAGGGTAGTTGATCTCAATAGTGATCAGATTGAGGCAACACCAGCGCTAGGCTCAGGTATTCGTACTGATTTTATAGAAGCGATGGGTAAGGTCGATGATCAGTTTGTAATCTTACTGAACATTGATAATGTTATGTCAAACAAAGACCTTTCTAAATTATCACAAGTAAATGGTGATATACAGATTTCAGAGGCTGCGACAGACACGGCCAAGCCAAAACAAGCCGTGCTCGAAGATGAGATGCTGCAATCAGGCGATAAAGCAGAGCAAGTAAGTGACGTGATTACTGAAGTTAACCAAAAAATTTCATCATCTAAAAATCCTGATGAAGATTAATTACAGTAATTAATTTTTTGATGGCGCATACTGTACGGTTTTGTCTTACATGGCGTCAGCAAACTTTGTATATGTAGAATGTATTTAGACCGATAGTTATTCGGGATAAATACATTAAACTGAACAATAGTTGCATGTTGATTGAAAGCAGATCAGCGTGATACTGAATCACATTAACAATGTTATCTGCTTTTACAATATACATGCATAGTCACAAGTTAATATCGATGATATTAATTTGATTTGGTCGGAGCAGGTTTTTATACGAGGTAGAAAATGGCTGTAAAGATTTTACAAACCATTGTATCTATCGACAGGCTCTTACATTAATCACCTATGGAACAATTTATGAATAAATTACAAAAATCTTCTATCGCTTCTTTGATGGCGTCTGTCGCGGTTCTGAGTTCAGGTTTTGCATTTGCAGAGTCACCTCTGACAGCAAATATTGGTGTCAGCTCTAATTACATCTGGCGTGGTGTGACTCAAACTACTGATCAGTCAGCTGTATCAGGCGGCATTGACTATGCACACAGTTCAGGATTTTATACCGGTACTTGGGTGTCTAATCAGAATTGGACCGGACCAGATAACTACGAGCAGGACGTGTATTTAGGCTATGGTTTTGAGGCAGGTCCAGTTGGTTTAGATTTTGGTTATATCAATTATTCATATCCGGTTGGCCCAGGTACAGATGACTTTGCTGAGGCTTATGTCAATCTGTCTTATGAAATGCTGACGTTAGGCGTTGCTTCTACCACTAGTAAAGAGTCTGAGATACTTGAAAATGATACATACAGCTACTTAGGCGCTGAGTTTGAGGTCAGACAAGGTCTGTCACTAGGGCTGCTATACGGTAACTACGATTATGAAGATGACAATCTTGACTATACTCACGTTCAGGTTAGTTTGAGTAAAGATGACTTTACTTTTTCTTATGATGCTACCGATATGGATGCTGCGGCAGGTGATGCACGTATCACTGTTTCATGGGGTCAAACTCTGGACCTGTAATTAATGATGAGGCTTGCGCTTTCTTTATTTAATACTTATTGAAGTGCCTGATTCAGGCCCTGACACCTAAGGTGTCAGGGCTTTTTTAGTTGTTTTGACTTTGTGCTTTATTGGATGATGAAATGATTTTTTTGCGGGCCTCAGTTTCAGATAGCCAGCTTATTAATGGATTCCAGTCATCGGATAGTTTTCTGGTTAATTTATTATTAAAGTCAAAAATGCTCAGGCCTTTTTCTGCTGTTTTAAGATAAACGCTATTTTCATGCAAGCTGGTTATGAAAGGGATGTTAAGAGTGTTTATAAAGTCATTTAATGTTTTATATGCCAAAGTGTTGCTTCGAACACGATTAGCTACAACAGCGATGTTTAAGTCAGCACTGGTTATTCTGTGTTTGAGAAGCAGCTGGTAGATAAAAATTCTAGCTGCCTGGATATCAATCGGTGATGGTAAAACAGGAATAATTAATGTGTCAGCTTTTGCGATTATTTCCGGGATTATATTTTTTGCCACGGCTGCCGGTGTATCAAGTATCAAATAGCCATCTTCTGTCTCATTAAAGTCAGATTCTCTTATGGCGGATAGTCCTCGAATAAAAGTTGATTCTGCCGGTCTGTTGCGTAACCAGGACAGTGATGATTTTTGCGGATCCATATCGAGCAGGGTTACTTTTTTTCCTGCATTTGAATAGTAGCCTGCCAGATTGCATGAAACTGTGCTTTTTCCGCTGCCACCCTTTGGGTTTATAATCATTATTCTGCGAGTTCTGGTGTTTTCCGAATGAGTCATTTAAAAATGTCGCTTAGTGTGTTTGTGAATTGTTAAATACAAGGGTGCTGGTTCTGCTAATGAAATGAATGTGAATGCTGGAAATATAGAGTCAATTTTAATCAATATTTATGCTTTATTCTAGCTCTAAATGTATCAATAAATACTGATTTTATCAGTAGCTTACAGCTCGTTTTTTATTTCAGACAATCGTACTTATGAATTAACAATGTGATTTGAGAAGATGAAAAAAACGTTAACCAATCTGAGTGATTATTAGTCAGAAATCATTTAATTTATTAAATATATCAATAGGATATTTTTGATTAAAAGACAGTAGTAAACCGTCTTATCAGTCATTTAAACGGCGCATAAAAGCCAACCAAGATCAGCGTGGATATAGCTGTCTGCTATGCCAGTCATGTTCTCAGTAAAACGTACTCAATCTAATAAGCAATCCATTCTCAAGCTTATGCAGGAAGATAGGCAACAGATCTGACATAAGTTCGAGCCTATTTGGACAGATTACGACTACTGTTATTAAAAATTTGAGGATTCGCCAATTAGTGGGTAACGAATAAGCGTCTGCTCATTTATCTTGAGCCGTTGGCTTGTTCTTGGCAGCAAGCGGATTAATGACTGATGCATGAAATGATGAACAAACGCAGTGATCGTCATGGTAACTAATTTGGTCGGTAAATTAGCACTGTAAATGAGTCCATGTAGCTCAGTTTGCTAACCTTGTGCACTACTAAAGCTGAGTCACGATAGCTAGAGAAAGCCGCTGATAAGTTATGGCTGTTGATTTTTTATACTGTTTCCTGGCTATTTTAGTGTTGTGATTGATCTATTTCGATTTATTTCTGGATTTATGTTAATTATTTTTAAATTAAACAACATATTTGCACGATTTTTAATACACTTAACACCAATACAATTAAAACTAATAATAATGAAAAATATAGCGAAAAACCTGACATTGGGGATTCGGCAAAAAGTATTACTGTTACTAATGACTGTTCTGCTGACGGCGTTAAGCGTTAGTGGCTGGTTCGCTTTAAAAGAAGAAAAAGCAAGCGTTTTAAGCGATATTAAGCAGCGTGGTACGGATATTAGCCGTTTTGTCGCCAAATCACTGGCCTATAGTGTGGTCGGCTACGACTATCATACAATTAGTCTGCTATTGGATGAAATTACACAATCTGATGATATTGCTTATGCCAAAGTGGTTAATAAAAAAGGCAATATCATGGCTGAAGCAGGCGAGGTTGCCGCTAAAGATGCAATAAAGCAGATGATTTTTGAACAGCCAATCAGCTTTGAAGATGAAGTCATAGGTACACTGACGCTGAGCCTGAATACACAAACTAAAATTGGCCGGCTAGAAAATCAGAGATTTTCATTAATAAAACGTGAGGCTCTGATCATTCTGTTGATAGCGATGGGTGAGTTTCTGGCGTTATCTTTTATCATTATGCGTCCTGTCAGCATAATTTCAAAATCACTGGATGATCAGGTGCATGATGATGGTCAGATCATCGGTAAAATACCTATCACCTCAAAAGATGAGTTTGGAGATCTTGCCAGCCGTTTTAATAATCTCAGTGAAAACCTCAATTCTGCAAACCGGGAATTAAAATCCAGAGTGGATTATGCCGATGCTCAGCTTGTAAAAAATAATATTATATTAAAAAAACAGGCTCAAGAATTACAAGTAATGAATAAAGAGTTTAAAAAACTTTCAATTACAGACCCGCTGACCAGTCTGTTTAATAGGCGATATTTTGAAGAAGCATTAGAATCTGAAATGAAAATGAGTGTCAGGCATAAAGAAACTAATAGCCTGATTATGGTGGATATTGACCATTTTAAAAGTGTCAATGACACATTTGGTCATGAAGCTGGTGATATAGTTATCAAAGAAGTTTCAGCATTAATGACAAAGATGTTGAGAAGTACCGATGTAGTTTGCCGTATTGGAGGAGAGGAATTCGTTAGTCTATGCAAACGAGCCGATAAACAGTCAGCGCTTGAGCTGGCTGAAAAGCTTCGCAAAGCGGTTGAACAGCACCGGATGAATATTGACGGTACTGAACTGTCTATAACTATCAGTATTGGTGTGGTGACTTTATCACCGGACAATCGAGAAACACATGCAGCTAACATCTGTCGTTATGCCGATATTGCGCTGTACGAAAGTAAAAACACTGGCAGAAACAGAGTGGTGCATTATGATGATCTCGTTAGCTGAAAATTGCGTGCCAGTATAATTAATTAAAAATAATGATGAAGCAAGGTGATAATATGAAGCGTGTAAGAAAATTCGTAACAATAAAAATTATTTCTCTGTTAACGGTGTTTCTTATTACGCCTTTATATGCAGCAGACAAAAGCCTTAGCTTTGGTTCTGTGGCAATGGATATTCCTGCCGTCATGCACAAACGGCTTAAGCCGCTTACAGTCTATCTGAGTGAGACATTAAAGATGCCCGTTACACTGAGACTGGCGCCGAATATGGGTGTTGCTATTAGTGATACTGCCAGTGGTAAGGTTGATCTGTCATACCTTACCCCAGTCGCTTATCTAAAAGCGCGTGAAAAAGGTAACGCGCAGTTAATTGCAAAGACCGTCACCAACGGCAAGGCAAGTTTTCAGTTGATGATAGTGGTAAAGCAGGACAGTCCGATCAAAAGCATTGAGGATCTTGCAGGAAAAAGTTTTGCTTTTGGTGATAAGAAAGCGCTGTTACAAAGAGCGGTGGTTAAAGCATCGGGCATCGAACTGACGCAGTTCAGTGAATACAAATATATAGGTCACTATGACAATATTGCGCGTGCAGTGATGAACAATGATTTTGATGCAGGAATCCTCAAAGACACAATGGCACTTAAATGGCAGAATAAAGGCCTTCGCATCCTCTATAGCTCGGCTGAATTACCACCTTATAATATTTCTGCCAGTGCTAATGTTAATAAAGAATTGCAGGAAAAAATCAAGCAGGCATTTTTATCACTTGATAGTAAAAATAAAAAGCATCTTGAAATAATTAAAGCCGTCGATAAAAAGTACGATGGTTTTGCAGCCACAAATGATGCTGAATATGATGTGGTCAGAACGTTAATAGCACCCTTTATTAAATAAGGCAGTTTTCCTCTTATGAGTGAACATGTTGTCAGTAAGTTGGCCGATAATGATGCATTACGGCATCAACAGAAAGTGTATGCCGAGCAGGTCAGACTAACGTATATACCTATCTGGTTATCAGTTGCTGGCACATTGGCGGGTGCTGTTTTGTTTGTTGCGCTGCAATGGACAGTGATAAGTCATAATGTACTTTTGAGCTGGTTATCAGTCATGACAGTTCTTGTATGCTTGCATGGTTATTTGGGGTATCGTTATTTTCGTACCAATCCTGATACTTGTAAGGCTGGTGACTGGGGCCGATATTATGTTATTAGTACGGTTTTTGCCGGGTTATTGTGGGGTAGTGGTGCCGTGCTGTTTTTTCCTGAAGCCAATTTTGAGCAGCAGATAACGGTTGCATTTGCCATGCTTGTAATCAGTGCGGGTGGTGTCATCACTTTATCTCATCTGCGTGGTGCTGCCTATGCGTTAATCATTCCCACGATGTTGCCACTGCTGCCGTTGTTCTTTTTTGAGAAAACCTATATTGCTATTATGATGGGTTTGTTGTTAGTAGCGATATTTATTTTTCTGTTGCTAAGTGTTTATTATTTAAATGCCAGTAGTTTTGAAAATATCAGCCTGCGCTTTGCGGCGCTTGAAAATGAGCAGATACTGATTCAGGCAAAACAGGAGGTTGATAAATCCAGCCAGGAAAAATCGAAATTTATTGCCAATATGAGTCATGAGTTGCGTACTCCTATGAATGTTATTCTTGGTTATGCACAGATTTTGCAGCAAGATAAAACGCTCGGAATCGAAACCCAGACAAATGTCAAAGAAATTATTTCTGCGGGCCACCACTTGCTGGAATTGATTAAAGAAGTTCTGGATCTTTCTAGAATTGAGTCAGGTTATATTGAACTCAAATTTGAAGAAGTCGTACTCGATGAAGTCATTGATGAGTGTGTCTCATTAATTCAGCCGCTTGCCGACGAGCAGGCTATCACTATTTATATCAGAATAAGCGAAAATATTACTGTATCCACAGATCGAAAAAGACTTAAACAAGTTTTAATTAACCTGCTATCAAATGCTGTTAAATACAATCGTAAGCAAGGTAGAATTGACTTAACGGTATCAAAATTGGATGAGAAGTATATAAGAATTACAGTTCGCGACAGTGGTTACGGAATTTCGGAAGGAAGGCTGCATGAATTGTTTCAGCCATTTAACCGGCTCAATGCTGCCAATAAAGGCATCGAAGGCACTGGTATTGGTCTTACCATAAGCAGAAATCTAATTGAACGTATGGGCGGAGAAATTGGGCTAGAAAGTCAGCTAGATGTAGGGACTAGTTTCTGGATTGATCTGCCTTTAGGTGAGCTACTTTATTACCGATAAAAACTATAGTCTGTCAGATTGTTACTAAGGCTCTATAGATAAAAATATAATTGAAATTATATTAACCATTAAAAATATTGTCTTGCCGGGGATGTGTCCATCCCAGTTCTTCTTGCTGCACAGCTAGGGTCACACAATAAAAATCGAAAGCTAAATTTTTCCACAATTTTTTACAGGAATTATTCTGCTGTGTTCAGATACACTTAGTGCATAAGGTTTCTATTGGCCGAGGTATAGATTGAAAAATTTAAGATTTAAAAACAGCTACCTGCTACTTGGTGAAGCTTTTTACCACAAATGTAAACCTAGCCCTGTTGCAGAGCCTGAGTTAATTGCGTTAAACCGGCCACTGGCAACTTCGTTAGATATCGATGTCGAGACTACTGACCAGGCGTTTTTGACCGACATTTTTTCGGGCAATAAAGTTCATCAAAGTTGTCAGCCGCTGGCGATGGCTTATGCCGGACATCAGTTTGGTAATTTTAATCCACAGCTAGGTGATGGTCGGGCAATTTATTTGGGCGAAATTGAGCTTGCAGACGGCAGCACAAGCGATCTTCAGTTAAAAGGCTCCGGGCCAACGCGTTATTCTCGTAATGGTGATGGCCGCGCTGCATTAGGGCCGGTATTGCGTGAGTATCTGTTAAGTGAGGCGATGTTCTGTCTAAATGTGCCTACGACCAGAGCACTGGCTGCGGTAACCACGGGTGAGCAGGTGGCAAGAGAGCGGTATTTGCCGGGGGCGGTCATTACCCGCGTTGCCAGTAGTTTTATTCGAGTTGGTAGTTTTGAGTATTTTGCCCGTCAGGGTGATCAACTATCGGTTAAAAAACTCGCGGATTACATGATAGGGCGAAACTATCCGCAAACAGCCGAGGCTGAGCGGCCATATCTGGCATTTTTTGAAGCCGTGGTGTTACGGCAGGCCCGACTGATTGCAAAATGGATGCAGTTGGGATTTATTCATGGCGTGATGAATACGGATAATATGTCAGTGGCCGGTGAAACCATTGATTACGGGCCCTGTGCTTTTATGGACTATTTTAATCATAGACAGGTGTATAGCTCGATCGATAGGCAAGGACGTTATGCCTATACTATGCAGCCAGATATCGGATTATGGAATTTATCGCGTCTGGCGGAATCACTACTGCCGTTATTTGCCGCCGAGCCTGAGACGGCTGTTAAGCTGGCACAGGATATTTTGCAATCGTATCTCAATGCATACGCCAGTGAATGGCTGGCCGGTTTCAGGGATAAATGTGGCTTAACAGCTGTGTCTGCAGTTACCGCAGCTGATGATAAAGCCTTGCTTGAAGCGCTGCTGGATATTATGGCTGATAACAAGGCAGACTTTACGCTGACGTTTTATTATTTGTCCAAATTAGATGCTGATGTTACAGACAAAGATAGTGCGCTGCTGAGTTTGTTTTCAGATCACAGTGCGATTAATGGCTGGCTGCAGAACTGGCGTCAGCGGCTGATGCTTGAAAAACATAGCGACCGTGAAAGACAGTGTGCCATGCAGCAGGTGAACCCGGTTTATATTCCGCGTAATCATCAGATTGAGGCTGTGATAAAGGCGGCGCAAGACAATAACGATTTCACACCGTTTCATAGCTTGTATGAGGTGCTTCAAAAGCCTTTCGAATACCAGCCGGGCAGGGAACAATACAGTCAGCCTCCATCGCCGCAACAGGTAGTGCTGCAGACATTTTGTGGTACCTGATTTGATTTCAAGCAGACGGGCTCTGGACATGATATTCGTTGGCAGAGGACACCTGATGTTAGGTAAGCTCGCTAATGGCTGTTTTGTTGTCGGACGACTGTAAACTTATTTTGTTACCAGTATTTCACCGAATAAAGGCTGGCCGTTATCACTGATTTGCTGGCGAAGACTTTTACTGATCAAGAACAGGGAAACGCAGAGGTCAATGTCTTTACAGTGTCGGTGTATAACGGTCATCGCTTCATCACGGCTTTTGTAAGTGTATTTATTTATTATCACTATAATCCGGTGCTAAAATTCATTCAACCCAGTATCTTATAAGGTGTATTTTTGTATGGGAAATCAGACTGCGTTTTTAAAAACCTGAGTTTTTTGTTTAGTGCAAGTTGTGCTCTATGATTTCTTTTATTCTTTGAACGCAGTCGGTGACTTTACATTGCTCTTTATACGGGCAGGAAAGTTCGAGTTTTTGTATCTGGTGTTGATCAGTCGCCATGACAGAAACCAGTGAAATTTCCTGTCTTTCTCTGTGCGATGTGGTCTGTGTGAATAAGTCGATCATACTATAGCCCTCGATGAAACGTTTGCGGGCATAAAAAGCTATTTTTTCAAAGTCATAGTTACCGATGCAGTAGGGGTTGCTGTGTTTCATTTTGACATCCTTTTCCATCAGTTGGACACTATTTATAGCGCAGACCGAATCAATAATATATATGGATTTGTAATAAATTTGTGTCTGTTTAAATTCCGCGCTTGCTGTGCAGGGTGTTGTTTGTGTTTCAGCATGATCGTATTTATTAATTGTTTATAATATTAGAAGTTATGAGTATGAGTGTCAGAATAACTAAGCCGTGAGCATACAAGCATTGGCATGAGTATTTAATTTCTGCGAAATATTGATTTAGTATAAGTTTAAAAAAAACAAGTTCTGATATACTGATAGCCGTTCGAGAATTAAGGCTGCAGCAGATGTACAGTGGAATAATAACCAGAATCTCTTTGTCAGTCGTGCTGAGTACGGCGCTTATCCTGTTGGTCATGATTTCCATAGTGCTGGTGGGTTATGACGGTAATTACGGTGATTTTATTCAGTCGCAGGCGATCAGCCAAAAAAACATGCGGTTTGCAATCGTGCTTGTTAGTCTGCTGCTAATTTTTATCACAGCATTAATCAGTTGGCTAATCGGTTTGTACAGCAGTTTCAGAATTGCCGGGCCGTTATACCGGTTTACTCAGAATCTGGCGCATTGTTATGAGACACAGAGGATGCTGAATATCCGTTCGGACGATTATTTACAGGATTTATCTAAAAGCATTATTAGCGCAGCAAAACAACTGGAAGCTCACAAACTTACGCTGCTAAAGCAAACTGAAAGCATACTTGGCTTATTGCAGCAGTCAGCTGGAGAGCTTGATAAAGAAAAGCTGAACGCATTATTACTGCAACTTAAACAGCTCGAAGCCAGAGTCTTGCTCGATGAATAAGTATCAATCTGGCGGCTTACTGGCGTTTTTACTGGTGATGTTAATTGCTTCAATAAACCTTGTGTTTAGTGATAACAATAAAAGCGCTTTTCACCCTGCACAAACTGACTGTCAGCAGTGTCATCTGGCGCAAGGGGAGATAACAGCAGAAAATGCCAGTCAGCTTTTAGCAACACAGGAGAAACTGTGTTCACAGTGCCATCAAAAATCACTTAAGGTCAGCCATCCCAGTGGTTTAATTCCGGGCCAGGAATTACCAGCTCGGTTTCCGCTGGACTGGAAAAATGAAATGACCTGTAGCACCTGCCACAATGTGCATGTTAAAGGCGAGGCTTCGATACGCGGCGGTATTCGTGGCAAACCTCTTTGCCTGAGTTGCCATCAGCTGACATTCTTTACTACCATGGCAGATAGTGGTACATCGATACAGCAGTCGGTTCACAAAGGCCGGATCAGTAACGAGTTTTCCGGAGCGGACAGCTATTCGATGGAATGTATGAACTGTCATGGTAACGAAGGTGATACGATTAATATTTCGATTAATAGTAAGGGCATTGTAAAGCATAATAGCGGAGCAGTTAATCATCCGGTTGGCATGCGCTACACAGACTCTTATGGACGTGGCAGTTATGTTGCGCTTGAGAAACTGTCTAAAAATGTGATTCTGCCCGATGGCAAGGTCAGCTGTGTATCCTGTCACAAGGGTTACAGTAAAAAACACGGTGAAATGATCAGTGTTAAATCTAAAACGGCTTTATGTTTAGAATGTCATGATATGTGAAAATAATGAATAACAGTCAACGAAAACATCATTTTATTAACGGCGCATTACAGAACCGGCTGATTTTCAGTCTGGTTATTTTTGAGTTGCTGCTGATCAGTTGCGCCGTGTATTTTGTCTATCAGGACATGACTCAGGTTATTGAAGACAATATGTTTCGCTCGCATATTCAGAACAGTTTAAGTCTGGAGTATTTTGCCGGCAGGGTGTTACAGGCCATGATGGTGTTACTGATTGTTAATCTTGTTGTTGCTTCAGCTATTGTCTGGCGCTGGAGACACTATGTGAACGGTATCGTTGAGCCGCTACAAAAGATGATAGCCTCAATTCATCAACTTGATTTTAGAAACAAGATCGAGCAGCCGGCGCTGCATGAAGCAGTAGTGATTACCCAGCAATGGCAACTGCGCGAGAAACAACGCTTTTATGCAATAAGACAGCATCTGGCAGAGTTAAGTGTTGATGAGGCTGCCGATCTTACGGAGAAACTACAGCATTGTCGTCAGCTAATCGGTAACAATAGCAGCGATTAAACTACACTTTAATGCAGTTCGTTTTCTATTATTTCTTTTATTACTGAGCGGCAGGTCGTAACTTTGCATTGCTCGGTATACTGGCAGGATAGCTGCAGGTTTTCTACGCTATCATTTTCAATATCCATAAACGATACCAGCGCTATTTCCTGGCGTTGTCTGAGAGAGTGTGCGCCCTGCAACAGTTCATTGGTGTTGCAGCCTTCGATGAAGCGTTTTCGTGCATAGTGGGCAATTTTGTCAAAGTCGTAGTTACCCAGACAAAAAGGATTGTGGTGTGCCATAAAGCAGATACTCATTGTTTTTTTTATTGTCTGCTCAGATTAAGCGGTATGGTTGTATCAAATATTGATATCGGTCAACTGAATGATAGTTAACGACCTGAGTGCGGGCAGACTCTTGAAATATTATTTTATCAGTCAATAAATATTACTGATTTGAGTGTCTCTGTTGTCAATAGATTTGCTGTAAAAGCGAATTTTGCGGTAGTAATATTTTTATTGCTGGAATGCTACTGGCATGAATCCGTGATCTGTGGTCTGATGATCGAGGTTTCGGAAAAGAGTGATGCTGATGTTTTTGTTGAATTTTGTATTTCATCTGTTGCATATTATTATTATTTTATCATCATTGTTTTTATACTGGTTTGATGATTTTGTCGGTCTTCATCTGATACTGCAGGTGATTATATTAAGTTCATGGCTTATTATCGGCCCGATAATGAAAAAACCGGGAGTCTGTGTACTGACAGAATTACAAAAAAAAATGGGACTCGGGGGCGATGCCGGATTTTCGGAATCCTATATCGTTTACCTTGTAAAAAAGCTGGGCTATAAAGGTCACGATAACAAAAAAATCGACCTGATTACTTTCTCTGTTTTCGCCTTATCCAGCATCGTATCGATATACCGCTATGTGAGTTAAGTAAAACTACTGAAAACAGCTTGCCAGAGCCGCAGCGGGTATCATTGCGAACTATGAGATCATAAATTAATCCTGATTAAGCCGTGCATTACTGCTGATGGTGGTCGGGTATTTTAGTACAACCCAGTAGGTCGAGACGACAAAAGATGTGATGGTTGCGATCTGTAAAATCATCGCCGAGTCTTTAGTCAGTAACCCCATTGATAGTGCCGAGAAGGCGACTAATAAGGAAAACTCGCTGGACTGTGACAGGCGTACTGCCAGCTCGCGTGATATCTCTGGTGATTCACCTGACCAGCGAAAGGCTTTCTGAAAGACCAGTGCTTTTAACGGCACTATCAGAACGCCAAAGGCAATCGCTGCCAGTAGCAGATTTAATTCGATATTGAAATTCAGTTCGGCACCGACCGCAAAGAAAAATAAAATAAGAAAAAATTCACGCAGTGGTTTTAAATGTTCTGCAATGATCAGAGCAACCCGGCATGAGGCTATGGATAAGCCGGCAACAAAAGCACCGAGTTCATAGGACAGTCCCAGTAAGTAGGCACCTTCTGCCCACAACAGACACCAGGCCAGTGTCGCAACAAAGGTGTATTCCTGTACCACATCAAACTTCATTAACAGTGGTGTCATGATATATTTAACACCGATAACTGATAGCAGCCATAAACCGATAAATTTTGCCAGCAGAATAAAAAACACGGCTAGCGTACTCTGTGCCTGATCGCCGCTGATAAAAAGTATCACCAGTATCGCGAGAATATCCTGAATTAACAGAACACCTGTCATCAACTCGCCTTTGCGCTTGTGATGCAGTGTAGTGGTAGGAATCAGTTTTAAAGCGATAACAGTACTGGAAAACATCATCGCAGCAGAAAAAATCAGTGCGCTATCGACAGTAAACTGCATTAGTAATGCAAACCCTAGGCTGGCAACGGCAAAGACGATGGCTGTGCCAACCGTCAGTGCTGAGGTGGTTTTTATAAGACGAGGTATCTTGCTAGGCTGGAGGTTGAGACCGATAAGAAAGAGCAGAAGAATGATACCGATATGAGAAAACTGCTGTACCTGTTCAGTATGTTTTATCAGCTGGTATCCGCCAGGGCCGATTAAAACACCGGCGGCTATATATGCAATGATGATTGGCTGCTTGCCATAAAGAAACAGGGTGCCGAGTATGGCCGCGCTGATAATGATGAGGCTGAGCTGAAAAATAATACTGTCGACAATCATTCGATACCTTATTGCTAAAAGATCATTATTGATCAATCTACCACATAATCTGACAGAAAGCCTGTGGCAGTGACCCGAATGACTGATCTGCTTGAGCAAGTAAGCTATTTATAAATATCGGCTAGCTGGCAGTATCACTGGGGTTGGCAAGGTTGAGCGCAGAGCTGAGTTAAGCAAAAAATACATTTTTGCATGAGCCGGCAAATACAAGTCAAGCAGCCAGCTCATGCCTGAGTCTAAAGTCGAAAATCAATAGCCACCTGCTACTCAACCTTAATCCGGCGGCGATGTGAGTTTTCGTGTTTTGGAATAGTCAATTCCAGCACGCCGTTCCTGAAAGAGGTTTTGATATTGTTATCATCGACCTCACCAGGCAGAAGAAAAGAGCGATAGACTTCGTTATTCCTGATTTCCTGCTTCAGGTAATCAGCATTTTCTTCTTTTTTCTCAACACGAGTATGTGCCTTGATTAACAGTCTGTTATTGCTTATCGAAACATCAATGTCTTCTTTTTCGATACCCGGCAGCTCTGCCTTAATAAAAATCTCCTTGTCACGATCAATTACATCCATAGTGGGAAAATGTGGGAATGTTACGGCTACAGCCGGATCGGTTTCAGCAGCGTTCTTCAGCGGGTTGTGCCAGAAGTGATTAAACATATTTTCAATTTTATGTTCGAGATTGCTGAAAGCAGACAGGTAACTGTGCTGCTCGTTATTGGAACTTTTTGAAAGATCTTTTTTAGTTTGCATGATAAATACTCCATTATTTTATGAAACTTACTAAAGTTAATCACAAAGGTCTGGTTAAATATTGATCAATGTCAAAGCGCGGGGGGTTACTTTATTGATTTTATTTGTGTTGCAGTAAAAAGACTTATCACTTTTTCTTTGATTTGAATTATTAATTATTACTATATAAATAATTAATCACAGCGTCGTGTTGATGTTTATTTTAAAATGACTGAGCGATTTATTGTTGGTGTGTGGGTGTTGTTGTATCAAGTCGCTAATGGTGTCAGGTTGTTTTCTATGATTTGCTTGATCACAGTGCGACAGTTGGTTACCTGACACTGTTTTGCATACTGGCAGGAAAGCTCAAGTTTTTCCACCGTAGCATCATCAAGGTCCATCATCGCGACTAATGCAATCTCTTCTTTTTCGCGGACAGTTTTGGCCTGTAGTAAGAGTTCGATAGTGCTGTAGCCATCAATAAAACGTTTTTTTGCAAAGTCAGCAATATTGTCAAAGTCATAATTGCCCATGCAGTCAGGATTGTAATACGCCATAAACAGTCACACTTTATTATTATATTAGTTATTATTTGTAGTCCAGACTAGATGACTTGTGCCGTTATAAAGTTGATATTAATCAACTTTTCGCTCTTTTCTCTGCAGTATCAGCCGCTGATGATTATTTTAGAAACAGTGTGATGCTGCTGATCAGTAATAAACTGCCAATCAGTCGCTGGAAAATTCGCGGGCTGATTGTGGTATGGATATGTTGACCGATGTAGAGTGAGATTAACATAAGCGGCACTGCCACAACGAAAAGCGCAATGGTTTCAGTCGGCACCAGGCCGGATATAAAGTAGCTGAAAACTCTCATCGAACCATCGATGATAAATATGCTGGAAATGGTAGCGCGGAAAACGGTTTTATCAAGTCCCTGCAGTTGCAGGTAGATCACGTAAAAAGGGCCTCCGGTACCGAATAAGGTTCCGATTAGCGTTCCCAGTATACCGGTTGGTATGGCCCAGAGTTTGCTGGCATGTTGCGCCGGTTTGAGTCCGAACAAATAGTACAGTCCATAACAGAACAGCAGAACTGACAGTATGCTAATGAGGATGGAAAAATCGATTTTCTGTAATATATAAACAGCCAGAATGATACCGATAATATTGAAGGGTATTAAAGGCCAGATCAGTTTAAATTCAATGTATTTTCTGCCGTGAATGCCTTGAGTTAAGGCCGCCAGATAATCCAGTAACACAATCAGTATAACGGCTATCTTTATTGGTAAAAACAATAATAAGAAGGGGATTGCAATCAGGCCGGAGCCGAACCCTACAATGCCGCGAATAGTGTAGGCGGCTATGATGATAACGAATGCGGTTAATAACTGAGATAATGGCGGCAGCAAGTCCATATATATTCGATGATTGTTTTGTGTTAATAAAAGCAGCAGATATATTTTAATGACGTTGTGTTTAGTATCTGATGCTGGCGTGAGGTGATTAATATGTCTTATTCAAATAACGATAAACGACTTAAATAACATAATCTGGTCAGCGTTTTATCATCAGCTTAATAGCTAGCGTTGGATAATAACATAAGAAGAACTGTATTCGTTGTTTGTTTTACCTGTGACGGCTTAAATGCGGTCAGTGTCAAAATATTGGTATGGCATGGGCGTGACTGAAATAATATTACAGGTCGGGTGTTTAATAATGAAGCAAAGATATTAAATAATTGCGGTGAGTTTTCTGTTGATAGTATCTAGTAAAATAGGCTGGCATTTAATTCACGCTATAATGATTCGGAATTTACCGATATAATCTGCATATAATAATAAAATTGGGGATATGGATAATGTGCTTTAAACGCCTAGTATTATCTGTTGTGCTATTTGGATTTATCTCATCAGCAGCTTCTGCGGCAGAAAAGCCGAATTATTTTGGGGTGATTAATCAGCGTAGCATTAATCTTACGGCCAAATACTGGAATCCGATTCTTAATTATATCAGCCAGACATCCGGTGTGCCGCTGAAACTGCGGATGGCTAAAACAGCACCAAAAACAACGGCCATGACAGAGCGCGGTGAGCATGCTTTTGTTTATACCAACCATATGTTTACAGAACAACGCGATAAAATTGGTTATCGTGTTATCTTGCGCATTAAAACACCATCGATTAATTCGACCATTATAGTTCAGCGTGATAGCCCGATAAAGTCGTTGCAGGAGTTACAGGCACAACATGTTGCTTTTCCTCACAGTAATGCATTTGTTGGCTATTGGGTGCCAATGGACCATTTAATTCGTTCGGGTATTACTGTAAAACCTTCATTTGCAGGCAATCAGGAAGGGGCTATGGCTCAGGTTCAGCACGGTAAAACGGTGGCTGCCGCGGTAAACAAACAGGTTCTTGAGCGCTATGCCAGGCGTGAAAATATGCAATACCGAAGTCTCTGGACTTCCGAGCCGTTTCTGAGTATTCCTATTATGGCTCATCCTGACATGCAACAGGATAAAGTTGATGCCGTGCGAACAGCCTTCATTGAAATGAAAGACAGCCCAAAGGGTCGCCAGATACTCAAAGCCAGTACCGCTGTTATAAAGTCCAAACAAGAACTTGAGTTTATTTACGCAGACGATAAAGATTACGCCAATTATAAAAGTTTTTATCGTAATACAGTCGTTAAAAAACAATCAGAATAATGCTAATTAGCCAAATAAAAAAATTCTGGGCAGCTCGCGGCTTGCAGCAGCGACTGTTATTAACGGTTGGTTTATGTATCTTGTTCGGCTTTAGTGTACAGGTTTATTTATCATTAAATACCAGTGTGCACGAGCAGCGACAGAGGCATCAGCAGGAAATCGAGGAGCTGATAGGAGTGTTATCAACGGTGATTGCAGAACAGGCAATTATTGGTGATTATGCAACGATAAATCAGCTGCTGTCATCACAGGTTAAGAAAAGACAGGACATAAAAACAATAAGCTGGGATGATGGTGAAGGCGGACTGGTTTCTGCAAGCAGTGGCACTCTGCAGCTCAAGGCCCCCGACTGGTTTGTCGCATTACTTGATTTACCTAAATATACAGTGCAGCGGAATATCAGGCTGGCAGAAACACCATACGGTGAGATTAAAGTTCTGCTAACCAATATACCTGCATCGAACCGTCTCTGGTTTCAGTTTCTAAAACACTCGCTTAATCTGCTTATTCTGATGATATCGGTTTTTCTCAGTATTGTGCTGGTGCTGCGGGTTAACCTGAAAACATTACAGCGCCTATCATTAACGGCTGATCAGTTTCGCCACGGCGAACATTCTGTGCGGGTAAATGCTGCCGGTGCGCGTGAGTTACGGACAGCAGCCCATGCTTTTAATAATATGGCAAATCAAAGCGAACAGTTATTAACCGAATTAAGTGCCAGCAAACAGGAATTGCTGGAACAGTTAAATTTCAATATGGAACTGTTTGATGCTGTACCGATACCACTTTTTTATAAAGGTAGTGACGGCGTGTATCTAGGGGTTAATCATGCCTGGGAAGTGTTTTTTGGCATAACAAAATACGATGTTGTGGGGAAGACCTTATCACATATATATCCTGCTGGTTCAGATGTGCTGAAACAGCATTATATGGCGGATCAGAAACTACTGAACAAATTTGAGGAAAATCAGAGCTATGAAATAGTGCTGCCAGATCTGCCGGGTGGTGATCGATACACTCTGTTTTCGAAAGCAGTTTACCATTACACCGATGGTCAGATTCGCGGCATTATCGGTGCGATAACGGATTTAACAAAAACCCGGGAATCAGAGTTGAAAGCGCAGGCAGCGTTGCTGGATAAATACAAGGCAGAAGCAGCCAATAAAGCCAAGTCGTCCTTTCTGGCTAATATGAGTCATGAAATCCGTACACCGCTAACAGCGATTATAGGCTTTTCAGAATCGCTGTTAGATTCTGGAATCTCGGTCAAAGACAGAATGAAAGCGAGCGAAACAATCAATCGTAATAGCGGGCACTTGTTACAGATTGTCAACGATATCCTCGATCTTTCAAAGATAGAGGCGAATAAACTCGAGCTTGAAAAAACCGAATTCTATCTGATGGACGTACTCGCAGAAATTCACTCGTTGGCCGGATTTTCTGCCAGTTCAAAAGAGATTGATTTTGATATTAGTTATGAATTTCCTCTGCCTGAAATGTTGTGTACAGATCAGCTCAGGTTAAAACAGATTCTGATTAATCTCTGTAACAATGCGATCAAGTTTACTGACAAAGGAGGTGTTTCATTACTGGTCAGATATAAAGCGGACTCAGAGATGGTGTGTTTTGAAATATCCGATAGTGGTATTGGCATGACAAGTGAACAGCTCAGTAAAATATTTAATCCCTTTGTTCAGGCAGATGATTCGACCACGCGTAAATATGGTGGTACCGGATTGGGATTATATGTATCAAGACAGTTTGCAAACTGTATGCAGGGTGATATCAGTGTTAAAAGTCAGCTAAATAAAGGCAGTTGTTTTACCTTGTATATAAAAACAGGCGATAGGAATAACACGGCATTGCTGACTGAAGTACCGGTTATGTTGTTAAGCAGATACACAGATATAAAGATTGATGAGGACACAAAAGTACAGGGCAGTATTTTATTGGTGGAAGACAATAAGGATAACCAGCGACTCATTTCCATGTATTTAAATAAACTGGGTGCAACGGTCAGTCTGGCACAAAATGGTAAGATTGCGGTCGAAAAAGCCATGAGTAATGAGTTTGATCTGCTGTTAATGGATATGCAAATGCCGGTTATGGATGGCTTTACAGCTGCTAGTCAGCTGCGTCAGCTGCAATATAGTGGTCCTATTGTTGCGCTTACTGCCAACGCCATGCAGGAAGACGTTGATAAATGTCTGGCAGCCGGTTGTGATCAGTTTCTGGCAAAACCGATTGATCGTGACAGATTTAACGCTGTGATACGCCAGTATCTTGATGTCGCGCTTGAAAAAAATTCAGCAGATCCCTTGTATTCGCATTTACTGGATGAAGGTCCAGAATTTATCGATCTGGTGCTGATGTTTATTGAACAGTTACCAGGCAGAATGAATTGCTTAACCGAAGCGATATACAGCTCTGACTGGACTCTGCTGGCGAAACTGGTACACGACCTGAAGTCAGTTTCCGGGGGCTACGGTTATTTGGAAATGTCTGATGCTGCTGCACGTATGGAATTTCTGCTGAAGAGTAAAAATGAGCAAAGTGTCACGATTGAACTGGAACAAATAAATACGCTGGCCGAAAGAATTATCGCCAGTGAGGCGCTGTTAAAAGCAGAATACAATTTATAATACGGACTGATTTCTGCGATACCGTATCTTCAATAGTTTAGGTGTTTTGAGCTGCAGGGTAACTGTCAGTGCTGCACTGATGCCGCCATCTTAATTATCTGACCTGGTTTTTGTGATTTTTCTACGCGTCTCCACAGCTTCTGTCTGACAGCTTTATGATCGTCTTTTAAAGATGGTTAAGGCCTGAGATAAATGATCTGCTGATGTTTGACTTGAAACAGTAAAAAACTGAACTTGTCGGTTATTTATCGATATAGTATCCATACAATGAAGATGTTATTTTTCACTGAGTCACTATGTCGGAGCTTAAAATGGATATTCAATCAGAGACACAAACAATTTATGAGTTCGTGCAAAAGGGTAATTTTCATGCGGCTATGAATATCACCATTTCTGCTTTAAACGAATGCCGCAGAAGTGCTGATCAGTCCGGTGTAAATAGCTTTCTTAACATTATAAAAGATATTGCTGAAGTCATGAGCAGAGAGTTCGGTCAATAATTGCCGTTTCATCAGCGCGTCATACCAACAGAGGTATTGGCTAAATAATGAGTAACAATAAAGCCGGAAAGCTGTGTATTTATCATGCTAACTGCCTCGATGGTTTCGCCGCTGCCTGGGCAGTGCGTCATGCGCTGGGGTCAGAGCTCGAGTTTTATCAAGGCATTCACCAGCAGCCGCCGCCAGAGGTGGCTCAGCGGGAAGTGGTTCTGGTTGATTTCTCCTATAAAAAACAGGTTATTGAAGCGATGTTACAGTCGGCTTCTAGCATTACCATTATTGATCATCACATTAGTGCTGAGAAAGATTTATCGGACTTGTTGGATGACGGAAAAATAGCCGGTGTGTTTGATATGAATAAATCGGGCGCGGTACTGGCATGGCACTGGTTTAATCCACAACAGCCATTGCCGCGACTGATTGAATATATTCAGGATCGTGATTTGTGGCAGTTTAAACTGCCGGGCACCAATGAAATTCTGGCAGCACTTTCATCTTATCCGTTCGACTTTGAAATCTGGGATCGGTTTATGGTGGCCAGTGATAATGAGCTTGAGTCGCTGCGACAGGACGGTATAGCCATACAGCGAAAACTGCTAAAGGATATTAATGAATTGATTGCATCCGGTGTGCAGCGCATGAACATAGCTGGATACAATGTGCCGGTGCTGAATGCGCCTGCGGTCTATGTCTCCGATGCTGGTAATCTGATGTCTGTGGGTGAGCCTTTTGCTGCCTGTTACTGGGATCATGCCAATGGACGGTCGTTCAGTCTGCGTTCATCAGATAAGGGGGTTGATGTCAGTGAAGTGGCTAGACAATATGGCGGAGGTGGTCATGTAAAAGCAGCCGGTTTTACCATGGCTGTTGGCTGGCGAGGGGAAAGCTAAGATCAAGGGGTAGAATACCCCTTGATCTTGCTGCTGAGGTCAGTCTGGTTCAGGTAATGCAATCTGATGATTAGTGCTGAACTGATAATCTTTAAAGACGTGTTCGGCCGATAACATCTGATAATCGCCATTGGCCTGTTTCAGGCTGGTGTCTTTTAACTTGTAGGTGTAGTGGCCACAAGTCCAGCAATTAAATTTACGCATGTGATAACAAAGACAGGTTTTGCCATTGACGATAACCTTCTTTTGATCCGGGTGTTTTTCCACTTCAGTATTGTAGGCATCGATGTAATCACAGTGACCGCTTGCATCCAGCAGGTAACCAAAGGCCTCGCAATTAGGCGCAACGCCTGAATGTAAAGCCGGGCATTGCTTTAACATGCGCATCGGGTAGCCGGTAGGTGATATCTGGTTGACTTCGATATCGTCTTCGTCGGCTTTAAAGTATTCCTGTTTTACTTTTTCCGGTAGGCCACACTCGTTGGTAACGGTAAAACGTGTGCCAAGTTGTACGGCGCTGGCACCCATTTCCATAAATTCTACGGCATCACTACCGGTGAATATGCCGCCAGCGGGTATAACCGGTATATCCAGCTCTTTCTCGGCAAGAAAATCCATCACTTCTTTGGTAATGCTCTTAAGGTTGTATTTTGCCCAGTCCATGCCAAAACCGAGATGACCGCCAGCCAGTGGGCCTTCAACGACAATGAAATCCGGTAGCCGGTTTAAGCGGGATGTTTTTCGTAGAAACAGGTTCAGTGCGCGTGACGAAGAGACGATAATACCGAATTTTACCTGATGGAAGCGGGGATGATCTTTGACAAGGCCTAGTGAACTCAGGTGCAGGCCAGCACTTAGTGAAATACCATCGATACCGGCATCCATTGCCGCAGATAGTCTGACTTTAAGCGTTTCCAGCGGGTTATTCATGGTCAGCTTTTCCATGCAGTTGATGAAAATCATGCCATCACCCTGCTTTTGTTCCATGGTTTTGCTGACGTGCATTTTTGTCGCTTCGGCCAGATTGTCCAGATTGAACTGAACAGCAGACTTATCGTCATTATCGGCGTTATATTTATACTTTTTGAGCTTATCTTTAACGTAATGGGTTTTATACAGTCGATCGGTAACAGCAGGCACCATTGCGTCTGAAATATGGCCAATTCCACCCAGTTTTGCGGCAACAAGCGCAAGTTCTGTGGTCGATATATCGACACCCATGCCGCCAATCATTATGGGTACGAGCTCTGCGTCGCCAAGCTTTAGCCTGTAGTCATCGAGTTTTTTCATGCTGTCTCTTCGGTAAATTAGATACGGTATTTATTCAATAGTTTAATAGTGTTTAGTTTTGACGCGCATTATATAGGTTTTTTGCCATAACTGCTCTACTGTAACGTGCATCAATCTTGACTGAAGACAAGTTCAGCTGGCTTTTAAAGTTAAAATTCAGCTAACAGTGACTGTTATTGCTGATGAGTTAATCAGCAAGTCAGCCTTGGGCTGGCATTAAAACCGCATCTCTGGCATCGTTAGCGTACTTTTTACAGGGATAATAATTTGTTTTATGATTTCAAAATCTACCTTACAACAGGCTGCTCGTGAAGGTTTATTGTCTGCCGAGCAGATCGAGCCGCTTCATCGATTTATACAACAGCAGGCCAGCGGCACTGAGCCCACGACTGCTGAGAGCCTAAAATTCATCCGCAGTTTTGGCGATATTTTCATTACCCTAGGTATTGTTTTTCTGCTGATGGCGATCAATATGACAAGCCTGAGTGGCTTGTCTAACCTGCTGCCGGTGCTGATTTTCGTTGTTTTGGCGGAATGGTTGTTAAGGCATCGTCGACTGGTACTGCCAGGAATGGCGATTTTAATTGCGCTATTATTCTTTATCAATAAGGCGATTTCTTTCGACACTGAATATGCGCTTGAGTCGGCTTTTTTATTACTCAGTGTTAGCAGTTTACTGTTTTATTGGCGCTATAAACTGCCGTTTGCACTTTTGCCTCTGGCAGCGGGGCTGGTCGCATTGTTTAGCGTTATTATCGGGCTTGATCTGCTGCAGCAACCGGCGATTTTGGCGCTACCTGGGCTGATCATTTTTTCTATCGCGCTGTGGTTTGATACTCAGGATACGGCAAGAGCATCGTCTCTCAGTGACAATGCTTTCTGGCTTTATTTGCTGGCGGCACCGCTGATTGTACATGCACTGATGGTCACGCTTATCATCAGTGAAAGCGCGATTAATAAAAACATTCTGATGATGTTGTTCTTTGCGGTCTTTTTTTTACTGGCACTGCTGATCGACAGGCGTATCATTCTGGTCTCAAGCCAGCTTTATCTAATTTATGCACTGACACAGCTGTTGCAGAATCAGCTCGGCAGTACACAGGAAATGATGATGTATATCTTAATCGGGCTGGCCCTGTTTGTGATTTACTTCGGTACGTATTGGTATAAAACCCGGCGGCTTATTTTCGGCGCATTATCGGCCACAAAAATCGCTGCATGGCTACCTGCCTTTGAGGCAGATGATCTCAGGCACTAAATATTAATTGTTAAAGCGTGTGATGATTAAAGTCGCATTACTCACAGATTCAGGAGTCAAATATGAAAGCCGTTGCCTATCAGCAATGCCATGAACTTAGTGATAACGTTATGCTAGAAGATATTGAATTGCCGTTACCTGCAGCTGGCGCCAGCGATATTGTTGTTAAAATTGAAGCAATATCGGTCAATCCTGTGGATACAAAAATTCGTCGCTCAGTCGACGCAGCACCGGGTCAGTATAAGGTTCTGGGTTGGGATGCTGCCGGTGTGGTAACAGAAACCGGTTCAGAGGTCAGTCTGTTTTCAGTCGGTGATAAAGTCTGGTATGCCGGTGCGATTGACCGTCAGGGAACAAATGCAGAATACCATGTGGTGGATCAACGCATTGTTGCGAAAATGCCGGCATCTTTAAGTTTTACAGAAGCGGCGGCATTGCCATTGACTGCCATAACAGCGTGGGAACTGTTGTTTGATCGCTTAGCTATCTCAGAAAATGAAAACGCCACGCTTTTAGTGATTGGTGCAGCAGGAGGAGTTGGCTCTGTATTAATTCAGTTAGCGAAGCAGCTGACACAATTAAACATTATCGCCACGGCTTCAAAACCGCAGTCACAGCAGTGGGTCAGAAATCTGGGAGCCGATCAGGTGATTAACCACCGTGATTCATTAACCACCGGCTTAGCTGCGATTGGCATTGAACAGGTCGACTATATCATCAGTTTGACCAATACCGCACAGCATCTCGATGCTATTCATACACTGATCAAACCGCAGGGCAAGTTTGCATTAATCGATGATCCCGGTGTGCTTGATGTGATGCCGTTTAAACGAAAGAGCGTTTCCATACACTGGGAGTTTATGTTTACCCGCTCCTTGTTTCAGACCGCTGATATGATTAAACAGCATCAATTATTAGATCGGCTGGCAAAACTGATAGATCAGGGGAAAATCAAAACCACCTTAAATGAAGACTTTGGCAGTATTAATGCTGCTAATCTGAGGCGTGCTCATCAGTTAATTGAATCGGGGCAGGTGACCGGTAAAATTGTTTTAAGCGGCTTCGAATAAAATTATTTTGCTCAGTCAGCGAGGTTTATTAAAGCACTATTTTCTTGTTAACGGCGCGGCTTAATTATTGCCCAGCGCCAGGGTGGTTGCATTGTTAACTATTCGATCAGTTTATCTGCTATTCTCGGCACTACATTAGGATTAACGAGGATGAATCATGGCTATTGATACATTATTAGGCGTCATATTTAATTTCTGGACCGGGTTGGCTGTATTAATCATTATACTGGTCAAATCGTCGATAAAATTTGTGCCGCAAAATCAGGCTTATGTGGTTGAGCGATTTGGCAAATACAATAAAACCATGGTGGCCGGCCTCAACGTGCTGGTGCCTTTTATTGATAAAGTGTCCTATAACCAGTCACTAAAAGAACATGCTTATGATGTGCCCAGTCAGGCAGCGATTACCAAAGATAATATTTCACTGGTCGTTGATGGGGTGTTGTATTTAAAACTGCTCGACGCCTACAAGGCTTCCTACGGTGTTGATGATTATGTCTATGCAGTGACTCAGTTGGCACAGACCACCATGAGAAGCGAAATTGGTAAAATTGATCTTGATAAAACTTTCGAGGAACGGGAAAGCCTGAATACAAATATTGTTAACGCAATTAATCATGCCTCAGAGCCCTGGGGTGTGCAGGTGATGCGTTATGAAATCAAAGATATTGAGCCACCGCGTACCATTTTAGATGCGATGGAGCGTCAGATGAAAGCGGAACGTGAAAAGCGTGCCACTATTCTCGAATCAGAAGGTAACCGGCAGTCTGCCATTAATGTCGCAGAAGGCGCTAAACAGGCGCAAGTTCTGGCGGCAGAAGCGGATAAGGCCGAACAGATTTTACGGGCAGAAGGAGAAGCTCAGGCGATTGTAGCCGTGGCTGATGCTCAGGCCAAGGCTTTGAATACGGTGGGTCAGGTTGCCAATACATCGGAAGGCCAGAAAGCGATTCAGCTTGATCTGGCGGACAAAGCAATAGAAGCAAAACGCGCTATTGCTAAAGACTCAACCGTTGTTCTGCTGCCGGATAATAACAGCAGTACTGCCAGTGTGGTAGCAGAGGCGATGAGTATCATAAATACCCTGAATACTGATAAAAACATTAAGGTCTGACAGGAGAAGTAGAGATGATTGCGCAGTATATTGTCAGTCATCAGTCAGAGTTCTGGCTGTTGTTAGGTTTTGCGATGCTGGCGCTTGAAGTGGTGACAGGGTTCTCGACCGGTGTGTTTTTATTTGCCGGTCTTGGTGCGTTAACAAGCGGTCTGTTAATGAGTATGAATATCCTGCCTGAAAGCTGGATTGCCGGTATTGCCTCTACCGGTATCAGCACCGGTATCATCACCGCATTGCTTTGGAAGACGCTTAAAAGATTACAGGGTGACAAACCACTGGAAAAAGATAATAGCAGTGATCTGGTCGGCCATGAATTTCTATTGCAGACAGATATATCCGCGAATCACCCCGGTTCTGTGCAGTATTCCGGTATTAACTGGAAAGTTGAAATCGATAAGCAGGCAAACTGCGATAATCTCAAAGCCGGGCAAAGGGTAGCGGTCAGCTCGGTAGAAGTTGGTGTTTTCAAAGTTGTTGTGGCGGAGTAATCAGGGCATTGATCTTTGGCTTATGGTTTAAACTGTTATGCACTGGATTTTTTTTCGTCAATGTTTTGATTAACCTGCTTAAAAAAATCATTGTATTCTTCAGCAACCATATAATGCGATAAGGTCTTGAGTGCATCACTGGCGATATCGGCATGTATCTTCGCCGACACCTGATTGCCGCTTCTGGCCAGACGCTGTGCCGTGTGTGTGTGATCGACTACACATCTTTGTAAACGATCAGCGATGGCAGGGTCTTTTTCCAGAGCTTTGTTTTTTTTGAAATATAGCGATAAGGCATTTAAGGTTAATGATGCGATGCCGGTTTTGCTATCAGCTGGTCGGTCGTTAAGCGGCTTTATAGGCGTTTCTTCAGAGGTCTGATCTGCGTCAGGTTTTTTTTTGTTGTCAGGCTGACTGACACTGAGGTCTGTTTGATCAATAAAATGATGCAATGATAAATTGAGTTGCTGATGCTGATCTGAGTCCACTGAAGGGTGGTACTGGTGCAAGCGGTTATGCAGGGATGCGATAAAGACCTTTGTATAGAGATCTTTAAGGCTTTGAAGCAAGGTCCTTTTATCTTCCATGGTTTTCTCTTTATATATATTTTTTGATATTAGCAACACTATAGGCCGAAATTCTGTGCCAGTCATTGGGATAGAACAAGAATGCTATATATTTTGATCAAAGACAGGGAAACTGTTTTTAAAGCGGATTGAAGCTGATTATTTTATCGAGCCGTATTTCCAGTAACTCGGCATCCTCGGTTCTTACTTTGAGGTATTCGGTTTTATTGCGGATCAATAAATCCAGTGGCACAACTGTCCCGTTCCGTTTTTCCTCACCACGGCTATGCCAGACCAGTCGACAGGCCGTACTGCGTATAATAGCCAGTTCGTACAGGCTATGAAGCGCACATTCAACAGGAATGTATAGCTCTGCGTCATCTGCCATCTTTTATATCACCATGTTTAGGCTTGCTGCTGTCAACTGTGGCAGTAGCTTGCGCGCCTGCTTGATTATTGAGCGTGAATCAATCGCGGTTCTGAAATATAATAAGGCAAAACACCTGCCACTGACACTTTGTAGAGACATTAAATAATGCCAAGTTCTAAAATTATCTATACCGAAACAGATGAAGCGCCTGCGTTAGCCACCTATTCATTCTTACCGATAGTGCAGGCTTTTACCAGTGCTGCTGGTATCGCAGTGGAAACCCGGGATATTTCACTGGCAGGGCGCATTATTGCAAACTTTCCTGACAAATTGAAAGCGGATCAGAAACTTGCTGATGCGCTCAGTGAACTGGGTGAACTGGCAAAAACAGCCGAAGCCAATATCATTAAATTACCGAATATCAGTGCTTCTGTTCCCCAGCTGGTAGCCGCTATTAAGGAGCTGCAAGGTCAGGGCTACGATATTCCTGACTACCCGGAAGAAGCATCCACTGATGCTGAAACCGAGATCAAAGCACGTTATGCCAGAGTCTTAGGCAGTGCAGTTAACCCGGTTTTGCGTGAAGGTAATTCAGATCGCCGGGTTGCTGCTCCGGTCAAAGCGTATGCAAAAAAACACCCGCATTCGATGGGGCCATGGTCGGCGGACTCACTGTCTCATGTGGCCTCAATGGCAGACGGCGATTTTTATGGCAGTGAAAAATCCGTGGTGATTGAGTCGGCTACTGAGTTAACAATCGAACTGAAAACCAATGATGGTTCTGTTCGTACTCTAAAGCAGGCTCTGCCGGTGCAGCAAGCTGAAGTGGTTGATGCTTCGGTGATGAGTGTTAACAAATTGCGTGCCTTCTTTGAAGAAGCTGCTGAGGATGCTAAAGAGGAAGGGGTTTTATTATCATTGCATATGAAGGCGACAATGATGAAAGTATCCGACCCAATTATTTTCGGCCATGCGGTCAGAGTTTATTATAAAGATGTGTTTGAAAAACACGCTGCAACTTTTGAAAAACTGGCGGTGGATACACGTAATGGTCTGGGTGATGTCTATACAAAAATAGCAAGCCTGCCGGCTGCTGACCGCAAACAGATCGAAGCGGATATTGAAGCGGTATATTCATCACGTCCAGAATTGGCAATGGTTAATTCAGACAAAGGTATTACCAATTTGCATGTGCCCAGCGATGTGATTATCGATGCATCGATGCCGGCAGCTATTCGCTCATCAGGAAAAATGTGGGGCGCAGATGGTAAATTGCATGATACCAAGGCAATGATTCCGGACCGTAACTATGCCGGTGTTTATCAGGCAACGATTGATTTTTGCAAGCAACACGGGGCATTTGATGTTACCACCATGGGTAATGTCAGCAATGTCGGTCTGATGGCACAAAAAGCCGAAGAGTATGGCTCGCATGATAAGACCTTCGAGATCGAAGCGGATGGTACGGTACAGGTAACCGATGCAGCCGGTGCGGTATTACTTGAACACAAAGTCGAGAAAGGTGATATCTGGCGCATGTGTCAGACCAAGGATCTGCCTATTCAGGACTGGGTAAAGTTAGCAGTAACACGTGCCCGCCTGACTGCCCAGCCAGCTATTTTCTGGCTCGATGAAGAGCGTGCGCATGATGCCCGGCTGATAGAAAAAGTTGAGACCTATATCAAAGACCAGGATACCAGCGGTCTTGAAATTAAAATCATGTCTCCGTTTGCTGCCACGCAATATACACTGGAGCGTGTCCGCGAAGGTAAGGACACGATTTCAGTAACCGGCAATGTGTTGCGTGATTATCTGACTGACCTGTTTCCTATTCTTGAACTGGGAACCAGTGCAAAAATGCTTTCGATAGTACCATTGCTGGCTGGTGGTGGTCTGTTCGAAACCGGTGCCGGTGGTTCAGCGCCGAAACATGTGCAACAGCTGCTGGAAGAAAATCACTTGCGCTGGGATTCACTCGGTGAATTTTTGGCGCTGGCTGTTTCGATAGAAGATCTGGCCATTAAAACACACAGTGTAAAAGCTAAAGTGCTGGCGGCTGCACTGGATAAAGCCAATGGTGATTTTCTGAATAATGATAAGTCGCCTTCTCGTAAAGCCGGTGAATTAGATAGCCGTGGCAGTCACTTTTATTTGGCGATGTACTGGGCGCAAGCATTGGCAGAGCAAAACGATGATGCGGCATTGAGGGCACAGTTTACACCGATTTCTCAGCAGTTAACCGCTAATGAAGAAAAAATTGTCGAGGAATTAAACAGTGTGCAGGGCGTAGCCGCTGATCTTGGTGGTTATTACTTTGTTGATAAATCAAAAGCGTCAGAAGTCATGCGCCCGAGTGTTACGCTGAATACTGTGATTGATAGTCTGAACTGACAGTTTTCTGGCAAATAAATGATCTGCATAAAAAAGCGAACGGTATTTATGTTCGCTTTTTTTTGAAACATTTTTTTTGAAAAAATTGGGAAAGTAAAAACTGTTTGTATGCAGGGTAATTAGTCCGGCATTAATTCAGCAACCGCCGGATCGGCTTGTCTGCACAGTTTCGGCAGTTTACTCATCATTTAATTTACCCTGCCGCAGTCGGTTACGGTACTGACCTTTGGCAAATTCCTGCAAGTCTTCAATTGTATCTGTTTCATCAACAATTTCTCTGCCGAGCATGGTTTCAATCGCATCCTCCAGTGTGACGATACCTGCCGTCTGACCAAACTGGTCTTCGACTAGAAACAGGTGTTCGTGTTTTTTGATAAACAGGTCGATAAGTTGTTGAACGGGCAGATTGACAGAAACCCGTGTGATTGCTTTCTGAAAATCCCGTACCGCGGCGTCAGATTTGCCATCGCGATCAGCTATGAACAACTCACGGTTGCTAATCAGGCCGGTAATGGTGTCGCTGTTGTCTTTGTAGACGGGGATACGTGAATATTGCTGTGTTTTTATATTTTCCAGAGCCTGACTGACAGTTGATGCCTCATCCAGACTGTGCATAACACTGCGTGGTGTCAGAATTTGTTCTGTCTTGATTTCCCTGAGTCTGAGGACATTCGCAAGATACTCGTTCTCCTGACCGGCTAGCGAACCCATTTTGTTACCCAGAGAAGCCAGTGCAATAATTTCTTCACGGCTAATTTCATCTTGTTGATTGCTGTTGAATGCTCTGGTGATAAGGCTAGAAAACCAGACCAGAGGGTAAACCAGTTTTACCAGCCAGAAAATAATGTAGGCAGATGGTGTTGCCAGTCTACGCCAGTATGTCGCACCGATGGTTTTTGGAATAATTTCAGAGAAATACAAAATGGCCAGTGTCAGTAGGATTGCAATCACTGTTTCCCACTGCTGACCAAAAACTTTTGAAGCCTGTGCGCCGACCCCGGCTGCACCCATGGTGTGAGCAAATGTGTTTAAGATCAGAATACTGGCAATTGATTCGTCCAGACGTTGTTTTACGCCGGACAGGACTTTGCTATTATCGGCTTGGTTGTTGGCCATGTTTTCTACATAGCTTGGGGTTACCGAGAGCAATACCGCTTCCAGGATTGAGCAGAGAAAAGAGACTCCTATTGCAACAGTCAGATAAATAATCAGCAATGTCATGTGGTTCTACCAGAGTGGATTGTTCTGCCTTTGTACATAAATCTGTCGCAGATGACAAGCTTGGCGTATCGCTATAAGCTATGATTGTTGCTACAAAGTTGTTACAAGTCTCTGCAGCCAGCCTGTTACAAATAATAATTTTTAATGTTATTAATGTCTTATGGGGTTTTTATGGGCACAACCGGTTCAAGTAGGCGAGTCGGTAGTTATTCAGGATAGTTATGATTAATGTCGTCACTGTAGCAAAAAACAATGAGTAGCTTAACCGCTGTGATTAAAACAGAATCGGGCTGCGCTGATACTGAAATTCGAAACGTCAATTATCCGCATACTGTTTCTGAGCTGATGCAAGCATTGTATTATCAGTCTCAGCTGCTTGCGCTGCATTAGATTCATGTCATCGCAGCCGTGTTGTCGCGTCGTTTTGTTTTTACTTTTGGTGTTATCCCAGCCGATAAAAGCCGAAACACCGGCGCAGCAAACGATGCCAGTTGCAGAGAAAAGTGCCTGTGATGAAAAGGTCACAGACAATGAGGACTGGATCGATTTCACTCATCGATACCTAAATGAGTCACTGTGTCTTCCTGCCGAATGGGTTGACAGTTTTTTTTCAACTGAACGTCTCGATGAAGAAGTTAAGCCAGGCAGTTATGTGCGCTGGATTAATGATTTTGTGCAGACCGAAGGCGGGGAGTTTAACTACGTGACTATAGTAAGAGCTAATCTTAGACTGCCTAAGGCTTCACACCGATTGAAACTGGTGATTGAAGGCGAGCAGGAGGATTCGCTTAATGATGTTATTTCTGTCAACGAAGATGAGGTAAAAACAAATGTAGGTTTATTGTACGAGCTGTTTCAGTCTCCGCGTTCAAACCTTGGTCTTAAACTTAATTTGTCACCCGAGTTGGTTTTACGCTATCGTTACAGTTACCCTTTTACAAACAGTGTTATCAGCCGCTTTACTCAGGATTTTTTTAAATCAGATGATGATGCCGGTTCAGAATCCAGGCTCGATCTTGAGAAGCGTTTTAATCAGGCTCTGTTACTAAGGTGGACAAACAGTTATGCCGATACCGATTTGCTTGATGGTATTGAACGAATTTCATCGCTGGTATTGTATCAGCGACTTACTGAGTCCAGTGCTTTGTCATATGAAGCGGCCGTTAGTACATTAAGCCTGCCAGAGTATTATCACACTAATGAGCGTCTGGCGATTCGATACCGGCGTAATTTCTATCGAAAGTGGCTGTTTTATGAACTGGTGCCGGAACTGAGCTGGCCAAAGCTGCTGCCGAGTGATCCACGACAGCAGATCAATATATTTACGTTTCGCCTGGAGATTAAATTTAACTCTATCTCGGGTTAAGTGATTTTTTAATGCTGCGGATAACTATTCATAAGTGAAATAAACTATGTGTAAATTATTATCGGAATGGCGGCCATCAAAAGCCTGTATCGATTTAATCAAACTTAACGGGCTTGATGACCGCCAAATTGACGCGGCACTGAGTTATTTAAAAAGTCAGAACGAGCTGGATAATATCGACGATATAGAAGGCTATGATAACTGGAACTCATTATTTATCATGTTCTGCATCAAAACCGGCAACACAGATACCAAGGCATGACGACCGCTTTATGGCTGGCTGTGACAGGGCTTTCTCCTAGCTTGTAAATAGTTCTAATCTGCTGGTTTTTTTCATTTATTTACACATTAATGGCGGATATTTAGTAAACTTCCGCTATTCCGATATTTTTTTACCGATAGATTAGAGTGTATTTCATGGGCAGAGCTTACCAAAACCGCAAAGAATCAATGGCTAAAACGTCTGATGCCAAGGCTAAAGTGTATTCCAAATACGGCCGCGAAATTTACGTTTGCGCCAAAAACGGCGGCATAGACCCTAATGGTAACCTTTCCTTGCGTCGTCTGATTGATAATGCAAAAAAAGATCAGGTGCCAGCGCATGTGATTGAGAAAGCCCTGACCAAAGCAGAAGGTGGGGCTGGCGAGGATTTTGTAGTGGCACGTTATGAAGGCTTCGGACCGGGAGGCTGTAATGTTATTGTCGACTGCCTGACGGATAACAACACGCGAACCTTTAATGATGTACGGGTTTGTTTTACCAAGACCAAGGCTAAAATCGGTGCTCCGGGTGCAGTTGCTCATATGTTTGATCACAGCGCTGTTTTTGTTTTTAAGGCGGATGATGAAGATCAGATTCTGGAAGCCTTGCTGGATGCCGGTGTCGATGTGACCGATGTGGAATCGGAAGACGGTATGATTACCGTGCTGGCTCCGCATACTGAGTATAATAACGCCAGAACAGCCCTCTCTGAATTATTGGGTGACGTCGAATACGAAGTTGATACCATTACCTTCATCCCGCAAACAGAGTGTCCGATCAGCGGTGATGATGCTGAAATGTTTGAAAAGTTTTTGGAACTATTAAACGATAATGATGATGTTCAGGACGTTTATCATAATGCTGAAATAGAAGGTTAATCTTAACTTATCAGATAAACCCATTTATTTTTAAGTTTTCAGGCTTTATAAAAGATCGGTTTGATAGAGGTGTCTATTTGCTGTCATTAACTGCAGGTCAGCTTGTTGTTTAATAGCAGCTTATGCGATTTTAGTGTTCTTCCTTTGCTGTTTGTTTTCATACATACGAACGTCTGCAAGGTGCTTAAGATCTGACAGTGAATGGCATTCATAGCGAAAAGCAGTACCTGCACTGGCACCGGCAAGATTAAATCCTTCAGTATGTAAATATTCGACAGTTTGATCAAGTACATCCTCGATCCATTTGGAATCTCCGGAGGGGCAGAGGATTGAAAACTCATCACCACCCACACGGTAAATTTTCGCTTTGTCTTGCAGTAAGTGGCTTACTTTTAGAGAAAACTTACGTAATAAACTATCGCCGTGTGCATGTCCATAGGCATCGTTGTAGTACTTCAGTCTGTCCAGATCGACATAGGTAAAGCTGCCTTTTTTTGGCAGTGTCTGTAGTTCTTTATTGAGGGCATAGCGATTGGCCAGGCCTGTGAGCGAATCGGTATGAGCGATTTTTGTATTATGCTTAAGGCGGGATAATATATGTTCATTTTCACGATGAAGTTTTGCAAACTGATATGACAGTACTAAAGCAAGCAGAATAATTTCAATAGCAACAGCAAATAAACCAACATGTTCTATGTAGAAAGTGTTGGCACCGATAAACTGTGACTGGGTGATAGCGATACCACCGAGTATAAAGAATGCAACGATGGCAATCAGATACAGATTGGCAGAAACAAATCCTCGACGTGCCTGAATAATACCTGTGATTAAGCCGTAGCTGAGAAATATAGCGACACCATAGCGAGCCAATTCCAGTGACCAGTTGGGTAATAAAACGGCGATGAAAATAAATATGACAAGTATTGCTATCAGTGACAAGCCGGCCGTATATAGTCTTGGCATGTTATCTCTGCGTATTTCTAATAATGACATGACAAACACGATATAAGCGATGTTCGAGACTAATATCGGTGTACTGACAAGATAAACCCAATTTAAGTCAAAGAGGTCGCTGAAGAGTAGCAGGGCAGTTCCGTTGTAGAGTAGATTGCCCAGAATAAATAGAGCATAGCTGGCTTCTACTATTCGTTGGCGGGCTAGTGACAGAGTCGCATAATAAATACCTAAGCCTATAAATACCCCTAAGCAAATGAGTACAAGCGCATTACCGGGCTTGATGCTTTGTCGGTAATCGGCCAGTGTGTTCAGGTAAGGTTCTGGCTGAGCAAGGAAGAAGGGGCCAGAGACCTCACTAATCAGTCTGTATTGACCGGCTTCTAGCGTTATTTCACGGCCATGACGAATAAAGAAGGGATTATCAGACTGACTTTGTATGCCGCCTTCCACTGAGGCTATTTCACGCTGTTTTTTATCAAAAATATGATGTTTGAAATGCGCTATGGTACTGGTATTTCTGAAATCAATCACATAGCGACCCGTATTAGCTATAACAAAGTCAGCCTGATACAAGAAGTGACCGCCGCTTAGTGAGACTGCATTGACGGAGTTGAGAGCGGAGAGGTCCAGCTGATATGTGTTTTCATACGACCAGTCAGACGCAGGTGCTTGAAACCAAGATATATTAAGGTTCTGAACGGTGGCACAGCTAATAGATGTAATCGATAAAAGTAACAGCCCACTTAATAACTTAATAGACTGACCGGAAATGAACGAAGTCAGATGCGGAAATTTCATAACCAGGAAATGCCTTTAATACATGTTGATACTTTTGTATATGAGCATAGCACTTTACGGGGAGATTTTGATAAATACAGTTTAAAATATTACTATATTCAAATGATAAGTCAGTTCTTTTTTAAAAAAGAAGCTATCAATTAAAACGCGGTTGGATAGTATCCAAGGCGATTATGAATATCGTCTTTTAGTCGGCTATTGGTGTCATGGGGTGCAGGAAATCCGGTCTTAATACTATTGATTCACGTGTATTATTAGCGCCGGCCCCATAAACAGGCTCGCAAATTTATAGTCTCGCTGAAACAGCGAGAAATTAGATCAGGCTTTTTTACGTGGCGCGTAAGTTGAGCCGCCGTTCATAGCCCGGTCATTAAGCTCTTTGGCAAAGGCTTCGGCGTGTTGGGTCACAGCCTTTAAGCTGCCGGAGCGGATGCCTTCTATTTTAGAGCTGCCCTGTCCGATAGTGTATCGGTGCCAGCTACCTTCATCCATTCCTTCCGGTGCTTCAGTTTCTTCGATGCTAATGACATGATATGTTCTTGCTTTCATCTTGAGTTACCATTTATCTTGCGGTGATGTACAAAGCTATCCTGAGTCTTTAAACAGGCGGAAGCGATGCTTTCGCCTGTTGATTTGGGCTTTCTGTTAACCGGCCTGCTGTGCGCTGCGATAGGAGCGGTTCTGCTTATTAACATGCGGGCTGGATGGTCGTCGGTTATTGTTGTTGGCGGTGTGTTTTTTACCGGCTGTTTGTCGGCCACGACCATTCTGAATCGGTTCCGGTTTGATCGACGGATCGGGCTTGTAGTCATCGAACACCACTTTAGGGATTTCGCGTTTGATCAGTCGTTCAATATCTTTCAGTAATTTCAGTTCATCAACACAGACCAGTGACATAGCCTCGCCTTCATTACCGGCGCGGCCGGTACGGCCAATCCGGTGTACATAATCTTCCGCGACATTGGGCAGTTCATAATTAACCACATGAGGCAGCTGATCGATATCGATACCGCGTGCGGCGATATCGGTGGCTACCAGAACACGTATTTTACCGCTTTTGAATTCGGCTAGTGCCTTGGTGCGTGCTCCCTGACTTTTGTTGCCATGAATGGCCGCTGCGCTAATACCATCGGTATTTAGTTGCTCGGTAAGACGATTGGCGCCGTGTTTGGTGCGGGTAAAAACCAGTACTTGCTGCCAGTTTTGTGAGCCGATTAAAAAGGACAGCAATTCACGTTTGCGGTTTTTATCAACCGGATGAACAACCTGTGTGACTCGCTCCGAGGCGGTATTACGCTGGGCTACTTCAACCAGAGCTGGTGAGTTCAGCAGCTTGTTTGAAAGTTGTTTGATCTCATCCGAAAAAGTAGCGGAGAATAACAGGGTTTGTTTTTGTTTTGGCAACAAGGCCAGCACTTTACGGATATCACGAATAAAACCCATATCCAGCATCCGGTCAGCTTCGTCGAGCACCAGAATTTCAACCTGAGACAAATCGACAGTCTTCTGGCTGACATGATCGAGCAGGCGACCCGGTGTCGCCACCAGAATATCAACCCCGTCACGAATTTTTTTAATCTGCGGGTTAATGCTGACACCGCCAAAAATGACAGTGGATTTTAATGGCAGGTGTTTACCATAGCTGTCAACGCTTTCAGCAACCTGAGCGGCCAGTTCACGGGTGGGGGTTAATACCAGTGCCCGGATCGGACGGCCTTTTTTTGCTGAGGTCGGTGACATTAAACGTTGTAATAAGGGCAGTGTGAAACCGGCTGTTTTACCGGTGCCTGTTTGCGCGCCACCCATAATGTCGCGGCCATCTAATATATATGGTATGGCTTGTTGTTGTATCGGTGACGGTGTGGTGTAACCTTTTTCGGTTACCGCACGAAGCAATTCGGCGCGTAAGCCGAGTGATTCAAATGACATACTAGGGTTTTCTCCAAAAGTGTATATGATGATCTGCCTATTCAATACACATGATGGGGTCACATGGGTTGGACCGGTCTAGGCGAGATGTTGCTATTCTGTATAAATTACAAAGGAATCGTGCTGGATTACCGCAGTGAAAACTGGTGCAGACCGAAGTGCACCGGAAGTTGCGATAGATTATACCTGAAAACAAATGATAAAGGTGATATTAAAGTACAGATGGATTATCTTTAAGCCAGTTTGTGGAATTTAAAGAAAATATAAAAACACAGAAATAAAGGATCATGTGATGAAAAAACTACAGTGTTGCTATTTTATATTGCTAATCAACGGTTTGATGGCTGCAGCTATGTCTTCAGCTTTTGCCAGTACGGTCAAAATCACCCCGTTGGGTAGTCACGATGGTGAGTTTTGTTTATTTGACCGTGCAATGATTTTTGAAGACCCCGATGGTACGCGTATCTTATATGATGCGGGACGTACAGTTGCCGGAGCGGATGACACGCGTCTTGGTAAAATTGATGCGATTCTGGTCAGTCATATGCATGGTGATCATGTGGGTGATCGTCAGATTAAAAGTATCAATGCCGGGCAGTGTGGAAAGCCAGATGTGTCAGTAAAAGCAACACCAAACACCAACACGATAAATATTGCTCTGCATAAAAAAGCATCGATTATTACGGGCAGTGAAATGCCAAAGTTTTTTGCAACCAAGCTGAAAAATCTCGGTGCAAATCCGGCCAGTTCAATACTGGTGCGTTTTGGTGGCAGTAAAAAAATCGGCGGCGTTACCATCACCACTGTGCCGGCCGTACATTCAAACGGTATAGCCGGTGCTATGCTCGATGGGGAACTCGGTCAGATGTTGGATGCAGCCGGTTTAAGCGCCTATGCCGGCCCGCCGACCGGTTATGTGCTAGGCTTTTCTAACGGCTTGCAGGTTTATCTGTCAGGCGATACCGGTATAACGGCAGAACAGGATACGGTGGTGCGGCAGTATTATGCGGCCAAACTGGCAGTGATGAATATCGGGGATACCTATACAACCGGCCCAGAGGAAGCGGCTTATGTGGTTAATGAGCTGATTAAGCCGGTTTCAGTCATCGCCTCTCATGCTAATGAGGAAGCGACTAAAAAGGGCAAAGTGGTCAGCGCTAGCAGAACAGAGCGTTTCGTCGAAGCCACTAAAGTCCCCGTTTATTTGCCTTTGAGCGGACGAACAATGGAGTTTAATACGGCCGCTGAGTGTGTCGCAGGGTGTCGTTAAACAAAGTTAATAATGCCCAGCAGACTGGTGAGGTACTAAAGTAACAGTGTCTCATCAATCGGATGCCAGACACTGGCGGCATCAATCAGTGACTGGGCTGTTAGTGCTGCGACGCCATAGACCTCGGTACAGACCGCATACTTGTTGCTGATTCTGTTCAGCAACAGATCAAAATCACCATCTCCGGATAGCAGGATAACAGTATCGACGGTTTCGGCTGTCTCCATGATATCAATCGCTATGCCCACATCCCAGTCACCTTTTGCTGAACCATCACTGCGTTGAATATAAGGCTTTAGTTTGACCTGAAAGCCGATATGTTTGAGTGCATCCTGAAACTTTAATTGTTGCTGGTCGCCACGGTCAATGGCATATGCGGTGGCCGTTATAATTTGCCCCTGCTCAGATATTTTTTGCCACAGCTTACGGTAATTAAACTGGCGGGCATAATGCTGGCGCGTGGTGTAATAAATATTCTGAACATCAGCAAATAAAGCAATTTTTTTCAAAGAAAAATCCGTTTGTTGTGGTTTTACCAGACGTAAAATACCTATTTTGGTGCATTTGCTCTAAGTGTTAGCCGTGTTAACAGTGATCAAAACACTTGGAGTATGAGTCAATTTTATCGTTAAAACCCTCGTAACGGCTAATGTTTAGTAAAATACTGGGTTATTTTTAACAAATCTAAGCATTCAGTAAAGCTATGCTCTTGAATTTCAGAATATGTGTTTTATAATGCAGGAATTGCAGTGTTTGGGTTTTGACCCGGTTATATTGCAAGGTGCTACATACTACCCTGGTTCTTGTCAGAAGTTATCTCCTGTTAATTACCTCGCAAGGTTTGTAACAGCTAACAACTTTTTAATATATGAAAGAGGTATATCATGGCAACTGGAACCGTAAAATGGTTTAACGAATCTAAGGGCTTCGGCTTTATCACTCCTGATGATGGCAGCAAAGACGTATTTGCTCATTTCTCAGCAATCGCAAGCGATGGTTTCCGTACACTGGCTGAAGGCCAGAAGGTTACTTTCGATGTGGAAGATGGACCAAAAGGCCCGCAGGCTTCAAACATTCAGGTTTAATCATCTGATAGTCTGAGGTTTAAAGAAAAACCCCGCGTTATTCGCGGGGTTTTTTTTGCCTGTAATTTATCATCGGATCAGACAGATGATTGTTGCTGTATGGCTCTTAATTCTGAATTACTGTATGCTGCACGGCCGATTATCGGATACCAGATATTAGCTGAGCATGACAAGAGATGATGCCATGAACTTTACTACCCTGGGTTTATCGCCAGCTATTCTCCAGACCCTGACGGAGAAAGGTTATCAAAGCCCGACACCGATTCAGCTTCAGGCTATCCCGGCCATTCTGGCTGGCAACGACGTGATGGCTGCAGCGCAAACCGGCACCGGTAAAACAGCCGGTTTTACATTGCCGCTTATTGAACGATTATCCAAAGGTCCGCGTGCGCCGGCTAACCATGTGCGTGCATTGATTCTGACACCAACCCGTGAATTGGCAGCTCAAGTCTCCGCCAGTGTATCGGCTTATGCTGGCAATCTGGCACTCAGCTCGGCGGTGGTGTTTGGCGGTGTAAAGATTAATCCACAGATGATGGCTCTGCGTAAGGGGGTTGATATCATGGTGGCAACTCCGGGACGTCTACTGGACCTTTATCAGCAAAATGCTATCAAGTTTGGGCAGTTAGAAGTACTGGTGCTGGATGAAGCAGACCGTATGCTAGACATGGGGTTTATCACAGACATAAAAAAAATACTTAAGCTGTTACCTGTGCAACGTCAAAACCTGATGTTTTCGGCAACCTTTTCAGCAGACATACGCCAGCTGGCAAAATCTTTAGTGACTAACCCGGTTGAAATCTCGGTGACACCACGCAATGCCACTGCTCCAACCGTAGAACAATGGGTTTATCCGGTTGATAAAAAGAAAAAATCGGCTCTATTGCTGTATCTAATCAAGCATCATCAGTGGCAGCAGGTTTTGGTTTTTTGCAAAACCAAACAGGGGGCCAATCGGTTAACCCGTTTACTGGACGAAGATGGGATTAAGGCTGCACCGATACATGGCAATAAAAGCCAGGCGGCTCGCACCAGAGCACTAAACAGTTTTAAGGACGCTAGCGTACAGATATTAGTGGCCACCGATATTGCCGCACGCGGTCTGGATATCAATCAGCTACCGCATGTCATTAATTTTGATTTGCCAACGGTGGCAGAAGATTATGTACACCGGATTGGGCGTACTGGTCGTGCCGGTTCAAATGGGCAGGCGATATCACTGGTCAGTGCTGATGAGTTTGATCAGCTGGCTGCGATTGAACGCCTGACCCAAAAGCTATTAAAGCGAAAACTGATTGATGGTTTTGAGCCAGTGCATTCATTGCCAGAGTCACGACTTGGCAAGCCGCTGAAAGCCAAAAAACCTAAAAAACCCAAGAAAGCGAAAATAAATCCTCGAAATGCACAGCCTGTCAATGACAAGACACAGGGTCGAAAAAAAGATAGCCGACAAGCCGATCTGAGTAAATCAAAGAGCAGGAACAGTGCGGATGCGAAAACATTGGCAAAGAAAAAGCAGCGAACTAGGACGCCATCGAAAAAAACTCCAGGAACATCTTTCAATGCCAGAAAAAGAAGTGCAGTAACAGATAAGAAATAATATTGGACGCAGCAATGATGAGTGGTTTAATTAAGGCCGGATGAAATGACGGCGTGCATTATCGACCTCTGAACGAATAATACAGCC
>JAOULX010000012.1 GCA_029881795.1 Gammaproteobacteria bacterium
TAACACCTCATTACTATAGTGATATACACCGATACCATCTTCTTCAGCATCAAGTCTATTGCGCTGTATTATTGACAGAATAGCTTCAGCTAAATCACGCGCATATGTTGGCGAGCCAATCTGATCATAAACTACGCTCAAGCTATTCTTAGTTTCACCAAGTCTCAACATTGTTTTAACAAAGTTACTACCATATTCCGAATAAACCCAACTTGTTCGAATTATCAACCCATTAGGGTTAATTTCTTGCACTGCAAGCTCACCGGCTAACTTTGTCTTCCCATATATGTTTTCCGGATTAGGCACATCGGTTTCTATGTATGGCCTGTAAGATTTGCCGTCAAACACATAATCTGTACTAATGTGAACAAAACTAGTGTTTGTCACTTTACATATTTCTGCAAGGCGCTTAACCGCAAAGTGATTAATTTGTTCTGCTAAAGCTGATTCTTCCTCAGCTTTATCTACCGCTGTATATGCCGCACAATTAATAACCACGTCATATTCTTTATCTTGAAAGTAGTCATCTATAAACTTAGTACGACTTAAATCCAACTCATCGCGTGTTACAAATGTAAACTCCAGCTCTACATAGTCCGGAGCTGAATTTTGAATGGACCGACCTAACTGCCCATTTGCACCAGTGACAAGGACTCTTTTATTCATAATAATTTACATCATACTCAAAACACGAACTCAAACATACAAGAGATGATTGCTGTTTATCTTTTTCTGAAAGCTGTAACTCTTCATCAGGTAATTTCCAATCTATCCTTAGACTCTCATCATCAAAGGCTAGCCCCCGGTCACTAATAGACGAATAATAATTATCGACTTTATATGAAAATATAGCGCTATCGCTTAACACAACAAAGCCATGGGCAAATCCTCGCGGCACAAACAGTTGTCGTTTATTCTCACCACTTAGAGCTACCGACACATGTTTACCATAGGTAGGGCTTCGCTTTCTAATATCCACAGCTATATCTAAAACTTCTCCATCTACCACTCTTACTAATTTACTCTGAGCAAACGGGGGAAGCTGAAAATGCAAGCCTCGCAAAACACCTCGAGTTGACCTAGATTCATTATCCTGAATAAATCTGACTTTATAACCTATGGCTTCATCAAATAAATCCTGTCTAAACGTTTCCATAAAGTACCCCCTGTCGTCACCATGAACACTGGGCTCTATTACCACTACTTCTGGAATCTTTTGTTTCACAAATTTCATAAGTTAGAGCACTCATCGGCACGATTAATAAGGTACTGACCATATTGATTTTTCTTTAGGGGTTCAGCCAACTTTATTAAGGCTTCTTTTGATATATAACCTTTCTCGTAGGCAATTTCTTCAATACAGGCAACCTTCAATCCCTGTCTATTTTCGATCGTTTGAATAAAATTAGATGCTTCTAACAGGCTTTCATGTGTGCCTGTATCTAACCAAGCATATCCTCGACCCATCAACTCGACCATTAGATTGCCTTGCTTCATGTAGTATTGATTAACCGTAGTGATTTCAAGCTCACCACGATCTGATGGCTTAATTGACTTGGCAATTTTAATGACGCTGTTTGGATAGAAATACAAACCCACTACAGCATAATTACTTTTTGGCTGCTTTGGCTTTTCTACAAGACTCAATACATTACCTTGATTATCAAACTCAGCAACACCATAACGCTCAGGGTCTTTAACATAATAGCCAAAGACAGTCGCTTTTTTAGCATCCCTTACATTAGAGATTGATTTTTTAAGTAACTCTATCAACCCATGCCCATGAAAGATGTTATCTCCAAGCACTAAACAGACGTCATCCTTACCAATAAACTCCTCACCTATGATAAACGCTTGCGCCAAACCATCCGGTGAAGGCTGCTCAGCATAAGATAATGTAATGCCAAGATCTGTTCCAGATCCCAACAAGTTTTTGAATTGTGGTAAGTCATGTGGCGTAGAGATAATCAATATTTCAGTTATACCGGCCAGCATTAAAACTGACAGGGGATAATACACCATAGGCTTATCATAGATTGGCATCAACTGTTTACTGACACCTTTTGTAATTGGGTACAGCCTTGTTCCTGAACCACCAGCGAGAATAATACCTTTCATTATTGCTTTTCTCCGCCGCCTAAGCGTTCTCGTTGATAACTACCGTCTTGTACATGTCTACACCACTCACTATTGCCCAGATACCATTGAATAGTTTTCTCTATTCCGGTTTCAAAAGTCTCTTCCGGTATCCATCCAAGCTCTTTATCAATTTTGCTTGCATCGATAGCATAACGAACATCATGGCCTGGTCTGTCAGCAACATAGGTAATTAAACCTTTAAACCCATCTTTTGCTCCATTCGCTCGAGAATATGGATTCTCTGGCACAAGCTTTTCTAATAACTCACAGATTACATGAACAACTTCAAGATTCGTTTTTTCATTATGACCACCTATATTGTATGTCTGCCCTACTTTGCCTTTTTCTAAAACCAAACGTAATGCTCTGGCATGGTCATCAACATGTAACCAATCACGTATTTGTTGACCCGTCCCATAAATAGGTAAGGACTTACCCTCAAGAGCATTTAAAGTAACAAGCGGAATTAACTTTTCTGGAAACTGGTAGCCACCATAATTATTTGAACAATTCGTAATTACAATAGGCAAACCATAAGTTCTATGCCACGCTCTTACCAAATGATCAGAGGAGGCCTTACTAGCCGAATAGGGCGAACTAGGATCATAGCTAGTTTCTTCAGTAAAGAAGCCTGTCTCATCTAAATCACCATATACCTCATCTGTTGAAACATGATGAAAACGAAACCTTGCTTTTTTCTCACCCTCTAATCGATTCCAATAATTTCTGGCAACTTCAAGTAAATTACAGGTACCTACAATATTTGTTTGGATAAAATCAGCTGGACCATCTATTGAACGATCAACATGTGATTCGGCAGCCAGGTGCATCACTACATCTGGACAATGCGATTCAAAAACTTTCTCAATTACCTGTAGATCACATATATCAGCGTGCTCAAAACAATAACGCTTACTGCTTACCACACTCTCTAGCGACTCTAAGTTACCAGCATAAGTTAATGCATCCAGATTAATAACAGTATGCTCTGTATTATTTATATACTGTCTAATGACCGCTGAACCTATAAATCCAGCTCCTCCTGTAATTAACACTTTCAAAACACACCTACCTTAAAATAATACCGCGTATACTCTAATCCATTGTAACAGGTTAAACATATCAAATTCCAATTTGATAATAAACAAGCCCAAACACTAAACCAGAAAACCATATACTTAATTATCTACCCTAATCATCTTAATAAACAGGTTTCTATCTAAACCCAATCTTTTATTCGAAAAATCATTAGCAAAAATAAAATTAATGTAGACTTGCATATCTTCATCAAGATCCAGAACTATGCTATTCGACTCAAAGCCCTCACCTACACTTAAGCTTTTATTAACCAGAACCTCTTCACCTCGATCATCAGATTTAACTACCTGAACCGAAAGTATTGAACACTTATCAAACACGCAGGTTGACTCTGTACCCACATGCACACTCAGGCGTCCTTTTTTTACCTGAAACGTTGGACTTGTCACCACCCCATTCCAATACATTGATATTTTATTCTTTGAGATAGGGTAACCAGTTTTAGAAATAAACGACATTAAATCAATATTTTTAAGATCCATTATGCAGTTCTCATTAATACGCTTCAGCACATAAAGAACCCTATCATCGTCACCATACAAAAATATGCCAAGTTTGTTTCGTTGATAAACTTTAACAATATTTTTCTCAGAATATAACTCAGTGTTTTTATTTCCATCATCCACAAAGTACAAGCTTTCTCTATTGTAGCAACTCATTAATTTAGATGGTGCTCTATACGCAAGCAACTTACCCCCCATGCTTCGCTTAACATCTCGGATAGACTCAAAAACAACATCATTGTTATATTCGCCATGCTTTAGGTCATAAGCCAGCTTTTCGTATGGCGAAAACTTTAAATACTCGAGAGATCTATTACTATATTGAACCAACACAATGGCAATTGCAGATGCTAAAATAAATCCAAGCCCTCCTTTAATACTCTTATTTATAAGATCAACCTTAGCCAAGGGATTGATTTCAAAATATTTAATTTCCACCAAAAAAACAACCATTAAAATTAGATAAAGGTTTACAAAGAACTTCCTAGCCAGCCACGCCTCACTTAAACCAAAAACCATAAAAGAAAACAACACAACAAACAAAATCAATGACTGGCCCATTCCTTTTGAGAACATATTCAAATATAACAATGGAATCAGAAAAACAGCTACCAACAGCGTAACCAACCCAAGCAAACCTGTCGTTACCAATGCGTCGAAATATATACTATGTGCATGTGTCGCATTCAGAAACACTTCTTCTAGTCCACCGTCATTTCTAACCATGCGTTTAATTTCTGAAAAAAAATCACCAAGACCAGTTCCAAAAAACGGACTATCACTCCATATAGCAAGACTCATCTTCCATACTGAAACCCTCCAAGAAAACGATCCCGACTCTACTCCTTCATTAGATATATAGGTAGGCAGTCTGGCAAATTCTTCAGTAAACTCTCTAAAAATATAATCATTAAAGAACATGAGATAGACAAGCACAACAAAAAAGGAAATCGCAGAATAAACATATTTTTTATCAGCCTTAAACCCTTTAAATACATATATAATTAGCAGTAAAGGCACCAGCAGCCATGCCCCACGCGTTCCAGACAAGAATGATGCATACAACGCACACAACACCGCGAAAAACGAAAAACAATACTCTTTTTTTACCTTGTCATTGAAATAACTATACAACACAGTCATCACAGCAAATAGTATTGAAACATCACCAAATATAATTTTATGGTATGCCCCTATTGCATTTGTATAACTTAATACTTCAACCTGATACCAACCCTGGATAACCATAATCACAGACGCTGCCATTACACCAGTCATAAAAACTCGCGCGAGGCTCAGACGATTTTTAAGGACATAGAGATAGATAAATATCGATAAAGGAAACCCCCCTAGCCGCTCGAGTTTTTTCAAACCTTCCACTGTATTTTCTGTATTAACCATTGAAAGTGCGCCAACCAAAAACAGCACAAGAAAGCCTATAAAAATATATTTATCATTATCGAGCAATTTCAAATCTCTAAAACGAAATGAAACAACAGCTATCACCAGCAGGGTAAACATAATTAAATCACCAGCACCTTTAACTGTGGCGGCGGTGATTGGAAACAGGAAGACGAGTAGAACGACGAAATTGTTTAAGGTTAGCGATGACCTGATATCATCTAAACTATATTTATTATTAAATGTCATTAATTTTTAGTGGGCAGTTGGCAGTATAAAAGCATAAGGGTTATAAGTCGTAAGTCGTAAGTCGTAAGTCGTAAGTCGTAAAAATTATATACAGATTTTCGATTTTCCGTGTTTGGTTGGCAGTAAAATATAAGCATTAAGTAATGACTTTTTCTAACTCAAGTAGGAGCTCTGGAATATCATCATTAATAATATTCCATAAAATATCGTTATCCAGTCCTAAGTAACCATGTATCAACTGATTTCTCGTTGCAATAATCATACGCCAAGGAATATTTGAGTACTCTTGACGTATACTCTCAGGGATATGTGTAGCCGCCTCACCAATCAACTCAAGATTCCGAACTGTAGCATCATAATTTAAGCCCGTTGATTCAAATTCTGATTGATTTAGATCTTCTTTATATAGCAAAACGTTATTTGCAAAGTTGACCATGTCTTGTAAGTAAAATACCCATTCTCGTTCAGACATATATTGCTTCTCTCTCAATATATGGTCGCAACTCCTTTCTAATTGCTTTTTCAGTGACCAAATCTACCGTTACCCCTAGCTCATCTTCTAGCAAGAACTGTACACCAAAGTATATTTTTGACGTTGCAGGGCCATTAAATGCCACGACTATATCAATATCACTTTCTTGCTTCGCTTCATTACGTACGGTTGAGCCAAATAAGGCCAACCGAGTCACTCCAAAGCGACGAATGAGCTCAGGTTTTAACTGTGTTAGTATTTTTATTGCTTTATTTTTGTTCATGATTTTTAATATCAGTGACAGTCGTAAGTCGATAAAACATAGTCTTAAGTCGCATTATATCAGTTGGCAGTTGGCAGTTGGCAGTATAAAAATATAGGTCATAAGTGGTCAGTGGTCAGTGTCAGTGTCATAAGATAAAATCACAAACATTTCTTAGCAAGTCGGATATTAAATTTAAATCTAAGCTAATTAACTTTGTAAGTTTTTATATTATGTTCGTTTTTTCCAAGTTTTAGGATTACGACGAGCATGAAGCACCGCAAGTACTGAAATACTACTCTCTTTGCTTATGAAAAACAGCCCAAATGGGAATCGGTGAATGAATACTCGACGAACTTCTTTGTAAACAACGGAATATATAGTTGATTACGCGCTACCCGAGATAACGCCTCCTCAATACAAAGCAGGAAACTTTCACCTAAGCCCTTTCTTTGAGACTCATACCATTGATAAGCATCCTTTATATCTGATTCAGCCTCAGGGCGAATCACCACCCGCTTAACATTCATAAATTGGAGATTCGATGTCTAACACTCTCCCATGAATCTCCCGTATCAGGATCAGCTGAATAATGAGCTAGTCGATCATCAATTACCTTTTTTTGCTCCTGAGTTAAAGCAAACAGCTGTTTATCCGATGCAACACTATCCCACAGCTCTTCCGCTAATAAAATTCTTTCTGATGGTGTAAGCTCTTGTAAGTTCATACATATTCCTCACTTTTCATACAGTACCAGGCAGTCTATCCTAGAGCAGGATTCTTTAAAGTCTTTAATATGTCGTAAAGTATGAAAATCGCTCAAGTCATATTAAATCAGTCGCTATCAAGACAAGTCTTCAGCCCTATGCTTAGTCGAAATTAAAAGCCACATAATTAGTCGCAGTCTATCACATCAGCACTGTAAAATGCTGTGACTTAACACATGCTTTTATACGTTATTACTATTAATTGGTGGAGCTAGGCGGGATCGAACCGCCGACCTCTACACTGCCAGTGTAGCGCTCTCCCAGCTGAGCTATAGCCCCAATATAGAAGGGACGTGTAATTTATGTGATTGGTTCCATCCTGTCAAGCATGAACCCGGCGCATAAATTAGCTTTTAGACAAAAAAGCGCAGCCTTATTTAAAGCGCTTCATTAGTCCAGATAACATTGATGCTATTTCCTTAGCCTCTTTTATCATGCCTTCGCTTACTTTTTGATCAATATAGCCAATCTCAGCTCCAATCAAAAGCTGTGTATGTAACTCAGCGCAGGAGCCTCTGGCTATGTTAAGGAAGTTTCGTTTTTCTTTATCTGTTGTTCTGCCACAACCCTCTGCTATATTTGAGGGTATTGATAAGCTTGAACGTGTTATTTTGACAGAAAACTACTCCTGCGTTTTCTGCATTTCCACCATCCATGGTAGTCATCCTTAAACCCGTAATCCCTTAAGCTTGAAAAAGATTTATACACATTAATCGATAATGTTGTCGAACGATGCCAGATATCCAGATTCTCATACTTCATACCCACCTCCCTGTAGTGAGTTGATCTCGCTAAAAGCTTAAAACTATGAACTAGCCACTATTTGTTAATGTATTCCATCAACGCAACCATTCTTGCCAAGGTTTTTTCTTTGCCAAGCATTTCTAGGGTCTGGTCGATGCCAGGTGAGGTGGTACAGCCGGTGACGGCGATGCGAATCGGTTGTGCGACTTTGGCAAAGCCGACTTCTTTTTCGTCTACCACGGCCTGCACGACCTGCTGTATCGCCTCGGCTTGCCAGCTTTCAAGAGCGCTCAGTTGGCTGATGATGCTTTGCAGGATTTCCGGGGTTTGTTCTTTGATATGCTTTTTGACCGATTTGGCATCATATTCGGTGATTTCCTGGTAGAAGAAGCGGCAGTTTTGCACCATCTCAACCAGTGTTTTGCTGCGCTCTCTGAGCAGTAATACCACATCAGTCAGGGCTGGTCCGGTTTCGATGTTAATGCCGTGTTCAAGCATATAGAACGCCAGCTGCGCGGCGACATAGGTTGGGTCAAGTGCCATCAGGTATTGCTGATTAATCCATTGCAGTTTTTCGATGCTGAAATTTGAGGATGATTTATTGATGCCATCGAGATCAAACTTTTCGATCATTTCTTCCAGCGTGAATATTTCCTGATCGCCATGCGACCAACCCAAACGCACCAGATAGTTAATCACCGCTTCCGGCAGATAGCCTTCCTCGTGATATTGCATCACGCTGACCGCGCCATGGCGTTTCGAGAGTTTCTTGCCATCCGGGCCGTTAATCATCGGGATATGGGCATATTCCGGGATTTCCGCTTTTAAGGCTTTGAGGATATTGATCTGTCTTGGCGTATTATTGAGGTGATCATCACCACGCACCACATGGGTGATTTCCATGTCCCAGTCATCCACCACCACGGTTAAGTTATAGGTCGGGTCGCCGCCGGTACGGGCGATGATCAGGTCATCCAGTTCTCTATTGTTAATCACCACTTTACCGCGTACATGGTCATTGATCACTACATCGCCATCCAGCGGGTTACGAAAACGCACCACGGTATCGTCCGCCGCAGCCAGGGCTTTATCTCGACAACAGCCATCGTATTTCGGTTTTTGTTTGTTTGCCATCTGCTGTTCGCGCATTTCATCCAGCCGCTCTCTGGAGCAATTGCAGTGATAGGCATCTCCCTGCTCCAGTAATTGCTGAATCACTTCTTTATATCGATCAAATCGCTGGGTTTGATAATACGGACCTTCATCATGCTCCAGATGCAACCATTCCATGCCATCGACTATGGCTTCTTCGGCTTCACGGGTTGAACGCTCGCGATCGGTGTCCTCAATGCGTAACACAAAAGTCCCTTGATGTTTTTGCGCCCAGAGCCATGAGAACAGCGCCGTACGGGCACCCCCTATATGCAGATAACCGGTTGGGCTGGGGGCGAAGCGGGTTTTTACTTTCATGAATACAAGACCTGAATGTGTTTGGAAATTCGGCGAATTATAGCAAAAGCGTTTGTGACGGGTTTGATTTTATGGCTTTGAGTCTAAAGACAGGCAGTGGGCAGAAAAGTCTGATTCCTGAAAAATCTTTGTCAATGGCTATTTTTTAGTCTTTTGACTTTTACCGCAAACCGCACACTGAAAACTAGCAATTTCATCCCTTCTTGCTCATTACAGCCTGTGCGCATACAATATGCGCATACAACATGAGCGATATTACTATGGCATCATTCGATCTACTGGCGTCTAAAAAAGCCACAAATCTTTCTGTGAACAGTGATTTACTGTCAAAAGCGCGTGAAGCGAACATTAATCTTTCTGCTACTTTTGAAAAAGCGCTTGTCGATCAGCTCAGGATCAGGCAAAGAGAGCTGTGGCTTGAAGTCAATGCTGAGGCTATTCAGTCCTATAATAAATCTGTCGAGGACGAGTCTGTTTTTAGTGACGATGTCAGGCAGTTTTAATGAGCCAGTTTACTGTTTATACCAATACAAACCCTAAAACCCGAAAGAAATTCCCCTATCTGCTCGATATACAATCCGAGCTACTTGATCAAATAGCAACAACTGTCGTCATTCCGCTTACCCCCTATGCAATCGCTAGCGATCAAACCATTACTAAGCTTTGCCCGGTGGTGGACATTCAAGAAAAAAAGTATGTCGCATTGACTCAACAACTGGCGGGTATCAACAGAAACCTGTTAGGCCCGGAGGTCGTGAACATTTCAGATTACAGAACTGAATTTATCGCTGCTATCGACCTTATTATCTCCGGGATTTAAATAAAAGACAGTCAAAAGTCGGGGGTCATAAGTCTTAAGTTGAATCTTTAGTGTTTAATCTTTAGTCTTTAGACCTGACATACGACTGAAGACTGACGACTTTTGACTTATCTGCCTGAACAACTGATCGAATTAAATCGCCAAATCCAGCAGTTTTCTGAAGAGCTTGGTTTTCAACAGCTCGGTATCTCCGACCTTGATCTGCAGCAGCATGAACAACACCTCAACGATTGGCTGGCCGCCGGCTTTCACGGTGAAATGGATTATATGGCACGCCACGGTTCAAAACGCAGTCACCCCGAACAACTGGTTGCCGGCACGGTTCGTGTGATCTCGGTGCGGATGGATTATCTGCCACCTGAACTGACACCACCACAGGATATACTGCGAGCTAAAAACAAAGCCTATATTTCACGCTATGCACTGGGCCGCGATTATCACAAATTAATTCGTAAACGCCTGCAGCAACTGGCTGATAAAATTCGAGATTCGATCGGTGAATTCGGTTACCGGGTGTTTACCGATAGCGCACCGGTGCTGGAAAAAGCCCTGGCCGAAAAAGCCGATTTAGGCTGGATGGGCAAACACACCAATTTAATCAACCGCAAGGCTGGCTCGTGGTTTTTTCTCGGTGAAATTTTCACCGACCTGCCGTTACCGATTAGCAATACCTCATCAGAGAACCATTGCGGCAAATGCACAGCCTGTCTTGATGTCTGCCCGACACAGGCCATTGTCGCCCCTTATAAAGTCGATGCTAAGCGCTGTATCTCCTATCTGACGATTGAGCTTCACGGCAGCATTCCCGTTGAGTTTCGCGCCGACATCGGCAACCGAATCTATGGCTGCGATGATTGCCAGCTGGTGTGCCCTTGGAACCGCTTTGCCAGAAACACTCGCGAGCAGGACTTTTTTAGCCGGCACCATCTCGACAGCGCCGACTTACTGGATTTGTTTAACTGGGATGAAGCCACCTTTTTAAAGAAAACCGAAGGCTCAGCGATTCGGCGTATCGGCCACCAACGCTGGTTAAGAAACATCGCTATAGCTTTAGGCAACACACCGCATTCAGAGGCCGTGATCAACGCTTTACAGACAAAGAAGCCCACCGTGTCAGAGATGGTGGCTGAACACATTGAGTGGGCAATGCAGCAGCAGCGGCTGTAGTGGGCAGTGGGCAGTGGGCAGTGGGGAGTGGGCAGTGGGCAGTGGGCAGTGGGCAGTGGGCAGTGGGCAGTGGGCAGAAATCTTTAAATTTTGTAAATCCATTGTCAACGGCATATTTAAGTCTTTTGTCTTTTACTGCACACTGTACACTGACAACTGCAAACTTTCCTGTATCACTGCACACTGACAACTACACACTACAAGCTCGTTATTTCTTATCATAGTCTCTTCGCTCATAGTGCCGAAAATAAATGTCTTTCCGATGATTAATTAACGCATTAGTTGACGAATCGTAGCATTCGGTTTGATCACGATGCGATAGTTCGCCCTGTATGTCACCCGCTAGTTCTTTACCGTATTCAACCCCCATCTGATCAAATGAGTTAATGTTCCAGATGATGCCCTGTACGAAGACTTTATGTTCATAAAGCGCGAGGATGGACCCCAGGGTTTTAGGGGTTAGCTTTTCAAATAAAATGGTGTTGCTGGGTTTGTTGCCATCAAAGACTTTATGCGCAAATAAGTCATTGATTTCATCATCTGCCAGGCCAGCCTCACGCAGCTGCTCAAGCGCTTCGCCAGTGGTTTTACCGTGCATCAGGGCGCGGGTCTGGGCAAAACAGTTGGCAACCAGCACCCGATGATGGTTGCCCATCGGATTTTGGCTGATACAAGGCACCAGAAAGTCAGCCGGCACTGGCTTGGTGCCCTGATGCAATAACTGGAAAAAGGCGTGCTGGCCGTTGGTGCCCGGCTCACCCCAGATAATCGGCCCAGTCAGGTAATCGACCCGTTCACCATCACGGTCAATGGTTTTACCGTTACTTTCCATATCCAGTTGTTGCAGGTATGCTGGCAAGCGTCTGAGATATTGACTGTATGGCATCACCGCATGGCTCTGAGCATCGAAAAAGTTGTTATACCAGATCCCCAGCAGAGCCATAATCACCGGCATATTTTCTGCCAGTGGCGCGGTTTTAAAATGCTGATCCATCACATGAGCGCCTTCCAGCAGCTCCTCAAAATGATCCATACCCAGATATAACGCTATCGGCAAACCAATCGCCGACCAAAGTGAGTAGCGGCCACCGACCCAGTCCCATATTTCATAGATATTATCCGCAGCAATACCAAACTCTTCTGCCGCCTCGGTATTGTTGGTGACGGATACAAAGTGTTTTGCAATGGCCTTTTCGTTGCCAACCAGGCTCAAAAACCAGGCTTTAGCACTTTCGGCATTGAGCATGGTTTCCTGTGTGGTAAATGATTTTGATGAAATTACAAACAGGGTTGATTCTGGCTCAACATTTTTTAAAGTTTCTAGCAGGTGCGTTGCGTCAGCATTGGAAACAAAATGGGCGTTCAGGCCACGTTGGGCGTAAGGCTTCATCGACTCACAGACTACCAGCGGGCCCAAATCCGAGCCGCCGATACCAATATTTATAATCGATTTAATGCGTTCGCCGTTATAGCCTCTGAACTCGCCGCTGCGCACCGCATCAGAAAAGCTGCGCATTTTCTGCAATACCCGTCGCACTTGTGGCATCACATCAATACCGTCAACGCGCATCACGGTCTCACTGCGATTTCTCAAGGCCACGTGCATAACCGCGCGGTCTTCAGTCAGGTTAACGTGATCACCGGAAAACATTTTGTCACGCCAGGCTTCGACACCGGCTTGCTGCGCCAGCTCAAGCAGTAAACGATGCGTCTCATCGGTCATACGATTTTTGGAATAATCGAGCAAAATATCGCCAAGGCTGACATGAAAGCGCTCAAAACGCTGCGGGTCTGCTGCAAACAAATCGCGCATATGCAGTGACTGAACCTGCTGAAAATGGGCTTGCAGCTGTTGCCAGGCCTGCGATTCGGTAATCGATGGTTTAGCGGAAGAGGCCTTGGTATCGTTAGTATTTGCCGTCATAATCTATCCCTTATTATTATATGCTTATAATATTATGTTGGATAATCTCATAAAACCTGCGCTCAGCTCAAACCGCTTGCCTTACTGAGCCCAAATTCACAAAGCACACCGTTACCCACACTATAACACCGGCAAAATATAACTCCACAAATTCAATCACTTACAAGTACATTAAGCGATCTAATTCAATTAAAATTATGATTATTAATCAAACACACAAGCGCCTGCTTTCATTTCCACGTATAATAGCGGGCTAATTTTGCCTGAACAACGGGCTTAACTCACAGCGACTGACTTTTGCTTTTTATCAGGAGTCGGCTGAAAGATAACTAGAGAACAGACACGGTATGAGTGCGATACAACCCCCCATTAATGATAAAGCTTTGCGTTCACGCGTTAAATTATTCGGTACTTTACTGGGTGATGTGTTGCGGAAACTGGCCGGACAAGATATCTACGATGCGGTAGAGAAACTGCGCACCGGTTATATCAGTCTGAGTAAAGTTGAAAATCCGCGCAAGCGCCAGCAACTAATGGCATTTATCCAGTCACTGGATGCCGATACACTGGTACAGGTTGTGCGTGCCTTTAGTACCTATTTCAGCTTGGTCAACATTGCCGAAGAGGCTTTTCAGCATCAGGAGCGTCGCAACAAAGTACGCAGTGATGAAACCCTATGGCACGGCTCTTTTGATACCACGTTCATCCAGTTCAAAAAGCAAAATTTATCGGTGCAGCAGATACAAAGCCTGTTAGATCAGATCACCTATATCCCGGTTTTCACCGCTCACCCGACCGAATCCAAACGCCGTACCATCATGCTGGCACTGCGCCGCATTTTCACCACCAATGAAAAACTCAATGAAAACCGGCTCAATAAAGTCCAGAAAGACAATATTGCCTATGAACTGGAAACCCTGATCCAGTCTTTATGGCGCACCGATGAAGTACGCTCGATCAAACCTCAGGTTAAAGATGAGATTGAAAACGGTCTGTTTTATTTCCGCGAATGTCTGTTTGATGCGATACCGGAAGTCTACCGTAATCTTGAAAAGAATTTAAAAAAGCATTTCCCGGAACATCAGTTCAGGATACCCAATATTCTGAAATTTGGCTCATGGATTGGTGGTGACCGTGACGGCAATCCCTTCGTAAAACCGGAAACCACTGAAATGGCGCTGCGACTGCAGGCTAAAACCGTGTTTATTCAGTATGCCACCAAGCTACAAATTCTGTTCAAGCAGCTGACCCATTCCAGCCTGTTATGCAACACCTCGGAGGCTTTTAATGAAAGCCTGAAAGACGATGAAGCGATCCGTTTTAACGTTTTTGCAGAACGCGCCGAAGTCTACCAAAACTCACCTTATCGCCGCAAAATTGCTTACATGCAATACCGTATTAACCAGAATATCATCAATATCAAATCACATATCAGTGGTAATTATGAGAAAGACACCTCGGATGCTTATACCTCTGAAGCGGATTTTCTGGACGACTTGCGCGTCATCTATGATTCATTAGTGGCCGATGGCGACGAGCGAATTGCTCAGGGTGAACTGAAAAGCTTAATTCGCCTGGTTGAAACCTTTGGCTTTTATCTACTAAAGCTGGATATTCGTCAGGAATCAACCCGTCATACAGAGGCTGTTGCCGATATCTTCAGTCAGATTAAAAACGCACCGGATTATCTCGCATTAAGCGAAGAACAACGGTTGCAGACGCTGGCCGATTATATCGACAATCCGCCCGCGTTTGAGCTCGATAAAGATAAACTCGATACCTTAAATATTGAAACCATCAATGTTTTTGAAACCATGTCAAAAATGCAGGCCGAGATCAGTGACAACGCCTTTGGTGCTTATGTAATTTCAATGACCCACGCCGCCAGTCATATTATGGAAGTGATGTGGCTGGCCAGTCTCTGCGGGCTGGCTGGTAAAGATAAAAACAACCAGTGGTTCAGTCATCTCATTATCTCGCCGTTATTTGAGACCATCGAAGATCTTGAGCACATCGAAATCGTGCTTAAAAAATTGCTCGATAATTCGGTTTATACCGGCTTGCTAAAAGCCTCGGGTAACCTGCAGGAAGTCATGCTCGGTTATTCCGATTCCTGTAAAGATGGCGGCATCATGGCCTCATCATGGAACTTATACGAAGCCCAGCAAAAAGTCATACGCCTGACCGCCGAGAAAAGCGTTGAATGCCGTTTATTCCATGGCCGTGGCGGCACCATTGGTCGCGGCGGCGGCCCTACCCACGATGCGATTGTGGCCCAGCCAGAAGGCACTGTTCACGGCCAGATTAAGTTTACCGAACAAGGTGAAGTGTTATCCAATAAATACAGTAACACTGAAACCGCTATTTATGAACTGACCATGGGTATCACCGGCCTGATACTGGCCAGTCGCTGTCTGGTGACGGATTATCGCAAGCCTAAAGATGAGCATATTCAGATTATGCAGCAACTAACGGCGCAGGGTGAACACGCATACCGTGATTTTACCGACACGGACAATGGTTTTCTGGATTACTTTTACGAAGCCACACCGGTTTATGAAATTGCGATGCTCAATATCGGCTCGCGTCCGTCGCACCGTAAAAAAGCTGATCGTTCCAAATCATCAGTCCGCGCCATTGCCTGGGTCTTTGGCTGGGCACAGTCTCGCCAGACCATGCCGGCCTGGTTTGGTATTGGCTCGGCCTTGGAGTCTTACATCCTCAAAGACAGCAGTCACATCGACAAGCTACAGGATATGTATGATAACTGGCCGTACTTCCGCTCGCTGATCAGTAACACGCAAATGGCGCTGACAAAGTCAGACATGATTATTGCCGAACAATATGCCCAGCTGTGTGTTAACCCGAAAACCGGTAAACACATTTTTGCGTTAATGAAAGCAGAGCATGACCGCACTGTAGACAGTATCTTAAACGTCAGTCAGTCACACAGCCTGTTAGAACATAACCCAACGCTGGCCTTATCACTCAGACGTCGCGACCCTTATCTGGATCCGTTAAACCATATTCAGGTCACACTGATCCGACGCTACCGTGATGAAAGCCTGCCCGAAGATGAACGTGAGCAATGGCTAAGCCCGCTACTGCGTTCGATCAACGCGATTGCAGCAGGTATGCGCAATACCGGCTAGAAAAACAAGTCGTAAGTCTTATGACTTACGACTTATTCAACCATCCAAAACCTTACTTCCTGTTCTTCAAGAAAATAGCGCGCCTGTTTTCCCTGCAACAATGCAAAGGTGGCCAGCATGCCGGCTTCAATACAGGTGCCGGACAGCACCGAGACCGAGCGTGGAGCCCGCTCAACCGGCCAGCCTGTTTTTGGGTTAAGGATATGACTGTAACGAACCGAGTCTTTCAGTAAAAACCGCCTGGCATCACCACTGGTGGCAAAGGCGCCTCGGCTTAAAGCCACCCCACCCAGAGTTTTCTCGCCAGTTCGGGCCGGGTCATCCAACCCCACTGTCCACGGCACCGCATTTAAACGGGGCCCGGTCGCCACTAGGTCGCCACCGAAGTTAACCAGCACATTAACCTGACTGGCTCGCTGCTTGAGTAATTTCGCCACCTGATCAACCGCATACTCTTTGCCAATGCCACCCAGATCAATCTGCATACCCGGTTGCAGGGTCAACAACGGTCGGTCCCACTGTAACTTGCTCCAGCCAACCCGTTTCAATACCTTGTTAACCGCGGCAGCACTCGGGATATGATCGCTGCCATCGAATTGCCAAACTTCGCGCAACACACCCGAGGTAATATCAAACAAGCCTTCACTGAGCTGATAACACTGAGCCGAAAAATCCAGCAAGTCTGCGGTTTCATTATCAACACGAATAGTTTCTGTGCCGGCATGATTGATCCGGTGAACGATATTATTCTGACGATAGCGACTGAATTTTTGTTCAATGCGTGAAGCTTCGGATTCGGCCAGCGCGGCCAGCTCTCTGGCCAGAGTTTCATCCTCGCAGGCAATCAGGCATTCGCAGGGACTGGCCATGGCCTGAAAGCGGGCGCGCCAGTAATCATCCACTTTTTCAAATGAATCGATAACCGCGGCCTTTATTCGAATAGTTTTTTATAACTGAGCTGAAACACCAGCGCGTTGTTGACATCAAACAGCGAGTTTTCGTATTCCCATCTGATTTGTTCTACACGCATTCTTAACTTGCCGGTACCGCTGAATTTCTTGCTGATATTAAAGCCGACTGTGGTGCCGCTAAACTGGTCAAGCCGGTAATCGGCACTGCCAAATTCCGGAAAGCCGGTAGGACCAAAGACTTCCTGCTCCAGAGAAAAGTAATAAAAATTCGCCGCCGTTTGTTGATAAAGACGCAAATGAGGCTCAATAAAAAAATTATTTTCGTAACTGATTTTGAGACGAAAATCTAAGGTATTAGAAACAATATCCCAGTCATCCCAGTAATAACGATAAGACATGTGTAAGACATTATCATGCCGGGTTTTATGCGCGATTGCAGTATAAACACTGCTGCGCTGTCTTGATGATGGCCGGCTTTCGTAATAGGTATCTTTTTCATCAAAACCAGCCGACGGGTCATTCGCATCCAGTAGCTGGGTCCGGCTGATCAGTTTATAGGGATCGGTTAAATAGCCTTCATTAAGGCCGGTGGAAAAATTCACCTGTCCCAGAGTCCGCCGGTTAAATACCCGAGTCACGCCGAAAATAGTATCCAGCGTCACGCGCGTGCCGTTTTCGAGTGTCTCGCCTGCCCCGTATAACGCAAACGGCTCCGGCGTGCCACCGGTTGATCGGCGAACATCATCAAAAGCCATGGCCACACCAGCCGAATAAGTCACAATACGGCTGCTAGTGTCCTGTGCATAATTGCTGTTGATACCAAACGAGGTGTAATCTTTTTCTACTGAGATACTGCTGCCGTAGTTGATACGGTAGAGCCTTTTTTTAGTATGCTCCCAGTCTACACCGACACCCAAACGGGTATCGCTGAAATCGGCCACCGCAGTGCTGCCGGTTGAGGCACTAAAACCACCCGCTCCCGAAGGCGTGGTAATGGTGGTGAAACTGCCGGCACCTTCAAGCGCTCCACTGGGTGTTGAGCCACTCATGGTATCAAACACCAGATCAACTTTAACCCGGTCGGCCTCACTGATGTTGGTTATCAGGGTGCCGATCAGTTTGTTAACGGTAATCCGTTGTTCTTCTTCGTAATGCAAAAAAGAACCATCCACCGCCCAGTCTTCTGCTTCCGATGCCAGCACGCTCTGCGGGTTATGGCTGAGCAAACTACAGGCTGCGAAAGCTAATTTCTTTTTTACTGATTTCATCGTCAATTACAGCCACATCCGCCGCCACCAACACCTTTACCGCCGGTAGCCGCTTCTTTACTGAAATAAATATGATCGTCTGCAAACGTCATCAGACCGTCATCAATCAGCTGCATGTCTTCTTTCGCCAGCTCTCCACGCTGCCAGGGTTTCACTTTTTCATAATTAAACAGTGAATCCTTTACCGTATTCGATACATCTTTCATGGTCGAACAACCGCTGCAAACCAGCAGTCCCAATAACAGGCTGAGAGGTTTTAACTTTTTATACATTAGTTTGCCAGCAGCGAACTGATTTTGTGCTCCATCTCAGCGCTCTGAGATTTTTTAAAACCGCGGTGCTTGTAAACCAGCTTGCCATCGCGATCGATCAGATATGAAGTCGGCATCACTTCAACCTGATATTTTCCAGGGGTTTCACCATCCGGGTCATAGGCGATGGTGAAATCAGCCGGTACCTGACTGAGGAAGGCTTTAGCGGCTTCACGGTTATCATCAAGATTAACCCCGATCACGACCAGACCTTTGGCTTTATATTTATTCTGCATCGCATTCATCCACGGGAATGACTTTCTGCAGGGCACGCACCAGGAAGCCCAAAAATCGAGATAGATCACTTTGCCACGGTATTTGTTCAGGCTTATCTGGCCATTATCGCCTTTTAAAGAAAAGGCAGGAGCATCGACAGCGGCAGCCTGGCTTGAGCTTATGAAAAAGCAAGAAAGAAAAACAACAGACAGTGAGAGAACAAATGCTTTGAATGAGAATACCACTTCTAAAACTCCTGAAATTGTATGGATTATCCATAGCTTAAAATAAATAGCGCTATAGCGGTAGTATTTAACTAATAAAACAGCTTTTAGCACGCTATCCACCGATAGTCGGCTGACAGCGTGAAAAACAACGCGGGCTCATCGCCAGCAAACCTTGTTATGCCTTATTTTTATTATTGCTGACGCCATTGGGAACGTGCCCGGTGAGCACAAATTCACTGGCGACATCACAATGTCCCTGCTGATCATCAACAAATAAATCCGCACCATAAGCCGCCAGAAACTCACCTTTGGGACGACCGCCTAAAAACAATGCTTCATCTATTCGGATGTCCCACGCCCGCAAGGTTTTGATCACTCTTTCATGGGTCGGTGCACAGCGCGCTGTGACCAGAGCAGTACGTATCGGAGATGTTTTCGCCGGATAATAACTTTGAATATTATGTAGCGCTGCCAGAAAGTCTTTAAACGGGCCGCCGGGTAAAGGTTTTTCAGCTGCGGCTTTTTCAGTCGCCTCGAATTCAGCCAGCCCACTTTTCTGATAGACCTGTTCAGCTTCATCTGAAAACAGCACCGCATCACCATCAAAGGCAATGCGTACCAGAGCATCATCACAGTCCTTGGCTTTTGACGGCAGTATGGTCGCCGCCGCAAGACCGGAGTCTAAAGCCGCCCGCACATCCTCCGGGTCGGCCGATAAAAACAGATGAGCACCAAATGGCCGTACATAACGGTACGGCATATTACCGCCAGAAAAAGCGGCACGAACAATATTCAAACCATAATGTTCGATGGAATTAAAAACCCGCAAACCGGTATCGGCGCTATTGCGCGATAGTAAAATCACTTCAACCTGGAATTTATCTGCTGCAGCCTCGTTTAATTTCAATAACTTTTGCACCAGCGGAAAAGCCACACCTTTCCCCAGTACTTCAGACTCATGCTCAATCTGATACTGACAATACGCATCAACACCATCACGTTCAAAAATATCGTGCGCCGCCTGCAGATCAAACAATGCTCTGGATGAAATCGCAATAACGAGTTTTTTATTGCTCACAAAAACCTCTTTTTTTAGTTATCCGTATAATTTTTTTGATACGTTTTTTGACCCATTTTATCAATTTGAAAGTCTATCATCGATGCAAACAAATCCAGCAGCGGCTGATATTTATCGGCTGCCTGATCAAATACCGACAAGCTACAGGCTATCGCTTCTATGGTCGATAAATAACCGGCTGCAGGGACTTTTCGAATACGGTAATTTGACTGCAGCTCGGGCCCTAGCTTTAAACACGTCAGACCCTGCAGATTAGTCGACAGCGACCATATTTTTCTGGCTTTACGCCAGCTTGCATCAATCACTATCAGCTGTTTTATCTTTTTTTGTGCCGGCATCGCGTTGTAATAATCCGTCAGTATCAGCGCATCTGCTGCCGGGTAAAGTACAGCGGTTTGGTCTGCCGCCGACATTATCAGACTGTTCAGCGCCGCATTGTCGCTGAAGTCTTCGCCCTGCCAGCACTGGTAATTTTTTAAACACAGTTTAGCGATAATCGCCGAGCCTTTATTGATGCGGCTTTCATCGGGGTGTTGTAATACAATAACCGGCAGAGGATTATCGATCTGAATAACCTTATGACAAAAACAGGCCGCTTCAACACGCTGACACCGATAACAAAATGAACGACTCATTGACCCCTATCACTGTATCCACCGCAGAGACCGCTATCTTACCACTGGTGAAACGTTTTTTTCAGTCTCAGGGAATGCGCTCTCAGGCGGCAAAAACCGACGTGGTTATCATTGCCAGAAAGCAGCAGCAATCATCGTCACCTATTATCGCTGCGTTGCGGCTTTGCCCACTCCAGCACAGCTGGATATTGCGCAGCATGAGCGTTGCAAAAACACATCAGAGACAAGGCATTGGTCAGCAGATGCTGCTGCAAATCAGACCTCAGTTGGCAGCAAAAAAATGCTACTGCTTTGCCTACCCTCACTTGCAGGTGTTTTATCAGCGCGCAGGTTTTCTGCTGATCGAGCAAGACTCAGCCACTGACGACATTAGACAGCTCTATCAGCAATACCGCCAGGCTGGCAAAGCTCTTGTGCTGCTGCAATTTAACCCAGCACTCACGGATTCAGTTGCTGCCAGTACCAGAGAACCGCTTCCTTAAACAAGTCTTGTGTCTGTTGTTTACCGGCCAGTCCCATTGTTTTTGTGGTGTCCTGCCAGCTCTGATGACGCAGCGCGATTTGCTCTATCACCGTTAAATAAGCCGTTTTATCCTGACACTGTTTTATCGCGTCACGGTTCAGCGTTAACCACTTATTAACGCCTCCAATACACAGTTCATAGGCTCTGGAGTAATCAATAAACGATTCTATATCCTGCCATTCCAGCGGGCTTAATTGATCTGCCGCGAGACTGCTCTGACTCTCATAGCCAGCGTCGACATCACTTAGCAGGGTTTTGCGCAGTAACGGCAGATGCACTGCAAATCGCTGTCTGGCCTGAGCCACAATGTCAGCGCCCAGTGGCGTTAAGGCCTGCACCAGGACAGCAGCTCTTTCACCACTGCTCTTTTCGTGTTTAAGACCAATTCTGACCAGCTCAAAACCATTGGCCTGCCAGAATCGGGCTAGTTGATCGGTCAGCCCAAAACTGCTACCGAGCACATCAACCCGGCGATTTTTAAGCGTGGCAGACAGGTATTGCACTAACTGGCTGCCGATTCCCATCGACTGATAATCTGGCTGTACCACCACCCGCATAATGCGATGCGAGCGCGCAGATGCAGCGCTTTCAACGCCACAATGGTAGGTTAATGTCTGCGCCAGCAAATGGCCTTTGATCCGGCGCCGGCCCTGATAAATGGCAGACGACAGTGACGCCTCAAAAGCGCCTTCATCACAGCTTAACAACACAGCGACCACGCGGTTGTCGTATTGCGCCACAGTGATGGTCAGCTCATCATCCAATAAGCGCTGCAAGTCGGAAGGCCGGGTTCGATAATGCGCCAGTACCAGCAATGCAAACACCTGGCTCAATAGCGCTTCATTGTCCGCTAACTGCTGCTGATCTGGCTGACAGATCGTGAGCTTGCTCAGATCCATCGCCTGCGCTAATGACGGCAGTTCGGCATCGAGACACAATAACTTAAACAGCCAGGCTTCGAGCCGGTCATTGGCTGCCCAACGCACCGGGGTTTTCATTTCAATTTTTTTCCAGTGTCTTTGCTGCCGCTGCAACTGCGCCATAAACCGTACCGAAAAGCCGCGGCCGGTGCCCTCATAACCATGCACGGTGGAGACAAACACGGTTTTAGCATAACGCTCAAGTATGCCCTGCAATAGTGGCAAAGGAATTGCCGCAGCCTCATCAATTAATACAATATCGGCCGCTTCATTGTTTTGTAATATCTCATCGGGCGCCATAAATCTAAGCATTGATTGTCGATGGCGCAAACATGCCTGCTTTATTTTGCCGGCACCAAGCAGTCTTTGGGCATGTATAAAGGCCACTTCACAGGCTTTAAAACGCGGTGCGGTGATTAGAATAGTGATTTTTGTCTGCGCTAACAGTGCTGCGGCGGCCATCCCCAGCGAACTGGATTTACCCCGGCCCCGATCAGAAACGATCACCAGTGTCTGTTGCAGCGCAGATGCACTGAGCCGATTAATGGCTTCAATCACTTCAGTCTGATCAGCTGTAGGCCGCATTTCAGCAGCTGTTTGCACAAGCAACGGAGCACTGACCAGATTCTGAAGCGCCTGCGTATTGGCACAATCGATATAACCGGCAAATGAATGGTTATCCAGGTAGTGTATGAAACGCTGTGCAAACAATGATGCATAGACAGTCTGCCATTGCGAGCGTGGCGGCATACAAAAAATCAAACCACCGCTGCCGGGAACAATACCCGCGAGCGCAGCCAGCGCATCCACCGCTAGCTCATCAAACAGGTCGATAATAACGAATCTTTTTTCCTGACCCAGTAAACCTGTTGCCTGTTTAAACGTCACAATATCAGACGTTTCAAACATTTCTGCGCTATTTGTCACCAATAAAGCATTGTTGACAGCAATATCGGTTATTTTTTTGATTGCCTGAGCAAACTGCTGGCGTTGACCTATAATTACAGTTAGAAATCGGGAGGAATTAGATGTGTCGTCGACGATCAAAATATGGGCTATCCAAACGGCATTGAAAACTGAAGTATTAAGCGAGTCAGAACACCGCTATCATAACAAGTAATGATAAAAAGTAACGTGTAAGCGCCGCTTATTACCGATTATTAGTCGTCGCACAATAAAACCAGACAGCTATTAAATAACCCGAACAAATAACATTCAAGCCTGTTTAAGCCAAAGTAAACCATGAAAATAAATTCTTTTCTTCTGTCCTCAGCCTGTATTAGCCTGAGCCTTATCAGCATGACACTGTTAAGCAGTTGTCGCTACGCTGCCCGATCCGATGCTGCAGCCAATCCTGCCACTATCTGCCTTAAAGCACCAATCCTTGGCAGTCAGAGCTTTTATGCAACCGGTTCTGCCAGTACGCTCGAACAAGCAAAACTCAATGCCAGACAGGATCTGGTACAGCAAATCAGCAGTGATGTTTCATCGCACATTGAAAACACCAAAACCGATGATAACGGCTCATTCCGTCAGCAATCGGTCAGCCGGGCAAGATCAGAATCAGTATCAATACCTGTTGACCAGCACAAAATCAGCCAGACGTGCCAGTCAGGCGACAGCTATTTTGTGGCAATAACTTTGCAGCACGCAGCACTTGTTGAGGTTAGCAGACTGCGTTTGCAACAGGAACTGAAGGCCGCCAAATCAATACTCAGATCACTGAAAAAAGCCAGTCTGTTTCGCCAATACAACAGTCATAAAACACTCAGTGAAAAGTACCGCCGGATAATCACCTATCGGCAGATTTTGCAACAATATGACAAGACAAGTGTTGACAGCAAAACACTTGAGGCGATTGTGGCACTCGAACAGTTTGTTTTAGAATCTGGCAAGCTGATTGTCGGTATTGATAAACGACACGAACAATCACCTTTGCATAAGATGCTGGAGATAGCACTTAATAAAGCCGGTTTTGATTACATACAAGGCCGTAAAAACACCGTTGCAACAATCACGATAAAAACAAAACAAAGCCAGCATAAGAATGGGAACCGTCATATTGTTAAACTTAATGCTTCGCTTGATGTTAACCGAAGTGATACTCAGAAATTACTCTCACGCTATGAGCTTGGTCAGGTGATTACCAGTTCAACGGTCTCTGTCAGTCTGGCCAGAGAAAATGCCGAGCGTAAACTTGCGGCCCGACTGAAACAGCATTTAAACACCTCAGCGCACAATATTAGAAAAATATTAGGATTTGAATCGGATGAAAAATAATACTTACAACATAAAACTATCTCTACTATTAACGGTTCTACTGCTTAACCTCAGTGCCTGCTCGATGTTCAACAAACTTGATACGACAAAAATTGCTAACACGCTGGAAGACAGACCGTCTCATTTCAGCAGCATTACTGATAGCGAAGGCAGTGCCGGGCGTACCGTAATCCGCTACAAAACTCCGGCCCGCCCTGATATAAAAACAAAAACCAGCCTGCTGAAACGTTTGCAGCAGGGCTTCAATCGTGAAATTGGAAAAAAACGCAAGGTGGTTGATCGCAAACTGAGCAAATCGGTGGGCAATGAAATAGAGCTGGCGGAAATCTATGGCAAACAATCCGGCAGACAGGATGCTGACTATATTATGATGATTGCTCTCGATGATTATCATGAGAACCAATCATCAGTCGATGAAAAATCTCCTTTCGATAATAAAAAATACAGCAACTGTTATTTCGATAGCCGCTATCAGGGTTGGATTCGGGTACTTTCGCTGCCATCACTTGAGCGAGTAGCACAGTGGGAAATTGATGATAGCAACTCGGGCTCGTATAAACAAAGCAACTCTAAACGCTGTCGACAAGACTTCAACAGTCACCTGCAGCGTGCTCACACAAAAATGATTAATGAAACCATTTGCAACAGTGAAAAAGAATACCTTAACGCGCTGGCACCGAGCGGTCATTTGTTATCAATTAAACGCCGCAAAGACAGCGTCATCCTCGAAACCAGTCTAGGTAGCCGCCACAAAGCGAAAAAAGGCGACAAAATCTATTTTTATCACGAATTAAATTCTGAGCACTATGCCGAAGGCAGCATCATCTCAATTTCCTCTGAACGATCTCAAGTAAAACTGGAAACGATGGACAGTAAAGAAACCCTGTACCGTTTTGACTGGGTCCGTCCACACTATTCCGGCATCATGGATATGATGAAATGTATCTTTTAACAGCCAAACATTTACAATACAGGATTGAAACGGTGCGACTGAAAGATAACGGCTAGCACTAACTCTTTCACCAACACAGCCTGGCTTCAGGCTGTTACAGATGTCATCTATGCGAATAATCAGCACGCTTTTACTCTTACTTTTTCTCTGTCATAACAGTTTAGCTGCTGAGCAGGGCTCTATTAGCCTAAGCTCTGGCAATGACATCAACTATAGCCGCTACGCAGCTGAAGGTAGTGATCTGATACTCTGGTTTTATTCAGAAGCCGGGCCTCAGAGTCATGATATTCTTCTAGCCCAAGCTATTGCCAAAGCAGGCACTGAAATATGGCTGATAGACCTCTTTGCCAGTTACTTCTTACCGGTTGCCCTCAGCAGCATGGACAATATTCCAGCTGCCGACATCAGTGAATTAATCCGGCTTGCGCAAGCTAAAAGCGGTAAAACCATTTATGCCGTCGGTACCGGTCGCGCCGCCATTCCGTTACTACGCGGCACGCAGCAGCTTCAGCGTTTGGATTCTGCTGATCAGTCGCTGGGCGGACTGATTTTAATCAGCCCGAAGTTTTATGTCAGCACACCGGAGCCTGGGCAACAGGGCAAACTCATGCCGGTGGTTAGCAACAGCAATGCCTTGATATTTGTCATTCAGCCTAAAGAATCACCCTGGTTCTGGAAACTTGATCATACCCTGCCAGCCTTGCAGCAAGGTGGCAGTGATGTTTTTTTACAACTTATTAATGATGTACGCGATCGTTTTTATTTCAGACCAGATGCCGATGCTTATGAGGATAGCGTCAGCAAACAGTTGCCGATGATGCTCAGACAAGCTATCTCTGGATTAAAAAATTTCCCTAAAAAAAGCCGAACGCCCGGCCAGCAATCAGCCGAAACATTCAGTGCCGACAATATACGAAAAGTAAAAAAACTGCGGCCTCATAAAGCCAACCCGATTCCACCGGCATTAGCATTGGCTGACATGAACAGTCAGCAGGTAGATCTAGAAGATTATAAAAACAGCGTGGTACTGGTGAATTTCTGGGCCAGCTGGTGCCCGCCCTGCGTACATGAAATGCCCTCGATGCAACGACTTCAGGATCATTTTACAAATGATAAATTTATTATCCTCGGTGTCAATATGGCGGAAAAGAAACCTGTTATCGAAGAATTTTTAAAAACCAAAGTCAGTGTCAGCTTTCCCGTTCTTCTGGATACTGACGGCGCAGCTTTAAAACGCTGGCAGGTTTTCGCCTTTCCTAGCAGCTACCTTATCGACAAAAAAGGGCGTATTCGTTACTCACTGTTTGGCAGCATCGAATGGGATAACAGCGATACTCTTTCAGTAATCAGACAGCTGGTCAATGAATAAACTATTTAAAAAACTATTGACATGTCATATTTTAAATCAGACACTGGCTACATGAACCTAACTTTCAGCAAACCTCTAGTCTCTGTATCCATTAGCCGCTGGCTTGTGGCGATGATGCGTAGCTGTGCGCTGACAGGAAAGTTCATGTAACTGATTAATATATAAAACCAAATTCCTGAAGGCCGCAGACTGCAAAATCTGCGGCCTTTTTTTTGCTTTTTTTATTAATCGAAATTACCAGACAGACGCTTAAATAATTACAAGCGTCTCAACCAAAAGGAAACGGAATGTCATTACCACTGGCTTATCTTGCTGTTGTTGTTATCTGGTCGACCACTCCACTGGCTGTTAAATGGAGCGCCGTCAACGCCGGATTTATTTTTTCATTACTCAGCCGCATGTCGATTGCAGCGCTGCTTTGTCTGCTGCTTACTGTCGTGATGCGATCAGCATGGGTCTGGCACAAACGTGCAATCGCAATGTATCTGCTCGGTGGTTTTAATATTTTTTTCAGTATGATTCTCATTTATTGGGGCGCTCAAACGATTTCTTCGGGTCTGATTGCTTTAATTTTTGGCTTGATGCCATTAGTAACTGGCATATTTGCAGCGCTTATTTTAAAAGAGAAATCATTAACACCACAAAAGTTATCCGGCATTGCGATTGCTTTCAGTGGACTCATGTTAATTTTCTACTCGAAAAATACCGAGAGTAATGCCTACATGCTGGCTATTGCTTCGGTACTTGTGGCCGTAACCTGGCACAGTTTTGGCACCGTTGTCTTTAAACGATACGCCTCTGATTTGCCTGTTATGTCACTGACCACCGGTGGAATTATTGTGAGTGCCATATTCCTGGCAGCATTCTGGCTATACACCGATGCTCATATCCCAGTCAATATATCCGTTATTGGCTGGGGCTCAATTATGTATCTGAGCGTTATTGGTTCGGTGCTGGGTTTTAGCTTGTACTTTTATATTTTAAAAAATATAGAAGCCAGCAAGATCGCTCTGATTCCACTGGTTACTCCAGTCGCGGCTTTAATTTTGGGTCAGTATCTGAATGGTGAGCTGCCGGACAGCCGGATTTGGGGTGGTGCATTTCTGATTATCGGCGGGCTGAGTTTCTATCAACTGGGAGGTTATTTAAGAAAATTACTGAAAAAATAATCTCTTTAGAAAATCACATTACCGCTGTTGGTAATGTGATTTTTTTAACGAACGATGACACCTTCTTTACTAAGACAGCAACATGCGAATGCCCAGTATCAGCAAAAACCCGGCAAAAATTCTTTTTAAAATGACCGGTGAAATACGGTGAGCAATCCAGGCCCCGGCAGGAGCTGACAATGTACTGGCAACGATGATACTTAAAAAAGCCGGCAGATTGACAAAACCGATACTCATAACCGGACGCTCAGCCACTGCCCAACCGCTAATCATAAAACCGATTGTACCTGACACCGCGATCGGGAAACCAACCGCTGCAGATGTAGCGATGGCATTGCGAATACTCATATTACACCAGGTTAAAAACGGTACTGACAGCGAACCGCCGCCGATACCCATTACTGATGCAATCATTCCGATAACCGAGCTTGCCGATAACATGCCCGCTGTTTCCGGCAATCCACGATGTGGTTTTGAGGTGTTACCCAGTATCATTTGCGCTGCAATCACAAACATAAAAATCGAAAAAATTAATTTCAGATCTTCACCCGCGATCAATTTTGCAATTGCCGCGCCCAGCAAACCACCAAAAAACACACCGACACTCATCACCCGCACCACGGACCACTCTATACCACCGTGTTTTTGATGCGCTCTGATCGACGACAGCGAGGTAACCACAATGGTTGCCAGTGAGGTGCCAATAGCCACGTGCATCAGCACATCGATACTAACGCCCTGTGTGTTAAACACCATTGCCAGAACCGGCACGATGATAATGCCACCACCAATTCCCAGCAGTCCTGCAAACATACCTGCTACAGCACCACTGGCTAACAGAATTATTATATCCACTGACTGCTTTACCTTTTGTGTTTAATACTGAGCTGCGCCCATCATGTAATCAGGTAACCAGGTAGCAAGACCTGGGAACAGAATCAGTAAAATAATAGCCAGAATCATACACAGCATGAACGGTAATGCGCCCCATAAAATTGTCGGCAGTTTTACATTCGGTGCAATATTATTAATCACATAAAGATTCAGACCAACCGGCGGCGTTATCAGACCAATTTCCATATTGATGGTTAGCATCACACCAAACCAGATCGGATCAAAACCGATACCTTCAATAATCGGCACCAGTGTTGGTGCGGTCATAATAATCACAGCAACCGGTGGTAAAAACAAACCGGCAACCAGCAGGAATATATTAACGGAGAATAACAGTAGCCACGGGTTAACATCCAGTGCAGCAATCCACTGTGCCAACGATTGCGTGACATACAGGCTCGACATCATATAGCTGAATAGAGCAGCGGTACCAATAATCATCATGATCATTACCGATTCGCGCATCGCACTGCGTAATATCTCCCAGTTCTCCCGCATGTTCCACATTTTATAAATGAAGATAACCAGCGCCACACAAACAAAGGCGCCGACTCCGGCCGCCTCAGAAGGCGTTGCTACACCACCATAAAGCGCGTATAAAATGAGAACGATGATGACTAAAAACGGTACAACCTTGGGCAGAATTTCAAACTTTTCTTTCCAGGAGTAACCTTTATCACCAATCTTGAAATGGAAACCATTGCGCTTGGCATAATATAACGACCAAGCCATAAACAAACCGGTTAACATCAAACCAGGAATAATGCCCGCCATGAAGAGACGACCGATCGATGTTTCGGTTGATATACCGTAAACAATCATGGTGATACTGGGCGGAATTAAAATACCCAACGTACCACCGGCTGCAATCGCACCGGTAGCCAGACTGTCGGGGTAACCGCGCTTTTGCATTTCTGGAATACCCATTTTCCCGATTGCCGCACAGGTCGCCGGTGATGAACCACTGAGCGCAGCAAAGATAGAACAGGCTCCTAAATTTGAAATAATCAAACCGCCAGGCACTCTGTAAAACCAGCGCTCAAGCGCTTCATATAAATCGCCACCAGCGCGCGATGATGCTATCGCTGCACCCATCAATATAAACATCGGAATCGACAGCAGTGCAAATTCATTGAGCCCGCCAAACAGAGTATCGGCGATAACACCAACACTGCCCGGACCCTGAAATAAAACCAGAAAACCAACCGCCACAATACCTAAGGAAAAAGCAACCGGGACACCGCATAACAAAATAACGATTAAAGAAAACGCAATTAACAAACCTATAATGAGTGGACTCATTTTCTATAACTCCATCGCTTCATCATTCGAGATACCAAACGGCATTTCTTCACCGCGCAATAAACTCAGAATATCCGCGACATATTGTAAAGATAAAATCAAAAAACCCAGAGGTAAGGATGCATAAGGAATCCACAAACGCACTTCCCAGATAGAATCCGAGACCCAGCCAGCTTCCCAGGCTTCATACCAGAATTCATAGCCCATCACTGTCAGTAAAAGGCAAAAAGCCAGTGATAAAAATGACGCAAATAATGCCAGTCGCAGACGCCACTGATGACGAATATATAATGGAATTAAATCGACGTTGACATGTCCACGCGTTAATAAAACGTAGGGACTGCCTATAAACGTAGCTGATACTAATAAATACGTAACAAATTCAGTTTGCCAGATTGATGAAGACTCAAGCACGTAGCGTACCCAGACCATCTGACACACGACCAGCACTGATATCAGTATCATAAGTGCCGCGATAATACCGCACAGCTTTGATATGTTTGTTACAAACTGAATGTAATTTTTCATTTTTTATTTACCATAAATAAAAACGAGCACTATAGTTTATAGTGCTCGTTTAGCAGATTTGACAGATTTAAACCTGTTAAAACTGATTTTTACTCAACCGATAATGCCATATCCAGCAGTTCACGACCGCCTTCTACTTTTTCTGCAAAATCTTTATACGAAGTTTTGTCAGCTATTGCACGCCACATTGCGGCCTGCTCTGCTGTCATTGTTACTACTTTAACACCGGCTGCCTTATAGGTTTCAACTAATTTCTCATCGGCTTTTTTAGCACCTTCAGACGCAAATATTTCAGCTTTCTTAGCTGATGCCAGCATCACTTCCTGCTGTTCTTTTGTCAGGCTGTTAAAGGTTTTCTTGGAAATCAGAATCGGCTCATACATCACCCACAGCGCATTATCGCCAGGAGCTGTCAGGCAAGTAACCTGCTCATAAATACGGTATGAAACCAGACTCGCTGAACTGGTATTTGCACCGTCGAGAACACCGGTTTGTAAACCTGTGTAAATTTCTGAACTAGGCATCTTGGTAATAGACGCACCGGCACCAGCTAACATCTGGTTAAACGCTTTACCTGCTGCACGGAAAGCCTGACCTTTTACATCATCCGGCTCAAGAATACAGTTCTTCTTAGATACGAAACCACCGGCTAACCAGGTGTCCGCCAGTACCATAACACCGGCCTCATCCATAATAGCTTTGATCCGGTTCATAAACTCAGATTTGTTTAAACGCAGTGCATGATCGTGGTTTTTAACCAAACCAGGCATCAGCGTCAGGTTTAATTCAGGGTGACGTCCGCCGGCATAAGCTAAAGGAAAGGCAGTCATATCCAGTTTGCCTTTGGTCATAGCAGCCCACTGCTCTTTAGGCTTGTAGAGTGACTTACCAGGGTAAACTTTAATTTTCAGACCGGTGTTTGAGTTGTTCACATCACGCGCAATCATCTGTACCATTTCGTCACGGATGTCACCTTTACCGCCTGGCCATTGGTGAGATGCGGTTAATTCACGATCTGCTGTTGGCGAACAGGATGCTGCTACAAAAGCTGCCGCCAGTATGACTGATAGTCGTTGCGTTTTACCTAATTTCATATAATTTTCCTCTTAATTTTTTATTTGTGTATGTAACTTAAACTACGGTCTTTTCTTACTCTTCAGCGCGCTGCTTGTTCACCAGCGACTGCCATTGCTGCTTCAGATGATTTTGCATACACTGGTCAGCCATATTTGCATCTGCTTGAGTAAATGCCTGCATAATTTGACGGTGCTCTCCCAGCGAGGCTTCTAAGCGCCCCGGTATGGTCAGCTGCATGTGTCGCGCCAGCCGCAATATTTTCCGCAAATCACCGATAATTCGCTGCAGCCACTTATTCGCCGACAAGTCCTGAATCGCCTGATGAAAAACAAAATTCTGCTCATAATACGCATCAATATTGCCTTCTAAGACGTAGGCTTCTAACTTTTCATGCATGCAGTTCAGTTGTTTCAAATCGTCCTCTGTACAATTTTCAACCGCCTCACGCGCGCACAAGCCTTCCAAAACAGCCATAACCGGGAATAACTCATTCAGCTCCTCAATATCCATATTGCGGACAAAGCTGCCTTTGCGCGGGATTAATACAATTAATCCTTCGCTATCGAGCACTTTAAGCGCTTCCCGAAGTGGCGTCCTGCTAATCCCGAAGCGCTCACACATTGCCATTTCATCAATCGCATCACCCGGTTGAAGCTGATGCTGATAAATCTGGTCGCGCAGTTTATCGGCGACCTGCATATATAAAGCCTGACTTTGAATACGCTCTGTCATTTATGTCAATTATCCCGTGACTATTCTAAATGATATAATTTATAATTCATAATTATAGATTTCGGGGTAATCTAATCAGTACCCTATTTACTTGTCAAGCAAAGATACTTTCAATGAAAAATAATATATATAGCGTATTCGAAGCCCATTTCCCTGTAAACCCCGACGCCATCTTCATTGAAACTCCTGACGGCTCAAGCTATAGCTACGGTCATCTGGCCGAAGAAACTGCCCGACTGGCAAGTTTTATGACAAAGGCAGGCATTAAAAAAGGCGATCGGGTCGCGGTTCAGGTAGAGAAATCACCCGAAGTCATTTTCTTATATCTGGCCTGTTTGCGTGCAGGCTTTGTTTATTTACCCCTCAATACCGCCTATACCGAAACCGAGTTGAGCTATTTTCTCGACAATGCCAGACCCTCTGCCGTGGTATGCCGACCCTCGAGCGAGGCTTTCTTTAACTCAAAGAAAAATGACGATTTAATCGAAGTCTTCACGTTAGAGGCCGACGGTAACCGCGGCAGTCTGGTTGACAACAGTCGCGCAACTGCTGCTGAATTTGAAACCGTTGATTCAGCGCCCGATGATCTGGCAGTCATTTTATACACCTCTGGCACCACCGGCCGACCTAAAGGCGCGATGATCACTCATAACAACCTCGCCGCAAACGGACTGGCACTGCAACAGGCATGGCAGTGGAAGCAGCAGGATGTACTGTTACACGCGCTACCGATCTTTCATATTCACGGTTTATTTGTGGCCTGCCACAATGTATTACTGGGCGGCAGTAAAATGCTGTTTGTCGAAAAGTTCGATACCCGTACCATCCTGCAACTGCTGCCTAAATCAACCGTGATGATGGGCGTACCTACTTTTTATACGCGCTTGCTGGATGATGACAACTTCAATCAGAAAGTCTGTGATAATGTGCGTTTATTTATTTCCGGTTCAGCACCTTTATTAGAGCAAACCTTTACAGAGTTTAAACAGCGCAGTGGTCACACCATACTGGAACGCTACGGCATGACCGAAACCGGCATGAACACATCTAACCCGGTCGATGCTGAGCGCCTGCCCGGTACGGTTGGTTTTGCGCTACCGGGTGTTTCGACCCGTATTGTCGATGAAAACAACCAGCCACTTGAACAAGGCGTCGGCGCGTTACAGGTCAAAGGCGACAACGTTTTTAAAGGCTACTGGGGCATGCCCGAAAAAACCGCTGAAGAATTTACTGACGACGGTTATTTCATGACCGGTGATATGGCAGAGTTTAATCCGCAGGGTTATATCAGCATTGTTGGCCGCAATAAGGACATGATTATAACCGGTGGTTATAACGTCTACCCTAAAGAAGTTGAACTACTGCTTGATGAAGTCAGCGGTGTTAAAGAATCTGCCGTAATCGGTCTGCCGCATAAAGACTTCGGTGAAGCGGTTACCGCTGTTATTGTTGTCGAGCCTGGCCAGTCAATTGCAAACGACAGCGATATTATTGCTGAACTGAAAAAGCAACTGGCCAGTTATAAAGTACCTAAGAAATTAATGATAGTGGATCAACTGGAACGAAACACCATGGGTAAAGTGCAAAAAAACCTTCTGCGGGAAAAATATAACACACTCTATAACTGAAACACTTAGCGCTTATTACAGCACATCTCTGTAATAAGCTATTTAGGATTTTGGCCTGAAGGCTTTAATCACACTCTCATTAGTTTCCAGAAATGGCCCACCAATCAGATCAATGCAGTACGGCACGGCTGGAAAAACTGCATCAAGACATTCACGGATTGATTTTGGTTTCCCAGGCAAATTAATGATCAAGCTTCGCTGCCGTATACCGGCTGTTTGTCTCGATAGAATAGCGGTTGCTACGTATTGTAAACTCACCTGACGCATCAGCTCGCCAAAGCCTGGCAGCATTTTATCACAAACGTTTTCAGTCGCCTCTGGCACCAGATCTCTTGGAGCCGGGCCGGTTCCGCCGGTTGTCACAATTAAACAACAACCTTCAGTATCTGACATTTGCTTGAGGTTTGTTTCAACGTTTTCCTGATCGTCTGAGATCACCCGATAAACAGGCTGCCATTTTGTCGACAGGTAATCATTCAGAGTATCAATAATGGCGGGGCCGGATATATCTTCATAGATACCAGCACTGGCTCTGTCGGACGCTGTTAATACACCAATTTTTATCACAGACATAAGGTACTCAACTTTAAAAAAGACAACAATTTATATGGTGAAACAGTTTATATGAACGGATGCGATACTTACTTTATGGCAAATCAACTTTACTTAAATCATTTCCAAGTATAGCCCAGCAAACATTTCTCTCATCAGTCTTCCACCGGTAAATCAAATAGCGATTCAACTTTGGTAAAGTTACCAGCCATACGTCCCAGAGGGTCCAGTGATTTTAAATCAATGCGGCCCTCACTGATCAGATCATCCTCAATATGAAAGCGCTGCATTTGTCCAATCACCAGATAATCACTGCCCAGTTTTAGCAGCTGTTCAAGCGTGCATTCCATACTGATTTTTGCTTCAGCCACACGCGGCGTTTTCAGTGTTTCAGATGATGCTGGCGTGACACCGGCGCGAGTAAATTCACAAACTTCAGGCGCGTGATTGAACGCGGTTTCATGCATCGCATTAGCCAGTGAGACCGAAACCATATTGATCACAAACTGCTGCGTTTCTCTGATATTAGTCAGGGTATCCTTAGCATAGTCTTCGCCACCTGTACGCGGACCAATAGAAATTGCCAGCATTGGTGGTTCTCGCGATGCCACTGTAAAAAAACTGAAAGGAGCAAGATTAAGTACTCCATCTTTGCTAACAGTTGAAACCCAGGCAATCGGCCGCGGCACGACCGATCCCGCAAGTAATTTATAAACCGAATGCGTATCGATTTCGGACGGATCTATAATCATATACACCTGATGAAGATTGTTGTTAAAGTTTAAAAGACTGGCTTGTGCACTGTATCTGAGCTGCAGATTTTTGACAATCAGAGATAAAAACTTTCAGCTAACTATCAGTATCCGTCAGGCTTCAGCTGCAGACCTTATTTCTCCCCATTTTTTTAGCTTTATAAAGCGCCTTATCAGCAGCTTTAATTACATCATGCGGTACTACCAGTTTTTCCGTGCGATTTGCAACCCCGATACTGATTGTAACTTGCACAATTTTATCACTGGATTTTCTGGCTTTACGCTGACGACGATCTTTATTACGTAATCTAAAGTCCGACTCACCAACACAGATTCTGACAAAATCCAGATTTTCTTTTACTTCGTTACTGCTTTTTCCAGGATACACAATCGTAAATTCCTCGCCACCATAACGAAACGCCTTACCACCGGAAACAGCCTGCCTGACCCTTGACGCCACCATTTTTAATACCTGATCACCGACGTCATGGCCATAAGTGTCATTGAACTTTTTAAAATGATCGATATCCAGCATAGCAATTGAATAATTACCCCCAAGTTTGAGCAACTCCTCCTCCAGTGCCCGCCGTCCGGGCAGCCCGGTAAGCTGATCAATATAAGCCATGCTCCAGGTTTCCTGGATAACAGCTATCACCAGCATCAGCATTGCCGCGCTTGCAAAGACTGCCATAGCTGTATAGCGGGATTTAAAATAAAGCATCGCAATAGCTGCCAATAACGCAATCAATATTGCGCTATTTTGTGCGGTAGCCTGAACAAACCAGCGGCCGTTAAGAATCAGCAGCGCCAGTATCATCATTAATAATGCAAGCTGTGAAAACACCGAGTGTTTTAAAAATGCAAGATCTAAAAAATTCCAGCCGAGCAGCGGCCGTAAAAGCTCAGGGAAATATTTGGCCATGATCATGCAAATTAACAGCGGTAAAAATAACAAAGCGAAGCGGCTTCCACCCCACCAGGTCAGCATACCGCGCTCTTTTAACAACGAGATTATCATCATATTGAGCGGCAATAACACGGTTAAAGCCAGCCAGACAATTTTTGCTTCAACAATAGCCGCCAGTGGTAAATACCACTGCATCACCGCATAGATGATCACCACCGCCAGTGTGCTAAAAAACAGCAGACTACGGTTAAATTTAAAACAGAGACTGAGTGTAATAACCGCGATAATAACTGGCAGAAGCTGAATCAAGGGTAACTGAGCTACTGCTAAGGCCTCAGCTTTTGGATACAGAAAAATCGCCAATCCTAACAGGACCAGAGGCAAAACAAGCGTGGATAGATTACGTAACACAATAAAGCCCGGGAAATTTATGAAACAGCATCATATTACTATAATAGGGCCAAAGACAAATTTTAATCACAGAGAAATAACAGGCACACAGTTTATAATGATGCATCAGGCAATCATTTACTGGCAGAAATAACTAGCTAATGCATAGCCATCAACAGTCTTCATACAAAATTAATAGTGATATAGCGTAGCTTAATTTTTAAAGATGATACTAATAAATATTGGGTAAATATCTAATCGGCCAGATCAAGTTCAATCCAGAACTCCGAGCCTACACCATACTCACTGATCAGGCCTATTTCACCGTTCATTAACTCAATCAGTTTTTTGCTGATAACCAGACCAATACCCGCCCCTTCAATGGCAGGGTCGACATTAAGACGTTCAAACGGTTTAAACACCTTATTTAACTGATCAGCACGTAAACCAACACCAGTGTCCTTGACGGAAATTTTAATCCGCTGATCTCGCAAATCCGCATCGATAATAATACTGCCACCTGGTTTATTGTATTTGATAGCGTTTGAAAATATATTGAGCATGACCTGCTTTAAACGCAACGCATCGGCTTTAACAAATAGCGAAGCGAAACTAAAATTATTATTGACAGAAATAGTCTTATATTCCGCTGTCTGGGCTATCATTCCTAGACAGTCATTTAAAACTTTACTAATATCAAGCCGCGTCATTTCAACATCTAATTTACCTGCCTCGATTCTCGCCAGATCAAGCATTTCATTAATCAGTTCCATCAAATGATGACCAGCCTTGGATATCTCATCAACACTTACAACAATATCATCAGATAATTCTTCAGCACTCAGCTGTATCAGCTGCGAAAAACCAAGAATAGCATTCATCGGTGTGCGAAGCTCATGACTCATTCTGGAGAGGAATTCGGATTTTGCCTTACTGGCATGCTCAGCAATCAATTTTGCAGATATCAGGTCCTTGGTTCTTTCTTTTACTTTCAGCTCCAGGCTGTCATTGAGTTTTATGATTTCAAGCTCAGCATTTTTTCGGTCTGTAATATCTCTGCACTCCACGACAATTAAATCTGTAGCGCCGTCAGCATCAGGAATCGGCTTGACTGACATATCAAAAATCATCGCGCTGTTATTGGCATCGGATATTTTAAGTTCCTGTCGCGTAAAGCCTCCTTGCTTTGCGGTATCAAGCATACTTTTGACAGTGTTTTTTAATTCAACATCTTGTTCCCACCAGGCCGCTTCAACCAACTCAACACCAACAACATCAGAAAGCAAAAGAGACTTAAAATCAAGCGCCTGCTTATTAGCCTCCAACAGCACACCGTTTTTATCGGCCAGCAACAACCACTGAAAAGTCTGCTGAAAAACTGCCCTGAAGCGCTTATCGCTCGCATTTTTTTCTCGCAACCAGTGCTGATGCTCAGACGCACGCGAGACAGCTGAGAATATATTCTCTGTCTTTATCGGTTTATGCAGATAATCATTCGCGCCTTTTTTAACCGCGTCAACCGCATAATCTGCCTCACGAAATGCCGTCATCATAATACAATAAATATTTTTTACGTCACTTTTAAGCCAGTCCAGCAAATCCAGACCACTATCCTGCCCAAGCTTTATGTCAAGTAAGGCCACATCTGGCCTGAATTCCTGCGCCACGAGCTTAGCACTATTAACAGAATGTGCCGTTTTTATCTCGTAATTTTCATCCTGCATTTCAAGTATTGCAGCCAGTGATTCCGCAATATCTTCATCATCATCAACTATCAAAACTTTTAGTGCTTCATTCTCTGGTAAAAGATATGCTTTAGTTAAACTATTCATAATTGTTCACCAGCTGGTAATTGCCAAAACAAGCCATCGTATTGACTTTTTGAAAAAACAATCATTTCATATCACCTGTATGTGGCAGCCACAAAGTCAGTACCGTTCCCCTGCCTTCTTTAGATTCTATGTCTATTCCACCATGATGCTGCTCCATAATTCTTTTTATGGTTGGCATACCAAGACCAACACCAAAGCCTTTAGTTGAGAACAATGGTTCGAATATTTTTGCCTTAACCTCATCACTCATACCTGAGCCATTATCAGAAAACACCAAATCAACCCGATTCTCTGACACAGCCGTTTTGATTGATAACAGTGAGTTTAGCTTTGCACGATTTCCATCGCTCTCATCCAGCATAGCCTGACAGGCGTTATCGAACACATTGATCACCGCCCTTCTAAAGACTTCAGTATCCATCATCACACTAATACCCTTTAAACAATATTGTGTCTCGATAGAAATTCCATCAATAATAGTTTGTTCATTGATTACCGAACTCAGCCAATCGTCAATTTCTACCGCTCTCAGCATCAGCTTATCGAGCCGTGTAAAGTCAAGCAGCTCATCGATAATACGGTCACAGCGTTCAATATTCCTGCCTATTCGCGAGATAGCCTGCTGTAATTTTTCATCTTCAGGATCACTGAGTTTTTTCACGACATAGATCGACGGTGCCATTGCACCGAGCGGATTGCGTAATTCATGTGACACTGTTGCAGTAAGTTGTCCCAGTGTTGCCAGACGCTCATTTCTTATCAGCTCATCCTGTGCCTGTTCAAGTTCTTGAGTTCGTATCTTAACCTGCTCCTCAAGGTTATCTCTGTACTGTTTTATATCTTCCAGCGCTTTATTTTTTTCAGTTATATCGATACCCGTTGAAACAACGTATTCGACATCACCATTCTCATCGAACAACAGACTGTTTGCCCATTCTATAAGATACTCGACGCCGGTTTTGTCAACCCAGTAATTAGTATAGAAAACGACTTCTTTGACCGGGTTATCCAGCAATGATTTAAAGGCATCTTGATAGATACGTGGCGCATCCTGCCTAGGCAACACGGTATCCCATGGAAATTTGTTTTTTATCTCATCAAAAGAATAACCACTTAATATTTCACAGGCATTATTGAAACGAACTATTTTTCCTTCTCTGTCAAGCACCAAGACAAGAGCACCAGCAGAATCCAGTACGGCATTGATAAAATTTCTTTCATCGGTCAGTGCCTGTTCGATTATTTTACGCTCTGTTACATCAAGCACCGTACCAATCATGCGCAAAGGATTGCCGTTATCATCACGATAAACCTTACCCTGCTCTTGCACATCTCGTATCACACCGTCAGGATGAGCCACTCTGTGTTCAACAAAATAGGATTTATGTTCATTTTCAACAGCCTCGTTAACCGCATCAACAACCATTCTCTGATCCTCCGGATGCACACTATTCAAAAAAGCCTCATAGGTTGCTCCAAATTCCTGTGGTTTCAGACCAAAAATCCTGTAAATCTCATCAGACCAGGCCAGACCGCCGCTCGTTATATCCCAGTCCCAGCTTCCTATATGGGCAATTTCCTGTGCTTTTGCGAAGGTTTCTTCACTGCGAAAAACCGTTCCCAGTAGCTCATCGACCTGTACAGCCATCGACTCTATATCACGTGACAGCAGACTCAATTCATTTCGCCCCACAACGGGTATATGAACACGATAATGTCCTTGTGAAATCTTTTCTGTTTGCTCGCGAATCAGTGAAATACGCCTAAATACGAGTACATTGATTAACACAGCCAGTATAATGACACTGACAATCTGGATACTGATAACACGGATTACCACACCATAAGCCTCATTAACTGACCGACTCAAATCATGAGCTACGATTAAGGTTCCTGTTTTACTCAGACTGACATCACTGGACTGATGAAACGCCGCCACAGGATATACCGCAAGAACTACGTCTTTATTAGCTGACGTCCAGACATTACCTTCAGCTCTCTCGGACGAAGACAAGACATCATCCTTCAGGTGGCTATTATCATCATTGACCAAACCGAGCGACAAAGCCGATAGGTTTTTTCCAATATGCGACAGCTTAGTAGAAGCAAAAATATTCTGATTCTGATCAGTTAACAAAGCGTAGCGTATATTTGAATTAACTCCCAACTCAGAGATTTTTACCTTAACCTGATCAAAATGACTATTACGCATTAGAAACTCAATAGAATTCTGGAGATTAACGCTTATATTTTTAAGATCCTGATGAACACTGCGCTCTATATCATTTCTTTCAACATTAAATATATAAGTGATCAGGTACAACACCTGAATAGCAAGCAATAGACTTAACACCGCCAGAATCTGATACTTTATAGAAGATAAAAGTTTCATTTCATTACCTTTCAATTACGCAGAAAACTGCTGTCATACATATCAAACACACTAATATCATTTTTCAACAGTTTATTTTTTTTCATTTGGCTTGAAACACGCACTGCTATACTCGTAATTGCTGGAACACTCTCATCGTTTTCAAAGAATCTTAAATTTTCAGCTCTTTGTGGAAAAACAACCCCCTCAAAAGCCTTAACAATTCTTTGCTCTGACAACTTGAGCCTTTGATTCATTATCCTCAGGGAATCAATCTCGTTGTCCTTATAATAAGCAAGCGATTTAAACCAGGCGTCCACCAAGTTATTTAAGTGGCCTTTATTTTTAGAAATAAGATCCTTTCTGATAATCAAAACATCAATAATTTCATTGGGTACCTCTTTGCTGCTAAAGACCTTAACAAAACCATTTTCCAACAATCTTGATTTAGCTGGCTCAAAAGTAACTACCGCATCGACCTGTTTATTAACTAAGGCTGACTCAGTTTCATTAACATTCATCGCCACCAGCCCGACATCTCCGCTTGTCATGCTGTTGATATCAAGCGCACGACTCAGCAAATAAGCACCAACCGCAGTGTTTTCATAACCAATCTTTTTAGATTTCAATTCATCGAAACTTTTGTATTGTTTATTCGCTATTATCGCATCGCCACCATTTGATGAATCAAGAACCAAAAACACCACCGGATCAAACCCCTCCTCGGCCAGAATCAGCACCTCGTCCATCGTCAGCGCTGCCATATCGATTGTTTTATTTCTGTATGCATTCATTACCTGCGTCGCAGACAGCAGCTCAACCAGCTTTATTTCTTGATCATTAATATATTTTTTCTCACGCGCCAGATACAAAGGCTCGTAACCGACCCAGACTGTTGTTCCCAGTTTTAACGGTGCTGTTCGTTGCTCAGTACATGATGACAGATTTATTAAAATAAAAATCACTGCCACTAGAGCTATACCACTATTTCTGTTTAGCATCCTAAGCATACTGTTTCTCTCTAATTTGCTGTTTCAGTATTTCTTCAAGCTTATTAATATCGAGCGGCTTATTAAACAATGCCACATCAGATTCCTGCAGCAACTGTACCCTGTTATTATTCTTATCCATTGCCGTCACCACGATTAATTTATCAGGGTTTAAATCTTTATCTTTATTGATTGCGTTGATCATTTCAAAACCATCCATATTAGGCATCATCAAGTCCGTCATAATCACATCAGGATGGTATTTACCTGCTTTGATTAGTCCTTCAAATCCATTATCCGCCGTCATTAATTTGATCGGAAAATCCATCATAGCGATCGAAAGGCAATAAGCATCTCTCACCTCTGCATCGTCTTCAACTATCAGCATTAGCAGCTCTTTTTTGTTAGTTCCACCTGATCTATTTGCTTTCCTCTGCTCTATGATTTGTTTAACCGATTGTTCAGGGATACGGCGGTGCCCCCCCGCTGTCTTCCAGGCCACTAGCGTCCCATTCTCCACCCACAGCTGAACCGTTCTTAACGAAACACCTAATAACACGGCTGCCGCTCGTGTCGAAAGAAATTTTTCATGATCAGATTTCATAGCGCTCTTAATTGACTGAATTCACACAAGCAAATTATCACTTATATTAGTTTTATCATTTTTATCACTTTTTACAGGTTTTAACTGTCAATCATTTGTAAATTCACAAATACAATCGCCTGAAACGCAAAACGCTCCATAAAGGAGCGTTTTGCGTTTCGATCTTTTGACATATAGGTATCGATTCAAGTGATACAGGGCTCGGGCATTGACACACCATAGCCTTGTGCGAAATCAACACCGATCTCATTCAGTTTTTTAAGAATATCATCATTTTCAACAAACTCGGCAATGGTAAGAATGCCCATGACATGACCAATCTGATTAATCGCACTCACCATACTGTAACTGACCGGATCGCAAACAATGTCTTTTACCAGCATGCCGTCTATTTTTAAAAAATCCACATCGAGATTTTTTAAATATGCAAAAGATGACACACCACTGCCGAAATCATCCAGCGCAAATAAAAAGCCTCTGGCTTTTAATTGTTTGATCAGTTTTCTCGTCGCCACCAGATTAGCGATTGCTATGGTTTCTGTAATTTCAAAACAAATATGCTGACAACGGATGCCATAGTGATCGGCTTCTGTCAGAATATATTCCAGCAAATTATCATCATTAAGAGAAGCTCCGGAAAGATTGATATTAAACAGCACCTGATCACGACTGGCTTCACTGATAGAAGGCAGCATGATGTCATTTAACGAACTAAAGCATTGTCGTATGACCCAGCGATCTATTTCCGGCATTAAGTTATAACGCTCCGCTGCCGGCAAAAATGAACCAGGGGCAAGAATAGCACCATCTTCATCAAGCATACGAATCAGCATTTCTTTATGACAAAAGCCGGGATTACTGATAGAACGCATCTCCTGAGAATATAAATGGAAGCGACCTTCTTTTAGCGCCTGCGTAATAATGCCGACCTGGTGCATTTGTCCATGACGTTTGCTCATTTCTGCATCGTCTGCACCGTAAACATGAACCCTATTTCTTCCATGATCTTTAGCCGCATAGCAGGCAATATCGGCATAGGTCAGAATTTCACTGGCACTTTCAGATAGCTCGGTAATCGCAGAAACACCAATACTGACACCTATTTCAAATACCTTTTCTTCCCATGCAAAACGAAACTTTTTTATGATCTCACGTAAATTATTCGCGACAACTTTGGCTTTATCAATACTGGTCTGATCCAGCAGCAAGCCAAACTCGTCTCCTCCCAGCCGAGCCAGCGTATCACTGCCCCGTATGCTGTCTTCTAGCAGCACAGCAAGTTGCCGTAACAATTCATCACCTGCTATATGGCCACAAGTGTCATTAACCAGCTTAAACTGATCAAGATCCAAATAAAGCAGTGCATGCTGGTTTTTGTGTTCTCTCGCATCCTCATGCAACAGCGATAACACGCGGTCGAATTCGCGACGATTAACCAGCCCTGTCAATGCATCGTGGCTGGCCTGCCATGAAAGCCGTTTGGATAACTCTCTGGTTTTGGTGACATCATGAAACACCATGACCACACCAATTATTTTTCCATTCAGAAATATCGGTGCAGCCGAATCTTCGATTGATATTTTATTACCCTGCTTTGAGATCAGCACGGTATGATTAGCAAGCCCTACGATGCGGCCTTCTTGAAGACACCTTTCAACCGGGTTGATAACCGCTTCACCGCTAAATTCATTAACAATATGGAAGACTTCGGTGAGTTTTTTGCCCTGTACTTCATCGTTCATCCAGCCGGTGAGTTTTTCTGCAATCGGGTTCAGGTAATCAACACGGCCCTCGGCGTCTGTTGTGATCACCGCATCACCGATTGAGTGCAGCGTGACCTCGGCTCGCTCTTTGGCTTCGGCCAGCGCCTGTTCATTCTCTTTCTGCTGTGTAATATTCTGTGCCAGCGATGTAACACCAATAACCTCGCCAGCCGTATTGATCAATGGTGTGTTATACCATTCGCAGTGAATCAGACTGCCATCTTTTGTTCTATTGACATTGGTACTTCGCTGACCACCCTGTTTTTCAAGCAATGCCTGCCATACCTCGGCAACAAAGGGTCGCGCAGCTTCAGGCAATATAATGTCTGCGGCCGCCTGATGAATCGCTTCATCATAACTGTAACCAAATATCCGCTCTGCAGAAGGGTTCCAGTCAATGACTCTAAATTCCAGATCCCATTCAATGACAGCAAGCGGTGTTTGTTGGACATGTAAAGCAAGACGTTGTTGCAGTGTAGTATCAATCATATAATCCAAGGAGCCTTCTTTCTTTTTTATAACACTATAGACTATCAGGTTAATTTTGGCATTCAAACCCCGAATCAAACAGTCGAAGTTATCGTCAGGTACAGCACCTTTGCAATATGGTGGTCTATAATAGACGGTTAACAAGCTGTATTATTAGTCAAAAATTGACTGATCAGTTTTTTGAGTTATCTTACAAATAACATCATCGATAACAAACATACCGATGCTGTGTAGCGCTTTAAGCGGGTAACTAAATCTATGAATATAGCCCTAAACCACCGTATGTATTGTTGCTGTCTGTTAATGCTGATTCAACCGGCTGCATCAGCAACTGACTTTAATGGCTATCTAAGATCCGGTGTCGGTTCAAATGATAGCGGTGGCGATCAGGTCTGTTTCAAGCTGCCTGCAGCCCCGGCAAAATACCGGCTCGGTAATGAATGTGAAACCTATGGTGAGCTCAGCCTTTCTCACAAGCTGGTGCAAAATTCTGATGGCAGTTATTTTAAACTAACCACAACCCTAGCATTCGCGGTCGCCGCTGATCAGGACTGGGAAACCTATACCCCGTCCTGGCGTCAGGTTTATATTGAAAGTGGCTCACTGTTTAGCTCACAAAGCTGGAAAACAGCACGCTTCTGGGCTGGAAAAAAGTTCTATCGCCGACATGACGCACATATCAATGATTTCTTTTTCTGGGACAACAGCGGTCCTGGCGCAGGTGTCGAAGACATCAGTCTTAAGCATTCCCGGCTGGCATACGCCTGGCGTCGCAATACCAGCAGCGATGATCGTGCCATCACCCAGCATGATCTGCGCTGGTATCAGCTGAACAGTAACCCTAATGGTCAGCTAACTCTCGGACTCAACCTGATCCAGCCTGATCAAAGTCAGCCTGGGCTCATAACCCACCAGGGTCAACAGCTGCATATCCTGCACCAGCAAACGCAACTGTTCGGCGCCACAAATACGCTGGCGCTGCAATATGGCATAGGCGCTGGTGCCAGCCTTGATAACACGGTTGATGACACAATCGACGACAGTCAACAAACAGTGCGACTGGTAGAACAGCTTTTATTCAACAGTGACCAGCACTGGCGCACCATGCTGGTATATATTCACGAGCACAAACAACATATTCAACGCTGGCAATCGGTAGGGATACGCCCAATCTATTATTTTTCAGAGCATTTCAGCTTGGCGCTGGAGCTTGGCCATGACAACATTCGACCGGATAACGGACCGGAGCAGCAGCTAAGTAAAATAACGATTGCGCCCCAGTTATCGGCTACCAGAGGTTTCTGGGCTCGCCCGGTATTAAGAGCCTTTATCAGCTATGCCGACTGGAACAATGCCGCACAACAATCTGCAGTCGCTGGTGATACAATAAGCAGCACAGGCGTATTTGGCAGCAGTACACAAGGCATGACTATTGGTTTTCAGGCAGAGGCCTGGTGGTGATCAGCAAGGTTTCTACTATCAATGAATAATCAAATATTACTTCACAGAGTTCTGCTCTTTTTTATAGCACTCGTCAGTTATACCGCTGAAGCCAAGAGCTCAGACATCATTGTCTGGAACCGACTCTCTGACAACCCGGTGTCATACCGGATTCTTCAACTGGCGCTGGATAAAACCGTTGATAGCTACGGCCCTTACAACCTAAAACCGTCAATCGAAATGGAACAGGGGCGGGTACATACAGAACTGAAACGGAATCTGCGGGTACATATCGCCAGTTTCGCACCCAGCCAGAAAAGAGAAGACGAACTACTTCCGATCCGTATTCCGGTAACCCGGGGTCTGCTTGGACTTCGTGTCTGCCTGATTCACGAAGACAATCAGCAGCGCTTTACAGGCATAGACAATGCTCAACAATGGATAGAGAAAGCTATCACAATCGGTCAGGGGCAGGACTGGCCGGATACTGCTATTTTAGAAGCCAATCAGTTTAACGTGGTCAAATCTGCCAAATACCTGCCTTTATTCGATATGCTGGCAAAAAAACGCTTTGACTGTTTTTCCCGCAGTGTATCCGAAGTGATACCGGAACTGAACAAATATACAGACAAGGGAATTATTCTGGAGCAAAACTATCTTCTGGCATACCGATTACCCACATTCTTTTTTCTCAGCAGAAGGAATCAAAAACTCGCAGAGCGAATTTCACTGGGTCTGACTTTAGCTAACAAGGATGGTAGTTTCAATAAAACCATCACAAATGCTTATCGCGATCAATTTAACAAAATAAATATCAGAAACAGAAAAATAATCTATCTTGACAACCCCTTTCTTAGTATAGAAACTCGTCGAACACTGAAGGACGAATCTCTCTGGTTCAATCCATTGATGACCGAGCAACCTGCATTATGAGAGATAAACTCAGCCTGTTTAGGTCGATACTGGGACAGCGAATTTTAAAACACTCCTTACTTTATGGTGTTTTAGTTGTCTTTATAGTCACCACTGCCCAGCTCTATCTTGAATACCAGCGCAACATCAATCAGATACATTCACGCATTGATCAGATTCATGCCACAAATATACGAAGCCTTTCAGAAAGCCTGTGGAATCTCGACCACAGACAATTACAGGTTCAACTAAAAAGCATCATACAAATACCGGACATTAGAAAAATTTCAATAATATCGAATGATCTCGAGACCATTAGTGCCGGAGAAGATTCAATAGATAATAAAATATTTCGTGAGTTTCGACTCTATCGTAATACCGGGTCGGAAATCATTGATCTGGGAAAACTTATTATTACAGCCGATGATAAAGAAGTTTTTCAGCGCATCTTAGACAATGGCTGGCTGATATTAGCCGGCAGCCTTTTCATTGTCACCTTCGTGATTATACTTATGCTGTATATTATGAGTGTTTTTGTGACCAGGCCGCTGATAGAACTATCGGCATTTTTTAAAAACACCGACAGCAGTCAACTCAAACAGACTATCAACATTCATCGCTATAACGTAAGCAGCACTGACAGTGAAGATGAAATCGATGTACTTGTCAAAGCCGTTAATGAAATGATGACCGAAATAAACAATACACATGATAATCTGGAAAACCTAGTCAGAGAACGTACCAATGATTTAGCAATAGAAAGAAATCTGTTTATTGCCGGAAATGTCGTTGTCTTTAAATGGGCCAATCGAAATGGCTGGCCGGTTGAATATGTATCACCAAATGTTTCAGAAGTTTTCGGTTACACAGCTGATGATTTTCTTAGCAACCGGGTAAAATATATCGACCTTATTCCACAGAATGACATCAATCGTGTCAGCCGCGAAGTACAGACTGCCACAGAAAATCACCTTAAGCACTTTACTCATGAGCCATACCAGATAATTCGAAAAGATGGGGATGCTATCTGGCTCGATGACTACAGCACCATTATCCGTGACCACGAGAACAACATTACTCATTTTCTTGGTTATGTTGTCGATATTACACCGCGTAAAATCGCAGAACTACATATTGTTCAGGCCAAGAATGAAGCTGAAAAAGCCAATCTTGCAAAATCTGAATTTCTCTCCAGTATGAGCCATGAGCTGCGTACCCCTTTAAATGCTATTCTGGGTTTTTCACAGCTGATCGAAATTAAAACAACAGATAAGAAAACGCTTGATAATGCCCATGAGATCATTAAAGCTGGCCAGCATCTGCTTACTCTAATCAGCGAAATTCTTGACCTTTCGAAAATTGAATCCGGCAAGCTTGACCTGTCACTAGAGAGCACACCACTTGATATCATACTTAATGACTGCTTTACACTTATTCTTCCCGTGGCTGATAAGAACAATATAAAAATAATAGATAACATTACACCATCCAGCCATTATATTCATGTTGATTACACTCGCTTTAAACAGGTACTGATAAACCTGTTATCCAATGCAATAAAATACAATAAGCCTGATGGCAGCGTTACACTGAGCTGTTCAATACCTTCACCACAGCGCTTGCGAGTATCCGTACGCGACACCGGTAGCGGTCTTAGCCCGCAACAACAACAGGAAGTATTCATCCCTTTTGAACGTATCGGTGCAGAGAATACAAGTATTGAAGGCACAGGTATTGGCCTGGTGATTACAAAGCGACTGGTTGAATTAATGCAAGGAAATATTGGCGTAGAAAGCCAGCAAGGTATCGGTAGTAATTTCTGGGTTGAAGTCAGGCTTACTGACGCACCTGATACGCAGTTAACAGACATCGTACTGCCAGATAGCCCGACCACGCAATCAGTCGCTTCCTTCAGCGCTCCAAAAACAATTCTATATATTGAAGATAGCCCTGTGAATCAGATATTGATTGAACAGATTATTTTAACCAATACACCACACAAAATCCTTATTGCAGATGATGCTTATCAGGGACTTGATATCGCAACCTCAGAAATACCTGATATCATTCTTCTCGATATCAACTTACCAGGCATGGATGGTTTCGAGGCATTATCATTACTCAAAAAAAATCCGCTGACCAGCTCAATCCCGGTTCTTGCTATCAGCGCTAATGCGATGAAGCATGATATCGAGAAAGGCAATCGCGCTGGCTTTAACGACTATCTAACAAAGCCAGTAGATATTAACCAGCTTCTAGGTACGGTCAACAAGTGGCTGTCAATATAACAGCATCATATACCGCGTATTAAGCCTACCTAATTAGCTACAAATTATAACCAGTCTGCCAGCATCACACCTAGCCCTATGCGCTCACGTTTCACATTATAATCTATCAGTGTCTCACCATAGCCATTAAAATATTGCAGATACAGTCGCAAATCGCTTTTGTGCAGAAAAGTGAAAACCTGCTGCAAAGGCCGAGACCAGCTGAACTGAAAATTAATTTTATTATTGTTCAGCTCACTGTCTCTAATCAGAAATGAATAGTTACTGTGATCACCCGAATAGAAATATTTAAGCTCTGCATTACCTACGTACTTTTCAATATTCTCGTTATCATCGCCGACAAAATCACCTGGCAAAGCTTTTTTATCTTCCGGCCACCTGCTCCAGGCTTTAAATGTGACATAATGTTTATTTTTTTCAAAAACAAAATCGATATAGCTTTTATTCCAGCTTCTAGAAGTCGGCGGAACACTTCCATTAGACTGATGATCAACCGGGGCATAATTTATCATACGCAAGGCCCAGCTACCCGCTGATTTTCTTTTAAATAGCTGCGTCACCATCAGTTCAGGTTCAAAGTTAGTATCTCTAAACGGTGCTGAACGGTCAAAATTAGTCATCTGCCAGACCGAAATCTGGCTATATGCAAAATAGGTAATACACTGCGTACCATCAATCCACAGACATCTGGCTGGTTTCTCATAACTTGACAAGGGGATTTTAAAACTTATCTGAAATTTTGTTTCAAAATTCTGATATTCCTCTATACCGCCACTTAAACCATCAACATAAGAGCCAATAAAATAATTCGGTTTGTACGGGATTAAAACAAAAGGCAGATTACTGATATTTGTTTCTATACAGAAGCGACTATCAAGCGCACCATTTGCATCCTGACACTGATCAAGACTACTTTCGCTGGCTATCAGCGGATAACAAACTATGGCACAACTGAAAAATACCAAACTCAATAATAGTGATTTAACAGACTGAGAGCAGTAACAATCCATAGCAACATCTCCTTTTTATCTCACAAAAACATTTTAAATACATAAAGGCCATGACGTGATAAATCTAAAGCACAGTTATCACAATACGTCTTCAATCCTCTGAAGAGTCGTCATCACATATTACAACTTTAGATTAAGATTATATAGCGACTTATGAAAGGGAATATGAATAAAGCTAATGTAATTCACTGATAACTATAGCAAGCTTAAAACTAATCGCGGTTTTATATAGATCACAAGGAAAAACACTAAAAACTATTGTGAATGAGCATCGCCACTTTCTTTTTCTGTCAGCACATAAGATTTTGTGATGCTTTTATTCGGGATTCAGAGCAGATCCCGATATCTGAGGTGTTATTATTGATTAAGGTCTTTGAATACTATCTGCTTGGCAGCTTTTTGTTTAATAACGACTGTGCCTGCAAGCTTGTCATGCCAGCCCTGCTTACGCTTATCAAAGCCGATCCAGATAATTCCCAGAAACAGTGGCAACATAGACAGATAATACCCCAGATAACGACCGACAAACTGCCGTGCTGATGGTTTTTCACCAGTTTGTGCATCCACAATACTCAGCTTCAATAGCATCTTTCCCGGTGTCGCAGACTTATATACCCAGAAACCAATTACAGCAATCGCCGGTAACAGATAATTTAAAATGAAATCCCATGCACCTTCGACAAAAGACTCACCCACCCAGTAACCACTACCGTATATGGCAGTAAGAGCCGGTACAAGAATAAGTAAGATCAGCACACTGTCAATTATCGCAGCAAAGGTTCTGATCCAGAAACCAGCATATCCATTTTCAGTCATATATTTTTATCCAAAGTATTGCTACTGATTACAGCCATGATATTTCCAGCGTATTGCTTTGTTACCAGCAGATTAAGCCGCACAGTTAACAGCAGCGTGCTTATTGTTAACAGACTAGTTAACCAGTGACTAGTTGCACACTAAACACAAGCAAAAAATAAAGCACAAAAATAATAACGGTATTTGAAATTTTTGAATGTGGACGTCTGTAATCGCGCATGATAACCCCGTCATAGTAGCTGTAAAAATATACCAGACAAAGCCGTCATCAAGAGAAAATGACAATGCTTGCTTCTGGCGGTTCCGCTATCTTGGTAATAAACCAAGACCGGTGACTTTGCGACCTCACCCTCACAGATGAGTTAGCCTTTTTCAGTATTATTAACTAGTTGTAATGCAAACAGCGCTGAATATCAATTTATAAAAAACAAGCGTTGCATTTTTCATGACGAACTGTCACAACGGTCAGACAGTGGACATCTCTATATTAGTTATTTATCACTTTGTTAATTTCGAATTTTCTACAATCAATGGATAGACATAACCATAATTAAAGTCTTTATCCAGCGCCAGAGTACCCTTCAGTGTAACCACCTCATCAAGTTGTGCTGTTTCATCTGTGGTCGCCGTCAGGTCCTGATGCGTACTGCTATCACGGATATGAATCCAATTTTTTCCCATCACCTTAGCAGTAAATTTTGTGACCTGACCACGTACCAGTACAGATTTTCCCTCGAGACTTTTCTTATTTATATATATATCAGAAATTGTATAGCCACCTTCTACCTTCTCAATACCTTCAGCCGGAGGCTTATATTGATTATTTTTTATTTTCGCATGCGGTAATAGATGTGCAGGATCATCAGAATTTTCTGTGACCTTGTCCGTAATAAAACGGGCAACGAAATACACAACTTTAAAGTCCCGATTCAGCGACTTGCTATAGTGATTATTCATAGGCATCTCAGTGGTGATCGCAATCATATCGCCAATATTAACCGTTGTCTTAGGCGCCGCAGCCCAGACATTGAGCTCACCGTTTTCTATCCTGACATAAGTATAACCTGCAGCATCCATTGTCTCTGTGACTTTTCCGTACATCTTTTCGGCATTTGAAGAGGACGGTTTTAGCTGATTATTTTGCTCAGCAAAAGACATCTTAACAACACTGAATCCTGTCATTAGAGTAATTACTATTGTTAGTACATTGATACGTTGAAGCATTTCTGACTTTCTCCTAATACACAATTGAAGCGCAGCTTGACATTTACTGCGACTAAAAATATTTTATTATTATCTGTCTGACAACCACAAAACAATGCCATTGAGCAGAACTCAATCATCGCGGCGCTTAATCTCACTATGTCCAGCAACCTGACCTGTTTTAATATGAACATCTCTTTGTGGAAACGGAATTTCAATATGATGCTCTCTGAATGCAGCATCAATCGCAAAATTAATATCACTTAGCGCCTGAAACTTTCGATCAATATTATAAATAAACACGCGTAGCTCAAATAATAAAGCGCTGTCACCAAAGGCCATAAATAACACCACCGGCTCAGGTGAATCAGCATCTCTTACGACATACGGATTATTCCTGGCAATTTCCAGCAATAGTTTATTCACCAATGCAGTATCACTGCCATACGCCACACCAATTGGTATACGGATTCGCCCCCTGACATTCTTCAACATCCAGTTGGTGACCTGTCCTGATATCAGCTCAGAGTTAGGGACAATCACATCAGCCCTATCAAAGGTTTCGATTTGTGTTGAACGGATACTGATTTGTTTTACAAAACCCTCTGTCTGACCAACGATAATCCAGTCGCCTTTTTTTATCGGCCGTTCAAATAACAGAATCAATCCAGACACAAAATTATTCACTATATTTTGTAAGCCAAAACCAATGCCGACGGAAAGCGCACCGGCAATAATAGCAAGATTACCGAACTCAACCCCTGCTATCGATAAAGAAATAATAAGTGCCAGCGCAACACCAATATAGCCACTGATGGTTGCCGTGGCTTCACGCGCTCCTCTTTCGATACCGGTTCTGGATAACCAGCTGTGTTCTAGTCTCGTGCGTACCCAGCTGCTGAATGCCAGCAGTAAAGTCAAAGCCACAATTGCAAGCAGAATTCGTGCCGGGATAATCTGCAGTGAACCAACAGTGAAGCCTTCCAGAACGATCAGTTTTATTTGTTCAAAGCCCGCTTCAGAAAGCCCCCACAATCGCAACAAAGCAACCAGTAACAATGACCAAAGCGCTGTCATCACAAGCAGCTTTGTCCATAATATCTCCGGTAATTTCTTACGCGATTTTACGCCCAGTGATTCCCTGACTTTTCTTTGCCATTTGCTGCCGCCTTTTTCCAGGCCTTCGAATAATTCGCTGGTTAAGCGTAAAACAAGTAGCATAAACCCTGTTGATAACAGACTACCGGAAATCGCCAGTACAATATAATTGATAAGATTTCTATAACCCAGTAATTCCAAAATCAGCACAGAAAGCAGCACGAAAGTTAGACCAAACCGGGTCATAATCATGTTTTCAAAACGAGGAATCTGACCCAGTATCCATATTGCCCAGATAATATTCAGAACAAACACTATCGCGAAAATCTCACGCGATAACAGATAGACCGTTTCCGGCAGACTCAGAACAGACAAGGTAGCAAATAGCATATAGCCGATAAACAACAGCAATAAAAATACTTTTAAGCGGCGCGATAAAGCCAGAGAAGCCGCTTCAGGAATAACATGAAAAGGTTCAGCAGGCTGTCTTGGTGCCAGAAAAATCTCAACCGCAGCCACCAGACCCAAATAAATCGGCAGGCCGAAAAACACCACGCTGATAAATGGCAGCGGCGAGACCTTTGCTGTGACAATATAAAAGAATGCCGCAGCAGAAAAACTAAACAGAAAATGCGGCATATAGTGCGCCAGCACAGACAACAAAGAACAGGTAATATGTTTTAATAAGCTATCAGGCGTATTTTTCCTCTTAATTCGTCTTATCAGTTTACGCCGCAGTGAACGCCCAATAAACACCGCCACAGACAGCAACACAGTCAAACCTGCAATCAGTGGTATCGTCATTAATTCAATACCACTGTTACTGGTTAAAAATGAGCTGACAGATTTAAAAAACACGCCCGGCTTATTCAAATTCTCCTGTAACAGAGTTTTTATATCCGCACCTTGAGCCAGCAATCTGGCAGCCAGTAATTCCTGCTGAGTCGCAGACAGGCGCTGCATAATTTCATCGCTTCGTAATATAAATACACGACAACTGGCCAGATACTTTTCTGTCGATGCAATATCATTATTTAATTCGCTGCGTTTTTTCTTTACCTCAGAGGTCTCATTTTTTGTTTTTTCACCGAGCGTCGACAGATCCGATTTCAACTGCTCTAATCGCTTGCTTTGCGTTTCTACACAATCCGTGGATTCTGATTTAAGCGGAGAGACAGATTTAATCGCATCGGGTAAATTTTCCTCATTTAAACGGTTACGATTCAGGTTATATTCTATTTTGTCCAGTATCTTTGAATACTCCCTAGAGTTGTCAATACTGGAGCCGGATTCCGCAAGAGCAGTTAACGCAAAAGCTGCAGATAGCAGCGACATCACTATTGCAATTGCTGTTTTGCTAAATATTCGAGACTGACGTGAGTCTGAAAGCGACATGAAATATACCCTAAAGATGATTGTTAACAGTAATATAAACGATGGCTATCACCGAAACATACGCATTCACCAGCAGTTCGTCAATCATTTATCACAGCAGCACTGATAGAGAACAAATCAGCTCTGCTAAATAGAAGAAACCTGCGAGGTGACTGCTGCCGTTATCGCGTATTTCATGATTAATACAGCCGGTTAGTTTATATATGGTCGTGACAGCTTTGTCGGCTGAAATAAGCAAACACAGCGATTCAGTCTATGACAGTTTAACAGCTAAAAGAGCAGCTCTTGCTCTCTACAATCACACTATAGAGACGGCGCTATTAAGTCAGCAGCTGCCTTTGAATACCGATTATGAAGGTACCGGCAGGGATGCGTTCTATGCGCAGTGGCTTTCAGCTTCAAAAATCACTGGTATAAACAACATACACTTCGTACATACTTTCAGTATTCGTTACCACACCTGAAGAAAAGAAGGATGACAGAGAAATTCGTCCTTTGCTCAACTTAAACTCAATATCAAAGCCCATAAACGTTTCAAACGGTATAACATTTAAAAACAGATCACCATCAGGGCAACCATCAAAACAGTCCGCTCCGTACAACTCATCCTGCCACTCGTTCACAGTCCAGTTACTAAAATCCAGACTGATGAACGCCGACGCCCCAGCAAACGGAATAAATTTAACCGAGTCGCCTAACGAAAAAACCGGCTGAATCGTTATCATCGGCCGATATAGCATACCAACAGAATTGCCATCAAAGTCCGAGATATAATTCGCTCCTATCGCCTCAATCCTCGTCCTGCCAGATAACTGGAACGCTGCCCACATTGAGGTAAATGAATAATCCAGATTAAACGATGAATATTCCGTCAGCCGTTCTGAGCTGGTATTACGAGTACCAAGATAAAAACCACTACGCTGATAGTCTTTTAAAAAAGTCACACCATCACGAGTGAATGTAGTATTTGCATCTGTGCCTTCAATCGTTCCGAATATCCAAGCTTTTTCAATCGATTTGTTTTTTCGAAGCTTGCCTTCATGTACATAGACCAGTCCGTTTGACGAAAACTTATTTTCACCAATATCCCAGACTGCATCTTCATTAGTACCCAGTGTAAACTCCGGTGTCACTTCTGCCGGCAAGCGGACATTGAACAGCAAATAACCAAAGCCGGTATAATTTACGTCCTGATCACTGGTGTAAACATTAACAGGCGGCGTTGCCGGAACAATCCCACTACTGCTTGCAGAGTCTTTCGCAGACACTTGCAAAGCGGGCATAAACGCCATTAAAAACAAATAAAAAACTATTCTCATATTCATAATACAACTCCCTTGCGTGGTCTAATCCAGATCGAAAAAATCAGCTAACTTTTAATTAAATATGTTTTTATAATTTATCTGCAATAGATTTAACTTAAGCTTTCAGATCTGGCATAAGAACACCATATCGCCTGCTAACCGACAGAAAACCAGACTTCACTCAGTCACTGATACCGTTAATTACGTACCGTGGCATTGTAATAAACGGTTTGTGCAGAGCCGCCCACTGAATAACCACTTATTCTCAGCTTCCATATTCCAGCAGCCACGCCACCACTGGCGCGTACCCGTTCAAACACACTGGAAATACTGAGCGAGCTGTCGTTGACAACACCCACCGGGGAAACGATTCTTAAATCAATATCATTGTGTTTTTCAGATAACTGCCACCACTTCTTGTTCTTTTCAGGCCACCAGATTGCAGCATCCAGATTATTGGCTGTAGCCCGGCTCACATTAATGGGTATCTCTATTGCCTCACCGTCTTCCACTGCCACCTTGCCCCACCATGAATAACCGTTAACCGGCATACGCACAGGTCCAGCTCCGCTGGTATTATTAAAAGGAAAGCTGATCTGACCCGAAACAATCAGTCGTGCATAGACATGACCGGGATCCGTCTGGCCGACTTTTCGCATCCAGTTTCTTGCCAGTGCAGCGATAGCACCGGCATAAGGCACCGCTCCTGAGGTGCCGCCAAAATTTCGATTCGCAGTATCCGATAATGGTGTACAAGGTGAACCAAATCCACAACCGGTTGATGCCGTTTCACTATTATTCGGTGTCTGAATATCTGGCTTTATACGGTTATCATTTGCAGGACCACGACTTTGATTAGCGTACTGATTTGCCGTTTGGGTATCAAAAGCTCCTACCCCGATAACCCGATGAGCAATCGCTGGAACACTGACAGTTCCTGCCCCAGGCCCCTTATTGCCATTCGCTGCAATCACAGCAGAGCCGGTATCAAAAGCGGCATCGGCAGCTTTTGAGATACTTGAGTACTCATCACCACTGCCCTGCATTTCAGCGACAATGATCTTATCAAACCACAGCACAGCCTGTTCAAAAGCACGCAGGGTTGCTGCGGTATTCAGACCACCATTACAGTTGCCAGTTGCATCGGTACTATCTGGGTAGACTTTCCATGAATCAACCATAATACCGCTCACGCCGCGCTGTGCATTAGCCTGATTATTATTTCCTGAGATGATTGCAGCCGCTGAGGTACCGTGATTCCAGCAGCTATCGTCGGCGTTACCGCCACTACAATTACTATTGCCTGAGGTACAGTCACGCCATAAAGCAATCCGCTCAGGCTTGCTTAATAATTCATGCGTGCGATGCACTCCAGAATCAAGCAAACCAATCCAGCCAGCTGTAAGGTCCTGATTAAAATAAGCATCTGACTGCAGAAGCGCCCGCGCATCATCCACGTCATCATTTGCATTGGCATTGGCCGGCGGATAATCGCTGCTTTGTACGGGCTCGATATAACTGATGCGTTTATTCGATAAGATCCGCTCGATTGATGCAATCGGTAATGAAATTCTCACAGCAGGTACCAGCCAGAACTCCTCAATGATCTTCGCTTTAAGCGTAGCCAGCTGCTGATGCAACTTCTCATTGTATTGTCTGCGCTTGTCTTTCAGCTCCCGTATAATTTCATTAGAGCGGTTAAGCGCGGTCAGGTTGCGTATATCGTTGCGAGATTTACTGATATCCGGTTCGGGAAAGCGGGGTATCGTCAGATATTCTTCGACACTGAGTATTACTTCAACCATCTCATCCGGTTTTTTAGCACCCATCCAGTTATTGATAAGCGGGTGTAATCGCGATGCGGCAAGCGGCTTTATATCACTATCATTTTGTTTGAAGATTTGTTTTTCTTTGAAGCGTTTCGGCGGACTGTTTAACTGAATTTTCAGCGGCTTTCCCTTAGCCCATTCCTCATAAAACACCTTGTCGAATTCATCCTCGACTTCACTTAAAACAGCTGATTCGAAATCGGGTAATTTCGCATCCATTTTAACTGCAGTGTTGGCATTTCGCTCACAGCAAACAAGGAAAAGCACAAAAACAGAGCCAGTCAGAAGTTTTAACACTGCAGACTGCTGAGACGACATTAAAGACTTAATGCCAGAAATAAAATATTGAAATACCAAAACTTAATCCTCCAATGATTAAAGTTATTTGTATACGGGCGCAGTCTGAACACATCCTTTGTGCCACTGTATTCTTAATTTCGACTGCTTTTTATTATTTGCAGATCAATCGCTCCACAGGCCTATTTTATAACAGATAGATCTCGCAGACAAAGCATCAGACCGTTAATTTATTTTATATCAAGATCTGCCTGCGATAACTGTTCTGCCTTGCCCAGCTTAATAGCTTTCTGTAAAAAAAGTTTTTTAAAATATACCGTCTGCTGACTGGTGATATTAAAAGCCTGCCATTGATCACCCGCGTCAGCGATAATTTCTATAGCCATTCCGGATATCATAAAGAGTTTCCCGGTCATCTGATCTGTACTGTTATTGACTGCCATATTATTATTTCAATAATGCCAGCATCAGCGATTGCTAATGGCATCTGCAATCGCCCTACCCACATCCTGAGTCGATGCATTGCCATTTATATCCGGTGTGCGGGGACCCGTTTCTAACACGGTTTCAATAGCCTGCATGATCGCTGTTGCCGCTTCTGTTTCGCCCAAATGATCCAGCATCATTGACGCCGACCAGATCTGACCAATCGGGTTGGCAATATTTTTACCATAAATATCAGGTGCAGAACCGTGTACCGGCTCAAACATCGATGGGAACTGTCTTTCAGGATTAATGTTGGCTGACGGCGCAATCGCAATCGTCCCGGTTGTTGCCGGTCCCAGATCTGACAAGATATCGCCAAACAGATTAGAGCCCACCACCACATCAAACCAGTCCGGGTGCTGCACAAAATGCGCGGTCAGAATATCAATATGATACTGATCGGTTTTAATCTCAGGATATTGCTTTGCCATCTCAGCGACACGCTCATCCCAGAATGGCATGCTGTACATGATGCCATTCGATTTGGTAGCCGATGTCAGATGCTTTTTTTCTCGGCTCTGCGCCAGTTCATAGGCGTAGCGCAAAATACGGTCAACCCCCTTGCGGGTGAAGGTACTTTGCTGCATTACCACCTCATCAGCAGTACCGGCAAACAATCGTCCGCCAATTTCTGAATATTCGCCTTCATTATTTTCTCTGACCACGTAATAATCAATATCACCGACTTCACGACCTGCCAGTGGCGAGTCGATACCCGGCATCAGCCGTACCGGCCGCAAATTAACGTATTGCTGGAATTCACGGCGGATAGGGATTAATAAACCCCATAGCGAAACATGATCCGCCACGCCTGGAAAACCGACAGCCCCAAGAAACACCGCATCGTGATGTCTTATTTGATCAAGTCCGTCCTGCGGCATCATACGCCCGTGTTTTGTGTAATATTCGCAACTCCAGTCAAACTCATCGTATTCAAAACTGATTCCAAAGCGGCTGCCAAGCGCTTCCAGTACACGGATACCTTCCGGCAAAACTTCCTTACCAATTCCATCACCGGGAATACAGGCCAAACGATAACTCGACATAGAACAATCTCAATCAATTAATTAGGCACATATTCTGACCGCTTCGCGCTGCCAACTCAAGACAAGCATCGATAAATCACCCGTCTGTTGAGACATACAGCGGATGTCTATCAAAAATCAGCACGCAAGATGTGTTTATAAAAAGTAATCCGATATAAAATCCTCATCATGGTCTTATATAAAGAGTAGCGCTGTGTCCTGGTACAAAAACCCTTATCTACTGTTAAGCCTGACCGCCCTTTTCTGGTCAGGCAATTTTGTCCTCTCACGCGCCATTCATGCAGAGATAGCTCCGTTTACACTATCATTCTGGCGCTGGCTGATTGCGTTGTTACTGTTAACACCATTCGTCATCAAACCACTAAAACAGCAGTGGCCTCTGATCAGGCTGCAGTTATGGCGTGTAATCGGTCTGGCTATAACTGGTATCAGTGGTTTTAACAGCCTCGTTTATCTTGGCACGCAACACACCAGCGCAACCAATGCGCTGTTAATCAATGCCTTTATTCCGGTTTTAACGGTACTTCTCAGTGGATTTTTTTTAAAACTGCAGCTGTCACGCATTCAACTCGGCGGCATTGCTGTCTCGGTTTCAGGTGTGCTGATGATATTAAGCCGCGGCGACTGGCTTCTGTTTACTGAGCTGAGTTTTAACCGTGGCGACTTATACATCTTTGTTGCCGCCATCTGCTGGGCTGTTTATACCCTTTTGATGAAAGATCTCGACGCCCGAATTAACCGCATTGTCTTTCTGGCAGTCATTATCTTTATCGGCATCGCAGGTATCCTGCCTTTTTATCTGTGGGAATGGCTGCAATCACCGCCGCTGGTACTCAGTCGGCCGGTGATAGCCAGCTTTATCTACGTTGGTATATTTCCGTCTATCTTAGCGGTGTGGTTTTATAACTATGGCGTGGCGAAAATTGGCCCCGCCCGAGCCAGCTTATTCATCCACCTGATGCCGGTTTTTGGCACTCTGCTATCCAGCCTATTTTTGCAAGAAAGTTTTCATCTTTACCATCTGGCAGGCATCAGTGCGATATTCAGCGGGCTTTATTTATCAGGCCGCAAAACAAAAGAATAAGATAACTTTATTTTGCTCTGTAGTCGTACCAGTCACTAATCAGGTAAAACGCCTACCTGCTGCATCTTTGCCAGTCCGGTTTCTCTGGCATGTTGCTGAAAACCTTTGTTACGCCAGAAAAAAGCCCCCGGCATACTGGTTGGGACGACCAGCACATAAAACAAAGCACGACCTATCAGTGCACTGATGAAAATTGATGCCATCAGTAATAAAGCTGTCAGCACGGCATAGTTTTCAGTCAGCCCGGCAAACACAATAATACTCAAGCCAACAGTATTAAGTGCTAACAGCAAGTTCCGTAAAACATAGGCGTTACCAAAGCGCGTGGTTTGCTCAAAATGAGACAGCGCCCCCTCGCCTTTATTTTTCTTTAAATCACGGGCATGCACAATTAATCCGGCAGCTTCTAACAGCAAGCCGCACAGAGCCACGATAGCTGCTTGATGAATTAATGCCGGCTCTATTTGCCGGCTTGCCAGACTGCTGACAAGAACAATACTGACTGCGCCCAATACCAGCGTCGTCGAGACAAAGCTGCTGGCTGTTTGCCAATGATTCCAGTAGGGTCTTGTCGGAATCAAATACAATTTGATCATATAATACAAGCCGATCACAGCACCGCTTATAGCAAGCACTGCTGTCAGCATTGACAGTACGCGCAACACTTTACTGTTGAGCACTTGCTGGATTGCCAGAATATTGTACTGCTCGAATACAGTAACCAAACCAAACCCGGCAAAGCCTATAAAGAACAGACTGACACCGGCAATTTCCCGACTCAGCGGTGACAGCCGCCAGTTATTAAAACCTCGATAGAAACGCTGCGGTTTTCCCAGATGCAGATTCAGTTTGATCATACCCAGCGAAAACAGCGCAAACAAACTGATAAAGATTTCTAAAAAAGCCTGATTAAAACCGCTACTAATCTTCTCAAGACCGAGCAACGGTGCCAGCATATACAATAAAAATGCACCGATAACGGCCTGTGAACTTAATGTAAAAATGATATGCGCATTTTCATGCGACGACAGTAATTTTTTAAGATTCCAGTATTTAGCGCTATCTGCTTTACTGATATCAAGTTCAGCTTGATATTCACCAGACGAGCCTGAGCGTTGATATTTCACTGCCACAGAATCTGTTCGTCGCATTTCATTTGGCAAACTTTTTGTCTGCTGGAAACGGATATTGGGATGCGTGATATCAGGTGACGGAAAACCGGGAATTTGTGTTTTTAATTGCTGACGATTTTCCGGTGTGGTTTCAGTCACCCCGAAATCCAGAGCACCGGCCAGACAGGCAGCAGCACAGGCCGGTTTTAATCCCTGTTCAAGACGATCCACGCACATATTACATTTATGCACATGACCTTTTGTCATATCTAACTGTGGCGCGTTATAAGGGCAGACCCAGGTGCAATAGCCACAGCCGAAACAGATATCGGGATCCTGCAGCACTGCACCGTACTCGGCAAACTTGGTATAAGCACGGGTCGGACAGCCTTTTAAACACACCGGGTCATCACAATGATTACAGGCCATTGATATATTTAAACGGCTGTAACTGGGATAACTGCCGCCTTCCAGATAACCGACCGCACGATATGCAAGGTGTGCCGGTAAATCATTCTTTTCACTGCAGGCCGATTCACAGGCATGACAGGAAATACAGTTATCAGCATTAAAATAAAAACCGTGTTGTTTATAACGATCTGCATAATCACTGACACTGCTATCACCGTTAATATGTAAACTTTTTCCTGCCAGCTGATTATTTTCATCAACCAACTGTATCTCTTTACCGTAACAATTTTTTTCCGGCACTATCGCATCCGCCAAAAATGCGTATGACTGCTCATCATCACGAAGAAAATATTTCTCAGGTTTTATTGTCTCTGACATCTCTGCGGTTCTCTTAATCAGTAAGTTCGTGATGTTGCGTTATTTTTCGCCGCAACCGCCTGACTGGCTGCTGCCTCAATCTTAACCGCTGCCTGTTTAAATGCCGGCTGACGTGAATGTGGATCGAGTAAACCCAGTGATATGCGGTTAACGCATTCATGAAAATGAAACGGAATAAACACAGAGTTAGGCGCAACACGATGGGTTAACTGCACCATAACAACAGCATCACCACGGCGAGATGTTAAACGCGCATAACCGCCATGATGAATACCCAGCTCTCTGGCTGCATCCGGATTCATTTCCATATATGGCGTCGGACTGAATTTATTCAGGTTACCGAGCTTGCCGGTGCGAGTGCGGGTATGAAAATGCTCTACCACACGACCCGTGTTGAGCCAGAACGGATAGTCTTCATCCGGGCGCTCGTTATTGTCTACAAAAGGCAGCGCTATCAGTCTGGCCTTAGCGTTTTCATGCTGAAACTTTCCGTCTGTGTACAAACGAGCTGTGCCGGTTTCATCTGCCTCGCTACAGGGCCACTGAATACCACGCTGCGCCTTTATTTTTTGATGACTCATGCCTGAATAATCCAGCATCCGGCCTTTTGATAAATGCCGTAATTCATCAAATACCGCAGATGCAGACTCCGGGAAGCGGATCTTTCTGCCCTGCTCAAAACGTTTTGCCAGCTGATTAAATATCCACAAATCAGCTTTCGAATTTTCATACGGCTTGACCACATTACTGATTAAATTTACCCGCCGCTCTGTATTGGTAAAACAGCCTTCTTTTTCTGCCCAGATTGCAGCTGGCAAATACACATGGCTGTACTCATTGGTTTCAACATCAGCGTAAGCATCCTGCACCACTAAAAAGTCCAGTTTCTCTAATGTTTTTCGAATGCGCGCAGTATTTGGCATCGACGTCATCGGGTTCGTTGCAATTAACCACAAGCCCTTAATTTGACCGGTTTCAATAGCCGGAAAAATATCGGTCTGAAACAAACCTCGTTTTTTAGGAAAAAATTCTTCATCGATACCCCAGAAATCTGCGATATCTTTTCTGTCCTGCTGTTTTTCCAGTAAGCGATAGCCCGGCAAGCCAGAACACGATGACCATTCACGCGTACCCATGGCATTGCATTGACCGGTAATTGACAGACTGGTGCCACCGGGTTTGCCGATATTACCGGTAATCAGATTCAGGTTATTAATACCAACCACGCCGTCCGAGCCGTGCGTGCTCTGATTAATGCCCATTGTCCAGATCGTCATCGCCGAGCCGGACTTTGCATAAATGCGCGCAACATTGCGAATCGTATCTTCATCAATACCGCAGATGCGCGAGGCAGTAAGCGGGTCATATTCAGCTACCAGCGCAGCAAACTCTTGTGCGCCATCAGTGTGGGCTTCAATATATGCGCGGTCCTCTAGACCTTCATCAAGTATGACGTGCGCTAATGCATTTAGCAGCACAACATCGGTACCCGGGGTAATTGGTAAGTGCATGTCGGCCATTTGTGCAAACATCGTCACCCGCGGATCAATCACAATAACCGGAAACCTGCGTTTTTCCAGTGCCTGTTTTAAACGCCAGTAAATAACCGGGTGCTGCTCCGGCAAGTTAGAACCTATCGCTAACAAACACTCGGTATGCTCAAAGTCATCATAACAACCGGGCGGCCCGTCTGAACCAAAAGAGCGTTTATAGCCGGATACCGCGGAAGCCATACACAGTGTTGTATTGCCGTCATAATTATTGGTACCAATAACACCGCGTGCCAGTTTTCCCAAGGTATAAAACTCTTCTGTCATAATCTGACCGGTAGAGACAATGGCAAACGCATCAGGTCCATGTTGCTGCTGGATACTGCTAATTTCTGCCGCCACTTTATCGAGTGCCGTATCCCAGCTTGCTTCTTTGAAGTCATCAAAATATCGATCTCGCATTAACGGGGTTTTACCGCGCCCGGCACTGCGAAAAAGTTCATGTTCAAAAATCCCTTTTAAACAAAGTTTGCCACGATTCACATCTGCACCACCGACTCCGCGCGATGCGACCGCTTCACCTGCCTTATCCAGACCAACTTCTATTGAGCAGCCGGTAGAACAGTAACCACAAGTGGTGTATTTCCATTCCACGACGCCTTTATCTGCAATCTTTATCGGGTTCTTTTTATTACGACCGAATAACATATTTCTCTCTTCTTATCTGCATGTTCTGGCTTTAAATTATTCATTAGCGCTACAGGCCATGACTTAAAACCGGCGACATTTGACTGATTAACTGTTTGCACAGCCGTCATTAGGTGTCAGTGACAAGAGGATGGTTTCGCCCTGCATTTTTATCGGGAAACTGGCAGCACAACCGCTATCCGGTGCCAGTGCCACACCGTTTTCAAGCCCAATTTTCCAGTCGTGTAACGGACAAGCCACTCTATCACCCAGCACTATCCCTTGTGATAACTGACCGCCTTTGTGTGGGCATTTATCACGTAATGCAAAGACCTTATCTTCTGCTGTTCTGAAGACAGCGATGTCACCCTCCTGACGACGCACAACTCTTGCTCCTGATTTAGGTATATCAATCAATGTTCCTATTTCTATCCAGTCACTCATCATATCTGCTCTTTTTATAATCGATTTAAATTAGCGCTCTAGTTACAAGGCGCTAACACTTTTATCGGCGTGAACTCATGCGCTTCACTGCCTTTGGCGCGCTGCTCCCATGGATCATCCTGCATAAAGCCTTGAGAATAATTAAAGCGTTGCGCAAGTGCTTTTCTCTTTTCAGGGTTATCAATCAGGATTTCTTTTATGTGAGCCAGTCCCATACGTTCAATCCACGGCGCAGTTCGTTCCAAATAATGGGCTTCTTCACGGTATAACTGAATATAAGCTGCGCTGTATTCAAGCACTTCTTCTTCGCTCTGTACGTTGCATAACAAATCTGTTGCACGGACTTTAATACCTCCGTTGCCACCAACATGTATTTCATATCCCGAATCCACACAGACCACTCCGTAATCTTTAATGGTCGCTTCTGCACAGTTTCGCGGACAACCTGACGCTGCCATTTTAAATTTATGCGGCATCCATGAACCCCAGCTCATTTTTTCCAGTTTGATACCCAGAGCTGTCGAGTCCTGTGTTCCAAATCGACACCATTCTTTACCGACACAAGTCTTCACAGTACGCAATGCTTTACCATAGGCATGACCGGAAACCATGCCGGCTTTATTTAAATCACCCCAGATTTCGGGCAGCTGTTCTTTTTTCAACCCGTAAAGCCCGATACGCTGACCACCTGTGACATGCACCGTATCCACATTAAACTTTTCAGCGGCATCTGCTACGGCCCGCAATTCCTGAGGCGTTGTCATACCACCCCACATACGCGGAATAACGGAATAGCTACCGTCACCCTGAATATTGGCATGTGCACGCTCGTTAATGAAACGTGACTGGTTATCATCCAGATCGAGTTCAGGGTATTTGCAGACAAGATAATAATTAAGTGCAGGCCTGCATTTGCTGCAACCATCAGAACTTTTCCAGCCCAGCTTTGACATAACATCATTAATTGATTTGAGTTGCTGGGTTTCTATTGCATGACGTACATCATCATGTGTTTTATCAGTACAGCCACAAATCGGTTTTAAATGTGGAGCCGTTGAATAATCGCCACCCAGAGTATGTGACATTAACGATTCAACCAGTCCGGTACACGAACCACAGGAGCCGGACGCTTTTGTGTGGGCGCGGACTTCATCAAGTGTGAATATTTTATTAATAGTAATAGCATTAATAATGTCGCCTTTGCTGACACCATTACAACCGCAGATTTCTGCCTGATCTGACATCGCGGCAACGCGTCCTGCGCCGGATGACATTGCATCACCATGGCCGGAATCACCGAGATGCGACTGACCGAACAATAAATTCTGGCGGATTTCCGAAATATCGGTTTGATCTCGCATAAGATCAAAATACCAGCTGCCATCGATCGTATCGCCATACATAACCGCGCCAAGAATTTTATTATCTTTAACTATTATTTTACGGTAAACACCACGCGCCTTATCCTGAAACACAAGTTCATCGGTTGTTTCATCACCGCTAAAATCACCTGCCGAAAATAAATCAATACCGGTCACTTTGAGTTTTGTTGAAGTCATAGTTCCCTTATAAATTCCGATACCCATTTGTGCCAGATGATTAGCGCAGACTTTTGCCATTTCAAATAAAGGCGCAACCAGACCATAAGCAACACCACGGTGCTGAGCACATTCGCCGACACTATAAACAGCAGGATCATAGGTTTGCAGGGTATCGTTAACCACGATGCCACGCTCACAATGAATCCCGGCCTGCTTAGCCAGTTTTATATTGGGCTTGATACCAACTGCCATCACGACCAGGTCTGCATAGATTTCCGAACCGTCTTTAAAACGGACTTTTTCGACACACTCCTTACCAATAATGGCTTCGGTTGAAGCCTCCATTAAAAAGTGCAAACCGCGTTCTTCTAAAGATTCTTTAAGCATTGCAGCAGCAGCAGCGTCCATCTGACGTTCCATCAGTTTATCCATCAGATGCACTACGGTCACGCTCATTCCCTGCTGCATCAAACCGTTAGCCGCTTCAAGCCCAAGCAGCCCGCCACCGATCACAACGGCGTGCTTATGTTGTTTTGCAGCAGCCATCATCACGTCAACATCGTTAATGTCGCGAAATGAAACTACGCCTTGCAGATCGTTTCCCGGAACCGGAATAATAAAAGGCTCAGAACCGGTTGCAATCAGCAGCCGATCATAGGCCTCTTCAGTGCCGTCTGCGGCAATCACTTTACGATTAACCCGGTCTATTGATGTGACCTCTTTGCCTTTATGTAAGGTAATTTTGTTGTCGATATACCACTGCTCATCGTTGAGCATAATATCATCTATTGTTTTATCACCCGCCAGCACAGGTGAAAGCATAATCCGGTTATAGTTACCGTAAGGCTCGGCACCAAATACCGTGATATCGTAGCGTTCCGGATCGAGCTTTAATAACTCTTCAACAGTACGAATACCGGCCATACCGTTACCTATTACTACAAACTTTTCTTTCATTTTTTATTACCTGTTTTATTCTTTATTTATCATCGTTATTTAGAATTAATTAAGCAGCTTCTTCAGGTTTTCTCTGCCGCTCGTATAAAAACTTCAGTACCTGTGCGCGGATATGGTTATACGATTTATTATCTGCCAGCTCGACTCGGTTACGAGGTCTTGGCAAATCGACATCAAGAATTTCACCAATACTGGCGGCCGGACCATTTGTCATCATTACAATACGATCTGACAACAACACCGCTTCATCAACATCATGGGTAATCATAATGACGGTATTGTTTAGACGTGACTGAATCTCAATCAGAGAATCCTGCATATGGGCACGCGTCAACGCATCCAGCGCACCAAATGGCTCATCCATCAACAAAACTTTTGGTTCCATCGCCAGTGCCCGTGCAATTCCAACCCGCTGTTTCATGCCACCGGATATTTCACTGGGCTTTTTGTGCATGGCATGGTCCATCTGTACCAGACTCAGGTTATGTTCAATCCACTGTTTCATTTCAGCTTTTGTTTTTTTACCGCTAAACACTTGTTTAACCGCCAGCTCTACATTTTCGTAAGCGCTTAACCATGGCAACAGTGAATGATTCTGGAACACCACAGCCCTGTCAGGACCGGGCTCATCGACTTCCCGGCCGTCTAAAATTACGCCTCCGCTGGTGGCCTGATACAAGCCGGCAACTATATTAAGCACGGTGGATTTACCACAGCCGGAATGTCCAATCAGCGATACAAACTCACCTTCTTTAATACTCAGATCAACGTTATCTAATGCCTTAAAAGGACCGCCTGGTGTCGCAAACTCTATTGATACATGGCTAATCTCTAACTGCTTTTTATTCATCATTCTTCACACCCTTAAACCTTATTAGCTAAGCGTCTTAACGCAGAACTGCATTTTTATCCCAGCTGACACGACGTTGTAACATCAGCATGGCAAGATCGAGCGCAAAACCAATCAAACCTATCGCAAATACGGCAACCATAATGCGCGCCATTGAATTTGAGCTGCCGTTCTGAAACTCATCCCAGACAAACTTTCCGAGTCCTGGATTTTGTGCCAGCATTTCCGCTGCAATCAGCACCATCCAGCCGATCCCTAATGAAACCCGTAAACCGGCAAACATCATAGGAATCGACGAAGGAATAACAATTTTCGTAATATGCGTCATCCAGTTCAGTCTGAGCACATGACTCACATTCAGCAGATCTTTATCTATTGAAGAAACCCCAACGGTGGTATTAATAATGGTCGGCCACAAACTACACAATGTGACCGTTATTGCCGAGGTGATAAATGATTTTGAGAAGGCAGGGTCATCCGTCACATACAAGGCACTGACGATCATGGTTACAATCGGCAGCCACGCCAGCGGCGATACAGGTTTGAAAATCTGAATTAACGGATTTAAGGCTTTATATATTGTTTCATTCAGACCGCTAATTATCCCGACCGGGATTGCTATCAGCGAAGCAATAAAAAAACCGACCAAAACAGTAAACACACTGGTAGCTATCTGATCAATAAAGGTTGGCTTACCGGTATAACTGAGTATTTTTACTTTTGCGTCAGGATTTTTCGCCAGTTTTCTGGCATTTCTTTGTTCCTGTCTCTGATAGAAAGCCGCTTCTTTTACCCGCTCTTCCCGGTGCTCGCTGTAAAGTGTTTTTGCCTGCTCCCATACTTGCACAGGACCTGGAACCTGACCTAGTGAGGTTTGTATTTGTGCCGCACCTGCTGCCCACAACGCCAGAAATACAGTTAAGGCAATCAGCGGTACAGCCAATGAATTAACAGCTTTTTTAAATATATCTAACCACTTTATTTCAGTAAACTTTGGCAACAGTGACAGCTTAATCGTCACTGTATTTTTAAAGTTACTGAACACTTCTGTATTCACCATTTGCTACCTCTTGTTTCTTTACTTGTTCCAAATCCCTCACGCCACTGCATCAGGGATGGCTATCGCTACAGCTTGTCTTTTCCTTTTAATCCGATATTAAATTTATTCAGGTAAGCATTTGGTTTTGTACCGTCGTAAGTAATATTGTCAATAAAGTGTTTTTGTGGTTTACGAAAGCCTTTTTCTGATGAAAAATCAGGAAAGTCTTTCGCATTAACCTTGCCTTCTTTTATCAGCTCTTTTGCGGCAACTGCGTAGATATCAGGGCGATAAACTTTTTTTGCAATATCCTTATACCAGCTGTCAGGCTTTTGCTCGGCAATCTGACCCCAGCGACGCATCTGGGTTAAGTACCAGATAGCATCTGAGTAATACGGGTAAGTAGCATTATGTCGAAAGAAAACATTGAAATCGGGAACCTGTCGTTTATCACCTTTTTCGTATTCAAAGGTTCCGGTCATTGAATTTGCAATCACGTCATAGTCTGCGCCGACATATTGCGACTTTGCCAAAATTTTCACAGCTTCTGGCCGGTTCGAATTATTATTTTCATCCAGCCATTGGGCTGCACGAATCATCGCTTTAACAACACGGATATGGGTGTTTGGATATTTATCTGCCCAGCCTTTACTGACACCAAAGACTTTCTCAGGATTGTCTTTCCAGATTTCATAATCTGTCACCACAGGAACACCAATACCTTTGAATACAGCCTGTTGATTCCATGGCTCACCAACACAATAACCATCGATTGTTCCTGCTTCCATAGTGGAAGGCATTTGCGGAGGCGGCGTTACCGATAACAGGGTATCTGCTTTAATAGTACCGCTGGTGTCGCCTTTATGTGGTGCATAAAAGCCCGGATTAATACCACCTGCTGCTAACCAGTAACGCAATTCATAATTGTGAGTTGATACAGGAAATACCATACCCATTTTAAACGGCTTACCTTCTGACTTATATTTTTCTATAACCGGCTTCAGTGCATCGGCTTTAATAGGGTGTACCGGTTTGCCATTTTTTACCGGTATATGTTTTTTCATTTCCCCCCATACTTTATTTGATACTGTAATCGCATTACCGTTCAGGTCCATACTAAACGCCGTCACAATATGTGACTGTGTTCCAAACCCAATCGTTGCCCCTAATGGCTGACCCGCCAGCATATGTGCGCCATCAAGCTCACCGTCGATGACACGATCAAGTAATACTTTCCAGTTAGCCTGTGCCTCTAGCGTCACGTACAATCCTTCATCTTCAAAAAAACCTTTTTCGGCTGCAATTGCCAGTGGTGCCATGTCCGTCAGTTTTATAAAACCGAATTTTAATTCTTCTTTTTCTGGCTCAGCTGTTTCAGCCAGCAAACTAGCTGACACAATTGACAACAATGTTCCTATAAGAAACAAGCCACCGATTGAACAAAGCTTTTGTTTGAATAAACCGTCTTTTATACTTGTCTTCATTACACCTGCGCTCATTTCAGTCTCCCAAAAAAAAGGCGTCCATCCCGTAGTGAAAAATACACTATCAAGATGGACGCCGTTGTCCCGTTATTAAATTAAATTTAGTTCAATTAAATTTTTTACATGACCGCCATTGGTCATTACACACAGGTGATGTAGCAGCATTTGTGCCACAAACAGAAAACCTTCCTCAAGACACTGATATAATTGAACTTAATACTGAAACACTGTTTGAACAAAGAGCAATGAACTGATCTGATGCGCACTTAATAAGGGCAAAAAAACCTAACACCTGTAGTAAACGCACCAATATACAACACACCGTATTGGATTATCTGAAATCAAAGATTTGATTATCGAAAAAGAGATCGGATGACATGACTTGTTTTCCCTGTTGTGAATCGATCTGCCACTGTTTTGTATGCGCTCCTTCTGTTTTCTGACTGCTAAGCGGCCAATCCAGACCCATTTCTGTCATCACCTGACGATACAACTCATCCCAGTAGACAGCCTCAATCACGGTTTTTATGTTTACGGACTCCGCCACATCACCCCAGCGCTGCATTTGTGACATATACCAGGCAGCCTGTGAGTGCCACGGAAACGAGGCGTTATACTGATAAAACAGATTAAAGTCATCCAGCTTCTCTGCCATTGAATCAGCATGGTACTTATATTCTCCGCCTAACGGTGCGGCAATAATTTCAGATGCCACATTGGTATAGGCTTCAGCCGCTAGTATCACTGCTGTTTCCAGTCGGTTTTCTTTTTTATCAATCCATTGTGCCGCTTCTATCAACGCTTTCATTAAAGCTTTATGCGTATTAGGATACTGCAGCGCCCACTCCTGATTAACCCCGAGAACTTTTTCAGCGGCATTGTTCCATATTTCATAACTACTAATCAGCGCATGGCCGATACCGGCATTAATGGCGAACTGATTCCATGGTTCACCGGCACAAAAACCATCGATACTATTCGCCTGCAGATTTTCTACCATTTGTTGCGGTGGAATAACACAAAGATTTACATCGCGATCAGGATCAATAGCGGCCGATGCCAGCCAGTAGCGAAGGAAATAATTATGTGTCGAATAAGGAAAAACATGAGCAAAGCTCAGCACAGCCTTACCCTGTTGTTTTCTGATTTCAATTAGCTGCTTAAGTGTTTCAGCTGAAACCGGACGCTGCTTATCAAAGTCAGGATTTATATCCTGTAATTGCTTATACAGATCTGAAGACAGGGTTATGGCATTACCATTAACACCAAGAACCAGTGCTGTCACAGTTTGTTTTCTCACGCCACCGATGCCGAGACTGCTGGCAATTGGCATGGTTGCCAGCATCTGTGCTGCATCAAGCATCCCGTAGGCAAGTTTATCGCGTATATTAGCCCATGATGGCTCTTTGGATAAATTAACGTTTAATCCATATTGACTAAAAAATCCTTTCTCTTTTGCAACTGCAAGACAGGCACTGTCAGTTAAAGGAACAAAGCCAATATTTAGCTCTGTTTTTTCCAGAGGCTGCTGAGAACTACTTTTATTTTTTCCTGACATAATTCATTCTTCTGTTTTAATTCTTTAAAGCACCTGTTATCGATATAATTTGCTCTGCAACTTCAACAATGCGTTTATTATTTTCCATTGCAAGCGTTCTTATGGTTTTATATGCCTCGTTTTCATTACATTGTCGCTGCGTCATCACAATACCTTTCGCCTTCTCCATAATCTTTCTTTCTTCAAGCGTATCGCGTGTTTTCTGCAGTTCGTTACGCAGTGCCTGAAATTCACGAAAACGCGCAATAGCAACATCCATAATGGGCTTGATGCGGCTTTCATTAAAGCCATCAACAACATAAGCACTTACACCGGCATTAATCGCTTCACCTATCATGCTGTCATCAGCGTCATTGGTAAACATGACGATAGGCCTCGGATTATGCTGGGTGACAATACGCATGGACTCAAGTGAATCACGATTCGGAGACTCCAGATCTACAATAATCACATCCGGCTGAACTTTTTCAATATGCATCAATAGATTGTCATGCGAACTTAAGATAGCAACAACCTCATAGCCGGCATCTTCAAGCGCTCGCTGAAGAATAATCGAGCGACCAGCATCATCATCCACAATTGTTACAGTCAATTTAACCATCGAGAAAATTTTCAGCGGCTAAAACGACTTCAGGTAAATAGAAAATATACATAGCAGGATAATATCGCAACAGCGACAGAAATACATGGTTAGATAACGTCAATTTAATAAAACCCGAAACTTACTCATTGATTGACAAAGACAACAATAAAAACGCACCATTTGTGTGCGCGACACTTCGATTATAATGAAATCAAACTTCACTGCATTAAAGTACTGCTTATTACAAATATGCGGAATTGATTAAAGTCATCTTAGTGGATAGGAGTGCAGCGACAGACTGCTACTGCAAACAGGACGATGATTGAAGATCGGATAAATCCGCAGCAGCACACATAGCTTTTTTAATAGCGTGCTTAAGCGGTCATTAGCCATTGTTCAGGCTAGGCCGCCACAGATAATATCTGAAGCGCTTAGCTGGGTTAATTTATTCGGTTGCTTTTATTTCTGATTGCACCAGCTGTCGCAGCTGCTGGTAACCGAACTCGATCAGCGGTTTGCCATTAACAAAAAATCCAGGAGTCTTTCTGACATTCAGTTGCTGCGCATCCTGTAAATCCTGCTGCACACGCCTGGCTACCTCGGGACTCTGCATATCTGTGTTCAAGCGTTCCATATCCAGACCTAAAACACCAAGCTGTAACCAGAATTGTTCAGGTCTGGCTGTGTGATGTTCTATCCATGCCTGCTGTGTCGTATATGCCCGCTCCAGTGTCTGCCAGAACTTACCCTGTAAACGTGCCGCTTCAAAAATGCTGACGATTACATCTGAATTCGGGTGCAAAGGCAGGTAACGTAAAACCAGATTGATTTTTCCCGGATGCTCGCTCATCAGCTGTTTTACCAGCGGATAAAAGGCGCTGCAGGTTCCGCAGGCCGGATCAAAAAACTCAACGATAGTTACCTTGGCCTCTTTATTACCTAATGTCGGTGAATAATCACGGACTAAAACTGATGCATTTTTCTGTGCATTTTCACCGGCTTGATCTGCTTTTTCCTGTTTATAAACATAACTGGCTACAGCAAAAACAGACAGTAGCACAAGCAGTGCTGTAATAATGATCGATAGTTTTTTCATGACAGTGTTTTTTTCCGATAGATAATCAGCAATAAAATAATTGCCGTGTAAGACAATATGGACAGCATAGGTATGGTGATAAAGCCCAATAATTCAAGATCAATTTTTGCACAGGATACATCTTCGCTACAAGGCTGTAGACTCTCGGGTATATATCCTGAATAAACGAGGTAATGATAGACGGCAAAACACCAGCCAATAATCGCTAGTGGAAATGCATATCTGAATACCGTGCGGTCAGTCGGCCACATAGCGGACAGAAAAACAATTACCAGCGGGTACATAAATATGCGCTGATACCAGCAAAGCACACAGGGCTTCAAGCCCATTACCTCGCTAAAGAACAGACTGCCCAGCGTCGCTATCGTGGCTATTAGCCAGCAAATGAAAATCAACAGCCACTGATTATTAAGCAGCGCTGCAGATTGTTTGTTAGGAGAATCACTCATAAGCAGAGTTTATTAGAAACAACCAAGTATAGGAAGCCTATATCGTATGCTGTGGCAAATTGTCTTGTTCGGCTATTTGCCTGATCAATACACCACAGCCTTGTTTCGCCCTGATTGTTTTGCTTTTAATAATGCCTGATCGGCATCATAAATCAGTTCATCAATATCCTGTTGCCCGTTGAGTTCAGCCAAGCCCAGACTAATGGTGATGGTTAAATTTATTTCATCAATAGAAAACGGCTCTCTTCCAATCGAGTCACGTATTCTGTCGGCCAACAGGCTTGCGTCAGCAATATTGATATCCGGCAAAACCAGCAGGATTTCTTCCCCACCCCAGCGCACCGCCATATCGTTTTGTCGTAACTGCTGTTTAATCCGTTTTGCTATTAATTGTAATGCCTGATCACCTATCAGATGCCCATAGCTGTCATTAATGGATTTAAACTTATCGACGTCCAGCATGATGACACACAGATTTTTATCCTGCTCTAAAATATCCGGCATGATCGAGGCTATGCTTTGATTAAATGAACGCCGATTATCAAGGCTTGTAAGCGGATCAACACAAGCTAGCTTCTCAGACTTGAGTCGCAATAGCTCTCTCATTTTCATGTTTTTAGTCAGTGCCAGCGCCAGAATAGCAGCCTCTAAGGTCACCCCAATTTCTGCGCTGTGGAAATACACACGGGTATATGGAAGCACACCGACAACAGTAAGGTCTGAAATAATGACACCCGCCATACCACAGATAAGCGCAATAAAAAAATATCTGCCTTCTTTAATTTGATTGATAAAGACAAATCCAAGAGCCAATAATATCAAAGCAGATACCGCAAGATAAGAATAGGCAACAAGACCAACCAACAACTGATCGTTATAAAAAAGTGCCAGTGAAATAACGACCAAACCTAAAACCTGATAGACTTTTATTGCCTTTGCCACTTTAGGTCTGGCGCTGTCAATTTCCAAGAAGCTGCGACCAAAGGACAAAAACAACACACTGTAAACAACCAAAAATGCGAGCACTGCAAAGTTTTGTATCTCAGCAGAACCTGACCAGAACCAGTATATGCCGTGGCCTGTATAGCCCACATTAATAAATACAAAACTGGCTACGGCAAGCGAATAATACAAATACACTCTATTGCCGAGAATTTGATAAAACATCAGGTTAATTAAAACCAGAGAAAATAAAAAACCGTATATCAGGCCGTAATACAGATATGTGCCGGAGAACCTATCGAGCTTTTCCTGCTGCTGAATCAGGCTGATCGGGAAAATAATAGAATCGACGGTTTCTGCTCTTATATAGACATTATTTATACCCGGTGTAAATTCAAGATCAAAAGCTATACCAATACCGGGAACTGTATACGGAGCACCGTCAACCCGGTCACCGGCATTCAACACAACCAGCTGCTTGTGACTATTTTCAAAATACAAGTCAATATAATCCACCCAGCTAACGGCAGTCACCAGAAGCTGCGTTGAAACTATATCTGAGTGATTTTCTACCTGAAAATGCAGCCAAACCGGTTTCGAGTTAATGCCGAAGGTGAGGTTTTTAAGCGCTGTACTTTTCATATCTCCGGCTAGAAGATGCTTTTTGAGCTGCTCAAGCTGCAGTGTTTTATCACTCTCAAGCAGGTAGTGAACCACATCAGATTTTATCTCAACGCTCGCGGATGCAAATGAAACGAAGGCTAAGGAGATAATTAAACAATATATAAGTCGTTGCAGCATCGAATTATTTGGGCTCATGTTCACTTTAATTCACTATTCATATTATAGTAATTAAAATTTAATAGTGCTGGCATTTTATCTGTAGCAGACTGCCATATAACAGTCTGGAGCTGATAATAATGCTTAATTCCTACTGCAAGAGATCTCTAACCATAGCCGCCAACAATGTCAGTCCAGCAGATTATGAGATACTGGCTTTCTATAAACCTGAAAACAGAAACAGTAACGGCCAGTGTGACGCATATTTTCTCTTTTGAAATGTTGCATCAATTAATATCTATCCGATGCGCGTGTACTTCCCGTTTATCTTTGGGGGGCAGCTGCTTGTAGTCAAAGCTGTAAATGGCACTCAGGTAGTGGGCCGGGTTATTGGGCACCGGAAAGGAAAAACCTTCAAACGCCATTGTTGTCAGCGGAAAAATGGCTTCACTATCAAACCAAGCCGCGACATCCGGCATTTCGCCTGAGTAAATAACTTTAGACGCCTTCACGCTCCAGCCTAGGTGTTTTTGTTTTAGAGAGGCTACTAATTCAGCTCTCTTTAACGGCTCGTCTTTGCCATCCGGGGTATGCAGACTGACTGGAGACAGCTCTCTGATAGCTTTAAACGTGTTCTCATAATATTGTTTATTTTCCGCTGTATTTTCTATTGTCAACATCGGGAAAATATCGACAAACACACCCTGATGGTAGTTTACCAACTGGTCTTTTTCATGTAACTCGACAATACGGGCTTTGTTGGAACGTAATTTGATGTAATCAAATTTAAAATACGGATCAGTTTCCGAGGTCTGAAGAAATATTGAATCAGGCAGCTCGTCCTGAGCAATTTGCAAAAACTGATGGTAGTCCTCCAGTGGCATGGACAAGTCAATATCATCATCCCAGGGTATAAAACCCTGATGACGTACTGCACCTAATAATGTGCCTGAATCGAGCCAGTATTGTAAGCGATGTTTTTTACACAAAGCATCAAACTCGATCAGCATATCGAGCATTATCAGCTGTGCTTTGCGCAACACCTTAGGCTCTACCATCAGCTTCTGGCAATACCATAATAATCATGCAGCGCATCAATCAGAATGTCTGTATATTCTTTGGTCATTTCTCCCATATGCGAAACCCTAAAAACAATATCGCGCTCCGCACCACCATTCGGGCATACCATCACTTTATATTTTTCTTCCAGATCATTAACGATATCCATAGCCGACTTGCCGTCTGTGGGCGTCAATGTGGTCATCGCATTAGGCATGAAAGCCGTGTATTCTTTTAATGGCAGCGCTTTGATACTGGCGCGAAAATAGTCAGCGATTGTTTTTGCATTTTCAATACTTTGAGCAACACCACCGCGTTTGCTTATCTGCTTAAGCCGGGCCTGCAACTGCAACATGATCGTCACCGCTGGTGTGTATGGTGTCTGTCCTCTTTCGCCATTTCTTAAATAATCTTTAAAATTAAAATACAGAGAATTAATGTCCAGCAGTTTTTCAATTGCCTTGGGAGCCAGTATCACCATTGTCAGCCCCGGCGGTAAAGCCAAACCTTTTTGAGAACTGGCAATAACCACATCGATATTCGACTGCTGCATATTCAGCGAATCAGTTACCATCATGGATATTGCATCCACTATGTATAGCATGTCATTTTTTTCTGCATACTCGCCCATCGCATCCAGATTATAAAGATGACCGACTGATGTTTCGTGTGCATTGACAACTAACGCTGTATAAGCCTCGTCCGGGGCCATTTTTTCAATCTCACTCAGATCGGTATTTTTTACCCCGAAGTCCGTATGCGGCACGGCATGTGTCGCACAAATATCCACGAAGCGCGCTCCAAATCCGCCACCGTTAACCACTAATGCATTGTCATCTTTACCGAGCAGATTCATCACCGCCGATTCCATACCAGCGGTACCTGACGCCGTCAAGAAAACAACTTTCGAGCCTTCAGGTGCACTGACCATTTCCAGCAGCCCTGTTTCGCAATCGAAACAGACATCCGAAAATGCAGCGTTTCTGAAGTAAGGCGTTTGCTTCGCACCCAGCTGCAATATTTCATCGGACATTTTTACTGGACCCGGTGTGAAAATGGCATAATCTTCATAAATCATTTTTAAGTTTTTCCTGTTCTTTCAGTTTTCTTTCATTATATTCTAACAACACCCTGTTAATCCGAATCATATCTTTGGGCTTTAACATATTGGATTTGCGCTCACCTCTTTGAATCAGCGAAGCAAATTCCGCAATCATATAGCGCAAGCCGCAGCCATCAAATTCGTATTTGTAGGTATGGCTTTTTCTCTCGTCCTCAAAACGCACATGGAATTGTTTTGTCAGCCACCAGGGCGCAGGAATATAGACATAACCTTTACTGCCAGAAATAACCGCATCACCTTCTGACTTTATACCTGTTGCGACATTGGAAATTCCAATAGCACCGCCTTTATGTTTGCTGATAATAAGATTAGAGACATCATAACCTTCAGTCCCCTGATCGAAAAAAGTAATATCTTTACTTTCACCTAAAACCTTATTAACCAGTAACGATGGGTAAGAGGATAAAATATTAGTTGCACCCTGTGCCATAAAGGTATCGGGATAATCTTTTTCCTTATAAAGTGAAGTACGGGTTGCCCTCACTTCTTTAATATCGCCAATAATGCCTTTATCTAACTCAGTCAACAACTGATTAAAGGCCGGTAAAAAAGCGGTTTTAAGCGCTGAAAGTAATAATACTTTTTCTTTTTTAGCCAAAGAAAGTAACTCAATTAGTTCACTTTTATGCAGCGCAAGAGGGTTTTCACACAGAACATGTTTTTTGGCCAGCAATGCTTTTTTAATCAGTGTGTAATGTTCTTCCAGGGCTGTATCAATATAGACAGCAACAATACTGGTGTCTAAAAACTCATCATAATTATCATGGCCATATCGAATACTTTTAGATTGCTGAGAAAACTTCTTTAAGGCAGGCAAGTCAGGCGAAAATATCCGGTTAATTTTAAGGTTAGGCACATGCGCAGCCTCATCAATAAAGGCTGTTGTATCACGTCCAAGGCCAACAATACCTAATTTGATGACATCAAAATTATCTCTTCTCAACTCAGTGCTGGAAATACCTTTTGTACGTGGCAGGTACTCTACGTGAGTGTATTCATTCAGGTAGTCGAATGTACCTTCCCAGTCGTCACCAATAGCAAAAATATCGACATTATATTTAACCATGTCTTTGGCTTTTTGATTCTTATGTTTTTCAATGATGACTTTATCGACAAAATCCAACGCCTCGATAGCCTGTCTGCGTTTATCAGTATCCTCAATAACATTCAATTTGCCGCGAGAGCGATCATAATTTTCATCCGTCACCCCCACTATAAGGTAGTCACCCAGTGCTTTGGCGCGCTTTAATAGCCGCAGATGACCCTGATGAAACATATCAAATGTGCCATATGTGATAATTGTTTTTTTAGTATTGATAGCTTACCTCTTTTATCCGCAAATTTTCTGCCCGCTATGATACAGCAATCGAGGCTGCATTAAAAATGCACCTAAACTTCTGTTTTTTACCTCATTAGTCGAGCTTAGCTGATTATTTCTTGATGCAAGCTAATTTTTCGTCCTTATTTCAGTATCTGAATGCGCTGAAAAAATTGGTAATACAAAAACACCGCAACACTATCGATGACAAAAAAATGATAAATAACAACTTTTATTTTTTCTCCAGCCAAGCCAGCGTCAGAAAATATTTTAACAGACGGTACATGACAAATAAAAAACCAATGGGAAAAAGAATGGTCTGAAAGATAAACACCACAATCAGGTTAATCACATGCCCGGTCGCCTCAGATGCCGCCGTTTTATATCGCTCAATACGCGCATCGATATCAATTGCAGCAGCGGCACTGCCATATAGCTGTTTGATTTTTTCAATAACACTGCTGTCTGTTACCTGACTGATATCAGGTTTAACATTTTGATTGATCTCGCTCACTTTCTCAGTCGTGCGCTCCAACTGCAATGTGGCTTCAACATATTGTTCTGATAAAAATTGCTGATAAATAAACTCACTGCCAATCGCAATCATTGGCACTGAAAAGCGTAAAAAAACCAGCACTAACATGACTTTAAATAACAGCGGTCGCCAGCGACTTTGTAACAATGGCTGAAACCAGTATGACGCTGCAGCCAGCAGCAACAAGAGCATCACCGAATAAGAAAACAGCGGCCACTGACTTATCGTCAACAGAATTTTCTGCACCCCGACAGAGGCCGTACTCGCCAGCATTATCCATGAGAACTGTTCAATCACATCATTGACCGGATCAAGAATCTGCCCCGGTGTAAAGTTCACACCAATACCCGCCGGTTGCAAAGCCACTTCGGTACCCTGCGCAACCGAGATCACACCATTCAGTCCCTTGGCAATCCCGAATGCAATCAGCGCGCGCTTAAATGTTGCCTCGGTGTATTCTGTCCCCTTGCTGTCAAGCCAGCCTCCCATAACGGTGATAACAAGCGCCAGCAAGAAAACGCAGACAATGATTTTTTTCGTATTTTTATTATTCATTTTTTAATAATAGACCATCACGCCACATTGAGATAAGAAGCACTTACACGCTGTAAAATTACAGTTAAATGTATTTATTAGATCAGCAACTCACCGATAACTCTTATACCCGGCTTATACCAGCACAATCAGAACCAACACCGCAGATAGCTGTCTTTCTTTTAACGTTTCAATGCCACTATATTAATGACTCTATCTCCGCGTGCTTCCAGCCGATTAAATATGGCTCCAGCAACCAGTAGCGACCGTCTTTTTTCACATAGCTTATTTTTCTTGAAAAATTATTCAGCCATTTCTCATTTGAATAATTTTGCTCAGCAATAAATAATGTATTGGTTTTATTATCTGCGGCGACAACAACCGCAACATGACCGGTACCTAGCAATGCCTTTGCATATATCAGCAGATCACCTTTAACCGGCGCACGGGCAGAGCCATTCAGCAGCGCAGTAAGTTTGATTTCTTTATTGTCTTTAACCCGGCTGTAATGATCAATTTTATCCCAGATGTCTATCGCGTAATCGACATCTCCGTAGATCACTCCATAATTGATCAGCAACCATCTTCTGGCAAATTCCACACACTGCCATTTCACACCGGTATAGGTTCCCTGATAGCGTTCGGCCTCAAAAACAACGCAGTCATTATTACAGTTAGAATAGGCCACCACACCATTTCTAGTCGTGCCTAAATGAGTGCCGTAATCATTAACGCAGTCTCTGTCACAGGCATCGCGATTTTCTGCTGCGTAGCTAAGCTGAAAATAGCTCTGTGCTGAAAACAACAATATTATAATTAATATCGTGAATATATTTTTAATCTGCATAACATAATCCCTTATTTTCATAGCGATTAGTACGACTATAAGCATTGAAGCTAATTAACAGACTCAGAAATAAATAAAAATTTTCGTTAAAAACCCACGACAACATCGCACTACTAAAAAATAAAACTTGATATTTTTCAAACCTCTGATAGCGGAGCATTAACCGACTAAACATTATTATTTAGCCTGTAGTTATATATGATTATACACACGCAGCCGCTTATCATTTTCTAAAAATGTCAGCATTATTATCAAGCATAATTTTCTTTTACGACTAATATCTTCCATACAAAGTATTAATTCCACTAATAGGTGACTTAATGTCAAACCGTATAATTCGAATCCTTTTCTCAGCACTGGCGTCTTTGCTGCTAGCCTCTTGTGTGGCCCCAGCAAACGATACAGTAGCACCGGTTATTACTTTAAATGGTGCAAGCACGGTCACCATCAATCAGGGGGATTCCTATGTAGATGCTGGCGCCACGGCCAGTGATAATATCGATTTCTTTGTTTCCGTTGTAAGCACCGGTTCAGTCGATATCAACACGGCTGGCACGTACAGCATTACCTATAGCGCAACGGATTCGTCAAATAATACCGCAACAGTCACAAGAACAGTGCACGTTAACGACACTACCGCACCGGTTATTACTTTAAATGATGCAGCCGCAATAACGTTCACTAAAGGCGACTCTTATCTAGAGCCTGGTGCAACCGCAGTCGATAATGTTGATGCTAACGTTTCGGTTGTCATCAGTGGCGCTGTTGATACCAGTACTGCTGGCACTTACACCCTGACCTATACGGCTACAGACACAGCAGGCAATACATCATCAGTAACAAGAACCGTAACCGTAACCCTTAATGATTCAACAGCACCGCTTATTAGCTTAAACGGCGCTGCTACGATAACACTGCTTCAAGGCGGTTCTTATACAGAAGCTGGCGCAACTGCAGTTGATAATATTGATGGTACTGTTGCAGTCGCGATAGCAGGTTCAGTCAATACCGCTACAGCCGGCACTTACATCATCAGCTACAGCGCAACCGATGCCGCTGGCAATACCTCATCAATCACCAGAACAGTAACAGTCTCTGACACCACAGCACCGCAGATTACCTTAAATGGTGCTGCTACAATCACACTCGCTCAAGGCGCTAGCTATAATGAGCTTGGCGCAACCGCAGTCGATAATCTTGATGGCCAAATTTCGGTAGCGATAAGTGGCTCAGCCAACACCAGCACGGCCGGTACTTACACCATTACCTATACGGCTACAGATGCGGCGGGTAATACAGCCTCGCGCACTAGAACAGTCATCGTTGCTGACACCACAGCACCTGTGATTACATTAAATGGTGCTGCGTCGATCACTCTTACTCAAGGCACCGCCTATAGCGAGCAAGGTGCAACAGCGACCGACAACTTTGACGGCTCCGTTACAGTAGTCATTAGCGGCTCTGTTAATATCAACACCGTTGGCACTTATACCATTACCTATACCGCAACCGATGCGGCGGGAAATAGCTCGAGCTTAACCAGAACTGTGACCGTGACTGACGTCACGCCACCGGTTATTACCTTAAATGGTGCAGCGACAATAACACTGGCTCAGGGTGATGCTTATAACGAGCAAGGTGCAACCGCAACTGATAACGTTGATGGCTCGGTCTCAGTAGTTATTACCGGCTCTGTCAATACCAGCACGGCTGGCACTTACACCATCACCTATACTGCAACCGATGCTGCAGGCAACACGGCAACAGCAACAAGAACGGTAACTGTTACTGACACCACAGCGCCGGTTATTACTTTAAATGGTGCTGCGTCGATCACTCTGACTCAAGGTGCCACCTATAGCGAGCAAGGTGCAACAGCCACTGATAACCTTGATGGCAGTATCAGCGTCGTCATCACTGGTACTGTCGATACCGCCACCGTTGGCACTTATACACTGACTTACACCGCAACTGATGCAGCGGGCAATTCTGCCTCGGTAAGCAGAAGCGTGACAATCACAGCGACGGTTCAAAGCTATAGCGTCAGCGGCACCGTGGCGGCCGATATCTATACCTACAGTGACAGTGATATTAACGATAGCTTTGCGCCTGCAAGCTATCACATTAGTAACAGTGAACCGAATAACGCACAACTGATTGGTAATCCTGCCAAGGTGGGCGGATATGCTAACGCCCCAGGTGCTGGTGCTGTCGGTGCAAACTATGTGACTGCAGATTTATATGACATCTACCGCATCACACTCAGTGCTGGTGATAGTGTCACCCTCTATACATCCGATACAGCTGCCGGTGCCTTCTCTTTGTATCTGGATGACCCTGCCTTTCCTGGGTATGCAGAGGCATGGTCTGAAACTGGCGCCGCCGTTCAAACCGTGTCCGCTCCTACCAGTAAAGACTATCTTGTTTGGGTTAGTGTCAATTACGGATACGGAAATTATCTGCTAACCGTTGGTAATATCTCAGGTGCTTCTGTTAACCAGCAGGCAATGACAACTGACAATTTCGTACCCGGCGAACTACTGGTCACTTACAAATCTGATAGCAGCACAAATCCGGCTGCAAAACATCTGCAAAATAACATCGGCATGCAGATGAAATCCAGAATCGGTACTCGCACTTCGCTGATGGACTTTAGTCAGCAACGCGACAAGGTGATGCAAAACCTGAATATCAAGAAAACAATTTCAGCCATCAGAAACCCTCAGATACCTGTATTGCCAAGCACTGTAGACCCTGCTGTTGAACAGAGCAAACGAGAAACCCTGCAGGTTATGCAAGCCTTGCGTGAACGCAGCGATATTGAAAGCGTCGACCTGAACTATATCCGTAAACTCGAAGCACTACCGGATAGCAATGCACTCTATAGCAGCTTGTGGCATTACGATACGATTAATATGCCTCAGGTCTGGAACGGCAGCACGATTACCGGTAATGGCACTATTGTTGCCGTCATCGATACCGGTAATCGCTTAGGTCACCCAGATATGGCCGGACAATTTGTTGCAGGCTACGACTTTATCTCGGACCCGACTATGGCTCGTGACGGTGATGGTATTGATGCCAACCCAGAAGATCCGGGTGATAACCCTGGTAACAGCTCCTTCCACGGCACCCATGTGGCCGGCACAATAGCTGCCGCTAATAACTCAATCGGTATTGTCGGTGTTGCGCATGGCGCCAAGATCATGCCACTGCGTGTATTGGGACAAGGTGGCGGTACTGATACCGATATCATGCAAGCCATGCTGTTTGCGGCCGGTCTGCCTAATGATTCGGGCACTGTGCCTGCAACCAAAGCCGATGTTATTAATATGAGCCTGGGCGGCCCAGGTTATAACAGTGCCTTTGAAAACATTGTCAGTCAGGTACGTGCTGCCGGGGTAATCGTTATTGCCGCCGCTGGTAATGAAAACACCTCAGCCCTGAGCTATCCGGCTTCTTATAGCGGTGTGGTATCGGTCAGCGCAGTTGCTCAGGACCTAAGCCCTGCCTATTATTCTAACTTTGGCTCTGCAATTGATGTTGCAGCGCCCGGTGGTGATGGTTACAAGGATACTACGGTTCTAAGTACGATTGCTTCTGATAGCGGCAGTACAATCGTCGATAGCTACAGCAGTTCTCAGGGCACCTCAATGGCAGCGCCGCATGTGGCAGCTGTGGCCGCACTGATGAAAGAAGCCAACCCGGTCATGAGCCCTGCCGACTTTGATGGTTACCTGTCCAGCGGTAGTATTACTGATGACCTTGGCACTGCCGGTCGTGATAATACCTATGGACACGGTCTGATCAATGCCGCCAAGGCTATTACGGTAGCTGGCCAGCCTATCCCGGCTTCATTCCAGTTTGATTTATCAGGCGTGGTCTTTGTTGGCACTAATAGCAGCCAGACCATCAATGTCTCTAATGGTGGTACTGTAGACTTCACTGCCGTTGCAGCCACCGCGATTAGCTATACCTCTGGTAGTGACTGGCTGACTATTAACCCGGTCACAGTCGATGGCTTTAATCTGGGCAGCTACCAGATTGATGCCGACCGTACTGGTCTGGCTAATGGTGAATACCAGGCCACGATCACCTTTAGTGCGCCAGGCAGCTCGCCTGCGATCAGCAACTACGTGCTCAATGTAACGCTGCGTGTGGGGCTGGATGTCGGTGTCGATGCAGGCTATCACTATATCTTCATCGATGATGTCAATAGTGGCATACGCATGGCCACTATCGAAGTGACTCCGGTCAATGGCCTATATCAATATTCTTTCTCCGGTCTGCCTGCCGGTGAGTATCGAGTTATTGGCGGCACCGACATGGATAACGACAATCTCGTTTGCGATATCGGTGAAGCCTGTGGTCAAACTCAGACGTTTATTGTCAACAACGATGTCAGCGGCGTGAACTTTAATACAGGCTTTACCGCGTCTTACGGCATTAGCAGTGCCAGTGAAGGTAGCGCAAGCGCTACATCTGTCACAACCACACCGTCTTCTGGTTATGCTAAATAAGCTCCGCTATAGCTACCCGCTGTTTTTGGCACTGGTCATCGGACTCAGTGCCAGTACAGCAACGCAGGCTGACGAGATGGAAGTAAAAAAACTGGCAACATTGAGATCATGTGCCTCACAACAAGGCGTATCACTGATCAGTGATGCCAACCAGGCGCAGAAACAACTGCTACCGATCAGCCAAGCCATCAATCGAGCGGCACCTGACTGGAACAGGGTTCAGCTGCTGCTGATCAATATGGGCCAGCAAGCCAACCTGGGTTACAGTCTCGACTATCAAGCTGGCGCTAGTGTAAAAGATGCCATCTTGCAGATTCCGATAGAGTGGAATCTTCCGCAACCGGGTCGAATGTATGGCATGATGATTGTGTCACCGTGTCTGTTATTATCCATTCCACGACACGGTTATAACTCAATTGAAGTGAGGGATCAGACCGCTCAGCTGCGAGGCTCTTTAACTGATCTAAAGCCGTAATGATTTATTCAATACCGCGCACCGATTCCTTCGGATAAGCCCCTGACAAAACAATCAGACGATAACAATCTCACCTGATCTGCTTCACGCATTTAAAAACCCAAAAATATCGTAATACACTGTTTATTTACGTCGCCAGAACAGCGGCATTTTCAGCTCAACAATATCGATGCCAGCAACGGCATTACAATAAATGCCAGCAAGGTTTGAAAAGTGACAATCGATGCCATCGTTTCTGTATCGCCGCCTAGCTGTCTGGCCAGTATGTACGACGAGGTAGCAGTGGGCACCATAAAAGCAATAATAATAACGCTGGCTGTTAGTCCGTTTAAGCCTGCCAGTGAGATAAAAAATACCGCCAGTAATGGCTTGAACGTAAACTGAACCACTGAAGACACCATAATCGCTTTGAAGTGACCGCGAATCAATTCCGGTTTTAGTGCCGCCCCAACAGCCAGCAAACCAAAGGGCAGTGCCGCTCTGCCAATAATTTCAAAAATATCATCACTAACACCGGGCAAACCAATGCCACTTAAACTCAGCAGCCAGCCTATTGCACAGCCCATAATCAATGGATTAGCAACAACCTGCCGAATAAACGGCCCGACTCCGCGAAAGCTGGCTTTTCCCCAGATAGCAAAAACGGATATGCAAAACAGATTGATCAGAATAATCATAAAGCCAGATGCTATCGACCCCAGCGCCAGACCTTCGGCGGCATACAAACTCTGGATGACGGACAGTGCAATATAGGTATTAAAGCGCACCCCACCCTGAAAGATGGAAGTAAACGTCGCGCCACTTAAACTGCTTTGCAGGCGGTAGTAAAGCAGTAAAATAAGTGCCGTTGTTGTTAAAGTGGCGGCAACCACCAAAAATACTGTCGACCATTGGCCGTTGCCAACGGACTGGTTTGCCAGCGTATGAATCAGTAAAGCCGGAAAAAGAATATAGTAGGTTAATCGCTCGATTCCTGCCCAGGCTTCATCGGCTAAAAAACGCAGCCGTTTTAACACATAACCGACAACAATCAATGCCAGAATGGGTGCAAGAGCTACCGTAAAGGCGTTCACAAAACATCAACCTTTTTACACACCCAACAAACCCACCCTTTCTAAATAATGTGCCTGCATTCTATATAACAAAGCCCCGTATAGGAAAATAAATCTGAACAGCTTTGGTCGCCTCCCCTAGCCAGCTAAAGCATAAAGCTGTAATTAACAACTGAGAAACAAGATTGTATGATTAATTTTTTTGCAAGGATTTTAAAACGAACTACTTACTAAACGATTTCCAAAAACGATTAGCATAATCTCGTGCCGGATTGTCAACCTGACACTTTTCCATGTCCTGCGCTTTAAAAAACCCAGCCGCATCTTGCTGCGCCTTCACCAGTATGCCGTCATAATGCAGCGCCTGTGCCGTTACTTGTAGTGACTCAAAAAGCTGCCGCCCAATACCGCGATGCTGATACGTCGGATCAACATAAAGACCATGAAGCAGCAGTGCTTTTTTTGCACCCGGAGTTTCTTTACTATCAGCTTCTTCTGAGGCTGCCACTGCAATAATCTTTTGATGTTGATCCTGTGCAACAATCATATCCAGATGCTCAAAATCCAGCTCATCATAACGATAACTCGACAGCGATAACCGAATAACACGCTCAGGTAACTTCCAGCTCATAACGGCAGACTCGATCAGACGATTAATCGCCGCAAGATCTGCTTTATTTGCCGGACGGATTGAATACACAGTTTTTTCCATTATATGAAATCGCCTAACATCAGCAATCACTCAAGACCTATTTATAATAACCGACATAATAGCTCAAGACAGCAATCAACAATCGTCGAAAATGTTTTTTACAAGACACCAATAACCAGCTACTCTTAAATAAAACAGCTGCCAGGAACCACGATGCCATCGATACAACCCGCCATCCTCGAAGAAAACACCGCATTAGCTCGCTACTTATCTTTTTCTATTGATAACAAAGCCGAAATCGAGCACGCATTAAATGATTTAGTTAACACTATTGATATTGATCACTGCATTATTGGGTTTGGCCAGTCACTACTCGATGCACTGGGAAAATCGGTACCTGGTTTGTCAATATTGCCAGCTCAGTCAGGCGATGGCATCGAGATACCCTCAACACCGGCGGCGCTATGGTGCTGCCTAAAAGGCAGTGATCGTGGAGCGCTTTATCATCGTTCGCTTGAACTGGAAAACCTGTTAGCGCCGGCCTTTGTCATCAATGATGTGATTGACAGCTTTCAATACGATCAAAACCGTGACCTTAGCGGCTACGAAGACGGCACAGAAAACCCGCATGGTGAAGAAGCTATTGAAGCAGCTATGGTGCAGGGACAAGGAGCCGGTTTAGACGGCGGCAGCTTTGTTGCTGTGCAACAATGGTTACATGATTTTGATAAACTGAAATCACTCTCAACGAAACAGCAAGACGATGTGATTGGTCGCCACATCAGTGATAACGAAGAATTTGCAGATGCGCCTGAATCGGCACACGTTAAACGCAGCGCTCAGGAAAACTTTGAACCGGAAGCCTTTATACTGCGTCGCTCCATGCCCTGGGCTGAAGGCATGGATGCTGGACTGGTCTTTGTTGCCTTTGGCAAATCATTCGATGCGTTTGAAGCCATACTCAATCGTATGCTGGGCCATGATGATTCGATCAGCGACGCCTTGTTTAGCGTGACCCGGCCTGTCAGCGGCGCTTATTACTGGTGCCCGCCGGTTAACTCAGGCAAACTGGATTTAACGGCACTCGCGATTTAATGATTACTACGGCCACTGATTCAATAATGCTTTTTCAGATCAGTAGCAGACGCCAGCTGAAGCGTTTGACGCATTCATAAGCGCAGGCTATTTGCTTTTAATTTTTTCAGTTACCAGCTGTACCGTATTCGGCAAATTTTGCTGAATAATTGCCGAAAATGCCTGCAACGCCTGCTGACGTGGGTAGCTTTTTCGATGCACCAGCGAGATACGACGGTAGGCATTCTTGATCTCGAGCTTACGTGCCACCACTCCACTACCACTCAGCCAGTTGCCATTCATAGCCAGCGCCGGAATCAGCGTTGAACCAAAACCGGCACTCACCAGTTGTAATAATGTTTCCAGACTCGATGCACGCAAGTCGGCCATTTCGCTTTCTTTGCGCTCTTTGATATGACAAATTTCCATCGCCTGTTTCGCCAGACAGTGGCCTTCGGATAATAACAACAGTTCGGTGTTATCGAGATCTTTCTGCGTGATCTCATCTTTATTGTAAAACTCATGCTCGGTTGAATGCGCTAACCAAAACGGCTCATCAAATAATGCCTTAACATCAAGATCCTGCTCCCTGATGTCCGTAGCCAGCAGTGCCGCATCGATTTCATGGTTGCGCAGTCGCTCAAGCAAAGTGTCTGTCATTTCTTCCGATAAAACCAGCTTCAGTTGCGGATACTGCTGACGCAAAGGCCGCAATATCAGCGTCATTAAATAAGGACTCAGCGTGGGAATAGCACCAATGCGCAAAGGGCCAGCCAACGGGTCCTGATGAGCCAGCGCCAGCTGCTTGATCAGATCTGCCTGTTCTATAATCTGATGCGCATGCTTCAGAATCTCCTCACCAATCGGCGTAATTTCAACCGAGCGATTGGTGCGCTCAAATATGCTCACCCCCAAATCGTCTTCCAGTTTTTTTATCTGCCCGCTCAGCGTGGGTTGACTGACAAAACAGCGCTCAGCCGCTTTACCAAAATGATGGGTTTCTGCGACCGCGATAATGTATTTCAGATCTCGTATATTCATCGTTAAATTCATTGGTTAAACCGATCACTCCAGTATAAATAAACGATTATCAATATCAATGAGATAAGCCTATTATTTAACAAATGAACCACTGCGACAGAAACAGAGACTGCTTTTAAGCCCCATAGGCGTCGCTTAGCCAGCATCAACAAAAGGAAATAACATGAAAGCCTTATTAATTACCCCGGAAACACAATCCGTCGAATCCGTAGAGATAAATCATATCGATGATATTAAAAACCTGATCGGGTTTGAGACGATAGAGTCAGATGAAATTGATGACAACGGCGATCGACTCTACTTTGATGAAGAATGTTTTTTACGAGGCAGTGCCGGGCGCTTTCAAATAGACAGCATCATTCCAGTATCGGGTAAAGGCGTGATTATCGGTTCAGCTAATGCCGCCAATAGCCTGGCTGATATCAAAGGGGATATTGAGAATATAAAGTCTCGTATTCAATATCTCAGCTAGCCATGACCTGATGACTGCTGTGATTATCAGATTTTGCTAATAAGCCAACATGGGCACAGAAAAATCTTGACTTAGTGGCGTCTGATTACATGCCCGACTTAGCAGCTACTAACTAAAACGCCTAGGCAGCAGATATTTTTTACTATGACGTCTACTATCCATATACCTGTTATCTGTTAACTTGTATTAATAGCTTTTACCTATTGAGTTAATTGCTTTAAACAATTAGCAATCGACCCGGTATCACGTATAGTCTTTATTTCTTAAGATAACATGACAATAAATGGGGAGTAACCCAATGGAACTGAAAGGTAGTAAAACCGAACAGCACCTGAAAGACGCCTTTGCAGGTGAATCACAAGCTAACCGTCGTTACCTGTACTTTGCAGCAAAAGCAGATGTTGAAGGTTATAACGATGTATCTACTGTTTTCCGCTCAACCGCAGAAGGCGAAACTGGCCATGCACACGGTCATCTTGAGTATTTAGAAGCCTCTGGTGATCCAGCAACTGGTCTGCCAATCGGTTCAACATCTAACAACCTGAAAGCCTCTATCGCCGGTGAAACGCATGAGTACACTGATATGTACCCAGGTATGGCGAAAGATGCTCGTGAAGAAGGTTTTGACGAGATTGCTGACTGGTTTGAAACACTGGCAAAAGCGGAGCGTTCACACGCTAACCGTTTCCAGAAAGCGCTGGACAACCTGGACGCTTAATCTTATCGATTAGCAAGCAGTTGATGCGGAGTCATTCCGGCTCCGCATCTATCAATAAAAAATTACCATGGAGTATGACTATGGCTCGTGAAGGCAGTTTAGAAGCCCCAACCCGTCACCCAATTGACTGGAAAAACCCGGATTTTTACAACGAAGAGTTACTGAATAAGGAACTTGAACGGGTTTACGATATTTGCCACGGTTGCCGCCGCTGCGTCAGCTTATGTCATGCTTTCCCAACTCTGTTTGATCTGGTCGATGAATCGGAGACCATGGAAGTCGATGGTGTTGCCGTTGCCGATTACATGAAAGTAGTGGATCACTGCTATCTCTGTGATCTGTGCTATTTAACCAAATGCCCGTATGTACCACCGCATGAATGGCAACTCGACTTTCCACACTTAATGCTGCGCGCCAAAGCCATTGATCACAAGAAGAACGGCACCTCATTCCGTAATAATTTATTATCCAATACCGATGCCGTTGGTAAAACAATGAGCACTCCGGTACTTAGTCAAGTTGTTAACTTTGTTAACAAGATACCGCTAACCCGTGCAGTACTGGATAGCACCTTAGGCATTCATAAGTCTGCTCATTTGCCCGAATACCATTCAAAGACTTTAACAAAACGATTAAAAAATCATGCTTCGAACAATGAAGTAAAAGCCACCGACAGTACCAATGGCAAAGTAGCATTATTTGGAACCTGTTACGGTGAATATAACGAACCGCATCTGGGTGAAGATTTAGTTGCTGTCTTTGAACACAATAAAATACCGGTACAGTTTATTAATGATGCAAAATGCTGCGGCATGCCAAAAATGGAATCCGGCGACTTAGAAGCTGTTGAAGCCGCCATGCATCACAATATTCCAATGCTGGCAAAACTGGTTGACGAAGGTTTTGATTTAATTGCCCCGGTACCTTCCTGCGCTTTAATGTTCAAACAAGAGTTGCCGTTATTATTCCCGGACAATGCTGATGTAGAAAAAGTAGGCAAAGCCTTTTTTGACCCATTTGAATACTTAATGCTGCGACACAAAGCAGGTGAGCTTAACACCGAGTTTAAAAACAGCCTCGGTAAAGTTGCCTACCATGTTGCCTGCCATCAACGGGTACAAAACTTTGGTATGAAAACCCGTGACCTGTTACAGCTGATACAAGACACCGAAGTCACTGCAATTGAACGTTGCTCGGGACATGACGGCACTTATGCTGTGAAAAAAGAGTTTCACGACATCTCCATGAAAATTGCCAAGCCGGTTATCAACCGTGTTAAGCAGGCAGAGCCAGATCATTATGGCAGTGACTGCCCTATGGCAGGTCATCAAATTGCAAATGGCATGGATGATAAAAAACCCGAACATCCATTAACATTATTACGACAGGCTTACGGCATTTAAGCACTGTTAAATCAGGATTCAGACATGAGCAAACTATCACGAGACAATTTGTATTCCCTCGAAGAGTACGCAGAAATGCGCCCGACATATCGCCAAAAAGTCATGGAGCATAAAAAAAATCGCCGGGTATTTTTAGGCGACAATGCAACGCTTTATTTTGAAAGCGAGCTGACCATGCGTTACCAGGTACAGGAAATGCTGCGGATTGAGAAAATATTCGATAAAGAAGGCATCGAAGAAGAACTGTCAGCTTATAACCCGTTAATCCCGGATGGAAAGAACTGGAAAGCAACTTTTATGATCGAATTTTCCAATGAGGATGATCGCAAAGCGGCTCTGGGTAAAATGATCGGCATCGAAGAAAAGGTTTATGTCATGGTTGAAGGTCACGACCCTGTCTGGGCAATCGCCGATGAAGATCTGGAGCGCAATACCGAAGAAAAAACATCTTCAGTACACTTCATGCGCTTTGAATTATCTGATGAAATGATCAGCGCGCTAAGAAGCGGTAAAGCCCTGACAATGGGTATCGAACACCCGGCGTATACGTATCAACTTAATATCACCGATGACGGCATTAGAAACTCATTACTAGATGACCTTCATTAAGACACCGATAAAACAAAAAGAGATAGAGCTCATTAACACGGGCTCTATCTCTTGCTCAAAGTTCTTCGTATTTAAAGCCTTTATGAAGAAGCTAAGGCAAACTTAGTTTATTAACCACCTGTGACACAGAGCGTTTTTTAACCGCCCCGATAGCTATAATTAATATATTATTTCCCTGTATAGTTAGCAGCAACATAATCACCACTTAATGATAAAAACACATAAAGCTTGCGTTTTTTAGCATCGGATATTTTTTCATTCACAAAGCTAACAACCCATTCTTGCTGACCGTTAAACACTTTTTTCTCGACAGTGCTGTCTGTAACTGATAACCAGCTTTCGTCAATCGTTTTTTGCTTTACAAAGCTGGTAATGATTTTTGATGCCATTACTTTTGCTGTCGCCTGATCAACAGGGGCATGTGAATGACCGTGCCCATGATCATGCCCACTGCCCGCGATAACCGTTAGTGAAAACAAGCCAAGTGTTAAACCAAATAATAATGTTGTGAATTTCATATTATATTTCTCCTGATACTAAAAAATTGAATCGTGTTGTTTTGGACCGTTTTGTTGGACGGAGTCTGTCTGTTGTTGCTTAATTAAATCTAGACGCTGATAAGTCCCGCTAACTTTAACAACAACATCAACAGCAGATGACGTGTTATTCTGCCAGTACCAGCCATGTGTTCCATTAAATGACGGGATTAATGTTCCGCCTGACTCACTTTCAGTGTGTTTTTTAAAACTTTTGAAATAACCCGTTTTGTCACCTGTTGGCTCACCATGAAAGTCATAAAACAGATCCGGCCCATTAGTTTTCCACGAATATTCAAACTCCGCCCCTTTGCTAAGAAGCAACTTATACTCTTTATCACCTCTAGCCGGTATGCTTACAGTAATAACATCTTTCCAGTCAGTACGCTGATTAGCATCAGCTTTTTCAGTAACTTGTACTGAATTTTCGCTACCAGAAAGCTCTTCAGCATTGACAGAATGCTCATAACCATGCATTTGCATCAAGAACAGATAGCCACCTGCAAGCATTAAAAAGCCATTTGCTACTTTAGTAAAGCTTGGAAAAGCATGAGATTTTCTGAACGCAGCAATAAGTAGCAACAAAACAGCTAATGCTGATATCTGACCAATTTCAATACCGATATTGAAAGAGATAATATTCATTAACAGACTATCCTCACTCAGCGGTAGTTGTTGTAGACGCGTTGAAAGGCCAAGCCCGTGCACTAAGCCCAGGCCCAATATCATAACCATCATATTTGGCGGGCTAAGCTTCAGGTATTTTTCAAAACCATTAAGGTTAACAAAAGCGATATAACAGACACTTAACGCAATTACCGCATCAATTAAAAAATAATTAACTTGAACAGCAGTAAATGTCGCAAAAATAAGGGTAATACTGTGGCCTATAGTGAATACCGTAATGTATTTAACAATATCTTTGAACCGCGTAAGGAAAAAAATAATGCCAAAGATAAAGGCTATATGATCATAACCCGATAACATATGCGTAGCACCAATCCAAATATACCGCAAATTCCCACCGTCGATAATTGTCTGCTTTTCTGCATCTGACATGCCATGCCCAAATGCCTGACTTACCATCAGCATTACCAATATCACAAACAACCATCGTGACTCTTTAACTATCGTCAACATATTTTCCTCGATAAATTTTGTTTTAGACGAACGGATTCGTCAAAAAATAGACTGTATTAACTAATGAGATCTATGAACTTTTAGGCGGGGAGCGAGGGTGTTTAGTGGTGTAATCAATGAATCGTTGTTCTGAATTATTTAATTCAGTTGCTATAACAACACGCTGCAAGGCAATAAAATTCGGACGCCAATAATCTGTCGTTAATGGTACAACCTGATCATTAAGGCTTTTTGTTGTATGGTTATTGCATTGATGATCTATTTCTACAACATTGTCGTTATGACTGTCTACCGGATGATGTAGACTGAACGAATAATCATTTTCAGTAATTGAATAATGCGAATGAGCTTTGATAGTATGAAGGTGATGACTTCCATCATGATCGTGCTGTTCTGCTAAATGAATATGAGAAGTACCCCACTGCATTGAAAGAAAGGCAGTCAGCAGCACGAAAAACACAGGCCCGTTAGAATGGAATTTTGTCATGTGGGGAAATTCTCCATATCAACAGTATATCAAATCATGTTTACTCAGACTATGATTTTTCATACAGGCGATATATTAAATAAGTAATAGCTTGAAATTCAATCATTCCATTGTACCTGGCTCTCGTTTTCCTATTCAGATTTTTAATCATCCGAACCAGCTTTAACAACATTAATTGACGGTTTGCAAACCTTACGCGGAGATTATTTTTTATAAAGAATATCCTTCAATTATATAAGCCTATATCAATAAGTACTAATGCATCCGCTTAAATACTCTGGCACGGCGTAAAAAACTATACAGCATATAAATAAACCTTATATTATCTTATACTTAACACAATTAGCCGTAGTTAATGGTTAAAACAATAAAATGCGCAATATTCATAGTTGGCAGCCAATAGAATATCTGCTTCTTGATCTAAGCACATTTAACACAAGAGTTTAAAAGGTTCATAGCCACTATCAGTTCATAGTCCATTAGGCACGATTCATAAGGGAAGGATAATATATGAAATTGAAATATAAAGCCTCTGCAGTTATGGCGCTGCTTGGCTTAATAACATTAGCGGTAGCAATCTTCACATTTTCTTTCCAAAATGAAAGACAACTGATTAACAACAACTTATCCAATTTAGCCAGTCTATCTAAACAAGTGAGTGACAACATTAGCACCAGGCTTGAAGAAAAGGTAGCAACCTCACTTGCTTTTTCATCATCACCGAATATTTTAGATGCACTAAAGAAAAGTAATCAGAAATACCAAGAGCTAACAGATGACACGCGCAGCAAGCGAATTGCATCCCTCAACCAGAAATGGAAATCAGCAACAGATCTCAATAACCCTTTTGTACAAAAACACCTTTCTAATCCTATTGCTGACTACCTTAAGTTACAGCAAGAGAATATGCCAGGTCTATATGGCGAGATATTTTTGACAAACCAGTTTGGGGTCATGATCGCTTCAACAGGGAAACTGACCACCTTGACACATGCTCACAAGTACTGGTGGCGCAGAGCCTATAACCAAGGTCTGGGAAAAGTATTTTTTGATGACCGCGGGTTTGATGAGAGTGTTGCAGGCTACGTAGTGGGAATTGTTCTCCCTATAAAGCTCAATAATAAAATTGTCGGAATATTAAAGTCTAACATCAATGTACTTGGCTTACTCAAACATGTGATAGAAAGCTATAAACAGACCCACGAGGGTGATTTAAAAATTGTTCGCAGTGGCGGCTTAATTGTTGCTGCAGATCGAGTCATCCCTCTGTCTGAGAGATTACCAGACTATGCATTACCACATCTTGCTCGTGATAAAAGCACGTTATTTCGAAACGATACGGACAGTAAAAGAACATTAAACTCATTTTCACCTGTAATCATCACCATGGGTAATGACAATTATGACTTCGGTGGAATAGCGTCATCGGCTGATCACCGCTTTGGCAATGTCGGCGAAGGCTGGCATGTAGCACTGACACTGGATGAAGATATTGTGCTTGCATCAGATAATGAGATACAGGGATTATTTATCTGGTATGGCATCATCTTTACATTACTAATTGCCCTTGCTGCGTTATTATTTGGCCGGATGATATCCCTGCCACTGGTTAAACTAGCTGACACGGCAAGAAATATCGGTCGGGGAAATTTCGAGATACACGATAGTATAGGTTCATCGGATGAGATAGGAAGCCTATCCATGTCATTTAAAAAAATGGCAGCTGATCTCAACAACACCATGATCTCACGGGATGCATTACGCAAAGAATCCGAGGAAAGCAAAGAAATGAACCAGCTATTGCTGGAGTCTGTTACCGACGGCATATTTGGCCTTGACCTTGAAGGCAAGGTGACTTTCATAAACCCTGCGGCATCCAGTATGCTAGGCTTTTCTTCAGAAGAGATACTTCACCATTCAATTTGTAAATATATATCTAGTGACTGGAAAGAAGGCGGATTTTGTAAACGTATTGGCTGTTCTATTTTTAATAGCGAACTGGCCAAGGACTCTCATTATACCAGCGGCGAAAAATTAGAACGAAAGGATGGCAGCAGTTTTATCTCTGAATATACAACCACACCGGTTAATAGAAACAATGAATTAATTGGTACGGTAGTAACATTTCGTGATATTACCGATAAGATCCAAGCTGGCGAAGAGGCTGCATTATTGCAAAGACAAATCCAGCAATCACAGAAAATGGAAGCCATTGGTCAGCTCACTGGAGGCGTAGCACACGACTTTAATAATATGCTCTCCGCAATTTTAGGCTATGCTAATCTTAGTTTCGATACATTAAAAGGCTGTACTGAGGCAGAACGACTGCAAGGCTATATTAATGAAGTCATTAAAGCAGGTGAACGTTCAAAAGATTTGGTAAAACAGATGTTAGCATTTAGTCGTGGAGAAATGGGGGACATAAAACAAGCCGCTTTGGGTGATATAGCTAGAGATACTGTACAAATGTTACGTGCAACTATCCCCTCATCGATTGACATCTCCTGCACTGCAGTCAATAACAACGTCTATGTACTTGCCGATACAGTACAACTAAATCAGATAATAATGAACCTAGTTATTAATGCTCGCGATGCGATTAACAACGAATCAGGTAGGATCACAATAACCATAGATGAGAACATTGTTGTGGACGAGTTTTGTAGCTCATGCCATGAACATTATTCAGGCCGCTTTGTATCATTATCTGTTGCCGACACTGGATCAGGCATGAGTGCCGAAATCGCAAGAGAAGTATTTTCACCCTTCTATTCCACAAAAGACGTCGGGAAAGGCACGGGGATGGGCTTGGCAATGGTACATGGCATCATGCACAACTCTAATGGCCATATCAGACTAATATCTCAGCCAAATAAAGGAACAACGATTTCTTTACTCTTTCCCACGATAAAGAGCCCTTCTCAAGAACATCAAGCTTTAGAGGACAGCACGTCTGTTATTGATAAGCCGGCCAAAGGACATATACTCATCATAGACGATGAAGAGTCACTTGTTTTGCTAACTAAAACACAGCTTACTTTTGCAGGTTATAAAGTAACAACGTTCACCAACCCCATAGAAGCAATTGATTGGTTTAAAAAATCAAAGGACGATATTGACTTAATCGTTACCGATCAGACGATGCCAGGAATGACTGGAGACCAACTTGTTATTCAAGCACTCAACATACGCACGGACATTCCGATCATCTTAGCATCAGGCTATAGTGAAATAATTAATGCCGAGCAAGCAAATAAAATCGGCGTCAGCAAATTTATGGAAAAACCTCTTGATAGCAAATTGCTATTACAGGCAATCAATACACTATTAAATACGTAAACAACAGAGATCACCAATATGAAAAACTTACATTAGCCAATCGTGTTTGTTTACTAACAGCCATTAATTATGCAACACATAATCACCACCGTTGCATCAGATGTATATACCTGAGTATTTGCACTGACAGTAGCGACGTCCTCAATCATTATAAAAACACCGCCTTTACCGTATTCTGTTTACTAAAATAATCATACTTGCGTATTATCCGGTATTTCGATAGAAATGGCGCCAGCGACAAGTTAAAAATTATGTAACCTCTATTTGTATGTAATGCACAGGTAATGATATAGTTGGCCGATAACATTAAAAATACTGCGGTTATCTACATTTAATTATCGCGAGGAGTTAAATTTCTTTTATGGAAAATCTAAAATTGTATTTTGCGACAGTGTTTTTATCATTATTATTCATTAATGGATGTTCGGATGATTCTGGCGAAAATAACGTTTCTAGAAATCAGGCGAAACAGAAGTATCTTGTTGCCTATTCTCAAGCCGAACTCGTTAACGCCTGGCGTGTAACTAACCAAAAAGACATGGAGCAGTGGGCGAAAAAACTTGGCGTCGATTTGATTAGCAGAAATGCCGACCAGAATACGACACAGCAAGTGGCTGATATTAAAGAAATGATCGCCAATAAACCAGACATCATAATCCTTTCACCATTAGAGTCTAAAGCACTAAACCCAGCTGTCGAACTATGTAAAAAAGCCAATATACCTCTCATTGTAATTGATCGTAAAATCGACTCTGAGCCAGGCAAGGGCATTTATAAAACACAGATTACTCAAAGCCACGTCATATCTGGAAGACTGCTAGCAGAAAAAGCTGTAGAACTACTGAAAAAAAAATACGGATCACCTAAAGGCAACGTCGTTCATATAATTGGCTTACCTAATGCTTCACCAGTAGTAGAAGCAAAGAAGGGCTGGGAACAAATAATGATTAGGTATCCAGAGATTCAAACAATAGCCGTTGCTGAAGGCCGCTTTACTGAAGAAGGAGGCGAAACAGCAATGCAAGGTGTATTGAAAAAATTTCCACGCGGTAAAATAGATATAGTTCACACTGATTATAGCGCAATGACTATGGGCGCACTTAATGCTATTAAAAAAGCTGGGCGCACTGAGCTACTGGGATATATCTTAGGTGAAGGCGGTCATTATAAAGCGATTGAGGCTGTCATAAAGGGCGAGATTGCCAGAGAGACTCAGACACCTCCACACTTTGGCGAGATCGCAATTAAAAGTGCCTTAATCATTTTAAAAGGTGTTGATGTGTCAGCTCGGCAAAACATATCAATCAAAGTCTTCGACTCAACCGACAAACAATTTGCATCTGATTATTTGAAAAACATAAGAGATGCTGGTTTGGAGTTCTAAATTGACGAATCCTTCAGGCAAATTAATTACTAGAATTATGAGATAATTTTGTATGAAAATACAAACCAAGTTCCTGCTGATGATCGGCTTAGTATTTTTCAGCCTTTTAGCCGCCATTGTTATAACAACAAATGCCAACAAGGACATATCATCCTTAAATACAAAAAAAAATTCCGCACTTAAGTTTAGAAACACATGGCTTGAGTTTACCGACGTCAATAAAAGCTTACTCATTACAGATATTTCAGATCCAACTTATCAGAACCTACTCGCCAAATACAAACTATTTTTATCTGATATTTCTAAAACAGTCGAAACTATTAATTCTGTGACTTTTGTTAGAAAAGCTGAAATAGAGCTATTAGAAGCTTATCGCAATACAAGCTTTATCTGGGACCTATCAAAAAACGACTTCACCCAGATAGAAATACTTTTCGATTACGTTTTATCAGAAACAAATAATAAACAATCAGTATTCGGTAATATTATCGAAGTAGGAGAACGATTTAAATCAACAGGAAACACAAAGGAATATCTTAAAATCAATGAGCTCACCAACAGAATTTCATCCTTATCATCTGCAAATGATTCATTTAACAACTCACTCAGCAAACTAATTGAAATTATCGATGAGAAAATATCCGATCAAAAGTCACTCTCCCAAAAAACATTAATATTATCCAGTATATTTATTTCTCTGATCGTAACCCTGTCATTGTTAGCTTTTGGCCATCAAATTGTTAAAAACATTAAAACCGTTGAGCATGCTGTCAAATCCATTGCAAACGGTGATTTTTCCACCCGGTTAAACATAAAAACAAGAGATGAATTCAGGGATCTTTCAGAAAACTTTAATTTATTCTTCCATGAGTTAGGAAAAAACATTGAATCTATTCAGAACATTATAAAAACATTTGGCTCAGCCATTTCTGAAAAAATACATTTCGATGAAATACTTGAGTTAATCGCAGAAAGAGCACTTGAAGACACTAACGCCGACGCCATTGCGATATTATTGATTGACGAAAAAAACACAAACTTAACCGTTAAAGCTCTAAAAGGATCTTTTGAACTGATTAATGCAGACACTAATTCAAATTATTCAATAAATACAATCAATGATAATACATTTTGGAATAAAACATTCAACATCGATGAAAGCATTTTCGGGGAAACTGTATTAACAGGTAAACCTGTCTTTATCAACAAAAAAGATGAGACAAGCTGGAGAAAAATAAAAGACACTAATGAATTTTCAGAGATCCATTCAATCGTCATGACACCCTTAATAATTGAAGGACATCCTATCGGTGTGATAGTTTTAGTAGATAGCGAAAAGAGCACCCATTTAACCGATCTGGATTATACCAATATACAGACGTTTAGCGACTTTGCGGCGCTTACCATTGCAAATTTTAATCGTCATCAGGATATGATTACTGACCTGAACCTAGAAATTGCAGAACGAAAGCAGGCAGAATCAGCACTACGTGAAAGTGAACAATATAACCGAATGCTGTTTGAAAACTCTTCGATTGGTCTTTTGCTGTGTAAAATGGATGGAACATTTATCGATGCCAATCAAAGTTTCGCAGATATTATCGGCTCGACAATCGAAGAAACAAAAAATTTAACCTACTGGGATATTACTCCCATAGATTATGCTGAGCAGGAAAAGATTCAATTACAAAATCTTGAGAAATTAGAGCGTTACGGCCCTTATGAAAAAGAATATATTCATAAAGATGGACACAGAGTACCTGTCCGACTTTCTGGACGCCTAATCGAACAAAATGGAGAACCTCTAATTTGGTCCAGCGTCGAAGATATTACGGATGAGGTCGCAGCTGACCGGGCACGTTATGAATTAGAGCAACATTTCCGTCAATTGGTCGAACACATACGTGAAGTCTTCTGGTTACGCGACATTAATGAAAACACCATGGTATATATTAGCCCTGCTTACGAGATAATCTGGGGAAGAAGCTGCCAAAGTGTTTATGACAACCCATTATCATTTGTTGAGGCAATTCACGAAGAGGATCGTGATCGAATCATTCAGGCCATAAAAACACAAAGCGAAGCTCCATATAATGAAGATTACAGGATTTTACAACCAACCGGATCTATACGCTGGATTCGAGAACAGTCCTTTCCCATCAAAAACCCGGAAGGTGAAGTTTACCGGGTAGCAGGTATAGCGGAAGATATCACTGAAGAAAAACTTGCCCATGAGCTGCTTGAGAAACGGGTTTTTGAACGAACCGATAACCTCCATCGTAAAGAGCTAGAATTAATTTCTGCCAAAGAGGAAGCTGAACGAGCAAACCTTGCCAAATCAGAATTTTTATCCAGCATGAGCCATGAATTACGCACACCATTAAATGCAATATTAGGTTTTGCACAGTTACTTGAATTTGATAGAGAAATACTTTCTGAAAACCAAAACTCAGCGGTTCAGGATATTTTAGGTGGTGGCTATCATTTACTTAATCTTATTAATGAGGTTCTAGATCTTGCGAAAATAGAATCAGGTAAATTTGAATGCAATATCATAAAAACATCTCTAATTGAAACAATCAATCAATGCTCTAACCTTATTAACACACTCGCAAAAGACTCTAATATACAAATTAATTACGGAAACCCACCTGACTATATTATTCTTGCCGACCCTCAACGCATTAAACAAGTATTGGTGAACTTGCTTTCAAATGCTATCAAATATAATCGTCCTAATGGAAAAGTAACAATAACTTATCAAACCATAGAGAATGATCGCCTGAAAATAAACATTGAGGACACAGGCGTTGGTATTAGTGAGAATGATCTTCAGATGCTATTTCAACCTTTTACACGGGTTGGTGACAAACATTCTAATATTGAAGGAACGGGTATTGGTCTTATTATAACTAAAGAATTAATGACTCTAATGAATGGAACAGTTGGCGTATCCAGCACCGTAAACCAAGGCACTACTTTCTGGATAGAAATAAACTTAGCTAATAAAACTGAGACACTACAGCCTTATCGGCGTAGATAAACTGGTACACCGTTTCATGGTGCAAGGTGATATCTTTGTGTCGTTTCAAATAATCAACGACCTGCTGCGGACTCAGTTCCTGGCAAATCAAGGTTCGTATCCAGCTTTCTACTTCTGTTGTCATCTTGCGTGTTAAATTGCACGCAAAACTGACCCACCATTTGCACTGAATATTGACCCGCCAATTCAAGCCAATTATGACTTATTCTTTTGTTTTTTTCTCCTTGTTTTTAGTTGAGTCTTTAAATCGGTAACTGTCATTGCCTGTTTCAATAATATGGCAATGGTGTGTGAGCCTGTCGAGTAAGGCGGTTGTCATTTTCTCATCACCAAACACTGTAGGCCATTCAGAAAAACTTAAGTTAGTTGTAATAATGACACTGGTACGTTCATACAACTTACTGATGAGATGGAAGAGCAAAGCACCACCTGCTTGACTAAATGGCAAGTAACCCAGTTCATCCAGTATCACCAGATCTGTATGCATGAGTCGGCTAGCTAATCGACCTTGTCTTCCCGCCAGCTTTTCTTGCTCCAGCATATTCACCAGTTCAATCGTGGATAAAAACCGTACTCGTTTGTGGTGATACTGTATTGCCTGCACACCAATGGCGGTAGCCAGGTGTGTTTTACCGGTACCAGGGCCACCAATAAAAACGACATTCTGTGACTCTTCCATAAACTCACAGTAATGCAATGAACTCACCAGAGTTTCGTTTACGTCTGTTTGAGTAAAATCAAAACCCGTTAAATCACGATACGTTGGGAAGCGTGCTATTTTCATCTGGTATTGGATAGAACGCACTTCACGTTCAGCCACTTCAGTTTTTAATAACTGTTCCAGTAAGGGAATAGCCTGTGTGTAGGCCGGTGAATTTTGCTCTGACAGCTCACTGATACTGTGTGCCATACCAAAGAGTTTGAGTTGCTTCATTGTGTTCACCATTGCATCAGCTGACATGTTTTTTCTCCCGTAAATGATCATAACGTCCGGTATCGGCTTTTGGCTCTTCAACCAGTTTTAAAGCGGGCGGTGTTTTAAGGGCTGATGGCATAGGTGTGTCTAATAACCGACTCAAACAGTTGATAATATGTTGTTTGGATACCTTGCCACTGGACAGCGCTTCTTTAACTGCCTGTTCAACCTTTTGCTCATCGTGCTGTAATACCAGAGCAAGAACATCAACCATTTCTCGATCTCCACCGGGATGTTTGAGCAACTGTTTCTGACACTGCTTAAAGCACAGGGGTAATTCTAGAAAAGGTGCGCCATTGCGAAGTGCACCGGGTTTTCGCTGTATAACTGATAAGTAGTGTCGCCAGTCGTAAATCGTTTTACCGATGCTGTTATGATCGCGTGTAAACACTCGCGTGTGCTGTGTTATCACACTCCCTTCGGCAACAAAAACTAACTTATCGGCATAAACCTGCAAGCTTACCGGACGATTAGCAAAACTGGCGGGGACACTGTAGCGATTATTCTCAAAGGTAACCAGACAGGTGGATGACACACGTTTACTGTGTTCAACAAAACCGTCAAACAGTACCGGTACGGACATGAGTTCAGAAGGCTCTTCTTCCCATACTTCAGCAACGGTTCGATCTTTAAACTCAGGATGTTGCGTCTCTTGCCAGAGTGTTTTGCAACGCGCTTCTAGCCAGACATTTAAATCAGCAAGGTCATTAAATTTAGGTGCCTGATGCCAGATTCGATAACGGGCATCACGGACATTCTTCTCAACCTGACCTTTTTCCCAGCCTGCGGCTGGGTTACAGAACTCGGCTTCAAACATAAAATGACTGACCATGACCTGGAAACGTGCATTGACTGTACGTAGCTTGCCACGTCCAACACGGTCCACAGCGGTCTTCATATTGTCATAGATGCCGCGCTCAGGGACACCACCTAAAACCGTAAAGGCATGGTTGTGCGCATCAAACAGCATTTCATGTGTCTGATGTAGATAGGCCCGTAAAAAGAACGCACGACTGTGACTCAACTTGAAATGAGCAATTTGTAGCTTGGTATTTTTACCATTAATGATGACCCAGTCTTCACTCCAGTCAAACTGAAAGGCCTCTCCCGATGCAAATGACAGCGGTACAAACGTGCCACTACCCGCCACACGGGAGGCTTCGTTTTGCTGTACCCGCCAGTCGCGAGCAAAAGCTGCTACTCGATCATAGGAGCCGGTATAACCCAGTTGTACCAGATTATAAAATAACTGTTTAACCGATTGGCGTTGTTTACGCTTGCGCCTGGACTCACGGTTTAACCAACTGGTCAGGGTATTGGAATAATCATCCAGTTTACTGACACCTTGTCGCTTCGGATACTGAGGATCAACCACACCACTGGCCAGATACTTACGAACCGTATTGCGAGACAACCCGGTTCTTCTGGCAATAGCACGAATGGATATACCATCACGGTGATGCCAGCGTCGAATTACACTTAATAATGCCACGTCTATCACTCCTGTTATCTCCTACTGAAGGTTCAGTAAGAGAGGATGTCACGTGGGTCAATTTTCGGTGCAAATATGTGGGGTTAGGGGGTCAGTTTTGGGTGCAATCTAACAATCATTGAGCTGACCGATAAACTCACCAAACTTAAAGTGCTCAAAGATTTCTCTCGCATCTTTAGAGAAGCTTTGAATATACGATTCAAGGTTGTCTTTAATTCCTGACTCACCGAGTTTGGATAAATCCATTTTTGAGGTATTGAAAAACGAAAGATCGTTCGTTGCACGTAAAAGCATCTTTTCTTGCGCTTCTTCTGGCAGCTTCATTTTTTGAACTTTTTCATGTTCAGCCAAGACTGCTTCTTTGCTTTCTTCTAATACACATTCTAAGCGGCGTAATAAAGTGAATGGCAATATGATCCGTCCGTATTGGCTTTGTTTGAAATCACCACGAAGTAAGTCTGCAATAGACCAGCAGTAAGCGGCTAGGTTGTTTGTATTCAGAGACATTAAATATTTTTCCAATATAAATTTTTATGACATAACCCAAGCAAATATCACATTATTTGAAATACTTTGGTTATTCGTATTCTGTGTATTTTTTTGCACTACCCTTTACTTTATCTACAGGGTACTTCTGCTCATTATGTTTTATTTTATTATTAGCCGCTTCTAGCAGGTCTATATCTAACTTATCAGCTATCCGTATAAGGTATATAAAGGTATCTGCTAACTCAGTTTCGACTTCATCTAATTTGTCTTGCGAAAGGTTATTGCTTTGTTCTTCTGTGAGCCACTGAAAGTGCTCTACAATTTCTGACACCTCAACACTCAAGGCCATAGATAGATTCTTAGGAGAATGAAATTGGTCCCAGTCACGAGCTTTTGCGAAGTCACGAAGGCATTGTTTTAGGTTATCTAACTCAGAACTGCTCATTTGATTTGTAAGCCTTTAGGCAAGTCCCTTTATATTTATTATTATTGATAAGTACTTTTTGTACTTGTTTACATTAATACTACCACATCAGTATCATTAACCACTGACCAACAAGTGTCCTTTTGTAAAGACTTCAAATACTTTGAACAAAAAACAACCAGTCTCTAAGCTCATTGGTATCGGTTCATTTCCACACACGAGAAACACTTTTAACATGCCCCAATAGCGCCCCAATAGAGAAAGTCGAATTTTAATTTATTACAGACATAAAAAAGCCACTATGTAAGTGGCTGTTTTATATAGAGAATATGGTGGCAACACCGGGATTCGAACCTGGG
>JAOULX010000003.1 GCA_029881795.1 Gammaproteobacteria bacterium
CTCCATTTTTGATAAAAACTCAAGCCAGCTGATCAGATTCTGATAATCCAGATCACGATAAGAAATATACTGCCCCGATTGCACATCAAACTGCTGCAACCAGAATAACAGAAGCCGATAACCAAATGCCCGGTCACTGGCTTCCAGCAATTTGCCTGATATGTGCAAAGGTGCTGCTGACAATTTTGTTATCTGTGGTTTTTTATAACTCTCGGTACTGCGCCAGAAAAAAATTACCAGCAGTACAAGCCCCAGCATTAGCCACAGCCTAAGCTGACGACTGTTTTTTTCTGCGCATTTAACTGACATTAAAGCGACTTACGTTTTAACTCGATGATGCCAGCAAGGCAGAGTAATGTGCAAAAAAGCAAAAACTCTACGCCGAAACTAATAATTGTGGTCGCTTCTGGCCCGCCATAAACCAACCAACTACTCTGACTAAAATGTTCTAATCGCGGCAGTATAAAATCAATACTATCAAGCACACTATTAATCACCCTGTTAAAGAGACCACCCTGAAATGGCCCGTCACCGATGCTTTGTATCGCTGGCATAAAGCGCATCAAGCCGTATATGCCGATACTGGCGAGCAAACTTAGTGTTACATTTTCCAGTGACAGGATAAACACAAGCGCTATCAGTGCCATCAAGGTTAATTCACACCACAACGACAGCGACCAGATAAAAACGGAATAGCTGTTTGCAAACCAGAGCAGGCCGCAAAAAAATATTCCGGCAATAACAAAAGCAAGCGCACTAAAGCCGGCAAATTTTCCTAAAAAAACTTGATTGCGCGGGATATTTACCGAGAACAATAATTCAATGGACTTGTCCTGGAAATCACGCGCGATACTGGCAACTACAAAAAAAATCATCATCAGAATGGATGCAAGCCGTAAAAATCCGGCGATAATAGCAGCTTCTGATTCGCGTGTTTCCGTTAAGGCAGCCTGACTGATAAAAAGTGAAAAACTCAAAGCCAGTAGCAGTAACAGCATTACGAACCAGAGTATTTTTCCTCGCATCGCTTCCAGCAAACTAAATCGCGCTATTGTAATAATCGATGATGCCATTTATGGCAACCTTCTGGCTTCAAGCATACGCGATTTCAGCACCGTTAAAGAAACCCACATCACCAGATCATCATAGCCGGCAGCTGTCACTGAGCTGTAATCATCATCCAGAAATGTTGTATCGTCATTGCAATTTTCATCCTCGATACTTGAAGGAAAATTTGCTGCGCAAGGAAAACCGCCAGCTATCGTTCGGCGACCGTTTTCACCGTAGGATATCACCACTGCCGGAATATCGTTAGCGATCAGGTTTGCGCCCCTGTCTTCAATTCTGATATTTCCGTTATCGGCCATAGAGAAACTCGCATCCAGTGCAGTAGTATTACCGCCACCATCTATTGCTGGCGGCAGATTGGCAAAACTCAGATTACCCGTACCTCTGACACGGTAACGCAAACCATTACCCCAGGCATCTTGTCCACCGACTCCAATATCTACAAATGGTAAAAAACCCTCATCATCATCACAGCTAGTTGTATTATCTGGATTTTGTGGGTTTTCTATACCATCACCATCTGTGTCCGGACAAGGCAAACGTCCTTCTGTTGTTGCGAATCCGATCAGCGCCTGATTAATATTTTGTAAAATCTGCCTTGTCTCATCGCGTTTTAATTGTTGACGTTGTACGCCGACAGTTTTTATTACGCCGCCCAGTATCAGGCCCATGACGATCAGTACAATCGTAATCTCTATTAAGGTGAAGCCTTTAGTTATTATCCTTGGCGTCATGGACAGACGCCTGTTGTCATCGGGTCAGAATTATTAATACAGTATAAATAGTCATTACCTGCATCCGGGTCATAGCTGCGGCTACCTGTCGCATCGGCAGGATTTGGAAATGCAGCACCAACATTGGCACCTTCTAAGTAATTGGAAATAATATTTTTTGTATCGGTATCACCCGCAACTGGCCCGTTTCTCATTATACCCGGCTGTCGCTCACCCGAAAAAAACACAATCCCTGCATGCCGATTACCATTTGTCTTCACGCATTTTGCGCCCGCAAACGAGCACGCCACATTCGTGGAGTCTGGCGCATAACTACCTGAGACAACATAAAAAAAGTGATCTTTCCAGTGCTGCCATAAAGTAAATTCTTCAGTTGACAAACAACCGTTAAGAATATTCTGTATGCCTTTGCTACCACCCACTGATGGACAACTGTTAACAGTATTACAGAGGTCGTATATGGCCTGAGCCTCCGCCATATCCTCCGCATAATCTTCATCAGCATCTGCTATCTCTTTATCACGCTCAGCTTCACAGGCTTGAATTTTATTGGCATTGCCTTTAGCTTGGCTAACACAGCTTGTGAACTGCCCCGGAATAGCTCCTTTAGATTTATCCAGTTTTTTTACCGCTTCTGCCACTGCTGCATCAAAATCTGTCTGACAATCTGTGCAATCACTGGTGCTACCACCACCGGTTGTACTACATGAATGTTTGCTTAAACAACCGTAATAGTCCTGTAATTCATCAGCTGTTATTTCAGCAATCTCCTGATCATATTTAGTCTGCGCAGCTGCCAGATCCTGGGCCAGATCAACATCACATTGAGCCTTTGTTTTATTCGGATTGCCCAAACATAGCTGGTAATCTGTATTGGCCTTATCCACATCCAGGCGAAAATCAGCCAGTTCTTCACCCAGCTCTTCAATATACTTGTCATATTTTTCTTTACACTGGATGCAACTTGGCGGCCCAATCACGCTAACTCCTCCGGTTCCGGTATTGTCGCTGGCATTCGCCTCCAGTTGAGCTTCACTATTTGAAACATTTTCAGGTAGGCGACCGAGTAAACTGGCAGGCGCAGCAATGTCGGCATAACTCACATCATCACGATAATCCGCTCCGCCCAGATTCAGTTCGGCGGGCCATGGTAAATTCCGCGCTCCGCCACCCGCATTGCCGTAATCGGCTATACAGTTTGCGATTGATGCTGTCAGATTTTCTATTGTCGCTTCATAATCGCGGCGACGTTTTACGGCAGACCAGATATCACGCTGCGTAACAATGGCAATTTTATCATTAAAGGGAGTTTCTGCTGTTTCAGTCTGAGTGCCGGATTTAATAAAACGGTCTATCGTATCTGCGACACCTGAAAGCGTCGAATTATCGATATCGCCATTACCTTCAAGATATTGTGTCGCATCATAACCACCTCTACAGACTCTTGTACCCTCATCACTATCAATAAATCCAGCCCGGTTCTGTTGGCCCAGTGGCGCTCCGGGAGCTAATATAACGGCAACGACTCTTTCTTCTGGCACCGTACCATTGATCAAGCTACCCTCTGCATCGTAAATTTCAAACACGCCGTTGCTATCATCATTTAACATGCCTGTTTTATTTACTGCCAATGTTGTATTTTTATAAGCTCCTGAAACGGCATACCAGAGACACTCATTTGCACCATCACGTAATGGTTTTATATCTAAAGAGCGCCAAGGAAAACGACCGATGACGCTGTTATTACTACCACCTGCGTCACAGTTGTCACTGCCGCCTTCAAAAATAATTCCATTTTCATTCATATCAGGACACGGCATAAACCCCATGTCACCATCATGGCTATCAATATAACTGACCGCATAGGCAATCAGAGCTTTTTTGGCTTCTGCAAGCGAGGCAACCTGATTGACCTTCTGCACCAGTCTGCTGCTAATAGAGCCTGAATTATTTAGTAAATAAAAAGCCGCCATTGATGCCAGCACTACCATAGCAATCAATAGTGCAGCACCAGATTGTCTTCGAGGCTTCATCAGTGCAGCTTTATTTGTCTGATTTTTCATAGCGCTCCCGTACTGTCTTTTGGTTGGCTAAAACAAACTGCCCTGGCTTGAGATTTACTACAGACTGGCCATCACGTTTTATTGCCACGTTTCCGCTTTTCTGCACCTTTAAAACCCTGAGTCCAGTTATCGGCTTTTTTGTTTTAAGGGTGTTCTCAGAATTGACCCAGACAACATCAGGCTGACCCTTTCGTATTAAATAACCTTTTAACTCAACTACATCAATATTTTGTTTAGGTGCTTTATTATTTACAGTATTTTTATCGGCAGCCGGTTTTTGTCTGTCGATTTGTGCCCGTTCCTGTGCCGAATAAAACAGCCGTTTCAAGTTTTGCTCTGCCATCGCAAGTCCTGTAGCGAGTAAATTCAAAAGCAAAACATAAGCTAAATATTTCATCTACAACACCTTAAAGGTAAACCATTTTAAATGGCACTGTGCATCGATATTTTCCACTGCAAATTGCACATTAGCTGCTGCTAAGCGTTTAAGTTCACAGGAGCTGAGCAGATGAATCGCGGATTTAATATTGTCAATATCCCTCAGTACTGCAATCAGTTGCTGCTCATGCTTTAACTTCATCGACAGTGTAATATTGCTAACATTAACTTTCAAACCTCGTTCACTAATCAAACCATCTTTATAGTCATACGGAATCTGGCTGCCGAAACTGTAATTAATCGCACTAAGATTGTGCTTGGTTCGTATCGTCTGTAGACGGTCTATCAGGTATAACCTGTTCTCTGTCTCATACTGTTTTACTGGCATATAGTGATTAAAACGGCTCTCATATTCAGACGCCATTCCGGTTGTCTCAGTCAGTGTTTTAAAGCGGCTGGCCTCAGCAGTTAGCTTAGAGTTCAGCCTTTTGTAATCATCATTCTTTGTCTGATATAACTGGAAAAACACCACAAACACAATAACCGACGTAAAAAGCAATAACGCTTTCGCAATCAGCTGATTATATTTTTTTAGATTATCCTGCAAGTGATTCGTCCTTCATGGTCAGAACAAACGAAAAATCAGCAGGGTCATTCGCTTTATCTGATATAACACCACTAATTCCATTTGACGGATTATCATTCAATACCGCTTTAGTCAGCCTAACATCGTCAACTGCGTCCAGCTTTTCCATTGCATGAATAAAATTACTAACCATAGCTTTTAATGCCTGCTTGTCGGCCTTGTTAGTAACAACCGATGCCAAAATAACAACCGCCTGCCGAGACTTGGCTGAAACAGATGATGTTTGCCCGCGCCTATTTGTCTTATTTATTCCTTTACTCTGTTTTAAATCGGCTTCATTAATTGCCCATTTTATTTCCTTCAGTTCGATATTCGGATAGGCTGCAAATACTCCGCTGATTTTTATCATTACTTTGTCAACGCCGCCAGATGATGCGCGCTTTAACTCATTAATATTTTCAACAAACAACCTCATTGAAGCGGGTTTGACTGATAAGCGAGACAAATCCTTTGAAAGCCTGTTATTTTCTGAGATTAGCTCACTGAGTTGTGAATCCAGACCAATAATTCTACTTTTGATTATCTCTGTATCCAGATATAATTTAAACGATGCCATAACCAGTAACACTGATACTGCTATCGATGAAATTGAAAGCCAGCTATTTATTTGTTTTTTACGGTATATTTGCAGATCTGATTTTCTGGCGTAATGGTTATTCACTCTAGCATTCAGAAGTAACGATGCAAATATTTCACGGCCATTCACCTCATAGCTCGAGATAAAACCCAACGCTCGTTTGAGGTCATTATATTTAGCAAAAGAAAATTGCATTTCCGGCAATAACTCGTCTACACCTTTTAGCTGCGCAAAAAAATTATCACTAGCCAGAACTAGGACATTAATCGCGCCACCGGACACCAGCAGCTTTTGATTTTCCAGATATTTTTTAGTTTTCTTAATATCTTCCGAAAATGTTTTTAGATCCAGATTTTGTGATGACGGTATATTTCTACTATAGAATATTTTCCCATCTTTATAGATGCTTTGGCGGATAAAATCACGCGACTGCCTGCTGACTAACAGCACCAGGCCTTTCTCCAGTTTTAACACTTTTAAAACCTGAGATGCAATCAGTGGCAGGGAGTAAACGCCCCTGATCATTACCTCATGCTGATTAAATATATCAAGCCATTTAAGTAACGCATCATCCGACGTCAGACTGGAAATTAGCAGTCTGTCATCTTTTCTGGGGCTATCATCTCTGCCAATAATGCTGCTCGTTGAAAAAGAGGAGGAACGTTTAAGCCTGGCAAGCTTTCTTTCTATCAGGAATTTTCTCTCATGTGGCGCCACATGAGGAATCGTTGTCAGCATCACTTCCTCTTCTAACACATCCAGAATAATCGAGGCCGGAATTTCTTTACTGTTTTCCAGATAATCATTCAGCGCGAACTGATCTGTATCTGCTGCTTCAAATTCATAGCGCGCAATCAGTTCATCGCGTCGCCACAGCATCACAGTCATACGGTCATCCGTTATAAAGAACACCTGCCGCATGGCTTACCTCAATGTCCCGATAGAATCATAAATTGGCCCAAATACCGATGCCAGTATCCACACCAGTATCAGCGCCAGAAAAAATATCAACAATGGCTGCAATACCGGCTCTATTGTCGCCAGTGCTTCTTTTACTTCTCTGTCGAAATAGTATTTTACATTTTTAAGAGACACGTCCAGTTCACCACTGGATTCACCAATCTTAAACATCCGTACAACCAGCGGCGGAAACACCCTGGTATTATCAATCGCGATCGATATCGTTTCACCTTCTGAAATCATATCGTAGGCTTCATCTATCGCCTGCTCAAGCACGCAGTTACCGAGCAGTCCCTTACTGACTTTCATTGATTCAAGTACCGTAATACCGGCTTTATACATTAGCGCAAAATTATTACTGAAACGAGCCAGCTTAATTTTTTGCATTATCGGTCCAATTAGCCATAGCTTCAGTTTATATTTATCAAGAAAATACCTGAAGCGGTAAGAGCGTTTTGCTGCAAGCTTAATCAGCACCACACTTACAAGCGGCACTATAATCATCATATACCAGTAATTTTCAACCAGATCAGACACCACCAGCAACGCTTTTGTATATAGTGGCAGTTCATTGTCAAATTGATTCATAAAAGATAACATTTGTGGCACCACAAAAATCATCAGCACGATAAAGGCAATCAGCATAATGGTGCCAATAATTGCCGGGTACATGACAATCTGTTTTGTCTGCGACCTCAACTCTTCCTGCCACTTCAGCATGTCTTCGAGTTCTTCTAGCACTTTATTCAGCTCACCACTTTGCTCACCAACCTCGATCAGATTGACGTATACATTATTAAATGAACGTGGGTGCTTACTCATTGCCTGAGACATACTCTCACCGCCTTCTATCGATTCCAATAGAGCGGACAATAAGGCCTTAATATGCGCCTCACTGAAACTGTCGCGCAAATCTGCCAGACCTTCGAGCAAAGGTACACCGGCTGATAGTAACTGACCGAGCTGAAAGGTAAAAATAATCCGCTCTTTTCTGCTCAGCGGTTTTTCACCTGACGAGCTGATAAAACGGCTTTGCTTTAATCGTTTGGCTGAAATCAGTTCGAGTTTAATATTTCGTAACTGTAAATCAACATCTTCAATATTATCTGCCACCATAACGCCTTTAACGCGCCGGCCAGCCTCATTGATCGAATTATATTTATACCTTGCCATCGTGCTAATTCAAACGACCAGTAAAATCAATAACCCGCGTGACTTCGTCACTGCTGGTTCTTCCATCGGCCACCCACCTTGCCGCGTCATCTTGAATCGTGATAAAGCCTTTTCTAATAGCTGCCTGAGCAAAATCATTCATGCTGCTTTGATTCACGATCATTTCATCCAGCTCAGTATCCATACGCAGCACTTCCATCAATGCAAAGCGGCCTTTATAACCGACATAATTACACTTCGGGCAGCCCTCTGATTCGTAGATGGTTTTAATGTTTTCATCGAAATTAAAAAGCGACCTTTCCATCTCACTGACCGGCTTTTCTTTTTTACAGTGTGTACATAACTGGCGCACCAGACGCTGTGAAACCACACCGATAATATTGCCTGCCAGTATTTCAGGTGACACACCTATATCTTTTAAGCGCGGAAAAATTCCGATGGCCGAATTGGTGTGTAACGTTGAAAAGACTTTATGGCCAGTCATTGCTGCGCGTAACGCCATTTCTGCTGTATCTTCATCTCGAATCTCACCGATTAAAATCACGTCAGGATCCTGCCGCATCATCGAGCGTATACCGCTGGCAAAATCCAGCTTCGCCGCTTCATTGACCGAGGTCTGCCTGATCATCGGCAAAGGATATTCAACCGGGTCTTCCAGTGTCATGATATTAATATCCGGGCTGTTTATCGCCGTGATCATTGAATAGAGCGTAGTGGTTTTACCGCTGCCGGTAGGCCCGGTTACCAATAAAATTCCTTCGGGACGTGACATCATGATCTGCAAGCGAGTCAGCATTTCATCACGCAAGCCCATATTGTGCATTTCAACGATGCCTTTTTGCCGGTCGAGTACACGCAACACCAGATTTTCACCCCAGCTAGTAGGTTGTGATGAAACACGAAAATCTATTGTCCGCCCACTGATTCCTAAAGAGATACGGCCATCCTGCGCTGAACGAGTATCAGCAATATTCATCCCCGACATGACTTTTACACGCACAACAATCGCCGATAAAAATTTTCTGTTCAGACTTCGAATCTGCCTGAGCACACCATCTATACGATATCGAACCCGAATAAAACCTTCTTCCGGTTCTACATGTATATCCGAAGCACCCGACTTCACCGCATCCGCCAGCAGCGCATCCATCAGGCGAACAATTGGCTGACTGTATTCAGCATCTGTTGTCTGCAAACTCTGGACATCGACAACACCGGTCTCCAGCTCATTTAAAATTCCATCAACCGATAATTCATATCCATAAAACTGATCAATAGCCGCCTGGATTTCGGACTCAACCGCCAGATTGGCTTTAATTTCTACATTGACACCCACTGCTGCCCGCAAACGGTCCAGCGCCTGCAGATCCATGGTGTCGGTCATTGCCACGGTTAATTCATTAGTTAGTTCAAAATACAACAGGGGGATTAATTTCAACTGAATGGCTAGTTCTTTATCAACCAGCGCCAGCGCATCCGGGTCGGGAACAATATTAGAAAGGTCAACCGCTTCATGTCCCAACGCTTCGCCGAGCACATCACGAATCACCGAGTCGGTAACGAAACCCAGCGCTACCAGCATTTTACCAATCGGTAATTTTCTGGTTTTTTGTTCGGTTAAAGCTATCTTCAACTGATCTGAAGTGATCAGACCTTTATCGATTAAGGCATCACCCAGTCGTTTCGGCTGTAGTAGTGTCGGTGATTTTTTTTCACTGGAAGACGCAACAGTAGTCATTTCTTTTCCAGCTGCTCAATCCGTTCAAGTACGGATTTTTCATCGAAATAACTGCTGCTGTTATCTGCCAGCGATGAGGCTTTCTTATAATAACTCAGTGCCGCTTCGGGTTGCCCTAGCTTATCCAGCATCACCGCCAGATTAAAGGCATAATCAGCTCTCGGCTGTAATGCAAAAGCATTGAAAAACGACTGCTGCGATTCTTTTATCCGGCCTTGCTTTTCGTATAGTAAACCAAGACTGAAATGCACGTGCGCTGCAGAAGGATTGTCTCTCAGCAATAGATTCAAGCCTGATTCATCCGCTGCAGACAGATCTTTATTTGTCAGATCGACCAGCGCTGAACGGGCAATACTGTCATCCGGATAATAACGTAACAACTGCTGATAATATTGTCTGGCGGTGGCTGCATGGCCAGCAATCACGGCTATTGCTGCACGCCCTAACAGCGCATCACGCTGTTTATTATCACGCAACAATACTTGCTGATATATTTTATCGGCCTCGCTATATTCCGCAGACTGATAGTGACGGTATGCTTTAGTGACTAATAAGGATATCGGATCAGTTTTCTGCTGCTTAACGATAGCTATTTTTTTCGGTTTTGTTTCTGCTCTGCTGCGGATCTTGGTGGTCGTTTTTGCAGTGCTGTTTTTATTCTCGACAGCTTGTATATTTGCGCTGACAGGCTTGGGCTTTGTCTGCTGTCCGGGTGAAGTTTTATTATTCTGTTGATTTTGTGTCTGCAAATTCTGCGCAGAAGATAAAGGTCTGAAAACAGGTTTTGCCGAGTTATCCAGCAGCTCTGCACTATAATACAAATAGCTGGCTACAAAAAACAGCAGTGCTGCAAACACATACATGCCGTAATGCATCATGCGCTGTGTATTGCGATAACGCGACTGATTCACCGCAAGAATTTTTCTGGCATCAGCCGGGTTATACTCCGGCAACGGTCTGCCTGCCCCCGACAACTCGCTTACTGCCTTATCTATTAGCGGCGCATGCTCTGATTTGTCTGCAGGCATCTGTTGCTGCGCATTATTATCGCCACTGCCAGCATCTAAAGCGAGTCCCGACACTGATAATGAGGCTGACTCAATCGCATCGTTATCCGCCAATTCGACCGAGTCATCATCCACGATTTCATCATCTGGCAAATACAGTTCTAACTCTTCTTCGCTATCGACCTGATCTGTCTGCACTTCTTCAGCTGCTGCCGGATCCTGCAGCAGCAGCGCTTCATTGACTTCAGGCGTTTCATCAGCCAGCGCTGTTTTTTCAGACTCGAGATTTTGCCTGCTATTAGCAGCATTCAGGTCTGATTTCTCTTTATCCTCAGCGGCTTTTTTTAATGCCTCTAGCAACAGACTCATGTCTATTCAACCTTAACATCTTCAGCTTCAAACTGCGGCAGGTGGGATTTAAATCCGGCTAGGTCTGCATTGATGTCTGCCTGCCTGATAACTTTAGGGCGAATAAATATCACCAGTTCTGTTTTTGAATGACTGTCATTTGAGTAATTAAATAACGGCCCTATAATCGGTATCGCTGAGATATACGGTATACCCGAATCACTCTCATCCAGCGTGTCTTGCATCAACCCACCGATGATAGCCACATCACCACTGCTTATTTTAAGAATGGATTCGACTTCACGAACCTGTATTTCCGGTATTTCACTGATAACACCGGCATCGGCCAGATCAGGATTGGGGTCATTCACATAGTTAATAATTCTGGAGATGGTCGGACGCACATTGAGTGTAATCTCATCTTTCTCATTGATATAAGGCGTCACCTGCATCACGATACCGACCGGTACACTGTGGATTTGAGAGGTGAACACTTTGGTTGTCAGGTTATTGTTATCCGTTGTTGAATCGACTTTAATCGAAAAATATACCCGGTTATCCACCACCTTCAAAATAGCCGTCTGATTATTTATTGCCATGACTTTTGGCGTAGACAGTACTTTTACTTTGCCAAATGACTCCAGCATTCTGACTGAACCATCGAGCGTTCCCAGCGACGATGTGCTGTTGGTAATAGTGCCGGTAAAAAATGGCGCGGCACCCAGATTTGCACCGGTAAGACTTTGCGAGAAAGTATTGTTACCGCTGTTGCTGACTGAGTTCCAGTCAATACCAGACTGGAACTCATCTGTTAAACTCACTTCAGCAATCGTTGCTTCAATCAGCACCTGACGTTTTGCGCTGGACATCACCAGATCAATATATTCCTGAATAACCTTGTGCTGCTTGCTACTGGCCTTGACCGTGACCAGACCTGATTCTTTATTCACCAGAATCTGGTTAGAGTCTTCAGGCTGCTGCTTTTTATCACCATCATCGGTATCTTTTGCAATAATCTTTGCAATATTTGTACTCAGTGTTGCCCAAAACAGATTATTGGTCTCACTTTTAACTTCAGTCAGCGAATTATTACCGGTTGCACCAGCAGTAGCTGAACCGGTTGATGCAATTTGCGTTGAAATCAGATTATCACTTTTGGTCTTACGTTCAATATTGACGTAATCGATTTTATAACTCCGTAAAAACGGCTGGTCCGCGCGGATAATGAGCAAGCCTTCTTCAAGGCTGTACCGAACTGGAACCTGTTCGGCTATGCGCGCCAGAATCTGTTGCAGAGTCTGATCGATGGCATTTAATGTAACCTTGCCTTTGATATCCTGAAAAATATCAATATTTATTTTTGCATCACGCGCCAGCGCAAACAACAATGAAGCCACATCAACATCATTAACAACAACGGTATAGGTTTCTGTTTCAGCGATAGCAGCAGGCTCGGGTAACACCGGCACTTCACTGACCAGCTCAGGAATATTCTGCGCCGTCGGTCTGATGGCATCTTTGCCAATATGCCCTTTCACACTCAATGGCGATCTTGAAGGTGAACAGGCAATAACAAGCAGTATTGGCAGCGTGATTAGTAATTTATTCTTCATATTCTGCTTTATCTCTCCATCTAAATATAATCAGATGATATATCGTCCAGCTCTCGGATAAAGGCACTACCCAGTTGCAATTCTGAGCTGATTTCATTCATAGACCGTATCGCAACGCTATATTGTCTGAATTGACCGTACAATACACCGTAGAACACCTGCCCCTGCTTACTGCTCTGGTAAACATAAATATTATCAATCAGTTTACGCTGCTGCATCTTCAGCAAAAAATCTGACAGCGCTGGCATCCGGTCATCTTCTAACAGCATCAGCTGCACGCTGTAGCGAAAATCTGATTTATTTTCGAGCCAGCTTGCTGTTGCCTTCAGCCTTTGATGCAATAAAATCCGCGGTTCATCTGATTTTAGTCGCTGCGCTACTCCAGCGCTACGCTCAACTGTTTCATATTTGTATCTATTTCCGCTAGTTACGCTGTCTTTATCACTTATTTCCTCAGTTTTCCCCTCTAAGCTCAGAATTTCAGCAGAAGGATCTTCGACGCCTCTTAAAAACCAGCCGGCTGCCATCGCTGCTGAAATTAAAACCATCGGCAAAGCGTATCTAATAATGCGCGGGAAAAACGGCAGCAGATACTGACTGTCTTTAGCTGCCAATTTGATATATTTTGTCTTTACCTGATCACTGCCTTCAGCATACGCGGCCAGTAAAACTTTATCGGCTAAAATATTAATTCGTCGCGACAAACCCTGTGAGTATCTTGAAATGGCACGGGCATGTTCATCCGAAAACAAATCTGCACCTTTATAACCGGCAGCCCGCAACCTGAAATTGAGATAACTCTGAATATTTTTTTTATCAAACACATCAAGTGAAAAGTGGTGCGAGATTCGCTCTTTCAGCTGTCGTATTTCCTGCCTGGACAAATTTTCATCCAGCTCTGGCTGACCAAACAAAACGATTTGCAACAGCTTATGATGGTTAGTTTCGAGATTACTCAGGAGCCTGATCTGCTCTAGAGTATCCAGCGGCATGCCCTGAGCTTCTTCTATAAAAACAACTACCTGACGCCCACTGGCATGGATTTTAAGCAAATGATCCTGCAGCATCTGCATGACTTTGGATTTATCATCGCTCTGCTCTACCGGCAGTTTCATTTCCATCGCGATGACATGCAAAATTTTCTCTGGCGATAAGCTGGGGTTTGCCAGATAGACAATCTCAACTTGCTCTGGCAGGCGGATTTCGAGCATCCGACAGAGCATGGTTTTACCACTGCCAACCTCACCTACTACCTTAATAATCCCTTCGCCCTGAAGGATGGCATATTGCACCGCGGCAAGAGCAGCACCACGGTTACCGCCTTCGTAAAACAGACTGGTATCCGGTGTAATTTTGAAAGGAGAGCGCTCTAACCCAAAATGCTTTAAATACATATTTCTCCTTGAACTCATAGCAACCATTTGCCGCTCTTCCGCAAAGCGCTGCCACTGCTCTTTAAATGATTTACAATACGCGTAATTTACACTATCAACTTGCCCTCGTCAGAAGATATTATTTAAATATGTTACATATTGCCTTATTTGAACCGGAAATCCCGCCCAACACCGGTAATATTATCCGGCTCTGTGCCAATACGGTCTATCAGCTGCATTTAATTCACCCGCTGGGCTTTGATATCAATGATAAACGGATGCGCCGGGCCGGTCTGGACTATCACGAATGGGCAAATATTTCCCATTATGAAAATCTCGCTGAATTCCTGGCAAAGCAGCAAAACAACCGGATCTTCGCCTGCTCAACCCATGGCACCGCAAGACCCTCCGATACCCATTTTGAAAAAGGCGATGTCTTATTGTTTGGACCTGAAACCAGAGGCTTACCGGCAGATCTGCTACAATCTTTAGATCAGCAGCGGGTTTTACGCCTGCCAATGCTGGCCGGTTCACGCAGTATGAATTTATCTAATTCAGTGGCTGTGATGATTTATGAATCGTGGCGACAACTTGATTTTAAAGGCGCAATATAAAAACTATAAGGAAACAAGCAATGATTAATAGCATAAAAACGGCGTATGCCACTCTTCTAATTCTAATCAGTATTTCTGCCGCGCAGGCCAACGCTTTTGATAACCTGAATCTCGACGCATACAATGGCCAGACCTATATGGAAGGCGTTGCAGAAACAGATGGTACCGCTTCATTAACTGGCGTACATTTTGTGACTTATGCTGGCAACTCACAATCACAAATCAAGCCTTATTTTGGCGGCGGCTTAGTTTATGTAACCTTACCTGATCAGGACGATACTTTTCTCGCCCTACATGCTATCGCCGGTACAGACTTTAAGCTCAGCAGTTTTCTGGCACTGAATTTTGAGGCCGGGATTGATTTTGGTGAAGAGCTCATCAGCGATGATGAAAATGGCACACCGATTAATGACAATCAGGTCGATTACAGTTTTGCAGCCGGTGTAAAAATTGATTTTAGTTCATCGTTTTATCTGAAAGGTTATGTTCGCTACCATGCCTTTGATGGTGTCTTTTTACCCCCCACCGACGTTGTTTTTGCCGGTGTCAGGGCAGGGATTTCCTTCTAGCAGACTAGCTAAATACTTTCTGACCGCAAATCGCGTGACAGCAAATCACTGACGACTTGCTGCGGTTTCATATCGTGATAGAGAATATTATAAACCTGTTCGATAATTGGGCACTCAATGGCGTATTTCAGCGCCATTAAGTGCGCCTCTCTGGCTGTTCTCACACCCTCAACAGACTGACCAATCTTTTCTTTAGACTCATCGGCCGATAAACCTGCCGCCAGATTAAGACCCATCCGTCGATTACGCGATTTATCATCAGTGCACGTAAGTACCAAATCTCCCAGCCCAGCAAGCCCCATAAAAGTTTCTTTCTCACCGCCCAGTTTAAGGCCAAGCCGCATGATTTCAGCCAGCCCGCGGGTGATTAAAGCCGCTCTAGAATTAGCCCCAAAACCCAGACCATCCGAGAGCCCGGTGGCTATGGCCAGTACATTTTTTAACGCACCTCCTAACTCGACCCCGATAATGTCATGGCTGGTATATGCCCTGAATTTATCTGAGTGCAGTGCTCGCGCCACCTGTAACGCAAAGTCTTCATTTTTAGCCGCCACTGTCACCGCAGTCGGCAGGTTTTCAGCCACTTCAACGGCAAATGTCGGTCCGGAAATCACCGCTTTCTGAGAAACTTCCGGAACCACCTCATTGATAACCTGATGCAGCAATAATCCGCTGTCTGGCTCCAGCCCTTTGCTGGCCCAGGCGATTTTACTGTTCTGATTAAGAAAAGGTTTTAATTTATGCAGAAAATCACGATAAACATGGCTTGGAATCACTAACAGATTCAGATCACACGCCGTACAAGCCCGCTCAAGCGAATGCTCAATACTGATATTTTGATGCAGCTCGACACCCGGAATATAACGCTGATTGATCCGCTCACGCTGCATATTGTTTAGCAGCTCAGTATCGATGTCCCATAATAAGACTTTGGAACCTGCCCGCGCCAGCTGCAATGCCAACGCAGTACCCCAGGAGCCCGCTCCGTATACCGCAACAGTATGAATAGAGTCCGACATTAATGCGTTGTTTCTTCTGTTGCAGCCTGCTGTTGCTGCTCAAGATGCTGTGCGTATAACGCATCAAAGTTTACCGGTGCCAGTAAAAGCTGCGGGAAACCACCTTTGGTTACCAGATCACTAATCGCCTCACGCGCAAAGGGAAATAACAAGTTTGGGCAATAACTACCAATCATGCCGGCCTTTTCTTCATCGTTAAAGCCTTCCAGTGTAAATACACCGGCCTGATGCAACTCAACCAGAAACACCGTTTTCTGTTCATGCTGCGCGGTTACCGTAATCTTTAGAACAGACTCAATCACATTTTCAGCCAGCGCATTGGATTCAGTATTCAGCTGCACATTAATTTCTGGCGCCCAGTTTTCTTCCGAGAATACCGCCGGAGATAGTGGCGCTTCAAAGGACACATCTTTTAAATATAATTTTTGAATTGCAAAGTTCTTCTGTGCTTGCTCACTCATTTTTAACTCTCAATAATCTGATTATGACCGCTAACGAATCGACTGTCTGACCCAGTTAACAATCTGATTTTTATCCAATGCGCCCGATGTTCTGGCAATCTCTTTGCCGGACTTAAACACTATCATGGTCGGAATACTTCTAATGCCCCATTGTGCGGAAACCTGCTGAGCGTTTTCGGTATTCAGTTTTAACAAACGGCAATCCGGCTCAAGCTCAGCAGCAGCGGCTGAAAAGGCCGGTGCCATCATCTGACATGGGCCACACCAGGAAGCCCAGAAATCCACCACTATTGGCAACTCATTTTTTTCAAGATGACGACTAAAAACTGAAGCGGACACTTCCAGTGGCATTGACTGAAACAATGGCTCTTTGCATTTCCCGCACTGTGCGTCAGACGCATTACGATCAGCTGGCAGGCGATTTATTGCCTGACACGATGGACATACTAATTGCATGATAGATACCCGACTTGCTTGCAAACAGCGTAATTAAACGCCTTATTTTTTGCTGACCGGCATGTTCTGATTCTGCCATGCCATGATGCCACCCTGTAAATTATTAACCGCTTCAAAGCCGGCTTTTTTCAGAGTTTTGCAGGCACTATAAGAGCGGCTACCGGAACGGCAATACGCAATGACACGCTTGTCTTTGTACTTACTCAGTTCATCAAGCCGTGATTTAAAGTCGCTCAACGGAATGTGCACGGCATCTTTTAGATGACCATCATTAAATTCTTTGATTTCACGGACATCGAGAACAATGGCATTGTCGTCATTAAGCGCTCTGATGGCTTCAAATGGATTAATCTGCACGATGCCGCTGGTAAAGCGTTCGAGCTCCATTTTGATAATCAGAAAAACAATAACAACAACTGCAACATTTAAAAGAGCGTGATTGCTGACAAACTCCAGCATCTGATCCATAACGTAACCTGTTAATAAATTTTAAACAATTTAATCAGGATTCAGGAAAAAGGCCCTGTGTACTACAAAAGACTTCCTGCATCATGCTGATTAAGCGTAATGTTCTGGCATCACCAACACGATAGAACACACGGTTTGCATCTTTACGCGATGCCAGAATCCCTTTATCCCGCAAAATCGCTAAATGTTGTGAAATATTACTCTGTGAGGTACCGACATTTTCCACGATATCCTGAACACTGATCTCACGATCACCTAAAGTACAGAGTATCTTGAGGCGAAGAGGGTGCGACATAGCCTTCAGTGAACGCGAAGCACGATCAATATCCTCTTCACGCGTCATTAATTGTGGTGGGCTTATAACTTCTGCTGACATATTACATTCATCCTTACTACGTATTACCGCATCAATATTAGTAAACACAAATAAAATAATAAAGTATTTCTTTCTTTTATTGTATTGTTATTTTCAAATATTTAATAAAAATCCAAATTATTTACATTACGTTACGTCATCAAAATTCAGATTCTAATGCGATTACTGGCCAAGTGATTGAAATTAAAGGAAATAACCTCGTTCTTTTAATTATTCTTTTTTTATAAATTTTAACCAGTCGTCGGCTATAAAAGGCGGATAACAGGATAAAATCAAGCACTTTCTAGCCTAAAACAGATCGTTTACAATATGCAATATAATTCTGCACTCAATTTCTTAATTACTACTATAAATATATTAATGATCACAATTAGAAATTTTAATAAATACGCCCTGATTGGCCTGCTCATCTGCTTTTTTAGCGCCGATGCGCTAGCTAATGACAAAGACCGTTACCAGCAGAAACTCAACAGCATTCGGGACAACATTAATCAGGTTGAAAACACGCTTGATAATGACAAATCACAGCGTGGCCGGTTACGCCACGAACTCAAAGGCCTTGATAAAAAAATCAGTAACCTCAGCAAACAAATTGACTACACCAGTTTGCTTATTAACAAATACAAGAAAACCATAAAAAAACTCAAAATTGAGCTTATATCACTGGAAAAATCACTAAAGACTCAAAAAAATGCACTTAGTCGACAAATTAAAACCGCTTATATTATGGGTAAACATGACACCGCAAAACTGTTATTAAACCAACAAAATGCCATCGAAATGGGACATGCGGTAATCTATTATCAGTATCTGAACAAAACCAGAAGCCATCAAATACTCGAATACAATCTGATGGTTGATGAAAAAACCAGACTCCGAGATCGTATCCTCTCTCAAAACGATGAACTCGATGAACTCAAAAAAAGCCAGTACAGACAAAAAAATCGTTTCAGCAAAAACCGTCTACGCCGCAACAAACTTATCGCCCTACTAAATAACAAAATTATTAATAATGAAGAAACGCTGAGCGCTCTGCGCCATAACCGCCAGAAAATTGAAGATTTATTATTCTCGCTGGGCGAAGTGCTGGCCGATATTCCCGCCGAACCGAACAAGACAAAACCTTTTGCATCACTAAAAGGCCAGCTACCCTGGCCAGTTAGTGGCCGTATCAGCAATCAGTTCGGTTCAAAAAAAGCTAAAAGCGACCTGAAGTGGAACGGCGTCGTATTATCCTCTGGCTACGGCAAAAAAGTACATGCGATCACCCGCGGCCGGGTTATTTTCTCTGACTGGCTTCAGGGCTATGGCTTTATCATTATTCTTGATCACGGCTCCAGTTATATGAGCTTGTATGGCTACAATCAGAATTTATTAAAAGAACCCGGTGACTGGGTAAACAAGGGTGATGTTATTGCCACTGTTGGTGATAGTGGAGGTCAGCTCAACAGCGGCCTCTATTTTGAAATCCGCAAACAAGGCAAACCCGTCAACCCAAAAAAATGGTGCTCTAATAAATATACCAATTATGCATCGAGATAAGGCTATAATCAGATAAACTGAACTCAACTAAGATTCTGATATCAAACCGGTTATTGTAAGCACACAACAACTTAAACAGTCTGCACTAAGCAGGAGCTACTTAATGAACAGAGCGGTAAAAACAGGCATTATTCTTACTTTTGGATTCTTAACCGGTGTCACCCTTACTTTAACTCAGGGAGTTATGGCAGAAAAAACCGAATCCAAAACACACATCTCACTGCCTCTGGCGCAACTGCAAAATTTCACCAATATTTTTGCTAAAATAAAGGCTGACTATGTCGAAAAAGTAGATGACAAAACACTACTGACTCACGCTATTCGCGGCATGCTCAGTGGCCTTGATCCACATTCATCTTATCTCGATCCAGAGCAATATCAGGAACTGCGCATCGGCACCACCGGTCAGTTCGGTGGACTGGGTATTCAGGTCGGCATGGAAGACGGCTTTGTTAAAGTTATCTCACCCATCGATGACACCCCTGCTTTCCGTGCCGGCATGCAATCCGGCGATCTGATCATTCGGCTCGATGATAAACCGGTAAAAGGCATGACTCTGGATGAAGCGGTCAAACTGATGCGCGGCGAACCCGGTTCAGATATCAACCTGACCGTGGTACGTGCCGGTAAAGACAAGCCGTTTAATGTCACCATTACCCGCGCCATCATAAAAGTTAAAAGCGTTAAAAACCGTATGCTTGAACCAGACTTTGGTTATGTTCGTATCAGCAGCTTCCAATCAAAAACCGGCTCACAATTACTCGATGCACTTAACAAACTTTCCAAGGAAAATAAAAAGCCTCTGAAAGGTCTGATCCTTGATTTACGGAACAACCCCGGCGGTGTACTGCATGCCGCAGCTGAAGTCAGCGATCTGTTCCTGCAAAAAGGAAAAATCGTCTATACCGAAGGCCGTATTGATAACTCATATATGGAATTCAATGCCAAGCCAGGTGATTTCCTTAACGGTGCTCCACTAATTGTACTGATCAATGGCGGCTCAGCCTCTGCCTCTGAGATTGTTGCCGGCGCACTGCAGGATCATAAACGCGGTATAGTAGTCGGTACCAAATCATTTGGTAAAGGCTCGGTACAAACCATTCAGGAACTACCAAGCGGCGGTGCAGTTAAAATGACAACGGCACGTTACTTCACACCCAGCGGTCGCTCCATTCAGGCACAGGGTATAGAGCCAGATATAAAACTGGAAAGAGTTAAAATCACTCAGCTTGAAGACAATGCAATCGGTTCAATTAAAGAGGCTGATCTGTCCGGGCATCTTGCCAATCCTAAAGAGGATCAAGAAGCTGATGATAGAGATGATAACAACAGCAAATCATCCGACAAGGATGATAGCAAGCCTTTATCAAGTACTGATTATCAGCTTTATGAAGCTTTAAACTTACTCAAAGGTTTGTCCATCTTTAGTCAGAAATAATGGCACAACATTTCCACAACAAAAAGGTCAGCACGTTTTTCATGCTGGCCTTTTTTTTCTGCCTGAATCCTGCAAAGGCCGACTCGTTGTTAACCATTGTTATTGATGATATCGGCCACAGTTATAAATATGGCAGCAAAGCATTGTCACTGCCCGGCAACCTAACCTATGCATTGCTGCCTTATTCGGCACACGCCCAAAAACTTTATCAGATTGGCCTGACCAGTAACAAGGAATTTATCCTGCATTCACCTATGCAATCGATAGACAACCGACTGATTACAAAACACACTTTGCATATACACATGACTGAAAAGCAATTTGCATCGCAACTGCAAAACCAACTCGCTCAGTTTCCGTTTATTAAAGGCATCAATAATCACATGGGCAGCCTGCTGACCCGACATGCAGGATATATGGATCTGCTGATGCGCGAATTAACTACTAAGCGCAATTTATACTTTCTTGACAGCCGCACATCAGAGCAGTCCGTTGCCATTCAGCTGGCAACCGAACACTCCATCCCTCATTTATCCAGAGATGTGTTTCTTGATAATGAGCCGACTAGCGATGCGATAAACCGGCAGTTTGATCAGGCTATAGAACTCTCTAAAGCTCAAGGTTATGCCGTGGTAATCGGTCATCCATACCCGGCTACTATTAAGGTTTTGAGCCAACGAATTCCTCAACTTAGTGAATCGGCTATAAAATTAGTCACGGCTTCTACTCTCATTTCCAGACTACAGGAACAAGCTAATGAAAAAAGTACTGATACCACTGGCACAGGGCTGCGAAGAACTGGAAGCAATCACGCTTATCGACTTGCTCAGAAGAGCCGGCACTGAAGTTATTACTGCCGGACTCGACTGCGAACCCGTTATCTGCTCCCGAAAAACCGTACTTGTTGCAGATACCACGCTGGACAAGGTGTTAAATCATCAGTTTGATCTTATTGCACTACCCGGCGGGCTGCCGGGAGCGGATCATCTGCGGGATGATCCGCGCATTATTGAACTGTTACAAAAACACTGGCAACAAAACAAATACATTGCCGCAATTTGTGCCGCTCCAAAAGCGCTGGCAAAAGCGGGACTGTTAGAGAATAAAAAAGCTACGGCTTTTCCCGGCGTACTCGAATCACTTAATCTGAAGACAACTGATATTTCCGATAGCGCGATCGAGCAGGACGGTAATCTCATCACCTCGCGTGGCCCGGGTACGGCAATGGATTTTGCACTGGCATTAATTAAATTACTGCTAGGATCAGAAGCGATGCAAAACGTTGCAAAGCAAATGGTGCGCGAATAAATACTGTAACAATTACCAGCATTTATTTTTTGTTCTTTTCAGCGATCCACTGCGACATATATTTTGTACTCATCATACTGTGATGTTTCAGCATTGCGCCGGTGAAATTATTAAGCCTGTGCTGCTGCAAGTTTTCTTCTGTAGATAAAATTTTATCTATTAACTTTCCTGCCAATTTTTCAGCATCATATTGCAGCGCCAGTAAAATTCCCGCATTTTCCTGCGCGCCGAGCCAGAGCTCCTGATTGCTATATAATTTTACCGCAGCCTGTGCAAACTCATCGATCTCATCTGTCACTATACCAGGCCAGGCCTCATCGTTATGCATACCTTCACTGCCAACTGTTGTCGTTACACTAGGCGTCTGCATTATCATTGCTTCTAATAATTTTCCTTTAATGCCCGCACCAAACCTAATTGGTGCCAGACACACACGTGCTTTTTCTATTACCGCTAGCGCACTTTCAGCCCAGCCTTTTATCAAGAATCCTGTTTCCGCGTTATTTAATGCTGTTGCCTTAGGAGGTGGGTACGACCCATAGATGTGACATTCCGCCGCCGGCAGTTGTTGCTTTATTAGTGGCCATATTTTTTGCATGTGCAACACTGCATCCCAGTTAGGGGCGTGCCGAAAGTTTCCTATCATTAGAAAATGCTGCCTTTTCTCAAAGCTAAGTGTTGGTTTTTTAATCTTATCCAGCTCCACCATAAATGGCAGATGAAGCAGCAACTTAGGATCGAGCTTAAACGTATCTATTAATAATTCCATTTCGTAAGCAGAAATTATTAGAGAAATATCACAGCGCAAAATTGCAGCAATTTCTCGTTTCGCTAAATCGCTAAACAAATCTGACTGACTCATCTCACGGCTTGCTTTGAGCGCCTGATGGCGTGCATGCCGCAAACACTGGAGGTCTTCGGTATCGAGAATCTTCAGTGCGGACGGGCAATTTTTCTCCACCCGCCAGGCAAATTGTTCTTCCATCATAAAGCGATCAAACATCACAATATCAGGCTGCATTTCACTTATATATTGATCAAAACTGTCACAATTTAATACGATGCTCTTGCTACTGATGCCTTCTGCAGATAAATCCGTCATATGCTCTGTTGGCTGAGCGGGGCTTGCAAATTCAAGCTGCCAGCCCTGTTTTTTAAAAAGCCGCAAAATCGACAGCATGTGCCTGCCCGCTGCTGATGAGTTCGGCTCCGGCCAAACATAACCAATCACTAACACTTTCTTCATTGTATACAGATTCCAACAGGTTTCTTTTTTATTATATTCGCTAATTTCATCACTATCGCTTATGTATTTTACTCACTGCATTTTTTCTCATTTCCACACACATTAATATCAAGCTGATTTTTATTCGGCTAGTCATTGCTACGTATTATTTTATGTGAAGATTCTCAGAAAATGAATATTCACTTAAAACGCAGCTAAAGACGCCTGCATCGCTGTATTCACGCTGATCACTTTAACGCATTAAACAGTCACAAAATTGAAACAAGCACAGCCTTCTAAAAAACTCCACTTAACTATACTTAGTTTCACTTAGTTTATCTTTACAACAACAATGTCAGTCAATATTCCCTTCTGACATGAGGAAAGTGCATGAAAAATCTATTACTAATTCCATCAATAGCATTGGCCCTAGCAGCCTGCGGACCTTCTGGTGGCTCAGGCGGTTCCGGCGGTTCTGGCAGCACCATCAACTCACTCAAAATGCCCTCTAAAATGAGTGTGGTTTCTGCATCTGACGAACCAGAGCTGGGTTCACGAATTAACGCTTTAAAATTAAATTACCCGGCTCTGCGAGCGGCACTGACCGACCCTGATACTGACTACAGTACCGATACAACCAATACCTATGTCTATGATCCATCAATGGAATCACTTGAAACCGTTAATATGATACTGTGCCTGCTCGAGCAAACCAGGGCTACCGACAAGGTTAATAGCGGGCCTTATGTTGCACTGGTTAACGAAGACAAATGTGAACAGGGAAAAAACCAGAGCAATGCCGGCAATGCGCAAGGTGGAAGTGCACAGGCTACCGAATTCAATACTTGGACCATTGAGTCAACTCGCGCCAGTAACAGTTCACCTCAACTCGTACAAATCTGGGTTCCAGGAGAAGAGCTTCAGGCTGGTGCTGATCCTGGCCAGGCGATGGATGCTCAGACTATTCTGGTAGAAGTTAGCATTACTGAAGGTATCAGCGATAGCAATCCTTTTGGTAGCTTTGAAATGAACTTTAAAGGCGTGATAGATGCCGGCCTTATAGGTGGAACAGCCGGCACTATCATCGAAACCATGAAAGGAAATTTACAAACTGTCGCCAATTCACTTAATAAACCGCAATTTAAATTTGTTAACCTCGGCGGCGGCGCAGCAAATGCCTCGATTACTGATTTCTCCTTTACTGAAGCCAGTAATGTCATCTTAGATGATGCAACCGGCAGTTCAGGTTCTGCTCTCACACGTCGTTCTGAAAGCTATAATAATCAGGGTACAACTTATACCCAGTCAGCCGATTATGCTATCGCTTTTAACAACACTCATTTACTTCGTGGTAAAGATGAGAACGATGACAGCGTGATTGACTCACAGTCATGCCGTTCGCGTGACAATTTCGATACTCAGGTCTGGCAATATAATTTATACCATGCCGTCGATGGCAGCTTTAACGGTAATACCATCACTGCTGGTCAGCGTGTTGAAATGAATTCAGGTTTTCCGATTCGCTTTGACTCCAATAACGACGGTACAGATGACCGCTACGGATGGGTTGGTTATCATGGCGTATGGGCAGACGGACAAGACCTTGCAGACGGCACTCAAGTCACTCGCCATGATTACGCCAGCAATAGCAGCGAATCAATGACGGTTAATGTTTCAAACGGTAAGCTGGTACGGCGTACTGCCAGCCAGACTCAACTCACCAACTTTCAGGGTGATGAGTTCTATTACTGGGGACAACACCCTACCCTATCTGTCGAAGGTCAGTGGGTAGTCACTGTTGATACCAACAATAATTTTCAGATTACCTCTACCATCAGCTGGGGAGAAGGCAGCGGACCTGTGATCTCGAGCACGATTGATCATGATTCCAATCCGGCCACAGCAGAAGTCACCGTTGCGGCAAGCATCAGCCTGACAGATTATCAGTCCGTATGGTTATGGTCGGATGCTCTGGGTGGTAATGTGGTTTATACACACGACAGTGCAATCGCTGCAGTAAATCGTAATGTCACCTATTACGCTGAAGATTTCATCAGCCCGGATGATTCACTGATTGCCAGCAGCGGCCTGACATTGTATTGCTATGACCGCTGCCTGAAAGGCGGTCTGACCCAGGCCAATGTTGATGCTGCAAGCAGCTCAAATGACCTGTATTACCAGTATAACTATGCCTCTCCGTCACCTTTTGTTTATACCTTAAGCTCAAATGGCAGCAAACTAATACTCACCGACAACGCCAATAGCAGCGAAGTCTCGGCTGTTGGTCTCGATATGAGTGCTTTAGGCCATCAGTGGGGAATCAATACAGGCGAAATGGTAACCACCCCAATCACTGCCGCAAACCCATGGGAAGTCTATAACTCTGCGGTTTCATTCCGCTGGGAATCGGGTGAAAACAACTGGAATCGACTGGTCACTGTATCAAATAGTGCAGGTACTCTCGCCGTGTTTGATCGACCTTTACACCTCAGTTATGTTCACAGCACAGCAAACGATGCGAATGCCAACAGTCACCACGATGGTGATACCTTCCTGCTGCAATATCAGGGTGCCGGTAATTTACATGGCTTCCCGTGGATTGAAAACATCGAAACAGGCCGCTGGTATTCTGCTGTAACCTTAATCGGTGGCACCCAGTTATCCGATGCAAATAACAGCTTTGTCGTTAAGCCTATTGAACAGGAACAAAGTATGCGGGAAGACAATGCAGGCTGTGGCACACTGGCAGTAGATACACTGTTTAATGACAGCAATCTCGCCCTACCCGTAGTCAGTGATATTGGTACAATCAGTTTTAACTTAACTGATAAGCCATTAGTAACAGATGCACCTGCCGTTATTGAAGGTGTTCTTCAATAATATAACTCTGTTGTCAAAAAAAGCCCCGCAACTGCGGGGCTTTTTTATACTAAAATAAATGTTTCGCAAGCTGCCGAAAGTATCAGTGCTTTTGCTGACGTGACACAACTAACTAAATTACTTAGCCTTTGACGGAAACACACGAAACTCACATAGCTATAGTGCCACAAGTTATAAGTTGTCATCTTGTTTTAGAATATTTTATAAGAAAAGCATTACTTCACGGTCTTCACAACTTCCTTAAAAAATATAATGACAGGCACCTAATATATTTAATCTTGGTCAATTCAGCTTCACTAAATTTTCACGTTATCTATAAACTGTTTACAATCATCAGTTTTTATCTACCTTGAAAGGAGAAGAATTTCGTTATTTTATATATGAAATTAGCAAATCAACTCTAGTAAAAAAACTTTACTACTGGTTACAGATAACACCATCTCTTTGGCTTTATGACCGTTGCAGTTTGCTGTAAACAAAACTGTATTTTTCCACTGCCTGCGTAGCGCGCATATATAGGGCCAATATGCATTAAACAGCAATCTCGCATCATTTAAGAAAAAGCTTATAACTACATCGTGCTGACATAAATCTCTTTCTATGCAGACCGCTATCTCTTCAAAAAACGAGAAGGCAATCTCAAGATGTCTTTGTACTTCAGTGTTATCAGTTAAGCTCAGTATATAGTCTGCATACCGTTTTTTAAGTACATCTGAGTTCTGCTCCCCAAGGAACTTTATCAGCTGATTCTGATTTTTCTGCAGCAACAGATTGAGTGACAGTTTTGCATTCGCAATATCACCAGAGCGATAGTTTTTAACAGATTCAAGCGATCGCTGAACCCGCTCCGCTTGCTTATGCTCGGCATACTCAACCACAGAATAGATAGCCGCGCATAAAACTGTTATTACACTAAGTTATGACTTTATCGCATCGAGTAATTCTTTATGGTTTTTTATAAACATCATTTTGACTGACACACTGACATTAAACAGACATGGATCAAAACCACGTTCACCGGGAAACACATTGCTACCACCAGATTTTTCAGCCGAGCGGGTAGCCGGCACTTTTTTCTGTTCGCTTGCACAAGCTGCAGCCAGCAACACCATTGCCGAAATATATCTGAATAGTAGCGCTTTAAATACAATCAGCTCAATACCTTGCGTTCAAGTTTTCTAATCAACAAATTGGAATCAGCTGCTACAGCAGTTCTAACAATGTCTATACTGAAGCGACAACGCTCGCCTGTCGGCGTGATTACACAAAGGTCATTAATATCTGCACTGGCTGCCATTTTGTGTCGCAGAAATCCGGGGCCGTACTTACGCACAGGTAAGCGAGTATTAATGATCGCTTCGATGTTTTCTCGGCCTTCAATCACACCCAGTGCTGATGCTGTCGACCACAGTCCCTGCTCATCAAACAGGAGTGCTGCGGCGGCACCATCTCGTCTGTCGACACAGTCGAGAAAACGCATCAGCAGTAGTCGCTTTGAATTTCGTGCTGCGAAACAGGTATGCAGCAATGCCTTCGCCGCTGCAGAATTTGGCGATGACAATTCTGTTGCATAGAGTCTTTGCACATCCTTATTTTCATATGAGCGACGACGTGGTGCCTGCTTGTCCATCGTATAAATGGCTTGCATACGCTTTTGCAACACCAGTGGGTCCATCGATTTGGGCTCGCCGCCGCCTCCCAGGCAACCACCAACACAGGCCATAACTTCAATCGCAACATAGTCTTTACGCCATGAGTCAGTTTCAAACATTTGTTGTGCAGCCGCGATACCATTACATATTGCGAGCTTCCCGAGCCCTGGAATCTCGGCTGTTTTTATGCCTTTATTAACGCCACGAAGTTGCTCCCATTCAAGTGGCAGCGTGTTCTCCTGACCAAGAAAATGCGAGGCTGTTCGTAGCATCGCCTCCATCACACCGCCCGATGCACCGAATATCTGCCCGGCGCCAGTGCTTTCACCCAACGGATGATCGAACTCTGCCTGTTCAGATAGCGCGGCAAAGGCGATACCTCTCGATTTGATCATTTTTGCCAGTTCTCGTGTAGTTAGTACATGATCGACATCCCCAGCTACCCCAGGCCTGGCCGCCTCATCTTTTTTTGCAGTACAGGGCATAACGCTGACCACATAAGGCTCGGTCTTGCCCTCTGTAAAATCAGGGCCGAGCGTTTTTGCGAAGAGGCCACGTTTAGTCAGCGCACCATGCATTTGTTGCGGTGATTTTGTACTGCTGAGATGTGGCAACAGATCTGCTCGGTTTATTTCAACCCAGTTGACCCAGCCTGGACAACATGAGGTTAACAGCGGTAAGTCCTTGGCTTGCTTAAGACGCTGCAGCAACTCTGTAGCCTCTTCCATGATGGTTAGATCGGCTGCAAAATTGGTGTCAAAGACATAATCAAAGCCCAGCTGTCGCAGCGCATTAATCATTTTTCCAGTGCTAACCGTTCCGGCTTGCATACCAAATTCTTCACTGATCGCAACGCGGGTTGCCGGTGCAACCTGCACCGCAGATATACGCCTGCCTGTTTCTAGGGTATCAAGCACTGCATGCCAATGCGGCGTCTCTATTAATGCACCGACCGGGCACACCAGTGTACACTGACCGCAGGAGATACAACCACTTGTCGCGAGTGACTGATCAAAAACTGTCACCGGTAAACGCGCTGAGCCGCGCTCGGCAAAGCCGATTATGTGTTGCTGCTGGCCAGACTCACCACAGGCCTCGACACACAAACCGCATTCAATGCATTTTTCCAGATCACGCCAGATACTTGGCGAGGTATGATCATTCAGACTGTGCTCCGGATGTTCAGGGGAGCCTCTTGCTACTGTATCCCAGCCGCTTTCCCATTGCTTCTCACTGACCAGATTTTGCAGCTGACACGAGCCGTTGACTTCACAACGCATGCAGTCATTAGGATGGCGAGCGAGTAGCCATTGCGCGTCTGTTTTACGAAAATCCTGCAATTCTGGGCTGTCAGTCTCGACGATATCACCGTCTTTAGCCCGAGTAATACAAGCTGCTTGCGGTCGCGCTTCGCCGTTAACATTGACCAGACACATACGGCAAACAGCATGGCAGGGCAAGCGAGGATGATAGCAAAGCGTGGGAATATAAACACCAGCTTGACGTGCTGCATCGAGCAAGCTCGCATCATTGTTGACCATTACAGCGCGACCATTAATGCTTAGTTTAATCATTGCCTAGCACCTGTAATCAAGCCGCTGATTACTACACCAGTGTGAACAAGAGTAGCTGTTGATGTCGCAGTTAAAAGACCCAAATCCATTACCCCGCCCTGACACTTTCAGCCAGAAATCGATGTGATACACGATCTGGCTTGCATCCGTTTATCTGGTTGATACTGTTAGTCTAAGTTTAAGACGAACTCTTTTCAAGCCAAATAAAGTTAAGCGGCTTTGTCTTACTCAATCAATTGCAAGGATGCCTTATAAGGCGTTTATTGGAGGATCATTGCTTGTTTAACGTTAGAGCCGTCTCTGTCAGCTGATGAAACAGACTGACCAGTAAGGTTTTTTTCGAGGCTGGATAAGCGCTTAAAATCTCCCGCAAGCACTCTTTTTCACTGTGAAATAACAATTCACATTGCAGGACTCTCTAACGCAAGCTAGAGTCCTGCCTGTTGCTACTATATCGATGCGACTACAAGCCGATTTTATTTTTTATTGACTTTAATGACTGCCGCAATAACACTTTCTGTTCCAAGCTGTTTTAATGTAAGCCGCTTAATAGCATAATCTCCGATTTCTTTTGTTGTATTAAGCCAGTTAGTTTGAAAACGGCTCAATGTTGATCCTGCCCCTTGCCTTTTATAATACAAAATATAAGGACCTGTCAGCTTCTCGGACTCTCTGAACACCTCACGGTTTTCAGTATCGGCCACACTCAGTACGTCGTTATAATTATGACCGACATCAACGATAGCATTGAGCTTTGTATTGTATAAAACATCTTTGCTATAACTGATCACACGTTCATCTTCTGTCAGCCTTTCATGGTAGAGGTTTATGATTAACCACTGCCAGTCTTTAGATCTGACTCTGATACGCATTTCATAGACAGCAGTGTCATTATAAGTACTTAACTCCGCTAACTGTTTAGTTTCACGACTAATGACTCGTTCTGTAGCGCTAAATATTTTATTGAAGCGAGTAAAGAAAATCCGTTGACCATCTGTCGCGGTCTTTATACTATTTTTATCACTACGCTTCTCATCATGCCGCCTCGTAATATGAAGCGGTAATCTTTCGAGCACCTTTGTTGACGCATTTGTTTTCTACAGCTAAGGCCAGCCATTTTCATCTATTGAAAAATTCACCTGGCTTAGCAGCGTCGAATAACTCAGAATCTGTTTCCACTCACCTAAGTCATATATTTTTTTCTGCTGCGTGTTATAGAGTTTGTATATATTTTTACGTTTAGCAACACCGTCAACATGTTCTGTATACTGTAACGCCAAATTCAGTCACTGCCAGTCACGTGAATGATTCATTACTTTCATGCTTGAAATATACACACTTTTCTTACTAGCAGACTCTCCTTCTACCGAAAGCGAATCTATCTGATCAAATAACTTTTGCTGACTTTTCTCTCGGCTAACATAGCTCGCGGACAGTTGTTTGCCGTCTACCACCACACTCTCTATCGCGGTAGTGATTATTGCATCTGGTGTCATTTCAAGGTTGAGATGAAGTATGACAATAAGCAGTAAAACGCCTGCCACAGGCCGGCTGATTCCAGCACTTACTCTGTTCCTGAAGACGAGCAAAGATAGCGAAATAATAATAATTACAGGTAATAAACAACCGATTTCAGCAGCCGGACTCTTTGCCACTGACCAGACAGAGCCAATTGCTAGCGCGGCCAAGTATAATCCAAGAACGGCTATCAGCCGATTTGGCTGTTTTTCGAAATGCCAGATAAGCCATAACCAAGCCTAGCAGAGCCAGCGCGATGATTTTTATCATGTCATCAGACCTGATGGATATTTAACCCTCCCGAACCAGGTATGAAAACACCTTGCCCTGAATGAAATAGCCAGCCAACATTTCTGCAAATAGTGACAGTAACAGCGGCAGCACGAAGACAACCATATATTTGAATTTATTCACACTAATTCACCTTCTATTATCAAACATCAGTCATATATATTTTTTGTTTATATGACATAAAGTATAGTCATATAAGTGCATAATACATGGCAGCAATACTCATACAAGATTACTTCTTACGTGATGTGTACAGACATAAAAATGACATGCTGATTAAATAAATTCATTAATCATATTATTTCAGATATCATAACCGCTATGATTAGTAGTTACACTGATATTGAACATTTAATATAATAACCTTACTTTTTATCTGCTCAAAAAATTAATAGCTAAAATTATAATCCACAGAATTCTAAACAATAATTATTTTCATTCAACATCTCCCATGTTATATTTATTTGTTACTCTATGATATATGGACATAACACCTTCTTATGGATAAATTCAAAATCTCATTAAAAAATGCCGATATCTATAAGACGTTATTAGATACGACATCTGATGCTTTTTTTTGCATGATGCGCAGGGAACCTTACTAAATGTTAATCAGCACGCTTGTGATAACTTAGGCTACACACATCAAGAGCTACTTAAATTAAAAGTAAGTGATATTGAAATTGGTAAAAGCCCTGATGAACAGAATCGAATCTGGAACGAGTTAGCTCGAGATAAAAAAATTCAAGTAGAAGGAACTCACCGTCGCAAGGATGGCAGCACATTCCCTGTAGAGGTTAGTGTTGGCCTGATCAATATTGATAATAGAGTCTTATTCTCGGTTCTTGCTCGCGACATCACTGAACGAAAAAATTACCAAGACAAACTAACTAGCACAAATCATTTATTGCAAGCGGTGCTCGACACCATCCCTGCTCGTGTTTTCTGGAAGGACATTGAAAATAATTATATAGGCTGTAATCAGGCTTTTGCATTGGATGCCGGAAAAAAACTGCCTGAGGATATTTTAGGCAAGAGCGACTTTGATTTCCCATGGAAGGACCAGGCGCCGCTTTATCGTGAAGATGATACCAAAGTCATGAAAAGTGGCGTCCCTCGTCTTAAATTTGAAGAACCCCAATCAACACCAGAAGGGAAATTAATATGGTTAGAAACAAGTAAAATACCTTTACGAAATTCCGATGGCATTGTCTACGGGGTGCTTGGTACATATCAGGATATTACTGAACGGAAGAACTTTGAATCTCAACTTATAATCGCGAAAGAACAAGCAGAGCAAGCCAACGCCTCTAAATCAAAATTCCTTAGCCTTATGAGTCATGAATTCCACACGCCAATGAATGCCATACTTGGATTTAGTCAACTACTAAATTTAGACGGCGACAACCTCTCAAATGAGCAAAAAATAATATAGAATCAATTATCGAAGGCGGCGAATATTTGAAGAACTTAATAAATGAAATATTAGAATTGGTAGACATTAGTCACGGAGAAATAAGGAGCTCCCTTAAAGGCTATAGTTTAAATAAAATATTACGGGACTGCATTTCAACAGTTCAACCATTATCAGTTAAGAAACATATCAAGATTATTAATAACATTGATTTAACTACCAATCACACCATTCATGTAGATGACACTCTTTTCAGAAAAGTGATAATAAATATTTTATCAAACGCTATAAAGTATAATTCTCCCGACGGCATAGTCATGCTAACTTGCAATACCACAGGCAACCATAAATTAAATATCAGCATAAGAGATACTGGTATTGGGATATCTGAAAAAGATAAACAATTTATTTTTAAGCCTTTTGAACGAGCTGCCAATTATCAAGGGGTGGATGGCGCAGGTATAGGCTTAACTACATCTAAGTACTTAATAGAAATTATGAACGGTAGCATAGGGTTTGAAAGCGAGCCCGGCAAGGGAAGTAATTTCTTTATTCAAATACCTCTGGCCTGAATGAATGCTCGTCGTTCTCAAAAACTGAGAATTATTTAGAAAACACCACGAAGAGCGAACACTACCGCGAAATTATCGCACTAGACAAAGGCTGCTACAACTTAACCGAAGCAATCCAGATAATGAACCACACATTACTGATATTAAGACGACAAAGCCTTTATTTTATCGTTTCAAATACAGATCCTAAAGCACTGTCAAACACAGAGTGATGGATAATCATATTCGCCGCTCCGCTTTTCAGTTCGTCAGCCAATGTTTCTGCATCCCTTTCCGCAATCTGCTGTCCGTTATGATCAACAAATACTAACAGCGCTTCGTCAACAATAATAATGGATAGCTTTAGCCTGCGAATTCGTTTATTTTCCATTGTCAGCTGAAACCATACACCTGGTCTGACATTAGAGGGCAGTAATTTTAGTTTGTCACGCTGACTAACCTGCTCATCCTGATCAATGCGTTTATTGTCATTCTCGATATCGTTATTATTGTTGTATTCACCATCTTCATCATTGGCCACCCTCAATAGTTCATTCTTAACAGGGATATAAGAATCTATAGCATCTGTAACTGTTTGACGGAGCGCCTCAATTGCTGCAGCCTTGTGGTGAATCACCTGACTAAACTTATCCAGTTGCTTTTCTACCCGATTGATCAGATCAATATACCCGGATTTGATGTTTTCAAACGCCACGTTTTCAGTCGGCGGCTGGATACTGTCCGTCAGTTCATTTAGCAAAAGCACCTGATCGTTCCATTCATTATTTTCTTTACCATTTTTAATATAGTGATTAAACATCATCGTTGGCCAAAGTTTTAATAACAACATATGCAATTGTGATGGCAGTTTTTTACCGTAGGTTGCTTTTCTCAACTCTACCAAGACCACCTTTCTTGCATGTAATTTCTGCACGTCTTTTTGCGCACCGCGCTCTTTCTCACTAACAGATTTCTGCCTGTCCTTGATTATTTTTTCTATCTCATCCAGCGCCTTAGTAAAGGCATTCTGATCTCTGCTATATTCGGCAAGCAATTTTTGAACAACTTTATGAATTAGTTTATAAAACTCATCCGAATGGGATGAAATACCGACACCAATTTCGGCAATTCTATCAAGTAGCCGGCGAGCTGGATGTTTGTCATCAATGAAGAAATCCTGATCGATCATTGACGCCTTAATGACAGGAATCTGCAGCGTTAATAACAGCGCCTTAATGCTGTCTGAGATGTTACTATCTTCAATTATCGCATCAAAGATAAGCTTGATAAAATCAATTGTCTTATCTAGTGCTGCACTTATTTGTTTGGTAACAGTGCCACCCTGTTGAGAAGAAATCTCTGACACCAGTTCCTGCTTAATAGCAGAACTATTAATTTTAGAAACAACTGGCGATTCTCTTTGGATCAGCTCATGTGTTTGCGCCTGCATTTTTGATAATGCTGACAATACATCATTGTGTCCATAGAACCTGACAGAACCTTCTTTGAAGCCTTCATTTATATCTGTACTGCCGATATATTTGCTAATAATTTCACTGGCACGTTCTACAGGATAGCCTCCTACGACTCTTGCTGTAGCGGGCTTTTGTGAGGCGGCCGAATTAGTCTTTGTGCCGGAGTTGTCGTTTTCTGACGGACGATAGTTATGTGAATTATTTGCTGCGCCTAAAGAGTTTCCTTGCGTGGTGAAATATCCAGGCTCTGAACTGTTTCCACTATCACGAGCTCCATGACCTTGCGCAACTGCTACCTGTCGGTCGCTTGTCAAACCACTGTTAGCATATGAATATTGAGGCTGCTGCTTGTTGCTTGCTGCAGAATCAGACTGTCGCCCTGCATTGATCTCATCATGATGAGCCTGCTGCTCTCTATCAAAACTTTTCTGGGGCTTTCTTACTGCCGGCTTAGTTTCCTGCATGTTATATAAATTTATATCAGGTAATATTCCCGCTTCAACAAACAAATTATTTAGCACATCATATATTACGTTTAATTTTTCTGTCACAGAATTATCATATAACTTATATAAGACTAACTTGTCCGCAGAGGTATAATCAAAATGCGTTAACACTTCTTTAAAAGCTTTACAAAATGACAACGGACTTATTGCAGAATTATTAAACACATTGACTTTCAGCTCTTCGAGGCAATCGATACGCCGACCAAGCTTTGCAATATCTTCTTTGAATGCTTCAGATGATTTTCTATCAATTGAATTAATAAGCAGCGTCTCTTCCATCGTATCCTGACTGACAAGACTTAACTCGCCATAGTCATCGTGCTTCGAAAGGACATCGATATTCACAACTTTTATATCGGGCGAAACTTTTGCTTTCAGGCCGCTGCTTATTTCATTTAATAATACTCTTACTATACTATGCTTGTTTGCGCGTAATGATTGTAGTAATTCAAAAAACTGCTTCTGCTCATCATTACTGCCAGCTTCGTTTGCCAGCTCAAACAATGCACTGTCTGATTTTTCGATAAAATCAGTGAAAATACTTCGTAGATTATGATCAAGTGTGTTTCTTAACTCATCGGCAACCTTTTCATAGCTTGATTTTATGTCAGCTCTTTTTTCTATTTTTATCATTTTATTTATTATCTTTTGACATTAGTTGACGTCTTTAAACATACTCAGGTCGACAAATCCCAGTCCAATTCCATCCTCTCCTTTATGCACAACAACAGCGCTTTCGTTAATATTCAAATCAGCCACAAAGCTTTCTTCAATACTCTTTATGGCTACCAGCTCTCCCAGAGCTGGAAAGTCTGAAATCGGCATCACAACATAAGCACCGCCTTTGCCGACATCACGTGTTGTGCACCTTTGGGTCCTGCCATCCTGATATTCAAGCTCAACATTAACTTCAAGATTGACGCGGTTAAAAACGCGTTTATTGCAAACAGAGGTAATTGCCATAACTGTCATTGTCTTGTTGGTTATTACAAATTAAAGCCAAATACCCATCACTAAAGATAAGTATCACACTATTAAACTCTATCAAAATAATCACAAATATTTGTTAATACAATGTAAAAACACTGTGAATTTACTGTAACAGTATCAGCCGCTTAGCTTCTGCCAACTTAAGACACAAGGACGATCAACTAATCATTAATTGTGGCGGGGTGGGGAGGGTGGGGGGAGGATTAGTTTCGTTCTTTGCTAACAGGCTATCTTTTAACTTATATTCAGAGTAGCTGGAAAATGACTCTGAAAGCAATCCGGCAACTATCTATCATTAAACTAGATATACCTCTGCTCGCTGAGCTAAAGGCCCACCGTGTAAACATAATGTAGAAAACAGCTGCTTAACATGAACTCAGAAACTACGGCTTGAAGAAGCCTAAGCTCAAAAATTTTAATATCGCTCAAATCGTTAAGACTAAGAAAATTACGGCAGCCAACCTCTGCGCTATGGGTGATGGGTGATAGCAAACATCCGCTTCACAATGGCATACATTGTAAAGCAGAGGACAATTTATACCGAACGGTTAATATTTTTATTTGTTAATCTTTACTGGTCTCTGCCAGCCAACCATTTCTTTCTGTTTTGTTCTTGATATCACCAATACATCGTCCGAAGTATCTTTGGTTATCGTTGATCCCGCAGCGACTGTCACACCTGCACCAACAGTGACAGGCGCAATTAACTGTGTGTCGGAGCCAATAAACGCATTATCTTTTATTATCGTCTTGTGTTTGTTTACACCATCGTAATTACAGGTGATCGTGCCTGCTCCTATATTAACATTACAGCCTATCTCTGAATCTCCAATATAACTGAGGTGGCTGATTTTCGTCCCAGCACCGATAATCGCCTTCTTGGTCTCTACAAAATTACCGACCTTTGAACCGTCTGCCATTTCAGTACCAGGACGGATTCTTGCAAAAGGACCAATTTCTACCTGAGCGCCAATTCTGGCATTTTCAATCACTGAATACGGCTTGATGATGGTTCCGGCTGCAATGCTTGAATCACTAATGACGCATCCCTGACCAATTTGTACAAAATCTTCGATTGAAACATCACCTGTTAAGGTCACGTTTGTATCAATAAATATATCTTGTCCTACCGATACATTACCTCTGATATCGATACGTGATGGATCCGCCAGAGTTACTCCGCTTTCCATCAATTTTTTGGCATGCTCAAGCTGGTAAATTCTTTCCAGCTCAGCAAGTTGCACACGGCTGTTAACGCCAGCCACTTCATGTTCACTGGCTGCAAAACAGGCTTCTATTTTTTTACCCGCAGCTACTGCCAAACCAATAACATCGGTCAGATAATATTCGCCCTGTGCATTTTCATTATTTATTTTAGCCAGCATATCACGCAGCAAATCGGCTTTTAATGCCATGATGCCGGTATTGACTTCACTGATATGCAGTTGCTCTGGACTTGCATCTTTTTGTTCGACAATACATTGTACATTTTCATTATCGTCCCGAACGATTCGGCCGTAGCCTGTCGGATCATCAAGTTTTACTGTGAGCAAGGCAATCGTTTCTTCGTCAACTTTATCAACCAAATTTTTTAAGGTCGCCTCTGTGGTTAGCGGCACATCACCGTATAAAATCAACACTGTGTCACTCATAGAAAGATAGGGCAACGCATGATCTACCGCATGGCCAGTACCAAGCTGTTGTTTTTGTTCTGCAAAACTGCATTTAAAATCTTTACAGCTGTTAAGCAGCATTTCGCCTTCGTGGCCATAAACAACACAAACATTTTCTGCGCCGATGCTAATCGCGGTGTCGTAGACATGACTCAACAGGGGTTTACCGGCAAGTTGATGCAACACTTTAGGAAAAGCAGATTTCATTCTGGTGCCTTTACCGGCAGCAAGGATAATAACACTTAACGGGGACAGAAGATTGGCCATGGCTAGTTTCGACTCTCATTTAATATTTTGCTAAGTTTAACTTAAAAGACTGATAAACCACAGCCTTGCTAATTATGACTGTAAATATATTGAACAGTTTTAACTTCAGCATCGTGAATTAGTTTTATTATCCGAACTAAAAATCTTCAAAAAAAAGCCCGCTACAGGTCTGACACCTGAGCGGGCTTTTTCGAAAATGAAGACGTTGCGTTAAGCGCGGTTTTTCATCTTTCTGATCGTTTCAACGCGAGCCGCGGCTTCGGCAAGTTCTGCACGAGCACCAGCCAAGTCAAACTCACCTTTCTGATTAGAAAGCGCATCTTCAGCGCGTTTCTTCGCTTCGATCGCCTGTGCTTCATCAAGATCAGCTGCGCGAACCGCTGTGTCAGCTAAAACAGTTACAACATGAGGCTGTATCTCAAGGATACCACCTGATACGAAAAACGTGTCTTCAGTACCATTATCGTGTTGTAAGCGAACTTCTCCAGCTTTTAAACGAGAGATTAGCGGGGTGTGGCGTGGCGCAATTCCAAGCTCACCCATTTCACCCGGAGCAAAGACCATGGTCGCTGTTCCGGAAAAAATTTCAGCTTCTGCACTGACGATATCAACATGTATTGTCATAGACATAGCTAATTACCCGCTTATGATTTGAAAGTTTTCGCTTTTTCAACAACTTCGTCGATACCACCTACCATGTAGAAAGCCTGCTCTGGTAAGTGATCATATTCACCGTCCAGAATTGCTTTAAACGCAGCGATAGTATCTTTCAGCGTTACATATTTACCAGGTGCACCGGTAAAGATTTCCGCTACGAAGAAAGGCTGTGATAAGAAACGCTGAATCTTACGAGCACGGTTTACAACCTGCTTGTCTTCATCAGATAACTCATCCATACCCAGGATCGCGATGATATCTTTCAGTTCTTTATAACGCTGTAATGTACCCTGTACACCACGTGCAGTATCGTAATGCTCGTTACCAACGGTGTTTGGATCTAACTGGCGAGATGTTGAATCCAGTGGATCAACCGCAGGGTAGATACCTAACTCAGCTACCTGACGTGACAATACTAATGTCGCATCTAAGTGAGCGAATGTTGTTGCAGGAGACGGGTCAGTTAAGTCATCCGCAGGTACATATACTGCCTGGAACGATGTGATCGAACCGGTCTTAGTAGATGTAATACGTTCCTGAAGTGCACCCATTTCTTCTGCCAGTGTAGGCTGGTAACCAACCGCAGACGGCATACGACCTAACAGTGCTGATACCTCGGTTCCGGCCAGTGTATAACGGTAGATGTTATCAACGAACATCAGTACGTCATTGCCTTCGTCACGGAAGTACTCTGCCATTGTCAGACCCGTTAGGGCAACACGTAAACGGTTACCTGGAGGCTCATTCATCTGACCATAAACCAGCGCTACTTTATCAAGTACGCCACCTTCTTCCATCTCGTAGTAGAAGTCGTTACCCTCACGAGTACGCTCACCTACACCCGCGAATACAGAGAAACCACTGTGCTCGACGGCGATGTTACGAATCAGCTCCATCAGTGTTACGGTTTTACCAACACCGGCACCACCGAACAGACCAACTTTACCACCCTTAGCGATCGGCATGATCAGGTCGATGACCTTAACACCTGTTTCCAGGATATCAAGACCCGCTGACTGCTCAGCATAGCTTGGTGGCTCGCGGTGAATAGGCATAGATTGTGTATTGCCAATCTCACCCGCGTTATCGATTGGGTTACCCAACACATCCATAATACGGCCAAGTGTTTCTTTACCGACTGGAACAGTGATTGGAGCACCTGTTGACGTAACATCAAGGCCACGCTTAAGACCGTCAGAACTACCCATTGCGATAGTACGAACGATGCCGTCACCTAACTGCTGCTGAACTTCTAAAGTCAGACCAGTTGCTGTTACATTTAATGCTTCATAGACCTTGGGCACGCTGTCCCGAGGAAATTCAACGTCGATTACCGCACCGATAATGCCGACTATATTTCCTGAACTCATGTTCATGTCCTCTAAAATTTAAATTCTGTTAACTAACTGCCGACGCACCTGCAACGATCTCGGAAATTTCCTGAGTAATCGATGCCTGACGAGCCTTGTTGTAAATCGTCTGGAGCTCACTGATGATGTCACCCGCATTATCGGTCGCGCTTTTCATTGCGATCATACGTGCTGACATTTCACATGCGATATTCTCTACGACGCCACGGAAAACCTGCGATTCAATGTAACGCATTAGCAGGCTGTCCAAGATCTCTTTCGAGTCTGGCTCGTAAATATAATCCCAGTGATGCTTGAGCTCTTTATCTGCGCTTGCTTTAATTGGCAGCAGTTGCAGAACATTTGGTGACTGCGTCATCGTGTTAACGAATTCATTGTGCACCAAATATAACTTGTCGATCTTGCCTTCTGAGAAAGCATCCAGCATAACTTTTACCGGGCCGATCAAATCTTCAAGGCGGGGTTTGTCTCCTAACTGAGACGCTTCCGCAATCTGGTTCGCCTTAAAGCGTTTGAAAAAATCAACCGCTTTACGACCAACCGATACCACGTCAATTTCAACGTTAGCATCCTGAAAATCAATCATCTTCTTTACAGTCTTCTTGAACAGGTTAATGTTCAGACCACCACAAAGACCTCGATCTGACGTGACGACAATAAAACCAACTCGTTTTACGTCGCGCTCAATCATGAATGCATGCTTGTATTCAGGATGAGCGTTCGCCAAATGGCCGATAACATTGCGCATTTTGTCAGCGTACGGACGTGTATGTTCCATACGATCTTGCGCTTTACGCATTTTAGAAGCTGCCACCATTTCCATGGCTTTAGTTATCTTCTGCGTATTCTGGATACTCTTGATCTGGGTACGTATTTCTTTAGCACCAGCCATGATTTATCCCCTGTTACCAGACGCCGTTAGCTTTAAACGCTTCAAGTGCTGCTTTCATGCTGGCAGCAATATCATCGTTATAGTCAGCTGTGTCATTAATTGAGTTCAGCAAGTCAGCATTGTTACTCTTAAGGTGCGAATGCATAGCCGCCTCAAAAGATACTATCTTGTTAGCCGGAACATCGTTCAGGAAGCCTTCGTTCGCTGCGAACAGAGAGAAAGCCATATCCGCAGTACTTAATGGAGCATACTGTGCCTGCTTCATCAGTTCAGTAACACGTTCACCCAGCTCAAGCTGTGCGCGAGTCGCGTCATCTAAATCAGATGCAAACTGTGCGAATGCTGCCAGCTCACGATATTGAGCCAGTGCAAGACGAACACCACCACCAAGCTTCTTGATGATTTTAGTTTGTGCAGCACCACCAACGCGAGATACTGATAAACCAGCATTGATCGCAGGACGGATACCTGAGTTAAATAAATCTGTTTCCAGGAAGATCTGGCCATCCGTGATCGAGATAACGTTCGTAGGTACGAATGCTGATACGTCACCTGCCTGAGTTTCAATGATTGGTAATGCCGTTAAAGAACCGGTTTTACCTTTCACTTCACCGTTAGTGAACTTCTCTACGTAATCTGCGTTTACTCGTGACGCACGCTCTAATAAACGTGAGTGCAGGTAGAAAACATCACCAGGATACGCTTCACGACCTGGCGGACGACGTAACAACAGAGAAACCTGACGGTAAGCCCATGCCTGTTTAGTCAAATCATCATAAACAATCAGTGCGTCCTGACCGCGGTCACGGTAGTACTCACCCATTGTGCAACCTGAGTAAGGTGCAATGTACTGCATCGCAGCAGAATCAGAAGCATTAGCAGCAACGATAGTGGTGTACTCTAACGCGCCATGCTCTTCTAACTTACGAACGATGGCTGCAACAGTCGATGCTTTCTGACCGATTGCAACATAGACACATTTAATGCCTGAACCTTTCTGGTTAATGATCGCATCGATCGCCACCGCTGTTTTACCAGTCTGACGGTCACCGATAATCAGCTCACGCTGACCACGACCAACAGGTACCATTGCATCGATTGCTTTCAGACCGGTTTCAACTGGCTGATCAACAGACTTACGTTCGATAACGCCAGGAGCGATTTGTTCGATCGGAGCTGATAACTCAGAGTTGATAGGACCTTTGCCGTCGATTGGCTGACCCAGTGAGTCAACAACACGACCCAGCATGCAATCACCAATTGGCACTTCAACAATACGGCCAGTACATTTGGCAGTATCGCCTTCTTTAAGAGTCTTGTAATTACCCAGTACAACCGCACCAACCGAGTCGCGCTCTAAGTTAAGTGCCATGGCGAACAGACCGCCTGGTAATTCAATCATCTCGCCTTGCATAACATCTGCAAGGCCATGGATACGGATAATACCGTCTGTAATACTAACGACTGTACCTTCGGTAGTCGCTTCAGACGACGCATCAAAGCCTTCGATGCGTTTTTTGATCAGATCGCTGATTTCTGATGGATTAAGCTGCATTCTTTTATCCCCTTAACGGTTCAATGCGTTGGAAAGCGACGCAAGCTGTGACTGGATGGAGCCATCGATAACCATGTCACCAGCACGTATTACTACGCCGCCTATTAGTGATTCATCAACCTTCGATGTTAATGACACATCACTACCCAGTTTTTTCTTTAATGACTCTTTAAGAGCAGATTCCTGTTCGTCAGTCAAAGGCATAGCTGAAGTCACTTCAGCATCGACAATACCTTCATCTTTGGAACGGAGCGTTTCGTATTGCTCAGCAATCGCTGGCAGAACCGATAAACGTTCATTTTCAGCAAGAAGCATAATCAGATTCTTGCCAGATTCGTCTATCTTGTCGCCGCACACACTGGCAAACAAATCACCTTTCTGTTCTTTCGTCATCTTCGGGTTATCCAACACATCGTTCATAGTTGGATCATTAGCTACTAATGTCATAAGCGCTAATGCCTCAGACCACTTTGGCTGTGACGACTTACCACGTGCTGATTCAAATACTGCACGTGCATAAGGTCTGGCTGTTGTTGATATATCAGACATAATCGATTCCTCTATATCTGGCTAGCCAGTTCCTTTAAAGCGTCATTATGAGCAGACTGGTCAACTTCGCGCTTGAGAATTTTCTCAGCACCTTGCATCGCAATAGCGACAACTTGTTCACGCATCTGCTCTTTCATACGATTGACTTCCTGTTCAATCTCAGCCTGAGCTGCTGTGATGATGCGATCGCCTTCTGCTTTCGCCGCACCCTTAGCTTCGTCTACAATTTCATTGGCACGTTTCTGTGCTTGAGCAAGAATATCCTGAGCCTGACCTTTTGCTTCTTGAAGTCTTTGGGTCGCTTTTTTCTCAGCTAATTCTTTCTCATGAGCACCACGTTCCGCAGCAGCCAGACCGTCAGCAATTTGCTTTTTACGGGCTTCTAAAGCACCCATAATTGGCGGCCATACAAACTTCAGGCAGAACCACACAAAAATAGCAAAAGTAATCGATTGGCCGATGAGCGTTAAATTAATGTTCATGGCAGAACCTTATCGTAGTTGGTTAGTCGTAAGTCTAAAATTACGCTGCAACAGCGAACAGAACATACATAGCAATACCAACAGCAATCATTGGAACCGCATCAACAAGACCCATAACGATGAAGAACTGTGTACGTAACATTGGAATTAACTCTGGCTGACGTGCAGCACCTTCCAAGAAACGACCACCCAGTACGCCGATACCAACAGCTGCACCCAGTGCACCTAAACCCATCATTAATGCGCCAGCTATATACAGCAGTGCTTGTGCTTCAGTCATTTTCTTCTCCTAAATATTAAAGATAATTATAAATAAATTGGTTATTCAATTAATGCTCGTGATGCGCCATATCCATGTAAACAATGGTCAGCGTCATAAAGATGAACGCCTGCAAAGTTACGATAAGAATATGGAAAATCGCCCAGCCCAGTTGCAACACGCCACCAAATACAGCCATGGTTGCGCCGGCGCTGAACATCAACGCGATCAGTATGAAAATCATTTCACCTGCGTACATATTACCGAATAGTCGCAGTGCTAATGAAATAGGTTTAGCGATCAGAGATACAAATTCCAGCAGGAAGTTAACCGGAATAAACAAAGCCTGAACCACTTTATTATTTGACTGGAAAGGCATCATGGTTAATTCAGCCGTAAAGCCACCCACACCTTTGTTCTTCAGACCGTACCAGATGGTCAGGAAGAACACTGATAACGCCAAACCAAATGTAGCATTCGGATCAGTAGACGGCACCACTTTAAAATAGACGTGATGTGGATTCATATCAAAGAACGTCTGACCAACCCAACCGGCGGTTGCAGGCAACCAGTCAACCGGGATTAAGTCCATAAAGTTCCAGAGGAAGATCCAGCAGAACACGGTTAACGCCAGTGGTGCAACCAGATCATTTTTTGCAGTAAACGATCCACGCACACTGCTGTCGATAAACTCAACAATCATCTCTACGAAGTTCTGTACACCTGTTGGCACGCCCGCTTCTGCTTTTTTAGCAACACTGCGGAATACCCAAAGAAAAATAGCACCTAAAAGAATCGACCAGAACATGGTATCGACGTGGATGGCCATGAATCCCATTGATTTAGCTTCTGCCGCATTGTGAGCGAAGCCCCAGCTGTTGGTCTCAGGGTTTAAGCCATAAGTCCAGTTCTGGAGGTGATGCTTGATATACGCTGTTGAAGTTAATTGTTCTGACATGTCAGTTCAATACCCATAATTAAATTAAAATTCATAAAATTAACCGCGTTGCGCTGGCTTTCGCCGTGCAGCATATCCGCGAGTAAATAAAAAACTCATTTGAGCAATAACGAAACCGATAACAATCGCCAGTGGCTCCAGCTTGATAACTGCCATTCCCAGGGCAAACAAGGCAATCACGACAGTAAACTTGAGGACCGATCCTTTGATCAGCTCAGACGAGTCAATACCGGGCCCACCTTCATTCTCTTCCGTCGCGATCTGTACGCGCCATGCATGGACCCAGGTACCTGCTAAAGAAATCAGGCCACCAAACATAAGCGCAAGCGCGTAACCACCGTCTCTCTGCAAAAAAGCAACTAACGCTGCCATCAGCACAAATGCCAACTGAGTAAGACTCAGGCGCCTAATCGTCGCCGCGAAGCCATTGTTCCGACTTCTTACCCCGTTTGTATTGGACATTTTGTTGACTCAGCTCAGTATTTACAGATGAAACTGCCTGTATCAAGGGCGCGTAGTATATTTCTTTGACCGTATAGGGTCAAGCACAATAGCCCCCAGATGAGTCACCGATAATACTCAATATCACACTCAAACCCTCTCAAAAACAGCAACACAGCTAGCTATTAACTATATTATTATATTCTTTATTAGGAATTGAGTTTTGAAAGCACTCATTAACTGTAGGTTCTACTCATGCAGAAACCAAAAGCGACTCATCACACATAGGCGCATCAGAATTTGCGATTTTCATGCAGCATTATGCCCAGATCGTTTTCAAAGGCTTCAATAATTTGGCCATCGAGATTAACGCCAGACCACGGACACGGGAGTTGACTCGCTTACTAATACGAGCCAAGCTCACGCATAGAGAAACTTAGCCGCAACAAAAAAAGCAGCACTGTCTGCTTTATCTGATTTTTCTCGATAACGGCAAGGTGTGTACCAGCGTTCCGGCATAGGGAGATTCTATGCGCCTAAGCAGACGACCAAAGTCTATGTCACTATTGGCTTTTTGAATAGTATCTGTCATCTCTTCAAACTCACTGAACGACTGTGGATTCGTCGTCAGCACAACAAGATACAGATCCGTTGTTTTCACACCGCGCTTAGGCAGCTCTGCAACCAACTCCAGACCTGACGCGGGATCAGGAAAGACTACATTTTCATTTGGCTGAACTGCTTTATTATCAAACAACAAGGCCACCTGACCATCTTCATAGACCGCAAATCCACTGAGGTAACCAGCCTGGTCCGAGCTCATTTGCAGGCTGTAAGCATCTTCTTCATACACCGTTGACTTACTGGCCGCCAGATACACCCCGGCTGTTGCAGTTGCTGTAAAAAATTCACCGAATTCTGCCTTCGTCAGTGCCTGCTCTATGCCGCCAATCGACAACAACCAGTTATTACTTCGCCGTAAAAGTTTGATGTGCGGCTTACAACCAAGCGCACGATTAAGCTGCTGGATGCTTGGCAGATTCTGCAGATAAAAACTTTGACCCGAACCGGCACAGGCCCGTTTTGATTGAGACAACTTGCTAATCAACTTTTCTGCAAAATGCCGCTTATCACCATTCTCAATCACCACATACCAGGTTTGTTTAATTTTTTGAGTATTAATTAATCTGATTTCACCCAGCTCATGCTCGCTCTCAATTTTAATATCCTGAGAAAACATCTGATTGATCTGCTGATTATCCAGCCGGGTTGTTTTCGATGTATCGACCTTTACTTTGGCACCCAGCTGTAGCGCCAGCTCCTCAGCTGCATGTAGCTGCGCCGTTCGCAAATCGTTTGCAGAGCCATAACCCATTTTCTGATCTGGCCCGGCCTGATAAAGCCTCGACGAATACCAGTAGGGTACTGCCGAAGCTGTAACCGCCACATACCACAAACCATCTTTTTCGGATTTTATAACATCCAGAGCGTTAAGTTTTTGTCGCGTTTGCTGCTGTATATCTTGCGAGAAACGAACGTTTGAGTCAGCTTGTGTCACTCTGGTTTTTTGAGTTGTTGTGCTGGCTATTTCAACGCCCAGCTGAAAAGCGATATCCTGTGTTGCACTCAACTTAGCCCGATGCTCTGACTGAGCCGAACCATATCCAACGAGCTCTTGCTCAGCCACAGTGAGACTGCGACTTTCATACCACTCGGGTATTGCAAAAACAACGGACGGAATAGAAATGAAAACAGCCAGAAAATAACACAATGATTTCTTCATAAATTATTTAACTCAACCATGAACAAGTCTGAAAAAAATCAATATTAAAGCATTACCCGCGCCAAAACTAAAAAATGAGAATACATAAAGCGACCTGTCATAAACAAAACACTGCTTACTGAATATGCTCCAGGATCCCATCCAGCTCATCCAGGCTATTGTAGGAAATCACCATCTGGCCTTTGCCATTTTTGGCGTGTTTAAAGTGCACTTTGGCAGATAATTTTTCGCTGATGGAGTTTTCTAGATGCTCAATATTAGGGTCACTGCCGGCCGTCATGCTGGTTTTTTCTACCGGGTTCAGGATCTTTCTGGCCATCGCTTCGGTTTCACGTACTGACATGCCTTTTTTGATGACTTGTTGGGCTACGTGTAATTGCTGATCGGCATTCAGGCTCAACAAGCAACGGGCGTGGCCCATTTCGATCTCACCTTTATCGAGAAAAGTTTTTACTTCTTCCCTTAAATCTTGCAGTCGCAATAAATTAGAAACTGATGCGCGTGAACGGCCAACGGTATCAGCACATTCCTGATGGGTTAAACCAAATTCATCAATCAGGCGCTGTAATGCCCGCGACTCTTCGATTGGGTTCAGGTCTTCACGCTGGATGTTTTCGATTAAGGAAACAGCGGCGGTGGTTTTATCATCGATGTCTTTAATGACGGCCGGAATTTTATCAAGCCCGGCTAACTGGGTAGCGCGCCAACGTCGCTCGCCGGCAATAATTTCGTAGCGGCCGGCAGCAATCGGGCGCACCACTATCGGCTGCACCACACCCTGTGCGGTTATCGAATCCGCCAGTTCGATCAGCGCCTCTTCATCAAAATGCACACGCGGCTGGTAGATGCCACGCTGTATCAGATCCACGTCGATTTCTTTTAAGGCTTTATTATCGGTTGCGCTTGGGTTTGTAATGTCTTCGACTTTATTGGCACCGGCTGCGCCTAATAATGCGTCCAGCCCCCGGTTCAAGCCTTTTCTCTTCGCCATTGGATTCTCTGTTTATGTTGTTTTTGCTAATTGGCGGTCATTGTAGCACTGAGAAAAGTCGATAGTCTAAAGGCGAAACAAAAAACGATTTTTGACCGGCGATTTAAGGCTGACGACTTTTGACTGTGTTTTATGCGACGTTGGCTGCCTGAATCTGCCGGCGTACGATTTCTCCTGCCAGTGACAGATAAGCTACTGCGCCGCGTGAGGTTTTATCATACTGTATCACCGGTAACCCATGTGACGGAGCTTCGGCCAGACGTACGTTGCGCGGTACAATGGTGCGGTATACACGGTCGCCAAAATGTTCGATCAGCTGATCTGAAACATCATTCGCCAGGTTATTACGCGGATCAAACATGGTGCGTAGCAAGCCTTCTATTTGCAGACCGGGGTTAACCGATGCTCGCACCGATTCGATAGTTTCGGTCAGTGCCGCCAGACCTTCCAGCGCATAATATTCACATTGCATGGGAATAATGACGCCGTTGGCCGCTACCAGCGCATTTAAAGTCAGCATATTTAATGATGGCGGGCAGTCCAGCAGAATATAATCATAGCTGTCCTGTATGGCTGCCAAGGCATCACGTAACCGTGATTCGCGGTTTTCCGCTGCCACCAGCTCCACCTCTGCCGCCGTGACATCGGCATTGGCTGGCAATAAATCGACCCCGATTGTACTCAGCGTCATGATACATTCTTTGGCCGGCTTGCCTTCTAACAACACATCGTAAACCGAATATTCGACATCGTATTTATCAACACCGCTACCCATAGTGGCATTGCCCTGCGGGTCGATATCAATCAGTAAAACAGATTTTTTACTCGCTGCCAGTGAAGCCGCCAGATTGATGCTGGTTGTTGTTTTGCCAACACCACCTTTTTGATTTGCGATTGCCAGTATTCGACTCATTACATTGTCTCTGTTTTTTATGATCACGGTTTTTTGCAGTTATACCGGTGTATAAGCCGCGTTATTCGCCCGGGGAGTTTTCGGTAGCCAGCTTTGTGATGGCAATTAACTGTCGTTTTGCCTGTAAACCCGGTATCACAAGCTGATGAATCTGCTCGATCTGCCATTTTGCTTTACAGGCGGCTGATAATTGGCTGATTTCTTGTTCACCGTCAGCCTTCATGGCCAGCACCTTAGTTGTCTCATCCGTTACCAGATGATCGACGTAGTCTAACATATCAGAAACCGAAGCAAAGGCGCGAGAAATAATCGCATCAAAAGCCTCCAATGGTTGATATTCGTCGACGCGAGCGTGTACCACCTCGACATTTGTTAGACCCAGTTCAATTTTTGCCTGGGTCATAAAACGGGTTTTTTTGCCATTGGTGTCAAGCAGTACAAATTCTTTCTGCGGGCAACACAGTGCCAGCACCATACCCGGCAAGCCCGCACCTGCTCCCACATCCAGCACCCGTCTGGCGTCGATATATGGCAGCACCGCCAGACTATCGAGTAAATGCAGGGTCAGCATATCATCGATATCGCGGATTGCGGTGAGGTTAAAACTTTTATTCCATTTCGCAATCAGCTCAATGTACTGAATCAGCTTCTGTCTGGTCTGCGGTTCTATCTGCAGCGATAATTGTTCGATGCCCTGCTGCAGGCGGCTGTTTAAATCCGTCATTCGCTAGTTATGCCGAGCGTGCTGCTGCTGCAGACAACTGTCCACCGTTCTTTTTAAGATACACCAGCAGCAACGATACCGCTGCCGCTGTCACCCCGGGGATACGACCTGCCTGCCCCAGCGTTGCCGGGCGATGATCAGTCAGTTTCTGTCGCACTTCGTTGGACAGGCCTTTAACATCGGCATAATCAATCGAATCGGGTATCGCTTTTGATTCATGGCGCTGGGTTTTTTCAATTTCGACTTTCTGCTTATCAACATAACCCGAATATTTAGCCTGAATCTCGACCTGCTCGGCAACCTGCTCGGCCACTTCTACCTCAGCCGCCAGCCCGGTAACGCCACTCAAACTGGCATAGGTCAGTTCCGGTCGCTTTAATAACTCGGCAACGCGGTTTTCATTTTTTAATGCTCTGCCCATTAATACTTCAACCTCGGCTGCTTCTGCGGTACCGGGGCGCACCCAGGTCTGGTGCAAGCGCTGCTGCTCAGCATGAATAGCATCCTGCTTCTGATTAAAGAATGCCCACTGCTGATCATCAATCAGTCCCAGCTCACGGCCGGTTTCGGTTAATCGCAGATCGGCGTTATCTTCGCGCAGCTGCAGCCGGTACTCCGCGCGCGAGGTAAACATCCGATATGGCTCACTGGTGCCCAGAGTGACCAGGTCATCAACCAGAACACCGATATAGGCCTGATCACGCTTGGGATACCAGAAGTCTTTCTCCTGGGTAAAACGCGCCGCATTAGTCGCCGCCAGCAAGCCCTGTGCCGCCGCCTCTTCATAGCCGGTGGTGCCATTGATCTGGCCGGCAAAAAACAGACCTTTAATAAATTTGGTTTCCAGCGTGGGCTTTAAATCACGCGGGTCAAAATAGTCATATTCAATCGCATAGCCAGGACGCGTGATATGCGCCTTTTCAAAACCCTTAATCGAACGCACAAAGGCCATCTGCATATCAAATGGCAGGCTGGTAGAGATGCCATTTGGATAAACCTCATTGGTGCTCAGGCCTTCTGGCTCGATAAAGATCTGGTGTGAATTTTTTTCCGCAAAACGCACCACCTTGTCTTCAATCGACGGACAATAACGTGGCCCAATTCCTTCAATTTCACCACTATACATCGGCGAACGGTGCAGACCTTCGCGAATCACCTCATGGGTTTGTTCATTGGTATAGGTGATATGGCAGCTGATTTGCTGCGGATGATCCTCGACTTTGCCCATATAAGAGAAGACCGGTGTTGGGCTATCGCCCGGCTGCTCGGCCAGCTCGGTATAATCAATACTGCGCGCATCAATCCGTGGCGGGGTGCCGGTTTTTAAGCGACCAACCCGAAATGGCAGCGCACGCAGTCGCTCGGCCAGTGCGATCGACGGCGGATCACCAGCGCGACCACCGGCATAGTTGGATTCACCAATATGTATCTTGCCACCAAGGAAGGTACCAACGGTCAAGACCACCGCACGGGCTTTAAACTTCAGCCCCATTTGGGTGACCACCCCAGTAACCTGATCGTTCTCAACGATTAAATCATCCACCGCCTGCTGGAATAAACTCAGGTTGGGCTGGTTCTCCAGCGCACTGCGAATCGCCGCTTTATATAAAGCACGATCAGCCTGAGCACGGGTCGCGCGTACCGCCGGGCCTTTACGCTGGTTCAGGGTACGAAACTGTATGCCCCCCTTATCTGCAGCACGCGCCATAATGCCACCGAGCGCATCGATTTCCTTTACCAGGTGGCCTTTACCAATCCCGCCTATCGCCGGGTTACAGCTCATTTGCCCCAGCGTATCGATGTTATGGCTCAACAGTAAGGTTTTTGTACCCATGCGCGCAGCCGCCAGAGCAGCTTCTGTGCCGGCATGGCCGCCACCAATTACGATGACATCGTATTCTTCACTGTAGAACATGCTTTACCCTGCTAGTGGCCGCTGTGGTACGGCACGAAAATGACCGCGTATTATCGTATAAAGGTAGTATAGAGGTATAGAGGCCAGAGGTAATAATTTGGTTATTTTTTATACTAATCTTAGATTTCTTTTTTAAAGTCAAAAACTGTCGGTTGCCGCAGCCACAGGGCCTTCACTATTTCTGTCGAGCCAGCTGCAGGGATGTCTGAGCGAATGTTTTTATTCGCGAATTCCGCAACAGCCACGAAAACATCGACTAACGAGGATACCCTCATCCTTTATATGAGTGCTTGTGAATTGGGCGACATTCTTTTGGTTACTTTACTGTTGCGATAAACAGCGAAGTGACTTGCTGTCGGTCAAGCAGCGACGCCTTTGACTTTAATTATGCGCGAAGTCACGAGAAGCAACACCTCAAACTTGGTTAGTGTTTTATTCGGCTTATGTTACAGCCAAACATAACCACAAATAATTGCCGGGGTTAATGACTTCACCCCAGGCTAGCGGCTAGGCGCTTATAGGCTTACTGGTAAAACTCAATCGCTGCGGCATTCATTGAAAAACTGATACTGTGAGATCCCTGACCCGCGACATAATTGCCAAACTCTGCCGTCCGGTTATTTATCTCTGGCATCTCCACATTATTTGCACTAATGGTAGTCGTTGCCGCATCATAAACCGGCACAGCCGTTGTTAAACACGCGGCAGGTATTGCGGCAGTACTGCACGCATATTCTATCCCGTATGGAGAATCGAATAAGCTGCTATCGGGCACATCTGTCAATCCCACTTTGACTTCTGCACCGTTCATATCACTGGCTTTGTATACATCGAGACGTTTTGACTGATTATAAATACAGCCAACCTGGTATTCGTAACCCGAAGCCACCCGGTTGCAAACAAAAGAATAATCTGTGCCGTCGATGGTAACACTAACGGTTGTGCCGTTACTGTTTCCTCCATCATCTCCACAACTGAGCACAAACACTGACGAGATAACAATCATCATTATTTTTAGAGTATTCATACAATCCCCATTGTTTTATCAAAACATCAATTTCGGACTATCATCAGCTGCACTGACTCACAATCTATATCTCAAAAACAAACCTTATTATCGCTAACTGCTACCAACTATGTCCTTGTATTTTTTCGCTGATGTGTGAGTGACTTATGATAAAATGTCTAATTATTCACTTGCAGACCTAACTGATGATATTAACCGGCAAACTTCTGGGCGAATGCTCACCTTATATTTTTAATCTGGTCTATGACATTGATGTCAGAATGCTGTTTATTGAATGTGTCGATACCATTAAACAAACCAAGCCAAATATTCGTATCGTGTTTCCGGAAATTATCAGTTACAGTGAAAAAAACCTGCAGAAACAGCCGGATGATGAGTATATGGATGATCTGGTTGTGGTCGAGCGCACGGATGACAACCACATCAAGATTATCACTTACAAAAAAGAAATCGAGCTTGAACTGAGTGCTGAACCCTTTACTGAATCCGTCTGAACTCTGATTTTTATTGATCCAGCAATTTTCTTATTCTTGATAAGATTGCATTAAGCTCATACGGCTTGTAGATTAAATCCCGGTGCAGCGTTTCGTCTTCGCGGTTGCTTTGCAAGCCGTCTGTAAAACCGCTAACCAGCTGTATTTTTGTTTCTGGCCAGCGTTTTTGAATAGCCGCTGCCAGTGTGTAACCGTCCATATTCGGCATCACGACATCGCTTAACACCAAATCAAAACGGCTTTGTTCCATCACCGCCAGCGCTTCTACACCATCACCGGCAACGGCTACCCGATAGCCTTTGGCTTCCAGTAATTCGACACACAGGCTGCGCAAGCCTTCTTCGTCATCTACTACCAGAATGGATTCATTGCCCCCTAGCCGCTTTTCTGTAACGACCGTTTTTTCTGAATCTGCCAATATGGATTGCTGCAAAGCATTGTCTGATTCGATGTAACGGGGCAGATAGATAATAAACTCGCTGCCTTTGTTGATTTCTGATTTGGCTACTATCGTGCCACCGGCTCGTTTAACAAAACCATATACCTGACTCAGACCCAGACCGGTTCCCAGCTCTCCTTTGGTGGTAAAAAAAGGATCAAAAATATGTGCCAAGGTTTCTTCATTCATCCCGCAACCGCTGTCCGATATGCTTAATATGACATAATCAGCAGCTTCCATATTCATACTGTTTGCGCGGGTCTGGTCGAGCGTTACATTCGATGTTGCTATGCTCACAATGCCATTAGCCTGAATGGCATGCATTGCATTTATGCAAATATTTAACACCGCATCCTGCAAATCCGCACCATCAATACACACCGGCCATAACTCCTTAACTATGTTAAGCTCAAGTTTAATTCTTGCCGTCAGGGATTTTTCTAGTATCGGCGCCTCCTCACTAATCAAACTATTAATGTCAACGATGCTGACCTGATGCGCTTCTTTAGACGAAAAGCGCAGTAGCTGTTTTGTCAACTTGGTGCCGCGCTCACCAGCCGTCATAATGACACTGGCATATTTTTTTATAATATCACTCTCAGTATTCGTGACTATCAAATCTGCATAACCCATTATTGCATTTAACAGATTATTAAAATCATGTGAAATTCCACCGCTTAGTTTGTCAAGCGCGGTCATTTTTTCTTGCTGGCGTAATTGCTCTTGCTGCTGTAGTTTTTCTGTCACATCGTCTACGAATGAGTTAACCCCGACAACATTGCCAGCTTCATCTTTCAACGGCGTATTCGTCCACTCACATATAATTGTACGACCATCTTTAGTGGTATTCTCATTGATACTGTGTAAGCCCCCCTGATCAGCCATCAACAAACGCCAGACTTCATCGACGGCTTCGCGCGCACTCTCCGGTAAAATCGTTTCTGTAATATGCTTACCGAGCACTTCTTTTTTGCTAAAGCCAAAGATTTTTTCAGCCGCAGGGTTCCAGTCCAGAAACTCAAAATTAGTATTCCATTCTATTACCGCCAATGGTGACTGATCACGGTGTAACAATAACCGATCTTTCGACTTTTGCAGCACGTCGTCAATTTTTAAATTCTCTGCAACTATGTTGTTAAAACCATCGATAAGGGTATTAAGCTCTGACACACTGCTAGGCGGTATTTTTTTTACCAAAGCCTCACCGAGGCTGAACACGTGCACAGCTGAGGAGACATTTTCAATCGGCCGAATAAGTAAATTCAGAATTTTTATGCCAAGCACAATGAAAATCACCATCAGGAGAATAACAACTGCAACTGCTTTATACGTTTTTAACTGAATAGGCCGCAAAAGTGACTGCCGATTTATTTCTGACACCACAGTCCAGTTAACTGTCGAGACGACACGACTGACTGCATAAACAAGCTCACCGCTAATACCCTCTAAAGCGGCCTTATCTGTCTGCTCGTTCGCTGAAATAATTTTCCGAATCTCTGCCTTAGAGCTAATTAAATCACCTGTTTTATAGACGCCACCATCAACACGCGACAGCAGCCTTCCGTTACTGTTAACTAAGTAGGAAACCCCATCTCTGGCTGTTGCGAGTTTATTCCAGTTTTTTAAAAACTCATCGACATCAATCTCAGCTATGAGGTACCCCTGAATTAGTTTTTTATAGCTGAGCGGTATCGATACTCTGAATATATTGAGCCCTTCGTGCTCAACGACATCACTGATATATATTTCACTTATATTCGGCAATACAAACTCAGGTGAACGCACCGCCTCTTTCCATCGTAATCCCCAGTGCGCTGACAACCACTGATTGTCTATCAAATTTTCTGGGGCTCCCATTTTGATTATATTGCTTTTATCTCTGTCGATTGCTGATTCCACTTGACCTTGTGCCGATACGACTAACAACCCGTGTATAAACTTTTCCCTATTAATGATTATCTCAAGCAATTCATAAATAAATTTATTATCGTTTTTATCACTCAACTGCAGCGCGATTGCGTCACTTTTGTTTTTTAACAACTCGATCATGTGACTGGCATTTAAGCTTATTTGCTTTTCTAATTCCGCATTAACGCTGCTTTGTTTTTGTAATGATGACGCTAATGACAAGTCATATTCATTGACCAGAAACCACGGCATAATTATTAACGGCGGCAACAACACAACTATGACGACATAGGAATACCAGAGTTTTTTTATTGAATACTTCATTTGTAGTGTTATCTCATTGCTCTAGCGATGGCAACCGCTGAACCGTTTATTTAATAAGTACAGGCATTGAGCATGACTGCCTGTGCATATTAGGCTGTTAGATATTTTTCTAAGGAACGAAATAGCAATAAAATTTTGGCCGATTGTTATCAATAAGCTGACCTGCTCTTTACTAGCCGAGACAGCCCAACAAAGACTTTCATGCTAAGCTTTACCAGCTTACTAATTTCCGCTTTAAGATTAAGTAAATTTACACCAATAAATATACGCTATCGCTCCGCTTTGTCAGGACTCAAGTGTTAAAGTTTTGTATAATTATTGGCTTCTTAGCTAACCCGATCGGGTTATATTGTTGGTAGATACTCTCTGTGCACCAATCTCCAACGAAATCGGCACGTTACTATTGAAATGATACTTTGAAGTGCCTAGCTATTGCCTGTTTGGCCTTGAATCAGTCCGTAACGGCTCAAACAGATATTCCAGGCCATTCACTTTGATCTCCAGCACAATCGCCAGCATCTCACCCAGTTCGCCAGCAGGAAAGCCTTTACCTGCAAACCAAACAACGTATGGCTCAGGAAGATCGATCAATAGCCGGGACTTGTACTTGCCAAATGGCATTCTATAGCTTGCCAGCTTAAGCAGTTGTTGCTGATCTAACATATTCTTTTTCCAGTCCCAATCAGTTTAATAACTATCTGCTGTATATCGTACAGATCGAAGGACAAGCTCTCTAACCATGGCATGCAGACTTAATACAGCATACCATTACATATAAACATACTAATTATTGATTTGGTCAGTTTACTGGCAAATTTTCTTCAAAAAGCCAGTATTTACGTTACACTCATAACAATGATCTGACACTCTGTTCAGTAAAAAATATCAATAAAAAACAGCGGGTTTACTTTTGGGTAAAATATTACTATTAATCGCCTTTATTGCCTACTTACCCGGGCAAGTTAGCGCAACAGACACAAAAGTCACCGGCTTTGCCTCGATGGTGGCTGGCGCGATGACAGCCGGAGATCAGTTTCTGGCAGATTACCCCAACACCGGCGTTTACGATAAAGACCTCTCATTTTCCCCCGACACCACTATTGGCGTGCAGCTAAAAACCAGGCTGTTTGATGACTACCAGTTCGTAACTCAGTTATTAAGTCGTGGTGCCAATGATTTTGAAACAGATATTGACTGGGCTTATATAAACTACACTGTTAATTCTGAAATTTCACTGCAAATTGGTCGTAAGCGGCTGCCACTTTATTACTATTCTGACTTTTATGAACTTGGCTTTGCCTATTATTGGATCAGACCACCCAGTGATAACTACACTTGGCAGATCAGTAATTATAACGGCGCCAGTCTGTTCTATGAACCCGAAATCGGTAACTGGGACGCATTGTTTAATCTTTACCTCGGACGCGAAGATGATGACAACAATAAATTACTGACATTTTTAAACAACACGCCTTATCACGAAAGCTGGCGAAACATAATCGGCTTTGTTTCTGAGCTCTCTAATGATGCCTTTGAAACCCGGCTTACACTGATGTCCAGTCAGCTGCACAGGGAAGTCAATAATGTCGTTCAATCTGACGGCGTCGCCCAGATGTTTTATGGTATCTCAATCAATATGTATCTGGGTAATGCAGTTATTTTAAGCGAATTCAACCGCTATGAACGGGCCGCAGATAACGTTTTCGATTCAACTTATATGCTTTCGTTTGCATATCGTTTTGACAAGCTCACGCCACACATCACGTATTCTGAGTTTAAACAGCAATCACCCGGCGACGAGTACCATTTCACCTATAGTCTGGGGTTACGCAAAGACTTAAATCCGTCCACCGCTCTTAAAATTCAATTTGATAAAACCACTGATGACGCAACCACCGCCAATATAGTTGGCGATGGCGAACTGCTGTCAGTTGGCTTTGATATTGTATTTTGACACCACGATGAAATTACCGCGACCACATTCAGCAACATACCGGCTTAATCAGCTACTGATCATGGCGCTACTGCTATGCACTTTTTCAATCAGCAACAGTTTCGCCAACAATTCCGGTGGCGTTCTGGTAACGGCTAAAAGTTCAAGTATCAGCAAAGTTACACGTAAAGATATACGCAGAATATTCTTAGGGCTTCCGCCGCTGCAAAACACCAGCATCAACAAGCCTATCCTCAATTTAAGTGATGCTTTAACATACCGGCTTTTTTTAAAAAACATTATGTTTCTTACCGAAGGCGGTTATAAACGTAAACTGGTAAAGCGCGTTTTCAGGCAGGGAGCCGATTCGATTCTGACAATCCATAGTGTTACAGAGCTGTCAGCCTACCTGCTACAACACCCAAACACTATTAGCTTTATGTCTGCAGATGAAGCCCGTAAACACCCCAGTCTCGTCATCATTCAGGACTTATGGCAATGAAGCTATTTCGGACCTACAGCCTCTCAAGCTATATGATTTCAACCATTGTTTTCGTACACGCACTGCTGGCACCTATTCTTTTTAGCGTCATACTTAATGTCTACAGCCATTCTTCATCCGAACTGTTTATCACTCACGCCAATAATATTGCCGGTATTCTAGCGGACGATTTATCAAATAAACATTACAGCCGACAAAGAGACACCTTACTCAATATCCTCGACTCCGCCGTCCTCAGTGGCAACATCGTATTCATAGACATACAGGATGAACTTCAACATTCATTAAAGCCATCCGACCAGCTCGCCATATCCAGTCGCTATTTTATCGAGGACTACGCAATCGGTCAGAATGATGACGCTATATATTTCTTATCTGTTCCAGTTTCATTTAGCGGTGCCGCCGGTAAGAACTTTAAATTGCGGATTGGTTTTGATGAAGCACCACTAAACGAACAAATTACATCCATTAAAGAGCGGATGATTATCATTATTCTGATCTACATATTCTCTATGATCAGCTTTTTTACCCTGATCACACACTATATCCACAAACCTCTCAAACTACTCCGCCAAAAATCAAACACCATTGCCCAAGGCGACTTTGATTCTGCTTTAAAAGTGGCCAGTTCCATCAGCGATATAAAATACCTTTCTCAAGATCTCGAAAAAATGCGCATCACCCTGATACAAATGGCCAGCAACATGCAGGTTCAGGCAACGCATGATGAACTGACCGGGCTGCCAAACCGCTATCTCTATACCGACCGCATGCACCAGGCGGTGTCATTGTCACAGCGCACAAATCAATCGTTCGCACTGCTACTTTTAGATCTTGACCGCTTTAAAGAAATAAATGACACACTTGGACACGGGCTTGGCGACAAAGTACTGCAAGTTCTCGCCAAACGCATGCATGAGAGCATGAGAGAATCCGATACCATCGCCAGAATAGGTGGTGATGAATTCAGTGTCATTCTGATTAATGTTGATCAAGCTACAGCCAGCGCTATTGCCAAAAAAATGATCCGGCTTATCGAACCGATTATTGATGTAGATGGACACACACTTAATGCCACCGCCAGTATTGGTATCGCCATATATCCTGAACACGGACTTACGCCCGAGTTATTGCTACAGCACGCTGATATTGCCATGTATAACGCCAAGAATAACAACCTGTCGACGTCGATTTACCACGCCGATATGGACAGTGACAACTATGAAAAACTGATACTGGTTAATGACTTTAAAAACAGTATTGACCAGAACCATTTCAAATCGTTATTTCAACCAAAACTAAACCTGCAAACCGGCGAGGTTTGCGGATGCGAACTCCTACTGCGCTGGAACCACCCGACACTCGGCCTGATCTGCCCAGACAGATTTATACCCCTGGCTGAACAGGAAAACCTGATCGCTGACTTGACCTGCTGGGCTACCCATCAGTCTTTAAGACTGCTCCGTGACATCGTCTTGATGATACCTGATTTCAACCTATCCATTAACGTTTCTCCAATAAATTTACTGGACTCTACTCTGCTTTCATCTCTGCTTGATATTATTTCTGGTTGTGATTTTCCGATACAGAATCTGACAATTGAAATCACTGAAAATGTGATTATGAAGAACCCGGTTCGTTCTGCTGAAATTCTCAACAAGTTCAGCGAATCAGGAATCAAAATATCCATCGACGATTTTGGTACAGGCTACTCATCATTAGCGTATTTACAGAAGTTTCCGATTAGTGAGCTCAAGATTGACAAGACATTTATCACCGACCTGACAGTAGAATCTGCCAACTACCCGATTGTTAAAGCTTCCATCACGATGGCACACGATCTGGGTATCAGCGTGGTCGCAGAAGGGATTGAAACCATCGATGTGCATCATTTATTAAAAGAATTGAAGTGCGATAAAGTACAGGGGTTTTTCTACGGCCTACCTATGAGCTTTAATGAATTGCAGAACTGGCTGGAAGAACACGCTGAAATAAATCAGCTTATCGATTAGAAGCCGAACCGCTATTAACAGGCAAACTCAGGCTGACATTGGTTACAGACTGAAACACGATCGTGTCATCAGCTTCCGGATCATCAAGATCCGCCATACAAGTAAAAGCTACGGTGTAATCGCCAGCCGGAAGAAAGCCTATTTCATAGTCACCGTTCGAAGAGTCGATTAATGCGGTGGTGAAAGGACCCGTACTAGTCGACACATCGTACGGCGTTACTCCAGAACCAACATAGACATAAACCGCATTACCACTATCAGGGTTACTATCCGAGCAGTTTGCACCCAGAGTAAGCGCGGTATCTACACTACCTTGCAGAGTAACCGATTGATCATCTGCTATCAGCCGCAAAGCAGGCTTCAAAACATAACCACCACTGGCAGCGACAATCGACTTTCTTAAATCAAAATCAATGGTCATAGCCGTTGCTTTGTTTGCATCAAGCTCAAAATTACTAATAATTTTTAAACCCGACTGGCTGCCACTGGGAATCGACAACTCATATTCGCTGCCATCATTGAAAACAATATAACTATCACGCTCACCGCTGACCGATTTAATACTCAACCGTATCCAGTTATAACTGCCGCTGGGCACTTCCAAATCATTAAAAAAGGCTTCGCTAAGACTGCCTTGCAGGCTCAACAAATTAACACTCATGGGTGAAGCTAGAATATGACTAATGGCTGGACCATCAGCCGGTTTGATTTCTATTGCGGTAAATTGAACCGTTACTTCTGTCGCATTATCAATCGCCGCATCGGTCACACTCAGCGTCAGCTCTGCATTAGCAGCGCTACTTCGGCCGCCGGCAAAATTACTGCTGACTTCACCGCTGCAACTTGTTAGAAGAGCAGTGCTGATCATGGATACATAAAGAAGAGAATATTTCATATCGTAAAAAACATATCTACTCAAAGTTAATCAACTCGTTCTGATAGCCATCCTTTAAATTTTATTTCAGGACCAGCTCTGGCGACCACGATTAACGCTCTTAAAAAAATAAGCAAATACTGATATGCTTATTTACAAACTTGTAACAGACCTTGAAGAGAGAATAATAAAATAATCGGACTTTTGCGAATAAATTCTGAGTTTTTCTACCTGAACGGTAGCTAAATTCACGTTTAACAGCATTTGGGGATGAAGTACAGACAATCAGCGCATAACAATACATTTTGCGAGATCAAATCGACACCAAATCATCCTATCTGTAGCTAAATGTATTTAAATAACTTAAAACACAGTATATCCTCGAAAATGAGGATGCTGATATTTTTTATGGTAACGCCCGCTTATAGATCATCTTAAACTCAGTTAAGCCAATACAACATGACCAAAACTGACATCAATGTTAACGGAAAGACAGCATTAAATACCCAAGCTTTTTCATAATAGCTTTTTAATAAGTTACCCAGATGAACAATCTGTTCATCTTTAAACCGTAAATGCTTATTCAGAAAAATAAACTGCGTGATACTTGCCGTACTGACAAATGGATAATGCCTGATATTTAATTTGACGATTTCACTGGCATCTTCTTTTTTGAGTTTGAATACAAAGAAAGAATGTGTCACGGCCCTGAACAACAGCAGTGCCGCTGAATATGACAGAGCAATATAGATAATTATGTCCATGGATACGTCCTTATAGTTAGCCCATTCCGCTATCAACTTAGTCAAAATTTTGTTTCTCGCAGCAGCCAAAAGCAAAAAATAGTAAGTTAATATCCAGATCTATATTATAATTACTCGAAAAAATAGTCCATAACCGCTATTACTTTTAACCTAAAATTTAACTTATTAAGTTAGCCATATGCTTTCAGTATTAATCATCGATGACGATAAAATATCTCACTCATTTATCAAAAGAGCACTCAAAGACAACTATAAACTAAGTCATACCTATAGCGGCGAAGAGGGACTTGAAAAGGCAGCCGTTCTTACACCGGAAATCATACTTCTGGATATCGAAATGCCTGGTATGAATGGCTATGAAGTCTGTGAAATACTAAAGGCCTCCGACAGTACAAAACACACACCTATTATCTTCTTATCTTCCCTCAGCAGCCTGACGTCTCGTATGCAAGGCTTTGAGGCTGGTGCTGATGATTACATCGTTAAACCTTTTCAACCTGAAGACCTTAATGCCAAACTACAGGTGGTAGGTCGCTATCGCAGAACTGAAATCTCACTGACTCATCAGGTGGTAGAAGCCCAAAAAACAGCCTATTCCGCTATCGCAGGCAACAGTGATTTAGGCCAGGCCATGAGCTTTATCGAACAATGTCACTGGGTTACTAATTATAACCAGCTAGCCGAAGCATTCTTCCGGATCAGTTCGTACCTTAATCTGACCTGCACACTTGTTATCACAAACGATAACGAAGAACACTTCTTTTCCAGCACGAATCATGCTGTGCCTCCATTAGAGTCCGAACTTATCTCAACTTTACGACATGAAGGTCGTTTTTTCGATTTTGGTTGTCGTACACAGATTAATTACCAGAATATCTCCTTACTCATTAAAAACATGCCACTAGACGACATGGAGCGCTACGGCCGTATAAAAGACATCTTTCCCGCTATGCTCAGTACTGCAGATTCAAAAATCAACCAGTTAGAGACTCTCAAAACCATTAATAATCATTCTGACCAACTTAGCCAATCATTTAAAACAGTGACCACAGCTCTAAATAAAATTAAAACGTCGATAGAAGAAAGTCAAAGGACTGGTATCAATATCTTACGAGACATGCTCAACGAACTGGATAATGAACTACCCAGGATGGGACTGGAGGATGATCAGGAGCAGTACCTTATCAACACCATTGATACTGCCATCACTGAATCAGAACAGGCCACCGCCGTTAGCAAGCAGCTGTCGGATTATTTCAGCCTGATTTTAAAGGATCTTGAGCAACAGCTTGATAAGCAGCAGCAACTACAGACCAGTTTAACGGATCTGATCAGTGAAGACAGTGACAGCGATAACAACGGTTATTCTATGGATATTGAGCTGTTTTAACTCCTGCTATCACAGGCTTCACAAAGATCTGCTATGTTAACCATGCTGAGCAGTTTTAGCCGCTCAACATCTGCCCCATTAAAGCGCATTAAATTTTATCACCTTCGGTTTTGCACTTTTATACTGCGGCATCATCATACCCGCTCTGGCATTAATAAACGTCGGATCGGTAACCACATAGGTAGTGCCTTTATATCGAACTGAGTCGCCTTTAATATCGGTGCTAAAATGCACGGCAGCAGCGATATGTCCTGGCAAATCAAGCCCAACCACTTCCAGTCCGGTTAAACTGCGTACCAGCCATGCAAATATAACCGAACGGTCTTCGCAGTCTGAGTACGGGTAATACATTGTTTCTTCAGGAAAAAGGTAATTTTCCTCACCAAACTGTCCCTGATCTGTTTTGTATTTAAATGCATTTTGTACAAATAACAGCAGAATATTCACCGCTTCTTCTTCGGTTTTTCCTTTAATAATATTTCGTAACTGTGTTAATAAGGGATTACCTACACTGGCGTTAACACGCGAGCTAAAATACTGATCTATATCCATTTGCGGATAGGTTTGCAGGTAATTGATTGTATTCTTATCATAGCCCACATCGATATTGTAACTCTTACGATTATAGATAAAGCTAACTTTTCGGCTTTGCTGATTTGCCCCAGTATTTAGATTCTGACTCATCGACATATCAAGCACTTTATCTGCTCTTGGGTATTCCCCATTATAGGTAAAGACCTTACCCGGCTTGGCTTTATTACCATCCATACCCAGTGCGTAATAGCGTTTACCGCCAAAAGTGAAGTATGTCTGAGAATACAATCTCTGTTGTGTTGGCAGCAGCAAAAAGACTTTATAATTATCGAATGCCAGCCTTGCCTGATAGTTCGCTTTAATCAGCATAAACCAGGTAAAAAGTGCTTCTTCATTTTTAGAGTTATTGTATATGGTCTTTGCCAGTTCATTGATCAGTAACGCATAGCTCCAGTCACTTAACTGTAATGGCTGGCGCTGTTTATTTATCTGCTCCAATAAGCCATCATAATCTGATTTACTCAGAGCTGACCAAAATTGGCTAATAGCCTGCTCGTTGATACGACCACTGAGTCGGCTTTTCATTTTTGGGTCGTAGTAAAAAGCCAGTGACTGTCCGAAAAAGTTGAAGCTGGCCACTTCCCCTTTGGGCACACTGACCACTACCGGTTTTACTATAGGCTTTTGCACAACTTCCGGTGGTTTTTTAACAGCCACGAGTTTTGGCTTAACCACAGGCACCGGCCTAGCTTGCGGCCGTGTGGCGTCCGGTACAGTTCGTGGTTGTGTTTTTATTACAGGTTTGGCAACCGGTATTCTGGCCGGCTTGGGTGCCGGATCACGTTTAACCCCGGACAATATTTTCATCTCTTTCCACTGAGACTGTAGGAAACTGGTAAATTCTTTATCGCGTAAGTCTTTATATTCCTGAAATTCGTTTTGCTGCTGCTGCATCCATTGCTTAAAATCGTTTTCAGCTACTGAATTAGCCTGTGGCATTACAGTACATAAAATAATGAAAGCGGTTGCATACCTGAAGCTGATAGCACGCATATTATCACCTGAGAATGACTACTTTAAGACGATCAATGACTTGATTGGTTCTGGGTTATTCTTAAAGCATGAAAATAATACAAAAAAAAGCCGGCTTAGCCGGCTTTTTCATTTAGCTAATTACTTAGCTTCCATTTTAGCTATTTCAGCTGCTAGTTCATCCTGGCTCTTCGCCCCTTTAAACTGCTGCCATAAAGCACGTTCATTGTTCATGCTTGTTTTAACTGCATTTTCGGCAGCTGTCTTAACAGACGCAGAATCCATACCTAACAGTACATATAATGTACCTTTAGGGCTGATACGTGATTTGAAGATACGAGTGCCAACCAGTGTCTGTGAAGTAATCTGTTTAGTTACAGATGTATTCACTTTATCAACAGTTTCTGCATCAGCAGCTCCGGTTGTTTCAACGTATTGTTTAATCATATTTCGTACTTCAACTTTCATATTCTGTGCCAGTTGAACACGAGCATCTGTCGCAGCCATCTGCTTCATAAACGAATTACCGGCACCCGATTTCTGTGCAGAACCCACCGCCGAAACAGTAACACCAGCAACTGGTTCATCACAAACCCAGCCTGGAGCTCTGGTATCAGTTGCATCTGGGAACACGCAGTCTGGCACATCATCGACTTTCTTGCCCCCACAGGCAGCCAATAAAGAGACCATAGCAACGCTAGTAAGTAATTTTAAACCCATATTCATGATTTTTTCTCCGTTAATAAACTTTTAATACCTCATTCGCTGAGGCTTATTTTCAAAATTCTTGCTGGTTTACTTAATGTCTGAAAAATAATCCGATTTCAAAATGTAAACACTAGCCTAAACATAGACGAGAGTCGGTAAATTCGCAATATCTATCATGCTTATTATAATAGCCCCGGCAGCTCCAAAATATATTGAAGTCGTTCACAATTCATCCAAAACAATATGCTAACCTTATTATACCGTTAAAATTGCTATACTTTGCTCGCGAACAACAGGATCGACTATGATAAAACTCTTTTTAAATATTCTACTTTTAGCTACCGTCAGTCTGGTTTCAGGCATTAGTAGCGCTGAATCATTCAGTGATTACCTTAAATCACAACAGGATACTACCAGTAGTCAATTTCGACAGTACAGTACGGCTGAAAAGGACGAATTTGAAACCTACAAACAGCAACTGCTTACTGCTTTTGATGAGTATAAAAAATCTGTTGCTACTGTCTGGGGAAACAAACACAATGACATACCCACTAATACGAGGGATGTCAGTTATCAAGATAATATGAACCAACGTAGCATCATCGACTATGAAACCGGGCAAATAAAGGTTGAACTGGCACTGTCACCTGATGCCGCAAAAAATACCGCTTTAGTACAAAAGCAGATGCAAAAAGCTATCAACTCTGCCCTCAACCGCGGCAGTGACACCCGTTCCATCATTGAGATCGCTAAAAATCCATCTAAATCAAAACCCGTTGGCCCTGCGCTGCTGGCAAATCTGGTTAAAACTGGCGGCGACAAGGCTCTCTCAAACAGCAAAAGAACACAGTTTATTACGCAACAAAGTAAAAAAATCCAAAAAACCAGTACCCGTGGTACCGATAAACAGCCACGCGTCATTGTTAGCACCAGTTTTCCTATGATTTCTAATCATATGAGAGTAAGAGCAGAAAAATACCTGAAGCCGGTAAAAAAATACTCCGCGAAAATGAAATTACCAACAGAAATTGTTTTTGCAATCATGGAAACTGAAAGCGCTTTTAACCCGAATGCACGCTCTGGTGTTCCCGCATTTGGGCTGATGCAGCTTGTTCCAACCAGTGGCGCCCGAGATGCCTATCGCCTGCTTTTTGATAAAGACAAAGTTGTCACTGATCGGTATTTGTACAACCCGGATAACAACATCAAGCTCGGTACGGCCTTTATTCACAAACTATACTATTCTTATCTATCCGGTATAAAAAGCGCCGAAGCACGCACCTGGGCGACAATTGCAGCTTATAATACCGGTGCCGGTAATGTTTTTAACACCTTTGCCGGTAAGTACCGTAAATCCAAATTTGGTAACCGTAGTAACTGGAAAAATCAGGCTTTGTCTTCTATAAATAACAAAACGCCGGAACAAGTTTATCAATACTTAAAACGTAACCTGCCACATAAAGAAACTCAGCACTACATTCAGAATATTAGAAAAAGAATTCCAAAATATAAATCACTTTGAGGTTTGTCGTAAATGAAGAAAATTTTTATCAGCTTTTTATGCTTATTTGCTATTTCGTGCCAGTTAGGCAATTCAAAATCCGGTGCTCGCCCCGGCTGGATTGAAAACCCCAAAGATGGTGCTGTAGGCTCCTGTACCACCCATGTTATGGGGCGGCATGAGCAAGAAGAGCTGGCAATATCAAGAGCGCGTGCCAGGCTGGCAGGACGTTATGGCGTGACTGTTGATCAGGTTAAGAATATCACTGAAGTTGTCAGTAATGAAAGCTATAGCGTTTCAGCAGACACAGTAACTAAACAGGTTATTTCGAATAAAGAAGTCAAGGCTCATGTCCGTGAAGTATGGCATGACCGGAAAAAGGATGTGGTCTGGGTATGGGTCTATCCCGTTAAGTAAGTACATTGTCGCTATCTGTAGAAAACAAAGTGCTTTTGTTTTCTACAGATAACCTTAGTCGCTTCTGCAACCCGCAATTACACAACGATTTCTGCCAGACTCTTTAGCCTGATATAACGCCTTATCGGCACGATCAAAAACATTCGATAATTCATCGCCGGTTCTGAAACCACTGATGCCACATGAAATGGTAATATCCACCGATTCATTACTGTAATGAAAAGCACAGTCCGCTACTGCCTGTCGAAGCTCATTTGCCAGCCTCAGAGTCTCCTCTTCAATCGTACCTGGCAGCAACATCACAAACTCTTCACCGCCATAGCGCGCCAAAAAGTCAGTTTCTCGGATACGCTTGTTCAGAATCTGTGCAATCGCTTTCAAAACCTTATCACCTGCTTTATGGCCATAGGTGTCATTCACCCGTTTGAACTTATCGACATCCCAGATAGCCAGTGATAAAGGGGTATCAAATCGTTTCCAGCGGGCAATATCTTCAATCACTCGTTTCTCATAAAACAGGCGGTTTGGTATACCCGTGAGTACATCAAACATCGCCTCTTTATTTTTTTCTGCGAGGCTTATTTTCAATTCCGCTGTTTCTTTTTCCAGCAGATTAATTCTCTTTTGCATATATGACATATTTTCTTTAGCCGATTCAGAGCGCTGCTTTTCCAATGTGCTGTGCTGCTCCATGAATCCACTGATCGCATCCAGCCGGTGATTAACCACTGTACGCAGATCTACTAAAGTCGCAGCTGATTCCAGACTCTGCCTCATTACAACGACTTCTTGCGTCACCGCATGATTTAATGCACTGCCCTTTTCGTCACTTTTTTCAATACGACGGCCTTCTGTTTCTAAATATCGCACCATTTCCTGCAAACGGTTGGTAATCTGAAACAAAAAGTCTTCGTATTCTCCTTCTTGCTGATACTGCTGGAAGCGTACTTCATTAATAAAGTGAACGATTTTTTTAAGGCCTAACCGCCAGTCTTCATCATTACCGCCTTCCAGATAATGTTTTAACTCTTCAACCTTGCTCATAAGAGAGACTGGCACAACCAGCTGTTCTAGTAACTGAATGAAAATCTCACGCATTCTTGGGTGACTGTCCGCAGCACCATCCGTCGGTGACGCCAGATAATCCAGTGGCTGATCTGAACTTAAGTCCAAAAGTTTGGATATTGCCTGAGCCAGCAGTTCAGGCTCACTGTCCAGATTAGTTTCAGATAATTCTATGCTTTGTAATCTTTCATGCTCAGGCTGGATACTTTTAAGTCTGTGTACAAACTGATTTAGCGACGCTTGTTTAATTGAGTTTGTATCCTGATCGCTTGTTAATGGTGCGTCTTGATGTGTCGCAGAGTATGTTGCGACTTCCTGCTGCCATTGTTGTGCCAGAGCCATAAACTGATTTAGCAGGCTTTCAAACAGCTCCTCACTATCGCAACCGCTGATTGACTGAACCAGTGATTTACTGCTGTTTTGCAGACTCGAAGGCCACGGCATCTCAGCGATTGCGTCAGCCATTGCAACCAATATCTCTGACTCAGCCGATGATTTTTTATTCGCAAACAAAGAACTGATAAAGCCTGTAGCTGGCTCCGAGCTATGCGCTGAAGCCTCTTTGAAAAGCTGCTGAAACTCGTTTATGTAATTTTTGATTTCGGCCGGATTTTTTTTCAGTCCGCTAATCAGTTTGTCTTTCTTTTTTTGCAGGTTTTTAGGCAGACTGACCGCCTGAAGAATAGTCAGTAAGTCATCCAGAGCAACTGACTCTGATTTTCTTCCTTTGGCGTTTTTATTGATGTCAGCTACAAGTTTGAATAACTCGGTTAGTACCGAATCAACCCGGTAATAGCTGAACTTTTCTTTAAGAACCACTCGCAGGGCTTGCAAATGGTTATCGATTAACGGGTTTTTACCCTCGGCAATTAGGCTAAGCTTATTCAGAGCAGAGCTGAGCAGTGTTTCTGTTTTTACCCACTCTGTTTCCTGAATGGAAAATTTATCACGTAATGTATAGTACTTGCTTTTCCAGTCTGTGACTTCAGGTGTATTTGAATTCGCCATTTATCTTGCTCAGCATCGTTATTTTTTGGACTCTTTAGCAACAAGAAAGTTAACCACATCTATCATCTGCTGATAACCACCAGCCATTCGACCGCTGGTGATATATTTACCATTAACGGCCAGTTGTGGCACACCTTTAACCTGATAGTCCTGCATCATTTTTCGGGCTTTATTCAGTTTGCTGCTGACGGCAAACGATTTCAGATTTTTCTGAAATTTTTCACGATCAACACCCTGCTTAACCAGAAAATCTGTAATTGATTTCTCGTCAAATAAACGCATCTTTTTCATATGTATAGCCTCAAATAACTTTTCATGAAGCTGTTTTTGCATACCCATTAATTCTAGCGCATAAAACACTTTAGTGTGAATTTCCCAGCTCTTATTAAGTGGCGCAGGGATCTGAATAAAATCAACATTTGACGGTTTATCTGCCAGCCAGCGATTAAGCGTCGGCTCGAAATGAAAACAGTGCGGACAGCCATACCAAAAAAACTCGATGACTTCGATCCGGTCTGCACTGGTTGTTGGCTGCTGGTTAATGCTCGCATATTCAAAGCCGGCTGAATATTTGTTTCCGGCCGCTGCGGCGTTAACCACAAATATGAATAACACAAACGCAAAATATTTTCTCATGCTACTGACTCCGTCATCTTTAATAACTATTTTTAGCCCTGAGATTCAGGGCTATATTCTTTGATTAAACCTTATAACTCACCGTATGAGTGCAGACCAGACAAGAACATATTCACGCCCAGAAATGCGAACAGAGTCACGAACAATCCGATCAATGACCACCATGCCATCGGTGCTCCACGCCATCCCTTGGTTAGCCGCATATGTAGCCAGGCAGCATAATTTAGCCAGACGATCAGAGCCCAGGTTTCTTTCGGATCCCAGCTCCAATAACCGCCCCAGGCTTCTGCTGCCCACATCGCACCCAATATTGTAGCTATGGTAAAGAAAGCAAAGCCCAGTGCGATGGCTTTGTACATAATATCATCGATTACCTGTAACTGCGGCAAACGGGCAATCACTTTGTTCTGTGAAAATTTATCCTTAAGCAGATAAGCTATGGCCAGCATAGCGCTCATAGCAAAAGCACCGTAACCAACAAAATTTGCCGGTACATGAATTTTCATCCAGTAGCTTTGTAACGCTGGAACCAGTGGCTTAATATCGGCGGCTCCACGGCTCTCATACCAAAAGATAAAGCCCACTGCTGCAGAAATGACCAGTAAAACAAAACCACCCATATTTTTATTTTTATAACGTTCTTCATAATACAGGTACATCAGTCCGGTAATAATACAGAACATGATAAAGACTTCATACAGGTTACTGACCGGGATATGACCGTATTCCGGATTAAACAAATAGCTTTCACGCCAGCGCACCATTAAGCCAACAAAACCAAAACCACTGGCAATCCAGGTCAGCGCAGACGCTGTTTTCAATGCAAATTCAGAGTTCGCGATCAGACCTATAAAATAGGCTGCCGTCGCGATAAAAAACAAAGCTCCCATCCAGGCAAATGCCGACTGGCTGGCGAGTAAGAATTTAAGAAAGAAATTTTGTTCCCCAGCGGCCAGACTATCACCGTATAACCACAAAGAAAACACACTGAATACACCGACACTAATGGCAAAGCTGACGCTGCTTTTCCAATACCAGCCGACAAATGCCACTAATGCAGCGACACCGATTAATATGCCGACCTCGTAACCATCCATTAGTGCTGAATATAAAGCCAGAGCAAAGAACAGCGTCACTGTCAGCAGGGCAAACCATGCCCAGTCTCTAACGCCGATCTGCGTCAGCAGACCCGGTTTTTTTAAATCGTCGAACATCTGGTTTTCAGTAACCGACATTATTCACCTCTTTTTCTGTTGAGTGCTGCTTCAAAATCATCAACAGCTTTATCAAATTGTTTTTCAAAGTCCTGGGTATGACGGTGACTGACACCGGCCAGCAGGATTCGGGTTTGTGCATTTTGCTGATCCACCCAGAGCCAGTAACGGGTTGGGTTTATATAGAACAAAAAGAACACACCGATCATTAATAACACGCAACCAAAGTAGACAATATTCTGACCAGGTGACTTGGTTATCTGGATACCGGCAGCCTGTATATGCTGATAAGATTTCATTTCAACATAAATTGGCGAGCCGTAATAAGGCAGGGTATTCAATGCCTGCAGCGCTAAATCAAACCACTGCCAGTCCCCTTCTGTTATGGTTTTATGACCTTTCTCAGACAGCATAGTTTCATAAACCGTTGCCGCTACACTTTGCAATAACTTGAGATAGGTTTCAATCACTTCCTTTTGCTTGTCCTCTGGCACACGACCTTTAACATCATTCACCACGGCCTCGTAGCCGCCTGATACAAACAGTGCCACCAGATTCAGCATCGAGCCGCTGATATCGGCGGCCAGCTTTTGATCCTTGATTAAGGCTTTGCCCATGGTCCTGCTAACGGTCAATATGGCCGCAGTTTCAACCGTCTTTTCATCGGACAATCTTTCCAGAAGTTGCATAAACTGAGCCACTCCGCCTTCCGCGACCGGTAAATGCAAATACTGGAATGGCTGAGTCGGATCAGATCGAACACCACTAAGATAACTGCTAATCCCTTCTGATGTCACCGGCAGCATATAGTTAACAAACTCTTTCGCCACACCTGATGCATCCCTTAATTTAAAGCTGATGCTGGGCCCGATATTTGTTTGTTTGGTTGAGCCATCGTCCTGCATAACCCCATTGATATTAAATAGCCGGAAATCGGTCATTTCTGCACTCAGGGTTTCGCCAGCCGTGCTCAGATTAAAACTATCAAAGATCTCGGTTTTCTTATTGATCACACTGCCGGGCTTATCAGACAGCGACCACAAGGCCAGGTCTAGTTTCGTGCCGCCATCGGCAAAGCTTGCCTGATATAACGCAAAGCCCCGGTAAACCAACGGATGATTGACGGCAATCGTTGCTTCAAGCGGTTTCTGTAACTGATCATCATGAATAATCAGATCACTTTCGAATGATTTAGGTGCACCTGTTGAATAATGCTCTACCCTAAAGTCCTTAAGTTCAATCGCAAACGGCAGCTCCTGAACCACATAGCCATCACGCACATTGAGGAAAACAATATTTGCCTTGCCGCCTTCTGGTATCTGTACATTACCCCTGAAAGAAGCATTACCCGGCGCGATACGACTGATATCTGGCACTTCAGATGCGGAAATATTGCGAGTCTCTGGTTTCAGATTACCAGACCACTCCGCTATCATCATCGGTATCTTGCTATCGAACAGCGCCCCGATACAGATAATAATGACGCCAGCATGGGTCAGTATGTATCCCCAGCGATTTATACCGCCTTTCTTTGCCGCTATTAAGCGGTGCTGTTGCGCCACAGTTGAGCGTGACTTTAAACCCAGATAATTAAAAAACGCCGCACCCATCGACATTACTTCGTCTGCCGGTTTATCAACTTGCCACTGCTTCTGATGTTTAAAGCTTTGCAATGATTTTAACTGCACATTAGTGCGAAAACGCCGAGCTTCACGCAAGAACACAGGGGCATTTCGATACACGCAAACCGATGTCGATAAAATCAGAAAACCCAGGATTGATAAAAACCAGATCGCTGCATAAACATCATACAGCGCTATTTTTTCAAAGACTTCAAACCAGAACAGTCCAAATTTCAGCCTATAGTCATTATAACTCTGATTCTGCTGCAGGATGGTGCCGATAACCGACGCTACCGCCAGCGCCGACAACAGAGTAATCGCCAGCTCCATTGATCCTAAAAACTCAATAAAGCGTTTTGCCTTTGATTTTTGTGGATTTTTTACAACTTCAGCCACGCTGGCAACCCTGTATCAACTAGTAAAGAGGCCGCATTATGCCATACACTGTTGTACTTTATATCCCTATCGTTTGAATAAAAACCATAAAATCAAGGCAAAAAAAAGGGTGACTGTCGTCACCCTTTTTTATTCAGTTACTGCTGTTTATTTCAAACCAGCGATAAACTGAGAAACGGCTTCTATCTCGTCATTGGTCATACGAGCCGCTACATTACGCATCATCTTACCGGCATCATTCTTCCGCTTGCTATCACGGAAATCACGTAATTGCTTGGCAGTGTATTTAGCATGCTGGCCTTTTAAAGACGGGAACTTAGCACCCGGGTTACCGGCACCGCTCGGAGAGTGACAACCCATACAGGCTGGAACACCCGATGACAAATTGCCACCTTGGTATATCGCTTTACCCAGCTCAACCTGCTTCTCGTCAGCCATACCCGGCTTACCTGTCTGCACAGCGTAGAACGCAGCCAAATCATGCATATCTTTTTCACTCAGTGCAGCAACCATACCTAGCATGGTTGGGTCACTACGATGAGTCGCTGTTTTAAAATCGGCTAATTGCTTAGCAAGATAGCCCGCGTGCTGGCCAGCTAACTTAGGAAACGCGTCGGCTGGCGCATTACCATCGGCACCGTGACAACCCATACACATAGCCGCTTTGTTTTTACCAGCAGCAGCATCACCAGCGGCCATAACAGCAGCGTTAGAACCTAAAAGAGCACAAAGTGCAGCAATTAATAATTTAGTTTTCATTCGATCTCTCCCAGAGGATGGAATTTCACCTTACTTTCTGTAAGGCGCAGAAAAATTTGTGCGGCGAGTTTACACCACCACAGCGCTGGCATCAAAGGTATTTGGTCTTAAATTAGTATATATTGAATAAGTAATTGATCTTAGCTAAGTCTTTTAAAGCCCGCTATAATCAGGCGATGAATACATACTACAAACGTCTGCGCTTTCTGATCAGCGCTGCCGCTAAAAAACAGTTCCCCGATACAGAGACCCTTGAAATCGCTTTTGCAGGCCGTTCAAATGCCGGAAAATCGAGTGCTATCAATGCATTAGCCGATAATAAAAATATCGCACGCACCAGTAAAACCCCTGGCCGTACACAACTGATTAACTTTTTTTCTCTCGATGAAAGCCGTCTGCTGGTCGATTTGCCCGGCTATGGTTTTGCCAAAGTGCCACCCAGAGTCAAAAAACAATGGCTTGACCTGATGGAGAGCTATCTGGCCGATCGTCCCAATATTGTGGGTCTGGTCATTATTATGGATATTCGTCATCCCCTGAAGGAATTTGACTGGAAAATGCTCGAATGGTGCGCGCACTTTAATATCCCCGCCCATGTTCTGCTGACAAAAGCCGATAAACTTAAAAAAGGCCCGGCCAAGGCCACCCTGTTGCAGGTTCAAAAATACATTAAAGAGGAAGGTCTGCAGGCCACTGTACAGATGTTTTCTGCACTCAAAAAACTCGGTATCAGTGAACTTCATCAACAACTTGATCAGTGGCTGGGGCTACCACTGCCTGAGCAGGCTAAAACCCCAGCCCCGGATACTCAGCTATCATAATACAGTTTCTGCCATGCTGTTTACCTTTGTACAGACACTTGTCTGCCTCAGCAATGACTTTTGCAATCTTCTGAGAGCCATCAAAAATTGCCATGCCGAACGTCATGGTGATGCTAAACCGATGGCTTTCTTAACTAAAGTCAGACGAAGCAATCTCTTTACGCAGTAATTCGATGACCTTAGATTTATCGCTACGCTGTAGCCTGATCTGTTCCAGCTCCAGTAATTCATACATTTTTCTGCGGTTATATAATCCGCTTAGCATATCAATACTCGCCAGCTGTTCCATTTCCCTCTCGGCGCGCATCGATGAGGTCCTTAGACCATCGCCTAACAAAGCTATTGCTAAAAAATTTACCCCAATGTTCATAATTTGCAAAGCTTTGATCAGCTCCAAATTATGTTGCAGTAACTCGGTTTCACCACTGCTATAAATTAACAGCCAAAGATCGACACCGAGTACCACAGCCGACTCAAACACGATGATTAATAAACTTTGTTTGTGATTGATAAAAATAAATAAGATGAACGGCAAGAAGTAATAATGAAAGCCGCTCTCCCAGCCTAGAAAATAGCTCGCTATAGTGACATGCAAAACCACTTCAACTGACAGGGCAAACATAGCCTCGATTTGACGGCCATTACGATTTAGGACAAGGCCAGAAGCCAGATAATGACACTAAAGATATTAAAATAAGCCAGAAAATCGACGTCAATCATAAAAAATAACGGAATAAAGCTAAGATGAGTCAGGATTCCTAGATAAGAAATAAAATTGATGACGACAAAAAGCCTGTAATTCTCTTTTACCACATGATCCGAAGACAGGTTAGATGCTTTCAATAAACCGTAATTAATCCATTAACTGTTATAAATATATACCAGATAACGCCTAATTCATTAAAAACGTTAAATAATTTTAACATTCCATTGAAAATAGTATTGTTTTTTTTATAGCCCTGCAGTAATGTTAGCTCCAGCTCAGGGAGCAAATTAGAACAGGGGCTACTCTAAACTGGTCAGATAAACCAGAGAATTCCCCCTGATCCTGCCTTCTCCTCTTAGGGGAGAGGGTTATCTTTTTTCGATATCCTTCCTACTCTCAGTGGGCATTCCAATACCACACAATACCTCTTCTGCACAGCTTATAGCGCAGCCTTTTAGCAGCTGCGAACTTTCTCGACTTAATGGCTTGCAGGGATAACAAAAAGAATTTGAAACTTAAAAAAAAGCCCCGGCCTTTGGGGTTGGCCGGGGTTAATGGTGGGCCGGTTTGGGGTAACCAGACCCAATGTGTCCGCTCAGGGAGGAGAACGGACCGCGCCGGGCTACAGCGCTGCTACATTACTTAAAAATCACTTACTGAACAGATTAAAGACTATGACAGAATGAAGTCAAAAGAGTTCCGATAAATGGTCTCAATCGTTACACTTCTGTAACGATTGAGACCATTTAGGCCATTTTTATATAAAAAACAGCACTAATTCCCTGTTTTGTCTCAGGCTAATTAATGCGCTTCATCCCAGTTATTTCCACTATCCACTGAGACAATTAACGGCACCGCTAATTCAGCCGCTGCTTGCATTTGCTGTGTGACCATTGCCGAAAATTCTGCTAACTGATCGGTCGCTACCTCAAACACCAGTTCATCGTGTACCTGCATCACCATCAAGGCATCAAAGCTACTATTTTGCATTTCTTTATCAACAGCAATCATTGCGCGTTTGATAATGTCTGCCGCGCTGCCCTGCATCGGTGCATTGATCGCGGTGCGTTCAGCATACTGACGCCGCATTCCATTACGTGAATTGATTTCTGGCAGATACAGGCGACGGCCATATACTGTTTCTACATAGCCATCGTCATGTGCTTGGGCCCGGGTTTGGTCCATATAGGCTTTGACACCGGGATAACGCTCAAAATACACATCGATATAGTCCTGCGCATCAAAGCGGCTGATATTGAGTTGCTTGGCAAGACCAAAAGCGGACATGCCATAAATCAAACCAAAGTTGATGGCTTTAGCGGCCCGCCGCTGTTCATTACCCACCTTATCCAGTGCCAACCCAAACACTTCAGCTGCGGTCGCACTGTGCACATCCAGATCATTTTTAAACGCCGTTAACAGGCCCTGATCGGCTGATAGATGAGCCATAATTCGAAGCTCAATCTGCGAGTAGTCCGCAGCCATCATGATGCGCCCTGTTTCAGGTATAAAAGCCTGACGAATTCTTCTGCCTTCGGCACTACGAATCGGGATATTCTGAAGATTTGGATCGGTTGATGAGAGCCGACCGGTCGCAGCGACGGCCTGATGATATGACGTGTGCACCCTGCCGGTAACCGGATCAACCATCTTTGGCAGTTTATCGGTATAAGTCGATTTCAGTTTTGACAACGAACGACTTTCCAATAGCAGCTTTGGCAATTCGTATTCTTCGGCCAGCTCCTGCAATACATCCTCAGCGGTGGACGGCTGGCCTTTAGGAGTTTTACGAATCACCGGGATATCCATTTTCTCAAACAAGATATGCTGAATCTGTTTCGGTGATGCCAGATTAAATTCCTCACCCGCCAGCTCATAGGCTTTGGCTTCAATCGCTTTAATACTGACTTCCAGTTCGGCACTCTGCTGTTGCAACATATCCACATCGACTTTGACACCGATGTGCTCTATTTTCTGCAGTACATCCAGCAGCGGTAATTCAATCTCTCGATACACGGTTTGCAGGCTTTCCTGCTCAGCGAGTTTTGCCGCTAGGCTCTGGTGCAGCCGAAAGGTAATATCCGCGTCTTCAGCCGCATAGGGACCGGCTTGTTCCAGTGTCACTTTATCAAAACTGATTTGTTTGGCACCCTTACCCGCTACATCTTCAAAATGGATGGTGTTCACACCAAGGTATTTCAGTGCCAGCGTGTCCATATCATGCCGGCTGGTTGAATCCAACACATAAGATTCCAGCATGCTGTCATCGCTGATGCCTTGCAGCACGATGCCGTGGTTCATCAGTACGTGTTTGTCGTACTTCAGGTTCTGCCCGATCTTGCCTTTGTTCGGGTCTTCCAGCAGCGGTTTTAATGCGCCCAGTACCTGCGCTTCGCTAAGCTGTTCAGGAGCACCCTCATAACTATGGGCAAATGGCACATAGGCAGCTTTAAAGGCTTCAACAGCAAATGACACACCAACCACCTTGGCCTGCATATAATTAAGACTGGTGGTTTCGGTGTCGAACACAAAACTATCGGCGGCTGATAATTGTTTTAGCCAGTTCTCAAACTGAGCCAGTTCCAGCACAGTCTCGTACTCCAGCTCGGCACTTAGCTCGTTTTTTTGCGGTTTATCGGTGCTTTGACTGTCATCACTGGCTTCGTTTAACTGCCGCAACCAGCTGTTAAATTCCAGCTCGCTATAGAGCTCTTTTAATCGCTCTTTATCAGCAGCCTGTAAGTTCAAGTCCTGCAATCCGGCCTCCAGTTGCAGCTCACAATCAATCGTTGCCAACTGATATGACAACGGCAAATGGTCAAGGCTGTGCCGAAGATTATCGCCAATTTTGCCTTTAAATTTATCGGCATTGTCGATAATCTGCTGTAACGAACCGTACTCTTTTAACCATTTGGCAGCTGTTTTCGGGCCGACTTTAGGAACCCCCGGGATATTATCGACACTGTCGCCAACCAGCGCCAGATAATCAATAATCTGATCCGCTCGGACATCAAACTTGCTGACAACACCATCGGGGTCCATCAAACTGTTGGTCATGGTATTAATCAGCGTGACATGCTCGGAAACCAGTTGCGCCATGTCTTTATCGCCGGTTGAAATCAACATCTCGGCACCCGACTCAGTGGCTTTTTTAGCCAGTGTGCCGATCACATCATCGGCTTCCACACCCTCCACCACCAGCATCGGATAACCCAGTGCCTGAACCAGCTGATGCAATGGCTCGATCTGCTCTCTTAAATCATCCGGCATCGGTGGTCGGTTGGCTTTATAGTCTTGATAAAGATCATGGCGAAAGGTTTTGCCCTTGGCATCAAAGATCACCGCCATCGATTCAGGCTGATATTCGTCCTGCAGTTTTTTCAGCATATTGATCACGCCATACACCGCGCCGGTATTCAGGCCCTTACTATTGGTCAGTGGTGGCATCGCATGAAAGGCCCGAAACAGGTAAGAAGAACCATCGACCAGAATAATCGGCGCTGACTTTTTAGATTTAGATTTTTTATTGCTGACTTTGCTGCTGGATTTGGGGGCCATGAGTTGTGTATAGTCCAATCAAGAAGAAGGCGAATTATCTCAGACGTTTTCCCCGATATGAAGGCATTATTATGGCTAACAAGGATTCAGACTCTTTACCTCAATCGGCTAATGCTGCAGACGGCGCGCTGGTGCGGGAATCGTGGAAAGTTTTCCAGATAATGGCTGAATTTGTCGAAGGCTTTGAACGACTGGCGACCATCAAACCCTCGGTCAGTGTCTTTGGTTCTGCCCGAACCAGCCGGGCACATGCCGATTACCTCAATGCCGAAACCGTTTCGCGTTCATTATCCGATGCCGGCTTTGCGATCGTCAGCGGCGGCGGCCCCGGTATCATGGAAGCGGCGAACAAAGGCGGTAAAGCCGGCAAAGCACCCAGTATCGGGCTCAATATCATGCTGCCAAAAGAACAGACTTCAAATGAGTACCAGGATATTGAAATGAATTTCCGACATTTCTTTACCCGCAAGGTCATGTTTGTTAAATACGCCTCGGCTTATGTGATTTTTCCCGGCGGCTTTGGCACACTCGATGAAATGGCAGAAATACTCACGCTGGTACAAACCGGTAAAAGCCGACACATCCCGATTATTCTGGTAAACCGGGCTTTTTGGAGTGGACTACTGGACTGGTTTCAGAACACGCTGGTCAGCAATGGCATGATCAATCAACAAGACCTAAGCCTGATTTCGATTGCTGAGACGGCCGAAGATGTCCTCAAGATTATCTTTGATCATTATGAAAACCGCGACTTTGAACCGTCGGTACAGGAACAAGAAATTCTTTTACAGCTTTAACAAGCACTAACAGGCTGCTAAAATGCCGCACTCATTTTCTTTAACACCTTGCCAGAGAACCAGTTGTTACTATGTCGGTTTATACCACTATCGAACACGAAGAGCTCGAAACCTTCCTCGGCCGTTATAACGTCGGCCAACTGGTCTCCTATCAAGGCATCAGTGACGGAATAGAAAATACCAATTACTTTGTCACCACCCAGCAACAGCAGCAGCAGAGCGAATTTGTGCTGACAATCTTTGAAGCACACAGCGCCGAAGAAATGCCTTACTTTCTCGATCTGATGGCGCATTTAAACGAACATCAGGTACCCAGCGCCCACCCGATTGCCGATACCCAGGGGCAGATGCTGCAGACCATCAAAAACAAACCGGCCGCACTGGTACAAAAGCTTAAAGGCCGCAGCATTCTTCAGCCCACGGCCATGCATTGCCAGAAGCTCGGTAGCGCGCTTGGCAAGTTACACAGCGCCGGTTTAAGCTTTCCACAACATCAGGGCAACACTCGCGGCCCGCGCTGGTGGCAGGACACCACCCGTCTGTTAGCTGACAAGCTGTCTGCAGATGATCTCACGGTATTGCATCAGGAGATGCAGTTTCAGGCCTCCCAGTCTCATGCCGATATCCCGCGCGGTTTAATTCACGCCGACTTGTTTCGCGATAATGCGCTCTGGTACAAGGATGAGCTAAGCGGCATTATTGACTTTTACTTCGCCAGTACCGATGCCCTGTTATACGATGTAGCGGTAACCGTTAATGACTGGTGTAACCTGCCAGATGGGGCGCTTGATTATACAAAAGTCTCGGCCTTTCTCACGGCCTACCACCAGCAGCGAGCTCTGAGCCCACCGGAAAAAGACTTGTGGCCTGTGATGTTACGCGCAGGCGCTTTGCGTTTCTGGCTGTCCCGCCTATACGCTATTCATTTCCCCAAGCAGGGCGAAATGACCCACCAGAAAGATCCTGACGAATTTAAAAACATTCTGCTTCAACGACGTCAAGACAGCGCTGCCATTCTCGCTCACTGGGTATAAAGATAAACGCCATGTTACAGCGCTGGATAGACCGCATTGAAGCCATCAATATCTACACCGGACTTGCTGTCTCCTGGCTCACGTTGTTGATGGTGCTAAGCACTTTTCTGATCGTGGTATTGCGCTACCTGTTCGACTTTGGCCTGATCGCGATGCAGGAAAGCGTGATCTACATGCATGCATTGATTTTTCTGCTCGGGGCCGCATTTACACTGCAAAAAGATGCCCACGTTCGCGTCGACATTTTTTATCAGCGACTGTCAGCCAGAGCACAGGCTAAAATTAATCTGTTCGGTCATATTGTTTTCCTCGCTCCGTCGATGCTGTTTATCTTTATCATCAGCTGGCAATACGTCAGTGAAAGCTGGCAGGTGATGGAAACATCACGCGAGGCCGGTGGCCTGCCCGGTGTCTTTTTATTAAAAACCATGATTCTGCTGATGGCTGCGCTGATGTTATTGCAAGCCATCGCCGGCAGCTTGCGCGCCATTCAAACCCTGCAACAAAACCACAGCGAGCATCAACGCTGATGGAATACATGGCACTGCTGTTATTTCTATTCGTCTTTATCTTCCTGTTGCTCGGCTACCCGGTTGCACTGACGCTGGCTGGCACGGCACTGGCTTTTGCCGCTCTGGGCAACTACGCTGAAAGCTTTGATGCTGCCTTTTTAGAAGCGCTGCCGAACCGACTCTACGGCATCATGACCAATCAGACCCTGATTGCAGTACCACTGTTTGTGTTTATGGGAGTGATGCTGGAAAAATCACGGGTGGCAGAAAAGCTACTTGACACCATGGCCAGTTTATTTGGCCCATTGCGCGGTGGCATAGGCATTTCCGTGACCTTGGTCGGGATGTTACTGGCGGCCAGCACCGGTATCGTAGGTGCCACCGTTGTCACCATGGGGCTGCTATCATTACCGACCATGCTGAAACGCGGTTACGACCCTAAAATTGCGACCGGCACAATTTGCGCGACCGGGACACTGGGCCAAATCATTCCGCCTTCGATCGTACTGGTACTGCTCGGCGACGTGTTATCTTCGGCCTATCAACAAGCCCAGTTAGATCAGGGCATCTTTTCCCCCGAGCCCCTGTCGGTGGGTGATCTTTTTGTCGGCGCGCTGATTCCGGGGCTGTTACTGGTGGCTTTGTATCTGTTATATCTGATTATGATCAGCATCATAAAACCCCAGTCAATGCCAGCGATACCGGCCAGTGAACGCCAACACGACAAACAGCAGCTGATAACCAATATCCTCAACAGCTTACTGCCGCCAGTGGGACTTATCGTAGCGGTTCTGGGCTCGATTATCGGCGGTTTTGCAACGCCAACTGAAGCCGCCTCGGTAGGCGCTTTTGGTGCCATGCTCATCGCATTTCAGCAGCAACAGCTCAAACTCGATATTCTCAAACAAGTGATGCAGGAAACCACACGCGTTACCAGCATGGTATTTTTGATTTTTATCGGCGCCTCAGTGTTCTCACTGGTGTTTCGAGGCTTTGGTGGCGACGAGCTGGTTGAAGCTTTTTTAACCGAGTTACCGGGCGGAACTTTCACTGCTATCTTTGTCGTGATGCTGGTGATGTTTTTGCTAGGCTTTGTGCTCGACTTTATAGAAATCACGTTTGTGGTTGTGCCGATAGTCGGGCCGATCTTGCTGGCCATGGACGTCAACCCGATCTGGCTCGGCATCATGATTGCTATCAATCTACAAACTTCATTTCTGACACCGCCGTTTGGATTTGCGCTGTTTTATTTGCGCGGGGTTGCACCGGCCAGTATATCGACCATGGATATCTATAAAGGGGTTGCCCCGTTTATAGTCATCCAGTTACTGGCACTGGCCATGATCGCTTACTGGCCAGCCCTCGCCACCTGGCTGCCTTCCGTCATACTTTAAACAGAAGCCGAAAGTGACAATTGCTGGCCTGCCGGATTATAAAATTCGCGCCAGCTAGCTTCGGCTTCTGACGTTATAGTACGCCTGTTCAGAAATTTTATGCCAGTCAACCACCTGTTTACGGAAGCTGGAAAATGAATCATAAATTTTCTGTGAGCGTTTATCCTTGGCCGCCAGTTCCAGCACCACCTCTTCGGATAACTGTCGTAACTTGTCTAATACATCGTCTGGCAGTTTACGCATATCGACTTTATGCTTGTTCAACAGGGTGCCTAAGGCCGCATTATTTCGCGCCGTGTATTCCAGCAGCATGTCCTGATTAACTACATTACAAGCATTCATGACGATGGACTGTAAATCCTTTGGCAAGGACTCAAACGCCTCTTTATTGATCGTGGCTTCGAGCGTAGTGCCGGGCTCATGCCAGCCGGGGTAATAATAATATTTCGCCGCTTTGTAAAAACCAAAGGCCAGATCATTATAAGGGCCGACCCATTCAGTGGCATCCAGCGCACCGGTTTTCAGCGCGGTAAATAATTCACCACCAGGTAAATTAACCGGTACACCACCGGCTCGCTTAAAGGCTTCACCGCCAAGCCCCGGTATGCGCATTTTTAAGCCTTTCAAATCATCCAGACTGTTGATTTGTTTATTAAACCAGCCCGCCATTTGCACACCGGTATTACCCGCTGCCGCCGGTATCACTCCGAACGGCTCATAAACCTCGTTCCATAATTTCATGCCACCACCATGATGCAGCCATGAGGTCATTTCCTGTCCATTCAGGCCAAACGGCACGGTCGAAAAAAACTGCGCATCTTCAATTTTTCCTTTCCAGTAATAGGCCGAGCCGTGTCCCATCTGCGCGGTGCCTCTGGAAACAGCATCAAACACTTCAAATGCAGGTACCAGCTCACCGGCACCATAAACTTTAACTTGTAACCGACCACCACTCATTTCAGTAATCAGTTGTGCCAGCTTGTTAGCGCCGGTTCCCAGCCCCGGAAAGTTTTTCGGCCAGGTCGTTACCATTTTCCAGCGGATAGTTTTTTTTGCATGCACAGCCGGTGCTGCCAGTACACTGCTTGCAGCGACACCGCCTATTGCCAGCTTCTGAATAAAGTCACGTCGTTTCATCTGATCCCCTATAAACTTTCTAGATAGTTGATTAAGTCTTCAAGGCACATAGCCTCACCAAAATAATGACCCTGTGCAAAATCACATTTCATCTTTTTGAGCTCGGTCACCTGCTCTTTTAGCTCAACACCTTCTGCAATTATTTTAAAGTCGAGAACATCTGATAATGCCTCAACCATCAGACAGTGGCGCTGTGTTTTTTTATTCTCAACCAGCTGGTGAATCAGCCTCGCATCCATTTTAACACGATCAAAATCTATCTCTAATAAACTGGAAATTGAACTCATGCCTTTACCAAAGTCATCAATTTGTAATTTGATACCGGCTTTGCGCAATGCTTCAAGCTGTTGTATCTGCTCAGCGCCCAACATCAGCATCGCAGACTCAGTCATATCAAGCGTGATCTTGCTGATCGCAACACCCTCACTTTCACACACTTGCAGTAAAAATTCGAGAAAGTTCTCGTCTATTTGCAAACCCGATATATTAATAACCAGTTCAGGTATATTGTAGTTTAATGACAATAAGTGCTTTAGATCATAGCAGGCGCGACGAATAACCCAGTCACCAATGGCGACTATATATCCGGTGTTTTCTGCTTCAACCAACAACTCGGCTGGTTCCAAAATGCCTCGCTCGGGATGATCCCAGCGTAATAACACCTCGATAGATGACAGCGAGTAATCATTCAGATTATATTGCGGCAAAAAGTACAGTTTAAATTCGTCATTACGCAGTGCATCATGTAATCGTCTTTCGTAATCCCACCAGATTTTTGCTTTTTCATTCAACTCGTAGTTGCACAGGTAATAGCTGCTCTTTCTTTCGCGCTTGGCTTCCATCAATGCCTGCTCAGCTTGTTTAATTAATACATGCGACTGATTGCCGTCCTCAGGGAATAAACTGATGCCAACGGCAAACATCAGCTCGTGGTGTTTATCGTCAATCTGATATGATTCGGATAAGGTGGATAATACCTTCTGAGCGACAACATTAATTTTATTTAAGTCAGTAAAATCCTCCAGTAACATCGCGAAATTATCGGCACCGAAATGACTCACGTAGTCACTTTCTCTGCTCAAAAACTGCAGCCGTTTGCCCACACTGTGAATTAACCGGTCACCGATATCATAGCCCTGCTTTTCATTAATTTGATAAAACCGCTTGATATCGATCAGTAGCACCGCCAGATATTTTCCGCTTCTGCGGGATTTTTTCAGCGCGTATTCCAGCTTTTCAATAAAGTGTCGTTTGTCTGCCAGACCTTTAATATTATTTTCCAGCAGTTTGGTGTCATCAGACTCATCTTCGTTGACTGCACTCATCATCATGACATACTGGTACTGTTCCTGTTGCTGGTGTTTAATCAGCTCGATATGTAGATTAACCAGAAAACGTTCGCCGGTTTTTTTTCTGTTCCAGACACTGCCCTGCCAGACCGTTTTATCCAACAGTTGCTGTTCAATCTGTTCACTGATAATTTTCTGCTGGCTATCTGCCAGCACAATTTCTGCTGGCTGCGATAACAATTCCGCTTCGTTATATCCCGTCATCAGAATGGCTGCATTATTGGCAGAAACAATTTGCTGACTGGCGTCGAGCACAATAACCGACTCCGAACTGCTGGCAATCATTCGTTGCGCCAGATTAAGCTGATTAACTACGTCTTTTGAGTCGGTGATATCACGCACAATCACAAACGTTAACTGCCGACCATGGACCTCAATAGGCGCTTCATTTATTTCTACAAAACGTATCTCGTTATTACCCAGTTTATGCGTTCCCTCATACATCTTGCGTTTAATTGACTGCGACGAATCATCGTTATGATACCTGTCTGTACCGATAAAAATCTTGTCGTACGAGGAACCAACCAGATCTTCTTTCTTGATCATGTAAAACTTGCAGGCCGCTTCATTGACATCTTCGATAACCCACCTGGCAGTATCTAAAACCAGCATGATTGAGCTGTTGTTTTCAAACATTTGCCAGTAGCGCTCTTCACTTTCCCTGAGCGCCCATTCTGCGACCTTGCGTTCGCTGATGTCGCGCACAACATACTGATAGGCCAGTTTGTTGCCATAGATAACACTGTGCGCACTAATTTCTACTGGAACGATATCTCCCTGCACCGTACACATTTCATGTTCAAACAGAATGTCTTTATTCTGTGAAAGTTCTGCAATCTTCGCCCTTGTTACCTTTTCTAGCCCGGCCCGATCAATATCAAATATCGAAAGACTGTTAAGCTCTCCCTCCTCATAGCCCAGCCAGATATAAGCCAGCTGATTAGCATCAACAATCGCCAGTGTTTCAGGGTCGATAATAAAGACGGCATCATTCGCATGATTAAATAACGTGTAGTAATTTTTTTCTGACTGAATCAGTGCTTCAGTCGCGCGTTTATTTTCAGTGATATCACGGAAAATACCGTGTAAGTATGTTTTATCTTTAATCTGTGTGACCCGAAAATGCGCCTCGACATCATAGCGATCTTTATTTTTGCTGATCAGCTGTATTGTTCTGATACCGCCCTTGTCATCTACCAGCTGATTAACAAACGCCAGTGTATCTTCTTCTTCATCTGCCATGTACAGACCCAGCCGGGTACGAAAAAATTCACCTCGCTGATAACCCAGCATTTCCAGTAACGCATCGTTAAATTCTATTGCCAGTGTTGTTTTTATATCTAACATCAGGGTTGGAAATGGCAAATCATCAAACAGACGTTTGTATCGTCCCTTGAGATCTTTATTATTTTTTTCCAGCTCATACTGAGCACTTATATCTTGCTGGCAGACAGACAGACCAACCAGTTTATTTTTCTTATTATAGAGCGGCTTTTTTGTTATTCTTAAACGGACAGAATAGCCCTCTACCAGCTGGTCTTCCTCATGCACCAGAGTTTCGCCGCGAATTAAAACAGCCGTATCTTCTTCAGTGCTCTTCATAACCTCAAGCTCATCCATAAAGCTGTCGTCTTTCTTTCCGGCTATATAATTTTGTGTTATGCCGAAAATGTCACAAAAATACTGGTTTACATAAATGTACTTCGCGTCCTTGTTTTTAATTGCAACTGCGACTTTATCCTGCCTGATAATATCGTGGTAAACCGACTCCACCAGATCGCTGTCCAGTGTAATGACATCAAAAATGATCAATAAATCACGTAGCGAACTAAAGACTGCCCGCAATACCAGTGAGAAAATCAGGCCACTCAAAAACCAGTAGAGGTATTCAGGGGCGGAAGAAAGATGCAGGCTAGCGACAATATCATGTCCAAAAAACATCCATATAAGCCCCAGCAGCAGCTTGAGCCCTGAAAATATTAGTCTGCGTATATAGACATTGATAATATCCAATCTGATCAGTCCGTTTTTGTTTTTCTTATTATTACAGTGTGCTCAGGTTAGCATACGATACCACTAACCATTTTGTCCCTTCGTATTCAAAATTTACCTCGACCCTGGCATGACTGCCAATGCCCTCAAAATTAAGCACCATGCCTTCACCGAATTTTGGGTGAGCAACGCGCTGGCCTATCTGAAAGGGAGCTGATTCCTGTGGCTGTGAAAAACCACTGCTGAAATCAGGCTCAGTCACTTTGGTCTGCATGCGCACATCGGCCACCAGCTCGGCCGGAATCTCACTGATAAAACGTGACGGCCTCGGGTAGGTGTCCCTGCCATACAGTTGCCGGTGTTCTGCATTGGTAATCGTCAGTTGTTCACGCGCTCGGGTGATCCCAACATAACAAAGCCTGCGCTCTTCTTCTAGACGTGATGCTTCTTCTATTGATCGCTGATGCGGGAACAGACCTTCTTCCACACCACAGATAAATACCTGTTTAAACTCCAGCCCTTTAGCACTGTGCATCGTCATCATCTGCACGCAGTCTTCCCATTCTTCTGCCTGACCTTCACCCGATTCCAGCGCCGCATAGGTTAAAAATGCCGTGATCTTATCCATCTCTTCGGTTTCATCTTCAGATACCGAAAAGTTTTTCGCCGCACCAGTCAGCTCCTCCATGTTTTCGATACGCTGTTCGGATTTTTCCGACTTGTCTTTTTTGTGGTGATCAATCAGCCCGCTATGATGGATCACATGCTCTACTTTTTCATGCAGTTCAATATCATCAGTTGCCGCCTGCATTTCATAGATCAGATCAAGAAATGCTTGCAGCGCAGTCGCAGCGCGTGTTGTCAGCGCCTTATCTGCTATTAATCTTTCTGCCGCCTGCCACATTGTGGTTTCTTTTGTTTTTGCCGCATCACGCAGCAGATCCAGCGTGCGCCCGCCGATACCACGCGCAGGCACATTAACAATGCGCTCAAACGCGGTGTCATCCAGCAAATTATTCATCAGTCTTAAATAGGCAATGCAGTCTTTGATTTCAGCGCGGTCAAAAAATCGCAAGCCACCGTATATCCGGTAGGGAATCTGTTCGCTATTGAGCGACTGCTCAAATACTCGAGACTGGGCATTGGATCGATATAATATCGCGACGTCGTCACGTAAGCCGCCATCACTGACCCACTGTTTGATTTTGTCGATGACAAAACGAGCCTCGTCGAATTCATTATAAGCCTGATAATAAGTAATCGGCTGGCCATCACTACCCGCTGTCCAGAGCTTTTTGCCTAAGCGATCACCGTTATTTCCGATCACTGCATTCGCCGCAGACAGGATGGTGGCGGTGGAGCGGTAATTTTGTTCCAGTTTAATAATACGGGTCAGTGGAAAATCTTTACGGAATTTTTGCAGGTTTTCTACCCGCGCTCCACGCCAGCCATAAATTGCCTGATCATCGTCACCGACCACAAAAATATTATTTTCTTTGCCGACTAAAAGACGTACCCAGGCATATTGAATAGCATTGGTATCCTGAAACTCGTCAACCAGAATATGCCGGAAACGCTGCTGATAATGCGCCAGCAACTCCTTGTTATCACGCAACAACTCCAGTGAACGAAGTAACATTTCAGCGAAATCAATGACCCCGGCTCTTTTACAGGCGGTTTCATAGGCTGCATAAATCCGCACCAGTTGTCGGCGCACCGGATCGCCATTATCAGCGATGTGCTGAGGCCGGTCACCTTCATCTTTGCAGGCATTAATAAAGCCGCGAACCTGTTTCGGCTGCCACTGAGTGTCATCCAGTTCCAGTGCATTAATCACGCGTTTGACCAGCCGCAGCTGATCATCCGAATCAAGAATCTGGAAACTCTGCACCAGATCTGCCTGCTGCCAGTGGCTTCTTAATAAGCGATGAGCCAGGCCATGAAAGGTGCCGACCCAGATACCGGCCATCGGCTGGCTGTGCATTTTTTCGACCCGCTGGCGCATTTCTGCAGCGGCCTTATTGGTAAAGGTCACCGCTAAAATACTATAGGGTGAGACATTTTCAACCGTACATAACCAGCTTATCCGGTGCACCAATACGCGGGTTTTGCCACTACCGGCACCGGCCAGCACCAGTAACGAGCGCTCTGGCGCAGAAACGGCCTCACGCTGTACTTCATTTAAATCGTTTAATATATTCGAAACATCCATTACTGATATCACTACCGGACAAATTTTGGACAGTTAGCTGCCATTTAAATTACTAAAAAATCGTTATACACTGGCCAGATAGACCGACTGATCAAAGCCATCATGACTATAACCACTACGCCAGACCATCAAAGCCGAATTTTACATACGGTAAGCCGCGGCACTGTCACTCTGCAGCAAATTGAACACTATCAAAACACCGTCTGGTTAGAGCCGTCAATTTATGGCTATAACGAACTCTATGATGTCACCAAATCCGATTATTCTTCGATCAGTTTTAGTGAACTCATCGGCATTTCACAAACCGCCTCTCATCTCTATATGATCGATCCCAATTCACGCTTTGCTTTTCTAACCGCTACTCAGAACCATATTGAACTGGCCGAATTTTACATGGCCGCCAGATCACTGAGCAAAACCGCGTCAAGAGAAATCCGTTCTTTCCAGTCCCGTTCTGATGCACTTGAGTGGCTTTCGTCCAGGCCTTAGGCAGTATACTCGGCAGCGGCGTCAGTCTCAGGCAGCCAGATACGACTCAATACAGTGTCTCTTTTGACCCAGCTGCAAGGCCGCTAACTAATTTTATTATTGCCAGCACACGCATTACCGGTTTATTCCCGGAATGATAAATACATCATTAATACGCCGGTTACCCCGCATAACCATGACATCAGCGGCGCACCCCAGATCAGTCCACCGCTGACAGGGTTCAGGCTATAAATAACAAAGGCACTGATTAATAAACTCGAGCCGATAATACTGGAAACGGTATTGCGATTGGCACGCGCTATTTCTTTTCTCAGCTCACGCATTTCTCGTTGCTGCGCTTCATGGTTTTCACCTTCGGCTGCCCGCGTCAGTGCTGCATAAATCAGATTGGGCATATCCGGTAACTTTTCCGCTATATACGGCAGATTCTTTTTAAAGCCACGCCACATGGCTTTAGTGCCGATCTGCTCATCCATCCAGTTTTCAAGGAAGGGTTTTGCGGTTTTCCATAAATCCAGCTCAGGGTTCAACTGCCGCCCCAGACCTTCGATATTTAATAAGGTTTTCTGCAGTAATACCAGTTGTGGCTGTACTTCCATATTGAAACGCTGAGCGGTCTGAAACAGACCTAATAACACCAGACCAAATGAAATATCTTTTAACGGTTTTTCAAATATCGGCTCACAAACACTGCGAATTGCCGATTCAAACTCATCCACCCGGGTGTCGGCAGGTACCCAGCCGGAGTCAACATGCAACTGTGCGACACGCTGATAATCGCGTTTAAAAAACGCTAGAAAATTTTCAGCCAGATAACGCTGATCATCAACATTCAGGCTGCCGACGATACCAAAGTCCACCGCAATATACTGGGCATTATCCGGATTTTTAAGATCAACAAAAATATTGCCCGGGTGCATATCGGCATGGAAGAAATTATGTTTGAAGACCTGAGTAAAAAATATTTCAACCCCGCGCTCTGATAACCGTGGCAGATTCACACCGTGTTCAAGCAGGGTTTCAGTCTGACCTATCGGAATCCCAGAAATACGCTCCATCACCATCACATCACGGCGCACATAATCCCAGTGCACTTCCGGAATGTATAAGGCCGCTGACTGACTAAAGTTACGTCGCAACTGGGATGCATTGGCCGCTTCGCGCTGCAGGTTCAGTTCATCGTGAATGGTCTTTTCATACTCGGCAACCACTTCGATTACCCGCAGTCTGCGGCCGATTTGCGAATAGCGCTCGGCCAGTTCGGCGATCACATACATCAGCGCGACATCGCGTTTAATAATTTTAGCAATGCCGGGGCGCACCACTTTAACGATGACCTCTCTGCCATCTTCTAGCTGTGCACCGTGTACCTGGGCAATCGAAGCCGAGGCAAAGGGTTCGCCATCAAAACGCTGAAAAGCCTCTTCAACCTTGCATTTTAATGCTTTTTCTATGATGTCTCTGGCCTGCTGCGCCGGAAACGACGGTACATTATCCTGCAGCTGAGCCAGTTCCTGTGCAATGTCGTCTGCCAGCAAATCACGCCGTGTTGATAGCATCTGACCGAGCTTGATAAACACCGGACCAAGATCTTCAAGTGCCTGTCTGAGTCGCTCACCGCGTGGCGCACGTTTTCTCGGCAGCCAGTTCCAAGGCATCAAAAATAAGATAAATCGGAACGGCCTGAACAGGTGCACTTCAAACACAATGTCATCCAGTCCGTGTTTCATCAGGACATAATTAATGCGTAATAAACGCAGCAGCTGGGAGGGACGAATCATGCTTTATTGACCTTGCTGTCGGATGACTTTTTTAATGCTTGTTGCGCCAGTTTGTTTAAGCGGGCTTTGAATCTGGCAACATCATTGCGTACGGTATCGACATCTTTTATAAATAGATCGGTTTCATTACGACTCGGTAGATACTGAATTTCTTCCTGCAAATACTCACCCATGTTCATTTTCATGGCGTCTTTATTGCGCTGCTTTACTGCGCCTATGCTGCGCGAAAGATTACCGAGTGTGTGTGCCGCCATGTCGCCTGTGAATTTTGAAAGCTGCTCTTCCCAGTCTATATCCAGCGAACCCAGTAGCCGATTGAACTGACTGCCGAGTTTTAAATCGCCGCTGATTTTGACGTCGCCTGAAAACATTTCTGCCTGACTGTCCGCTGCCATGCCCAGTCTGGCCAGTGCCAGCGGCGTGCCACTGATCGTGGTATCGGCTTCGGCATCAAAGCTATCAAGTATCATCACGTCTTCGGCGCTCGGAAACAGGTAAAGGCGGATGTTGATGGCTTCGAGTTGCAGACAGATCACCCGTCCTTCCATCGCAGCCAGCTGACCGGCTGCCTCCGGATCGAGTGCCAGAAAACGATTAAACGCTTTTTCTAAGGTAGCTATCAGAACTTCAGGTAGTTTCACTGCGCTGCTTTGCTCATTTAACGGCTCTGAACTCTGGCTTCTGCAAGCGTTTAGAGTTTAAAGCCTTTATGTAGGGCGACAATGCCGCCGCTTAAGTTATGATAATCACAACGTTCAAAGCCGGCATCCTGCATCATGCTCTTTAACGTCGCCTGATCCGGGTGCATGCGGATCGATTCTGCCAGATAGCGGTAACTGTCTTCGTCATTAGCAATGACTTTACCCATCATCGGCAGCAATTTGAACGAATAAAAATCATAAACCGGAGCCAGCCCTGGGGCCACAGGCTTCGAAAATTCCAGCACCAGTAAGCGTCCGCCCGGTTTCAAAATCCGATTCATCGAGCGCAGTGCCATGTCTTTATCGGTGACGTTTCGTAACCCAAAAGCCATGGTAATGCAGTCGAAATAATCATCAGGAAAAGGCAGACATTCTGCATTAGCCTGCACATAACGGATATTGCCGGCCACCCCGTGGTCGGTCAGACGATCACGTCCGTTCGATAGCATCGAGCCATTTATATCCGACAATACTACCTCGCCGGAAGCCCCAACCATGCGCGACATCTTTAATGCCAGATCACCGGTACCACCAGCCAGATCAAGCACCCTCTGACCGTTCTTAAGACCGGTCTGTGCCAGGGTAAAGCGCTTCCATAAGCGATGCACTCCAAATGACATCACATCGTTCATGACATCGTATTTGTCGGCCACCGAGTGAAAAACTTCGGCTACTTTGCCGGCTTTTTCAGCAGCATCTACCTGCTCAAAACCAAAATGTGTTTTTTCGTTATTTTTCATTTGTTTCCTAAAAGCGGCTGCTGACGCTGTCTGCCCCAGAGCTAGTTGCTCGCGGGCTGTTGTCTTTCATGACCGGCCTGTTTCAGCCGTGCCAGATAATCATCCCACTTTTCCTGATAGCTGTTGCCCAGTTCATATAAATAATCCCATGAATACAGGCCGCTATCGTGATTATCACTAAACACCAGCTTAACCGCATAGTGCCCGACCGGTTCTATTTCATCAATATTCACATTTTCCTTATTCAGCTGCAATACTTCCTGACCTGGTCCGTGGCCGGTAACTTCGGCTGATGGCGAATAAACACGCAGGTATTCGCATGGCAGCTTAAAACTGGAAGCGTCATCAAACTCTAATTCAAGCAGCCGCGATTTCTTGTGCAGCATGATATTTATTGGTTTTGGCATGTCTTTACTCCGATAAGCCGACTGTTATTAACCGGCCTGTCTATAAAAATGAAACTATGTATTCTGCACGCGACTGTAGCTATCCGATCAGCGTAACGGCGACTGTGCAGTCTCTTACAATATGTAACGACTCAGATCCTGATCCTGAGCCAGATCAGCGAGATAGTGATCGACATAAGCCGCATCAATATCCACCGTGATACCGGGCTTATCAGCAGCCTCATAGGAAATTTCTTCCAATAAGCGTTCCATCACGGTATGTAAGCGCCGGGCACCGATGTTTTCAGTTTTTTCATTAACGCTGAAGGCGACCTCTGCAATCCGCGCGACGCCGTCGTCTGTGAAATTGATCGTCACCTGTTCCGTTGCCAGCAGCGCTTTATACTGCACCGTAAGAGCAGCATCCGGCTCGGTTAATATGCGGATAAAGTCATCTGCCACCAGCGCATCAAGCTCGACCCGAATTGGCAACCGACCCTGTAGCTCCGGTATCAGATCAGACGGCTTGCTGACATGAAACGCGCCGGATGTAATAAACAGAATATGGTCGGTCTTGACCATGCCGTATTTGGTGGTTACCGTGCAGCCTTCGACTAAGGGCAATAAGTCTCGCTGCACACCTTCGCGTGAGACATCGCTGCCACTGGTATCGCTGCGCTGACAAACCTTGTCGATTTCATCGATGAAAACAATACCATTTTGTTCGGCATTGATAACCGCCTGCTGTTTGAGGTCATCCTCATTAACCAGCTTCGCTGCTTCTTCTTCCAGTAACAGTTTTTGTGCCTGTTGCACGGTCATTTTACGCAGTTTTTTGCTGTCGCCGGACATATTCTGGAACATGCCCTGTAATTGGCTGGTCATTTCTTCCATGCCCGGTGGGGCCATGATTTCTACCCCAAGCTGAGCAGCCTGAACTTCAATTTCAATCTCACGCTGATCAAGATCACCGAGCCGTAGCTTGGTTCTGAATTTCTCACGGGTACGGTTTTCTTGCTCCACCTCGGGATTGCCAAACGAATCACGCGGCGGTGGCAGTAAAGCATTGAGGATGCGTTCTTCGACTTTGTCTTCAGCCAGCGAGTGGACTTTTTTCATCTCGGTTTCACGCACTTCTTTAACCGACATATCAACCAGATCACGGATGATCGTGTCTACTTCTCGTCCAACATAGCCCACTTCGGTGAATTTAGTCGCTTCGACTTTAATAAACGGAGCCTGTGCCAGCTTCGCCAGTCGGCGGGCAATCTCGGTTTTACCGACACCGGTTGGGCCAATCATCAAAATATTTTTTGGCGTGATTTCATTACGCAAATGTTCTGCCACCATCTGTCGTCGATAGCGATTACGCAAAGCAATTGCCACAGCGCGTTTAGCAGAACTCTGGCCAACAATGTGTTTGTCCAGTTCCTGCACAATTTCACGGGGGGTCATAGATGACATGTTAACAACCTATAAAAATTTTATTCACCGTCAACCAGTTCTTCTATGGTCAGACTCTGGTTGGTGTAGATGCAGATATCGCCGGCTATATTAAGGCTTTTCTCAACGATTTCACGGGCCGACAACTCGGTATTATCAAACAAAGCCCGGGCCGCTGAACGCGCATAATTTGAACCCGATCCTATCGCCAATAAATCATCATCGGTATCGATAACATCACCGTTACCACTAATGATTAAAGACGCTTCTTTATCGGCGACAATCAGCATGGCTTCGAGATTACGTAACATTTTGTCGGTTCGCCAGTCTTTTGCCAGCTCAACAGCGGCCCGCACCAGCTTGCCGCTATGCTTCTCAAGCTGCGCTTCAAAGCGCTCAAACAGGGTAAATGCATCGGCAGTGGCACCAGCAAAGCCTACCAGCACCTTGTTGTGGTAGAGACGCCGCACTTTACGGGCATTTCCCTTCATCACTGTATCGCCGAGTGTGACCTGACCATCACCGCCTATAACCACGGAATTACCGCGGCGGATGGATATAATAGTCGTACCATGAAACGTGGGCACTTGGATCTCCAGAATTATTTTTTACAGGTTGCGAATTGTACACGAAATACAGAGATAAGCCCGTATTAGACCGATTTCAACTGCTCTGCTTTGCTCAGTTTTCAGACCACGGCTTAATCGCCTCACAGTGAGCTGGCCAGCAGTATTTTCTCACATGTTAATAAACGCCCGTCACGAGTTTGTTTTCAGCGTCCATTGAGGCTTAACCACGGATAATTGACCTGCGTTTTCTGTCGCATCCACTGATTTCCCTGAAATCATGGCGGCACCTTACTGCGCGGTCGATTAGACAGAAAATACCGAGCCTTTTGTGGACATAGATCAGGTTTTAATATGTCAGCCAGCAGAAAGCGACTGTAAAAGCCGATCCATTAAAACAGTTCGATACTGTCATCTTCATCGGTTTTTTTACGCACATTGATCTCGGCTAACACCAGATCGAGCAAGTCCGTTAATTCGCCGTCATTCAGCGCGCTGATATCCAGCGTCTGAAACGTTCTTTTAAGAGCCTGATCAACCTGAAAACATTTCTGATGAGCCGGGCCTTTTCCCGGCACTGTTATTCCGTCTGCACCAAACACAGACTGATTGCAAAAAATACATTTCATTTATTAATTTAAAAGCCCTGACAAATGCTGCAAATGCTCAGCAGCTACCTGCCCACGCTCCGTTAAATAGCCGCCATCTTTCTGGCTCACCAGTCCTTTATCAAACAGCCGCGCGGTCGCCGCAATCTTGGCTTCGGTTGCATCTGAGTGCACTTTAATCCCAGTTTGCAGGTTTGCCAGATCAAAACACGACAACACTTTCATTTCTTCTAACGTTTCCTGATTAAAACTCATACTACCCCCAGTCTTAACTTGTTTAATTAACTAACCGTTTATCTTCAAAACTCCAGTTCTCAATGTCGTCAACATCAAGCGGCTTACTAAACAGATAGCCCTGAATGATCTTGCCCTGTAATTGCTTGACTATCGCCAGCTCTTTTGGGGTTTCTACGCCCTCAAAGACATTTTCTATGCCCAGGCTCTGACTCATGGTAACAATAGCACGTACGATATCTTGTAGGGTCTTGTTCTTGTCGATGCCGGCAACCAGTGAGCGGTCAATTTTAATTACATCTATCGGCAGCTTCGCCAGGTAACTGAACGAGGTATAACCGGTACCAAAATCATCCAGTGCAATCGTACAGCCCAGCCTGTTTATTTCGGTCAGAAATTTTTCTGTCTTTCTGAAATCATTAATTAACAGCGATTCTGTTACCTCAAATTCAATTTGTTTAGGGTTTATCCCACTATCATCGATATGCTGGCGAATTTTTTCACTGAAGCGGCTGACCGCACACTGCAATGCCGATAAATTAATTGAAACTTTGGTCTGCTTTGCCTTGCCGGACTTGATAAATTTAAAGACGTCCGAAATAACCCATTCACCTACCGGATAAATCATCCCGGTTTCTTCCAACACCGGAATAAATTTGGCAGGGGACACCATACCCAGCTCAGGACTGTTCCAGCGCAATAGTGCTTCAAAACCACTGGTTTGATTATTCTGCGCGTTAACCTGTGGCTGATAGACCATGTAAAATTCATTATTTTTTAACGCCTGACGCAGTGCATTCTCCAGCTCAAGCCGGTCACGTATCTGCTGAGACATTTCATTCGAATAAAATTCAAATTGATTACTGCCTAATGCTTTAGCACAATACATTGCCGTATCAGCCATTTTTAATAATTCCATCTCGTCAACAGAATCCAGCGGATACATTGATATGCCGATGCTGGCGCCGATATGTACATCATGTCCGGCTATCAAAAAATGCTTACTGAGTTTTTTGATTGTTTTCTCTGCAATATTAAACGCCTGCCTGACCTGCTTCAGGTTTTCAATCAGGATAACAAATTCATCGCCGCCGTTTCTGGCCACCGTATCACTTTCGCGTAACAGACTTTTTATACGCTGCGCGACTTCTTTTATCAGCTGATCGCCAAAGTCATGCCCCAGACTGTCATTAATTGATTTAAAGCGATCGAGATCAACAAACAACAGAGCGAACAGCGAATCATTGCGTTTTGCTTTCATAGTGGCCTGACGTATCCGCTCTATCAGCAGTGAACGGTTTGGTAAACCAGTTAAAACATCGTAGTAAGCCAGATACTCAAGCTCTTGTTCTACCTCTCTTCGTCTTTCAATTTGTGCTTCCAGGTCGTCGTTTATGTCCATCAGTTCTTTGGTGCGCTCTTTAACCACATTTTCCAGCTCTAGCTGATACTGTTCCAGTGAAAGTTGCGCACTTTTACGGTCCTTTATCTCGATATCCATTTTTTTAATATACTGGCTATTTTGCTCGATTAATAAGCGGCCCTGCTTAAAGTTTGTATTGGAACTTAGCGCCACCTTGATCATAAAAATACTAAATAACAACAGCGCCAGAGCCGCGTAGATACTGTCATTTAGCACATACATCAGCATTAATCCGGCTATCAGCGGCAACGTTAGCGCAAGATAGGCTTTCATCCAGACGGCAAGCGAACCCACTGCAGCGGTGATCAGACCGAGGTTAACAATGGTCAGAAAAAGCCGTAGTTCATCGTTTTTTAAATCAAAATAATAAACAGTGAGATACGCCCAGTTGATGCCCAGCAACATGGTCACAATCACGTAGTAGTTGGCGTGTTTTTGAAAGTCTTGTTTCTCTGATGAAAAAAATAGTCTGGCCAGTAACAGACGCAGCCCGATGATTACCACCAGCAGCGAAAAAAACCAGACGATGTAGTCGCTCTCGCCTTCATAAAGAAAGGCGACCAGCACTAAAATCCCGGTCGCTAAAATAGCAATATTGGCAGTGTATGCCTGATCGAACAGGAAACGTATCTGATCTTTTATTAAAACGCTAATATGACTACTCCCTGATGCCATTTTAATACCCGTTTATTCAGCTCATTTTTTACTTTTACGAGCCCGCGGATGGGCATCATCATAAATTTTTGTCAGATGCTGAAAATCAAGATGGGTATATATTTGTGTGGTACTGAGATTTTCGTGGCCCAGTAACTCCTGTACCGCCCTGATATCACCGCTGGATTCTAAAATATGTGACGCGAATGAATGCCTCAATTTATGCGGGTACAAATCCGTATCCAACCCCTGTTGTATAGCCCATTTTTTTAGCCGCTGCTGAACGCTGCTGTGCTTTAAACGACTGCCTCGCTGACTGACAAACACCGCTTTTTCATCACTGTCTGCTAATATCTGGCGCTGTTTCAGCCAGTCATTGAGAGCCGCCCTGGCTTTTTTTCCAAACGGGATATGTCGCTGTTTATTACCTTTGCCAGTAACATTTAATAATTGCTGCTGCTGATCAATTTGGTCAAGCTCGAGCGATACCAGCTCACTCAGTCGTAATCCACAAGCGTACATTAATTCCATCATCGCTTTATCTCTGACGCTGAGAATATCATCATCTGGCATCAGCAGAAGCTGATCTAACTGATCAACCGTTAACAGCTCGGGAAGCTTACGGCCTGCTTTAGGCGCACGCACTCCACTGGCCGGGTTATCTGTTAACAAATGCTGTTTGTTTAGATAATGAAACAGACTACGCAATGCCGATAACAGACGCTGTATACTGCGCCCGCCAAGTCCCTGCCGGTGCCGACCAGCAACAAACTGTCGAATATGTCCTGCATCCAGCGTATTAAAGTCCGCTATCGACTGCTGTTGACAATAATCCAGAAAGCTCGTGATATCACGTTGATAGTTTTTTAATGTGTGTACGGAGTATTGCTTTTCTGCTTCCAGGTATTGATAAAACCGACTGACCTGCTGCTGCAATTCCATTAGCTGTGATAGGTACCTATGGCCGCACTCACTAATTCCCCTATCTGACTCAGAAAGTTAGTCGCCATCGCCGGATTAAAGCGTTGCGGACTCTGCCCGCCCAAACCGATAAAACCGAGCACCGCGCCAGACCTTAATGGAATCAGTGCCGCGGACTGGATATCATCATGCTGTTCAGTAAACAGACAGGCTATCTGTTGCCGACTCAGTCGACCACACAGCGGCCGGCTGTTATCAAGTGCCGGACGGATAGACTCAAAACGTACATCATCGCGATGCAGATACCATTGCGGCATTTGCTCGCACAGCGACTTATCATCGGTAACCAGATGCACGCTGGCATAATCCACCTGAAATTCATGGCGCATGGCATCAACCACTGAGCTTAACAACGATTCCAGATCATCGCTCCACAACAGGTTGACCACTAGCTGCAAAATATTACGGCTGAGCTGTTCATTTTCTCTGGCCAGCGACACCAGCTCATAAAGCTTGCTTTCAAGTCGCTGATTTTTATCGCGCAGCACGATCACCTGTCTTTCGATCAGTGAGACGGCATTACCGCTATCGTGATTGATATCCAGCTTACTCAGCAAATCAGCATGCCGGCTGAAAAAATCCAGGTTCTGCTGAAGGTATTCTGCAACACTCTGTTCGTCGAGTGGCGCCACGTTTTTTTTGTTATTAGATAGCTGGGTCACTGCGTTATTTGCCCTTCATATACGGTTGTTGCTGCCCCGGTCATCATCACCGGTCTGTTTTCGCCCTGCCAGAGTATGCTCAGTTTGCCTCCACTTAAGCTTACCTCGACTTCTTCATCAAGCCAACCGCGGCGGATACCATAAACCACAGCGGCACAGGCACCGGTGCCGCAGGCCAGCGTCTCGCCTGCGCCGCGCTCATAAACACGCAGCTGAATATGTCGGCGATCTGTGATTTGCATAAAACCAACATTAACCCGGTTCGGGAATCGCGGGTGCGCTTCAAGCAAAGGCCCCAGTCGTTCAACTGGTGCCGATTCTATATTCTCGACCTTCAGCACAGCATGCGGATTGCCCATCGACACTGCACCCAGCTCTATCAGCTCTCCATTTATCTCGAGCTGATAATGCTCAGCCTGTTGCTCGGCAATAAACGGCAGAGCCTGTGGCCTGAACAGCGGCGCGCCCATGTCCACTTCAACCTGATCCTTATTAACCAGACGCAAATGAATCAGTCCGGATTTTGTCTGCACCGGTATCTCGGTCGACTGTGTCAGGCCTTTTTCAAACACAAAACGGGCAAAACACCGCGCACCATTACCGCATTGCTCAACTTCACTGCCGTCGGCATTATAAATCCGGTACAAAAACTCAGCGCTGGCGTCCTCAGGCTTTTCCACCAGTAATAATTGATCGAATCCGATACCAAAATGACGATCGGACCACTGTTTTATTTTTGCTGCGCTGAGCTTGGGACTTTGATTGATCGCATCGATCACCATAAAGTCATTTCCTAACCCGTGCATTTTTGTAAATTTAAGCATCATCGACAAAATATAACATATAAGATCTTGTTTTTATGACGAAATCTTTTCAGCAGCCAGCCGCTCGTCAGAGCCTTAATGTTTGCTCCAGATCAAGATGCGATTATTGACTGGCATTTCGATATCTTCTTTAAGGCCGATACCTGCCTGCTCAGCAAACTTGCTTAACTCGCTAAGGTCACGAATACCACTAACAGCATCTCTTTGTTTCAACCACTGATCAAAACGGGCATTGCTGTCACTGCTAAACTGACCGTTGTGATTAAACGGCCCATAGCAGCAAAATAAGCCGCCCGGCTGCAGCCAGCGACCCATAGCCTGAAACAGCGCTTCGACATGAACGATCGACATGATATGTAGGGTGTTGGCGGTAAAGACGGCATCGACCGCGGCCAGGTCAGCCGCCTGCAGGTTCATCACATCCAGCTCGATCGGCGCTTTAATATTGCTCAAGCCAGCTTGCTGACGCCACAATTCAATGCCCGCAAGATTCTCCTGCAGATCCGATGGCTGCCATTGCAAATGTGCCATCTGCTGACTAAAAAATACCGCATGCTGACCACTGCCACTGCCAATTTCGAGTACTTGTCGGACCGGTTTGAACAAGCTTTGCAGTTGCTGCAATATGACCTGTTTATTCTCTTCACAGGATTCATAAAACGGTTTATTCATGCTTTCTGCCGTCAGCGCTGATAAAGCGAGCAGAGCAATAAGCGTCTTTCAATCTCGCGTACCAGTCGGGTGTACTCCTCAGAGCCGATACTGCCGTACTCTGTTCGAAACTCAGTCTCTGTCAAACCTTCTGGTAAATAACTGATATCGCCGATTATCTCGTTTTCCGATGCAATCACGAGCAGTCGCTTTTGCATCAGGCTGGCGGTTTTTTCATGCAGCGCCATATCGGCCAGTTTGTTACCACTAATGTCCGCCATTAAATCAACAAAACTAAAGCCGCTACCACCATCCGAGTCTTTCAGCTCTTTCTGCAGACCAATTGCCTGCGACCAGGCCGCATTGGAAAGCGCATTTATCGCACTGCTGACCAGGAAATGCTGCGCCAAGTCTTTGCGCCCTTTTAGCGTCAATGTGATTTTCTTTAAATCGTTATGTGCATCAGTGGAGATATAGCGGGTCGGGTTTCTATTCACCACATAAGCCGCCAGCGTCAGCAGGGCAATCTGGTTTTCTGCAACTGGCTGGCTATTTTGCCGCGAACGTATTGCTGCAAAACGGAATAAAGGCGACAACAGCTTGATAACCGACTGCTCCCGATTGCCCAACTGATTTAGCAAACGATTCATCTCGCCATGGTAAGCCAGAATACGCTCACTCAACTCATCATTTATCAGTACTTCAGTGGCCATTTTTTTCAGCCCAGTCAGGTCTGACTTGTCGAGCTGGTAGTGCAATGTTAAATCTGCACTGGTCACATCAATACGTTTAATGTGATCCCATAAAGCCGTATAACTCGCATAATATTTATTTAGCTGCTGCAGCATATATGGCGTTGCCAGATCGAGTAAGAATCGCGGTACAGAAAGACTGCCAAAACTCAGCTTTTCTAGCACCAGATATTTTCCGTACTCTATTTTAATTAACAGCGACGCATTAAAATAACGCCCTAAAGGATTTTCTGGCAGCCGGTAGGTCATTTTTAAATACACCCGGTCTTTATCAAAAACACTGCGCGCGTTTAAAGCCGGCAGATATTTTTGACTACCATAAAGCAAGATATGATTGCTCTGTTCCATACTCAGAAACAATTTTTTATTTTTTGTACTGATCACGCTGGCCGGGTTATTGGCTTTAAGGATTTGCTGAATTTGAGCTGTCTGTTCCGCTGCCAGACTTTTTGCCGGTGCGACCAGTGCATTGTCATCGACGGCATAAATAACCGCTGTGGCCACGGCAGCTGCCACTATAAATAGTAAGATTAAAAATAAATAGATGATCCGGTTAAACTTCAACGCTATCTTCCTTAAAAACACCGATTATAAAATATCTGGTATTATATATACTTTCAACAACTTCGCAGCACCGTCATAACAGGCAGCGACAATCCATTGATGACACTATCTTTTTTATGCCGTGCTGGCACGGTTGTTAATCTGATCCGACAATGCCGCTGAAGCGCGAAAACATGCCGGATTGGGTTAACTATGTCGCCCAGGATGCTGACGGTCAATGGTGGGGCTATGAAACCGAGCCGAATCTCAGTCATATCAGTTGGTATGAAAACGAAGTCGGGCGCATTGTTAAACTCGATAAAACAAAAGCACAAAGTCACTGGCAGCAAAGCTTGCTTAAAGTCACTGACTGATCCGTGCAAAAAATCAGAGCACTTCATTAACATCAGCGTATGACTTTGCGATCATTAAAAGACGGATCGGCAGTCGGCTGGCTTGCTAAGTTTTAAAACAGCAGTTTTCAGCATTAACTCGCCGCTTTTATAAGCAAGCTCGATTAGTTGTCCGCCAGCAAACTTTCTGAACGAAATAATTGATCCGCCTGCTCACGTTCACGCACCACGGTAACCTGGTCTTTATCGACCATCAGTTCAACCGCACGGCCTCGGCTGTTATAGTTTGAACTCATGCTAAACCCATAAGCCCCGGCAGAACGAACCGCCAGAATATCACCCTGCTGCAAAAACAACTGACGATCTTTACCCAGAAAATCTCCAGTCTCACAGATCGGGCCCACCAGATCATAGACTTTTGCTTCACCGGCGTTTTGCTGTGCCGGCACTATCTCCTGCCAAGCGCCATACAAAGTAGGACGCATCAGGTCATTCATCGCGGCATCAACAATGGCAAAGTTTTTATGGTCATTATGTTTTAAATACATCACCTCGGTCAGCAAAATACCGGCATTACCTGCAATCGCCCGGCCCGGTTCAATCAGCACTTTAAGTCCGCGGTCTTTAAGCCGCGCCACTAATGCACTGGCCTGCTCAGCCGGTGTGGGTGGCTGCTCGTCTTTATACTGAATGCCCAAGCCGCCGCCCAGATCAATATGCGACAATTCGATACCACTGGCCTGTAGTTTATCAATCAGCAGCAGTACTCTGTCCAGTGCATCAATAAACGGCTTAACATCGGTCAGCTGTGAACCAATGTGGCAATCAACACCGTTAATGGTAATATTCGACATCTCTGCGGCTCGCTTATACACCCGCTCAACATCATTGATATCAATTCCAAATTTATTATCTTTCAAGCCGGTGGAGATGTAAGGATGGGTTTTTGCATCGACATCCGGATTGACCCGAATCGAGATACTGGCTTTTTTATCCAGTTCGGCCGCAACCTCATTCAACAGCTCCAGCTCGGCTTCAGATTCGACATTAAAGCAATAGATTCCCACTTGCAGTGCCCGCTGCATTTCTGCCCGGCTTTTACCAACCCCCGAAAAAACAACTTTAGCCGCATCACCACCTGCAGCTAAGACACGCTCTAACTCACCACCTGAAACAATATCAAAGCCCGCACCTAAACGCGCCAGCAGATTTAGTACTGCAATATTTGAGTTGGCCTTAACCGCATAACAAACCAGATGCGGCAGTTCGGCCAGCGCCTCATCAAAGGCCCGGAAGTGGCGCTCAAAGGTTGCACGTGAATAGACATAAGCCGGCGTACCATATTTTTTTGCCAGCTCATTTACATCGATGCCTTCGGCAAACAGCTTGCCATCACGGTATTCAAAAAAATCCATCAACTATGCCTTAATGATTTAAAGGGGGTGAACAGAAAAATGACTAGTGCTGCTGACTGCTACTGTTTTGCTTTTGCTCGGGCAAATACAGTTTACCCGCTTTACCACAGGATGATAAAGCCGCTAACAGGCACAGACTCAAGCAAAAATAGCCACTCAGGCTGACTATCCGATATTTTTTTAACATCCCTGTATTCTACGCAATTCATCGCGATAATACAGCCCTGTGACTTGCCAACACGGCGTACTTCCACCAAAATGCAGCCTCTTTGTCAGCGACCACCTTCAACGAGTTATATTATGTCTATCCAGCAATTAGAGTTCATTGAAAAATGCACCGGCGATAACCCTACTCACAGCATTATCTGGCTGCACGGTCTGGGTGCCGATGGCCATGATTTTGAAGCCATTGTGCCGGAACTGAATCTACCTGCTAACTCTGCCTTCCGTTTCATATTCCCACATGCACCGTTTCAGCCAATAACCGTTAATAAAAACCAGGTCATGCGTGGCTGGTACGATATCCGCAGTACCGATATTGACCGTCAGGAAGATTTTGAAGGCATTCACGATTCAACGATTGCGATCATGAACCTGATCGAAGCAGAAATCGAGCGCGGCATCGCAGCCGAAAACATCGTCCTTGCCGGTTTCTCTCAGGGCGGTGTGATTGCCCTCAATACCGGACTTCGCTATCACAGTAAACTGGCTGGCATCATGGCTTTGTCGACTTACCTGCCATCACACGATGCCTTTCCGGAAAATGCCCATGATGAAAACCGGCAGACGCCAATCTTTATGGCACACGGCAAGCTCGATGAAGTGATCAGTTATCAGATTGCAGAGAAATCACATCAAAAATTAATCAGCATGGGTTACCCGGTACAGTGGCACGCCTATCATATTGGCCACGGCGTTGGCCCGGAAGAACTCGATGACATCAGCCAGTGGTTACAACAGGTACTGAACTAACAGTTTGAGGTTTATCTGCTGCCCGGCAAGCCGTGGTCATATCGTGGCTTAGGTTTGGCCGCATGAGTACCCGGTTTAACCTGAGTCGCTACTAAAAAACCGTCGATAAGCTGGTTATTGCGGTCGGTTTTGTTTTATTCTGATGACACCGCTCAACCCACCCGGGGCATAACAGCATGACGAATCAAATACGCTTACAGGCCGGTCAGACACTCAAAGCCGGCACAAAAGTCGGGCCCGCCGTACCGCTACATGAAATTGTCCCGAGTCGCGATGAAAATGGCAAACCGCTGAGTGATTTCATGATGATCATTCCGAAACTCAAATACCAGTCTGACGACTATATTCAACAGACCTTAAATCAGCTGGAGAAGGTTCTTAATTACTATAAGGATAAAATCGTTTTTGTTGATCTAAATATGAAAATGAATTTGCTATGGGTCACGATCAGACCCATACCCGGGCTGATCATTGAAATATCAGCCGCAATAAAAACCCAGGTGCCCGAAGCCTTACTGGTTGCTGACCACCAGGCAGAAGCTTAATCCTTTATCAGTAAACGGCCATTGATCACCGCTTTTTTCACCTCGTCAGGTGCGGTACCGCCGATATGGTTTCGCGCTGCCACCGAACCTTCCAGTGTCAGTACCTCAAACACATCCTCGCTGATCATCTGTGAAAATTGCTGCAACTCAGTCAGTGTCATTTCACTCAGGTCTTTGGCCGTTGCGACACCCAGAGCAACCGCTTTACCGACCACTTCATGGGCATCACGAAATGGTAAGCCTTTGCGCACCAGATAATCGGCCAGATCGGTTGCGGTTGAAAAACCTTGCTTCGCAGCTTTGAACATATTGTCTTTTTTACAGGTCACCGCCGGCATCATGTCGGCAAATGCGCGTAATGAACCACGCACCGTATCAATCGTATCAAATAACGGCTCTTTATCTTCCTGATTGTCTTTATTATAAGCCAGAGGCTGTGACTTCATCAGCGTTAACAGGCTGACCAAATGACCATTGACGCGACCGACTTTACCGCGCACCAGTTCAGGCACATCCGGATTTTTCTTTTGCGGCATGATTGATGAGCCGGTGCAAAAACGATCCGGCAAGGCAATAAAATCGAACTGCGCTGATGACCAGATCACCAGCTCTTCAGAACAACGCGATAAATGCGTCATTAAAATAGCCGAAGCTGAGCAAAACTCTATCGCAAAATCACGGTCACTGACCGAGTCCAGAGAATTACGCGTTGGCTGATCAAAACCCAGCTGTTGAGCGCTAAACTCTCTATCAATTGGATAACTGGTGCCCGCCAAAGCGGCTGCACCCAATGGCAGCTGATTCATCCGCTGCTGACAGTCCTGCATACGTGAAGCATCACGCTGCATCATTTCAAACCAGGCCATCATGTGATGACCGAACGTTATCGGCTGCGCCACCTGTAAATGGGTAAAACCCGGCATGATGGTATCAAATTCACGCTCAGCCAGATCCAGCAGGCCGCTTTGTAAGCGCCGAATCTCAACCACTATCAGATCGATTTGTTCACGCAGATACAGCCGGATATCGGTGGCGACCTGATCGTTACGCGATCGCCCGGTATGCAGGCGCTTACCGGCATCACCAATTTTTGCAGTCAGCGCAGCTTCGATATTCATATGCACATCTTCAAGCCCGACAGACCATTCGAACTGTCCACTGCTGATTTCAGCCTCAACCTCATTCAGGCCGCGCTGAATATCATCACAGTCTTGCTGGCTGAGTACACCTACTTTTGTCAGCATTCTGGCATGCACGCGGGAACCGGCTATATCCTGCAACGCCATGCGCTGGTCAAAAGTTACAGAGGCGGTAAATTTTTCAACAAAGGCATCCGTCGGCTCACTAAAACGGCCGCCCCAGAGTTTATCTTTGTCCTGATTTGGATCTTGTGACATGATGTTCTATCGCTTTAATAATAATGCAGTGAATTATATCAGAAGTGCAGTAACAGAAGGCATAGCACAAGCGAGTTTGCATAAAATCATGATCCGTCTCATAAAACTCAGCCTTTTGTACTACATTACTGGTGGCTTGATCAAAAATCCCGTCAATAATAAGAAAATGCTTGGTAAACTGCTGGTCAGGAAAAAATATTAACTCATGGAAAAAAAGAGCAAACAACCGTCTCAGCCTGCTGAAGTCTATTTACCCAACTTCTGCGATATTCATTTTATTCTGAGGCTGTTAGTTGTTACCGAATTGATGGCCATTGTACTGAGCTTAAATAGCGCGCCCTTTAACAGTCAGCTATGGGAGCAGCTTTCAATAACCTCGCTGTTTATGATCTGGATTGCGTTAACCAGTGCAGCCGTACTTTGTCTGTTTGGCGGGCTGCTTAACCGGCTCTCTAACACCGCAATCTCCATCATCAGTTATCTGCTGGTTTTATTAATCACCCTGTGTTTTAGTTTTATTACCACATACTTGGCCGATGAATTTGCCCTTAACCAGTTTTATCCGCAGGACTGGGATCAGCAATTTATCTTAAAAAACCTCGCGATCAGTTCCATCGTTATCGCGGTGTTGCTGCGCTACTTCTTTATACAGCATCACTGGAAGCTCAATCAGATATCAGAGGCCCGCACCCGATTAAAAGCACTGGAAGCCAGAATCCGGCCGCATTTCTTGTTTAACAGCATGAACACCATTGCCAGTCTGGTACACGATCAGCCCGATACCGCAGAAACGACTATAATCAATTTAGCGGAACTGTTCCGGGTCAGTTTACGTGAAACAACAGATCATAAGTTATCTGACGAAATTAAGCTGGTTCGCAGCTATCTGGCAATTGAACAACTACGGCTGGGTTCGCGCTTACGTCCCGAATGGGCCATTGAACGCTTTGATAAAGACATTTTACTGCCGGCTCTTTCAATCCAGCCACTGGTTGAAAATGCCATTTATCACGGCGTCGAACCGCTACCAGAAGGTGGCGTTATTAAAATTCGCATCTATAAACATAATAGACGTTTAATAATTTCGGTATCCAACCCGTCTAAAAGAAAAAATGGTAGCACGCATAAAGGCAACCAGATGGCTCAAAATAACATTCGTCAGCGACTAATGCTGGCGTTCGGCAACACCGCCAGTTTTAGCATAGACGAGGGGCCACCGCTGTATACGGTGACGTTAAATATACCCTTTGAGTAATTGAGCAAGGAGTAAGAGGGAATGTATGTATTAATTGTTGACGATGAGCCTTTAGCACGCAAGCGACTTCGCCAGCTGATGGACAATTTCGATGGCTATAATGTCGTCGCAGAAGCAGAAAACGGCGAGCAGGCTCTGCATCAAGTGCAGGCGCTGAAACCCGATATCATTCTGCTTGATATTCGTATGCCCGGCATGGACGGTATTGAAACAGCTCACCATCTGAGTAAGCTGTCAAAACCACCTGCGGTGATTTTTACCACCGCCTATAGCGATCATGCGCTTGAAGCCTTCAGCACACATGCGGTTGATTATGTCCTTAAGCCGATCAAACAGGAACGCCTGAAAGAAGCTCTGGACGCAGCCAGAAGACCAACGCGGGCTCAGCTTAAAGAACTGAATGCGGAAGATGATAATGTCCGCAAACAGATGTGCGTCAAAATTCGCGGCCGGCTCGAACTGATACCGGTAGATGAAATCCGCTATTTTCAGGCCGACCACAAATACGTGACCATGAAAACGGATGCCCATGAATATTTAATTGAAGAGTCTTTGAAATCACTTGAAACAGAGTTTGGCGACAGCTTTACCCGGATTCACCGTAATGCGCTGATTGCTGACCACTTTATCGTTGGCATGACAAAAACCAACGATGGTCAAAACTGTATTTTACTCGACGGGATTGACGACAAACTGGAAATCAGTCGTCGTCATCTGGCTCTGGTTCGGAAAAAGCTTAAGATGCTGGCAAGCCAGCGCTGATTTTAACAGACTCTGCGGCGGTGGAAATTTTCTGTAAGGCCTGTTCAATCGCCTGATCCAAATAGGCGGGATAAAAATCAATCGTGCTAACGCCCACCATTTCCAGCCCCATCATGTCGCCATTGCCGTGTAATAACACCAGGGTTGGGGTCACCATGATATTATAACGACTGGCTAGTTCTTCATAAGTCACCGGTTTGCCGTTAAAGTCGGTTATCGTGGTGTCTTCATCTATCATCACCTTACGTATCATCACCTTACTGTCGTAACTTCTGTTAAGTAACATCGGCCGCAGCACTTCTTCCTCAACTATTTCACAAAACGAGCAACCCTGCATACTGAACTCTAACAGCACCGGTATGCCTTTCTCCTGTGCCAGCGTGCCATCTTTTTGTAAATTGATAGCGGCCTGAATTGAAACGTCTCTGGCATAAACCGGCTTTGTAATTGCCTGAAAACCAAGAATTGAAACCAATACAACCGGAAAAAACAGTTTAAAACCTACTTTCTTCAACATTTTCACTCTTTCTTAAAACTAAGACTTATAACACAGAGCAATTTTACATAAAATAGTTCCTGAATTTCAGCTAATTTGATGAATAACCTATGAGTATAAACACAATCCGTATTGCCACTCGCAAATCACCTCTGGCTTTATGGCAAGCCAATGAAGTATCCAGACAACTCAAGCAGCATCACCCTGAGCTACAGATTGAACTGGTCACCATGGTCACTAAAGGCGATAAGATACTCGATGCTCCGCTGGCAAAAGTCGGTGGTAAAGGTTTATTCGTAAAAGAACTGGAGCAGGGCATGCTCGATGGCGACGCCGATATTGCCGTGCATTCGATGAAAGACGTACCAATGGACTTCCCCGAAGGGCTTTATTTATCGGTGATCATGCAACGCGAAAATCCACATGATGCGTTTGTTTCCAATAATTATGAGGGCCTTGAAGATCTACCAGCCAATGCGCGAATTGGCACCTCGAGCCTGCGTCGTCAGTTACAAATTAAAGCCATAATGCCCGATGCTGAAATGCTGGACCTGCGCGGTAATGTCAATACTCGTCTGGCCAAACTGGATAATGGTGAATACGATGCCATTATTTTGGCTTCGGCCGGGCTGATTCGTCTTGGCTTTGAAGACCGTATAAGGCACAGCTTAAGTCCCGAACAATCACTGCCTGCGGTCGGCCAGGGCGCAGTAGGGATTGAATGCCGTAGCGGCGACAGCGCAATAGAACAGCTGATTGCGCCGTTAAACGATGCCGATACGGCAATTCGATTACGCGCAGAACGGGCCTTAAACAAAGGCCTCAATGGTGGTTGTCAGGTACCTATAGCCGGTTATGCGCTGTTACAGGACAATGAAATTTATCTGCGCGGGCTAGTCGGCAAACCCGATGGCAGTCAGGTCGTTTTTGATGAGATTAGCGGCCCGGCTGAAGGCGCAGAAGAGCTCGGCAGTGAACTGGCTAAACGCTTATTAGCCGCCGGTGCCGCCGACATTTTAGCCGAGCTGGGAATGCTAAACGTTAACTAATGAAGCCGCTAGCCTCTATAACTACCAGCACCGACAGACCATTAGCTGGCCTGTCGGTGCTGGTAACCCGGCCCCAGCAACAGGCTGACTACCTGATCCAGAATTTACAACAACTGGGCGCAGATACACTGCACCAGCCCTGTATTAATATCCAGCCCTATTTTGATCCCGCACAACAGACTGTACTGTCATCGATTAACCACTACGACTTCATCATCTTCGTCAGTGCCAATGCGGTTGACTACGGCTTTGAACTGTTGCGCAGACAGCAACTCTCTATCAGCAAGCCCTTGCTTGCTGCCATCGGTAAAGCCACTGTACAGCGCCTGCAGCACTATTCTGCTAAAAGTGTGATCAGCCCTGAACACGGTTTTGATAGCGAGGCGCTGTTAAACTGTGGGCAATTCTTAGAACATCAAATACGCGCAAAGAAGATACTGATAATCAGAGGCGGTGCAGGCCGGGAACACTTAAAAGATGTACTCAAACAACGCCAGGCCAGCGTTGACTATCTTGATGTTTACCAGCGCAGCGCGTCTGCTATTATCATCACGTCAACTGATTTACAGCAGCTGGATATTTTAACAGTGAGCAGTCAGCAGGGGCTTGAAAACCTACTGGCTATGCTCGACAGCTCAGATCGTGCTGCACTACTCAATAAAACACTGATCACGCCCGGCAGTCGCTGTTCAGATCGGGCTCGTGAACTCGGCTTTAAACGGATCGAAACTGCCGATAATGCCACAGATGATGCTATGCTCAGCACAATCATCAGGCTTGCAGAACAACACCAACCCAACAAACGGGATGTTAAACAATGAGTCCAACCGAAACAACGACCAAGCAACCCGTTACTGACAGCAGCGCGACAGATAAAACCGCTAAGCCCGCCGATAAAAAAGCCAGTAAAGCCAGCCGTTCTAATAGCAACTCGAAAAGCTTCAGCGGTTTTTTATTACTGCTGATATTATTGCTGGGCTTATCAGCAGCCGGCTATTATTTCTGGCTACAGTTACAGGCAAGGCTTGACCAACTCTCTGTCAGCAACACTATTCAGTCTGCCAATATCTCTGAACTGAATCAGCAGTTAACTGATGCCAGCGCCTTGCTTCAACAACAACAGACAAGTTTGCAGGCTTCGGCTGAGTTGTTAACGGAAACACAAAGCCAGCTTAAAGCACTGACTGAAACCCAGCAAACCCTGATCAACACCAGTCAGAATAGCTACGACATTAGTCACCGCTCACAAACTCAGTGGGTACTGGCTGAAGTCGCTTACCTGTTAGCGCTGGCCAATCAGCGACTGCAGATCTCAGAGGACATTAAAACCTCAATCATTGCGCTTAAATCTGCCAATCAGCGACTGCAGGAATTATCTGATCCTAGCCTGCTCAAGGTCAGAAAAAAAATCAGCGAAGAAATTTACCAGCTCACCCTGTTAAAGCAACCGGATATCAACGCCATCGCTTTTAGTCTGGATAATATGATGCAGGCAATACAACAGCTGCCGTTTAAATCTCTGCATCAGCAGTTACTTGAGCAGCCTTCAAATGATGAAATCATTGAATTAGTCTCGGTTGCTGATGAATCACTGTTCGCCACTTTCTGGTCACGTATTAAATCTCTGGTCACCATTAAAAAGCATAACAGAGTACTGCAGTCACCAGTTAATGCATTGGATCAACAACAAATACTTTCACGCCTGCGTACGGCCCTTGAGTCCTCACGTATAGCAGCCATCAATAAAAATACTGCTCTTTTTCAGCTCGACAGTAATAAAGCGCTCGACAGCCTTTCACAGCACTACGATAAAAGCGACAACCGGGTTGCTGCCCTTATCAGTGAACTGAGCGCACTGAGTCAGCTGACCTTAATGGCCGAATTACCCGATATTACCGGCTCTTCTGTATTATTACAGAACGTCATCGCCTTAAAAGATGCAAACTCCCAACTCGGTCAGCAGCCTGCTAAAAACAACAGAGGTAAAAGCCAACAATGAAATTAATTAAACGACTTTTATTTCTGCTGCTGATATCGGCATCGATTTATCTCGGCTACTTTATTAAACAACAGGGAACCGGGTTGGTTCTGATCCAGTATCAGAGCTTTACTATTGAGACCTCGGTCTTCGTTTTTGGCGGCTTTATTATTCTGCTGTTCATCGTTTGCTACGTGTTATTACGTTCACTGCTTAATCTAATCCGAATGCCCGAGTTTATAAGCCGCTCTTACTCACGTTATCAGAACAATAAATCCTCTTCGGGTCTGATTGCCGGGCTCACCGATTTTTCAGAAGGGCGCTTCAAAAAAGCCGAAACCAATTTCATTCGTCAGGCTTCCGGCAACAAAAATTCGTTTCTAAACTACCTGCTGGCTGCACGTGCTGCCCAGTTACTGCATGCTGACTCACGCCGCGACAATTATCTGAAACAGGCTCACGATCTGAACCCGGATGCTGAAATTGCGATCGGTCTAACGCAGGCTGAGTTGCAGCTTTCGCATCAACAAAACGAAATGGCGCTGGCGACCTTAAACCAGTTAATCGCAACTCATCCGAAACATGAATTCGTCATGCGACTAATGTCACGCGCCTATCTGCAACTGGAAGACTGGGCGCATTTATGCCCGTTACTAAAAGACATTAAACAAACAAATGCGTTACCGGAAGATGTTTTGCTGAAAACTGAAAAAATCGCCTATGCCGGTTACTTAAAAGTGACCGGCTTACAACGAGACATTTCAAAGCTGGAAAGCATCTGGCAGGGCATGCCTAAGTACCTGAAAAAGGATACCGCAAATATTCAGCTCTATGCCAGTCTGCTAATCAATAACAATGAATTAAAGCGTGCCGAATCGGTACTGCGCGATGCCCTGAATAAACAGTGGAATGACGAACTGATTGCTGTTTACGCCCGATTTGTCAGCGACATAAAAAGCGATAACACCAATGATTATTTCAACGAACTGTTAGCCAGTTGTCAGAAGTGGCTTAAATCAAACCCCCGTCAGGCCAACTTACTGTTAGCCGCAGGAAAAATTTGTACGGTATTACATCTCTGGGGTAAGGCTCGAGCGTTCTTCGAATCAAGTCTGGCCTGCCAGCCTCAGGCTGATACCTATTTACAACTGGCTTTATTAACGGAGCAGAGTGAAGACAGCTCGAAAGCACAGGCCTATTATCAGCAGGGCCTGAAATTCTGCCAGCAAAAAGACAGTGCTATTCTGTAACGCCTAACCAGCCCAGCGCCTGCTGGCGGTTAAAAAAAGCTTGTTGATGACGCACCTGCGTCGTGATCATGGCTTTGGATTGCGCATACAACTGGGTTAAGTTTTTGATTTCTTCGTTGCTCACCACCCAGGCCAGCTTTGAGCCCGGATCTATCGCGGTTAACAGGCTGGCTGTTTTCGCAATATCAAACAGCTGATCGAAATCAAATTCGCTCCAGTCTCCCTGTGTGGTATCAAATAACTCGTTGTAGCCAAAATGCGATGAAACCGTCCAAATACGCGACATATAATCATCAACATCTGTTTTTTTCATAATCCCTGTGCAGTTGGTATAAACACATAACTGCTCATGATCGACCTGATTTTCGATTGCCATAGGGCAAATTCCCTTTATTTTGCTGCTTCTTGTGCATCCACAGAATATTCAAAAGCATCTGAATACATCTGTTCCGGCTTGGCACCCTGTGCCAAAAATGCCTGTTTTGCCGCATTCACCATCGGTGGTGGGCCACTCATATAAATATCGAACCCAGACAGGTCAGTAAACTGCTTTATCACCGCCTCGTGTACGAAGCCTGTTTGACCTTGCCAGTCGTCCGCCTGCTCGGCATCTGACAGCACGACGGTGTATTCCAGATTAGGCAACTTCTGCTGTAATGCCTGTGCCTGCTGTTGCATAAAAATATCACGTTTTGCACGCACACCACAAAACAAATGAAACTGATTTTTTAACTGTAGACTGTGCGCATGCTCTAGCATTCCGTTCAATGGCGCATATCCGGTACCACCTCCGACCATGATTACCGGGCGCTGGCTCTCTTCATCCAGATAAAAACCACCAAAGGGACCTTCTATCCGTAACAGCGCTTTTTCTTGCATTTCATCAAATACATGGCCGCTGAAATAGCCACCTGGCACATGCCTGATCTGTAATACGATGACATCATCCTGGTGCGGCGCATTGGCAATCGAGAAGGCCCGACGCTTGCCACCTTTTAACAATATTTCAATATACTGGCCGGCTAAAAACTGCATCCGCTGACTTTCTGGCAGTTTTAGCTGCAGCTGCATCACATCATGTGATAGTTTTTCAATGCTGGTAACCCGAGCCGGCATAATTTTGGGTTTTATTTCCGCACTACTGCTAATTTCCTTAATATTGAGCACGACATCAGCTGAGACTCGAGCCTGGCAACATAAGACCTTGCCTGCAGATTTGTCATCTTCGCTTAAACAGGAGGTATTGCGCTCTGCGTAATCCACCTCACCACTAATCAGTTGAGCGGCGCAGGCTCCACAGGCACCATTACGACAGCCATAGGGTAACGATAAACCATGGTTTAGAGCCGCATCAAGAATGGACTCATCCTCAGTAATCTCAAACTGATGGCCACTTGGCTGTAATGAAATCTTAAAACTCATGTAATATAACCCTGCTAACCTTTTCAAGCCGGCTATTGTCGCTTATTTACGCTAAAGTTAAAACCATGAAACATACTCTAATTGTCGGCTATGGCCAGCTCGGCTCAGCGCTTTGCGAGCAGCTACTCAATCACGGGCAGCAGGTAACGACTATCAGCAGAAAACAGCATGCAGTACTTTCAAAACATCATCAGCATTTGCAGATAGATCTGGATAATGAAACAAACCCAATCGAAATCACCGAGCAGCTTGATACGCTTTGCTATTTTGCACCTCCTTCGGACACAGATCTGACCGATCAGAGACTCACTCAGTTTCTGTTAGCTCTGCAATCACCTGTTGCGCATATTATTTACATCAGCACCAGTGGCGTCTATGGAGATTGCGCTGGCCAGTTGATCGACGAACAATACCCGACAAAACCCTCTGCCAGCCGCTCAAAAAGACGGCTTGATGCTGAACAGCAACTTGTTCAATTCAATAAGTCTACTTCTACAGCTGTTACCATTTTACGTTGTGCTGCGATCTACTCAAGTAATACAGTCAATCGAAAACGAATAGCTGCAAATACCAGGCCCGTAATTAACCAAAATCAGGCTCCCTATACAAATCGGATTCATCTGGAAGATCTAGTGGAAGTTTGTGTCTGTGCAATAAAAAACACAGCCGATGGCATTGAAATTTATAATGTCAGTGATGGTCATGCCAGTACTACGACTGATCATGCATGGCTGCTGTCTGACTTAGCAGGCCTTAAAAGAATGCCAGAAATAGCGATAGAAGATGCCGATCAATATTACAGCCCTGCTTACATCAGCTACCTGAATGAATCTAAACGTCTAGATATAACCAAATTAAAGAAAAACCTAAAACCAGTATTTAAGTTCGCATCGATTAGCGATGGTATTATTTATTGCTTACGTTAGCTGATAACGTAATGACAGCAGATTTAATCCACAACCTTATACTGATTTTTGCCTGCGTCTTTGGCTCTATACAAACCTCGATCTGCTCTCTTTATAATTGAAGCAATATCAGTATCCCCTTCAACTGAGCTCGTCAGACCAATACTAATGGTTACTTTTCCAACTACTTCAAATGTGTGTTCAGCAATCAAATCAATTATTTTTTTTGCTAAAGTGCAGCGTCCTTCTTGGTCGGTTTCCGGCGACAATATAATAAACTCTTCACCTCCCCAGCGGGCAAAGTAATCGTTGTTTCTAATATAATCTCTGATCAGTTGCGCTATTCCTTTAATGACGATATCTCCTACATCATGCCCGTAAGTATCATTAATTTTTTTAAAATTATCGATATCTAGCATTAATATTGAAAATGGAGATTGGTGTCTTATAAACCGGTTCAGTTCATAATCTGCTACTTCTTTAAACTTTCTTCTATTATAAATATTTGTTAGTACATCAATATTTACCAGTTTTTCCAGCTGTTTTGTTTTCTCTTCCAATAATTGAGTTCTGGTAGAGACCAGCTCTTCCAGTTCATTCTGATATTTGAAAAGCAATTTATTTAATGTCACTGATTTATTAAATGACCTGCTGGCAAAATAACCACTCATCGTCATAACAAAAACGATTAATAGCCGCATCCAAAGCTCAGTTCCCTCAGCAAAAAACAGACTCGTAATTAGCGTATGCTCTGGCTCTAGTATAAAAGAGTCGATTACAGCATCGATCAGCCAAATGATACTTCCTGCAAAGAAACCCAGTATTGTAAATATCGCCGGATGTGGAACCGACGAAGATATCAGCAGATTGGTAGCTTCCTTGTCATCCAAGTGACTTCACCTCTTATTTATTACCCGTTTTATTAATAATTTCTTTCAGTATCGCTATATTTTCTTCATTATTAAAATCGAATTTTTCAAGATCCAGTCCGTTTTCTTTAAGCTGGTTTTTCATTGAATTAATATCAATATTTTCGAGTTTGATATCCTGCTGTTTGATTAAGCTAAACAGCTCATCTTTATTCTCTGCTGCCAACTCAAGTAAAATATCTGTATCAATGTTTTTAACCTGTTTCATCACACTTTCAGAAACTGATTCAACCGACACATCTTTAACATCATGCAAAGTTTTATTTAACGCTTCTTTATTATCCTGATAAAAATAATAACCGGCTCCGGCTAAAATGATTAAGATGATAATATTGATCAGTGTTTTCATTAGACTGCCTCTCCGATAATTTTTAACTGGTAAGTCACTAACTTATTCTTCTATTTTTAAACTGTCCCAGATCGCATCCACTTTTTCGACCACTGCAGGCTCCATAACAATTGGCTCGCCCCATTCACGATCGGTTTCACCCGGCCACTTATTGGTTGCATCCATTCCCATTTTAGAGCCCAGGCCGGAAACCGGTGAGGCGAAATCGAGATAGTCGATGGGGGTGTTTTCTATTAGCAGGGTATCCCGTGCCGGATCCATTCGAGTGGTCATCGCCCAGATTACGTCCTGCCAGTTACGGGTACTGACATCATCATCAACCACGATAACAAACTTGGTGTACATAAACTGGCGTAAAAAAGACCAGACTCCCATCATCACGCGCTTGGCATGACCTGGGTATTGTTTTTTCATGCTGACAATAGCAACCCGGTAAGAACAGCCTTCAGGTGGTAAATAAAAATCCACAATTTCTGGAAACTGTTTTTGCAGAATCGGCACAAAGACTTCGTTTAAAGCCTCTCCCAGAATCGCCGGTTCATCCGGTGGTCGACCGGTATAGGTACTGTGATAAATCGGCTCTTTACGGTGGGTGATTTTTTCTACGGTAAACACGGGAAACTGATCAACTTCATTATAATAGCCAGTGTGATCGCCGAACGGGCCTTCATCGGCAGTTTCATCGGGATAAATAAATCCTTCCAGCACAAATTCGGCAGATGCCGGGATTTGTAAATCACTTAACAGGCAGTCCGATACTTCGGTTTTTTCACCACGCAACAGACCAGCAAAAGCATATTCAGATAATGAGTCGGGTACCGGCGTGACAGCGCCTAAGATAGTGCCGGGATCTGCTCCCAGCGCAACAGCAACCGGAAACGGCTGACCCGGATTGGCTTTCTGAAACTCAAGAAAATCCAGTGCCCCGCCACGGTGCGATAGCCAGCGCATAATCACTTTGTTTTTCGCGATGACTTGCTGCCGATAGATACCGAGGTTTTGTCGCTCCTTTTCCGGGCCTTTAGTCACCACCAAGCCCCAGGTAATCAACGGCCCGGCATCACCAGGCCAACAGGTTTGGACCGGTAATCTGGACAAATCGACATCGTCTTTTTCAATAACGATTTTTTGGCAAGGCGGGTTCTTAACCAGCTTAGGCGCCATATTCAGCACTTGCTTAAAGACCGGCAGTTTTTCCCACGCATCACGCATACCTTTTGGTGGCTCTGGTTCTTTTAAGAAGGCCAGTAATTCACCCAGCTCGCGCAAAGCATCAATCGATTCTTTACCCATGCCCAGCGCCACCCGGCGCGTAGTACCAAATAAATTTCCTAGCAACGGCACATCAGAGTCTTTAACATTTTCAAACAGCAGAGCAGGGCCACCGGCTCTTAAGGTGCGGTCACATATTTCGGTTATTTCCAGGTTTGCATCAACTTCCTGAGTAATGCGCTTAAGCTCACCCATTTTTTCGAGCTGGTCAATAAAGTCTCTGAGATCTTTGTATTTCATATATTATTTTCTTTTTAAGAAATCTGATTATTTCAAACCGCTGTGACGAAGCAGGGCAGCACTGTCAGGTTCCCTGCCTCTGAAATTTTTAAACAATAGTGCAGCCGGTTCTGAACCACCTTTTTCTAAAATATTATGCAAAAACTTTTGCCCGGTTTTCTTATCGAAAATACCGTTTTCTTCAAAGCTGGAAAACGCATCTGCTGATAACACTTCGGCCCATTTGTAGCTGTAATAACCGGCCGCATATCCACCGGCGAAGATATGTGAAAAACTGTTCTGGAAGCGGTTTTCAGCCACAGCAGGCTGCACACTGACCCGTGCCCGCACCTCATCCAACGTTTGTTGTACATCCTGATAACCCGGTGTTGCATAGTTCTTATATAATTCAAAATCAAATAATGCAAACTCCAGCTGGCGCACCATGGCAGATGCCGCCCGGTAATTCTTTGCACTGAGCATCTTATTAAACAGCGCTTCGGGAATTTTTTCACCGCTTTCATAATGCCCGGAAATCAGTTCCAGTGAGTCTTTTTGCCAGCACCAATTTTCCATAAACTGGCTCGGTAATTCCACTGCGTCCCATTCCACACCGTTAATGCCGGCAACATCAAACTCGTCAACCAAAGTCAGCATGTGATGCAGGCCATGACCAAACTCATGGAACAGCGTTGTCACCTCATTGTGATCAAACAAGGCTGGCTTATCGCCCACTGGTGGCGTCAGATTACAAACCAGATAAGCCACCGGCGTTTGCAGCTGATCTGCCACTTTCATACGGCCAACGCAATCATCCATCCAGGCCCCGCCCTGTTTATTGTCTCGCGCATAAAGGTCGAGATAAAACTGACCACGAAGTTGTTTATTGGCGTCGAATATATCAAAGAACAGGACCTCATCATGCCAGCACTCAACCGTGTTATTCTCTTTAATATCAATATCATAGAGTCGATTAACGATCTCAAACAAGCCTTTTATCACGGTCGGGGCAGGGAAGTATGGTTTTAAATCCTGCTGACTAAACTGATAGGTTTTATTTTTTAATTTCTCAGCATAATAGCCAATATCCCAGGCCTGCAAAGTCTCCAAACCATCGCTGTCTTTGGCAAAGCTTGTTAATTGCTGATGCTCTTCAAGCGCTTTAGCGTGTGACTTATCATTTAACTCGTTTAAAAAATTTAAAACATCGTCACAGGAGTTAGCCATTTTTTTTGCTATTGAAACCTCTGCATAGTTTTTAAAACCTAACAGCTCTGCAATCAACAGCCGGCCTTCCAGAATATCCTTGATCACTTCTGTGTTATCGAAGCGTTTATTATCTGCATTTTTATCTTTTATTTCTGATGCTCTGGTGACATAGCCTAGATAGACTTCTTTTCGTAACGAGCGATTATCAGCATAGGTCATCACCGCATTGAAAGATGGAAAATCCAGACCCAATAAGTAGCCCGTTTTTTTCTTCGACGCAGCATTCTGTGCCAGCATATCCAGGGCATAATCTGGCAAGCCTGTTAACTCAGTTTTATCGGTGATTAATTTTTTCCACTGATTAGTGGCATCCAGAACATTCTGCGAGAAGGTGTTGGTGAGCTGAGATAATAATTCCTTTATTTCTTTAAAGCGTTTCTTTTTATCGGCATCTAAGGCCACCCCACCTAATTCAAAGTCGCGTAAGGCCTGCACAATGCATTGTTTCTGAGCATGACTATAAGTTTCAAAATCAGCCGACTGCTGCAGACACTTATAGGCCTCATAGAGTGCTTTATTTTGTGATAATTCGGTGTGATAACTGCTCATCATCGATAAGCACTTATCATGTTGTGATCGCCAGCTCTCGCTGTTCATGACCGAGTTCAAATGCCTGACCGGAGACCAGACCCGGCTTAACCGTGAATCCATCTGTTGTAACGGGGTTATCAGGTTATCCCAGCTGAATACCGCCTGTGTTAACAGTGTTTCCAGTTGTTGTCTGTTATCTGACAGAACCTGTTCAACTGCAGGCAGAATATTGTCGGCGTGTAAATGTCTGAATGCCGGTAGCGCATCCGTATTAAGCAGGGGGTTCATACTGATTGATCCGCTTTGTTATTGCCGTCTGTTTACTGGCTAAGTGCAGCAAGCAGACGACAAACTGTTAATAAATTATACGTCGATGTTACTGGCTGACAGGGCGTTAGCCTCAATGAAATCACGACGCGGCTCAACATTGTCTCCCATCAGCGTGGTAAAGACTTCATCGGCGCCTATCACATCTTCAATTTTTACCTGCAACATACGGCGGGTAGCCGGGTCCATGGTGGTTTCCCAAAGCTGATCGGGATTCATCTCACCCAGACCTTTATAGCGCTGAATGCTCTGACCACGACGGGCTTCTTTCATTAACCAGTCCATCACCTCTTCAAAGCCGGCAACATCCATACGCTTATCACCGCGCTGGATATACGCTGTATCTGATAACAGGCCATATAATTTACTACAGAAGCTGTTAATCACACCGAATTCAGGGCTGTTAAATAGCTCAGCAGGCATCAGACTCGGATGATCAAGACCATGCCGCTGGCGGTTAATGCTGATCGCCAGAGCACCCTCATTTTCTTCGTCATCAACAATCTCAAACTGGTAACTGACTCCCTGTTCTTTAGTTAACTCGACCTCTTCAATGATCTTATCTAACCAGTTTTGCATGGCCTTACGGTCTTTTAATTGCTGCTCTTCTAATGACGGGGCTTTCAGCATGCTTTTCAGCACTAATTCATCATAACGGCGAGATAAGCGTGTTATCACCGACATGGAGCGCATGTATGTCTGCGACAAATCTTCCAATGCAGTACCCGAAATAGCCGGGCTACGCGCTTCAACATGTAATTCTGCACCGCTTAATGCCAGTTGTAATAAATACTGATTTAACTCGGCATCATCTTTTACATAGCGCTCCTGCTTACCTTTTTTCACTTTATACAGGGGAGGCTGAGCAATATAGATATGACCTCTTTCTACCAGCTCAAACATCTGTCGATAAAAGAAGGTTAACAGCAGGGTACGGATGTGTGAGCCATCCACGTCAGCATCGGTCATGATAATGATGTGGTGATATCTCAACTTATCCGGATTAAATTCTTCCTTACCGATACCACAACCTAACGCAGTAATCAGGGTGCCGACTTCTGCTGAAGCCAGCATTTTATCGAAACGTGCTTTTTCGACATTAAGAATTTTACCTTTAAGTGGCAGAATAGCCTGGGTTTTACGATCACGGCCCTGTTTCGCTGAGCCGCCAGCAGAGTCACCCTCCACCAGATAGATTTCGCATTTAGCCGGGTCTTTTTCCTGACAATCTGCCAGCTTACCGGGCAAGCCAGCTATATCCAGTGCGCCTTTGCGGCGGGTCATCTCGCGAGCTTTACGGGCTGCTTCACGAGCTCGCGCTGCATCCACAATCTTCGCGGTTATCGCTTTAGCCGCTGCCGGGTTTTCAGCCAAAAATTCCTGCAAGGCCTCGCCCATGGCTGATTCAACCGCCGATTTAACTTCTGATGACACCAGCTTATCTTTTGTCTGTGATGAGAATTTAGGATCCGGTACTTTTACCGATAACACAGCGGTTAAGCCTTCACGCGCATCATCACCAGTGGTACTGATTTTATTCTTTTTAGCAACACCCTCAGCTTCCATGTATTGATTCAAAGAACGTGTTAAAGCGCCACGGAAACCGGCTATATGGGTACCGCCATCACGCTGCGGGATATTATTGGTGTAAGGAAATATGTTTTCCTGATACGAATCGTTCCACTGCAACGCGGCCTCAACCACAATGTCGTCTTTTTCTTTACTAAACGAGAAGACCTGTTCATGCAGCGGGGTTTTATTACGGTTCAGGTGGCTAACAAAAGCACTGATACCGCCCTCGTATTCAAAGGTGTCGGTTCTGTCATCACGGCCATCGGTCAAAACAATACGCACACCTGAATTCAGGAAAGATAACTCACGTAATCGTTTGCTTAAAATATCGTAATGGAATTCAGTCAAGGTAAAGATCTCAGCACTCGGCCAGAAGCGCAATTCAGTCCCTGTTTTAGCTGAATCACCGATAATTTCCAGCGGAGCCTGCGGATCACCCAGATGATACTCCTGCTGATACTTCTTACCATCGCGGCCTATCGTGATAACTAGCTTCTCAGACAGCGCATTCACCACCGAAACGCCGACCCCGTGCAGACCACCTGAAACCTTATACGAGTTATCATCAAACTTACCGCCGGCATGTAGTACCGTCATAATCACTTCAGCGGCCGAAACACCTTCTTCAGGGTGGATATCAACCGGTATACCACGGCCATTATCTTTCACTGAAACAGAACCATCACTGTGAATCTTCACATCAATCTGCGAACAATGCCCTGCTAGGGCTTCATCGATCGAGTTATCAACGACCTCAAACACCATATGATGCAGTCCGGTGCCATCGTCTGTATCACCGATATACATACCTGGTCGCTTGCGAACTGCTTCCAGTCCTTTTAAGACTTTAATATTTGAAGAATCGTAAGATTGATCACTCATAAAACATGCCTTTTATAAAAGTTAAATCATTATGCCTTTTCTGAAACCATTCCATGTTCCACGTGGAACATTTTCTGTTCTGACCATAATGACAAATCGACCGCATTCTTTTCAATCGATGTAATAAATAATTGAGCTGGTAATTCTGACATCATTTTTAATATTTTTTGACGATGCTGGCTATCTAGCTCAGCGGGTAAATCATCAAATAAAATAACACTGTTTTTCTTGGTTGCCTGATGAAATAACAAACCTTGTAACAGCCGTAATAATACCACTAAACTCTTCTGCTGACCTCTTGAAACTGCGGTTTCTGCATTTAATCCATTAATTTTAAAGCGTAAATCTGCGCGCTGTGGACCTGCTTGTGAAAAGCCTCTTTCCATGTCTGTTTTTAGGGCTTGCTCAAACACCACGGGTAGATCTGTTTCTCTGTTCCAGCCTCGGTAATAATCAATAACAATGGTTTTGTCATCAAACACCAGCTCTTGAAATTGATTTACCAATAGCTGTAATTGCTTTACGTAGTTTCGCCGTAAATTATCGATTTTTTCAGCTGCTTCAAAAATCTGTTGATCCCAAACATGGAATGTTTTAGCGGGCTGACGACTGCGTAAAGCGGCATTGCGTTGTTTTAAGGCTTTTTGGTAGCGTTGCCAGATACCGTTATAAGATTGTTCCACGTGGAACAATCCCCAATCGATGAATTGTCTTCTTTGTTTAGGGCCACCGGATATTAATTGGTGACTTTCAGGGTGTAGTGCAATAACAGGAAGCTGGATAGCCAGTTCAGATAGCCGATTGATTTTGACACCATTGAGTTTTATTAACAGCTTTTCTCTGTCGTGCAAAATACCCGCTGGAATAATTCGATTTTGTTCATTGACCAGTCTGCTGAAGATGTGCATTTGTTGTGAGTGCACATTCATAACATCTTTGATTTTATGGGTAAGAAAGGAACGCCCGTGAGACAGAAAGTAAATGCTTTCAAGCAGGCTGGTTTTACCAGAAGCATTGGAACCGTAGATCAGATTAACAGTTGGGCTAGGTTCAATACCCAACTGTTGAATATTCCGGAAACCCTGTGCTTCCAGATAGGCCAGACTCATATTGCTAAGTTATTATGAAGATTATAATAATCTGCAATCTATAGTCGCATTGGCATAATGACGTATTTAGAATGTTCATCATCCGGGTACTGTACCAGGCAACTACTATTAGAATCCTGCAAGCTGATATGCACCAGCTCCGATGAACTGGCATTAAGCACATCCAGCATATAATTCACATTAAAGCCGATTTCGATATCATCTCCCTGATAGTCAGCAACTAATTCAACATCGGCTTCTTCGTGATCCGGGTTATGTGATTGCAGTTTGATTACAGCGTTATTTAATAACAGTCGAATACCACGAAACTTTTCGTTAGATAAAATAGAGGCTCTGACCAGAGCTTGTTTAAATTCATTTCTGTCAATAACCAGTAAATTATCGCCTTTTTCAGGAATAACACGGGTGTAATCAGGGAAACGGCCATCGATCAGCTTTGAGGTAAAGATAATATTATCGATTTTGACTCGTATATGGTTTTTAGCAATCGCAATCTCAACTACATCATCATTATGCTGTAATAAACGACTCAGCTCTAAAATACCTTTACGAGGAACGATCACCTGCATGTTTTCTGTAATATCTAGGCCTGCCAACTGTTCGCTATAAGACAGTCTGTGTCCATCGGTCGCAATAGAGCGAATACCTTCTGCATTCAGGTCAAATAGTAAGCCATTGAGATAATAACGAACATCTTGCTGAGCCATTGCAAATGCTGTTTTTTCAATGACCGACTTAAACTGTGTTTGAGTAATACTAAAACTCACTATCGGCGTTAATTCTTCAAGTGAAGGAAAATCAGAAGCCGGTAGGGTGGCCAGTGAGAAACGACTGCGTGAGGATTTAACAATGGCTTTATCTTTATCAATACTGATGCTGACATTGGCACCATCAGATAAGGATTTGCAGATATCCAATAATTTCTTAGCCGGTAAGGTTGTTTCACCCGGTTCATCTGTCATCTGATTGATGGTTGAAACTAATTCAATTTCAAGATCGGTAGCAGTCAGCGAAATACTTTGAGCATCACATTGAATTAAGACATTGGACAATGCCGGCATGGTTTGCCTTTTTTCGACAGCTCCGATGATTTGCTGGAGAGGTTTTAAAAGATCATCCCTTTGAATTGAAAGTTTCATAGCTTACCTTATTAATATAATTTGTTTTTTTATATAAAAATAGTAGTAGTAATAAGTATCCCTTAAAAACGGGGGTAACTCAGTAATTGTATTATATTTCAACTGCTTAGCAACGAAAATCATACTGCATAAGCCGCTATTAAGTTGCGAGTATCATGCAAACAACTTGTGGATAACTTTATCGCTTCATTTTATACCGTGTTAATAAAGAGCTTATCCACAAGCAAATCACATTATATCCCTAAGCCTCGATATGAAGTAGTAGGGATCGTTTATTTTAGCGATCAGGTACTTAATATACGGTAAAGATTTTTATAATCTTCATCAATCCGCATATCAGATTCTCTTAGCTCAATCACTTTCTTGCAGGCATGAATAACCGTGGTGTGATCACGGCCACCGAAAGCCGCGCCAATTTCAGGCAAACTGTGATTGGTTAATTCCTTTGATAACGCCATTGCAATCTGCCGTGGCCGGGTAATTGAACGACTACGGCGGTTAGACAGCAAATCTGAAATACGAATCTTGAAATACTCAGCCACCGTTTTTTGAATGTTTTCGATTGTCACCTGTTTATCGTGTTGCGCAATCAGATCTTTTAAGGCCTCTTTGGCAAACTCGATATTGATTTCACTACCGGTAAAACGCGCAGTGGCACTGACCCGGCGTAAAGCGCCTTCAAGTTCACGGATGTTGGAGCGAATGCGTTTAGCAATGAAGAAAGCCGTGTCATCAGGAATAACCAGGCCATGCTCTTCTGCTTTTTTATGCAGGATAGCGACGCGTGTTTCCAGCTCCGGTGGTTCAATAGCCTGGGTTAAACCCCAGCCAAAGCGCGATTTTAGCCGGTCTTCAAGCCCATCAATTTCTTTCGGGTAGCGGTCACAGGTCAGAATAATCTGGCGGTTACCTTCAAGCAGTGTATTAAAGGTGTGAAAAAACTCTTCCTGTGAGGAGTTTTTACGGGCGAAAAACTGGATGTCATCAATCAACAAGGCATCAAGTGATCGATAGTATTGTTTGAATTCATCGATCATTTTATGTTGTAGCGCTTTAATCATGTGAGAGACAAACCGTTCCGAATGCAGATACGCGACTTTAGCATTTGGATTGGTCTGCAAGATTTGATTACCAATCGCGTGCATTAAATGGGTTTTACCAAGACCCACGCCGCCGTAAATAAAAAACGGGTTATAGGCCTGACCAGGGGTTTCAGCCACTTGTTTGGCAGCGGCGCAGGCCAGTTGATTAGATTTACCCTCAACAAACTGTTCAAAGGTATAGTTTGGGTTGAGGTTAGAGACAAAGGACTCTGCAGGGCTATCGATAGCCGCCTCCGCCGGTTTAGTACGGGTTACCTGTTGCAGCCTTTCCGCCAGACTATCGGGTAAGTTTCGGTTAAATTCGCGTTTTACAGTGGTCTTCTTTTGACTACCCACGGTTAAATTCACGTTGTAATCATCAGATTTGCTTATTTTTTTTACAATCGTCTGAATTTGAGAAAAATAATTACCCTTAACCCAGTTTAAAACAAACTGATTAGGTGCCAGCAGGCTCAGGCTATTGGTTTCTTCAATCGCGTGCAGTGGCCGAATCCAAGTATTGAGTTGTTGCTCAGTCAGCGTGTCTTCCAGTGCCTGCAAGCACGCCAGCCAAATAGTATCGGACAATTTGGATATTCCCCTAACAGCCTGAGCGCGCAGAAATCGTCAGAGATTGCAGCGAAAACAGACCTGTAAATAATGAAAAAGAAAACGATCTTTATGAGAAAGAATGTAAGCTGATGTAGCACAGCTAGTGGATAAAGATCAGACCATTATTTTAGCGCTCAGCGGAAAAGTTATCCACAGTTATCCGGCGCTTTTTTGATTATTTGTGGATAAGTTAATTAGTGTAATAATATTTTGCATTTGTCGTGTTAAACAAGTAAAATCCGCGGTTCGATTTTGTAGCTCTATTCTGGATATCAGTGATATGAAAAGAACATTCCAACCTAGCCGTATTAAACGTGCTCGTACACATGGTTATCGCGCTCGTATGGCCACTAAAGGTGGACGTGCAGTAGTAAAAGCGAGACGTGCAAAAGGCCGTAAGCGCTTAACTGCTTAATATTTCTTAGACTAATTAAGAGATATTAATGACCGGTAATGCGCACTTTCCCAAGTGCGCAAAGCTCTTAAAGCCAGCAGAATTTAAACGCGTGTTTAATGCTGCGAAAAAAGTGAGTGACCGTCATCTGACGGTTTTCTACAGCGCAAACGACCTCAATCAGCCCCGATTAGGTCTGGCAATATCCAAAAAAGTATCGAAACGGGCTGTTGATCGTAACCGCATTAAACGCCTGGCAAGAGAAACCTTTCGCTTACAACAACCTGATCTGCAGTATTCAGATTGTATTGTTCTGGCCAGACCCAGTGCGGTTAAGGTTGATAATAAAGAACTGAATGCGTCCTTTAATAAACTTTGGAACAAGTTAAGTCAGACTAAACCCAAGGTGACAGCTGATGCATAAACTATTTATCTATATAATACGTGCCTATCAGATTGTACTGAGCCCGGTTTTTGGCCAGCACTGCCGTTTTACACCGAGCTGCTCGAATTATGCTATTGAAGCATTACAAAAACATGGTATTTTGCGGGGCAGCTGGTTAGCAAGCAAACGTTTATTGAGTTGTCACCCCTGGCACGAAGGGGGCTATGATCCGGTGCCGGAGCATAAGCACAACTGTAAGCACAAACATTAATTGACTATAAAACTGTTTTAAACAGTTCAATGCATATAAAAGAAGAATCAGACTGATGGAAAATCAACGCACACTCTTATATATATCTCTGGCGATGTTATTGTTTTTATTGTGGGGTAGCTGGCAGCAAGATTACGGCCCACAGCCAGAACAGGTTATCAGCAAACCATCAGCAAGCAACGAAAGTAGCGCGATAGCGGATGATATTCCCGGTGCTGCGAAGCCACCCGCAACCGATCTACCGGCAGCAGTCCCGATGACAGATAGCAAAGGCATGCCAATCATGTCGGCTATTGCAGATAAGCCCGGTCAGCAGCGTATACACATTGAAACCGATAAATTAATCGTTGAACTGGATAGCCGAGGTGGTAATTTCAGTGTGGTAAAACTGCGTGATTACCCACAAAATGCCGATTCAGATGAACCGTTTCTGATCATGGGTGGTGAGTTTGATAAGTTTTCAACAGCCCAGTCTGGTCTGGTGTCTGCTGCATCACAAGCGCCATCACACCACACGGTTTATCATGCAGAGAAAACAGCTTACAAACTCGAAGAAGGCCAGAATGAACTGCAGGTCAACTTATTCTGGCAGTCAGAAAAAGGTGATCGCTTCGTAAAAACCATTCATTTCAAACGCGGCAGCTACGAAATTGATATCAGCCACAAAGTGACCCCGGCGGCAGACTGGAATGGTAGCCAGTACAGTCAGCTGATCATGGCGGAACCCCAATCGAAAGATAACCAGTTCATCTACACCTATACCGGTGGCGTTATCTACAATGACGATTTCAAATATTCGAAAGTCGAATTTTCAGACATGGCGAATAAAAGTCTGGATATAGACTCATCCGCAACCTTTAAAGCCGGCTGGGCAGCGATGATCCAGCACTACTTCCTGGCTTCGTGGGTGCCCGGCGCAGATGAAAATAACTTCTACTACACCAAACAAACCGGTGATAACCGTTACATGTTGGGATTGCGCTCAGCAGCTATCAATATCAAAGCCGGTGAAACAGGCGAATTTAACCGTAAACTGGTAGTCGGCCCCAAATTACAGCACCAGCTGGAAAAAATCGCCCCGGGACTAGAGCTAACGGTAGATTATGGCTTCCTGACAATTATTGCCAAGCCATTGTTCTGGTTACTGGAAGTCTTCTATGACTTCTTTGGTAACTGGGGTTGGGCCATTATCTTTCTGACCATTACCGTTAAACTGATCTTCTATAAATTATCAGAAGCCAGCTACCGCTCAATGGCGAAAATGCGCAAACTCGGCCCGCGTTTAAAATCACTGAAAGAGCGTTTTGGTGATGACCGTCAGGCCATGAGTAAAGCCATGATGGAAATGTACAAAACAGAGAAAATAAACCCACTTGGCGGTTGTTTCCCGATGTTAGTGCAAATACCGGTCTTTATCGCGTTATATTGGGTACTGCTGGAAAGTGTCGAAATGCGTAATGCACCCTTCGCATTATGGTTAGATAACCTGTCAGAAAAAGATCCGTACTTCGTACTGCCCTTATTAATGGGTATTTCAATGTTTGTGCAGTTTAAATTAAACCCGGCACCGATGGACCCGATACAGAAAAAAGTCTTTCAGTTCATGCCGATTATATTTACTGTCTTCTTCGCCTTCTTCCCATCAGGTCTGGTGCTGTACTGGGTGGTTAACAACATCCTGTCGATCACGCAGCAATACATCATTACCAAACGGATTGAAGCCGGCGCAGAAAAGTAAACATAAGTCAGCCATCTGAGATGGAAACGACAGATACCATAGCAGCCATCGCGACCCCCTCGGGTCGAGGTGGCGTCGGTATCGTCAGAATATCGGGGCCGAAATGCCGCGAAATTGCTGATAAAATCCTCAAAAAAACATTAACACCACGCAATGCCGATTACTGCCCGTTCTATGACGGCGATAACAACATCATCGATCATGGCATCGCGCTATTTTTTAACAACCCACATTCATTTACCGGCGAAGATATCCTAGAGCTGCAAGGCCATGGTGGCCCGGTCGTCATGGACATGCTGCTAAAGCGGGTTTGCGAGCTCGGTGCACGCATTGCCCACGCCGGCGAATTTTCAGAACGCGCCTTTCTCAACGACAAAATGGACCTGGCACAAGCCGAAGCAATAGCCGACTTAATCGAAGCCGATAGCGCCGAAGCCGCTCGCGCTGCAGTGCGCTCGATGCAAGGGGAGTTCTCGGCACGAATTACCGATCTGGTCGAACAGCTGATACAACTGCGAATATATGTAGAAGCCGCACTGGACTTTCCCGAAGAAGAAATTGATTTTTTGGCCGATGCACACGTCAGCCAACAACTCGATAGCCTGCAGACTAGCATTTCTCAGGTCTGGTCTGCCGCCCGCCAAGGCACACTCCTGCGTGAAGGCATGACGGTGGTGATCGCAGGTCGACCCAATGCCGGCAAATCGAGTTTACTCAATGCCCTATCAGGCAGAGAAACTGCGATCGTAACCCATATTGAAGGCACCACCCGAGACGTACTGCGCGAACATATCCAGATCGACGGCATGCCCTTACACGTGATCGACACCGCCGGTCTGCGTGAAACAGACGACCCGGTCGAGCAAGAAGGCGTGCGCCGGGCCTGGCTCGAAATAGAAAAAGCCGACCGAATATTACTGGTAACGGATCAACAACAAGCAAGTGATGATAAGTTACTCGAAAACCTGCCGAAAAGTATCGAAATAACCAGAATAAACAACAAAATTGATATTAACGGAAAAGCTGCTGCAATCAAACAACATGAAAACAGCACAGAAATCGAGTTATCAGCGAAATCTGGTGAAGGTATCGATCTGTTAAAAGCACACCTCAAACACTGCATGGGATTCGAGCAATCCACCGAAGGCCAGTTCATGGCAAGGCGCCGGCATTTAACAGCGCTAGACACCGCACAACAAAGCATCAAAGCGGCAATGCTAAACTTGCAAACCGTTCAAGCCGGTGAGCTGATCGCCGAAGAACTCAAAGATGCACAAAATGCCTTATCCGAAATCACCGGCGAATTTAGCAGCGATGATTTATTAGGCAGGATATTTAGTAGTTTTTGTATTGGGAAATAATCAAAGCCTGTCTAGTGGGCTTTTAACGGCAGAGGCACCTTTTTGCATAACGTGCGTGTACGACGTTTATGGATAAACTAGTGTCGCGGGAGGCAGGACGCCGGGAGTGACAATTTGCTCATCAACTTTTCCTTATAACCAAGTAACTCTTGGACTGTTCGGATGTCACTTCCATTTTCTAAAAGGTGAGTAGCAAAGCAATGTCTAAAAGTATGGCTGCTAACCTTTCTATTAATTTCTAGCGCGTTGACCGCTTTTTTAACAGCCCTGGTTAGGTTCTTTTCATACAAATGATGACGACGTGTTTTGCCTGATTCTGGATCAATGGATAACTTTGTTGAAGGAAAAATATACTGCCACCTCCATTCGCTACCTGCATTAGGGTATTTTCTATGCAGAGCATAGGGTAAATAAACTTCACCAAAACCATCATTGAGATCTTTATCGTGTAGGTCTTTGGCTTTGATAATATGTGATTTTAAATCCTTAATAACATTTTCGGGCAGTACAGATACTCTATCTTTATTGCCTTTTCCGGAGCGTATAATTATTTGTCGGTACTCAAAGTTTATATCCTGAACTCGGAAACGCATAACTTCCATTAAGCGTAGCCCTGCCCCATAAAGTAATTGGGCTATTAATTTATAGGTCCCGTTTAGCTCATTAATCAAAGCTTTAACTTCTGAAGGAGAAAGTGACCCGTACCCCGTAAAACGGACATAGATTAAGCAGTCATTTGTTCAAACTTAAGTGGCGATATATTACCTAAGTGTGAATGTCTGCGTTTACGATTATAAAACCCTTCAATGTATTGAAACAAGCTAATACGAGCTTCTTCAATGTTTTTATAATGATCATGGTTTACATGTTCAGTTTTTAACGTACCGAAAAAACTTTTTGCAACGGCATTATCCCAGCAGTTGCCTTTTCGACTCATGCTTATCTTTACCGTTCTCAGTTTAGTTTCAACTTCATCCGAAACATACTGAGAACCTCGGTCTGAATGAAATAATTCAGGTAAGCATCCTCGTCTCTGCTGTGCGTTATCAATCGCTTCACAAACCAAAGAACTGCGCATGTGGTTAGCTAACTGCCAACCAATGATCATTCGAGAATATAAATCGATGATCGTGGCTAAGTAAACCCAACCTGTTGCTGTACCAATATAAGTAATGTCACTCACCCAAACAGAATTCGGTTTGTTAACCGTAAATTGTCGATCAAGTACATTCTTTGCAACGGCTCTATCGTGCGTTGAGTCTGTCGTCACAACAAACTTCTTATGCTGTTTAGGATATATGTCATATTCTTGCTTTAACCTTGCAACGCGCTTGTGATTCACATCTTCACCTAAATCATTTAGATCATCTGTTAATCGACGCACCCCATAAGTGTTTTGACTTTGTTTAAAGCACTCAACGAGTTTAGGTACAAGCGCTGTATCACTTTGTTCTCGATTGCTTAGCGGCCTACTTCGCCAGTCATAAAATCCGCTTTTTGACACCCCTAAAATACGACACTGTAGTTGAATGTCGAATTCATGGTGTGACTCAATAAACCGATACCTTATGCTTGGTGTCTCGCGAAGTAGGCTGCCGCCTTTTTTAATATTTCTCGCTCTTGTTTAAGTTGTGCATTTTCTTTTTTAAGCGCAGCCAGCTCTTGTTCTGGCGATAATGTATTAGGGTTATCTAAAACATCGCCTCGGTATTGACTGATCCAATTATAAAGACTAGCCTCATTAATGCCCAAATCTCGTGCTACTTGAGCCTGGCTTGACTCACTCGATAAGGCTAAGCTCACCGCATCAATCTTAAATTCTGTTGTATACTTTCTGTTACCCATATTTAACACCTCATTTCAGTTAGTTTAACTTAGAAATCCATGTCCGTTAAATGGGGTACAGGTCATTTTCTTAAAATTAAATTTGCGATTATCACATTTATACACAACACTATTACGTTTGATATAGATCATCATTCATTCTAAAACATCTTCAAATACATTCATTTATAAATCCGGCTGTACGATAATAAACGTAGCCAACATTAAGGAGTAATGAAATGACTCCCAGACATGTAATTATCAAGCAACGCATACAAGCTCAGGGGTTTTGTGGGCTAGATGATAAAACTTACCAGCAGCTGAATTATCCTTTGAGACTTTCTCCCGCCATTTGCATGTTGTGGGCAGCACTAGGAACCTACCTCAGCTCACCACTTATTTTATGGTTACTCGTTCCATTCGCCGCCTTGGGCGCTATACTCCCCGGACACCCTTTTGATACTTTATACAACTATGGTTTACGAAAAATTTCTAACACACCAAGAATACCGACCTATCCCGCGCGTCGCCGCTTTGCCTGTGTAATGGCCACGGTAATGATAATAATTGCAGCATGGGGTTTTCAGGCAGGCTATCCACTGCTTGGGCAAATAATGGGCTGGTCTCTGGTAGCAGCCGCTTTCGTGAATGTAAGCACCGGATTTTGTGTGCCTTCATTTATTGCTCGCTTAATTATCGGAAAAAGCAAATGCGTTACTGCGATTAATCCACAAAACTTTTAAACGCATTTGAAAGACATACCTGGATAGTAACTTTTCTAGAACTAGAAATATCTTCAAATCTTACTACAAGCTACAGCACTCTGTTTAGAATAGTATTCTAACCTTTCTAACCCTCTCACACATTCCGTTACAGCTGCGACAACTTGTCACGCGTCAATCTGTCACTTCTGCCTTCTACTGTATTCATTTAAAGTTTCACTGCACCATCACAGACTTCTTTAAAAATCTATTTCGGGGATCTTCCATTGTCACATACACATAAACCACTATCGCTTGCTGTGCTGCTGGCTCTTTATGCCGTACCCACTCTGTCTGTTGCTGCCGATACGGCTGCAGCACCATCGCCAGAAATGGACGAGCTTGTTGTCTGGGGTGAGCAAAAACAAAGTGCTCAGGCGGGTTACACAAGCCCGGTCAGCACACTGAAGCAAGAAGATTTAAAAAACATCAATATGGCGACAACTGAAGATGCGGTGAAATATGAGCCCAGCATTGTAATTCGGCGACGCTTTATCGGCGACTCTAACGGTACGCTTGGGCTACGTGGCTCCAATATGTTTCAGACCTCACGTTCAATGGTTTTCGCCGACGGGGTGCCTTTACATTACTTACTGCAGTCACGCTGGAATGGTGCGCCACGCTGGACCATGGTTTCATCCAGTGAAATTGCACAGGTTGATGTTGTCTACGGGCCCTTCTCTGCTGAGTACGGCGGTAATGCCATGGGTGGTGTGGTACTGATTGAAACTAACATCCCACAGAAGCAGGAATTTCATTTTGATGGCATGTTGTTCTCTCAAAACTTTGCTGACTATGGATTTGATGACCGTGTTTCTGGTTATAAAGGGTTTATGTCTTATGGCAACAAAGTTGGTGACCTGAGCCTTTACATGTCTTATAACCATCTCGACAATGAGTCTCAACCACAAACATTTAGAGACAGCTCACTTGGCGGTACCCCGACAGCTACTGCCAGCGGTGGTATTCTTGGTAACGACTCACGCGGTAATGAAAAAATGTTTTACGGCGACACGGGCGTTGTTGATACCATCACCGATAACTACAAAATAAAACTCGGTTATGACTTTAATAACTGGTCTGCTTTAGTAAATCTGGCTTATGAGGATCGAAATTCTGAAAATACCGGTAACTCCTATGTACAAGACAGTTCAGGTAATACGTTGTGGAGCGGGACGGTTGATCAGAATGGCGATGTGTTTACGATCAATAGCAGCAGAATCGGCGCCAGTGAAAAAGAACGTAACAGCTTAAATGTAGGGCTACGCCTTAAAGGCGATCTGAGTGACTCAACGCAAATGGAAGTCAACCTGAGTTCATTTGATGTTTCAAAGGATGAAACTCGTAGCTCATCAGTCAATCCAAACGACCCTACTTTTAGCGGTGCCGGAAAAATAACAGATTTCGGTGATACCGGCTGGCAAACGGCTGAAGCTAAGTGGGTATTCGATGATATCGGTGTAGATGGTTTGAATCTGATTGCCGGTATTCGACATGAAGCCTACAAACTTAACATTAATGTTTATGACTCCAGTAATTATGCATTGGGCACTAAAGATGCATTAACCGATAGCAGTGGCGGTGAGTCTAGCCTTGCAGCTGCCTTTAGCCAGTTTAACTGGGAACTTAATGAGCGCTGGGATAGCTCTTTTGGGCTGCGTTATGAAGCCTGGGAAAGCGATAATGGCTACTACGATCAGGACAGCAGCACGCTAACCGATCTGGCCTACACACCGGCGCGCTCGGAGCAACAAATCTCACCTAAATTTTCACTCGGTCATAAACCGGCTGATGACTGGATCGTGCGCTACTCACTGGCAAGGGCATACCGCTTCCCTATTGTTGAGGAACTTTATAGTCAGTACGAAGCCTATGCCTCACAAAGTCTGGCTAATCCTGCTCTGAAACCAGAAAACGGTTTACACCACAATATCATGTTTGAGCATGCTCTCAATGATGGCTACCTGCGCGTTAATCTGTACAAAGAAAACATCAAAGATGTGATCGAGTCACAAACCGATACCAGTGGCCCTGTCGATGTAAGAACATTTGTTCCTGTGGATGAAGTACAAACCAGCGGCCTTGAGTTTATTGCCAATCTCAGAAAAGTTCTGATCCAAGACCTGGATATTCGTTTTAATGTAGCTTATACCGATTCAGAGATTATCAGTAATGCCGCTGACCCTTCTATTGTCGGTAACCGTTTTCCGCGCATGCCTGAATGGCGTAGCAACCTGCTGGCCAGCTATCATATTTCCCCTGTATGGGATCTGAGCGGTAGCCTGCAGTATGCCAGCGACAGTTTTGGTCGGCTCGATAACAGCGATGAAGAAGATAATGTTTATGGCGCACAGGACAGCTACACACGCCTGGGTATGAAGACCACTTATCGTATGGATACAAAATCAAGCGTATCCTTTGGTATCGATAACCTCACCGATGAAGTTGCCTACGTAGCTCACCCCTGGCCGGGTCGCACAATTTACGTAACTGCATCTTTTGATATGTAAGCCTGCTTTCGCGACAAGCTATCTATCACCGATGCAAAGCAGCGTAACAACAATAGCGGTCAACAACACGGCGTACTCCCAACACACACACAGTGCTGGGACAACGCAGTGTGTTAGCAAAAAGCCTGATGATAAAACGCAGCCTCAGTCACTACTGCTAAAGCTGCCCGCAACCCTCATAGCGCCGTTGCTGGTGATAAGTCTGCATGCTGCGCTGTTGATGATTATGTTGCATACCACAACTGCACAACAAACAACATCAGTCAGCCCGGCGATTACCGGTGTGCTGATTGAAATGCCGTCAAACCAGCCCACTAAAGCCAAAAGAGAAAAGCTGCCCCCAGCCAAATCTACAGCTGTCACAAAAAAAACAATTACATTAGCACCAGTTCAAAAGCAGCCACCGATAATACAAGTTCAGGAGTCTAACGACACTATTGTAGATAAAGTCGTACAACAGCAGGCATCGATTGTTTCACCTCGTGTCGATGCAACACGACAAAGCAACCCGGCGCCGCTTTATCCGCGTGCGTCCTTACGCCGTCAAGAACAAGGCAAGGTAATTCTGGAAGTACTGATTGAGCTTGATGGCTCTGTTAGCGAAGCCCGCATAAAACAAAGCAGCGGTTTTAAACGACTGGATCGCTCTGCGCTGAAAGCCGTTAAACGCTGGCGCTATATACCCGCACAACAATCCGGCAATGCGATTAAATACTGGTATCAGCAAGCCATTGTCTTTTCACTACGACAATAAATTACAAATTTCTTAAACAAAGGAGCACAACAATGCAAGATAATCCCTATGGTATAGAGGCGCTGTGGCTACAGGGAGATGGTGTGATAAAAAGTGTTGCCCTGATCTTGCTGATTATGTCGATTACTTCATGGACAATCATTCTGCTACGAGCTTGGCGTTTATGGCAGATGCGACAGTGTCGACAAAAACTGATGGCGTTCTGGCAGACAACAAGTTTTATAGAAGCATTTCATCAGCTTTACCCCAGTGATCAGACCAATCCATTTCGCCATCTGGCTGCAGAAGGTAAGACTGCAATAGAACATCATCAACAGCACTATGACAAATTACAAGATAATATGCCGATGACGGAATGGTTGAATTTAACTCTGCGCGGCTCGATTGACGAAAGCACAGAAAACCTGCAGCGCGGCTTATCGATACTCGCATCTGTTGGCGCAACGGCACCGTTTATAGGTTTGTTTGGAACAGTATGGGGCATTTATCATGCACTGGTTAGTATCGGCGTTTCTGGTCAGGCCAGTATCGATAAAGTCGCCGGCCCGGTTGGTGAGGCACTGATCATGACGGCACTGGGTTTAGCGGTCGCAATTCCAGCGGTGCTCGGTTATAACGCACTGGTTCGTGGTAATAAACGAATCCTCAGGCAACTAAATCAGTTTGCCCAACAGCTGCACGTGTATTTTTTGACAGGTGCACCTCCTGTTCAACCGGCATCAAGTAAAATACATTCGCTCAATGCAAAAAAGGTAGTGACTGATCATGCTATTTAATAATTCCCAGGAAGATAACGATGAAGTCATGAGTGAAATCAATATGACGCCTTTGGTTGATGTGATGCTGGTATTATTAATTATTTTTATCATCGCAATGCCGCTGTTAAATCATGCCATCACAATTGATTTACCCAAAGAAGACAATCAGGTGAGCAAATTAACGCCTGAAACCATTATCTTATCCGTTAATAAAAATGGAAAAGTGTACTGGAATAAACAACTTATTTCAGCAGCATCATTACAACAACAATTAAAGACAGCGGCAGATCATAAACCACAACCACAAATTCATTTACGCGGCGACCGCCATGTTGACTATGAATATGTGGTCAAGGTAATGACGGCTGTTCGTCATGCTGGCATTCAGAAACTCGGGTTTATCACTGAGCCCTTAGCAAACTATAAAAATTGAATAACAAGACGACTATGATAAAACAAAAAACATTATCTCGAACCCTCGGTTTTTTAATTAGCAGCCTTGTGCTGTTCGCACCGTTTATAACGCACAGTGCTGAGCATAAACATAATAAATCTTCTGCTGCAATATCAGCTGCGTGTAACAAAGCGGACAGTCTGGCCTCATTAAAATGTAGCCGGGGGCCTAGCGCCGTGTTTGATACTAATGGTCGCTTGTGGCTGGCATGGGCGTTTGGCGGTCACGTCTATGTTAATTTTTCTGATGATAAGGGTAACAGCTACAGTCCGCCTGTTATCGTCAATAAAACACCCGAGCCGATTGCTGCCAAGGCTGAAAGTCCAGTTAAAATTGCTCTCGACGAAGAGGGTAATATCTTTGTCAGCTGGACCATGAAGCTGGCTAAGCGTTTTAGTGGGCATATTCGTTTTAGTCGATCGACTGATAATGGTGTAAACTTTTCCTCACCGATAACAGTGAATGATCACCTTGAGATTACCAGTCACCGTTTTCAGTCGATGGCACTGAATGATCGTGGTGAAATTTTTATCGCCTGGCTCGATAAGCGCGACTTACTGGCTGCAAAAAAGACCGGTAATCCTTATACAGGTGCCGCCGTTTACTACACTTACTCTGATAACCAGGGCAAGTCGTTTCAGCCCAATATAAAAATTGCAGACAGTAGTTGCGAGTGTTGTCGCACAGCAATGGCTATCGACAAGGATGGCATGCCGGTTATTCTCTGGCGACATATCTTCGATAAAAACACACGCGACCATGCGCTGGTAAAACTCACGGATAAATCGCTTGTCGGCAAAGTACGTCGCGCCAGCTTTGACAACTGGCAGGTTGATGGTTGCCCGCATCATGGACCGGACATCTCTGTCGGTGATGACGGCATTTATCATTTAACCTGGTTCAACAACGCGCCAGAGCGTCATGGCCTGTTTTATGCCAATAGTGATGATCAGGGAAAAACTTTTTCACATCTAATCAGTGTCGGTAATTACAATGCAAGAGCCAGTCACCCACAGGTTTTGAGCAGCGCCAATCACGTGTATTTATTATGGAAAGAATTTGACGGCAAACAATCCCAGCTGATAAGCATGCACACAATTGATAATGGTAAACACTGGTCTGCGCCCAAAGCGCTTATACAAAGCAACTCTGCAAACGAGCATCCCCTGCTACTTCAATATAATAGTCAGGTTTACGCAGCCTGGCACCGACGCGGTGAAGACTACCGGTTGATTGCTCTGGATAACTAATCATGAAATATCTTTTAGCGATATACCTGCTCTTTACCGTATCGCACAATGTGGCAGCTGACACGGCAATTAAACTCTTCCACGCTGATCATTTTCAACAGATCCTCGCTCAGTATTCAAAACAAGCTTTTGTACTGGTGTTATGGTCGCTGGACTGTCCGCCCTGTTACAAAGAACTGGCATTACTGGGCCGGGAACGAAAGCAGCATTCATATAATCTTGTACTCATCTCCACCGATGGTGCCGAAAGCATTGATGAGGTGGCTGCCGTATTAAAAAATAACGGTCTGCAGGGGGCTGATAACTGGCTGTTTAGCGAACTCGGTTCTGCCCCATTACGCTATCAGATCGACCCCTTATGGTATGGTGAATTACCGCGCAGCTACCTCTATACTAGCGATCACCAGCGAACAGCAATTTCAGGCGTATTAACGTCAACACAGCTGTCAAGTTACAAATAGTGAAACTCAATCAGACTTAATCTGACCGCGCATATCTCCTTGGTATCACCGCAGATGAAAAAGTAGCAGCTCTGCTGCGATTAGTGACACAATTAAAAATCTGATTGCAGAGAGATGACACCTGAAGTTTTCGAAGTGCTGGCTGAAAAGATCAGGCGCTTATTCCCCATGTCTACATACAGGTTGAAGCGGCCAATTTTCGTTAACGGATCAGTGCTCTGCTATCAACAAATCTTTGTACTATGCTTTACCCTTCACTACTATCAATAATGGAACTTCAGACTATGACAACAGAAAACAAATCTCAGCAGCCTGACAATAACAGCCGCCGACATCTGCTGCTTGGTGCCGCAGCAGCAGCCACTACACTGGCAGCAGGCCAGTCATTTGCAACCAGCGCTCATCAGCATCATCACAGCCAGATCAATACTAGTCTGGTTGACTCGGCTCTCGATTGTTTAAAAAAAGGCCAAGCCTGCAATGACCATTGCATCGAACTGGTTAAACAAGGCGATACCTCTATCGCCGATTGCATGGAGCAAAATAAATAAGACACCAAAATAAATAAGACACCAAAATAAATAAGACACCAAAATAAATAAGACACCAAAATAAATAAGACACCCACACTAATAAAAGGATAACAAAAAATCCCTTTATTCAAGTTCAAAGTTTTTTTATAACTTACGAAATTTTAAAAATTAAGGTGCCTGCGGTCTTTTTACGTGAATGCCCTAATTACAGGCGAGTGCAGCTATCGGTGTTTACCGAATACAGGAAGGGGGGTTGTTGTGTTAGTGTTAAGGCAATCGTTCTCGACAGGGTGTTAAGCCCGGTGTTCGCAGGTAGCCTAATGTCTGGCAGGCTTGTTTAAGCTTGAATGCGGAACCGACCAGGCTTTTGAAGTGGCTTTCAAAATGTTGTGTCATGTAATGCCAGTGTTTGGCTTCGATATTAAGTCGTTCGAGTATTGGCGGTAGCTGGTTATTAATAAAGCCGCGCTTATCATCGCGCATTATTCTGCCTGTCCAGTCAACCAGTTCAATGTAGTCGCTTAAACGAAACGGCAGGCCGTGTGGCATATTTTTCTGGGGTTACCTACAAAAGGCATCAGGGTTTTAGTTTGTTGGTTAGGATGGTTGGGGGCTGTGACGGATTTAGCTTTTTTAATGCGTTTCTTAATCGAGGTATGCGATGATTGTTCGGGTGTTGTTTCAATAGCCGCTCGAATCGGGTTTAAATCCACATAGGCCATGCAGGCTGCCAGTGCACTTTCATCTAATAGAGCCTGGCATTTATAGCGTCCTTCCCAGAACCGACCAGTGCAGTTGTCTTCTTCGTTCGAGCGCCGGGCACACAGCTATAAAATCATCTGGAGGTATTGATATGGCGTTGGTTTTTCCGGGTTCTACATGTCAAATATGTGGTAATGAGTTAGGCGAAGATTATAGAAGCGATGACATTGTTGGCTTGCCAGAAGGCTTGCTTGCTATGACAGAGTTTAGCCGCTTTAATGATTCAGTAATGCATCAGCATTGTTTTCAAAACTGGATAAAGGCAGAAAAATTTGTAAACATCCTTAATAAGTCTCTTTTGAACTCAGGAAGAAAAGGCTGTGTCATTACTAATGAAAGGAAATTTAAATATCTCTAGAATTGTTGCGGTTAGCGGATGATGTTTCCCTGTCTAGATTTAAGAGCTAATTATTAAAAATATTGTGGCACTCGCTGCTTTCCGTGATAGCGATTTAGCAAAGATAATTGCAGTCGCGTATGAGATGTCAGGTGTTCGCAGAAAGTACTTTCAAGTATTCAGCCCGTTGAGACCTGAATAAGGGCCTCTATCTTAACGATAGCTAAATGAAGCTAATAGCACATAGTCAATCGCCTGAGTCAGAGATGGTTTAGCGATGTGCCGTCGCTTAGCCGTTATATACGTGAGACGATTTATACATAATAATTAGGTTAGTAATTACTTTACTAAAGAGTTCCCATGTTTATCAGCATATTAGAGCTATTTAAGATAGGAATTGGTCCATCGAGTTCACATACGCTCGGTCCTATGGTGGCCGCCAATGATTTCATTAATCGAATAAAAGATCAGAAAATTATTGAGTCGAATACAAAAGAGGCATTTATTCGTTGTACTCTTAAGGGCTCTCTGGCGTATACCGGCAAGGGGCATTCGACAGATCGGGCAGTGGCTTTGGGGTTGCATGGTCATCTGCCGGCCAGTCTGGCCGATGAAGATGTGACTACCCTGATTAAGCAGATCTGGTTAAGTGATCATATTAGTTTGGACAATATGATCAGTATTTCATTTATCCCTGGTCAGCACATTGTTTTTGATAAAGGCGAACCGTTACCTGAGCACCCTAACGGGATGATTTTTGAGCTTATTGATCAGAACAATACGCTAATAGTTTCTGAAACCTATTTCTCTATTGGTGGCGGCTTTATCAATACTCTTTCTGATATTAGCCAATTGCAGGCGCCGCTTAAAATGTCGCCCTCTTCTTTGTGCCGATATCCATTTGATTCAGCAGCGGCTATGTTAAAGATGGCGAAGGACGCTAACGTTTCAATCGCTCAGATGAAGCTGACTAACGAGCTTGAACATGTTTCTGAAGATATTCTGTTTGCAGGCATTGATAGTATTTGGCACTCCATGCAAAGGTGTCTAGAAAAGGGTCTGGAAGCAGCTGGTATATTACCCGGTGGTCTTAGTATTTCACGTCGTGCAAAAGATCTGTATCAAAATATTAAGATCAAGCCGGAGCAGGCAAATATTAATGACTGGTTATGCGCTTATGCCATGGCGGTAAACGAAGAAAATGCTGCCGGGAATATGGTGGTAACGGCACCGACTAATGGGGCTGCAGGTGTTATACCGGCGGTTCTTTATTATTTCATTCAGCATCAGCAGGGTACTAAAGAACAGGTACGGGAGTTTCTTCTTACTGCGAGTGCAATTGGTGGCTTAATTAAGCATCGCAGCTCTATTTCCGGCGCAGAGGTTGGTTGCCAGGGTGAAGTGGGTTCTGCGGCAGCGATGGCCGCGGCCGGTTTGTGTGCGATTCGTGGTGGTACATCTAAACAAGTAGAAAATGCGGCAGAGATCGCGCTTGAACACCACCTTGGTATGACCTGTGATCCGGTAAATGGCCTGGTTCAGGTTCCATGCATTGAGCGTAATGGCTTTGGTGCTATTAAAGCCTATACCGCTGCATCACTTGCACTTCGTGGTAACGGTGAACACTTTATGCCACTGGATAATTGTATTGAAGCGATGAAGCAAACCGGACTGGAAATGTCACATAAATATAAGGAAACTTCATTAGGTGGATTGGCTGTCAGTATTACAGAGTGCTAAAGTTTAGATTGAAACAATTCATGCAGCTCGAGCGACGAATAAACTAAACAGAAAATAACAATGAACAAAAGTAATTGAAAATACAAAGCTACCAATTAGAAAATCTATGTGCTTTTTCATTTTTATGAAGCATGCTGCGTTTCAGATTATTGCTACTGTATTAGTAATATTTTACTTCGCAATAAAACAAATCCTTGAAAGAAAACGAGCAAAATAATTTGACTGGTACTTAAATCGGCTTCAGTAGAAGTAACCGGTAACAAGTATTCGTTTTCAAATCTAATTCAAGTAAAAGTACATAAACATGCCTGACAAGATGATAAAGGGCGCACAGAATCAGCTGGTTGTGAACGATCAACTAAATCGTTAAATATTTCTAACGGTGTAAGCAAAGAAGACGGTGAATGCAATGAAGGCGTTTTACATACGAAGGGAAAATCCTGATAACTGCAAGACTGTAATACGTCGCCCCATTAAATGACAGTTAACAAGCTGATAAGGCTCGCCATAGCAGTATTGATTGCAGTGCCATTCACCGCTGCGGCCATTATATTTGGGCTATACGGCATGTTATTTGGCGTGGCAGGTATCACCAGCGCTGACCCTGTGGCTATATTCCTGGGAGTAGTAACTATCGCAGGTCTGGCAGGTATAGCCGGTGGCTGGCGGCGTTTACTGAAGTCTTCGGTTCAGCTCACTCAGCGCGAAAGAAACAGAATAAGAATGCTGTTGTATTGTGGCCTGGCGTCGTCTTTGTCATTGTTTTGTTTTTTTGCCTATTTAAAGCTCGCGATGGCTGCTTTCATACTATTTATTATGACCTTACTAAATGTGGCATTTATCTATGTGACGCCTAAACAAGCAGGCAAATGACGCAATCTCACTTACAAACTACTTCATGTTAAAATTGCTATACCAGTATGCCCGCTGGTGGTATAAGTCATATTTTTTGAGGACTGTAAATGCAAGATATTGAGAACATTGAACTGACCTTGTTAAGCCTTGACGATTATCAGGAACTGAAAAAGACCATGATCGAGGTTTATTCAAATATGACTGATAATTACTGGAAAGAGCACCAAATAAAGGCGCTGATCAGTAAGTTTCCAGAAGGTCAGATCGTGATTAAGGTCAACGACCAGATTGCCGGCTGTGCCTTATCAATAATCGTTGACTACGATAAGTTTGACGATGCGCATACCTATAAGCAAATTACCGGCGAAGCGACGTTTAACACGCACACGGCAATAGGTGACACCTTATATGGTATTGATGTTTTTATTAAGCCGGAGTTTCGTGGCTTACGGCTAGGTCGACGGCTTTATGATTACCGCAAAGAGTTGTGTGAGCGACTGAATTTAAAGGGCATAACATTTGGCGGGCGGATACCAAATTATCACAAATATGCCGATAAGTTATCGCCAAAAGAGTATATCGAAAAAGTAAAATTTAAAGAAATTCAGGACCCTGTGCTGAACTTTCAGATTTCAAATGATTTTTACCCGGCCAGAGTATTGAAAGGCTATCTGCAAGGCGATGAAGCCTCAAACGAATATGCTGTTTTGCTTAAGTGGAATAATATTTACTACGACAAGCCCAGTAAAAAAGCCGTAGCTGACAAGAAATTGGTGCGCCTTGGCTTAATACAGTGGCAAATGCGGCCTTATAAAAACCTTGATGATCTGATGCAGCAGGCTGAATATTTCGTTGATGCGGTGGCCGGCTACCGTTCAGACTTTGCACTGTTCCCCGAGTTTTTCAATGCACCGCTGATGGCAGAAAACAACCACCTGAGTGAGCCTCAGGCTATCCGTGAACTGGCAAAACACACAGAAACCATCGTCCAGAAATTCACCGAACTGGCGATCAGTTATAACATCAATATTATCACCGGAAGTATGCCCGAGATTGTTGATGGTCACCTCTATAACGTCGGTTATTTATGTAAGCGAGATGGCACCACTGACCGCTTTGAAAAACTCCATGTGACACCCGATGAAGCTAAAATCTGGGGTATGGAAGGTGGTACGCAGCTCAAAGCATTTGATACGGACTGCGGTAAGGTTGGGGTGCTTATTTGTTATGACTCGGAGTTCCCGGAATTAAGCCGCTTACTGGCAGATGAAGGAATGGATATTCTGTTTGTTCCGTTCTTAACCGATACTCAGAATGGTTACTCCCGTGTCAGAAACTGTGCACATGCCCGGGCTATTGAAAACGAATGTTATGTGGCGATTACCGGCGGTGTTGGTAATTTACCGAAAGTCCATAATATGGATATTCAGTACGCTCAATCGGCTGTTTTCACGCCCTGTGATTTCGCCTTTCCGGCCAACGGAATTAAAGCAGAAGCGACACCGAATACAGAAATGATACTGATTGCTGATGTTGATATATATCTGTTGCGTGAGTTGCACGAGTTTGGCAGTGTGAAAAACCTGCAGGATCGTCGAACTGACTTGTTTGAATTAAAGAAAAGATAAAATAAGTGCGGAGTTAATAGCTCAGGCAGTACATGATGATTACGTCTGCCTGCGTTAACCGAGCTAATGAATAACCGTTGGAAAGGCGCTGTGGCTAGAAGGCAGAATCGACTAATGCCGATGACAATCGGTTGCGTGTGTTAGAGATGAGCGCGATGAAAGAGCCAGAGAAGACACTGAGTCCGGTACTGTATATTCCGCATGGCGGCGGGCCATTACCTTTGCTAGGTGATGCCGCTCATGCTGAATTATGCAAATTTTTACAACAGCTGCCTTATCAACTGCCGAAACCGTCTGCCATTCTGGTGATCAGCGCGCACTGGGAAGAGGATGAGGTGACCGTCACCGGTGCGGCTAAGCCATCATTGATTTATGACTATGCCGGCTTTGCAGAGGCAGCCTATCAGATTGAATATGCTGTGCCGGGCAGTCCTCAACTGGCCGAGACGATTGTTAGTCTATTACAGCAAAAGGGTATAGCCGCGCGAGCAGACAGCCAGCGAGGTCTTGATCATGGGGTCTTTGTGCCGCTAAAAATCATTTATCCTGATGCGGACATTCCCTGCCTGCAGATGTCATTAGTCGGTGATCTTAATCCTCAGCGGCATATAGAGATCGGCAAGGCTTTATCATCACTAAGAAAACAAAATATTCTGGTAATTGGTTCGGGCTTCTCGTTTCATAATATGAAGGCTTTTTTTAGTCAGGCTGAGAACAGTGCGGATGAAAAAAATCTGGCGTTTGAAAACTGGCTAAGTCGTGTCTGTTGTGATCAAAACTTGAGTGCAGCAGAGCGTGAGCAGCAGTTAGTCGAATGGACTGAAGCACCCTTTGCACGCTATTGTCAGCCCAGAGAAGAGCACCTGCTGCCATTACATGTCTGTTATGGTCTGGCTGGTGGTAGCGCCACTCGGGTATTTAATGGCCAGGTATTGGGGAAAAAAACCAGCGCCTTTCGTTGGTAAGCAGTCAAGCCCGGTTGATGCTGACGTACCCACTTAGAGAGAGCAGACAATGAAAAAGCAGTATGGCCAAATTGCATCGCTGATGTTGTTATTACTTAGTCAGGCCAGTGTAGCTGAGGAGGACACGAGGCAGCTGGTTGAATTACCAGAAATGATGCAGCATCACATGTTGTCTAATATGCGTGACCATCTGGCAGCTATCAATGAGATCTTGCTGACTATGTCCGCAGATAAATTTGATGAAGCAGCACGCATAGCCGAGAGCCGGCTTGGTATGAGCTCTTTAAAATCGCACGGTGCAAATCATATGGCCGGGTTTATGCCACAAGCGATGCGAGAGGCGGGTACGAATCTGCATAAGGCAGCCAGCCGTTTTGCATTAAAAGCACAAGAAGAAAATCCAGCGGCGGCTTACAAAGCACTTGCTGATGTGACCTCCGCCTGTGTCGCCTGCCATTCCGGCTACCGTTTGCGTTAAACAGACTGGCCGATTAAAGCAAACCGATTAAAGCAAACAGAGAATGAGGCTGGGCAGCTATAGACGCGATAGTTTGGCTGGTATTTAGCGCTCGGGTTATTTAAGATAGGCGCACTTATAACAGGGAATTTATAGCATGCAGTACAGTCTATCCAGATTGATCTCTAAGTCGCGCAAGCCCGTCACCATTCTGTTTACTGATATCGTTGATTCAACCCGGCTTTGGGATACCCGTGGTGATGTTAAGGGACGACTGTTGGTCGACCAGCACAATCGTCTGGTCTTTCCGGTCATCAAAAAATTTCGTGGCAATGTTATTAAAACCATAGGCGATGCGGTGATGGCCTCGTTCTCATCACCCGAGAACGCGTTACGTGCGGCAGTGGGTATTCAGCAGGCGTTGGCCGAATACCGGCAAAAAAATAAACATTTCAAACTACAGATACGCATAGGTCTGCATTCCGGCATGGCGTTGATAGAAAAGCGTGATGTATTTGGTGATACGGTGAATGTGGCTGCGCGAATAGAGGGTCTGGCCGATGCGGATGAAATTTTGATTTCCGGCAGTTCAGAAAAAAGTATCAAGCGTAGCGAATTTTGTTTAAGCAAAAAAACCAGTTTTATTCCGAAGGGCAAAAAGAAAGAAATTGCTGTGTTTTCCTGTGACTGGCAGCAGCTGCCGAGCCAGATTGAAAAAATTAATTTTAATGCGTTGCTGCCATTACTGGGACGCCAGCGCTACTCAATGTTTTTTTATATGGCTGGCATCATGGCAATGGTCTATTTCGGCTTGAGTAACTACGTGCGTTACATTCTGGCTGATCAGGAGAATGTCTATCTGCTATCGTTCAGCCCACAACAGATTTTGTCGGACCAGCCTATACTGGCAGCAGCATTGTGTGCACTGGCAATGGTCATGATATATCTGATCAGATACTTATCGGTGATGCCCATCATGTTATTTAAACTGATGAAAGGACTGTTCTGGTATTCGGTGGTGTTTGCAATGGTGCTTATGTTGGCATCGAGCCTGCCGCCTGCATATACCTTTAATAGCAAGGATACATTCTTTGAATCGGCGCACCTGTTCGTGGAAGTGCTGCAGGATGACGCCACCATACATGAGCAGCCTGCACTGGACTCAAAAGTATTGAAAACAGTTAATGCGCGGGATCTTTTTTTATTATCAGATGTCAGTAAGCAGGAAAATCTGGTCTGGAATAAGATCTTAATTGGCACAAAAAAATATGGCTGGATAGTCCGCGAAACACCTCCGGCATTTGGTGTCGAAGAGAAAAGGCTGACGATAGCCAATAAATTTCATTTTCGTTTCAGGGACTTCTATGCCCTGTTGATTGCACTGTTCGGCTTTTTATGGGGTTACTTTAGCTTTTCTATCAGGCCCTTATAAAAAGAATTGAATTAAATTAAACAGGGAGTTGTTAGGTGTTTAACGCAAAGCTGATGTTTGTGCCGCTGCTGGCTCAGGTTTTATTAACAGCACTGGTCTGGTTATGGATGTACAAAACCCGCATAGCCGAAATACAAAAAAACAGCATCAGTCCGCAGGCGCTTGAAAATGCAACTGAGGCAGCGAGCCTGCTGAAAGCTGTGGCAGCACCTTCCGACAACTTTAGTAATCAGTTTGAAATGCCGGTTTTGTTTTATTTGCTGACAGTAACCGCCTATGTCACACAGACAGCGGACAGCATGTTGCTGGGTCTGGCTGTTTTATATGTGTTGTTACGTTATCTGCACAGCCTTATACATCTTTTTTATAACCGAGTAATGTGGCGTTTTTATGCCTATGTCAGCAGCTGTATAGTGCTCTGGATTATGTGGTTAGTAACAGCTGCAAGAATTCTGCGGGCGCTGAGTTAATAAAGATTGAGCAGCGGAAAATCGCTTTGCCGGAACGGATTAAACAAAAGGATTTCTATGTTACGCCATGAAAAAATCAACTACGTAGAGTATGCAGCTGAGGATCTGGAAAAGACCAAGGGCTTTTTTTCTCAGGCCTTCGGCTGGGAGTTTACAGATTTCGGCGCAGAGTACACGGCTTTTTCCGATCAGGGGATCGATGGTGGCTTTTATAAAGCCGAGCTTAAATCTGAGGCGGCTAAAGGCGCAGCGCTGCTGGTGTTTTATAGTGAAGATATCATCGCAACACGAGACAAGCTGATTCAGGCCGGCGCGATGATAGTACGCGATATATTTACATTTCCAGGTGGTCAGCGTTTTCACTTTACAGAGCCCAGTGGCAATGAATTTGCAGTGTGGACAGATAAAATAGCACTAAAGTAAAAAGCCCATAGCTGCTGTGTAGGCAGATCCATATCAATTGAACGGTTGAGTAAACGGAGAATCGTCGATGACAGATTTAACACTGGTTATAGGAAATAAAAATTATTCATCATGGTCGTTGCGGCCGTGGGTGTTACTGAAACAGTTTGCTCTGGAGTTTGATGAAGTACGCGTGCCGTTATTTACTGAAAGCACAGCGAGTGCGCTTGCCAAATATAATTCTGATTTTAAGGTGCCGGTATTAATTCACGGGGACATCATGGTCTGGGATACGCTGGCAATTTTGGAATATATCTCAGAAACATTGCTGGATGACCGGGGCTGGCCAGTACAGGCAAAGGCAAGAGCATTTGCCAGATCGATCAGCTGTGAGATGCATTCGAGTTTTGCAAATGTCAGAAATGAACTGCCAATGAATTGCCGTAAAAAATTTGCAGATATCAATTTATCTGCAGCGGCCGAGGCAGAAATTGCCCGCATTAAATCCCTGTGGAATCAATCTCGCTCAGAGTTCGGTCAGGCGGGCGAATGGTTGTTTGGAAATTACTCAATTGCAGATGCCATGTTTGCGCCGATAGCTTTGCGTTTTTCCGGCTATTCGATTGCACTGAATGATGTAGAAGAAGCCTATGTGCAGAGTGTGTTATCCCAGAGCTGTATTAAAGAATGGATTGACGCAGGCTGTGCTGAAACAGAAGTGATTGCTGAAGATGAAATTAATTTGCGGCCTTACTGAATAATTTGACAGTCGTGCTGTTTCTTTTCCGGCTTTGAAAAAAAGCCAACCCAGCGTATTCTTGATAACAGATGAGCGGGAGCATCAGGTTCTGGCATGCTCACTGGATTGAGGATTAAACATGACATCGTGTTTTCATTGTGCAAAAGCAGAACGAGTGCTGCAGGATCTGTCCAGCACAGCAGATGGACTCGACCATGCCGAGGTTAAAAAAAGGCAGATAGAATATGGTCTCAACCGGTTGCCAGTGGCTGCACCGACTAGTTACTTTAAGGTTTTTTTCAGACAGTTTCTCGGCTCATTAATTTATGTGCTGATGCTGGCTGCGCTTGTCTCATTCGCTATCGGTAAATACACCGACGGTATTTTTATCTTTGTGGTTCTGTTTATCAATGCACTGATCGGTGCGTTACAGGAAATTTCTGCTGAACGTGGTGCGGCTTCTCTGAATACGCTGATAGCTAATCCGGCGCGGGTGTTAAGAGCAGCAGAAGCCTACGAGATATCCGCAGAAGATCTGGTGCCGGGTGATATTGTGATGCTTGAATCCGGTGACCGGGTACCGGCTGATATGCGGCTTATTAATGCGCAGGACTTAACGGTAGATGAGTCGCTGCTATCGGGTGAATCGATGGCGGTTGAAAAAGTGGCAGATCAAGTATTCGGGCCGGAGACGGTAGTCGCGGATCGTTTAAACATGGCTTTCTCCGGTACCTTGGTAATTCATGGCCGAGCCGTAGCAGTGGTATGCGCGACAGCAATGGAGACCGAACTCGGAAAAATCGCCAGTGATGTGATGCACAGTAAAAAGGCCAAGCCGCCTTTGTTGTTGCGCATGGAGCGCTTCAGTCTGAAGCTGACCTGGATGATGGCAGTGGTCACCGTGATCATCGCATTGTTAGTGTTATATCAGGGCATGCCGTGGTTTGATGTGTTGTTACTGGCGGCAGCTTTAGCCGTGGCCGCGATACCGGAAGGCCTGCCGGTGGCGATTACGATAGCCTTGGCCATATCTGTGCGGCGCATGGCCAAGCGCAATGTGATTGCCAGAAATCTGGTGGCGGTTGAAGCTCTGGGCTCGGCCACCTTCATCGCAACCGATAAAACCGGTACTTTAACGCGCAATGAAATCAGCGTTGAATTGATAGGATTACCAGCCGAAAAGTTTTTTTTAGTAGCGGATCCGGGGCAGATTAATAGCGCAGCTGGGGACTTAATCAGAAGCCAGCTTTCTGCGCCAGCAGCAGCGGCGTTGCAACAATTAGCGCTCGCTGCGGCGCTGGCTAATGAAGCATTTTTAGGCCAGCGAGATGGCGCATGGACCCATCATGGAGACAGTGTTGATGTGGCACTGCTGGTACTGGCGCATAATCTTGGCCTGCAGCGGCAACAGCTGATTCAAAGCTGGCTACCAGTAGCGACGATTCCGTTCGAGTCAGCAAGCCGCTATAGCGCATCGCTACATCGCCATAACAATGCCAGTCATGTGTTTGTAAAGGGGGCGGTGGAAAGTCTGGTTAGCATGTGTACATTTATGCGCAGTGCTAATGGCCGTGAAGCGATGGCGAGCGAGCAGATTTTAAAACAAGCCCAAGATATGGCGCAGCAAGGTTATCGGGTGCTGGCGATAGCTGCTGCTGAGATCGTGCCGCGCAGCCCCGATCAGCTGCATGAAGATGATTTGCAGGGACTCAGTTTTCTGGGTTTGGTCGGCATGATCGATCCGTTACGGTCAGAATCGATTGCGGCGATAGAGTCCTGCCATCAGGCCGGGATTGAGGTGGCGATGCTGACCGGCGATCACCCGACGACGGCACTGGCTATCGCCAGGCAGCTGGCTCTGGCCGATAGTCCTGAGCAGGTTATGAGCTCAAAAGATCTGTTGCAGCTTGCAGCGGACAGCCAATCAGTTGCCAGATTCATTAAAGATAAAAGCGTTTACGCCCGGCTTGAGCCGCATCAGAAGCTGGAGATTGTGACGGCCTTGCAACGCAGTGGCCACTTCGTTGCGATGACTGGAGACGGTGCCAATGATGCACCGGCACTACGCGCGGCTCATGTTGGCATTGCGATGGGCCGATCGGGTACCGCGGTAGCGCGAGAGACGGCAGATATTATCTTAACTGATGATAATTTTTCATCGATAGTCGCCGGTATAGAGGAAGGCCGTATTGCCTACAGCAATGTTCGCAAAGTAATACATTTACTGATATCGACCGGTGCCGGTGAGATCGTGTTGTTTTTTCTGTCTTTACTGTTTGGCCTGCCGATACCGTTAACTGCGGTGCAGTTACTCTGGCTTAATCTGGTAACCAATGGAATTCAGGATGTGGCGCTGGCATTTGAGCCGGGCGAAGGTAATGAATTAAAAAAACCACCGAGAAGGCCGGAAGAGCCGATATTTAACCGCTTGATGATAGAGCGGGTATTGCTGGCGGCGCTGGTTATCGGCAGTGTTGCGTTTAGCTGTTTTTATTATTTATTGAATACCGGCATGACGCTAGAAGCAGCCAGAAACGGTACCTTATTATTAATGGTACTGTTTGAAAATATCCATGTCTTGAACTCCCGCTCAGAGACCCAATCGGTGTTGTTGCATAATCCGTTACGAAATATGTTTGTGCTGATGAGTGTACTGGGCGCGCAGATTCTACAGGCAGCAGCGATGCAAGTAAGTGTCTTAAGAGAGGTGCTTAAATTAGAGCCGGTGAGTCTGCAACAATGGTTTTTTTATTTGTTGCTGGCGTTGTCATTATTGCTGGTGTCTGAGTTATATAAACTGTGGTTGCGGCGGCGGCTTTAATCGAAACAATGGCTTGCCAGTGTTATTCCGATGTGACGAAATAAGCGAACTTGTTAAGTGTTTGATTTTCTACAAATCGCTGTTTAAAGCGTTAGAGAATTTTACAGCTTAAAAAAGAAGCCGGTGATTGATCAATTAACATCTTTTATACTGTTATTTAATGTGGTTTTTTACCTTTTAGTAACATTCATAAAATTGTGTGGCAGGTTGGTCAGGATGAATTATCTAGCAGTTTTCTTAAAGCATAAATCTCTTGTCGGCATTGCCTTGCTGAATTTGCTGCTACTGACGGCTTGCGGTAGCTCGGGTTCGTCCGGGCCATCTGCGCCAAGCTTGGATTCTATCAGCATCTCCCCTGCGACAATTTCAATCGCCAACGGTACCACGGTCAATCTGCAGGCGAGCGCTAATTATTCCGATCAAAGTACTGCCGATATAACGGCTGATGTCAGCTGGCAATCGGCCAATACAGCGATTGCGGATATCAGCAGCGATGGCCTCTTGAGCGCTCATAGTGAAGGCGTGACCGATATCAGTGCCAGCTTCGATGGCGTCAGCACAACCATTTCGATTACGATTACATCCGCCAGCCTGGTCTCGATCGAGACCAGCCCGGCAGCCGTCACAGTAGCTAAAGGGAATAGCGTTGCCCTGGTCGCTACCGGTAGCTATTCGGATCAGACGACGCAAAATATTAGCAATGATGTGAGCTGGGTCTCCAGTGATCCTTCGCTGGCTGCTGTTAATGCCACAGGTTTGGTTACGGCAAATAACCCAGGCCAGTTAAATATTAGCGCGAGCATTGGCAGTATCAGTAGCAGTTCAGCGGTCACCGTGACAGCAGCGGCGTTAGTATCGATCAGTGTGACACCGGGTAGCGCTGCACTGGCAAAAGGCAGGAATGTAGCGTTGCAGGCAACTGCTTTGTATTCAGATCAAACTACTCAGGATGTCAGTGGTCAGGTCAGCTGGCAGAGCAGCAATAGTCTTATCGCAGGTGTCTCGGCCGCGGGTCTGGTGTCGGCTGTTAATCTGGGTAGCAGCAGCATCAGTGCCAGTCTCGGCAGCATTAGCGGGGCGGCAACCGTCACGGTTACAGCCGCCGAGCTCGATTTAATCAGTGTCACTCCGGGCAAGCCAACGATTGCCAATGGTACCAGTGTTTCATTAATCGCTACCGGTGTGTATTCCGATAAAACCACACGCGATATAACGGCTGAAGTGAGCTGGCTGTCTTCAGTACCGACAATCGCGGCGGTTACTAGCGGTGTGGTCACGGCTATCGCTGCAGGTGATGTCGTCATCAGCGCTAGTCTTGGCGCATTGTCGGGTAGCTCGCAGCTGAAGGTCACCCCGGCGGTATTAGTCGCGATTAGTGTGACACCGGGCAAGGTCTCGATGGCCAATGGAACCAGTGTGGCGCTGCAGGCAACCGGGATTTATTCAGATCAGACGACACAGAATTTGAATACTCAGCTCAGCTGGTTGTCGGATACTCCGAGCATCGCGACGGTTTCTGACTCGGGTCAGGTCACAGCCAGCAGTCAGGGCGTAGCCAGTATCAGTGCCAGTTTGGGTGCGGTGACCGGTGTCGCGATAATAACTGTTAATCCCGCCACCTTAACGGCGATTAGCGTGACACCGGGGCAGGTCTCCGTGGCTAGCGGAACCAGCAAAGCACTGCAGGCGACTGGTCATTATACTGACCAGAGCTCGCAGAACTTAAGCAATCAGGTCAGCTGGTTATCGAATGATACGGCTATTGCTGAGGTCTCAGCCGGCGGTGTTGTTAGCGGTCTGAGCATAGGTGGTGCGACGGTTACAGCGAGTATGGGTGCAATTGACGGCTCTGCAGTCATCACCGTTACTGAAGCCGTATTAACAAGCCTTAGTATTACTCCGGGGCAGGCCTCATTGGCCAATGGCAGCAGTACAGCTTTAACCGCTACCGGTATCTATAGCGACCTTAGTACGCAGGATTTAACGGCGCAGGCGAACTGGTCATCCAATAACACGGTGGCTGAGGTCACACAAAATGGTGTGGTAACGGCTTTGTCAGTCGGTACAGCTAACATCAGTGCCAGCTTTAATGGATTCAATAGTGCCTCGGTTATCACAGTGACACCTGCTACGCTGGCTTCGATCAGGATAACACCGGGCGCGGTTTCGTTGGCCAATGGCACCAGTGTCAGCCTGCAGGCAACCGGTGTTTATACCGATAATACAACCCAAAATTTAACGCCACAGGCGAGCTGGCAGTCCAGTAGTGACGCGATTGCCGAAGTCACTCAGAGCGGGCTGGTGACGGCTAATAGCGAAGGCGTTGCAGATATCACCGCCAGCTTTAATGGTTTGAGTGCGCTTTCAGCCTTAACCATTACTCCAGCGACATTAAGTTCGATCAGTGTGACACCGGGTGTAGAAACGCTTGCCGCAGGTACCAGTGTAACGCTGCAGGCAACCGGGCTTTATTCCGATCAGAGCACGCAGAATTTAACCGAACAGGTGAGTTGGCAGTCTAGTGATAATGCGATTGCCGTTGTTACGCCTTTAGGTAAGGTGACTGGCCTCAGCATTGGCGCGACGAATATAAGTGCCAGTCTGGGCGCTAAGAGTGGGACTGCTGTCATTACCGTCAGCGCAGCGACTTTAGCTGATATCAGTATCACGCCGGGCGTGGTTTCACTGGCCAAGGGTAACAGCAAAACGTTAGTGGCAACCGGTGTTTATACCGATCAGTCAACCCAGAACTTAAGCGATCAGGTCAGCTGGATTTCAAATAGCGCTGCTGCTGAGGTGACGCAGCAGGGTCAGGTTACGGCGCTGGCAATCGGTGTTGCCAATATCAGTGCGAGCTTAGGTGGCTTTAGTAGCAGTGCCGTGGTCACTGTGACAGCAGCGACATTAAATGCCGTCAGTATTACACCGGGAGCGGTTTCTCTGGCCAATGGCACCAGTGTAACGCTGCAGGCGACCGGGCTCTATTCAGACCAGAGTACGCAGGATTTGAGCGCTCAGGCCAGCTGGCAGTCCGATAGTGGGGCTGCTGAGGTCACTCAAGCCGGTGTGGTAAGCGGTTTATCTGAGGGTGTTGCAACTATCAGTGCGAGCTTTGGTGGTTTCAGTGGCAGTGCTGTGATTACGGTGACAGCAGCCACATTAGATGTCATCACTATAACCCCGAGCGTGGTTTCGCTGGCCAAGGGCAGCAGCGTTAACCTGCAGGCGACTGGATTCTATTCAGACCTGAGCAGCCAGAATATTACCGCCCAGGTGAGCTGGCAGTCGGCTGATAGTGGAGTAGCTGATGTCACACCACTAGGAAAGGTCACAGGGCTTAGCGTTGGCACGACCAGTATCAGTGTTAATCTGGGTGCGAAGAGCGCGACAGCGGAAATTACTATCAGAGAAGCGACATTAACCGGTATCAGTGTTACGCCGGGTGTGGTTTCACTGGCCAAGGGTAATACTAGAGCGTTAGTTGCAACCGGTGTGTATACCGATAACAGCACGCAGAATTTAACGACGCAGGTGAGCTGGATTTCAAGCAACGATGCGATTGCTGAGGTTTCAGCAAGTGGTCTGGTAACAGCCAATGCGGTTGGGCTGTCGGCTATTACAGCAAGTCTGGATGGTGTTAGTGGTGTTTCTACTATCACGGTCACACCAGCGACGCTGGCATCGATCAGTGTCACGCCAAGTGTGGTCTCGCTGGCCAATGGCCGCAGCGTTAATTTACAGGCAACCGGCGTGTATTCGGATTTAAGCAATCAGGATCTGACCACTCAGGTTAGCTGGCAGTCGTCTAATGGCGCGGTTATCGAGGTGACACCGGCAGGTTTGGCTACGGCGCTGAGCGGATCTGGTTCGGCCACGATCAGTGCTCACTTAAATAGTATCAGTGGTAGCTCGGTGATCACAGCAACGACGGCTACGTTAGATACGATAACGATTACTCCGTCAGTGAGTACACTGGCAAAAGGCAGCAGCCTTAGTTTGCAGGCGACCGGGGTGTATTCTGATTTAAGCAGTCAGGATTTAAGCTCCCAGGTGAGCTGGTATTCGGCGGATAGTTCGATAGCTGAGGTTACGCCGGCTGGTTTGGTAACGGCAAAACTGCAAGGCTCTACGACGATCAGTGCCAGCCTGGCTGGTGTCAGTGGGGTCTCGTCGCTTACGGTTAGCGCCGCGACCTTAAGTTCGATCAGCGTCACCCCGGTCTCGGCATCGCTGGCCAGTGGCAGTAGTGTGGCCTTAATGGCAACCGGGATTTATTCGGATTTCTCATCGCAGGATATTACCGATCAGGTCAGCTGGCAGTCGGCTAATACGGCGATAGCCGATGTGACTCCGGCGGGTGTTGTGACGGCCCTGAGTCAGGGTACGGTCAGTATCAGTGCGAATTTCACAGGGGTAAGCAGCGCAGTAGCGAGTATTACCGTTACCCCGGCGACGCTGACAGCGATTAGTGTGACTCCAGCGCTGGTATCGATTGCAGCAGGGATTGAATATCAGTTTGTTGCCAGCGGTATTTACAGTGATAACTCCACTCAGGATTTAACCGGGCAAGTTAACTGGCTAGTGGCCAATGGTCTGATTGCAGAGGCGGTTAATAACAGCCCCGGACTGTTTGTGGCTAAAACAGAAGGCAGTACCGGCATCGCGGCCTCATTAAATGGGGTGATTGGAAGCGCGACGATGGCAGTAACAGCAGCCATACTCGACCATATAGAGATGAGCAGTTTAAACAGCAGCTTGTCCTTAGGTAGCAGTTATCAGCTGCAGTTAAGCGCCATTTACAGCAATGGTAGCAGTCAGTCGGTGGCTTCGCAGGCAGTCTGGCAAAGTGCTGATGCGAGTATTGCCAGTGTCGATGCGAATGGCCTGATTGATACGCATGGTACTGGCAGCACAACTATTAGCGCTATCTTTGATGGCATGACCGTGAGCCAGAGTGTGACCGTGACATTGGCGGTGCTGAGCAGCATTGAGATTACGCCGCTTAAGCAGAGCTTGCCGCTGGGTGTGGTGCAGCAGTTCTCGGCGACCGGCATATATAGCGACAATACCATTCAGGATATTACCGATTTCGTGACCTGGCAGTCATCGAATACGGCGGTCGCTTCAATTGATAACAGTGCTGCGAAGAAAGGTCAGTGCAGCACCTTAATGAGCGGTGATACCACCATCAGTGCGCAACTTGGCGCGGTGATCAGTAATAAAGCGGTTAATGTATCAGCGGTGGTGCTTAACAGTATCGATATCTTCCCGAATGCAGCGACGATTAGCACAGGCTTTAGCCAAAGCTATACCGCGAGAGGTCATTACTCAGACGGCTCAACCGGTGATATCACTGATCAGGTGACGTGGACCAGCTCCAACTTGCTGATTGCCGGTAGTAATAATAATCAGAAGGCGAAGATGCTTGGTTACAATCCGGGTCAGGTTACGGTCAGCGCGGAAAGCGGCGGGGTCTTTGGGTTTGCCAGCCTGAGCGTAAATGCTGCCACGCTGAGCAGTATCACTATCGATCAGGCAGCGGTTACAATTGCCAAGGGCACGCAGTACCAATATACCGCAACGGGCATGTTTAGCGATGGTGCAAGCCGGGACATCAGTCAGGATGTAATCTGGGCCAGCGCGACTCAGGCAACGGCGACAATCAGTAATGATATCGGCAATAAGGGCGCCGTGTTCGGACTGGAGGTTGGCACCTCGTCAATCAGCGCAAGCTTTGATAGCGTGAGTAATAGTGAAACGTTGACGGTTACTGCAGCAACACTGAGCACGATAGCGTTAGAGGCATCAAAAACACAGATTGTGGTTGGTGAAGCCTTGTCGATTATAGCTCGTGGCACCTATTCAGATAGCAGCACTCAAGACATCACAAAAGATGTGACCTGGCAAAGTAGTGATACTACGGTGGCTGCGGTCAGCAATGTCAGTGACAATAAAGGTCGCATTGTGGCCTATAGTGCTGGCCTGACCAATATCAGCGCTGCAGTTAATGGTGTCGTTAGCAGTGACCTTGGGATAACGGTAGATCTGTTACCGGATGAACCGATTGGTATCAGTGCCCATGCTTCACCGAATGTGATATTGAATAATGGCAGCGATAGTTCGCAGGTTAGTGTCACCGTGCAAGCAGCGGCCCCGACTGGCGTGATTACCGATGGCACACTGATAGACTTTACCGTGACGGATAATGGCTCGGATACAGTCACAACGGTTGCTACGGTTGGTGGTGTGGCGTCAATCAGCGTCAGCTCGGTGAACATTGGGTTTATTAGCGTTAAGGCACAGCTACAAGGCAGTAGCTTTGTCAGCAGTACCAATATTTTTGTGACGGATGATTTTCTTAAAGTTATAACCAGAAGTGCTTTTTCTGATCAAATCTACAGTAATGGCAGTTATTTAGCCGGCAGTAGTTTTGGTGTCTCGATGCAGAACTTATCGAACCGGGTGTTTAATATTGTCGGTTATCTTATTAAAAATGGTGGCGTTGATTTGATAGCTCCAGTGCCGGGTATTAACTTTAATGGCGGTTTGCTGCCAGCCGGTGGTTATGCTTGGGCGATCTATATTTTAGATACAGACATTAGCAATAATGTGGTGCAGGCAGGCTTTGTTCTGGGTGATGTTCCGTCGTCGAGCGGTTTTGGCTTTTTGGCAACCTATACGCCCAGCGGGCTTTAAGCGGCTATCAGTTTGGGCCAGTGCTGATATCTTGGCTAGGTTTTAGCGGCGTTGGCAGGTAGCGCCGCAGTCAGAGTGATATCAGCGGCTTATATCTTAAGCTGAGGAATTAGAGCGAAATCAGTTTGGCTTCTGTGGTCAGGCTGATCAGGCTACGACCTAACTTAATCCGGCCGTTATTTTCCAGTGCTTTCAGACTCCGGCTAATGACTTCACGAGTCGTCCCTATTTCATTCGCCAGTTGCTGGTGCGTAATCATCAGTGGTTTATACTGGCTTTGTTGAAATAGCCTGTCTAGCAGCAGACATAAACGGCTATCGAGGTTTTTAAACACGGTTTGTTCGACGGTTTGAGTCAGTTCAGTCAGACCCTGGGCCATGCGCGAAAAGATATAGTGTCTGAAAATATCAGATTCTGCCAGAGCCTGATGAAAGGCACGAGATGATATTTGCAGGGCGTGAATAGCTGTTTCTGATTGTATATAGGCAGCCGATTGTTGAGAACTAAACAAACTGCTGAGGTTTTGTGGGCAAATATCTCCGGGATAATTGCGGTAAAAGGTGATTTCTCGGTTGTTTTCATCTACCTGATAAACGCGTGTGCGACCCTCTAGTAATAATAGAAAATGATTATAGGGGCCAGGCAGGGTCTGCAGCATGCTGCCCGGTGGCGCATTAAAGATCAGGCTCTGGTTGATTAACTTAAACCAACAGTCTTTCTGAATTCGCTGTAACAGCGGATAGAGTGAAAATAATTCTGTTTCAAAATCTGCTGTGTGTGGCAGTGCAGTTGCTTTATAGGCCATTTTTCTCTGCTTATAATGAGAGTCGATAGCCTATGTTATAAAGAACAAACCTTAAGGCTTGCTTAACCGCTATAAATTAACAAGGGTTTTATGAATAAAAATATTTGGCTGCTGGCTTCTGGCCAGGCATTAATGATGACCAATAATGCTTTGCTGGTAACCACATCAGCTTTGGTTGGTGTGATTCTGGCTGATCAGCCATCACTGGCTACGTTGCCGCTGGCACTGCAGTTTCTGTCAACTATGCTGGCGAGTATTCCGGCAGCACTACTGATGGATCGACTGGGAAGACGGGCAGGATTTTTAATTGGCAGTGTGATTGGTCTGCTCGGTGGTATATTGGCAACCGCGGCTATTTTCCAGAGTAATTTCTGGCTGTTTTGTGGCGGCACCATGCTGATTGGTATGTTTAATGGTTTTGGCAACTATTACCGCTTTGCAGCCGTTGATGTGGTGAGCGCCACCTTAAAAAGCCGGGCAATTTCTTATGTCATGGCCGGTGGCGTTGTGGCTGCGATAATGGGACCGAATATCGCTAACTGGACGCATAATACAATAAATAGTGTCGAGTTTGCCGGCAGTTATATGGTGGTATGCCTGTTATATGTGCTGACATTTATTCTGTTAAGTTTTACAGATTTACCCAGACGTATTGTCAATCATAGTGAGTCAGAAGCCGCCCAGCCCCGGCCGCTGGCAGACATTATTAAACAGCCGGTGTTTGTTGTCGCGGTAATCTGCGGCATGCTGGGTTATGCGGTGATGTCACTGGTGATGACGGCGACACCGCTGGCAATGAGCCATCATCATAGCCTGGGTGATACGGCTTTTGTTATTCAATGGCATGTGTTGGGCATGTTTGCCCCGTCATTTGTTACCGGTAATCTGATAAGCCGTTACGGGGTGCAGCATATCATGCTGGCAGGTGCGGCATTATTGTTGATAGCCGTGCTGATCAATTTATTGGGAATCAGTGTCTGGCATTACTGGTTTGCCTTATTGGCTTTGGGCATCGGCTGGAATTTTTTATTTATCGGAGCCACCGACCTACTGACTTATACCTATACCGACAGCGAAAAAGCCAGAGCGCAGGCATTTAATGACTTTAGTGTGTTTGGTGCGGTGACTCTGGCGGCATTAACCGCCGGTTATTTACAGCACAATTTTGGCTGGCAAACAGTTAATCTGGGTGTGTTACCATTAATCGCTATTATTTTACTGGCACTGGTCTGGTTAAAAGTAAAACAAATGAATCAGATTGGCAGAATTGAGCTTGGAGAAGGTTAATCGATGACTCTTTATGCGTTAAAACAGCGACTAATGAATCGCATTGTAATAAAAAATAGTATTGCAGCCAGCTTATTGTTGTCGGCTTTTAATCTGCAAGCCGGCGGTTTTTTTGTTGATGCTTCTTATCTTCAGGCTAATATAGCGATTGCAGAGCAGCAGTTTAAGCCGCAATTATCACAGCTGGGTCTGGGCTGGCAATTTACTAACCGCTTTAGTGTCGAATGGTCACAGGCAGCTTCAGCCGCAGACGATGCCGTCTCCACGGTGAGCGCTGATATTATGTCACTGAGCAGTGTCATGCTGCGTTATGGTTCGGTCGTTAACAGTAATGTGAACACCTATGTGATGCTGGGATATTCTGAACTGAACCTGACAATGACTGGTACCTCGCTGCAAACCGATGAAGTGTATACCGATTTGAGTCTGGGTCTGGGCTTTGAAGAAACGATTTTTAACAAGTCCGGTTTAAGGTTACATTTTGATTACCTGATTCATTATGATCAGGCAGAGTTGACTGTTAGCAGCGTGCAACTGGGGTTACGTTATGTTTTCGAGTAAAAATAGAGTTATGTCGGGCCGTTTACGTGTTCTGATGGCGACCCTGATCATTAGTTTGCTATCGGCCTGTAGCAGCGGCGACCCGCGGGCCTTGTATGAGTCATTAATCGTTGAGTTTAATGATGTGCAGTCGATCAGCATCAGCGCACTGAATAGTGTTATTGCGAGCGGTGACAGCCAGCAGATCACAGTGACCGGAACCACGTCTCAGGCTGCCACGGTGGATCTGTCGGATAAGGTGAGCTGGTCATTGTCAGACGCGACGCTGGCCAGCATCAGTTCGGATGGCTTGTTACAATCGTTGTCAGCCAGCGCAACTGGCACGGTGACTATTACTGCTACGCTGGCGGATTTTTCAGCGACGTTCGATGTGACCTTATCCGATGCCAGTCTGGTCTCTATCGAAGTCAAAGCCGATACCACAGATGAACTGTTAAGTACCAGCGTGTGCCGGCCTTTAGCGTTGAAGGCGATGGGGACTTATGATGATTCTCCTGTTGCGACCGTGCGCAATATAACGCCCTATGTGAGCTGGGATAGCACCACCACCGGCGCTACTCTGGTCAGTGCAAGCAGCGGCCCTTCAATTACTCACTATCAGGCACTAGCCATCGAGGTAACAGCAAGCCGCGATACCCTGAGTAGCCCGGCTGCCAGTGTCAGCGTGGTTGATGATATCACCAGTCTGGCATTGTCACCGGCCAGCCTTACCTTGTCAGTCGGCAGTAGCCAGGGCTTTATTCTGCAGGCGGTTTACGGCGCCGAAACAGTGGATAATGTAGCCACCGCAGCTAACTGGGCCAGCACTGATATCGGCGTGGTAAGCTTTCCCAATAACGACGGTGTAATGTCGGCAGTCAGTACCGGTACGACAACGGTTACTGCCAACTGTGGCAGCACAGAGGCAAGCGCACTGGTCACGGTTGATACCAATAATATCAGTTCATTTGAGATCGGCCCGGAGCCGACGGGTTTCGCTTTAGCGCTGGGCAGCACACAGCAAATGACAGCGACCGCGTATTATTCAGCAGATCCGAATACAGCCGTGGATGTTACCGGTGATGTGAGCTGGAGCGTCGAAAACGGCAGCGTGGCAGTGCTTAGCGTTGACAGTTATGGGCTGGTCAGTGCCAATGCCGAAGGTTTTGCTAAAGTGGTGGCGAATTTTTCAGGCGAAACAGCCGATGTAACCGTTCACGTGGTGCCATAAATTTCACAGAGTTTATTAATTATCATCTGCTGACTGAGAAAGTGAGCGGTTTTGGTAATAGAGTTTAGGGATATGAAAAAGACCCTTATAGTCATTGATGATGATCAGCAGTTTGCAAATTTATTAGCTACGGCCGCAAGCACAGCAGGCTTTGAGGCGAGCGTTTGTAATGATGCACGCGAGTATTTCCAGCGTGAGCAAAGTTATAGCATCATGGTGCTCGACCTTAATATGCCGACAATGGATGGGGTTGAAGTAATCCGCCGATTAGGCAAAGGCGGGCATCAGGTGCAGCTGATTTTGGTCAGTGGCTATGATGCCAGTGTTTTGCATTCGGCAGAAAAGCTGGCCGAAGAATATCACCTGAATATAGTCGGTAGTCTGAGCAAGCCGTTACAAATCTCACTGTTTATCAAAATGTTATCTGCCATCAACATCATCGAGTATGTCAAGCCTTCGCAGCGGCAAGATCAACAGCAAGCCGTAACAGCAGCCGAATTAAGCCATGCGATCAAGCACCAGCAGCTGGTGTTGTTTTATCAGCCACAGATTAATCTACAGACGAATAAACTGACTGGGGTTGAGGCACTGGTGCGTTGGCAACATCCTGTACGCGGACTGATTGCACCAGGCGAGTTTATCGCTCTGGCAGAAAACGTCGGGATGATGGATCAGTTGACCGCCAGTATTCTGAAGATGGCGATCGAGCAGATCAATCTCTGGAAAAAACAAGGCTTGAATATAGCGGTGTCGATTAATGTTTCAGCAAAAAACATTACCAGTTTGTCCTTACCCGAACAATTAACAGAACAAATTAATAACCATGGGCTGGATCCGGGCTCAATCACTCTGGAAATAACAGAAAGTGCACTGATGGGTGAATTGAAAACCTCGCTGGATATTTTAACGCGCCTGCGTATTAAAGGATTTGGATTATCGATAGATGACTTTGGTACCGGTAATTCGTCACTGGTGTTACTACACCGGATTCCATTTTCTGAATTAAAAATTGATATGAGTTTTGTAAAAAATATGCAGCGGGATAAGGACGCCTGTTCGATCGTTGAAACCTGTGTGATGCTGGCGCATAAACTGGATATGACCGTAGTAGCTGAAGGCATCGAAAATGAAGCGATACAAAGCTCACTGAAACAGCTTGGCTGCGATATAGGTCAGGGCTTTCATATTGGTAGACCGGTGCCGGCAGCAGAGTTAACAGCCTGGCTATAAAAAACTATTCAATTTTAAAACCTGCTTTTTCAGCAAACTAAGCTAGTCTTTACTGTCGTGTAGATTAATCACAAGCGCTTTGGTTTAACTCAATGCGAGTGATACGGCTATCTACTTTAACAAGATTTATAAACGACCAGACTATGCCTGTAATTTAGCCCCATAATAGGACTTTCGACATGATTTATTCGCACCATGGCGGTGCGTTAAATGTGCTCGAGCAAATCGGTCATACCTAACTAACTGTTTTTGTTGAGATTTGTTATTTGGCATGGCTGTTGCAATTACATAATTAAATCCATAATCATTTTTCGACACAGCAGGAAGATGGGTACGAGAAATGTTTATGGTTTGTCACTTAAATATAATAGGCAAAAGCCTTTTTTGGAGAAATAAACACAATGAAACTGACTACAAATTTAAAAGCGATCACTGCTGCAGCCGTTCTGGCAATTCCTGCACTGGCACCAATCAGTGCTCAGGCAGAACTGGGTTATAACGCTTCTGTTGCGTCGATGTACTTATGGCGTGGTACTGATGCCAGCAATGGCCCGACAATTTCTGGTGGTGCTGATTATTCGCATTCATCAGGTGCTTACGCAAGCACTTGGGTATCAAGTGGTCTGGCAGGTGACCCTGCAACAGGCGGTGGTTACGAAGTAGATGTCTGGTTTGGTTATGCCGGTGAGGTTTCAGGTTTGTCTTATGATCTGAGCTACTGGAACATTGACTATCCTCAGGTGATCGGAGCGGATTCAATTAATGAAACCTCTTTGGGTCTGGGCTACGCAGGCGCGTCATTAGGTCTGGTGTCGGGTGATGGATATACTTACACCACACTGGGTTATGAGTTGGGTGATTTCGGTTTCACGTACGGTATGAATGCGACAGATGCAGTCGGTGGTGACACCTCTCATTTTGACGTTAGCTATGCAGCATCTAAGGAGCTGAGTTTTACAGTGAGTTTCCCAAGCGATGATGATGCAGCATCAACTGATCTTGCACCAGCTACTTTGTTTATGATGTCTTATTCATTACCTATCAGCGAATAATGATAGTCTGAATAAACATCAAGTATGAAAAAAGGGCGCCTTTAGAGGCGCCCTTTTTTTTATGCCAAAAAATAATTTAGCAATTAGTCAAGCTATGTCATGCGATTTGAAATCGCAACTTTAAACCGCGTATTGAACAACTAGCAGTAACTACACAGATGCATTATTGGCTTAACGACAATCTGTAGTGAACAATCACTTGGCAGCAAAAAAATAGTTAAAGAACAAAAGCTGCAAAGGCACCAGCATAGTGCTGGCAATAAATATTTTTCCTGATAGTGCGCACTAGTAAGGTGCGGCAATATTGTGCTCTGTATAGATCATTGCATAAGTCATTGATTTTAAACTATTAAATAAGTTGGCCTGTTTTCTGCATTACTACAGGTACTAAGGACTGCTCGATAATGAAACGTTAGTTCGGGCGCATGTAAAACGGAATAAATTGACGAAAGTCGACTGGAATGAGGAGAAATATCTAATGAAATTGGTTGCAGCAATTATCAAACCTTTCAAATTAGATGATGTTCGAGAAGCATTATCTGAGATTGGGGTACAAGGAATTACTGTTACTGAAGTTAAAGGCTTTGGTAGACAGAAAGGGCATACGGAATTGTATCGGGGCGCAGAATACGTTGTTGATTTTCTGCCAAAAGTAAAACTGGAAGCAGTGGTCGAAGATGGCATGGTTGATCAGGTAATTGAAGCGGTCAGCAAAAGTGCAAATACCGGAAAAATCGGTGACGGCAAAATTTTCGTATATCCAGTTGAACAGGCAGTTCGTATTCGTACCGGTGAATCCGGTAGCGAAGCACTGTAACTTAAGAGGGCTTATAAAGTGGAAAATCAAATTTTCGAACTTCAATATGCAATCGACACATTTTATTTTTTAGTGTGCGGTGCATTAGTGATGTGGATGGCAGCCGGTTTCTCTATGTTAGAAGCAGGTCTTGTTCGTTCAAAAAATACAACAGAAATACTGACTAAAAACGTAGCCTTGTTTGCTATTTCATGCATTATGTTCATGGTCTGTGGTTATGCCATTATGTATGGAAAAACATTCTTCCTGTCTGGTATAGCCGGTGGTGAAACACTGGTTGCCGATGCGTTGAAAGCGTCAAAAGAAAATGGTTTTGGTGGTGATTCTGTTTATGCCGATGCATCAGACTTTTTCTTCCAGGTTGTGTTCGTGGCAACCGCTATGTCAATCGTATCGGGTGCTGTTGCCGAGCGCATGAAGCTGTGGGCATTCCTTGCCTTTGCAGTGGTTATGACCGGTTTTATCTACCCAATGGAAGGTGCATGGACATGGGGCGGTGAGGCCGTGTTAGGTATGTATTCACTGGGTGACTTAGGCTTCTCTGATTTTGCCGGCTCAGGTATCGTTCACATGGCCGGTGCAGCAGCTGCATTAGCCGGTGTGTTATTGCTTGGTGCGCGTAAAGGTAAATACGGTGCAGACGGTACAATCAATGCAATCCCGGGTGCAAACTTACCAATGGCGACCTTAGGTACCTTTATCCTATGGATGGGTTGGTTTGGCTTTAACGGTGGTTCGGTACTTAAACTGGGCGATATGGCAAGTGCTAACGCCGTTGCGATGGTATTTTTAAATACCAATGCAGCAGCAGCAGGTGGCGCCGTAGCAGCGATGATTACTGCACGTCTGCTATTCGGTAAAGCGGATTTAACGATGCTGTTAAATGGTGCATTAGCTGGTCTGGTTGCAATCACGGCAGAACCATCAACACCAACGGCTTTACAGGCAACTGTGTTTGGCGCAATCGGTGGTGTACTGGTAGTGTTTAGTATCGTGACTCTGGATAAACTGAAAATTGATGATCCCGTCGGTGCCATATCGGTACACGGTGTGGTCGGTTTATTAGGTTTGTTATTAGTACCAGTGACGAATGACGGATCAACTTTTTCTGGCCAGATCATCGGTGCTTTAACCATCTTCATCTGGGTCTTTGGAACCAGTCTGATTGTATGGGCAGCAATTAAAGCCGTGATGGGAATCCGGGTTACTGAAGAAGAAGAGTACGAAGGTGTCGATTTAACAGAATGCGGTATGGAAGCATACCCAGAGTTTACATCTAAGTAATATCGTCTTTAAAAAGTAAAAAAAGGCCGGGTTTACCCGGCCTTTTTTTTAGCTAAAAATACTTGTTGGTTGCAGGCTGAAACGATTTAATGAATTAATAGTCAGAGATTAAAACCAGAGAAGGCAGATAGATAAACCAATTCAAAGTGGTTGTTATCGCCAGTTACGATCACTTGATCGGTTTGGTAATAGCATTTATAAAGATCAGTACTGCGAGCAATTTCTTATGTGAGAAGAAATTGAAGGGACAATGTAGCCTTTAAAAAAATTGAGAATCATTTTTCAGGCAAATAATGACTAGCCAGGGATGTAAAAATGAAAAGGATGATAGTTTTATTGATGCTGTTGCTGAGCGTTAACACCATCGCCAGTGAAAATAAACCGTCACTGTTGCTTGCTGCTATCTATCGTGAAGATATCAATATAAAAGATTACTGGGTCAGTGAAAAACTCGATGGTGTAAGAGCCTACTGGAACGGCAAGCAGCTGCTTACACGACAAGGTTATAAAATAAATGCACCAAAGTGGTTTACCCGCGTGTTACCAGCAGCCAGCCTGGATGGAGAGCTGTGGATTGGCAGAGGTCGTTTTGATGAGCTTTCAGCGACAGTAAGAACCTACCATACTAATCATGTCGGCTGGCAAACTGTAAAATACATGGTATTTGATTTACCGGGCTCGCCACAAACATTCGACCTCAGGCTGACGCAACTGCAAAAACTGATTCAATCCATCAATGCAAAACATATCCAGCTGATCAAACAGTACAGGGTAACAACTCATCAACAACTAACAAAAACACTAAATGAAACAGTCAAAGCCGGTGGTGAAGGTTTAATGCTGCATCTGGGCAGTACGTATTATCACGGTGGACGAACTAATGACCTGCTGAAACTAAAAACCTATGAAGATGCAGAAGCGGTTGTGATCAAACACCTGCCGGGAAAAGGCAAATTCAAAGGTATGCTAGGTTCAATACTGGTAGAAACGCAAAACCAGCAGCGTTTTAAAATAGGCAGTGGTTTTAGCGACCGCGACCGAAAAACACCGCCGCCGATAGGCAGCACCATCACTTATAAATACTATGGAAAAACCAGAAATGGCATCCCCCGCTTCGCTAGTTTCATGCGACAAAGAAGCCCCGTTGAATGAAGCCAGCGGTAGACGACCTGAAGTAAGTGAGACACCATGCGTGCGAAGCACACTAAATTACTATTATGAAGTTTAGAGAGAGCTGAAGCTGGTGCTAAATTGGCGCGCCTGACAGGAGTGTACTTGCGTGTGTAGGAGACACGTGGATTATGCGTGCGAAGCACACTAAATTACTATTATGAAGTTTAGAGAGAGCGGAAGCTGGTGCTAAATTGGCGCGCCTGACAGGAGTGTACTTGCGTGTGTAGGAGACACGTGGATTATGCGTGAGAAGCACACTAAATTACTATCATGAAGTTTAGAGAGAGCGGAAGCTGGTGCTAAATTGGCGCGCCTGACAGGAGTGTACTTGCGTGTGTAGGAGACACGTGGATCATGCGTGCGAAGCACACTAAATTACTATCATGAAGTTTAGAGAGAGCGGAAGCTGGTGCTAAATTGGCGCGCCTGACAGGAGTCGAACCTGTGACCTTTGCCTTCGGAGGGCAACACTCTATCCATCTGAGCTACAGGCGCATTATTGTTAGGTGTTGTTTGCATCGTCTGGAAGACGATGGGGTAACACGCTTGCTGCTGTTGCAGCTGACCCGGTATGTAAAGCTTATCAGTGTTTTGCGGAATGTATTATCCGTCTTTCACCGACACACGCAAGCACTCTGAGTTACGCAGGTGACTGTGTTTTGTTGCTGTATTTTAGCTAAATAATTGTTTTTAAGGTAAAAAACTGGCTAATTCAGAACAAGCTGCTAAGAATATACTGTGTTGCGTCAGGAGTCCATAAGCAATTAATTATATTAATTTGGGCTTATGTGTTCACCGGGCGCGACTTTGGCGCTATAATCCGCGCTTTATTTGTGCCTTAACAGGCTTTCCGCATATTCGTGGGAGAATGAGTGTGAGTAGTGAAAATAACAGTATTCGTAATTTGTATGTTGGCTTAAGTGTTTTATGCCTGCTTGCTGCATTGGTTTATTTATTAAATAGCCTGTTTAATGTGGTGGGAAATGCCAGCAACGACGAAGGTGTGGCTGAGCATTTTGTTGCATCAACAAACGAGCGTATTAAACCGGTATCTGTAGTTAATTCCGGCGATGTTAATGTCGTGGTAGTGCGTTCTGCTAAAGAGATCGTTGAAGGGACTTGTATGAGTTGTCACGGCACTGGTGCGATGGGTGCTCCTAAGGTGGGTACTAAAGCGCAGTGGAAACCCCGTTTCGCCAAGGGCATGAAAAGCATGATGAAAAATGCAACGCAGGGTATAGGTATGATGCCTGCGCGTGGTGGTGATGCGTCATTGACTGATGCAGATATCGAAAAAGCGATAAAATACATGCTGAAAAAATCCTCTCTGTAATTGTTACAGGCTGATTTGAAAAAGGGCACCCAGAGTGCCCTTTTTTTATGCCTGGCATTTAGTGCTGCAGTCGATCCAGGCTGCGATAAGAGATCGCTTCACTGAGGTGGCTGCTGTTAATGTCGTTGCTGTTATCCAGATCTGCGATGGTGCGAGACAGTTTTAAGATGCGGTGGTACGCCCGGGCTGAAAGTTTTAGTCGCTCCATGGCTTGATCCATCAGTAATTGTTCTGCGCTGTTAAGGTGGCAGTTTTTTTCCAGTTCGGCGTTACTGAGTTCGGCATTGACTTTACCGCTTCGGTTGATTTGTCGGTGGTAGGCCTGTAATACGCGCTGTTTAATATCGGCACTGCTTTCGGCATGATGTTGCTGGCTAAGTATGTCTCTGGGTACTTGCGGAACTTCAATCTGGATATCGATTCGGTCGAGTAGCGGGGCGGATATTTTAGAGCGGTACTTGCGCTGCTGTTCCGGTGTGCACTGGCAGAGTTCTTTACCGTCGCAGTTGTAACCTTGAGGACAGGGGTTCATTGCCGCAATCAGCTGGAAAAGTGCCGGAAAGTCAGCTTGTCGGGCTGCTCGTGAAATGGTGATGCGGCCGGTTTCTAAGGGTTCTCGCAGCACATCAAGTACCTTGCGGTCGAATTCGGTCAGCTCATCGAGAAACAGAATGCCGTGATGAGCTAATGAAATCTCACCCGGCTTAGGGTTGGAGCCACCGCCGACTAGGGCAACGCCAGATGCGGTATGGTGCGGTGACCGAAACGGTCTAACGCGCCATTGATGGCGGTATTCAGCCTGGTCACTGATTGAATAAATTGCGGCGGTTTCTATTGCCTGTTGCTGTGACATCGGCGGCAGAATACCGATAATGCGACTCGCTAGCATGGTTTTACCGGTGCCGGGTGGACCTATCATCAACAGATTATGTTGGCCGGCGGCGGCGACTTCGAGGGCGCGTTTTGCGCGCTGCTGCCCCTTGATATCGGACATATCAAGCCGTGTTTCTGAGATTGGGGGTGCTGTCTGCGGCTCAGGGCTGTCGCTATTGAGTTCGCCCTGATCATTTAAAAACTGACAGACCTGCAGCAGGTTGGCCGCTCCCAGAGTCTGTATGTTATCGACCAGCAGGGCTTCGCTGATATTTTGATTGGCGATGATCAGGCCTCGGTTGCTGGCTTGGGTATGCAGTGCAGCTGGCAGAATGCCTTTTACGGGCCGGAGTTCGCCACTTAGCGCCAGCTCGGCGTGAAATTCAAATTGGTGCAGATGCTGCTCAGGGATTTGTGATGAGGCAGCCAGAATGCCGAGTGCTATCGGCAGATCATAGCGCCCGCCTTCTTTGGGTAAATCAGCCGGTGCCAGGTTGATGGTGATGCGGCGCTGTGGGAATTCAAAATTTGAGTTGATGATGGCGGCGCGTACCCGGTCTTTGCTTTCGCGCACAGCGGCTTCAGGTAAGCCAACAATCGACAGGCTTGGCAGTCCGTTTGATAAGTGCACTTCGACAGTGACGCTGTGGGTAGTGATACCACTGAGAGCGCAAGTGTAGATTTTAGCGAGTGACATGTTTCAATCCTTGAAACGGTATTTAAGATAGATTTATTCTTTTTCGAGTTCTGCTAAACGGGCTTCGAGCTGTTTTAGTTCTTGCCGACAGCGTGCCAGTAACGCGACCTGAATATCAAACTCATCTCGGCTGACTAGATCCATATCCCTGAAAATAGCCTGCACCGAAGCTTTAAGATTTTTTTCTAAGTCGGTTTGCAGCAGTTTAAAACTGTCCGGTACCGCATCAGACAGACGTTTGGTCAGCTGATCTATTACGTTGGGGTCAATCATAATCTTCTTTGGCTGTATTGTTGTTCAATTTTTGATAGTTTAACCGAATTCTTGTATTGATTGACTACTTTATCAGGAATCGAAGTACAGGACAGATGCTTAAACTAAGGAGACTTCAACGGTGAAGATAAATAATATCGTATTGTGCGCTGTTTTATTGACCACGCTCTCAGCGCAGAGTGTGTTAGCAGCAAATAAGGCAGTCAGCTTTATGGATGAGCTGGATAAAAATATGGCGGTGACAACAAATTATGTATGGCGAGGTATTGCGCAGACTGCTGGAGCAGCCGCAGTGCAAGGTGGCGCTGCTTACAACATGAAAAACGGATTCGGGATGGATCTTTGGCTTTCCAGTAGTGCTGCCGGAGGCAGTGATGAGTTTGACCTGACGGCCAGCTATGCCTTGCAACAAGATCGTACCGGCTATGAATTCGGGCTGATTTCATACAGCTACCCGCAGCTGGCAGCTGCCAGTTTTCAGGAAGTTTTTGCCGGCGTGAATGCAAACCAGATGAACGCTTATGTCTATATTGATACCGATAGTAATCGCGGTAGTAATATCTATTTAGAGTTTTCGATTACGTTAGCAGACATCAAACTGGTGCTGGGCGTTAATAGTAATGACGTTCCAACCTCTGACTATAATTATATTTCGGCGGCTTTGCCGTTATCCAAAGAAATGATGTTGAGCTTTTCGCAGACTGATATTAATGGTGATAAGCAGGAGCTGGCATTAAGTTACAGTTTTCCGATGAAATAAGCTGCCGCAGGCAGAGTAAACAAGTGGCAGGCTAATACATTGGAAACATAATGTTGAGCACTTCATGCGTTTGTTGTTGTGCATTAGCAACAATGTCGGCCAGCGTCGACAGATCCAGAGCGGTTATTTGCAAGCTGAGCGGATTGAAGTCGGCCGCGGCATCCAGCAGATTCTCATCGATAGGAATATCAGGTGACAGCGTGTTCACGATAGTGTTGGCTAGGTGCACAATAGCCGTTTCTATCTCATATTTTTCGGCTTTATCAGGTTGGTGATGGTGCTGAATAATGGTCTGAAAACTTTCCGGCAGTTGCCATGCCTGAGCTAATGCAGCACCCACGTCAGCATGTGTGAAGCCCAGCTGCAGTTGTTCTGCCTGATGTACAATACCGCTGGTTTCAGCCGCCTGGCGTAATACACTTTGTGAAATCTCGGGCTCTTTGTAATACAGCACCAGTTTACCAATATCGTGCAGTAAGCCGGCAATAAACAGTCGTTCGGTATGTAAGACATTGCATTGTCGGGCCAGCAAGCGGGCGACAATGCCGGTAAAAACGCTGTGCTGCCAGAACAGCTCCATGTTGACGAGCTGATTAGGAATCCGATCAAACACTTCGAGCGCAGAGGTCGCCAATACCAGCGCCCGCAAATCATCTTCACCAATCAGGCTAATGGCCCTGGACACCATTTCGATTTTACTTGGGAATTGATAATAGGCGCTGTTGACGATGCGCAGGATTCGGGCTGCCATCGCCGGGTCATGGGCAATGATTTCACCTAATTGTGCATTGGTGTGAGAGGGGTCTTCAAGCGCTGTATTGATACGGATACAAATTTCAGGCAATGAAATCAGATTAATAATGCCGGCAACCATGTTAATCGGTTGTTGATTAACGGTTTTCGTCCCTGATGTGGTTTGAAGATTTTCCATGTTATACCTTGGTTGCTTGCGTGAGCTATTTATCGTGCAGTCATCTTGTCCTGGTCGCCGACCATTATACTTTATTTTTTCATAAATTCCGGTAACGCCATAGCGGCTTTGTGGATCTCAGCATTGTAGTACAGAGTCGGGAACGTTTTATTTTTCGCGTCCGCTTCACGGAACTGATGCAGCGGCGTATTGCCACCAACGGTACAGCTCCACCAGCCTGACGGGTAGACGCATTGTGGGAAGTTAAAACTCAAGGTTTCTGTATGGCCGGCTTGTTGCAGCCGCTGATGCATGGGCATCAGTATGCTGTCGAGGTGTAGCAAGGGTGATTCACTTTGCTGCACCAGCAGCCCGCCCGGCTTTAAAACACGCTGACAGTGGCGGTAGAATTCGGTGCTGAATAAGACTTCGCCGGGGCCAATCGGGTCGGTGCTGTCAACAATGATGATGTCGTAACTGTCGTCGGCAGCATCTTTGACCCATTTGATGCCGTCATCAAAATACAGTTCAGCTCTTGGATCGTTGTTTGAGTCACATAATGCCGGGAAATATATCTCCGACAAGCGTGTTACCCGTTCGTCAATATCGATCTGTTGAGCCAGTTTGACGCTGTCATGTTTGAGAACTTCACGCAAGGTGCCACAGTCACCACCGCCGATAATCAGTACGTTTTCAGGATTCGGATGGGTGAACAGGACCGGGTGACTCATCATTTCATGGTAGATAAAGTTATCACGGTCTGTGAGCATAATGTAACCGTCAATCACCATCAGTTTACCGAAATGCGTGGTCTGGAAAATTTCAATTTTCTGAAATTCACTCTGCTCTTCATGCAGCTTTTCAGTAATTTGTAATGAGAATGCGCTGCCGCTGTTGGGCTGTGGTTCGCTGAACCAGCTCTGGTCAAGAGTCATAATAATCACCTGTAAATAAACTGTTGGGGATTATAGCGGTTACTCGGTAAAATGAGTGCTGGTTTTTCTAATTTTTTATGAAGGCAGAGAGTGAATGGCAAACTGGAGCAGTCTGGAGTCTAAAGCTACCTATTGCATGCAAAACTGGGGTGAGGGTTATGTGGATGTTGCCAGTGATGGCCATTTGCTGATTCGCCCGTATCGTAATGCGGCGGAAGGTGAAATTGATATGAAAGAACTGCTGGAAAACATTCAGCAGCAGATGTCATTGCCGGTATTGATTCGCTTTCAGGATATTTTGCGCGATCGGATCAATCAGCTTACAGGTGCTTTTCAGCAAGCTTTTGAAAAGCATCAGTATGATGCTCGCTATACCGCGGTCTACCCGATAAAAGTTAATCAGCAGTTCAGTGTAGTCTCAGAAATTATCAGTCATGGTGGCAAGCGGGTCGGACTGGAAGCTGGCAGTAAACCGGAACTGATGGCGGTACTGGCACTGGCTGAGACAAAAAAACATACCATTATTTGTAACGGTTACAAAGACAGCGAATATATTCGACTTGCACTGATTGCTCAGCGACTGGGACACCGTATCCATATTGTGCTGGAAAAAACCTCGGAACTGGAGCTGGTGCTGGCAGAGGCGGCCAGTTTAAAGGTTGAACCGACGCTCGGTCTGCGGTTGCGTCTGGCCAGTATTGGTAAAGGAAAATGGCAGAATACCGGCGGAGAAAAAGCTAAGTTTGGTTTGTCAGCTGAGCAGATTTTATATGTGCTTGATCGTTTAAAAGCAGAAAACAAACAACACTGGATTACCTTGCTGCATTTTCATATGGGTTCGCAAATTGCGAACCTGAATGATATCAAAACCGGGCTGGCAGAAGCGGCGCAGTATTTTATCGAATTGCAGCGTATGGGCTTTGATATTCGGACCCTGGATATTGGTGGTGGGATTGGTGTCGATTATGAAGGCACGGCATCGATGCAGGAATTCTCGGTCAACTATACATTGGACGATTATGCGGATGCCGTGGTCGGTTGTTTCAGTAAGGTTTGTGATCAGTATCAGTTTGATCATCCGGAAATTATTACCGAAGCCGGTCGTGCCATGAGTGCGCATCATGCGGTACTGGTCACCGAAGTGGTGAATATCGAACAACGTGATGAAATTGATATAGGTTCTGACGATAAAAAGCACCACGCCCTGATCGAACGTATGCTGTCTTTGTACAAGGACAGTAAAGACAGTGATCCGATATTGATCTACCAGCAGCTTTCTGCATTATATTATCAGGCACAGGATGTTTTTGTGAAAAGTGCTATCGGTATTGAAGAACGTGCTTTGCTGGAAAAAGTCTATCTCGCCAGTTGTCAGAGATTAAAGAAAAACCTGAGCCATGATGATATGCAACAACAGGCTGTTCTTAACAGTATCAACGAAAAACTGGCGGATAAAATTGTCTGTAACTTGTCGATCTTCCAGTCGATTCCCGATGTCTGGGGGATCTCACAGATCTTCCCTATTGTGCCGTTGCAACGACTGGATGAAAAGCCGGATCGTCGTGCTATTGTGCAGGACTTAACCTGTGATTCCGATGGCCAGATCAAACAGTATGTCGATGCTTACGGCATAGAAACTACATTGCCGATACACCGTATCCATGACAATGAAAAATACCTGTTAGCGGTATTTATAGTGGGTGCCTATCAGGAAATATTGGGCGATATGCATAATCTGTTTGGCGACACCAATACCATTAATGTCGAACTGGATGGCAATAAAAACTACCGATTGATTGATCCGGAAGCTGGTGACTCGGTCAGTGAAGTATTGAGTTATGTGCATTTTGATAGCGAAAGAATGCTGAAAGTGTACCAGGATAAAGTTGCAAAAGCCGGCTGTACTGACAAAGAAGCAAAGCAGTTTGTAGAAGAATTATCAGACGGCTTGTACGGTTACACCTATCTTGAGTAAATCGTCAGATTGACGAGATAGCCGTTGCCGTTCAGTGTTTAGTAAACCGTATCCTGAAGGCTGACGGGTTCTGTTGGCGACAGCCGCTGATTTTTTCTGAATCTTGATTACTTTTCTGAAAGCCTGAAGTTTTCGATGCATTCCTGGGCGGTCTCCTGTACCTCAGCGTCAGGATCATTTAGTAAAGCCTGAATGGCTGCTATTACCGATGGATGCATGGTCAGGCTGAGATAGAAGCAGGCATCATTACGAACTCTGGCAAGTTCGTGCTTGGTCAGTTGTATTAGCTCGGGGATCAGCCTGAGCAGCGCATCTGTTTCGGCAAACTCTTCCATAATAGCACCGATACCAATTTGTACCGATATTTTAATCTCTTTGTGTTGCAGCATTTCCAGTAACAGCGCGAGTTTGTCGGGCTGTTTTTTTAACAGTTCGATAGCATCATTGAGCTGGCCGTTATTGAGCAGCTCATCGTAATATTCGATTAAGCCATCGCTGGAGCCTGCCTGTTTAATCGCTCTGAGTAACTCGTCCTTGCTGTGATTACCAAGCAGTTCAATATCACCAATTTTTAACCAGGGCACTGAGCGTATCTTGTATTGCTGAGCAGCTTCAGGTTGCTGGCTGATATTGATAGCAGTCAGCTGACTGATCTCGCCACTTTTAAGTAACTCGCAAAGCTGATTGAGAACAGCGGGACAATGACTGCAACCGCTTGCCAGTAGCATTACAACAGAAGGAGGGATATTGGTCGTGTTCGCCACCATCGGATAGCCGTCATGTCAGTAAAAGATTCTGCATATTAGCACCGATAGCGTGAAATAAGATTAGAAAAATAGTGATTTTGATGCTAAAAAATATAGATAAAAAATAACTTCATACATTAATAAGAATAAATCATGAAGCAAAATGTATCACCGCATAATGTTTTAGTACTGGTCACTGCAGCCCTGCTTTTAGTCGCGATTGCAGCTGTTCAACTGGCTACCAGTAGCCCCTGGTTTGGCCTTAAGTTGTCCGCTGCAGAGCAGGGTGCTCGTGTTATCGGTATTGTCGAACACGGCCCGGCCGCTAACAGTGGTTTGCAACACGGCGACCTGATTATTGCGATAAAAATCGTCGGTGATTCGGCTGCTTTGTCGATTGAAGCCGGTGACCTGATGATTGAGCCGGATGACCATGCCTCGTATAAAAACTATTTTTTATTTTTTCAGAAGCAGACGCAATTACATCAGATAGTGACAGCAAAAACCGTGTTGTTAAAAACAGCCGATGGAAAAAATATAGCCGTATCGCCGGAAGCGCAAAAACCACTCAGCGAATTATCCTTTTACTTCTGGTTTCAATTAGCCTGCGGTTTTGCAGTAGTCTTGATGGCGGCCATGGTTTGGGTTTATGCCAGTGACCAGATGGGGCCGCGACTTTATATGCTGGCAGCAGTAGGCTTGCTGGTCGCGATTTTCCCATCGGCGATATATACCACCAGAGAGCTGTCGATTGATGGCGAGCTGTTTGAGGCGTTGTCGAGAATGAATCAGCTCGGGGTTTTGTTTTTTTGTGGCTTCGGTACTGCTATTCTCTGGTATTACCCGAATCGGATCAGCCACTTTTCTTTTATAAAAGCCATGTTGCTGGCTGTTGGTGTTTTATTTTCGATAAATTATTTTGCGCTTTATGAGTCGCTGCATCTTGGAGTTCGCTTACCGATAGTATTATGGTTGTTACTGGACGTTACGCTGGCTGTAGTGCAGTGGCGTCGCACAGCAACTGACCCGGTAGCAAGGGCGCAGGTTAAATGGTTTATTCTTGCCTGGTTTGTTGGCCCGGTATTTTACACCGCGTTAAATGTGTTTCCGCTGCTGGTAGGTTATGAGCCGGTGCTGACCCAGGAAACAGGCTGGCTGTTATTTGTTTTCGTCTATCTGGCTATTGCACTGGGTTTAATTAAATACCGGTTGTTCAATCTGGATAAATGGATATTAACGGCCTGGTTCTGGTTTTTATGCGGTCTGGCATTTATTTTAGTGGATGCGATAGTGATTGCGTTAACCGGCATGTCACAAAATATTAGTTTGATGCTGTTACTGGCGATTACCGGCTGGTTATATATACCGTTAAGGCAGCTGACGTTGGACCGAGTGCTGGCAAGGCGCTCAGGCAGGGATCAGGACAACACCGTATCGGCATTGTTGAATGAAATATTAAGGCGTGCGCCGAATGAAAAGCCGGATGAATTGTGGCCGGATATTTTACAGCAGCTTTTTCAGCCATTACAGATTAATCAGCTTGACGACAGAGCGGATAAAGTGACCGTGCAGAACCACGGACAATCCATACTGATTCCAGCGCTGCCGGGAAGTTTGGCCGTGTGTCTGTATAATGCACAAAAAGGTGCGCGGCTTTTTAGCCCTGATGATGCCGCCCTGATCGAATCGGTATGGATGATTTACAAGCATGTGCTGGCGTTTCAGCAGGCTCAGCATAATGGTGCTCGGATCGAGCGGCGGCGCATTGCCAGAGATTTGCATGATGATGTCAGCGCAAAAGTATTGTCTCTGGTGTATCGTGCTGATAATGATGAAAACGCGGATCTGGCAAGAGAAACACTGAGCGATCTTCGCAGCGTGATTCATGATCTGGAAAGTAAAAGTATATCATTAAAGGATGCGGTCAGAGAATGGCGTTTAGAAGCAAAGAGACGTTGTGAGGAAGCCAAACTGGTATTGCACTGGCAGCAAACCGAATTGCCAGAATCGGAGTTGCTGGCGATATATAAATCGAGCCTGAGAAAAATACTCAGGGAATCGCTGAGTAATATTATTAAACACGCGGATGCTAATGAGGTAACGGTAAAGCTCAGTTATGACGCGGGGCAATTTTGCCTGCAAATCGAAGATGACGGTAAGGGCTTCGATAAGAATCTGGCCGCCAAAAACAAATCAGGTATAGGCCTTAGCAGTATAAGGCGGCGGGTTTTCGATCTGGGAGGCGAGCTGAAAATAGATACAGATCACGGCGGCGGTAGTTGCATTCAGGTATCGTTAATGCTGAGTGATGAGAGCTATCAGATAAAAGCAGTAGGAGATAGTGAATGAAAAATGGTCTTATACTAGAGGACCTTGCAGATGCGCAGCAATGGCTGTTATCTGTATTAGAAAGTAGTTTCCCGGGAATGGTGATAGAAGTGGTGTCCTCTGTTAGTGAGGCGACAGAAAAATTACAGAGCTATAAACCCGATATTGCGCTGGTGGATTTAAACCTGCCGGATGGCTCGGGCGTGAGCGTGCTGCAGAACCTGAATAAAAATCACGCTGACTGCGTGGCTGTCGTCACGACGACATATGATGACGATGAATCGCTGTTTTCAGCGCTTTGTGCCGGTGCTCAGGGTTATCTGTTAAAGGAACAAAAAAAGGAAATATTAATTGATGCCTTGAAAGGTATCAGTGAAGGCCGTCCGGCCTTATCACCGCAAATATCCATGCGTATTCTGGACTTTTTTGCCTCGGGCTCAGCGAGCAAACCAGCACAGACAGAGCCGACAGAGCCGACAGAGCCGATGAACCCGGCTGAGCAGGACAGCTATCAGTTGGTTGATAAGCTGACCAGGCGAGAAACCGATGTGTTGAAAGAAATTGCCCGTGGTTCATCAACCAAAAAGACCGCCGAGGTTTTAAATGTATCCTTTAATACCGTGGCTTCTCATATTAAAAGTATTTACGCGAAACTGAATATTTCGAGCCGAGCCGAAGTGGTTCATGAAGCCATTCGGCTTGGCATTAATAATCATTAATGCTGCTGACAAGCCGCTTCTGCCAGGCTTACAGTTGTGAGTGATCGCTAAAAACAGCGCTTGGCAGATGCCAGCAACCCCGTTTTACAGGCTATTGATTCTGAATAGCCCGGTATTTTTCAGCAAAAATTATTGAAAACCGCAAAATTATCGAGAATTTGCTGTCGATAGTAGCGGATCTTGTCGGAAATAACGGCATTGGCTGGATTATTACTGGTATAATGCGCGGCTTTCTCGCTCACAGGTACGAACACAGTGTCTATCGAAAAATTACGTAACGTTGCTATTATCGCTCACGTTGACCACGGTAAAACGACTTTGGTTGATGAACTTCTTAAGCAGTCCGGCACTCTGGGTGACCGTGTAGAGCTTGAAGAGCGCGCGATGGATTCTAACGATCAGGAAAAAGAACGTGGCATTACTATTCTTTCCAAGAATACCGCGATCACCTGGAATGACTACCGCATTAATATCGTAGACACCCCTGGACACGCCGACTTTGGTGGTGAGGTTGAGCGGGTATTGTCGATGGTGGACTCTGTACTGTTGCTGGTTGACGCACAGGAAGGGCCGATGCCGCAGACCCGTTTCGTTACACAAAAAGCCTTCGACATGGGTTTCAAACCGATAGTTGTTATCAACAAAATTGATAAGCCCAGCGCTCGCCCGGACTGGGTGTTAGACCAGACCTTCGAATTGTTTGACCGTCTGGGTGCGACTGATGAGCAGCTGGACTTCCCGGTTATTTATGCCTCAGGACTGGGCGGTTTTGCCGGCCCCGACGAAACTATTCGTGATGGCGACATGACCTATTTGCTGGAACAGATTATTGAACAGGTACCGGTTCCAGAAGTTGATGCAGAAGCTCCTTTTCAGATGCAGGTGAGTTCGCTGGATTACAACTCATACGTGGGTGTAATCGGTATCGGCCGGATAACCGCCGGTAAAGTTAAGCGTAACATGCCACTGACCCTGATTAATAAAGAAGGCAAAACCCGCACTGGTTGCCGGATGCAACAGATTCTGGGTTTCCATGGTCTGGAGCGTATCGAAGTTGAAGAAGCCGAAGCCGGCGACATTATTTGCTTCAGTGGTATTGAAAAATTAAACATCTCAGACACGCTTTGTGATCCGTCTAAAGTCGAAGCAATGAAGCCATTGTCGGTTGATGAGCCGACGGTATCGATGACCTTCCAGGTCAACAATGGCCCGTTTGCCGGTAAAGACGGTAAGTTTGTAACGTCACGTAATATCTCAGACAGGCTTGATCAGGAACTGATTCATAATGTCGCGCTGCGCGTTGAAGTGGCGGAAGATTCAGATAAATTCCGCGTATCAGGTCGTGGTGAATTACACTTATCAGTATTGATCGAGTCGATGCGTCGCGAAGGTTTTGAATTATGCGTTGGTCGCCCTGAAGTTATTGTTAAAGAAATTGATGGAGTGATATCCGAGCCGTATGAGAATCTGACGGTCGATATTCCTGAGGACTCTCAGGGTTCTGTGATGGAAAAACTGGGTGAGCGTAAGGGTGAGCTGAAAGATATGGTGCCTGATGGTGATGGCCGTGTCCGTCTGGATTACATCATCCCTTCACGTGGACTGATTGGCTTCCGTACTGAATTCTTAACAGCAACAGCCGGTAATGGACTTATCTATAGTAACTTCGATCACTACGGGCCTAAGCTGAATGTAGAAATTGGACAGCGCTCAAAAGGCGTACTGGTTTCTAATGGTACTGGTAAGTCACTGGCATACGCGCTGTTCAACCTGCAGGAGCGTGGTCGTTTATTTGTTGGTCATGCCGAAGAAATTTACGAAGGTATGCTGGTGGGTATTCATGCTCGTGATAACGACTTGGTGGTTAATCCATTAAAAGCCAAGCAGTTAAATAATATCCGGGCCGCGGGTACCGATGAAAATCTGATACTGGTGCCGAAGATTGATATGACACTGGAGCAGGCGCTTGAATTTATCGATGATGATGAGCTGGTAGAAGTCACCCCGCATCATATTCGTTGTCGTAAAAAGCTGTTGACCGAAAACGAGCGCAAGCGTTCTGGTCGCGGCTAAGTTAGCCGGCTTGCCGCTAAAAAAACCCTGATTTATCAGGGTTTTTTTTTCAATAAGTATCTGTGTTACTCTGAAATCTCTACTAAACTTTATCAACATTGCAGCAGGAGTTTGAGTGGATAATTCACAGCAAAAAGCAACCATATTGGCAGTCGATGATTCGCGCGTGATGTTAGTCGCAGCAGCCAAAGCGCTGAAAGATGAATTCGAAGTGCTGAAGGCTGCCGATGGCGAAGAAGCCTGGCAGCTGATACAGGCGCGGCCTGACATCTCCGTGGTATTTTCTGATCTATCAATGCCGAATATGGACGGTTACGGCTTGCTCGATAAGATTAAAAACAGTGAGAATCCGCAGATTGCGGCATTGCCTGTGGTGATTCTGACCGGACAGGAAGACGGTGATGGCACCAAAGAAAGAGTCATGCAGGCCGGTGCGACCGATTTTTTAATCAAGCCATTTGATTCGCTGGATTTATTAAGTCGGGCACGCAGTCTTTCGCATCTGAGCACCCAGCTCAGTGAGCTTAGTGAAAAACAGTCTCTCGATAAGCTGACGCAGCTTTATACTGAAGCGTCTTATAATGACAGTGGCGAGCGGGCGCTGGCATACGCGCAGCGTCACGGCAGTGATTTGTCGCTATTACGTTGTGACATTGAAAATTTCTCCGAACTGTTTGTAAAAAATGGCAAACAGCTGGCCGAGTCGATGTTAATTAAACTAGCTGAACTGATTAAATCGGTGCTGCGACAGGAAGATATTGCAGGTCGGCTGGGCGTGGCAAAGTTCAGTATGTTACTGATCGATACCGACCAGACCGGTGCAGAACAGGTTATTAGCAGATTACGTCAGGCGATCGAGCAGGCGGCGCTGATCACAGACGGTAAACTCAGTATCAACATCGCCTGTGTGAGTCCAGCGATCGAGCCGGGTCTTAGCTTTAGCAGGCTTTGTTTAGATGCTGAAAAAGCCCTGGAAGATACTCGTTTAAGTGAGACGGCGCAGGCGGTAAGCACAGAGATCAAGGTTAGTCCGCTGGAGTCGGCTGGAGCAGTTAAAAAGCCAGCAAGAATAGATTTAACCGCCGTGCTGCGAGAAATTATAAAAAATAAGGGCCGACGGCTGACTGAAAAGCAGCTTAATGCCAGTCTTGCCACGCTGCTGCCATTGCTGGCTTTTCTGAATGAAAAGCTGTCGCTTGAAATTGATGAAACGATTGCGCGACTGAGTAAAAAAATTAGCGAATAGACAAACGTTTTTAGCATTTAAAAAATAACAGTCATTACATAAACTCCCCATAAAAAAAGCATCAGGAAACAGTTTTATATGTCTTTAATATCAAAGCGCATTGCCAATGAACTGGCAGTAAAAGAATCACAGGTTCTGAGTACGATCGAGTTACTTGACGACGGATCAACCGTACCCTTTATCGCGCGTTACAGAAAAGAAGTCACTGGCGGGCTGGATGACAGTCAGTTGCGGCAGTTAGAGGAACGATTGGGCTATTTACGCGAGCTTGATGAGAGGCGCGCGGTGATATTAAAAAGCATTGATGAACAGGGTAAGCTGACAGATCAGTTAAAACAAAGTATTGCAGCAGCAGAAACAAAAACCTCGCTTGAAGACCTGTATTTGCCCTATAAGAAAAAACGCCGGACTAAAGCGCAGATTGCCAGAGAAGCCGGGCTTGAAGCGCTGGCTAATGGTTTACTGGCGGATGCATCACAATCGCCGGAACAACTGGCTGCCGGTTTTATCAATAAAGATAAGGGCGTTGAAGATATTGCGGCAGCACTGGACGGAGCGCGTCAGATATTGATGGAGCAGTTTGCTGAAGATGCCGGTTTATTGGGCGAGCTGCGCGAGTACCTGTGGCAAGGCGGTATTGTGGTCTCTAGCGTGGTTAAGGGTAAGGAAAAAGAAGGCGAAAAGTTTGCCGACTATTTCGAGTTCAGTGAAGCGATTGAGAAGATTCCGTCGCACCGTGCGCTGGCATTATTCAGAGGTCGAAATGAAGGCGTATTGTCTCTTAACCTGAAAGTGGCGAATGAAGACGAACTGGATAAGCACCCCTGTGAAATCAGTATTGCACACCATTTCGGCATAGCAGATCAATCTCGCCCAGCTGATAAATGGCTGCTGGATACAGTGCGCTGGGCCTGGAAAATAAAGATATTCAGCCATCTTGATATTGAACTTAAGATGCGCCTGAAAGAGATTGCTGAAGTAGAGGCGATCAAGGTCTTTGCCGATAATATGCGGGACTTGTTGCTGGCAGCACCGGCCGGAGCCAAAGCCACAATGGGGCTGGATCCGGGTATTCGTACCGGGGTAAAAGTTGCAGTGGTGGACGAGACCGGCAAACTGCTTGATCATGCCACGGTGTACCCACATCAGCCGCGCAATGAATGGGATCAGTCTATCGCTGTGCTGGCGGCCCTGTGTCAAAAACACCAGGTTGCCCTGATCAGTATCGGTAACGGCACCGCCTCGCGTGAAACCGATAAATTAACGCAGGATATGATGAAACAGTACCCGCAGTTGAAGCTGCAGAAACTGGTCGTGTCAGAGGCCGGGGCCTCGGTATATTCAGCATCTGAATTGGCTTCACGCGAATTTCCACAGCTGGATGTCTCAATTCGTGGTGCCGTATCCATTGCCAGACGTTTACAGGATCCGCTGGCAGAGCTGGTGAAGATAGAGCCTAAAGCAATTGGTGTGGGACAGTATCAGCACGATGTCAGCCAGTTACAGCTTTCGAAAAAACTCGATGCGGTGGTCGAAGACTGTGTAAATGCAGTGGGTGTTGACATAAACCGGGCATCGATACCGTTGTTATCTCAGGTAGCTGGCTTGAGCCAGACACTGGCAGAAAACATTGTCAGTTACCGCGATGATAATGGTGCGTTTAATAACCGTAACGATTTGCTGAAAGTGCCGCGTATGGGGCCGAAATCATTTGAACAATCGGCCGGGTTTTTACGCGTGGTTGGTGGCGATAATCCGCTGGATAATTCGTCAGTACACCCTGAAAGCTATGCTCTGGTAGAAAAGTTAATGCACTATTCTGAACGCGATATCCGTTCACTGATTGGTGACGAAAAATACATTAAGAGTTTGCAGCCGGCTAATTTTATCGATGAGCGTTTTGGTCTGCCAACGGTAATGGATGTGTTCAGTGAGCTGGAAAAACCGGGACGAGATCCGCGGCCAGAATTTAAAACGGCCGCGTTTAAAGATGGTGTTGAAGAAATTAAAGACCTTAAACAGGACATGGTGCTTGAAGGTGTGATCACTAATGTCACCAACTTTGGTGCCTTTGTTGATATTGGTGTGCATCAGGATGGTCTGGTGCATATTTCTATGCTGGCAAATAAGTTTGTGAAAGATCCGCGTGAAGTCGTTAAAGCCGGTGATGTGGTTAAAGTTAAAGTGCTGGAGTTTGATACGCAACGAAAGCGTATTGCACTGACTATGCGATTAAATGATGACAGCCGGGATCAGCAGTCAGTGGCGGCAAATAAAAAGCCGGCTGTAAAGAAACCGGCAAAGCAAAAAGTGGTGAGCGGCGGTGCAAATTCTGCGATGGCAGATGCACTGCTAGGTGCCTTAAAAAAATAATACTTAAACGCGCTGAGTGTTGGGCAAGGATGCCGTTATCGGTGCTTCAAGCTGGCTGTTATAGTGTTCCAGCCAGCCGATGAAGTCCTGATTGTTCATAGGTCTGGCGAGGTGATAACCCTGGGCATGATCACAACGTAATACCTCAAGTATCTGCAGCGTATCTTCATCTTCAATACCTTCAGCAGTGATCGTCAGACCCAGATTATGGGCCATGTCGATGGTCGAGCGAACAATGATCGCATCCTGATCATTCTGCAACATTTTCATCACGAAAGACTTGTCGATTTTGATATGACTGACCGGCATTTTTGTCAGGTATTGCAGTGACGAGTAACCGGTACCAAAGTCGTCTATTGAGATATTAATGCCCAGTTCTGCAATTCGGATCAGCGCAGAAATAGTCTGCTTGTTATAAAGCATTAACGAATTTTCGGTGATTTCGAGTGTGATGAATGCTGGCTCGAGTTTGTTTCGAATCAGCTCGGTTTCAAGCAGGGAAACCAGCTCTGGGTTCTGGATGTCAGTAGCAGAAACATTAACTGAAAGATTTATGTAATGCTGGGCTTTATGCCACTGCGACAGCTGAGCCATGGCATTTGAAATAACCCATTCCGTTATCATATAGATATGCCCGGACTGTTCAGCAAGCTGAATGAATTCATCAGGGGGTATCATGCCGTATTCGGGGTGCAGCCAGCGAATTAAGGCTTCGCTGCCGAGAATCTTTTTATCTTTGAAATTCATTTGAGGCTGGAAATAAAGAATAAATTCATTTTCCTCAGCGGCCTGTCTGAAATGTGAGCTTAATTCAAGTCGCTTTAATTTGCCGTCATCCAGGTCTGGCTGGTACTGTACAATGGAGTGACTGGATGCTTTAGCAGCATACATGGCAACATCGGCGCATTTAATCAGTTCATCGGCGCTACTGGCGTGCTCGGGGAAGCAGGCAAAACCAATATTGACACTCAGATCAAAGTTTCTGTTTTCGACATGCAACGGTTGCTGCACTGCCAGTTTCATTTGATTGGCCAGATCTAATGTTTGTTCTGCTGTGGTGTTGGTTGTGTAGAGCAGAAATTCGTCTCCACCCATCCGTGCCAGTGAATGATTACTGTTCTGACTGGCGATGTAATTAAGTCGGCTGGAAATTTCACGCAAAATGACATCACCGGTCAGATGGCCAAGAGTGTTGTTTATTTCTTTGAAATTATTTATATCAAGTAGTAAGACCGCTATAGTTTGTTTCCTGCATTCCGCGTCTTTGATGGCCAGTTGCAGGCTCTGATTAAAATAGATTTTATTTGGCAGCTGAGTCAAAGCATCGTGCAGCGATAATTCTTTAATGGTAATGCGTTGTTGCTTTTCTATGGTGATATCTTCTAGGGTGGCAATATAGTTGACTATCTGCTCTTTTTCATTGGTTATCGGTGAGATTACTATTCGTGACCAGCTCTGTTTGCCGGCTGTGTTGGTATCGCAAAACTCGCCTTTCCAGATACCGCCAATACGGATTTTGTTCCAGATTTTTTTCAGGGTTGAATCCGGTGTGTGCTCAGCGGTTAAAAAAGCCGGCGTGTTGCCGATCAGTTGTTGCGGGCTGGCGTTATAGAGCTCGCAGTATTTTGGATTGACGTATTCAATCATTGCATCTGGTGTAAAGATCACCGATGCGCTGTGACTTTGTTCGGTAACCAGCGAGAGTTTTTTCAGCTGATCGGCATCGCGCTGCTGCTGAATAAATATTCGTTTAATTAAGACAATACCGATCAATAGTAACAGTGAAATTGTAAACGCTACCATTTGCGTGGACAGGGTGTGAATAAGCGGGTCGTCGATCAGGCTCTGACTAAATAATAAATCCAGAGTGCGGCGCGAAGCCATCAGTAAAAAAGCTAACGACAGCAGGCTCCAGGCCATTGCTTTTTTAGTCAGTGGTATCAGTCGTAATGCCAGAATCACAGCTGCAACCTGTATTACTACAGTCAGCCATTGAATCAGCGTGATATTAACCATGTTGGCCCCGTATTGGCCGGTCAAAGGGGGGGTAAGCGCCGATGCCGTACCAGAGTAATCGATTAATTTTGTATCTCGATTTTTGTTATATTTTTATAATTATGTCCGGTATTATGCACGCTTATATAGAGTTGTCAAAATATCGACGCTGCTATCAGGACGTCATACGGCCAGCATGCATACTAATCGACTTACTCTTTATAGGTACTGCAATGTTTTTCCATATCGTCTGCTGAAATTGGCTCATAGGGGTCCGACCGAATCTGGTCATGGATTTTTGTACGGTACTTGATAAAGTCATAGGCATTATCGAAATGCAAGAAGGGATTACCTGTTATTTGTTCGGCCATGCTGCTTTCGCTATAGGCAGGCGCGTAGTTATGTCCGGGCAGAATCACGGTGTCAGAGGGTATTTCACGCTTGAGTTTATTCAGGCTGTTAAACAGCGTTTCGGGATCGCTGCCACCTAACCGGCAGTGTCCGCAGCCAAACACAAACATCGTGTCGCCAGTGATCAGCTGATCGCCGACTTTAAAACAGGCAGAGCCTTTCGAGTGCCCCGGCGTATGCAGCGCCTGAATAGAGGTTTTTCCAAGTTGGATAATATCGCCACCAGACAGTAGATTGGGCTTGATGAAACCGGGGTTCCAGAATTCATTTTCGGCACGCATTAAATGGATCTGGGCGTCATACTTTAGTAGTACTTCTTCGACCCCGTTGATATGGTCATGATGGCAGTGACTCAATAAAATATCGGTGACGTTCAGGCCGCGTAGCGTGGCTACTTTCAGAATCTGATCAACCTCCCATGCCGGGTCAACGATAGCGGCTTGCTTGCTGTGGTGATCTTCAATGATATAGATGAAGTTCTCCATCGGTCCGAGTTCGAGTGTGTGTATGGTATAGCCGGGTTTAGATATCATAATAAGTACCACTGTGTGTTATTGCCTAACTAGTATAAGTGATAGCGTGGTTATTTTTATAGCGTGAGTAGCAAGTAACTGGTTCAGTTGCAGTGAAAATTAACCAATCGTTAAGAGATAATCTGCAGAATCAGGCAGACAGAGGGCTGTACCTTACTGCTTGTAAACGAGGTAAGGTTATCTGACAAGCTATTACAGGGAATCTTGCAGGCTGGTGTGGCGGAAAAGCCGAAACCCGCGCGATCAATGAGAACATGATATGGACATCAAAAAGCTAATTACAACCATATACTGGCTTAGTTTGGCACTGGTGGTTGTTTTTCTTCCGGCGCATCTTTTGCACACGTTTCATTTTCAGCAATCGGCGATCAGAACCGAAGCACAGATACATTCGGTTAATAAACAATGGCTCTTCTATAGGGTTGGTTTAGGTTTTGAAACCCGTTATAAAACCCCACTTAAAGCCGACGTGAGTTTATTTAAAAAACCGCAAAGCGGTCAGATAGTCGCTGTTTTGTATAATCCAATTGTGCCAGCTGATGTCAGGCCGGATAGTTTTCTGGCTGTCTGGTCCAGCAGTCTAATGCTGCTGTTATTGTTAGGTTTTTTAATTGTCCTGATGTACTCAGGTAATGTTTGTGTAAACTGGAAACGGAACAGTCGGCAAAAACTGAAGCAGGCGGGTAATCATATTTATACCCGTTTCAAATCAGTAGAGGCGGTACTTAAGGTCAGTAAAGACGGCAGGCACCCTTATCAAATCATCAGTTCTTGGGAGGATGTTAGGGCTAAAAAAACCTATCTGTTTAAAAGCGATTACATCTGGCAGAACCCGATTGAATATATCATGGGTGATACGATTACCGTGATGATAGACAGTAAAAATAAGAAAAAATATTTAATGGATCTGGGTTTCTTACCTGAAAATTTGCAGCAATAACGATGAACCTGTCAGGCTGATAACTGTCTGATCATTAGCAACAGGAATGGTCGATGAAAAAAACGCTGATAGTGATAGGTTTACTGTTATCCGCTGTCGTAAACGCTGATGAATTTAACAGTGCAAGACATAAAGTTAGCCTGCTTGAATTATACACATCAGAAGGCTGCAGCAGTTGTCCGCCGGCTGAAAGCTGGTTGTCTCGTCTGAAGCAACAGCAGGCGAGTTCAGAATCACTGGTCGCGCTCGCATTTCATGTCAGCTATTGGGATTATCTGGGATGGAAAGATCCGTTTTCCAGTAGCACTTATGATCTCAGGCAGCGAACAAAAGTTAAGCAGCAGGGTGGCCGCACAGTCTATACACCACAATTTTTTTTCAATGGTAAAACCCTGCGCAGTACAGCGTTTTTTAGCAACCAAGTTCAACAGGCGGCGAAATCTGACGCAGCGCTGAGTATCAAGGCTGAATTAACAGATATGGATACTGAGCTGCTGCTTTCAGTTGCTATAAAGCCGCTGGATACTAAGCTGGGTGATCAGCTACGGCTCAACGTTGCGCTCTATCAGAATGATATTACATCGTCGATCAAGGCTGGCGAAAATAAAGGCAGAGTAGCGCTACATCAATACGTGGTGCGTGACTTACAAGCAGCCGTGATATCGATAAATCAGCCAGAGCCGAGCCGCTTTAAATTTAAAAAAGCACAACAGCAATGGCATGGCATGGTGATTTTTGTTGAATCGGAGACTGAGGTATTGCAGGTACTTGAGATAGTATTAAAAAAGCGGACATAATGTCCGCTTTTATGATTGTGTGAAGCGAAGCGCTATTAATTTGGCTGTAAGTTTGCCCATGGCACGCCGCTACCGATATATTCGAAAGTACCATCACGGTCGGCATCGATATCAATATAGGCAATACCATCAATAGCAGTGACACGGATATGGCCGTTATTAGGACCTGTGATCAGCATTTCACCTGAATCGGGTGGGTTGAGTCCCAGGCCTGTGAACTCGGGCTGATTAACCACCGTCACTGTGCCGTTTGCTGTGTTCAGCGTGAGATCGAGGTCATAAGTATAGGCTACGCCGGTAACAGAGAAATCATGGGTGAGTATCAGGCTACCAACAGCGCTAGTTGCTGTGTTATCAGCAGTCAAATCAAGGTAGAGACTGGTTGTGACGAAAGTGGTGCCAAAACCCTGAACAGAAAGATCAACCGTGCCGCTGTTAGGGCCCTTGCCATTATCACAGTTAGTAAAGGTGGCAGTGATCGGGTCACCTTCGGTAGTTGGAATATTAACAGAAAAAGTACCACTGGTAGTGCAATTAAGACCCGAGAAAAGCAGGCGGTTTGTCCTTAAGCCGGTATTAGCATCGGCTACGGTGGCAGCAGCAGCGGCTTCTGATGTTTCTTTAAAGGCTAATACATCGCCAATAATTTGTTCGGCATTATCAGCCGTGATAACCCAGTTGGCCGCATTGTCGGTGTTTACCTCTTGACAGCCGGTGGCCGCAAATAATGTGAATGAGGAAAGAAGCAAGAGTTTTGTATACTGATTCATGGTGTTACCTTTAACTAGATGACTAATGTAGGAATATTATAATCTATCGCTGTTTCGTTTTCTTAGTAGAGTTGGATAAGTGTGATACAGGTCCTTTTGACGGACATCAACAGCTGTTGTTAGCGGATATACGTATCTATTCACTGTTAACTTCAGGCGATGTAATGAAATATCATTTTCGTAGTGATTGGCACAGCTTATGCCGAATTTGATGAATTACTGGAGTTTTTGCTTGACGAAGCAGGCCTGAAACGGTCTAATACGCGTCTTCTGTTTTCAGAGCTTTCTGAAACAATCTGGCCTGATAGCTCAGTCGGTAGAGCAGAGGATTGAAAATCCTCGTGTCGGTAGTTCGATTCTACCTCAGGCCACCATATTTAAAAAAGCCGCGACCTGCTCGCGGCTTTTTTTTGCCTGAAAAATATCCTGAGAGCAGTTAATGAGCACGGATGCTAGCATGTGTTTGTTGATCTACAGTGGGGCTAAAATTGGATGGATTCTGAGCGGGAAATTAATAGGGTAGACTAATTTGACAGCGCTTTTGTCTAGCGCGATGGTGATGACACCGAAGGGACATCATATTAATGAGTTTCTATAGAAACCGACCGTAAAATGTAGCAGTATGAGGCGATATTAGCCGATTTTTTAGTCGACGCGGCGTTTTCAGCGATTTTGGTTTGTATATGTAGCAGATTAGCTGTTTTTTTGAGCTTTTATGACTATAAAAGATAAACAGCAGTTATCGTTAGTGATGTAAACAGGGACTATAAAATAACAAGATGGTGAACAAATTCCGTATCATTAAATCATCGCTGATGTTTATCACGATTGTTGCCGGGCTATTGCTGGTGTTAAGTTTTGCGCTGACTGATTTGGTGGAAAAAACTGAAAAATTGCATGCTGTTGAGCAGTTAGTCTCGTTAGACCGGTATTTTCAGGGTCAGTTGGCAGCATTTCAGAAAGTGGCTAAGAGCTGGTCGGTTAAGAGTGAGCTGGATGCCATCATCCGTAAGAACACTCTGGCAGGCAGGAAGAATTTATTTAACCCCGCTAAATTCAGCCAGTCATCAGTTCATTTTATATCTGTTTACGACGAAAGCAAAAAACCGGTCATATCAAGAGCGTTTTCAGCTGAAAGCCGTAAGTTCTCAAGACTCAATACGAAACTGATGTATTTATTGTCGAAAGACTCCTTTCTGGAGTTTATGAGCGCTGAGCGATCTCGTTCGGCTTACCTTAATGCTGATAAATTATATTTAATTTCATCATCGTCAGTGCAGAAAAAAGAGGGCACTGATTATATTGATGGATTTATGATAATTGGCAGAGAAATTAACGAGTCAGATATTGAGGCTGACAATCTCATAAACATAGAACTTGAAATAATCGATGCGTCTAAAAAGACCGGGTTAAACACATCGTCTAAAGAACCAAAAACTAAGTACATAGATACGACTAAGGGAACAGAAAGATTTTCGGGTCTGGTGGTTGATGGATTAAATCAGACCCCGGCATTTATCGTCAGCATAAAAAGAGAACAAGTTAGCCTTGAAAAGGTACTGCAGAGTGGTTGGCAGAGTCTGTTGCTGTTGCTTGGATTTGTATTTTTATCTGCGTATTTGTTGTGGTGGAATCATGAGCGCCGGTTAATGATAAAAATTAAAGGCCTCGAGCGTGATGTGAAAAATGTGAGGACAGGTTCTGAATTATCAAGTCGCGTATCTGCTGCCGACAGGGGGGTGCTTGAAGGACTGGTGACAGTGTTAAATCAAAAGATTGGTGGCTTTGAGCAGAGCTATGTTGAAAACAGAAAACACGATGCTGAGATTGTATTAAATGAGCTACCTCTGGAGGCCTACTTAAAAGATACGGCTTTGAAATACATAACCGTGAATCAAAAGTACAGTGAATCTTTAGGCTTTGATAAAGTTGATATTATTGGCAAAAGTGACGCCGAGTTAATGGCTGCTGAGTCGGCTGAAGTAATCAGCAAAAAAGAAAGGCGGGTGATTGAGTTTTGTAAGCCGGTGACATATGAGGAGGTCATAGAGACCGACGATCATGAGCAGGTGTTTTATACAACACAGTTGATTCCGTTTTTAAATGCAAAGAAGCAGGTTGAAGGTGTGGTCGGTGTCCGTATAGATATAACCGACCGAAAGCTGGCCGAAGAAGAAATGGAAATGGCGAGCAAGGTGCTGGAAAACACGGCTGAAGGCGTCATGGTAACTGATGCCGCTCGACATATTATTCATGTGAATAAGGCATATTCAGAGATGACTGGATACGCAGAGCGTGAACTTATCGGCAAAGTACCTTTGCTATTGCAAACAGAAAGTCGTTCAAAAACCTATCAGGAAATACAGCATTGCCTGCAGCAGGATGGTGTCTGGAAAGGCGAGTTATGGAGCAGTCGTAAAGACGGTACCAGTTACCCTGAAATGATCAATTTAAAATCTATTAAAAATAAGAAAGGTGATGTTACAAACTATTTCAGTATGTCAAAAGATATCACTGACCAAAAAAAGTGGCAGGAACAGCTTTATAAAATGGCTCACTATGATTCACTGACCGGCCTGCCAAACAGAACACTGTTCAAAGACCGCCTAGGTCAGGAAATTAACCGCTGCATGCGTAACAAAAAAAATGCAGCCGTGTTGTTTATAGATCTTGATTTGTTTAAATCTATTAATGATTCTCTTGGTCATGCTGCCGGTGATACTCTGCTGAAGAATATTTCTGAACGACTTAAGCCAACGCTAAGGAATGCAGATTCAATAGCCAGAATGGGGGGCGATGAGTTTACTATTCTGGTTACCGATCTGGCGATCGATTATCAGAAAAACATAGGCTATCTGACGCGCTTGTGTGAGAAAATTATTGATGTGGTTAAACAGCCAATGGAGCTAGAAGGACGGCAGCTTAATATCACCTGTAGTATTGGTGTTGCAGTCTACCCAATAGATGCCGATCAGGATGAAGACTTGCTGAGAAATGCAGATTCAGCAATGTATTTTGCAAAATCACAAGGCAGGCGTAATTACCAGTTTTACTCAAAAGAGTTCAATGAGAAGGCCGTTGAGAAGCTGGAGAAAGAGATTGAGTTCAGAGAGGCACTTAAGAATGGTGCGCTGCAGCTTTATTACCAGCCGCAAATTGACGTAATCTCAAGGCGTGTGGTTGGTGCAGAAGCTTTATTGCGCTGGTATAAAGACGGTAACATAGTGCTTCGGCCGGATCGGGTTGTCGCTCTGGCTGAGGAGACTGGACTGATATACGAGTTAGGAAACTGGATACTGAGAGAAGCCTGCTCCGAGGCGCAAAAGTGGATGCTGGCCGGTCATAAAAACTTACGGGTTGCGGTAAATTTGTCGCCGCGACAGTTTAGGCAAAAAGATTTAGTCAATATAGTCGACAATATTCTTCAGCAGACTGGGCTGCCAGCGCGGCTGCTTGAGCTTGAAGTAACAGAAAGCGCATTGATGGAAAATATTGATTACTCTATCGGTATGATGGCAGACTTAACAAGAAAAGGTATCAGGTGGTCGTTGGATGATTTTGGTACCGGCTATTCCTCGTTAAACTACCTGCGTGAATTTCCGGTACATGTACTGAAGATTGACCAGAGCTTTGTCAGGGAGATATCAGTGAACCCTGAAGACTCAGCAATTGTCGGCACCATTATTGATCTTGCACATAAGCTGCACTTAACCGTCATAGCGGAAGGTGTGGAAAATGAAGACCAGTTAAAAGTACTGGGTAGTATGAGTTGTGAGCTTGTGCAGGGGTATTATTTCAGCAAACCAATACCTGCTGATGAGTTCAGTAAATTTATCAGTAAAGAAGTCTTGTAGTGAGCGTTATCTACAAATTTAGGATTCGTGATTGGGTATGTTAATGTTGAGAGCTAAACACGAGAATGATATTTGCCGTCTATATTCATTCTTTATTCCCGTTGTCGTTTCTATTGTTCTGATTATTGTCAGTCAGATAAACTATTTGCTGTTTCATACACTTGCTGAGCTGTTTGCAGTTGTAGTCGCTGTGCTTATGTGTGTAGTTGCCTGGGAGATGTATCCGTTTACACGTAACAATTATTTAATGTATCTCGGTATCGGCTATTTCTGGGTTGGTGTAATGGATTTATTTCATACCCTAATGTACAAGGGCATGAATATTTTTTTAGCTGACGGTTTAAATTATGCAACAGATTTCTGGATAGGAACACGTTATTTTGAAACGGTTTTGTTGTTATCTGCACCCTGGTTTTTAAATCATTCCTTAAAATATAAAACGGTATTCAGTCTGTTCGGGCTGTTCTTTTTAGTGCTGTTTAGTTTGATTGTATCGAATCAGTTTCCGGATACCTTTATCGAAGGGGAAGGACTTACTGATTTTAAGATATACAGTGAATATATTATTATTGTGTTGCTGGCGCTGGCGATTCTTCATCATACAAAGAAATCCGCCATGCTTGATAAGAGAGTAATGCAGATCATCATTATCTCTATTGTTCTGACTATGTGCGCTGAGTTTGCCTTCACCTTTTATGTAAGTGTTTACGGTTTAGCGAATCTGATCGGGCACTTGTTTAAACTGTTGTCGTTCTGGCTGATCTATATGGCGATGGTAAAAACAACTCTGCAAGAGCCATTCAGGATGATGGCAAGAGATTCCACGACTTACGACTCTATTCCAGATGCCACGATTGTGGTTAGTGAAAGCGGTATTATTCGGCAGGCAAATCTGGCGGCAAGTAAACTGGCCGGAGTGGCAAAGAGTGAGCTGATCGGTCAAAGTGACCATAAATGGTTTCATCAAGCGGATGTTAGTGAGACTGAGTGCCTGCTCTGTCAGAAGACACGCAATGGAGAAAAAATCGAAGCCTATGAAATAGAGTTTGATAAAAACCAACGCTGGTTTGATTTTACCCTATCCCCTGTCAGCGATGCTACTGCACAGGATGGTGTGGTAGAAGTTATCAGAGATATTACTGGCAGAAAACTCACCGAGCAAAAACTAGATGAAGTCAGCGAGTTAAAAGATTCGATCATAGAAAATTTGCCAGCAGTATTGTTTGTGAAGAGTGCAGATGATCTGAGATATGTAGAATGGAATAAAGCGGCAGAAGATTTGTGCGGCTATAAACGTGGTGAAATGCTGGGTAAAAGTGATTATGACTTTTTTACTGACGAAGAGGCAGATTCATTTACTGATATAGACAAAAAAGTATTGTCAAATGGCGAGTTAACCGATATTCCTGAGGAACATATTCATACCAAATATAAAGGTATCCGGCTGATGCATACCCGCAAAATTCCGATATTTAATAGTCAGGGAGAAGCCAGTTATTTGCTCGGTATATCCCAGGATATTACAGAAAAACGAGAATCAGATGAAATTCAGCGGCGTAGCCAGAAGATGGAGGTTGTAGGCCAGCTTTCCGGTGGTATTGCCCACGACTTTAATAATCAATTAGGTATTGTGATTGGGTACTTAGAATTCTTAAAAGAGTTCATGAAAGATAATGAAAAACAAAGAGGCTGGATTGAGAGCGCGTCCAAAGCTGCTCATCGCTGTGTTGAGTTAACACGGCAGTTGTTATTGTTCTCCCGAACCAAATCGCACGAAAAGAACCTGGTTGATCTTAATGCCAGTCTGCAGAATATTGAGGATCTGATACGCAAAAGCGTGATGCCTGAGGTTGTGCTGATGTATCAGCTGGAGTCTGCCATTTGGCCGGTGATGCTTGATGCCAATGAGCTGGAAGATGCGGTAGCCAATATTATCAGTAATTCAAGAGATGCGATAAGTGAAGGTGGGGAAATCATTATCCGAACTTCAAACGTTTATCTTGATGACGAAGTTGTGATTAATAATGGTGGTTTGAAATCGGGACCGTATGTGATGCTTGAGATTAAAGATAACGGCTGCGGCATGCCTAAAGAGGTGCTGGATCATGTGTTTGAGCCGTTTTTTACCACAAAACCAGTAGGCAGCGGTACCGGGCTGGGCTTATCGATGATTTACGCGTTTGTGCAGCGCTACGATGGAACAGTAAACATAGAATCGGTTGCCGGCTCTGGCACCTCGGTTAAGCTGTATTTACCAAGAGCTGATGCTGAAGCCGGATTTGTTAGTTCAGTGATTACTCATGATCGCGATATTGTTTTACCCAAAGGAAATGAAACAATTCTGATTGTGGATGATGAGCAAGATCTGTTAACACTGACAGCCGAGTATATAAGGGATTTAGGCTATCAGGTATTTAAAGCCAGTAATGGCAAAGAAGCCTTAACCTTATTAAGTCAGCACAAATTTGATTTATTATTCAGTGATATTGTGATGCCGGGCGGTATCAGCGGATTTGAGTTAGAAGAGATTGTGTCTGACAAATACCCTGAGCTTAAAGTGCTGCTGACCTCTGGTTATCCCGGCCGGGCTTTGTCACGAGAATATCATGGTGTCGTACTGGCGAAGCCATACACCCAGCAGGATTTAGCGAATCAGTTACGTAGGTTGCTTGATCAGTAATTATAAGTATTCTGACCAGTTGATATCGGTTGCGCCAAAGACAAAAAATTCAGGGTTTAACAGACTGTCTTTGGTGTTGTAGCGCAGCGGGCTCATATCCGTTTTGGTAATTTGCCCACCGGCTTCATCAACAATGCAATGCGCAGCGGCAGTGTCCCATTCTGAAGTCAGTCCCAACCGAGGATAGAGATCGGCACTTCCCTCTGCAACCAGACAAGATTTGATTGAGCTGCCCATGCTGAGTACAGCCGGTTGCCCCAGTTTGGATAAGAACAGTTTTAATTTGTCAGAGCGGTGAGAACGGCTACCGGCAATGACCAGATTATCAATGTCCACCCTTCTGCACTGTATTTTTATCGGTGGCTCATCGTTTAATTTTTTAAAGGCACCGTGCTGCCAACTGGCATAGTAAGTGGTGTGGCTGACTGGAATATTGATAACACCAAGAATACTGCGATGCTGGTGTATCAGGGCAATGTTAACACTGAACTCGCCATTGCCTTTGATAAACTCGCGGGTGCCATCCAGAGGATCGACTAACCAGTAGGTCTGCCAGTTCTTTCTGGTCTCAAAGGCAATCTCTGTAGATTCCTCAGAAAGCACGGGTAACGAAGGTGTCAGTTTTTTCAGTGCAGCCACAATGTGATGGTGTGCGGCCATGTCTGCTGTTGTGAGTGGGGTATTGTCGTCTTTAGATTTAACCGCAAAATCACTGCGGTAAATATCAATTATTTTTTCACCGGCGGCTTCTGCAATGTCAATGCAGGCGTTACATAATTTGGGCAGATCAAGTGTCATCGGCGTTTCTCTGGGCCAGATGCTGCTGTGCGATATAAAGTGCGGCAAAGGTGCGGGCTTCGCTACACTCAGGGTGTGAAATCAGCTGCTGAATATCGCTTATTTGCCAGGGTATCACCTCGAGAGGTTCAGGTTCATCGCCTTCTGCATAATCGGCCTGTAATTCTTCTGCCAGTACGATATGGGTCATGTGAGTAGAATAGCCGGAAGCCAGTGAGAGGCTTTGTAAATGCGTCAGACGAGCGGAACGATGGCCAGTTTCTTCAATCAGCTCTCTGTTTGCCGCGTCTAATATAGACTCACCTGGGTCGATTTTGCCCTTTGGCAGAGTCAGTTCATAGCGTTCCATCCCGACTGCATACTCTCTTATCATCAGAAACTCATCCGGCTTGATCAAGGCAAGAATTAAAACGGCTCCCTGGCTGCGGTTAGAGAGGCGTTCATAAGTACGTGCTTGCCCATTTGAAAACTCAAGTTTAACTTCTTCTATGCGAAAGTTACGAGTTTTAGCGATTTCAGAACACTTGAGGATTTTGGGTTTAGTTGACGGCATAATAAGCTTGTTAACAATGATACAATGACAATCTTAACATTAAAAACAGCCGGGTGGTGCAGGTGGTTAAAATCGACTGGGATAAAATTAAAACCGTATTTCTTGATCTCGACGGGACCTTGCTGGATCTGCATTTCGATAACCATTTCTGGCTGGAATATGTACCGATACACTTTGCGGATAAACACAGTATCAGTGTAGATATAGCCAAGCAACAACTGAGTGGGTTATACGGGGAATTTGGCGGCACATTAAACTGGTATTGCGTGGATTTCTGGACTCAGCGTATCGGACTGGATATCCGTAAGCTAAAGCAGGATGTCAGTCATAAAATAGCAATTCGACCATATGCCGAAGAGTTTTTACAGATGCTGGCAATCAGTGGTAAGCGTATCGTGCTGGTAACCAATGCGCATGAGGCCAGTATATTAATTAAAATGCGTAAAACAAACCTGCAGAAGTATTTTCACCGTATATTAAGTTCACATCAGTTTGGACTGGCCAAAGAAGAGGCTGGATTCTGGCAGAAACTAAACAACGAGGAACCGTTTGACAACAGCAGCACGTTGTTCATTGATGATAATCTGACCGTGTTAAAGGCGGCTGCAGAGTACGGGATTGAGCATCTGCGGGCAATTACGCTACCAGATAGTATGGGGCCAGAGATACTGACGGATGATTTTGCGGCAATTTCCAGCTATAAAGAAATTATGTAAGTACTTACGGCTGCGTGTTTAATCTGATTTCTTGTTTATCCGGTACTTAATATTTGTTAAAAATAGTCTACTATTAAGCTACAGCTTAAGTTGTTATTTGTTTGACCGTATAGGGATGTTACGCTAGATGAAAATTAGTTCTGTCAGCCGGCTATTGGTTGCCTGTCTATTTCTTGTAAGTCTGATTGTTATCACCTCAACAGTACTGAATTTATCCTACACCACCTCAATTGAAGATACCTGGCATGATTTTAATCGGCACAGGTCAGAAAAAAAGCTCGCATACAATGCCCTGAAAATTGAGATGGGTTTTGGAGGCATGATACATGCATTTAAAAACTACCTGCTAAGAAATGAATTAGCTGATCAGCAACAGCTAACAGAAAGTATTGGCGGAGCGATGGCGGCGATAAAACGCTACCGTTTAACGCATTTATCAGTGAGTGAAAAAAAATCGCTGAATAATATTGAAGCTACCTTGCTAAGATATAAAGCAGCAGCCAATAGCCTGACAAAAATTCTGTCACAAAAAAAATATTCACTTGAGTCATTGGATGCCGCGGCACTGGTCGGAGACGAAGAGGCCTTTCATGCCTTCGCGTTGCTCTCAACAGAAGGCAATATTGAGCACAACAGTTTTATTTCACCTAAACATAGTGATAAGGAAGCGTTGCTTGACGAGATGATAGACAGTCTTGGTTATGGCGGCTTTATTCACCAGTATAAAGATTTTGTGATAAGAAGAAAGGCTCATTATCAGCACAAGGCTTTAAGCAGCATTACAAAAATAAACGCCAGCATCAGAAATTACCAGGCTTATGAAATGAGCCCAGACGAAGCTGCAGCGCTAGCTGTCATTAAAAAGACAGTTAGTCAGTATAAAACGAATCTTTCTGTAATAGATAAAATGATACAGCAAGGAGAGGCTTCAAAAAATATTGATCGGCAAGTAAGAGTTGATAACGTGGTATTGCTGGCCGCGATATACAAGCTGAAAAATATAGGCTTTATTCAGAATGAAGAACGTTCCAGAGCTTTGGAAAAAGAACTGGAACAGTTGATACTGATCAATGAAGGAAGTGCTATTGCAATTTTGATTTTAATGCTGGCTATGTTGCTGGGTTTTGTGTGGACATTAAGGTTTAAAATAATTAAACCGATAAATAAATTAAATAAAGTGATGAATAATTTATCTCAGGGTGATTATTCAGCAGTGAACTTTGGCGATGGACTGAAGAATGAAATCGGCGAAATGGCTCAATCTGTCCGAGTATTCAGAAACAACATGATACAAAGGGATGAGTTTGAGTCCAAACTGCGCGATGTAAATATAGAGCTTGAACAAAGAGTAGAGGATCGTACCAGAGAGTTAAGTCAGAAAACTGAAATATTAAAATCAGTACTGGATACGGCAGCGGATGCTATTGTAACCATCGACAGTAAAGGCATTATTCTTTCTTTTAATGCAGCAGCGGTCAGTATATTCGGCTATCAGTCAGAACAGGTGTGCGGACAGAATGTAAAAATGCTGATGCCAGAGCCCTATCACAGTGAGCATGATAGTTATCTTAAACGCTATGCAGATACAGCAAAGAAGAATGTTATCGACAGAAGGGTGCAGGTAACCGGTCTGAGATCAAATCAGCAGAACTTCCCGATGGAACTTGCTATCAGTGAAGTAGAGTCAGGTGATGAGAAAATATTTACCGGTATTGTGCATGATTTAACCGACCTAAAGAAAGTTGAGAATCAGTTGCGCGAGGCAAAAGAAGAGGCCGAAAAAGCCAATCAGGTAAAGTCAGAGTTTCTATCGAGTATGAGCCATGAATTACGTACGCCGTTAAACTCTATTCTTGGTTTTACACAGATACTCGAACTTGATAAAGAGAACTTTAGCCAGAGTAATCTTGAATTAATTAAAGAGATAAAGGGCAGCGGTGCGCATCTACTGAGTCTGATCAGCGAGATTCTCGATCTGGTCAGGATAGAAGCGGGTAGTTATCAGCTTAATCTTCAGCCTGTTTATATCGCGGAGATAGTACAGCAAGTGATGGATGAGCTGGAGGCAGAAGCGGGCGATAAAAATATATCGATACTCAAGCCTGAGCTTGATGTTTGTGTTTTAGCTGAAGGCTTGCGTCTTAAACAAGTATTTAAACATTTGTTATCTAACGCTATAAAATATATTCAGGACAATGGTATCGTAAAAATCATTTATGATCTCAGAGACGATAACCGAATAAGAATCAGTATAGTAGATAATGGACCGGGTTTGTCAGAGTGGAAACTTGAACGTTTATTTATACCGTTTGAGCGTTTCGAGGCAAGTTGCTCCGAAATTGAAGGAACCGGTATTGGTCTGGTGGCCTGTAAAAGACTGGTGAAGTTAATGGATGGTACGATCGGGGTAGAGTCGGAAGAAAATATGGGCTCAACATTCTGGTTTGAGTTAAAGCTTGATGATGTACAACAAAGTCTGGGTAAGGTTAAGGATGATAAAAAAATGAATAGTGAAGATAAACATATTGTCAGGCGCAGAAATATCCTATATATCGAGGATAATTTGACCAATCTTAAGGTAGTGGAAAAATGGTTTAGCAAAACTACAGATTTCCAACTGATCAGTGCAACAAATGCAAAAGATGGTCTGATAATGCTGGAGCAAAGCAAGCCGGATCTTGTGTTGCTGGATATTAACCTTCCGGGTATGAATGGCTACGAAGCGCTTAAAATCATCAGAGATAATAATGATTACGCTGATCTGCCGGTTATTGCTGTGACTGCCAATGCGATGGTTGATGATATAGAACGGGGGTTGGAGGCTGGTTTTAACTCATATCTCACTAAACCGATCGACCTCGACGAACTGGTGAGAGCTATTAATATTTTACTGCATTAATAATGTTTACTTTAAGGCCAGTGCTTAAAGCGTTTGGTAACATAAGTGTACAGGTCCTGATGATTTTTAAAATGCAATTCCCAACCGTCTTCTGGTGCTGAATCATATTCACAATAGTCGTTGGTGTATTCCCGGCAAATTTGCGGCCGAATATCATATATGCCACAGCGCCCGTCTAGCTCCAGGTGACTGCAGATCGTTTTAAATAAAAGTGTCCAGCCGTCACTGTCTTTATATAGTTCGACATTGTCATGTGAAATCTGCCAGAGCAAATGATTAAAATCAGCTTTACTGCGAGGCAGTGCGATTTCTTCAGTGATGTAAGTGCAACAGAGTGAGCCGGTACAAAGATCACATTTGTTCTCAGTGCTTACGAATATGGCACTGTGTTTTTTTAATTTTTTCGGCATGATTGGAAGTTAAACTGTGAGCATTAAATAAAATATTATATGCTGTTTTTATGACGCTTGAAAGTCGCTTCAATGTTTAAAGAATTCCAAACTCACTTAACTGGCCTGAGCGATTTAAGACGTGCTCTGACTTTATTTTTTTAGGAGCAACCATGCTGAGGATATTCAGCAGGTCTTTAGAAGCGTTACTGCGAGGTTTTAGCCGTAAATCAAGGTGATATCGTTTGTTGCTGCTTACCTTAATCTGCCCGGAGATACTGACTTCACCGCCGCTGTTGGCAAGCGCGCCTGTAATATCTCCATTATCAGCTGAACTTAAGTCTAGTGACAAATTGCCTAAATTAATCGAGCTGTAAAGATTAATCAGGGCGTTATCCCAGTTAACCTTACCGGTGACAACAGGCAGTTTCCCTGGCATCAGTTGAAGTTGTTGTAAACTGAGCTCTATATTTCCGTTTAATTCACCAAATGGCAGTTGTAACAATGCCTGAATGGCAGAGGCATCAATCAGACTGTGTAGCTGACTGAGAGACACTGATTTGGTAATTAGTGAATAATTAAGTTTGCTAACCAGCTTCTGGCCTGCGATTTCCGTTTCTAGATCAAGACCGATGTTTGCGCTCAGTAATGATAGGGGTTTCAGTGACCAGCTAGTTGTATTCAGTAGCTGGTTTTTAACGCTCAGGCTTTGTATCGAGCCAGACCAGATGCTACCGGATATACCATTAAGCGTAATATTGTTAAGTGTCGGTTTAAAGACTGTCAGAATCTGATTGGCTGGTACAAGTAAAAGCAGAAAAATAAGATAGCTGCTGCAGCCAGTTATAATGAGTGTTCTGTTATTCATGATGAAGACTTTTCTAAAGTAACCTGACAACTCACCAGGCCAATGGCATCGGTCTGGTTAATGCTGATGAGTTTAGGGCGAATACCGTAGTCATTTTGTAGTTTTCCAAGCCACTGTGTAAGACGATCAAAGTCAACAGAGTTGAAGTTTACTTTTAGGTTTTGGTTTTTGTCAGATTTAGTTTTATTAATGGCAGAACGGATGCCGCTGCTGACAGCTGTCTTTTCTACCAGGGAGCTGATTGACTGACTTGATTGGCCGGCAGGTACATAATTATTATCAGAGCGTATTGCTGCAACTGTTTTTTCAGCATTCTGCATCCAGCTAAGAATAGCTTTCTGACTCTGGTTTTTACTTATTGCATTATCAAGCGAGCTAAAAACAGGTTCCCAGATTAACAGATATAGCAGCATGACAAGTATCAAGGCTGCACTGGCCAGTATCATCTGCTGCTCTCTTTTCTGTAGGCGCTTAAATTTAAGAATGTAATCGTTCATGTTTAGATCGCCTCGAGCTGAATTTTGGCAGTGACTTGTTTGGACTCAGATGATGAAGAGACTAATTCCGCCTTGACGGAGGTCAGTTTATTGAAGTCAGTCATTAGTTTTTCGGCACTGGAGAGCTTGTCAGTGGTGATTTGTAATTCAAATTTTCTGTTACGGTAGTTGATGGCTTTTATCGTTAAATTATTTGCGCTAACGACTGGCGCAATATCTGCCAGTATGTCAATAAATCCGCTGTCGGCTTTGCCCATGTTCTTCTGTAGCGCTTTGAGTTTGCTTTCCATTTGTACTCTGGCATTTATAATTTTTTTACTGGCCGGGAAACTGCGTTTATAAATGCTGTTTATTTCATGGTTGAGCAGGGTGTTTTCCTGACTGAACTTGCTCAGCTCAAGAATGCCAGATAGCAATTGCAGGCAGATAACAATCACTGCCAGTGAAGCTGCCAGTAGCCATGGCTTCCACCACTGATGTGTGGTTTTTTGCACCTGATACTTGCCCTGTAATAAATTAACCTGATGTTTGCCGCTCAGGTTGGCTGCAAACAGAGCAATGGCAGAAGAAAATTGATGGCGGTTGATTTCAATGGACGCGGGTAATTCATCAGTCCGTATTATTTCATCTGGCAGGTTTTTATTTGTAAATACTTCAAATGAGGCGGGTATATTTTCTGCTTTTGTTTGCTGTATTAGCTGTTTTAAAATCAGTTCAAACATATCCGGATCTGAATGGATAATTGTGTTGTTGCCCTGGTCGATGCTGATAGAATCACCGCTATGCAAAAAACGCCAGCTGTTTGCAGTTCGTGGCAGGCACAGAGCGTCAGTGTAAATGCAGTCTGCTTCTATTTCTAATTCACTGAGGCTGGTTGTTATCTGCTGCAGGGTCTGATGTTTAATGGCAGCGACAGGATAAATATTGTGACTGGCAGGGCTGGTGGCAAAGTGCATCAGCTCAATATCTTCAGCCAGCTGATCTTCAAGTGCAAAGGGAATAGCCTGTAGCGCGCGCTGGATATTTTTAGCAGGAATCGTCTGATAACTGAAGTGGGTAAGCTGAGCATTTATAATACAGTAAATTTTGTCAGCTGATGCAATAGCATTTTTGTTTTTGTCAGCCAGTTCAGCCAGTGTGCCAGTGTCGACAGGGGTACTTAATTCACCAGTGTTGCGAAAAAATGCCCAGTCTGCTTCGAGCTTGTGGATATCTTTAAGGTAAATGATAAGTTGATCAGCCATTAGATAACTCCCTGTGAGCGGCGTACAACTGTACTGATACCCGTGTCGTTTCTGTGCAATATGCTCTGTAAATTCATTTGTGACTGGCCGATGGTCGTTTTGGCTTTCAGTGAAAAGTAACTGGTAGCGACGGTAACTGCTTCAGTAGCGACGTCGTTTACTGAGAGGCTCTGCAGGTAGTTATTAAAGTCGCCAACCGAGCCAAAAGGTTCAGCTGCACCGCCTTCGTCAACCTTACCCCGTCGTTTACTAATAATATTATTTACTATTTCATCTGTCATTTTATTATCCAGTGATTTTATCACTTCGGCCGGTGCTGTGTTGATGTTAATTGCAGTATATTCTGGTAGTACAGTAAAAATAGCCGGTAAGGCTTCACCAGTTTCTGTATCTAGCTGTGTGGTGATCCGTAGTTTTTGCAAAATCTCTTTACTGAAGCCTTTAATCAGACGGAGTTCAGACAGTTCACTGAGTAAGCGATTGCCGGCAAGATAGGGGCGTTGCGGCTCAGCCAGGCCCTGATAATAATCATCCTCAGCGCCGTACCCCAGTTCGCTGATCTGATCACTGTCGAGCCAGTCGGTCAGGGTTGCTGTAATGGTCTGCTTTTCGCTGGCATCCAGTTCGAGGATGCTTAATAGTCTTTGAAATCGTTGTTGATCGATGGGGCGTTTATTAGCCAGATTATTTAGATTAAAAAGTCCCTGCTTATCATCAAGCGTCGCCAAAAGAGTGCCGCCTTCTACTTCCTCGGCCACCGGGATGGTGTGCCAGAGCTCATCGAGATGATCTGTTTTATTATTGTCATAGTCTAATTTGAGGCCATAGCGTGCAAAATCCTCAGCTGCCAGAGCATAAATATAGGCCTGGTCATGGTGCAGAATATTACTATTGCGGCGTATTTCCAGTTGCAGCTGAGAGGTGATAGATACTGCTGCTGTGCTGGCCAGCGCAACAATTAGTAATGCGGTAATCAGTGCAATGCCTTTTTGCGGAAAATAAGTCATGTTGTGATCCTGAAGAGACGTTTTACTTTGCCCCAGCCTTGCAGATCGATCGTGATTTCAATAGCCTGCGGCAGAGCCGGTGATGAAGCGCGCTGGTTCAGGTCTGGCCAGCTGTTGACCCATTCGCTGCCAAAGTAGCGAACTTCGACATTGTTTACGCCGCTTAATAAAACACGGCGCAGCGGCTCAGCGCTTTGTAAATGGTCCAGGTGATACCAGTACAGACGAATTATCTGATTATCTTCAAAACTATAAGCTACTCGCTGCAGCTGACTTCTGGCTTGCTCTGCAGGGTTGCGCCAGCCGCTGCGACTGAACTCAAGAAATATGCTGTCGAGGTTCTGGCCACCGGAAAGAGCCGGTTGTGAGGTGCCCAGTTCATCACGAATCGGGCGATCAATTGCCTGAGTTATATCGCGTGACAAATTCAGAAAGCTGCGCTGAACTTCAGTAAGCCGCTGCAGCTCAATATCGATCACCTCTTTGTTAAACAGAACACTGCGCAGGCCGGAAAAGGACATGATAGAAATAAGACTGAAGATCGACATCGCGATCAACAATTCAAGCAGCGTGAAGCCGTGTGAACGAGGTCTGATCATGGCGTGGCGTTACTCTGCAGAAATTTTGGATTAGTGACATAACCGGTAAGATGACTTACCTTGTGCTGCAGGTCATCATCACTATATACAGTGAACAGCAGCTTTCGGCTGTTATCCGATGGCGTCTTTATCACTTCGCGTTGCCAGTGCCATTCATGGTTGGCCATTTCAGTGCTGTCAGAGGTTTTGCCCAGTGCCGGCCAGGTGTTTTCAAGTAGTAGCTGATTAAGAGCATTGACAGCTACCCAGTGGCCGATGGTTTTTTGTTTTAGGTAGGCGCTGTTGGCTGCCTGATCTGAGCCGGTTTTAATGATTGTACCCAAGGTGATAGCGATAACAGTGAGTGCTACCAGTACTTCAAGCAAGGTAAATGCTTTTATGCGTTTATGTTGAATGGAATTGGACTTCAAGCGAACCATCTTCATTGCCCTGAACTGTAAAACTGACATCAGTGTCTGTCAGCAAAAAACGCAGCATAAAAGCAGGCGCAATTTCACCGGATGATAAGAGATAGATATTGGGTTTTGGTTTTGTTGTTTTATCATCATTAAATCGGTCAACATCGCCGACTTTAGAAACCTTGCCGACTTTAGTAAGTGTACTTTTAAGGCTTGAGGGCTGAAAATCCAGCTCAAGTTCCAGCAGCATGTCCTGTGGTAGTTGTCGTAACCGTAAGCTGGCATTGTTGGATATTGCCTGCCAGCCATTGTCAGATAACTGTACGAACTGATAACTGTTTTCGGTTAGTTGTATACCCAGTTCAATGCCATTCAGTAAAGAGTCATCCTGAGCCAGCTGAAGCAAGGCGCTGAAACGCTGTGCTTCAGTTTTTAAGCGCTGCTTGGGTGTGCCGGTTGTTATTGCAAGCGTGGCCATCGAAATAATGATGGAGATAAGGACAATAACAACCAGCAATTCAATCAGCGTGAAACCTGGCGGTGACTTTGCCTGAGCAAAGTGCAAAGACCGCAAGTTCCCCGGCATTACTGTATATTCCAGTTTCCGATATCGGCTGATACGCCCGAGCCACCCGGAGCGCCATCAGCACCCAGTGAAAAGATGTCAACCTCGCCGTGTTCACCAGGGCTCAGATAAAGATAACCAGAACCCCAGGGGTCGGCAGGTAATTTACGGATATAGCCGCCTTGCTTGTAATTACTGTTGTTAGCCAGATCACCGGGAGCATTGATCAGTGCTTCCAGACCCTGATCAGTGGTCGGGTATTTATAGTTATCCAGCCGGTATAGATTTAAAGCGCTTTCGAGGGCACGGATGTCTTGCTTGGCTTTGGTAATACGTGCTTTATCAGGGTTGTCCATAATGCGCGGAACAACTACTGCAGCCAGTATCCCTAAGATCACGACGACGACCATGACTTCAATCAGCGTAAAGCCCTGTTGTTTATTGGTAACAATGTTCATTCTATTAAATCCTGTGAGGCAGTATTGCAAAGATAAAGCCTGATATTAGCAAAAAATCAGCAGATCATCTTTGTTTCAGTAAAATTAAACGCACAGTATGAAAAAAAGGTTTAAATAAAGCACTCTGGGTTTAGTGAACCGGTGCAGATAAGCCGATTGGCCTAAAATAAAGATAAATTAGATGGATCTTTTGAGATTGGTGGCATCAACTATCGACATGTTATAGCGGTGATAGTAAGGTGCAGGCTGATAGAAACAGCAAAAAGATAATAACGGTGGTAATGTGGTAAAAATAAACTTTTCAGCCTTAATAGCAAAGACACTGAACTGGCAGTTTGTCTTTTTTCTGTCGGTTATTATTCTCTGTTCGATATTAGAGTTTACTGGTATGAAACCGCTGTTGCGTTATGATCGCGCACTGGTTGATGCTGGCCAGTGGTATCGTCTGATTACGGCTAATTTTGTTCACTTGAATACATCGCATCTGTTGTTAAATATGCCAACAACCAGTCTGGTCATGTTCTTTTTTTCCAGACATCTGTCGCTTGGGAAGTGGGTCATGTTGCTGCTGATATCCTGTCTGTTTGTCAGTGTTGGTCTGTATATTTTTAACCCTGAAGTTAAAAGTTATGTCGGGCTTTCCGGCGTTTTGCATGGCTTGTTCATCGTTGGTGCAGCCAAAGAAATTAAGCATTTTCCGGTTTCTGGCTGGTTATTGCTTGGAGTGTTTGCCGTAAAATTGGCTTGGGAGCAGTTATATGGTGCGATGCCGGGCTCAGAATCAGTGGTTAATGGAGTAGTGCTGGTTGACTCGCATTTATACGGTGCCATAGCCGGTGTATTTTTTATCGTTATTCTATACCTGTTCGACGGTAAAAAACGCTAGTCAGTTTGCGTTAAAAGGTCTGGTTGATGCTGTTTCACATCCCTGTGAATTGAGCATTAACGAGATTTGTTTTTAGAAAGTAGTTTTTTCAGTTTATCCATTTGCTGTTTTTCCCACTTTTCTCCGGCACTGACCATCGCTTTTATTTTACTTTCACTGATTTTAACCAGTTCCTTCTCACGTTTTAACGCCAGCTGAAGTTCATCTTTTAGGACAGCGATCTCAGCTTTGGCGGCTTCTTTTGCCAGTCTTATTTCTTCTTTGGCGGCAGCTTTAAAACTCTGCATTGCAAGTTTGGAGGCCTGCAAATCAGATTTTAGTTTGGCGTTCAAGTCTTGCCGTGTTTTAGTTGCAGAAGCACGGTGAGATGCGATCTTTTTTTTACTGACAGGGCTGGCCTTTTTGGCGGAGGCCTTCTTTTTACTGCTTGCTTTAGCCATCATACTTCTCCTTTGGTTACTGCTGTTTTGTTAGATATAATTTATTGTCACAGTTAAATGTCCTAATCTGAGTCTTTCTCATCATCCAGCCACTTGTCAAGGACTTTGTTTTTAATTTCCTTGCTTTTATCAGTGGTAATCGTGTCAAATATTTTTGACTGTACTGATTCATTGTAATCTTCTAGCCGGCGGAATTATTTTTTGGTCTTAAGCAATTCATTAAAGCTTTCCGCTGAGGCTTTTTTAAGTGTCATATCCTGTGCTTTTAGTTGCATCCGGCTGCCGGAATAAAAGCCGACAATAACGCTGAGTAATGCCAGTAACCGGAAGGTGCAAGCTCATAAGATTTTGCAATCAATATAAAGTGTTCAGGGTCATAAGGAGCGATAAAAAAAGACTGAGAACAGCAATCGTGATGGTCGGTCATATTAGCCGGTTGAGTGCATCGGCAATGATGTCAAATAAATTTCGATTTTCGCGTTTGTGAAACTCGGCTGTATCGATTCGGCAGCTTTGCGGGTGTTTGGGCCCCATAGTGCCATCTTCTGATAATGACGGCGTATAACCGGCCTGATTGCAGACAGACTGGATAAATTTAATCGCCCGGCGGGAACCGTGGTTAACAGCACAGTCAAAAATAAAAGCCTGGACAGGTTCCGGCAGGCGGTTGATGCCGGGTGCAATGAAATAATTGCGTTCGTAAATATCGCGGGCGACATTTTCGCTTAAAGATTTGACTTCGCTGGTTAAAACGGCATGCCCAAGATAGGCGGACAGGGTTTTTTCAGTAAAGTCGTATTTGGTGGCACCGACTCTGTCATCAGGATGATTAACAAAGCCGCCTTCGCGATTAAGAATGTCATCTATCATTAGATCAACGTCAGTCATCAACAAACTCCTTTTTGTCAATTCATAATCTGATTTAAGTATAAAGAGGTATCAGAAAAAAATATATAAAATAATTAATTAGGATCTATCCTTGAAGTTACATTAGTAAATCGTGTTTTAATGAATGATTAAAAATCAGATGTGTTGATGGAGTAGAAGCGATGATTGATGCCACTGAAATGAGCGGTTGTTGAGTCTGGGCGTAATCATTATGATAGGTTTTATATGATCCATGCTGAAAGAGCATAGAATTGAGTTAGGTAGTTACGGAGATGAGTCATGAAACTGAGTAGTAAAAAATACAACAGCATTAAGATAATTGCTCTTATGCTGAGCTCTCTTTTTTTGTTTTCCTGTGAGGTTGAGGAGGATGCGAACTCAGCTCCCGATATTTCTGTAAATGTTACTGAAGCAGACATTGTCGGTATCTGGCGACGGACTGAAACTGACTCGGTCTATAAAGGCAAAGAGTATCTTGCAGGAGGAACGGGCTGGCTTGGTAACTATAATTCAGGCCCGTTTACCAGAGCAAATCCATTCACCTGGGCTCTGGTTGCTTCTGCTTCTGGCTACACGTTAGTTGAATACAGGGATTTTAATGCAGCAACCTATAATGAAGACATAACTGAGCTAACAGTCACCTCGATGGTCTTATTAAGGCAAGAGGATGGTGTTAGTCGATATTTTGCAAAACAATAAATATTTAAAATTGTATTGATGAAGTGAAAAATGCGTTGCAGGAAACGTATTGGCTGTAGTGCCCGCGCATCAATGCGTCGCACTACAGATTGTCTTATCGGTATAAAGTTATTTAGCTCTTGTCACTTGGCAATATGGGGCCAGTTGGTTTAGCTTGTCGATACCCTGGTTTTGCGAGTATTTCTAGATAAAACGAATCCAGTTCTTTTGCGATTACACGGTTAATCGAAGTATCTATTTCAGATAAATGAATGACGTCACTGCTGGCTTCATCGGCACCAAATCGGCAGTCAAAATCCCAGAAATCGGCACCCTTGGGTAGACTTCGTTTACGTTCACGTTTTATATATTTTCTGATTTCATGGCGGATTGCGTCAATTAACCGCTCGGGGTGAAGTTTTTCATGGGTTAATTTAAAGGTTTTTTTCATTATGTTCTCAGAAGATGATAAATACGGATGTGGCAGGCGGTCTATTATAAGGGAATTTGAATAAATGAACTAAAATTATTTGAGCTACCGGCAGACGAGGTTTTGAGTCGTCGATTAAGTATTATAACCAAAGTGTGTTGCGCATGATTTATGGTGTAATAACAGTCTTTGTGTTGCTTTGATTTGTATCAGCACCGGGTGGCTGAAGTTTACTAAAGATCTGATCACGCACATGGTTGGCAAAACCGGCCCCGGCTTCACCATAGATATTAAAGGCGGCATCAATGCCTGCAGACTTCAGCATTTCAACCTGATCGTCAAACTTAGCGGTTGCAGCAACGTGGCCACGGAAACCTCTGGCTTTAAAAAGCTGGAAAGCAAAAAGGTTTTCAGCCGGTTTGGGCATGTCGAGTAAGATCACCTTGACCTTTTCGGGCCGGAACTTATCCCAGAATTCGGGATCGGTGGCATCACCAAGAATTACATTGCGGCCTTGCTTCTTATGTGTTTCCAGAATAATGGCATCATTATCGACTCCCATTACGATATCTCCGTAGTAATGGCGCATCGTATCGTAAGCTGATGTGCCCACTCTGCCCATTCCGAATACTAGTATTTCCGCATGCCCGGTACTGATAACCTGTTCGCTGGGAAGTCGATTATCGCGTTGGAATCGAGTCAGCAGGTGTTCCAGTTTAAGGTATAGTTTGTGAGATGAGATATTGAAGGGCGAGGCAACGATAAAGGTCAGTGACATGGCAACAGCCATTACGCCTAGCCATTCGCTGCTAAGCCAGCCATTACTATAGCCAATAGCGCTGACGATTAGGCCGAACTCACTGTAGTTGGCAAGACTGATGCTGCTCAGAAAAGAGGTTCTGGCTCTGAGCCTGAAGAGGCTGAATAACCAGTATAGCGCAGCGACTTTGAGCGGCATAATAAGCAGTAACACAACGGCTACCATTAACACGTCGGCATTAATTGAAGCACTGAGGCCGATGCTGAGGAAAAAACCAATCAGAAAAATATCTTTAAAGGACAGCAGTGCGGCTGCCATCTCAGAAGCGCGTTCGCTTCTGGCCAGTATCATGCCCATTACCAGTGCACCCAGATCGGCCTTTAAATTGACCATTTCAAACAATGATGCACCACTCAGTGCGAGTATAAAACCGGTAATGATCAGTAATTCACCGCGACCGCAGTGGCGAATAATTTTAATCATCAGAGGACGTAATAAAAGTAAGCCAGCCAAGACAACCAGAGCCCACCAGGAGGGAATCTTGCCACTAGATATGGTCAGGAAGGTGACTGCAAAAATATCCTGCATAATGAGGATGCCAATCGAGATGCGGCCGTGGCTGGATTTAAGTTCACCTTTTTCTTCCAGTACTTTTACGGCAAAGATTGTACTGGAGAAACTCAGCGCAAAAGCCAGCAGAGTGGCAGTTTGTAGATTGACATCGGCCAGCATCGGGATGCTGATATAGCTGATAAGCATCAGGATGCCGCCGAAGACACCCACAATCAGCAGCATGTGCAGACTGGACGTGGCCCAGATATCAGGTCTTGTCAGGCTGCGGATATTAAGTTTCAGTCCAATTGTAAACAACAGCAGAGTGATACCCAGATCCGCCAGAGTATTGAGGCCGGGAATTGTGGTGACACCGACGGCTTTGATAATAAAGCCGGCAATAAGAAAGCCAACAAGTGGCGGCAAATTGACAAGCCGAGCTAAAAAGCCGGTGATGAAAACCAGTGCAATAACCGCAGTGGTTGAATGATTGATCGCAATCCAGCTGAAATCCAATGGGCTGTCCTGTTTAACTGAAAACTGTAAATAAAGAGATAATTATAGTGTTGTCTTTATAGCATATTGTCGCCCGTGAGATAAGCCAGAGATAATGGGTATAGATAAAAAATTCAGCCTCTACTGAACGAGCGCGAGAGAAATGAGAAAATAAGCTGTATTTTTCAATTTCCGATTAAATTTTTCAGTTAAAGATAATGAGAGGTATTTACAAATAAATAGTTGTTTTAATGTCTGCTGTAATGCTGATTGTATCGACTGAATAAAAAGAAATTAATTTTTCATTAAGAAGCGATTCTGAATTTTATTTTTATAAAATGCTGGTATGCTGGTGTTGAGGATTACAGTAAATTGAGAAATCAAATTATGCCGCGAGTATCTGCACTGGCTGATAGAGACCGAAACAGGCTTGTGGTTATATTTACATTAACGGATGGTGTTATATGTCACTTAAAGACTGGTTGTTGAGAAAACTTGCTGGCGATGATTCGGCAGAACTGGAACTTAGTCCTGAAGAAGAAGAACTGTCAGGTCTGAACCTAAAGGAAGTACTAAATGCGCATATTTTGTGGAAAGAAAAATTAAATACTACACTGGATGGTACCAGCACAGAGCGCTACGAAGTGACCACCGTGTCACAGGATAATCTGTGTGTGTTGGGTAAATGGATCTATGGCCCGGGCAAACAAAAATATTCTAAACTGCCTGAATATGAAGCCCTTAGGAAAGTGCATCAGGATTTTCATACCTGTGCCGCTGATGTATTACAAAAACATGAGGACGGGCAACAAAAAGCAGCCGAGCAAATTTTAAACGGTGTTTTTCGTGAAGCCAGCAATCAAATTCAGCTTGATTTAGTGCGTTTATTTACGGTGGCCCGTTAAATTAAGGCCTGATCGTGAAGATACCTTGCCGTGCAGTTGGCAGGCTTCCAACTGTACTGTAAGCTGATCTACAGGTGATTGTTAGTCAGTTATTAACCTGTACAAATCGCCTGATCCTCCAATCTCTATCAGCGTCTTATTATATGCCGCTCGGCAAATTTCTTTTTGATCAACTTTAACGCTTAAAAACAGCCTAAGTTTGCACAGAGCGCTTTTATTAGCGGCCAATGAGGGGTACTATCAGCTGTCAATTGAGCTCATAATTATGAATTATGGCAATTTAAGGGGATTCCTGAGGTTGCCTGGTTACAAAAACAAAACCATCCGGAGGATAAAGAATATGAAAATATTATTACGTACATTATTGATAGTCCCGCTAGCACTGGCAGCGGCTCAGGCTGTTGCGGCTGACTACACCATTAAATTTTCACATGTGGTGACACCACATACACCAAAAGGCCAGGCTGCGGATTTGTTTGCAAAGCTGGTTGATGAACGCACTAATGGTCGTGTAAAGGTTGAAGTATTCCCGAACTCTCAGCTTTATAACGACAACAAGGTGCTGGAAGCAATGCGCCTGAGTGGCAGCAAAACGACTGGTATCATGGCGGCACCAAGTCTGTCGAAGTTTGTTAAGTTCTCAAAAACACTGCAAACTTTTGATCTGCCTTACCTGTTTAATGATGTGAACGACGTTCATAAGCTGGTTGATTCGCCACTGATGTCTCGTTTGACGACAGGTCTGGACAAAAAAGGTCTGCGGGCTTTGACTGTCTGGGATAACGGTATGAAGGTTTTTTCAATTAAAGCAGATAAGCCGTTGAAAAACGTACCGGCTGACTTTAACGGCATGAAGTTCCGTATCCAGTCTTCTAACATCGCTGCATCAATGATCAAAAACCTCGGCGGTACACCACAAAAGCTTCCTTTCAAAGAAGTTTACACCGCACTGGGTCAGGGCGTTGTAGATGGTCAGGAAAATGCCTGGTCTAATGTTTATTCTAAGAAGTTCTTCGAAGTACAAGATTATATTTCGGTGTCTAACCACTCTTACCTGGGTTACCTGGTTGTAGTGAGTGATGAGTTCTGGAGTAATCTGCCTACTGATATTCGCAATACAGTTACGGCTGCTTTACAAGAAGCGACACAAGCTAATCGTAAATATGCTGCGGCGGCTGATTCAGGTGATCGTCAGAAGATCGAAAGTGACAAATACGCTAAAGTTGTGGATATGACGACTGCGGAACGTGCTGCATGGCGCAAAGCCACTGCACCTGTTTGGGCAGAGTTCCGTGATGAAATTGGCGGCGAGCTGATTGACGACGTTAACAAGCTGTTAGGCCGTTAATCTAAACGGTTGCAATTTTTGACCTCAGGGGTTGTCTTTGCACAACTCCTGACTTTAAACTGAAAAGACTATGTTTACTTTAAATCGTTATATCGATCTGTTTGAGAAATACAGCATTACGGTTCTGTTTGCTGTTGCCACCCTGCTGTTGTTTACTAATGTGGTGTTACGTTATTTTTTTGAAACCGGTCTGATCTGGGTATTAGAGCTGGTTCAGTATCTATTTGCCTGGGTTGTGCTGATCGGCGCTGCACACGGCGTTAAAGTGGGCGTTCATCTCGGCATTGATATTATGCTCGAGCGTATGTCTAAACAAAACCGCAAAATAACCCTACTGGTTGCTGTTGCGTGTTGTATTTTCTTTGTCGGTTTTGTTGATTATCATTCCTTTGTTTATACCTTCAAGATCTATCAGTGGGGTGACTTCACTGAAGACTTACAAATTCCACAATGGATTCCTTATTTATCCATTCCCATTGGTTTATCGCTGATGCTGTATCACTTCCTGAATTTGGGCTGGGAAATATTTACTGATCAACGTGACAATATTCACACCAGCGAAGCACATGCTGCAATGGAAGAGATGGAAAAATGACAATAGCTTTACTTTTTATCGGACTTTTAATTCTACTGCTGATTGGTGTGCCTATTGCGGTCAGCCTAGGGCTTAGCAGTCTGTCTTTTTTATTGCTGGCAACAGATGATTCACCAACCATTATTGCCCAAAAACTATTCGACACAATGGAACACACCACCTTGCTGGCGATTCCATTTTTTATCCTGTCCTCTCACTTTCTAACAACGGGCGGGGTTTCTGAGAGACTGGTCGAATTTGCCAAGTCGCTGGTTGGCTGGATGCACGGTGGACTGGCCATGGCCGGTGTAGTGTCTTGCATGTTGTTTGCTGCTATTTCCGGTTCATCGCCTGCTACTGTTGTTGCCATAGGTTCTATTTTGATTCCGGGCATGATTAAAGCCGGATATGACAAGCGTTTTGCGGTCGGTGTTATCGCAACTGCCGGTAGTATGGGTATTCTGATTCCGCCATCGATTCCAATGATTGTTTATGCGGATGCAGTTGAAGAGTCGGTTGGTAAAATGTTTATTGCCGGAATCATTCCCGGCATTCTGATGGGTTGCTTGTTATTACTGGCGACTTGGATTACCGCTCGGCGTATGAAAATGCCGAGAGATGAATGGAAAGGCTTTTTACACATTCTTAAAAGTTTTAAAAACGCCTTTTCAGGACTATTCCTGATCGTGATTGTTGTTGGTGGTATTTATGGTGGTATCTTTACACCAACCGAAGCAGCGGCAGTTGCGGCAGTTTATTCTGCTTTTATTGCGCTGTTTGTACACAATGATATGAGTTTTAAAGATGTTCCGAAAGTGATGCTCGACTCCGCCAAAATGACATCGGTTATCATGTTCATTATTGCCTGTGCGATGATTTTTGCACATGTATTGACTGAGCAACAGGTACCACAAACACTGTCACAGACCGTAATTGATCAGGACCTAAGTCCAGCAACCTTCCTCTTCATGGTCAATGTGATCCTGTGGTTTGCCGGCGACTTTATGGAGCCATCATCTATCTTGTTGATTCTGGCGCCACTGTTCCATCCAATTGCATTGACACTTGGCATTGACCCAATCCACCTTGGTATTATCATGACCACGAATATGGAAGTGGGTATGATCACTCCACCGGTTGGTCTTAACCTTTATGTCGCAGCAGGCCTCACTGGTATGACGCTGGGTCAGGTCACAAGAGCCGCGTTGCCGTGGATGGGAGTGTTAATTTTCGCGTTGATTTTAATCACTTATATCCCGTGGTTTAGTCTCTATCTGGTCGGCCTGATGTACTAGACGATCTGTCGGCAGTTATCCTCGGGTCAGCATAAGTAATTGAGCTGACCCGTTTTTTAGGTATTCCAATGCTTTTCGAGTTTTCAATACTTCAGATCGTGCTGATTGTGCTGATCTTTATCTGGTCCGGCTTTGTTCGCAGTGGACTCGGATTTGGTGGTGCGGCGCTCGGTCTGCCATTAATGCTGCTGGTTTACAATCAACCGGTATTCTGGTTGCCAGTAATCGGCGCGCATCTGTTGTTTTTTTCAGCCTTAACACTGCGCACCCGGCTGAAAAATGTCAGCTGGCATTATCTGCTGCGTTCAATGATGATCATCGTGCCGACCACCATAGCCGGTGTCTTCGGGCTGATCAGTTTGCCAAATCACATCCTACTGATCTTTATTTACTCGGTGACATTATTTTATGCGGTGATGTGGATGTTCAGCATTACTATTCACAGTAATAATCGCTGGGTTGATCGGTTTCTGCTGGCACTGGGTGGCTATATTGCCGGCACTTCATTGAGTGGTGCGCCGCTGATTGTTGCTGTCTATATGAGAAACATAGCCCTGCAACAGCTGAGAAATACACTGCTGATGCTGTGGTTTGTGCTGGTCAGTATTAAAATGAGCACTTTTGTAGCATTTGGTATTGATTTACAGCTCGACAGTGCCTTGTTGTTAATGCCTGTGGCAGCAATAGGTCACGTGATCGGCTTGAAGATGCACGATGTTATTTTGCAAAATGATGCGTTTTTTAAGCGCATTGTCGGTGCCGTGTTATTGATTATTTGTCTGTTCGGATTATGGAAAGTTCTGAATAATTAACCCCGCAGATCTGCAAGAAAACACTGCGGCTTTGATTGCTATATTTAAACAGCCTACTTAAATCGACGGACAGTCTTTCAGCTTAGTCAGTCTGATTAACTGCCCGTCAAGTGGTTATCTGCACTTAAGCCGCGATCTTATTACAGGCCTGAATACAGTCGTGGCATGAGTCTGCGCAGGCTTTACATTGCGCATGCTTGTCGGCGTGTTTGTTGCACTGTTTTTCACAGTCTTTACAGATTGCACTGCAAACTTTGGCAAAATCAGCCAGATGCGCAGACTGATAGGAGGCAAGCTGAGAGAGCGCGGTGCAGGCAGCCAGCATTTCAGATACAGATGCCATGCAGTCAGCGATTGAAGTATCTCCTTGCTTAACCAGTTCGATGCAATGGTCATTACAGGCCTGACCATTTTTTACACAATCAAGAGCGGAGTCAACCAGGCTGCTATCGATCTTGTTGTGGTGATGCTGATGAGCGCTGGCGGCGAACGTATCGCCTGCTGCCAGTGTGGTGGCTGCAGCTGCGGCGCTAAGCAGCAGATGTCGGCGGCTGTGATTATCAGGCTGCTGAGATTTATTTGTTGTTGTCATAGTGAGAGGCTCCATGTTTTAACGTGTTGAAGGATAAAGCGTAGTACAAGATTCGATGATTGCAGCAGGCGGCTCAGTTAACGAAAACTTGCCGCTTCAACCTGTAAGTAAACCTGGGAAATATCACGCCTGACTTTTTCAGCCAGCCCCGGATAGTGTTGACTAAATGGCGCCAGCGCTGCGATCACTTCGGCTGTCATCTCAGCTGCGGTTTTATCTGCCTGGTAAGCATGCTGCACGGCATCCCAGAAGGCCTGTAATAAGTCTCGTAAGCGTTTGAGACCAGCCACATCGGTTACCGCACCGTGGCCCGGAATGACAACATCGGGTTGCATTGCAATCAGCTGATCAAGCAAAGGGATCCAGTGCTGCAGTTCCGAATCGCGGGTTGATGGCATGCGGTCTGAATACACCACATCACCTGCTATCAGCACTTTGCGGTCAGCCAGCCAGAGAAAAATATCACCGGGTGAATGACTGTTTGCAGACAGCAATAAGGAGACTTTGGTTGAACCAAAAACAAGATCTGTATTTTTAGTGATCAGTCTATCAGGAGACAAAATTGCAGAGTCGCCACTGGCGCCGGCGGTCATTTTTTTAAAGCGTTCGACCCAGCTCTGGGCGTTATTTGTGATGCGCTGTGCCGTTATATCAGAGCTGTAAATCGCCTGCACGGTGTCTTTAAATGCATGATTACCCAGCCAGTGATCACCGTGTGCATGCGAATTGATAATCCAGCGGACAGGTTGATGGGTTGTTTTTGCAATCAGACTTTTTATTGCGCTACCAATCGCAGCAGAGCTGCCACTGTCAAATAACAGCACACCGGCATTAGTGATAACAAACCCGCTGTTTGAGTTCCAGCCCTTGTTTTGTGGATTGGGAAGATCACGCGATGGCGTGATAATGGCATAAACGCCAGGGGCGACGACCTTGGCCTGCATCGGAAAACTATCGGCGCGGAGCGGGCTGGCTGAAAAAAGCAAGGCCAGAATTAATGTGAATAGTATAGGCACGGCTACAAACCTCATGAGTTTAACACCGGCATATTCAGTGGCGAGAGCAAAGAGTAATGTCGGTCACGTATAAAGCCTGATTGTGTTTCATTATTTGTATGTTAACAACTACTTTGACGTTAATAGTCCAGATCTGTAATCGCTTATGAAAGTGTTGCAAGTTGACTGTAAACGAAAAGCCAGTTGCAGCACTGATGACAGAAGAGGGAGTTAGTCAGAGTACTGATAAACTACATGTGCTAGTCGTAAGCAATTAGTCTGGCAGTCCGGTTTTTCTGAGGTCAGCTAGAAATGATTGCTTAATGTCAGTTCGGGTAATTGGGATGGTTTTGGCTGTATAGCTAACAGAGATTTCCGGATTAATTGCCAGCAGTTCTTCTGCTATCCATTCGGCATCATCTAGACGATCTTTGTGTATATAACTGACGGCAAGAAATAGTTTGATCGGTATGGCATTCTCATTTCGTGTTGCGGCTTTTTCAAGCACCTCAATGGCTTCATCATAGCGACCTAAAGTGTAATAGGCTCTGCCTTGATTATAAGGGTAGTCCCAGGTATAAAACGGATTTAACAGCATGCCTTTATTGACATAGTTAAGTGCCTGCTCGGCTTTGCCCTGACTATTGTTGATCAGAGCCAGCAGACCGTATCCGTCCGCATAGTTGGGGGAAAGCGTAATCGCTTTTGTGACGGCAGTTTCAGCAGCATCGAATTGCTTGCGCATAAGCTGCACATAACCAAGAACCCAGAAGGTCTGAGGAGAAGCCGGATCCAGCAGGGTTGCCTGTTCGGCCAGAGAAAGCGCGCGATCCAGTGTTTCCAGTGGTGCATCGGTCCATCCCATCCGGTAATCAAATGCCAGGGTGTATGCGATAGCGCCATAAGCACGGCTATAACCAGGGTCAAGTTTAACGGCTTGCCTGTATTCATTACGTGCCGCCTGATGGGAAGTCTTCGATTGTTGTTTTGACAAACGTTGACCGGATAGAAAATGATCATAAGCCGCGAGGTTAGCCGGCATACGGGGGGACAGATAGGTTTTTTCGTTTGTTGGAGTTTTAATGGAAAACTGTTTAAAAAGGTGTTGGGTCACGTCATTTTGTACACTGAAGATATCACCGGTGCTTTTACTGAAACGTTTACCCCAGACATTTGCTGCGGATTTTGCATCAACTAATTGGATATTGATACTGAGATTGTCATCTAACTTGCGAACACTGCCTTTAAGTACAAAATCAACAGAAATTTGCTGTCGTATTTGTTGAGGCGTGATGTTTTTGTCTTTATATTTAAATGATGTTGATGCAGATAGAACAACCAGATTAGAGAGCAATGACAAATCATTAATAACATTTTCAGTCATAGCGTCGACATAATTTTCGTTGAGTTGTTGCTCAAGCAGGTTTTCGAAAGGCAGCACCAGAATGACGGGAGGTTTTAGTTGAGCAGTTGGTGTCTTGGAGACAACAGGGCTAGGGCTTAGTATCCAGTAAGCAAAACTGGAAAAAAATATCAGGCTTAAAAAGCCTGCCCAGTGCTTTAGCGACATGCCAGCGTGTTTTGTAGCGGATTGCAGTTGAGCTGACGTGTTTGTGCTAACCGACCTATCAGTTAATTTGACCGTTGCAAGTAGTTGGTAACCTTTTTTGGGAATAGTGATGATATAGACAGGATTTTTAGCATCATCCTTCAGCGCTTTGCGTAATTTTATAACGGTTTTGGTAACAGCATCATAACCGATAATAGCACCACGCCAGACATCCTGTTCGAGCTCTTCTCTGGAAATAACGTCACCAGCTCTGGAGGCAAAATAGGCCAGTACTTCCATTACCTTGGGTTCTAAATGTACGATTTCATCGCCGCGACTGATAACCCCCTGCTCAGGCAATACCTGCCAGTCGTTAATAAGAAACGCTTTTTGCTTAAAAGTATCCAACACGTAAAAACTCCTTTTTTACATCTGTTTTATAAGTTGTTGTTTTGATTTGAAATAACGCTGGTCGCTTTTTCTTCCTTTTATCGTCCTTGTGATTCGTGACCGTTGAATCGAGTATAACCGCATCTTGCCGAGAAGGTGAAGCTAAAGAATGTGTACAGTGCACAGGGAGAGAGACCATGAACAGAATTTCATTAATGCTAGCGGTTGTAATACTGGCATCAACAGTGGGTGCGTCGTTAACCACAGCAGCTTCCAGCAAATCAGATCTGGCGAAAGAAAAGCGCTGGAAGGATCAGATCGTTGACAGTCTGGTGGTAGGTGATGAAGTTATGCTGGCAGCAGACGGAATTAATTTTCTTGCTTTGTATGCCGAGCCGACAACTGAAAAATCCAAAGGAGTGGTGATTCTGCTGCATGGTATTGGCGTGCACCCTGCATGGCCAGACGTCATTGAACCACTTCGCACCGGTCTGCCTGAGCTTGGCTGGCATACTTTGTCGTTGCAAATGCCGGTGCTAAAAAATGCGGCAGAAGCCAGCGAGTACAACGATCTGATACCGGAAGTTTCAGCTCGGCTTAGTTCAGCACTTGATTTTCTGAGGCAGAAAAATATTGAAAACATTATTGTTACGGGCCATAGCATGGGTTCATTGATGGCAGCGTATTACATAGCAGAACATCCAAACAAAAACATCAAATCACTTGTGATTCTTGGTGGTGATAACGGTGTGCCTGAGCAGAGTTATATGGACAGTCTTAAGTATTTTAAACAGCTAGAACAGGTCAATATTATTGATGTCTATGGCAGTGACGATACTCAGTCTGTGCTTGATACGGTAAGCATACGACGTCTTTTAGGCAAACGACTTTATCAAAAACACTATCAGCTTGTTGAAGTTGAGGGTGCAAATCATTTTTACCGCGGCAAAGAAAATAAACTGATTGACCTTCTGAATTGGCGTTTAACCGAGTTAGCAGAGCAGGCGAATTAAAATAGATAAAAATATCTAGGACCGTATATTTTTTAAGAAACCAGAAAAATAATCGAGAAGACTAAGGAATTATAGATATGAATACTGGCACTAAATTTAAGCGGCTGGGATTTTTAATAATGATAGCGATACTGGCTGCATGTAGCGACAGCGGTGGTGATGCTGCGCTTAGAAATAATTGTGCCTTTGGAAGTGGAGTGATAGATAGCTGTGTACTGAACTGATTGCTAAACGGGAAATTAAATTAAGGACTAGAAAAAATAATGGAGTTAAGAATGGGCAGGAAAATCAAAAAAGTTTTTATGAATAAAATAGTGGTCAGTGTTTTTTGTGGAATGATCGTGATACCTGCATGGTCAGCTGAAGTTTCGTATTCAACAGATTCGTATACAGCCGGCGATATTCTGACAGCCGATGATTTGAATGCCAAGTTTAATGATATTAAAGCCGGGATTTATGATAACCATATCAATAACAGCAGTAACCGTTCGGATATTGAAGTGAATAGGGTAGCAGTCAATGACCTGTCGCTACGGCTGGGTGAAGATACAGCAGGTAAAGGCGTAAACAGTGGCGATATGCAGTACTGGAATGGCTCGGCCTGGGTCCTGGTTGCAGCGCCATCAATGGGTAGTGAATCGGTTCTGAAATATATTAATGGAGTACCGCGCTGGCAACCGGTTGTATTTGCTGTCGGCGACAGAGGGCCTGCAGGTGGCATTGTTTTTTATATCACGAGTGATGGCAGGCACGGTATGGAAGCCGTTGAAAATGATTTGCCTGAGCTGGCTGAATGGGGTTGTCCGCCGATCGGCATGGTTGGCGCTGGTGGCAAGGATGTTGGCAGCGGCGCTCAAAACACACTGGTTATCGTAGACGCTTGTCCTGAAAAAGTTTCTGCAGCGAAAATGGCAGCAGATTACAGCCAGAATGGCTATAGCGACTGGTTTTTACCTTCAAGTGATGAGATCGGTTACTTTGCGCTGAACATAGACAGCTTATCAGCGTTTAAAAATGGTCCATACTGGACGTCATCAGAGTTCGATGTGGAAAATGCAATCATACAGGAAAGTACAGCGCCTGAAGATAAGGGCAAGGCGCTGAAAGATATGAAGCTTGCTGTGCGGCCAGTACGTGCGTTTTGAAGCGATATAATTTTAATTAAAAAAAGGAATGAGAAATGAAAACAGGGATCAATATTTTGTTAATACTGGCGTTAGAAATTTTCAGCTGTACATCAGCTTATGCGACAGACCAATACCGGCTTAATGTCAGTTATTCATCGGGTTCAGTTAAATACGGGCCATTATCTTTTGGACTGGCTGCTTTACCGGAGACCGTAGAGGCAGTTTTTACGTTGGATGCAGGCCAGCACAGTATTGATGGTAACAGTGTTGTTTTTAATGAGAGCAATGTTATATCGGCACTGGTTGTTTTTGGTGATGCAATCTGGACAGAAAAACAGCTGAAAAATATCTATATGACGACATCGCGCGGCACGGTATCGTCACTGAGCTATGCTTTTTTACCAACCGAGTATTCGAAAAAAGCCCCCGGCGGTATAGTGCTGAATTTTCCGTTATCTGTCACAGGTATTGATCTGGCTAGCAATGAAAAATTTAATTATGAATATTCAGAATCAAGCCAGCAGTTAAGCATAATCAGCCAGCCTAAAAATATCACCATCGATATTAAACCCGACAGTAGCCCTAATTGCTTTAATGTAAACGGACATGGTGTCATTCCGGTAGCCATTCTCGGCAGCATGGATTTTGATGTCAGTCGGATCAGTCTTGATAGTCTGTCGTTTTCAGGTCTTGCGCTTCGCATGCGTGGTAATAAAGGACCGCAATGTTCCCTTGAATATTCAAATCATGATGAGTATGCCGATCTGGTGTGTCAGTTTGAAGACGATACAGCAAACTGGAGTGCAGGTACGACTGAAGCAAGGTTGACAGGCTTGCTGAGCGACGGAGATAAATTTGAAGGAAAAGACTCGTTCTGTGTTGTCCGATAAGTCCAAAAATTAACAGCATCTTAATCTCTATACGCGAGTTGTATTTCGCGTATTTGTGATTATCAAAGATTTGAAATTGAGAGTTGAGAATAGCAGGGTTAAAAAAAGGGAGTTTTAATATGACCAGCATACAACAGCTAATAAAACAGAAAGTTTTTTTGCTACTTATCTGTAGCGCAGTTATTGGTTGCAGCAGTACAAGTACCGATACAAGCAGTAGTGTAAATAATAGCGATAATATTAACGTTGGTTATTTCACAGGAAGTATTGTCTCTGGTCTGACTTATACTACGCCCACGCAGTCGGGTATCACTGATGATAGTGGAAGATATAACTACAAAGATGGAGAATACATTCGCTTTTCTATTGCAGATGTCAGGATTGGGGATGATGTATTGTCTAAAACCGCAATGACAGTATTTGATCTTGTTAACCATGCTGTGCTCTACAGTAATGGCAACCAACTGAGCAAGCTACTAAAAGACGGTGCAACCCTAGCAGAAAAGATCGCATTTTATAAATTTACCAATATTCTGGTTTTTTTACAGACGCTTGATAGTGATGCTAATCCAGCTAATGGCATTAGCATTGCACCGGCTATTGCGTCATTGCTAAACGGTGTTTCAATCGACTTTTCGCAATCCTATAAAGTATTTCCGAAAGACCCGAGATTACTTAATTTCTTATATCAGGCTACAACAACAGGTCATCTCGTCAATGGTGCACCTCGTAAAGCAGGTCTTGCACTGGATCACTTTTATCAGACGCAGAGCATAAGCAATAAGTTTGCAGCGCAAGCGATAATAAGTGATGACACTGATGCTGACGGTCTGACTGACACTGTCCAAAGTTATGTTTATGATGAAAGTGGCAATCGAGTATCAGAGAGCTCTGATAGTAATGCCGACGGTAACCCAGAAAGTATTAGATTATATACATATAATGAAAACGGAGACCGGCTTAGCTTCAGTCGAGATGACGATGCTGACGGCAAGCCTGAAAGGGTTGAAATGAAAACCTATGATGTTTACGGTAATCTACAGAGTTTTAGTAGAGACAGTGATGGTGATGGAAATCTGGACTGGATTTATACTTATACGCATGACAACAGAGGTAACCTGCTGACTGAAAGCTTCGATGCCGACGCCGATGGCAGTGCAGACAGCATTAACACCAACAATTATGATGACAGTGATAATCGGCTGTCACTGATTATCGATAATGATGCGAATGGCGTTGCAGATGAAATATTATCCTTCAGCTATGATGGCAGCGGTAATATGCTTAGCAATATGTCAGATTACAATGCAGATGGCATTAATGACAGAATTTATACATTTAGTTATGACATCAGAGGTAATCAACTAAGCTACAGCATCGACAGCAATGGTAATGGTACTGCTGATAGTATTTACTTGTATAGATATGATGCCTTCGGTAACCGACTAACTCTGCTCTACGATGACAACGCCGATGGCGATCCAGAATATATTAAAAGCTATACTTATGATATCGATGGCCATGAGTTGAGCTATACCAATGACAGCGATGCAGATGGCAATCCAAACCACATACAAGTCAAGACGTATGATATCTTCGGTAATCGACTGACTGATAGTACTGACAGTGATGCTGATGGTAATCCAGACAGAGTTCATGTGTATACCTATGACAATAATAACAATCAGCTGACTCACAGTGACGATGTTAATGGCGACGGGATAGCTGATAGAATTTATACCAATAGCTATGACGCCAACGATAATGTACTTTCTTTCAGTGTTGATACCAATGCAGATGGATATCCCGATCTTATTCACTCATACACGTATGATGCTAATGGTATTGAATTAAGCAGAAGTAGAGACAGCGATGGAGATGGAAATGCAGAAAGCATTACCTATATTACGACAGTAAATGCTGGATGGACTGGATTACTTCAGGCAGTTAATGCAGGTGAGTAATAAAGCGATGAATAGGCAGAACTGGTATGTCAGTTTGAGGATGATGAGACTAACAGGGATGCGTCAGCAACACAGGTTCAAACTAACCGACATTTGAATTGAATGATCAACTTATGACAGCACGAATTTGATTGTTGTTGTGTGTTGATACAGTGACTGTGATAGAGAAGTAGCATGGCCATGTTATGCAACCAGCAGGGTAACTGTTGCTATCTGCGGTGAAAATATGTGCATGGGTATTTATATTTGGCGGAGAAATATAAAGAGACAGCGGATATTGGCTATGTATGAATAATTGAAGCGGAAAAAATTTGCAAACTGGTTTATTATGGCGTGATGATAGTACCCCATAGTGAAATAGATAGCAGTACACTGCATGCATTGATTGAAGAATTTGTAACCAGAGACGGTACAGATTATGGTGAGCATGAAGTACCAACAGATATAAAAATCAGCCAGATCCTGCGTCAGCTGGACAACAATGAAGTCTTCATTGTTTACAGTGAACTGCATGAAAGTTGTACGATCGTTTCGAAGGATAAATTTCTAAAATAATTAAGAATATGACGCTGCTAATTGCGTATGTTGTTTATATGATAAGTTAAAATAAAGCCGAACTAGCAGCTCATGCGTTCACTTTATTCTGTATTAAGAGCATTATCGCGTTTAATGAGTATAAGACGAGAGCGCTCTACCTTCCTGTATTTCTAAAACTCCTGATGATGTTTTGCAAAGTATCGAAGATTTTTACACTGATGATAGGTTTTTGTCAGAATAACCAGAGACAATGTAGGGTAATGTCTGACGGTATTCGGTTTAATTGTGCTTAGTTAAATGGCTACTCAGGCAGGTTTTCTGCTGACAATGCAGATAACGCTGGTGTGGCGGGTAATTAGGTAAAAAATCTGTGAACTTTAGCTAACAAATCAATTAAATATTAGGCTTTATTCTATAAACACAGTGACATCTGTGTAAATCTAATGGTGCAGTAAACAAGCCAATATTGGTTAGCATATCCGCTGATTTGATGATTGCGAGTTTGTGTAGGCGTATATATACACTTGATTGCTATTTAAGGTGGCTGGAGTTGAGCGTGCAGTAAAGTTCAGGGATTAAGTTAGTCGATAAAAATCTGTGTATTGGAGTAATGGTGATTAATGAAACTGGGTACAAAACTTTTGTTAGTGATGACACCTTTGATTGTCGCGCCACTATTGGTGCTGGGTACAGTCGCCTATTTCAAACTTCAAAAATCAGTCACTGACAATGCGCTGGGTCAGGTTGCAAGCGAAATAGATCATATCAGTGATCATCTGATCAGTGATATATATGCAGCCAGAGCCAGTATCGAGCTTTTTTCGAAATCGCCATCGTTACAGTCTTATCTCAATGCCATACGACAAGGTAATAATGAAAAAGATGGCAGTAGTAAGCTGGCTGCTGAAACTCATAGTTACCAGTCGATATATCCAAAATATAATAATATTAAAGTGCTATCAATTGATGGCAATGAAATATTTAGCTTTGACGATAAAAAAAATACCGACGTACATTTTGATATTTCAGCAGCAAATATTTTAAAATCACAAAACATTGATTACAAAGATACTACGGCTATTCAGATAAGGCCGGAAAGCCAATATTATGCTATCTCATTTCTAAAACAGGTTGTTAGTGATAATGTGGCGATGGCTTTGTCAGATCGGTTATTAGGTTACCTGTCAGTGACAATGGACCTGAGTTATTTTAAACAGCATGTTGGCGGCAAGCATATTGAAAGTGGCGGAGATATATTTTTTGTTAACAGATCAGGTGAGATGGTGTTTGAAGACAGTAATGATTATAAGGTTGAAAAGATCCGCCGAGTTTTGCAGGAAGGCATGAATATTACTGATAACACTTCGGCTGCAGATAAAGAATGGTGGGATGAAAGCAACGTATATAACGTAAGAAGAATTAATGAAAACTTATTCCTAATTGCAAGCCTGCCTGTGGATGTGGTGAATAGTCCGGGTAAGGAGCTTGGCAGGCAGATATTTTTCACGCTTCTTGTGTCTTTGTTTGTTGCGGGTATATTGATGGCGTATATGTTGCGTCACTATATACTGAATCCTGTCTTCAGTCTCAGTAAAGCAAGCAAAGCCATCGCTTCAGGGCATGAGGCAACTAAGTTGTCGCATTATTATGATGATGAGCTGGGTGAGCTTGCAAACAGCTTTAATTCTATGAGCGATAAGGTTATACAGTCAAAAAACGATTTGATAAAGGCGAAGATTCGTGCAGAGAACCTAAGCAGAGCTAAAACATCATTCATAGAGAATATTAGTCATGAAATTCGCACGCCACTGACGTCAATTATAGGTTTTTCGGAATCACTGCTGGCTGATGATATCGAGGTGAATGATCGTGAAATGGTTATCAAAACAATAGCTAGTAGTGGCAAACAGCTGCTTGATGTCATCAATGGTATTCTAGATATATCTGTTATTGATTCTGATCGTCTTGAGGTTGATTTTCGGTCTGTGAAATTGTTTGACATCATCAACGAGGCGAAAGCTTTTGTAGAAATGCAGGCTGTTGCAAAGAGCTTGGAATTTAGCCTTGAATATATATTTCCTGTACCAGAATATATAACAACAGATGCAGTAAGGGTGAGGCAAGTACTGGTTAACTTATTGTCGAATGCCGTTAAGTTTACTGATGCCGGTAAAGTGGCAATGATTGTTTCGTTTGACTCGCAAGCTAACAGACTATTTTTTAATGTAACCGATACTGGAATCGGCATGAAACAGTCTGAAATAGAATCTGTATTTGATGTATTCAAGCAGCTTGATGGCAGTAGTACAAGAAAGTATGGTGGAACAGGGCTGGGCTTGTATCTGGCGAAAAAACTTGCGCAGCAGCTGAATGGTGACATTGTTGTAGAAAGTCAGGAAGGGGAAGGTAGTAAGTTTTGTTTTTATTTAAGCTGCAGTAATCCAGGCGCCTTGTTATACCGGGCATTAAGCAAGAGTCAGCAGAGTGAAGGAATCGGTTCAGAGTCTCAGCATCAATTAGCCAAATATCAGGGCAAGGTGCTGGTGGCAGAAGATTTAAAAGATAATCAAAATCTTATCCGTCTCTATCTTGAGAGATTAGGTCTTGATTGTGACGTGGTCGAGAATGGTCAACTAGCATTACAGGCGATTAAACAAAATAAATACGATCTGGTATTAATGGATATGCAAATGCCTGTAATGGGTGGTCTTGAAGCGGTAAGTGAATTACGAAAATCAAATCTAGATCTGCCGGTTGTAGCTGTAACAGCAAGTGCGATGGCGGATGATGTTAAGTCATATATCAGTGCCGGCTGTAATGATTTTATTGCGAAACCAATTGACCGAGTGATTTTTTCAAAAGTTATTGGCCAGTATCTACGTACTTTCAATGCAGATGTGGTTAAAGATGAGGTGATGATTTCTTCATTACTGCAAGATGATGCTGAAGCTGGTAATCTTGTTTTAATTTTTGTTAAAAAAATGCCGGTACTACTGCAAGAAATCAGTGATTTATACCAACAGAGGCTATGGGGTGAGCTTTCTGAAAGAGTTCATAATCTGAAAGGCACTGCCGGTAATTTCGGGTTTTTGAAGGTAACAGAGGTGGCAACACTAATAGAGGATCTGCTAAAGGATAAGGCGTATGATGAAATTGCGGTGCAGCTGAGTATTTTATATGAAATGAAAACCAGTATAGAGGCAGGTGTTACAAGTTAATTTCTTTGAAATAGTAGCAATATGGTGATTAATTTACGGAAACAGATTGTTATATTTTAAGTGTAGTTAATCTTTTATTGAGAAGCTAAGTCTGTCAGAAAGTGATCCGTGGTTGAAGTCACCGAGCTTGATGTCTTCATTGATGTCGCGGGCATGAATGCGCCAGCTGTAGAGACCACCGGCTTGTAACAGATTGGCCGGTAATGTGAGCTGGTTTTGTTTAAGAAGTTTGGACTTGTATATAAGTTTGTTGTCCTGCCATGTGTCTTTAATAAATACTTGATAAAACCCAGCTCCTTTTATCGCCTGCCAGTGCAGTGTCTCAGGGGCTGCAATATCTTCCGCTTGATTCTGTGGGTAAGGGTTGTCAGCGATTGGCAGTTTTTTATGCATAACATAATCCTTTGCCATCAGTGTTGAGTTATCATTCAGTGTTATGCGGGCACTGTACCAGCCATCACTGGTAGATTTTGGCAGCGAAAACTTTGTGATGAAAGCCTTTTTGGTCTGTTTTTTTTTGTTTTTAAAAACCCGAAATTTGTTGAGATTGAAAACGCCGACTGAGCGTTGTTCAGGAGAAAAGACTTCGATCTGTTTTATATCTTTGTAATGTAGGGTTGAAAACACAGCCATCAGAAACAGTGGCTGCTCAGGCCAGTTGCATACATGGATATCAAAAAAACCTTTACTGTTGTAATGCGGGTTGTTTACTTTGACGGAAGAAAAGGCAGGGATGGAAAGCAGGCAAAGAAATAGCGTAAGTAGTCGAATGATCAGTCCCTGATATTTCATAGTTGATTACTCCTTGTGCTTAACTGATGATGCCGCCCTGTGATTGTTGGTGTTTCGTAGCTTTAACGACAGGCTATGTAAGATGCCGAGACTTATTTCAGGATAGCTGAGAATCAGGCCTCTTAAATTACTCTTATTGAGACAAAGAAGATGGGTATCTTCTATTGCATGAGCCGTTGCAGATCGCGGCAGCCCGTCAAGCAAATTCATCTCCCCAAAGCAGTCTCCCTGCTGCAGTACGGTGATGTTATCATCTTCATGGTTGTTGAGTGATATCCCCACCGTGCCGGAGGTAATAATGTACATATTACTGCCGTTATCATTCAGATCAAATATATGGTCGCCTTTATAAAACAATTCTTCTTCCAGCGAGCTGGCAACCAGTCTCAGATCATCGGTTTGGACCTTGCTGAAAATTAAGGATTGCTTTAAAAGATAAATGCGTTCAAATAGATCGATCATGCTCTAAGGCCTTGTGCGCACACGTCTGTAGCCACTGATCCTGTTGTTTACACCAGTTCAAAACAGAATCGATGTTATCAAAGCCTAGAATATAGTTTGTTTTGAGTTCAAAGTCATCACGTAATATATCGGTTAACAGGCTGGTTATCGGGCTTGGCTGAAGGTTTTCAAGTGCTTCACAGGCAGTGGCAATATGTGACGCTTCATGGCCTTTATGAGCGGCCATTACTATGGAAAATATATTTGATTGATCAAGCGCATTTAAACAGGAAAGTAATAACTGACATACGTGTTCAAGGCGTTCTTCTATACTGTTGAGCAGCAGTTTGAGTATATGGTTTTTATTCTGCTGCTGAAGCAGAATTTGTCTGGCATCATAATAACGCCGGCCAAGTTGGGTTTTTGCCACTACGATATCGTTAAGTGTGGAGGCTTTTAAATCTGATTGGTTTAAATGATCAAAGATCGTTAGCTGTGCCCGCGGCGAGGTAAAATTATCGTTATTTACCAGCCAGTTTTGCGCAGTAAGATCATTGTCGGCATTATTGCTGCTGAGTATTGATTGCAGTGCCTGCTGGCGTACCAGTGAATGGCCATCTTCGAGTGCCTTAAGCAAAAGATCCATATGTTTGTCGTAATTCAGTACAAAGCAGCATTTTATTACGGCAGCGCGTAAAGTAGGCTCATGATTGGCAAAAAGCCGGTTTAATAAGCCGCTGTGTTGAGGCAGGCTGGCTGGCTGCCAGTCCGAGATGGCAGTCAGTGTGAGTAATTGCCATCTCGGTTTGTCGGAGTTTAATAACTGGATAAATGCACTCTCATAATTTGTCATCAGTTGAGCACGTTGTTTTTGGTCTGCAAGTTTTAATACGCGGCTCAGTGGCAAGGCAGCGAGCAATAGTTTTGTATCTCCGCGTGTTAGGGTCAGCCAGTTTAAATAAGCCTGCTCGAGATTAGCGCTGTCGTTATATACAAGTGCGCCATAAATACCGGTTGCCCATACTCTGGGGTTGTCGCTGATCAGTGCGCGTAAAACGTATTTTTTTGCCAGTGGTTGTTTGGCCTCAAACAAAAGCTGCAGAATCGTGGCCTCAAAATGGTGATCATAGACGGGGTACTGATCGGGGCGTAATATAAAATCGAGCAGTGGTTTCGTATTGTAACTTGCTAGAATGCGCACCAGCTGATCGGCTGTTTTGCTGTCTGCATGTCTGAGTCTCTCGATGATAATGGACTCGGCTTGCTGAGGCATTGATGACATCAGAATTCTGGCGCAGCTGACAGTCAGATCACTGTCGGCACTGTGTATGTTTTGTTTAAGTGATGCCAGTAGCGATGCGCTGCTTTGTTCAGAGAGCGTATTGTCGGGTAAGTAAACCTGTTCTTTCAGGTGCCGGATCAGAGTGTTGAGGTATGCCTTGTTAGTGCGCACTGAAAAATAAATCAGTAGCAGACTGCTGATAAAGCCGGTAAGTAAAAAATAAATATTATTATCGAGGTAACGTGCAGATAATAATAGCAGCGCGCAGATGAGTAACGCAGCGGGTAAAATAATGCCGGTAGAAACTGCTCGTGCTCTGCCCTGAATACTCTTTGGCAGAATATTATACATCATGTTTCTGACCGGGCTGTTAAAGGCCGGGTTGAAAGTGTCCTTGATAAAACTTCCGAGTAAAGCGCTTGGCATTTTTATGCTGAGAATTAATACTGAAAAACTCAGGCCAAGTGACAGCGGAAATATCAGATTGGTTTTTTGCACACCTAATTTAGCGATGACCCGGTTGCTGACAAATACTTGTAGTAGCAGCGCAATTAGCCCGGTCGATGCGGTCAAAATACCAAAAAAAGCAGCGAGGTCTTCTTCGCTGTTAAAGTAGCCGGTATAGATATTATTGGTTACATAATAAAGTGTGTAAAACGTGATGACCATAAAAAAGAAAGCGGCAGATGATGCGCTCAGTAAAGAGGACCGACGCGTAAAGCTAATGCCCTTTTTTACCGACTGCAGGGATGCGCTGAATGAACCGTGAGAGTGAGTCTTGTAAAAATAACTGGAAGGGCCTTTTAGTCTGTGCCAGAGCGTCATAATAGTTAATGTGATAATTAAAAGTAAAGCCCACAGCAGTATGATCTGGCCGGTTCCTATAACGGGTGTCAGTATGGCGACCAGAATGCCGCCGCATATCAGGCCGAGCTGGCTGCCGGCAAGAATAATGGGTAACAGTCGCTTGGATGTTAAGGTGTTCAGGTTCTGGTTTACATATAAAGCCATGTGTATCAGCATGATCTCGGAAGTGGCTTCATAGATTAGGAAGTAGAGTGGATAAATGGCTGATGTTTCGTTGTAACTAAGCTGTTCCCAGAGTATAACTAAACAAAAGATAAGAAAAATCATAAGCCTGAAAAACAATTTCTCAGCGCTCATTCTGTCAGCTATTGTGGCGTAAATAAGGCTGACAATTGTCAGTAAAAAGCCCAGTGCTATATATATGAGAGGGAGGTGTTCAATGCCAAAACGTTTAAAAAACAGGGCTTCGGCAGAGGTTTTCCCCATTGCCATGCCACAGCCGACTAAAAAAAAGAAAGTCAGAAAATAAAATACAGTTGGTTTTTCATCTTCACGTATTAATAAGAGTTTAAAAATTTTTTTCAAAATATTACCATCGGATTGAGTGCTGCAGTATCCGTTTTCTGAAGCTGTGCGTGTTGATTGTATATCACTGCTGATTAAATCAGATGATTGTCAATCATGCCTAATGTATTGACCAGCAATGTTCGTGTATTGTCAATATTAATAGGCTTGATCAGATAGTCAATAAAGCCTGCATCTTTGCCTTTGCGGATTTCATCGGGCATGGCGTTAGCGCTGACGGCAAAAACAGGTGTTTTGCTGAATGATTTCTCGTTTTTCAGTATATTCATGGCCTCATAGCCACTGATTCCGGGCAGATTCAGATCCATTAAAATCAAGTCGGGCTGCTCTTTAAGGGCCAGTTCGACGCCAGCTTCACCGCTTAGTGCGGTAATTAGCCGGGTGTTGGGGATTTGCTTAATAATTGACTTTACTAGGGCCTGGTTCAGTGGCTCGTCTTCTATATAGAGTATGGTATGCATTGTTTCAATCGTATTTTCTGTAAATTGTCGGACAATGGGTTGTGTCGTTTCAGCGCTGTCTTGGGCTAAAGCACTGGGAAGCTGAAACCAGAATGTGCTGCCTTTGCCGTGAATACTGTTGACGCCAATCGTACCGTTCATCACGCTTAGCAGTCGTTTAGTGATGGTTAACCCGATGCCGGTACCCTTCGTGCTCTCGACCTGTTTAAGGCGGGTAAAGGGCTGGAATATTGTGTTTAGATGGGCTTCTTCAATACCGATGCCGGTATCGTTAACTTCAAAGCGCACCTCAGAGTCCTTGGGTCTCAGTGTCAGACTGACAGTGCCGCCTTTGTGATTGTATTTTATCGCATTGGATAATAAATTAACCAGCGCCTGTTTGCAGCGAGTATGGTCTGCATAGACATAAGGCGCTTCTGAAAATTCGGAGGCTAGCAGGATAGTGACCTGATTAATCTCAGCGATAGGTTGTACCAGACTGACAGATTCGTTAATTATATTTTCACAGGGGATGCTGGACAGGTTGACATTTAGTTTGCCGGATTCAATTCTCGAAATATCCAGTAAATCGTCAATTAAACTGAGTAAGTGATCACCGGCCAGACAGATATGAGAAATATAATTTTTTTCTTCGGTATCAAGATGATCGTGATTGTTTTCTTTAAGCAAATGAGCAAAACCCAGAATCGCATTTAATGGTGTGCGCAGTTCATGACTGACACGGGATAAAAAATCGGATTTCTCTTTATTGGCTATTTCTGCTTTTGTTTTCGCTTCCTGTAACGAGGATTCAGAATTAATTCGCATGGTTGCATCACGGAAACTGTATACCAGACCGATAGTCAGCTCGCCTATTTTTTGTGGTCGTGAAAAAACCTCGACCAGTCGATTGTCATTTAATTTGAGCAAGACAAACTCATCTGAGTGGCTTGGATGCAGCCGAGTGGACTCAGTGATTAGCTGGTTGTTTATAAAACTTTGTACAGCAGAGTAATCTCTGGACCTGATCAAGCCAGAAGGAATGTCGAACAGATCGATAAAATTCTGATTATAGTTTGTAATTTTTTCATCATTATCAATAACCAGAATACTGTCGGTTGCAGACTCAAGCGTGGCTTTAAGCTGAGACATGGATTTTTCAAGATGCTGTTCGGCAAATTCACGTTCACTAATCTGTTGCCGGAGATTAATATTGAGGTTGTCAGTCTGTTGTTTTTGTTCTGCAATGTCTTTGAGCACGCTGTCATGTTGAAACTGCAGAGAAATTGAGTTTTTAATGATTTTCGACATGCGTGATGATGCGGTGATGATAAACACCATAAAAAAGAAAATCAGCAATGCTGTCGCATAGTGAATGCCGCTGCCAAAACTCAGCAGAGTCAGCATCATCGGTGTCATGTTGATGACTGTGTAAAGTAAAAAGATTGAAAAAAATGCTGCTTGTGTGGCCAGCGCCCCGGCAGAAATGCCTGCCAGCATGGTGGCGGTGAAAAGCTGTTGCTGTATCGAGTCCGAAAGAAATAACACGCTGCCGGTGACACTCCAGCAGACTGCGGTGAGTACGGTGCCGATAAGAAATAGTCGATACCATAGCGAGGGGTCGATATCCGAATCAGCCTTTTTGTTAAACAGTGTGTATATGATATAACGATACAGCATCGTCAGATTCATAAGGATGAGCCAGCTGATCATCATCGTCTGATCGATTAACTGCCAATTAACGTAAATCAGGCAGGGTGATACCAGAACAATGGCTAAGATAGTGGCGGGCACATTGGCATAAATTAGTTTGGTTCGTTCAAGAAATACAGCGTATTCAAGTGCCGGGGTGCCGGATGGCAATGCCATGGGTGTTAGTCCTTAACGTAATGGGCTCGGTAAAGCGTTTTATTGAAATACCAGTGCTTTAAATAGGTACATCCTAGACATAGTGTAAAACAAAAGCTGCTGGATTACAGGCTGAAAACCATATAAAAGAGATGTTATATTGCTCATTATTCTATTGATTGTGCTTATTTTGCTGTTACTTATTGGTCCTCAGTTGTGGGCTGCTTCTATATTAAAGCGCTACAGTACGCCACGGACAGATTTCCCAGGAAATGGTGCAGAATTTGCCAGGCATTTAATTCAGCAGCAGCAACTGAGCTTTGTCAGTCTGGAGGCGACCGACCGAGGCGACCATTATGACCCGCAGGCTAATATGGTCAGGCTGAGCAGCGCCAATATGACTGGCTGCTCACTGACCGCGATCGTCGTAGCCGCGCATGAAATAGGCCATGCGATGCAACACGCGATCAATTACCGGCCATTTTTTTGGCGAGTAAAATTGGTAGTTTTGGCGCAATATGCTGAAAAAACAGGTTCGATGCTGATGCTGGCCATACCGGTTATCGGCTTACTATCGCGCTCAGCGCTAGCCAGCGGCATCGTATTATTGCTCGGTCTGATGAGTATGCTGACGGCTGTACTGGTTCATCTGGTGACCTTGCCGGTGGAGTGGAATGCCAGTTTTTCAAGGGCCTTGCCATTACTTCAGCAAGGTGAGTATTTATCTGCCAATGATATGCGGGCAGCGAGAAAAATCTTACTGGCCTGTGCATTAACTTATCTGGCCCAGTCATTAATGAGCCTGATCAGTCTGTGGCGCTGGTTAAGGGTATTAAAGCGATAATACCCGCTAATCGAGAAGTTATGCTGAAAAAAATCAAACCGTTTTATCGTGGCTGGCGTAAATATTTAATTGAAGGCCTGGCCATCATTATCGTGATCACCTTGGTTAGGCAATACCAGCAGCGCGATGTGGTGAGTGGCCTGGCGCCACCTATTCAGGGTGTTATGCTCGATAATACTAGAATTAACTGGCAAGATTACCGTTCCAAGCCATTGTTAATTCACTTTTGGGCCAGCTGGTGTCCGGTTTGTCGATTAGAGGAAAGCAGCATCGCGTCGATTGCTAAAGATTATCAGTTGCTGAGTATTGCTTCATGGTCTGACGATACCGTGAGCTATATGCAGCAACGGGGTCTGGATTTTCCAACCTTAAATGATATTGATGGAAAATGGGCCAAACGTTACGGAATCAGCGCGGTACCGACCAGTGTTATTGTTAATCCGGCAGGCCAGATATACTTCGTTGAGAGCGGATTTAGCAGTGAGTGGGGATTACGCTTGAGATTATGGTGGTTGCAGATATAAGATAGCGCTTAGTAAAGCTATAAAAAAGTACATTGATAATTAATAAAGTACTAAAAGAAAATTGGAGCGGTTCAATGAGTCAGGATGTCATTTCCCCGGATATTGCAGCGACTATTCCGGCCTTGTTTAGAGAAAGGCTAAAGAGAAACCCCGATAAAATTGCCTATCAGCAATATAACTTAGCCAATAAAAGCTGGGAGTCGTCCAGCTGGGGTGACATCTCGGTTGAAATTATTCGCTGGCAGGCCTCGCTCGCAAAAGAGAAGTTGCAGCCCGGTGAGCGGGTGGCCTTAATGCTAAAAAATAGCCGCGACTGGGTGGTTTTTGATCAGGCGGCATTAGGTATGGGGCTGGTCACCGTACCACTATATGTTGATGACCGGCCAGATAATGTCGCCTACATACTGAATGATGCCAACGTAAAAGTGCTGTTGGTAGAAGATACAAAGCAGTGGCAGCGGCTGCTCGACCTGAAAACCGAACTGCCGGATTTGCAGCGAATAATCAGTATTGAGCCGGTACACGAAGAAGATCAGCCGTCTGACGCCAGACTGGTATCCAGAGCCGACTGGCTTTTTGGTGCCAAAGGTGAGCTACAAGCCAGAGAACGAGAAGCTGAAGAGCTCGCCAGTATCGTGTATACCTCGGGTACTACAGGTCGACCGAAAGGAGTGATGCTGTCCCACAAAAATATTATCAGCGATGCCTACGGAGCCTTTCTCAGCGGTGAAGAACACCCATCAGGCTATTTTCTGGGTACGGATCAATACCTGTCATTTTTACCGTTGTCGCATATGTTCGAACGCACTGTTGGCTATATGTTGCCGATGATGGTCGGTGCACAGGTCAACTTTGCGCGCTCAATCCCGCAGCTGGGAGAAGATCTGCAAAACATTAAGCCGACTATTCTGGTTTCGGTGCCGCGAATTTTTGAGCGCGTTTACAGTAAAATCATGGACGGACTGAAATCAAAATCGCCGATAGCCAGAAAGCTGTTTGATCTGACCGTGACGATCGGCTGGATGCGGTTTCAATATCAGCAAAAAAGAAAGCGCTGGTCACCACTGTTACTATTGTGGCCAGTCCTGAACAAACTGGTCGCATCAAAAGTAATGGAAAAACTCGGTGGCCGTATGCGAATTGCGATTTGTGGTGGTGCGGCATTGTCGCCAGAGGTGGCGCGGCTATTTATCGGTCTGGGCTTACCGCTGGTACAGGGCTATGGCTTGACCGAGGCCAGTCCAGTGATTTCCAGTAACCGAGTCTTTAAAAATATCCCCCACAGTATTGGATATGTCTTTCCTAATGTACAGGTTCGGATTGGTGTAGATGATGAACTGCAGTCATACGGTGACAATAATATGCTCGGCTACTGGAATAATCAGGAAGCCACCGATGCTACCTTCACAGAAGATGGCTGGTTGCGTAGCGGAGATAAAGCACGGATTGATGAGAATGGTTTTATTTATATTACCGGCCGGCTCAAAGATATACTGGTGCTGGCTAATGGTGAAAAAGTGCCGCCAGCTGATATGGAAATGGCGATTTCCGTCGATGGCTTGTTTGAACAGGTCATGGTAATTGGTGAGGCACGACCGTATTTGACTGCCTGCGTTGTACTGAACCCGGAACACTGGGAAGATCTGGCTGATAAAATCGGATTTGATGCTGAGGATAAGCAATCATTAGAGAAAAAAGAAATTGAAAAACTGGTACTGTCGCGTATATCACGGCGCCTCAAAGATTTCCCCGGTTATGCACAGATTCGTCGGGTGGCAATGTTTATAGAGCCATGGACTATCGATGATGGCCTGATTACTCCAACACTGAAAATAAAACGTAAAAAAGTTTTAGAACGGTTTGCAGATAAAATCAGCCGACTTTATGCAGGTCATGGTGTGAAATGACAGTCGACGTTTTTGACAGTGTGTTTTGATGTCAGCAATCGTTAGCTTACCTGAAGGAAAAATACCGGTTATCAGGGTTCCCTGCATGCCATCGGATGCCAATCAGGGCGGCAGTATCTTTGGCGGATTTATTATGTCGCAGGTTGATGTCGCTGGTAGTATCCCGGCAAGTTTGCATGCTAAAGGATATGTTGTGACCCGCGCGGTTGATTCGTTTGAATTTAAAAAACCGGTATTAATTGGTGACTTATTAAGTTGTTATGCCGATGTTATATCGACCGGCAGAAGCTCGGTCAGTATTAAAGTAGATGTCTATGCAGAAAGAAGCCGAAAAGGCATAGTAGAATGTGTGCATGTTACCGAAGCAACACTGGTATATGTAGCGATAGATGAACAGGGTCGACCCAGAAAGATTGAAACAGATAATTAACAAAATAATTCAAAAAATAAAAAGTAGAAAACTTTTAGAAAAAAATAACTTAACGTCAGAAAAAATATGTTGCTGCAGGATGCAACAAATTATAAGAGGTGAGAGGATGAAATTAACACAAACATTAGCCGCAGTCACAACCGTAGCGACGCTGCTGGTTTCAACACAGATAAATGCAGCAGGCTTTGCGATTATCGAAAACAGTGCCAGTGGCATGGGTAATTCATATGCCGGTGGTGCAGCCAGTGCAGAAGATGGATCGACTATCTGGTTTAACCCGGCCGGTATGACGCGGTTGGATAATGAAATGATGGTCGCCGCACATGTGATTATGCCGGATGCTAGCTATACCGATGATGGTTCGATAACCGCTGTGTCGATGGGCGGTACTCAGCTCGACCCGACCAACACTGAAAGAACGGGAGAAGGCGGACAGAATGCTCTGGTACCGAATTTTTTCTGGGTTAACGAAATTAATAAAGACTTGAAAATGGGTTTAGGCATTAATGTTCCATTTGGTTTAGGAACCAATTACGACGACGACTGGGTCGGTCGTTATCACGGCGTTAAGTCAGATGTGATGTCACTGAATATTAATCCGAGTCTGGCTTATAAAATGGGTGCCGTTTCAATCGGGCTGGGTATTAATGCACAATATATAAATGTCGACCTGACCAGTGCGATCGACCTAGGTACATTATGTGTTGCACAGGAAGGCAGTACATTTCCCGCCGGTTACTGCGCCTCGATTGGTGCAACACCGCAAGGCAGCGACGGTTTTGCTGATTTAACTGCCAGTGGCTGGGGTTATGGATATAACCTTGGGTTGCTGTACGAAGTATCAAAAGATATTCGAGTTGGCTTATCATACCGTTCGGGTATCGATCACGAAGTAGATGGCAAGGCTGATTTTAGTGTGCCGGGTCAGCTGAGTTTTATACCTGAAAATACCGGTAATTTTCTTGATACGAGCTTAAGCGCTGCAGTGACTGTACCGGAAACGACATCGATCAGTTATTTTCAAAACATTAGTGAAAGCATCGCTATTATGATTGATTACAGCCTGACTGCGTGGAGTACCTTCGACGAGTTGCGTATTGTGTATGATGATGCCGATACGACCGATAGTTTTGCAGCGCAAGCGCCGTCGGTGACGACGGAAGAGTGGGAAGACTCTGCGCGTATTTCAATCGGCCTGAACTATCAGGCAACAGATGAGTGGCTTTATCGTTTTGGTATCGCTTTGGATGAATCACCTATTCCATCAGCAGAAAGAAGAACGCCAAGAATTCCCGGCAATGACCGAACATGGATTAGTTTTGGTGTTACACACCAGGCAGAAGATGCTCGCAGCTTCAGCTTTGCTTATGCGCATTTAACGGTAGATAACACAGCGATAAACAACACTTTCGAGGCGTCAGCGGCAGCACCGGTACTCGAGCACACGCTAACCGGTAACTACCAGGCCAGTGTCGATATCATCAGCGCTCAGGTCAGCTGGAAATACTAATGATACGACAAATTATTAAAGCAATTTGCTTAACTGCCACCAATTGCGATGAAAAAAGAATTCAGGAGAATACAATGAACGGTTTACGTTTACTGATAACAGCAGCCATATCGGCAACGCTGATAGCATGTGAGGAAACACCTAATACTACAACTCAGGATGCAATTAATGAGTCGGGATTTTTTGCCCGCTTTAGTCCGTCTGATGGGGTCATACCTTTTCCAAATAATCTTTTATTTCAGGGGAGTGTGGACGGAACATTGGAGATACCAGTACCAGTTCTGGATACCACGACTTGTCCCAACGCAGGTGAAATTTCTGTCAAATCAGCACTCAATGATCTCGATGGCTTTTCAACCACAGCGCCGATTAGCAGCGCGTTTTCATCGGCCATAGACAGCACCTCGCTGGCTGCCGGCACCAATGTCAGGGTCTTTAGCGTAACACTGGGTGGTTCCGGCGAGGTCACTGCCATAACCGGTGAGTTAGCCAGTACAGATTTTGCAGTGAGTGTGTCTTCGGTTGACAATGAAATTATCAATGCCGCTTGCGACACTGAAGATCTGGGTGCCAACAAGCTGGTGATATCACCGTTAAAGCCTCTTGCACCAAAAACCAGTTATCTGGTGGCTATAACAAAAGGAGTTACAGATTTACAGGGCAATAATGCGACTGCAGATGCGGTGTATGCTTTTACAAAAAGTACATCACCGTTAATTACTGGTGCGACGTTGGCAGATATTCAATTTACTGCTTTGTTGTCGGGAGCAGATACGGATGGTAATGGTGTGATTGAGGGAGCAGAAGAGACGGCTGTTGTAACTTCTATTACCAACCTCGAAGGTTTGCGTCAGTTAACCAATGTGGCAGAAGCTCAGGTTGAGGCTTATACGGTAACTGTCGACAATGCCGGAGCGAATACCATCACTGATTTGACTAGCAGTGATATCGTTTTAAGCTGGACCTTTACCACGCAGTCAGTCGGTGATGTATTAACGGCGTTACACACGACTATTCAAAGCGCCCCGGTGCCAGTGTCATCAATCTATTCAACTAGTGTGGCAGATTCACCATTAACAGGCGTAACCGGTTATGCCGGATCGAAAATCCATGTCGGAGAAATAACCCTGCCGTATTATTTAAATGTACCGGCTAATGCGAATGATAGTTCGGTGCTGACAGGTTCTTGGCGAGGTGTTGGTGACACGCCTTTAACAAAATTTAATAGCGTGGTTGATCCGGCCACAGCGACGCCTGTTACGGTACCGTTATTGGTATCGATTCCAAACGGTACTGAGCCAGTAGCGGGCTGGCCAGTGGTGATCTATCAGCACGGCATTACCAAAAGCCGAGGAACATTACTGGCGATTGTCGATGCACTGGCAAATGCCGGTTATGCAGCCGTTGCCATCGATATGCCATTGCATGGCCTGCTAGGTGATGAGGATCTCATCGGTGGTTTGAAGACGGCAACCGCCGATTTTAGTGCAGCAATTCATGGTGGTACTGCTGCGGTTAAAGAGCGCAGCTTCGAGCTGGATATTTTTGATGTAGCAGTTGCAACAGTAGATGCGGATGGTGATGGCACGCTGGATGATTCAGGTGCTCATTTCATTAATTTACCAAGCTTGTTAACGTCGCGTGATAATGTCAGACAGGCCGTGGCTGATCTGTTTTCGCTAAAACGGGCGCTGGTTAATATGGATTATAACGGTGCATCAGCCGGTGGCATTTTTGATACCAGTAAAGTGCATTTCGTTGGTCATTCACTAGGCGGTATTGTCGGCGGCGTGTTTTTGGCTATAGAGACAACGGTTAAATCGTCGGTGTTAGGAATGTCTGGCGGCGGAATCGCAAAATTACTGGATGGCTCAGCAGCCTTTGGTCCTGTTGTCTCGGCCGGACTGGCTGCCAGTGACGTTAATAAAGGTTTTGCTCAGTATGAAGGCTTCTTGGCATCGGCTCAAATGGTATTGGATTCGGCAGACCCGGTTAACTATGCAAGCGCAACGGCAGCCAACCGTGATGTATTATTATTTGAAGTGGTTGGTGATGGTGTCAATAACCTACCAGATCAAGTTATTCCAAATAATGTGTTGAGTGTGACCGGTACTGTGAATGCCCCTCTGTCTGGAACCGATCCTTTGGTAAGGTTGATGTCATTAACTCAAATCGATACCAGTAATGCTTATGTTGCGCACACCGATACGGTCGTGAAATTCAGCGGTGGTCATCACGGTTCGATGTTAACGCCAGATCTGTCCGATGGCACAACGAATACAGATCCAACCACGATTGATTATAAAGTGTATGCAGAAATGCAGACAGAAATGGCTTCATTTATTGCAACTGACGGTGCCTTGATAAGTCACACAGACGTGGCTGCAGACGTGATAGCGGCGCTGCCATCGGCACCCTAATAGACGTGCTAGGTAATTAAAAAAAGCCCTGCTAGGCAGGGCTTTTTTATTTCACCGAATTAAGTTTTTCCAGCATGCTTTCGATGTTAATGGGCTTGCAGATATATTCATCAAAGCCAGTTTCTTTTACCTTGTCAGCATCTTCTTCCATGGCATTTGCTGTTACTGCAAAAATAGGAGTGCCGGGGCAAATGTTATTGTCTTTAAGGTACTGAAAAACCTGATAACCGCTCATCTTTGGCAGATTAATGTCCAGTAGGATGATATCCGGGTGGAAGTTTTTAATTTCTTCAATTCCAATTAGCGGGTCTGCTGAACCGCTAAACTCAAAGTCTGTCCACTTATTGATAAGCTGCTTGACCATCCGCAGGTTTACCTGATTATCCTCGATATAATAAATTTTCTTGCCGTTGTGCTGCCGATTTATTTTTTTGTGATGTGGTTCAGTAATGGTGTTATACATTTTTTCTGTTGCGGCCGCTAAGGTGAAACTGAATTCAGAACCCTGCCCTAGCCGACTGTTAACTTGTATTGTGCCATCCATAAGAGCCAGTAATTTTTTTGTGATAGAAAGACCAATGCCGGTACCTTCAATCGACGTGTTGGCTTCTGCACCGAGCCGGTTAAAGGGCTCAAAAAGGTATTGCTGTTGCTGCTCGTCAATACCGTCACCATCATCGGTTATGCTAATGGTTTGGGTATTATTGGCTGACTTTTTACAACTGATGGTGACGTGGCCACCGGCCTTGTTGTACTTGATGGCGTTAGAGACCAGATTGATAAGCACCTGTTTGACTTTAATATAATCAGCCAGAATGTATGCGTTTGTGGCACCGTTTTGAGAAAACGCCAGATTTATTTGATAGTCTTCTGCCAGTGGCGCTGTCAGTGAAGCACAGGATGCGAATAAATCAGAGACTGCAACGCTCTCGAGAGAGATTGAGGTAGTGCCGGATTCAATCTTGGCCAGATCGAGCACTTCATTGATTAGTTCGAGCAGGTGTTTGCCGGCCAGTGCAATGTCATCTATATTGGACTGGGCTTCGTCACTAAGCCCCTGTTCCAGTCGCAATAACTGAGTAAAACCAGAGATGGCATTTAAAGGGGTGCGCAGTTCATGACTCATGCTGGAAAGAAAAATCGATTTTGCTTTATTTGCAGCTTCGGCTTGTTCCTTTGCCTGCAGCAGATCACGGCGGTTTTGCTTTTTTTGCTGCAATTCTTTTTTCGCTTGGATGATCGAGGCATAGGTAGCTGTAAAAAGTCTTAATGAATCAATCAGAGGCTGATCATAGCCCTGCGGTCTGTTGGCCAGAGCGTACATGCCGATCAGGTCGTCAGCATAATAAACAGGTATCCCAAGAAAACAGTTCATTTCTGGGTGGCCTTCTGGCAGTCCTCGTGCTCTTGGGTCTGAAGCGGGGTCATTGCTGATAACGAGCTTGCTGGTGGTAATCACATGACCGAATAAGGTGTTCATATTGGTAAATTCGAAACCTTTTTCACGCCACTTTTCATAAAGCGTTTGTGTTTCAAGGTTCCAGGAAATATCTGTTATAGCATCGGTTTTAAGATAAGGCTGGTTGTTGCGGTATTTTATTTCCCCGATAAAACCATATTCACTGTTAGTAAATGAGAGTAAGCCGTCGAGTAAAATTTCAGCTGATTTTTTATGATCAGAAGTTAATGTAAAGCAGCTTAATGATTCGTGTAACGTGTTTAACAGCTGCTGGTGTTGCTGCTGTTTAATTTGCAGGTTTTTTCGCTCATTAATGTCGGTGACGACACCGAGCATATGAAAGGGCTCGTTATTTTCATTGCGTACTACGTCGCCTTTTTCGTGGATCCAGCGAACAGTGCCATCGGGCCAGATAATTCGGTGTTCAATATCGTATTCTGTATTATTTTCGATGCAGTCGTTTATTGCTGAGAGGACAAAGTTTTTATCATCAGGATGAATGGCATTGAGAAAAGCATCGTAACTGGCTTCTGTTGTTGTGTTTTCATAGCCAAATAAAGGCGCGATCATTTCAGACCAGTAGAGCTCACCGGTCTGGATATTCCAGTCCCAGGTACCGATATTGGCAAAGACCTGACTTTTTGACAGCCTGTCTTCGCTTTTAATCAGGTTTGAGAGCAGGTTTTTTCTTTCGGTAATATTGTTCCAGCTGCCGTGTATTAATAAAGGTTCGGAATCACGTACCAGTTTTAATTTATCTTGTATCCAGATGTAGCTGTTGTTTTTTGTTTTAAAGCGGAATTCCTGTTCAAGCTTGCCGGTTTGTAAAAATAAATCAAAATTTTTCAGGACCAGGTTCTTGTCATCGGGGTGGACGTTTGTATACCACCAGTCTGGCATCAGTACTTCATCATAGGAGTATCCTGTCAGCGCCATGACATTCTGACTGGTCCACAGGGTTGTTAGCTGGTCATCTTTTAACAAAAGTGTATAGAGAACGGTATCGGTGCTGCTGAGTACGTGGTTGAGGCGGTGATTAGTGCTGATTAATTCTGTCAGGTTGCGAATGATGCCGATGACATAATTTTCACCCTTATGTGGCAGCGGAGTAATTTTTATATCGACAGGAAAAATACTGCCGTCTTTTTTCTTGCCGGTCAGCGGACGGTCTGGCCCTGAGCCAATAACTTTTGACGCTGAGCAGATGTTGTAGTGTTGCAAAAATGAGTCGTGCTTGCTGCCTTCATTGGTGGGCATTAATATATTGACAGACTGATTGATTATCTCGTTTTCGGCATAACCAAACATCTGTTCACAGGCGCTATTGCTGTATTGAATAATGCCTTTTAAGTCAATGATGATAAAAGATTCAGAGAGCGAGTCTAAGAGTAAACCTGAATTGAGGTTTGAGAGAAAATCCATAACTACACCAGTTAAATATCAGACGCTTAAATTTGCTTGAGCAAACGGTGCGTCTTTTATAATACCCACAAAGAAAACGAGTTAATAAATAGTAACAGCTTTTTGAGTTAGAGGCGATTTTGCCAGCTTGGCTGGCCTGCGGGTGTAATCAGCTGATAGGATAATAACCAGTCGCGGGCATCCTCTGCATCCTCGTCATACCAGCGTTTGGCGGAACCAAGCCGGAAAGAATAGCCCCATTCGTCCATGTCGCTGAACATTCTCGATAGACCCATTTCAGGCAGGTATTCGGCCAGCAGAATTTGCAGGTAGCAAACCCCGTTTTCTTCGGCATAATCGCCACCAGCATTGGTATGCAGGCCTTTGCGTCGGGTCTGATCCATACAGATATAATGGCAGGCTTCATGTAGAGCCGAATGTAGCGGGGTATCATCGCGGCAATAAAGCCGGTTATCGATCAAACCGGCTTCTTCGTCGCCCCAGAAGCTGCCGGGGATATCCTGGTCTTTTTTGCTTTCAATAACAACTAACTGATAACGTGATAAAAGTCTGGCAAAGCGCTGTTTGTCTATCTCACCGTAGCGCAGAACAGTCATTTATAAGGCCTTTTCCTGTAATTTATGTAACAGGCTGATCAGTGCTTTAGAGCGGTGGCTGAGCTTGTTTTTTAACTCGGCGCTGAGTTCTGCCGCAGAACACTGGTGGGTGGGAACCTGAAAAAGCGGATCATAACCAAATCCGCCACTGCCTTTGGGGGCGCTAAGAATCAATCCTTCCCATGATCCACTGGCAATAATTGGGGTCGGGTCGGCGGCATGACGCATAAATACCATGACGCACTGATAACGCGCGGTGCGCTCGGCTTCAGTCAGGTCTTTTAATGTTTCCAGTAACTTTATATTATTATCTTTATCGCTGGCATTTTCGCCGGCAAAACGCGCTGAATAGATACCGGGCGCTCCATTGAGCGCGTCGACTTCGATGCCAGAATCATCTGCGATCGCTGGCAGGCCGGTGATTAAGGCCGCGTGGCGTGCTTTGATGATGGCATTTTCAACAAAACTGAGGCCAGTTTCTTCAACACTGGCGACATCGTAATCGCCTTGTGGCACGACATTAATATTGTAGGACTGTAGCAGTTCGTTAATTTCACGAACCTTACCGGTATTATTACTGGCGAGAACGATTTTATCCATTTATTAAGTCTCCATTGCCTGGCGTTGCAGCTCGAACAGTTCGTTGATGCCTTTACTGGCCAGATCCAGCATCTGGTTCAGTTCATTGCGGTGAAAAGCGTGGCCTTCGGCAGTGCCCTGCACTTCGATAAAAGCCCCGGCATCGTTCATAATGACATTCATGTCAGTTTCTGCACTCGAATCTTCATCGTAATCGAGATCGAGCACAGCAGTACCGTTAAAGATGCCGACCGAGACCGATGCCACCATGCCGACTAACGGGCTTTTTTTAATCAGTTTTTTAGCCAGCAAGGTGTCGATAGCATCACTGAGAGCGACAAATGCGCCGGTGATAGAGGCGGTACGGGTACCGCCATCGGCCTGTATCACATCGCAATCGAGAGTCAGAGTGCGCTCACCGAGTGCTTCCATATCGATTGCCGCACGCAATGAGCGGCCAATCAGTCGCTGAATTTCCTGGGTTCGACCGCTTTGTTTGCCACGGCTTGCTTCGCGGTCCATGCGGGAGCCGGTAGAACGGGGTAGCATACCGTATTCAGCAGTAACCCAGCCTTTGCCTTTGCCGCGTAAAAAACCGGGCACTCTTTCATTTATCGAGGCAGTACAGAGTACCTTGGTATGGCCAAATTCAATCAGCACTGAGCCTTCCGCGTGTTTGGTGTAATTGCGGGTAATGGTTACCTGGCGCTTTTCATCGGGCTGTCGGCCACTGGGTCGCATGAAGGACTCCACTCAATCTTTGTAAAGCATTGCATTATAAACAGCCTGACTGGACTTGAGAAATGATTAACGGTTTAATCATCGATATTTCTCAGCAATGCCGTCCCCGGAGTTGATATGGTAAAAAGCATGACCGCGTATGCCTGTGCGCAAGCTCGTTCTGAGCACTGGCAAATTCAGTGGGAATTGAAGTCGCTTAATAATCGTTATCTTGATATTCAAATGCGCCTGCCAGATGCACTTAGCCATTTTGAAATGGCGGCACGCGAATTGATTCAGGCCAGACTTGGGCGTGGAAAAATTGAGGCCAGTTGCCGTTATCAGAGCATCTCAAATGAGTCGGAGAAACTAAAACTGAATGCTAATAAAATCAGTGCAGTGATTGCTTCATGCAATGAAATAGAAATGCAAATGGGGCCGTGTAAAACATTCAGTGCACTGGATATACTGAAGTTCCCCGGTGTTATTGAGCAGCAAAGCGAAACTGTCAGTGCTGAAGAAAGTCTGTTATTAAAGGCGCTGGGCGATAGCCTTGAACAGTTACAACAAAGCCGGGAAGCGGAGGGTAAGCGTTTGTGCGAGATGATTTTACAAAGAGCCGATACAACGGCCAAAATCGTACAGACGATCAGGCAGCGCCGGCCTGCCGTAGTGCTGGCTGTGCAAAACAAATTGCAGCAGCGACTGCAGGATTTGTTGGAAAATACCGAGCATGAGCGCTTTGAGCAGGAGCTGGTCAGTATTGCGCAAAAGATCGATGTGGATGAAGAGCTTGATCGGCTCGACAGTCATTTGCAGGAATTAAAAGATGTTTTTAGGCGTGAAGAAGCGATCGGTAGACGACTTGATTTTTTAATGCAGGAGTTAAACCGTGAAGCGAATACGCTAGCTTCGAAAGCAGCGGATGTAGAGACTACTCAAGCGGCATTGAGTTTAAAGGTGTTGATTGAGCAAATGCGTGAGCAAATTCAGAATATAGAATAATAAAGGTCTCAGAAGTCAGCCGTCAAAATGCAGTAAGACGGAGGACTTCTGAGAACAGGTGTTACGGCTGTTTAATCTCGAGCAACTCGATTTCGAAAACCAGCGTTGAGTTAGGTCCGATAACGCCACCCGGCCCACGTTCACCATAAGCTAGTTGTGGAGGGATCACCACCTCCCATTTTGCACCGATTTTCATCAGAGGTAGCACTTCTTGCCAGCCCTTAATCACATTTTTTAACGGGAAAGTACTTGGCTGACCGCGAGTAACCGAGCTGTCGAAAACCTTACCATCAACCAGCTTACCAGTGTAATGGGCGACAACAGTGTCGGATGCTTTAGGCTGCACACCGTTGCCTTCTTTGATCACGCTGTAAGAGATGCCATTATCAAGGCTGATTACGCCTTTTCTAGCATTGTATTCAGTGATAAAGGCTTTTCCGGCTGCAATATTTTCAGCCGACAGTTTGGCTGCTTTTTCCTGTGCCTTGGCCTGCATTGTGGCCTGAAATTGCATCATTACTTGATTGCCTTCGGCATCGCTGAGTAAAGAGGGTTTACTGGCAAGCGCGTCTTTCATGCCATTGAGAAAGGCCTCTGGGTCTATAGCTATGTCTTTGCTAATCATGCTTTTGGCAGTATTCTGGCCCAGCAGATAGCTTAATTTTTGTTTATCGTCGAGCTGTGTTTCAGCTACAGCAGAAACAGATACAGAAGCCAGTATCAATGCAACGCAATATTGTTTAATCATGGGGTTAGTGTGTCCTTGTTATTAGCAGGCTTTTAATAAATAAAGCTGAACGTTAACAGGAGTCGACAGAGTCTGCAAATTTTCGATCGACTGGCGGCATTTTTCATCGGCCTGCCAGTAATACGGGGTCATTTGCAGTAAGGATATAATCGATTCCTGATTGGTTAAGTCTAAATTAAACTGACAAGCAAGACTGTTGATTAGTTCAAAATTCGGCGCCACTTTTTCAAGAAAGCGCTGAGGCTGATGCGGCGTGACGGTCTGGTAAATGAGTTCGCGTAAGTTCTGTAAATGATTGCTGCCAGCAACCGCCAGCAATACCAGCCCGCCAGGTTTTAACAGCCGGTGTATTTCTTGCCAGTCTGCCGGGGCGAAAATATTTAGAATCAGATCGAGCTGGCCAGAGACAAAAGGCTGGCTTTTGGCAGCAGCAACAAACCAGTCGATAGTGGGGTGGTGGCGGGCTGCGAGTTTAAGCGCCTGTTTGGAAATGTCGGTGCCGTAACAGACGGTATTGCCGCTGTTGAGCCGGTGTTTTAGCGATGCCAGGTAATAACCTTCGCCGCAACCGATATCGAGGATATGCGCTAACTGATCGGTCTGTTGTGTAATAAGCTGACAGATACTATCTGCCACCGGTTGGTAGTGGCCCTGACTGAGAAAGCGCCAGCGTGCATTAAGCATCTGACTGTCATCACCGGGACTCAGGGATTTTTTCTGGTTAGCCAGCAACAGGTTGCAATAACCCTGCTTGGCAATGTCAAAATGGTGATGGTTATCGCATAGCCATTTGTTTTCTTGCCGCCGTAAACTCAGTTGGCAGACCGGACACTGGACGATGTGATTCATGATGACTTGAATTTAATGACCAAAACCACATTATAAAGCAGAACACTATTTTATTCAGTTCTGTCAGGGAACGTCAGCATTAACTGGCTGTCGGAGTAACAGGCAGAGATTGTAGAGGATAAAAAACAACCATGTTTAAGTTAATAAAAATATCAGCTTTATTTTTTGTTTATCTGGGAGTGGCGAATGCGGCCTTGCCGGCGCTGGTCGAGGGTGAGGCGATGCCATCGCTGGCACCCATGGTAAACCGGGTCAAGCCCGGTGTGGTTAATATTGCCACCAGCAGTACTCAGCGTACTGCGCAGTCTAATCCTCTGTTGAACGATCCATTTTTCAGATATTTCTTTGGTGTGCCTCAGCACCAGCAGCAACAACAGGAGTCGAGACCACAGAGTCTGGGTACGGGCGTTATTGTTGATGCTGCTAAAGGTCTGATAATTACAAATCATCATGTCATAAAAGGGGCTGATAAAATTCATGTCACGCTGAATGACGGCCGCGAAGTAGAGGCAGAATTGCTAGGAGCGGATGCAGATGTCGATGTGGCTTTATTAAAAATAAAAGCGGATAAGCTGACGGCGCTGGAGATGGCAGACTCGGATAAATTAAAAGTCGGTGATTTTGTTGTCGCGGTGGGTAATCCCTTTGGGCTTAATCAGACCGTAACATCCGGCATTGTCAGTGCGCTGGGCAGAAGTGATCTGGGAATTGAAGATTATGAAAACTTTATTCAGACCGATGCATCAATAAATCCCGGTAATTCAGGTGGCGCTCTGGTTGACCTTAATGGTCATTTAATCGGCATGAATACCGCAATTTTGGCGCCGGGCGGTGGTGGTGGTAATGTTGGGATTGGGTTTGCGATTCCGATAAACATGGTCAGACAGATCGTAGAGCAGCTGATCGAGTTTGGAGAGGTTCGGCGTGGTCGTCTGGGTATTTCAATTCAAAATCTGAGCTCAGAGCTGGCTCAGGCTTTCGGTATCCCGTTAAATAAGGGTGTGGTGATCGCCGATGTCGATGAGGGTTCGCCGGCTGATAAAGCCGGTGTTGAAGTGGGTGATGTTTTAATAGAAGTTAATCATCAAAAAATCAGAAATGCCTCAGAATTACGCAACATAATCGGCATGATACGGGTTGGCGTTGAGGTTGATCTTAAAGTGTTACGCGATCGCCGTGAGAAATCTTTAACGGCAACAATAAAAGAAAATCATCAGCAAAAAACAGATGGTCAGCGCTATAGTAAACGCCTCGCCGGTGCCTTGCTTGGAGTGATAAAGGATGACAGTCATACTAAAAAAACCTATGTCTTTATTCATGATGTTAAACGGGGTAGTCCGGCCTGGTATGGACGCTTGCGTAAAGATGATTTGATTTTGTCGGTTAATAAACGCAGGGTTAGTAATTTAGAGGAGCTGTCTGAGGCAATCGCCAATGCAGACAGTCCGCTTTTACTGAATATTCAGCGGGGCCGAGAGGCTTTGTTCATATTGTTGAAGTAAGTCTCTGGGGCGTGAGATATAAAAACCCTGGGCATAATCAATGCCCAGGGTTTTTAAGGCATTATGTGTGTACTGGTCTTCCACACTTTCAGCGATAGTCTGGATGCCGAGAATATTGGTAATGTCACGGATTGCACTGACCAGTGCGCTGTCAACAGCGTCCTCAGTCAGATTGTGCATAAATCGACCGTCGATTTTAAGAAAATCAATAGGTAGATTTTTTATATAGGAAAAAGAACTTAAGCTGTTACAAAAATTATCCAGTGAAAAATGTACGCCGAGTGCGGACAGCCGCTGCATAAATTCAGTAGCATGAACAATATTACTGGCAACGGTATTTTCTGAAATTTCAAAACAAATCTTCTGTGCAGGAACCGCTGATTGTTTAAGGTAATTAAAAACATCATCTATAAAGCTGCTGTCACTGAGAGATTGTGATGAAATATTGATGCAGCTGAGTCTGATGTTATCTTCATTCAGCGGGTCTTCTGAGTCGCTTAGTCTGAGCAATGCATGTTGAATAACCCAGCGGTCAATATCCGCCATCATATGGTGACGCTGTGCTGTGTTGATAAAATCGCTGGCCTTAATAATTGTACCGTCTTTTGTAGACATGCGTAGCAGCAGCTCCTGATGAATATGCTGTTCACAAGAGTCATCCAGCGGTGCAATCGTCTGAGTGTAAAGCTGTAGTAAGTCATGATCCAGCGCATGTTTTATTTGTTCAACCCAGTCACATTCAGACTGTCTTTTTAATGCCAGGCCATGATCCTTGTTGATAAAGTTGACTTGGTTACGGCCTGACTGTTTGGCAGAGTAACAGGCCGAGTCGACTGTGCTGATAACATCATCCAGTGTGCCAGAATGCTGATCGATGACCATAACGCCGATGCTGGCGCCGATATGAAATGTTTTGTTATCCCATTCAAAGCGGTGAGATTTAACGGCAAGGCGGATCCGCTCGGTAACTGTTTTGGCATGATCAATATCGCAGTTTTTAAGCACTAAGCCAAATTCATCACCGCCTAAACGACCGACGATGTCGCGCTCTTTTGTATGTGACTTTATATGTGCGCTGATCTGCTTCAGTAAGGCATCGCCTGCCAGATGCCCGCAGCTGTCATTGACTGTTTTAAACTGGTCAAGATCGATATAACACATGATGTGTGTGTCAGAAGAATCGGCAATATCAGTTAAGGTACGCGACAGTTGACGTTCAAATTCAGCGCGGTTAAACAGACCGGTTAAAGCATCGTGCTTGGCCTGAAATAGTATTTGTTCAGACATGTATTGCAGGTCTGAAATATCATGAATGACCAGCACGGTCCCGCTAAAATTGCCGGCGCTATCCTCGATTGGTGAAGTGAAGATATCGACAGGGGATAAAAAACCGCTGGCCTGGTGTTTTATCAACAGTTCCGGTGAGTGATTGTTGTCGGCAGATTTTTGTTTGAAATTAGTTGTAGCGGCTTTAACGCTTATACCATTGGTATCTTCCAGCGTGAGGATTTCGCTAAGTTTTTTCTCCAGTACGTCACTGGCCTGAATGCCAAGCATTAATTCCGCCGAGCTATTTAGGTAATCAATATAACCGTTGTGATCAATGCTGATGATGCCGTCATTAATCGCTTCCAGTGTGAAGCAGGCTTTATGGTGTTCAAAAGGCAGGTCGCTGCTGACGATTGCAATTTTAGCAATCTCGAAAGTATCTGCTGCTAGGTCTGCTGCTAGCGTATTGATAATTAGCCCCAGCGTCATCTGCTGCTGACTGATTTGGCAGGGGCTGAGCAGGGCTGTGACGTAGGTGGTTTGCTGGCGGCCGTTAAGTTCGAGCTGGAATTGCTGGTTACCCTGTTGTGAGAGTAAATGATGCATATTGCTGGGTACTACAGCGTTCAGCGATTGTTTGTTATCGCAATCCAGTAACTGACAGAGCGGTTGATTCATCCATAACTGGCCGTTGTAACAAATAAAGGCGGCTTCATTAAAGTTAGACAGCAGAGCTTCGATCTGTAAATTTAGCGAGTTATGAGGAACTGTTTTGTCCGTAAAATGACTCATTGCCTGCGAATATCCTTAATCGGCACAGCGTTGCGGTATTTATAGTACTGAGGTAAGCGGGCAGGTTAAAGACTGTTGGTCGAAAAGTCGAATAATTAGTGTAAAGTATTCCGACGTTTACCTGCTTAACTACCGGGTGGTGTGTTTTCACTGACCCAACGGTCGCCCGTACTGGTGTTTTCCTTTTTCCAGAACGGCGCGCGGTGCTTGAGTTCTTCGATCAGGTAACGGCAAGCGGCAAACGAGGCATCACGATGAGCTGACCAGGCAGCAGTCAGGACAATGCTGTCATTGGGCTGAATATCCCCGACCCGATGAATAATTAAACAATCCAGTAGTGGCCATTTTTCACTGGCTTCATCACAAATTTTTTGCAGAAACTGCTCAGTCATGCCGGGATAATGCTCCAGCGTCATTTTTGCAACAACATCGCCTTCATTAAAATCGCGCATGCTGCCGACAAAATTACAGCAGGCGCCATATTTTCCAGGCGCAAGGTTTTGTTGATAGCGATTGAGCTCATGCCAGGGGTCAAAATTATCCTGACGAAGCTCGATCATTGTTGGCCGCCGGTAACTGGCGGGAAAAAGGCCACTTCGTCGCCGTCGTTAACCAGTGTGTTTGGTTCTACGTATTCCATGTTGATGGCGCACAAGATATTAGCCGGCATGCTGGGTTGCGAACTGGCTTGTTGCCAGACTTGTAGTGCTGTCGGCGCATTGTCACAGCTGATGCTGAGATCTGACTGGCCGATTTGCTCGCGTAAGCTAGCAAAAAATTTAACATTGATTTTCATAGTAAAGTCTTGTCACTGACTGCTGTCATTGAGAACAGTGCTGATTATAGCAGGTGTGAATTGCGATTTGACTAGGATAAAATAGCCGTTTACTAGCCAGGATATATCACTATGAGTGACTTGACCCATTTTAACGCCGCTGGCGATGCGCATATGGTAGATGTCGGAGAAAAAAATAGCACTCGCCGTATTGCAGTGGCTGAAGGTGTTATCACCATGTTACCGGAAACACTGGCATTGATTGACAATGGTCAGCATAAAAAGGGGGATGTGTTGGGAATTGCGCGTATTGCAGCCATTATGGCGGCAAAAAAAACCCCGGATATTATTCCTTTGTGTCACCCGATCGCACTGACCCACGTAGACGTCAGACTGCAAAGTAACGGTGTCGATCATGTGCATTGTGAAGTCACCACTGAAACGGTTGGCGTGACCGGTGTTGAAATGGAGGCGCTGACCGCAGTGCAGGCCGCATTACTGACTATTTATGACATGTGTAAAGCGGTTGATCGTGGCATGGAAATGGGTGGAGTGCGCTTAATTCACAAGTCCGGTGGTAAATCAGGGAACTGGCAGCGAGAAATAACAGACTGAGTGACGATCAGTCAAGCGGGATGGTCAGGGTTGTCAGGAAATATTATCACACCAAGCCGCCATGGCTTGGCTGAGCTATCCGCCTGAGCCATCTGCTAGAGGGGGGGGGTAATTTAAACCGCCGCTCGAAGTTTATTGCGCACTGCTCAAGCTGTTATAAAGCCTTATCATTTTCCCGTGTTATATACCCGAAGTAGCATCGCTTAATGAAGGTCTAGACGTCGGCTACATAGAGGATGAAAAGTCTTAGCCCTGAGAGAGCAGTGAACGTAAATCAATGACAGCAGCATTGGCGCGTGAAATGTAATTGGCCATGACCAACGAATGGTTAGCAAAAAAACCAAAACCACTGCCATTTAATATGACCGGGCTCCAAACTTCTTCCTGAGTGGCATCGAGTTCACGCACAATCTGCCGCAAACTAACCAGGGCGTTTTTCTTTTTCAGGATTTCAGCAAAGTCGATTTCAACAGCTTTGCAGAGGTGGCTTAAAGCCCAGGCAGCGCCACGTGCTTCGTAAAAAATATCATCAATCTGGTCCCAGTCAGTTTTAAGGTGTAGCTCTTTTAATGCTGGCATGGATTGCTGTGCAGCGGAGTCACCGGCCAGGTCTGTGTTTAATCGATCCTGACCCACACTAGCGCTGAGACGCTGCGATAAACTGCCGAGTCGCTTTTCGACCAAGGCCAGCCAATCACTGAGGTTGTCAGCACGGGAATAGAACTGTGCTCCCTGATCTTCTGATAAGCGTTCCAGATAGTGGTACATCGCTTTTAGTCCGCTGCGGTATTCGGTTTCTGTGGCCGGTAGCCACCAGGAATCATTACTGTAGTTAAACTGTGGCTCTGCAATGATTAGGTCGGGGTCTTCTACCGATTGTGATTGAGAACGGCTGATATCATTGCGCAGGGCGCGTGACATATCGCGTACCTGTACCAGTGCACCAAACTCCCAGTTGGGTATGTTGTCCATAAAAACGCCGGGTGGAAAAACGTCATTACTAAGATAGCCGCCGGTTTTATTGAGTAAAGTTTCCATGATGTGGGTTAAAGCGGCAGCGGTGGTATAACCGTTTACTACCTTGCTGCCATCGCCGCTGGCTTGTTCCAGTGCGTTGCTGCGGACATTAAACGGTCCCGGTTCATTATCCCAGATATAAGCTGTGATGCTTATGATCACGATAAATACCAGCAGCAGACCCGGAAGCAGACCGAGTTTGAAGCGAATATTTTTCATCGATGACAGATCCTGTGCGGGCATCCTAAACAGCCCTGGCAGCTTAAGCAGAGCGCGCGCAGCTGATTTGAATAAGTCGAATAATTTAAAGAACAGGTTGCTAATATTCATATCAGTTTGATTATCCATAATTAGGAAAATTGTTAACCTGAGCTTAGTCAGGTCATAAGCCGATCGCTTTGGTGTATGCTACCGCATTTCCAGTGTCGATAAAATAAAAGCTGATGAGTGATGATTTATTTTCAAACCGGTTATTAGCATGGTTTGATCAATATGGTCGCAAAGACCTGCCATGGCAATCGCCACGAACGGCCTATCGGGTCTGGGTGTCCGAGATTATGCTGCAGCAAACTCAGGTTGTTACCGTGATTGATTACTTTAATCGTTTTATGCAGCGCTTTGATAGTCTGCAAAGCCTGGCGGCTGCGAGCGAAGATGAAGTACTGCATTACTGGTCAGGGCTTGGGTATTATGCGCGCTGTCGAAACCTGCACCGAACTGCGCGTTTGTTAATAGAACAAGGACTGGAAGAACTACCGGCGGATCGTGATGCTCTGCAGGCGCTGCCAGGAATCGGGCGTTCGACCGCAGCAGCGATTCTGGCCCAGGTCTGGAATCAGCCACAAGCCATACTCGATGGCAATGTCAAAAGAGTGCTGAGCCGGCATCAGCAAATAAGCGGCTGGAGCGGTAGCAGCGCGGTATTAAAACAACTCTGGTCAGTGGCTGAGTCACTGACCCCTGAACAGCGCGTGGCAGATTATACGCAGGCAATTATGGATTTAGGCGCGACTGTGTGTAAGCGCTCTAAACCATCGTGTCAGCAGTGTCCGTTGGCAGCAGATTGTCTGGCTTTAAAAAATAATTGCGTGGCAGAGTTGCCGACACCAAAGAAAAAGAAAACCTTGCCGCAGAAAGCGCGGCGATTTTTAATTATAAAAAATCAGTTGCAGCAGGTATTGCTGGAAAAGCGACCGCCATCTGGAATCTGGGGCAGTCTGTGGAGTTTTCCTGAGCTAGAGCCAGAAGATGATATTAAAGCCTGTTGTCGACAGCAGCTTGGTATCAATGTGAAGGTGATAAAAGAACTGCCGCTGATCAGGCACAGTTTCAGTCACTACCAGCTGTTAATTACCCCGACTCTGTTAGAGCTTGTCTGTGAAGATGATAAGATTAAGGAATCGAATGACAGCCACTGGTATCACAAAGACCAGTCGCATAATCTGGGATTAGCAGCTCCGGTTAATGCGATAATTAACTCAATATATTTAAAATGAATAAGCGGAGAACAGACATGACGCGAACGGTGCAGTGCGTAAAGCTGGGAATAGAAGCCGAAGGATTAGAGAAAGCGCCTTACCCTGGCGAGATGGGTTTAAAAATTTTTAATGAAGTCTCGAAACAGGCCTGGCAAATGTGGATTGAGCGACAAACAATGTTGATGAATGAAAATCGTTTGTCACCGATTGATCCCAAAGCAAAACAATTTCTTAAAGATGAAATGGACAAGTTTTTATTTACCGGTGAAGAAGGTGCAGCGATTGATGGTTATGTCGCACCCAAGTAGTGGCTGCAATAAATGCTTTCCTCAGTCATAAAAAAAGCCCCGTTAAGGGGCTTTTTTTATGACTGAGGAAAGGTGATTATTTCTCGGCCATTTCTTTGAGTTTTTTAAGTGGTCTGACTTTAACCAAAGTGCGAGCCGGTTTGGCTGCTACGTCCATTAACTCTCCGGGTTTAAACGGATTGGGAACGTTTTTGCGCGCTTTGGTCGCCGGCTTGCGAACAGTGATCACTTTCATCAGTCCGGGAATTACAAATTCGCCACAGGCGCGTTTTTTGATGTGACGTTCTGTCAGGTCAGATAATTCATCAAGCACAGCGGCTACTTGTTTGCGACTCAGTTCGGTGTTTTCTGCGATTTCGCTGAGTATGGCTGTTTTAGAAAAACGTTCTTTGATTGCAGGCAGCTTCTTTTCAGGTGCCGCTGAAGTCTTTTTAGTGACTTTCTTCTTTGCAGCTTTCTTTTTAACAGCCATGTAATGTCTCCTAGTGGGTATTTGCCGTAGCGGATAAAGGTAGGTAATCTAAGGGTTAAATTCTTAATCTTTTTGATGATGATTGCAAGCGTATGCAGGAACAAATTAGTTATTTTTCAGCTTTTTTAGTAGGTTTTTTGGGTGTGGTTCATTGTGCCGGCATGTGCGGAGGAATTATTGGTGCGCTGACACTTAGTCAGCTATCCGACGGTAAGCTTCGTAAAGTGTCAATTATCCTGTCGTATAACCTGGCGAGAATATGTAGTTATGCGCTAGCTGGTGGTTTAATGGCCAGTCTGGGCTGGTTTGCAACGCACTGGCTGGAAATTCATCTGGCACAGGGTTTGATGCAATTATTAGCCGGCTTGTTTATGCTGGCTTTAGGTCTTTATCTGAGTGGTTGGTGGTTCGGACTAAACCGGCTGGAAAATCTCGGTGCTTTTGTCTGGAAAAGGCTTGAGCCATTAGGGCGGCAGTTAATGCCGGTGAAAAATTTTCGTCAGGCTTTTGTGCTGGGTCTGGTCTGGGGCTGGTTGCCATGTGGGCTGGTTTATAGCGTGCTTATCTGGAGTATGTCGGCCGGTAGCTTTTATAAGGGCGCACTGATGATGGCTAGTTTTGGATTAGGTACACTGCCAAACTTGTTATTAATGGGTTTGTTTGCGGGCAGTTTATTAAAGTATTTTCAAAATAATAAAATCAGACAAATCAGTGGCGTGATAATAATATTGTTTGCGGTATATATGCTTAAAGCAGCTGTTACTGTTATCAGGCATGCGCTCTGAACTTTATTTAAAACTTGATCCTGATCATTGATTATTTTCACTGAAAGAATTATTAATTAAAGCCATAAAATACAGGGAGTAGTTGATATGAAAAAAATAATTTCAAAAGTGATTAATGCCTGCTGTTTGTTAGTTATCTTTCCTTTAGCAGCAGTTGCGGCCGATGAGTCAACGCTGGCTGTTGAGCTGCGTGATACTTACACGCGCTGGTATGAATATCCCGGTACTTATTATGAAGAAGAGTTTTCGTTAACGGGAATAAGAGCCGACTACTTTTTTGACTCGAATCCTGAAGAGGCAATCAAGTATGGTTTCACCGCTTCAGTATACCCGTCAGGCTCTTACACAAGCTGGCCTAGCGGCAGCGCCAGTGCGTTTGCGGCGCGTGCAGGGTTTTTGGGGCAGGCGCGTTTTGCAGTAAACTCGACAATGCGTTTTGTTTTGCAGGCTGAGGTCAGTTACCTGCTGATTCTTGGCTCTGCAGATTCCGGCAGTCACAGCGAGGACTTTGGTGTTTATCTGCCTTCAGTCAGTGCCGGTGGCGGGCTGGTATTTAATAATGTTGGTATTATGGGGGCGTCGTCACTCAGTTTGATGTATATGCTAGGCATGGTACAGCTCGGAGTGGATACTGATAATTATGTTAGCGGTTCACCAGTGACCGAAGACTGGTCAGATAGTGCGATTTCAGTGGTTTTGAATTACGGCTTTTAAGTTTATAAAAAGTGGGCAGTGATGTAGGTTAGTTTGCAGTTATCAGTTTGCAGCAAAAAATAAAAGACACAAACATTTAGTTGGCAGCGGATTTTCAAAAATTAGAATTTTTTGCCCACTGCCCACTGCCCACTGCCCACTGCCCACTGCCCACTGCCCACTGCCCACTGCCCACTGCTCCTTATTTCTTAGTGATGTGATAGATAGCAATTTCACCAAACAGGTTAGGGAAGGCTTTTAGTAACCAATTGCCGTGTTTGTGGCGGCTGTCTACAACGCGGCGTTTGATGATGCGGATCGAACGCTCGACACACAGGTTTTCAAAATCATTCAAAGTGCAGAGGTGAATATTGGGGGTGTTATACCAGTAGTGAGGCAGGCTTTTAGTGACCGGCATGTGTCCGCCCAGACCAAGTTGTAAACGGTTTGACCAGTAACCCATATTGGGGAAGGTAATAATGGCATCACTGCTGACCCGCAAAATTTCATCCAGTAATTCCTCGGGGTGTTTATCGCCTGCAAGGCTTGTGTCATGACGACATAATCAAACGAGTCGGCATCAAAAAAATTGTTAATGCCTTCATCTAAATCGGTCTGAATGACATTGATATCCGATTCTATGCATTTGACGATATCGGTATGCTCTATTTCAATGCCATAACCGCTGACATTAATCGTGTCTCGTAAATGCCTCAACAACGTGCCATCACCGCAGCCTAAATCAAGAATGCGGGACTGTGGTTGAATCCATTCGCTGATAAGCGCAAGGTCAGCACGTAAATTCATCAGGCATCCCCTTTGTGGACAGGTTCAAGACTGCGGGCAATTTTATTCATGTAGGCACCAAAAGCAGAAAGGTATTCAGGAATAGGAATTAAAAATGCATCATGGCCTTGATGAGCAGTTATTTCGACATAGCTAACATCCTGATTAGCAGCAACCAGAGCCTGAGTCAGTTCCTGTGATCGTTCCGGTGCAAAGCGCCAGTCACTGGTAAAAGAGATTACCAGAAATTTTGCCCGGGCCTGTTTAAGCGCACTGACTAGATTATGTTCATAGTCGCTGGCTGGATCGAAATAGTCGAGCGCTTTGGTCATCAATAAATAAGTGTTGGCGTCAAAGCGGTCAACGAAAGACCTGCCCTGATAGCGTAAATAGGATTCCACCTGAAAGTCGACATCAAAGCCAAAGTTGAGTTTACCTTCGCGCAATTCTCGGCCAAATTTTTCACGCATGGCATCATCGGAAAGGTAAGTGATATGACCAAGCATACGGGCCAGCATAACGCCGCCGGTAGGCTTGGTGTTTTTGTCCAGGTAATGACCTTGATGAAATTCAGGATCAGCCATAATGGCCTGACGAGCGACTTCATTAAAAGCTATGTTTTGTGCCGACAGTTTTGCCGCTGCGGCAATGACAATGGCGTGATCAATTAAGTCTGGAAAATCGATAGACCATTGCAGTACCTGCATGCCGCCGAGGCTGCCGCCGATAACAGCGCTCCATTTCGGAATGTTGAGTTTGAGCATCAGACGCTGCTGGCTGCGAACCCAGTCTTTCACCGTGACGATCGGGAAATCGGGGCCGTAGAACTGATCGCTGTCGGGGATTTTGGAGGCCGGCCCGGTTGAGCCTTTACAGCCGCCCAGATTATTGACGGCAACAATAAAGAATTTATTGGTATCAATAGTTTTGCCCGGACCAATCGCGCTTTCCCACCAGCCTGGTTTTTTATCTTCAAGTGAATGATAGCCGGCAGCATGGTGATCGCCTGATAAAGCATGACAGATCAGAATGGCATTGCTTTTGTCGGCATTGAGTGAACCATAGGTTTCAACAATCAGATCATATTGATTCAGGGTTTTTCCGCAGTCAAGCACCAGTGGCTGATCAAAATGATGCAGTTGCGGGCTAACAATTCCTATTGAATCTTCGGCAATGGTATCGGGCATCAGGTTTTAACTATTAATAAGTAGGATAGTCATAAAGTTTATCAGTGTTGCTGGCTGGTTTCAGCTTTTATCATTGGCGGCAGTTGTGCCGGAGACTGAATTTTGAGTTTTTTATAGCGACTGCTATTGCCACTTAACAGAGTAATTTGTGACTTTGTGACGCTGAATAATTGACTTAAGTAAGCGATTAAATAGCGATTGGCTTTACCATCTACCGGCGCTGCGCTGATGCGTATTTTTAGTGCGGCACCGGTTAATGGGTGCTGAATAATCTCAGCCAGAGCATCTTTCGAGGCACCGGGCTGGATCTGCACAGACAAAATCAGATTATCGCCCTGCCAGTGATAAAAGTCTTTTTTGATAGCCTGAACTCTTGCGCGCGACGATTATCTCAAAAGTGCATGAAGTAACGGGTTAATCAGCATTTCAAGAACTTTCAGCCCAATCATCGCAAATACCGGTGAAATATCCATGCCGCCCAGCGGCGGGATAAATTTCTGTACCGGGCGCAGTACCGGTGAGGTGACGCTGGCAAGTACAGAACTGATTGGATTGAAGTTACCCGGATTGATCCAGCTGATCAGTGCCTGCACCAGTATCGCATAAAAGAACAAATCAATAATCAGTGAGACCAGATCGGTGATGGCCAGAACGCTAACGCTGAGCGCGGTTATTGGAAAATCGCCCAGGCTCTGAATAATAAACTGTGATAAAGCCAGAACCAGATAACAGACCAGTAGGCTGGCCAGGTCCATGCCGTGGTAGCCGGGAATCACTCGCCTTGCAGGGCTGACCACCGGCGCGGTAATTTTAACCACGAATTGTGATAGTGGATTATAAAAATCAGCTTTTACCCATTGCAATACAAAACGTAGAATCAGTGCAAACGCATACAGATGAAACAGTGTCGCAATCAGAAAAATTAAAGGGTTAGTGGCGTAATTATTCATTCATCTTTTCCCAAAATGTCGGCCAGTTCGATGGCTTTGTCATTCGCAGCTTGCATGGCTTGCATCACAATGTCCTGCAGCCGGTGTTGTTCAAATATTTTTATAGCCTGTTCGGTGGTGCCGCCCTTTGAGGTGACCCGAGCTCTTAATGTGGCGGCGTCTTCATCAGACTCAAGTGCCATTCGGGCTGCGCCTAATGCGGTGTGCAGGCTCAGTGTGCGTGCCTGCTGCTGGTCGAGGCCGAGTTGTTCTGCCGCTTTTTGCATCGCTTCCATAAACAGAAAATAGTAAGCCGGGCCAGAGCCGGACACCGCTGTTACAGCATCCAGCTGAGTTTCATGCTCGACCCAGACATTAACCCCGGCGGTTGCTAAAATTTGATCTGCCTGTTGTTTTTGTTGAGCGCTGACATGGCTGTTTGCATAAAGTCCGGTTGCTCCCTGATTTAACAGCGAGGGTGTATTGGGCATGCAGCGCACCAGACTGATGTTATCGCCGAGCCAACGGCTGATGTCTTTGCTGAGTAAGCCGGCAGCGATAGAAATGAACAGCGGTTGGCTGAGCTGCGCGCTGTCGGCGAGGTCTTTACAAACCTGCTGCATAACCTGAGGCTTGGTTGCCAGTACGATAATATCGGCAGCTGCAATGGCTTGCTGATTGTCGGTATAAGCGGTGATGCCATACTGCTGCTGTAGCTGCTCGGCTTTGGCTTGATCCGGTTCGGCTACGTGAATATCACTGGCCGGATACTGATTGTTGAGCAGTCCGGCGATCAGGCTGCTGGCCATATTGCCGCCACCGATAAATGTAATTTTCTGACTCATGAGTAGTTGTCTTTAATGAAGTTCGGGCTATTTTAACTTATTTTTTCTGGCGGTCGCCAAAAATTGCAGTGCCAACCCTGATCATGGTCGCACCTTCGGCTATCGCTATCTCCATATCGCCACTCATGCCCATCGATAAGGTGTCGAGCGGCAGACCAATTTGCTTGAGCTGAAGCAAGCAGTCGTGGAGTTGTTTAAAATACTGGTGTTGCAGCGCACTGTCGCTGGTATTTAAAGGGATGGCCATCAGACCGCGTAGCCTGATATTGTTTAAGCCGGCTATCTGACTGGCGAGTGCTGGCACATCGGTCAGGGCGACACCTGATTTGCTTGGCTCCTGGCTGACATTAACCTGCAGGCAGATGTTTAACGGCGCTTGATCCTGGTTTCGCTGAGCTGACAAGCGTTGCGCCAGTTTAAGCCGGTCGACACTGTGGACCCAGTCAAAATGTTGTGCGATCAGCTTAGTTTTGTTGGATTGAATACTGCCAATGAAATGCCATTTAATCGCTGTCAGGTGCGCCAGTTTGGTGATTTTATCGACCGCTTCCTGCAAGTAGTTTTCACCAAATTCCATTTGCCCTGCCAGATATGCCTGCTCTACCGCCTCGGCTGGCTGAGTTTTACTGACCGCAATTAAGCGAACGGTGTCAGCTTCGCGCCGGGCTTGTTGGGCGGCAAGTAGTAGACGCTGTTTTACTTTAAGCAGATTTTTTTCCGGCAAATTCATTGATAAGTCTGTCCGCGGCTGGTCAATTTATTAGATATAAGGCATTATTTTAACTATAAGAATAGTCATACGCATTATATAACCGATTGTTTTCAGGGGAATTGAATGGATATTGCACAATTACTGGCTTTTAGCGTAAAAAACGGCGCTTCAGATTTACACTTATCAGCCGGTTTGCCGCCTATGATCCGGGTGGATGGGGATGTGAGACGAATTAATGTTGATGCGATGAATCATGAGGCGGTACATGGCATGGTTTACGACATTATGAATGATAAACAGCGTAAATCATTTGAAGAATTTTTTGAATGTGACTTTTCATTCGAGATACCGGGTCTGGCCCGTTTTCGTGTTAACGCGTTTAATCACAATCGCGGTGCCGGTGCAGTGTTTCGTACCATACCTTCGAAAATCCTGACGCTTGAAGAACTCAACTGCCCTAAAATTTTTGAAGACATCGCCAACACCCCGCGTGGTATTGTACTGGTGACCGGGCCGACCGGTTCGGGTAAGTCGACCACGCTGGCGGCAATGGTAAATTACGTGAATGAAAATCATTATGGCCATATTCTGACGATCGAAGACCCGATAGAGTTTGTTCACGAATCAAAGAAAAGTCTGATCAATCAGCGAGAAGTGCACCGTGATACACTGGGTTTTAGTGAAGCCCTGCGTTCGGCCTTGCGTGAAGATCCGGATGTTATCCTGGTCGGTGAGATGCGTGATCTGGAAACCATCCGGCTAGCACTTTCAGCAGCAGAAACGGGACATCTGGTATTCGGAACCCTGCACACCAGTTCGGCTGCCAAAACCGTTGACCGTATTGTCGATGTGTTTCCGGCGGCGGAGAAAGACATGGTGCGAGCTATGATGTCGGAGTCGTTGCGTGCTGTTATTTCACAAACGCTACTGAAACGAATCGGCGGAGGCCGGGTCGCGGCTCATGAAATCATGATTGGTACAGCAGCGATTCGTAACCTGATACGTGAAAATAAAATTGCGCAAATGTTTTCGGCGATACAGACCGGTGGTTCAGTTGGTATGCAAACGCTGGATAAATGCCTGCAGGATTTATTATCCAGTGGTGTGATTAGCAAAGAAGAAGCAATGAAAAAAGCTGCCAATAAAGATCAGATTTAATTGAATCTGATTCTAATATCAACAGGCATACAAGTATGAACATTAAGGGTGGATTCAATGGATCGTGATAAGGCGATACGCTATATGCATGAGTTATTGCATAAGCTGGTGCAAAAGGGAGGCTCAGATTTATTTATTACTGTCGGCGCTTCACCATCAATGAAGATAGACGGCAAGATGACGCCTTTATCGGCGCAGACATTAAGTCCGTCGCACACTCAGGTGCTGGTACGTTCAATTATGAATGACCGTCAGCTGGCAGAGTTTGATGAGCATCAGGAAGTCAACTTTGCAATCAGCCTGCCCGGCGTTTCACGATTCAGGGTTAATGCATTTACACAGCGCGGCTCAACCGGTCTGGTGATCCGCGTTATCCAGTCGACTATTCCTCATTTCGCAGATCTTTTATTGCCAGATGTTTTAAAAGAAGTGGCGATGACGAAACGCGGTCTGGTGATTTTTGTCGGCTCAACCGGTTCCGGTAAATCGACTTCGCTGGCTGCAATGATTGGCTACCGGAATCAAAAAAGCTTTGGCCATATCATCACCATTGAAGACCCTATTGAATTTGTGCATCAGCATAATAATTGCATAGTCACTCAGCGTGAGGTCGGAGTTGATACAGAAAGCTATGAAATAGCGCTGAAAAATACCCTGCGTCAGGCTCCCGATGTGATTCTTATCGGTGAGGTGCGCGATCGTGAAACCATGGAGTATGCCATTCAGTTTGCAGAAACAGGACATCTCTGTCTGACCACGCTGCATTCTAATAATACCAATCAGGCGATTGACAGAATCGTTAATTTTTTCCCTGAAGAAAGGCGGCAACAGTTATTAATGGATTTGTCGCTTAATCTCAGAGGTATGATTTCGCAGCGTCTGATTGGACGCAAAGACGGCAAAGGAAGAGTGCCGGCAGTTGAAATTATGCTTAACTCGCCCTTGATGTCTGATCTGATATTTAAAGGCAAAGTACACGGCATGAAAGAGCTGATGGGTAAGTCGAATGAAGTGGGTATGCAAACATTTGATCAGGCCTTATTTAATTTGTTTGAGAAAAAATTAATCAGTTACGAAGATGCGCTCAGAAATGCGGACTCTGTTAATGATTTAAGGCTGCGTATTAAGCTCGATAGCTCGGACGCTAAAAAATCTGATATGGCGAAAGATATTGGTGACCTGAGCATGGCCGTTGAGCCTGATGATAATAAATTAATTTAACAGTCTTAAGTTGTGGATAGACGATGAACATTACACCCTATTTAAAATTAATGGCAGACAAAGGCGCGTCAGATCTGTTTTTTACTACCGGCGCCCCGGTGAGTATGAAAATTGAAGGTCATACCAAGGCCGTTGGTAAGTCACCGCTAGAGCCGGGCATGGTCAGGCAGATTGCTGAAAGCATAATGACGGATGAGCAAAAAGACGAGTTCGCTGATGAACTTGAAATGAATTTAGGTATGAGTCTGGAAGGTATAGGCCGGTTTCGTATCAATATTTATCTGCAGCGCGGCGAAGTCTCGATGGTGATTCGCTATATCAAGGCCATCATTCCGAGCCTGGATGAATTAAATCTGCCGGATAAACTGAAAGAATTAATCATGCTGAAAAAAGGCCTGGTTCTGGTGGTTGGTTCAACCGGTTCGGGCAAATCAACCACGCTGGCATCGATGATCAACTATCGAAACAAGTCAGAGTCAGGTCATATATTAACCATAGAAGACCCGATTGAATTTGCTTTCAATCATGAAATGTCAATCGTCGGTCAGCGAGAAGTAGGGCTCGACACGCGCTCTTATGCCAATGCGTTACGCGAGGCGATGCGCGAGGCACCTGATGTGATTATGATTGGCGAAGCGCGTGATGAAGAAACCATGAAAGCGGCACTGGCTTATGCCGATACCGGGCATTTATGTCTGACCACTTTACATTCGGTCAATGCAAACCAGACGCTTGATCGCATCCTCAGCTTCTTTAGCAATGATGCGGCCAATCAGGTACAGATGGATATGTCACTAAACCTGAAGGCAATCATTTCTCAGCGCTTGATTCAGGCGCGCGATGGTAAGCGAGTTGCTGCCGTCGAGATTTTAGTTAATACCCCGTATATATCTGACCTGATCAGAAAGGGTGACTTTGGCGATATTAAAGAAGTGATGGAAAAAGGCGGCGCAGAAGGTATGCAGACCTTTGACCAGTCGCTGTATGAGCTGTTTAAAAATGGCAAAATTGATCTTAAGTCCGCGTTAAACAATGCCGATTCGCGCAGTAACCTTGAATGGCGGATAAACTTTGGCGGTGAGAAAAGCATTAACAAAACGGAAGTGTCTGGTGAAATGGAGTTTCCTAGCTCCATGGACGATTTGCCAGAAGTTGATTAAAACAGCTGTTTTATTAAAAAACAGGCCATTAATTGCATAAATAGATGTTTTTTAATGTGTATTAATGGATTCTGATGTAGATAAGCGTTAAAATTACCCGGTCTAGAAAGAGACCTGTTTAAAGACTGGGAAACCCTTAATGCAACGTAATGCACCGCGCCGTAACACAATTCTGATCATCCTCGATGGCTTTGGAGTCAATCCCAGTAAAATAAATAATGCTGTGGCCGAAGCGGATACTCCACGATTAGATGAATATTTTTCGCTTTATCCTCATACCGTGCTGGATGCCTGTGGTAATGCTGTTGGCTTGCCTGAAGGTCAGATGGGTAATTCTGAAGTCGGTCATATGACACTGGGTTGTGGTTCGATAATTCGTCAGGATCTGGTAAGAATTGACGATGCAATAGAAAGCGGTGAGTTTTTTAGCAACTCTGCGCTGTGCTCAGCAATTGAAGATGCGAAAACAGCAGGGCGTCCGATGCATCTGCTGGGTCTGGTATCAGATGGTGGCGTACACAGTCATACTAATCATCTGCTGGCTTTAATTGAAATGTGTAAACGCAGCGGTATTAAACCCGTTGTGCATATGATTGCTGATGGCCGGGATACAGCACCGCGTTCAGCACATCAGTTTATTGAAAAAATAGCGGAACCTTTAGAGGACGCCGGTGGTGTAATCGCCACGGTCTGCGGACGCTATTATGCAATGGACCGCGATAATCGCTGGGACCGGGTTAAAATCTCTTGGGACCTGCTGGTGAACGGGGTGGGTCGCCATGCGGCCAGTGCGGATGAGGCTGTTGATATAGCTTATGCTGAAGATGAAGGCGATGAGTTTATTCAACCTACCTTTATCACTGGCGGTGAGTTGATCCGGCCAGATGATGATGTGATCTTTTTTAATTTCAGAAACGATCGTCCGCGCCAGTTAACAGCAGCATTAACAAAAGCAGATTTTGACCATTTCGAGCGCGGTGATTTTGAGTCAGCCTCGGTTACCTGTTTAACCGAATATGATCCGCAGTTGCTATTACCGATTGGCTTTGCGCCGGAGCGGCCGATGGTAACGCTGTCGCAAATTATCAGTCAAGCTGGTATCAAGCAGTTTCATTGTTCGGAAACAGAAAAATATGCGCATGTGACCTTTTTCTTTAATGGCGGTCGTGAAGAAGCATTTGCAGGTGAAGATCGGGTGATGGTACCGTCGCCTGATGTTTCAACCTATGACCTGCAGCCGGAAATGAGTGCAGAGCAAGTGGCTGATGAAGTTATCACGGCGATACGTTCAAATGAATACGGCTTTATTGTGGTCAACTTCCCGAATGGAGACATGGTCGGTCACACCGCGAAACGCGAAGCCGTTATTGCGGCGGTTGAAGCACTGGACAAAGAAGTCGGTCGGGTGCTTGATGTCGCCAACCAGGAAAACTTTTCGGTTATTCTGACGGCGGATCACGGTAACTGTGATGAAATGGTTGACCCGGTGACCTGGGAACCTCATACCCAGCATACTTTATACCCTGTGCCCTGTGTGATCATGGATGAGATTAGCTGGCATCTGGGAACCGGTGCTGGACTAAGTAATATCGCACCCACCGTTCTGCAAATGATGGGGCTGCAACAGCCGGCTGCAATGACCGGAAAAAGTCTGTTGCTGGAACCGCATCCGGTTGCCCGTAAGCGCTGATCCGATATTGCCTACCGTGTGCTCTGGCAGCCAACTATTGTTGATTTACAGAGCATCTTGATTGTCTTCTCGATAGCCAACCGTGTTCTGATTAGTATTATTTTGCCTTGGTCTTTAGCTTCTCTAAATCAACATGACCTGCTGTTTTCCACGGTTTTGGGAAACGCTGACGGGCTGATTTAAATTTTTTTGACTAAAAAAGGTTAACCCGTTTGTTACAGGTTAACCCGGCAATAAAGTATTAATCGATTCGTCTGATGTTGATAATTGCAACCGGACCGCGCCAGTCAAGCATAGCTGGATCAAGTTCACCGTGGCCATGAATGCCGTTGTGAATACTGATAAAACCTTCGCTGTTAGCGGTGTCGCGTGCATTACCAGAACCTTCAGCACAAGGTGGGCCAGGAATAAAGCTGCAGCCTTCGTTGTTTGCTTCAGAACCGGCATCATAAACCTGCGCATAATAGTTGACGCTACGTTTCGGTAGCGCAACATTATTGAGAGCCATAAAACCATCGTTGGTTGTTGCCAGCATAGCGGTCAGGCTCAGGTGAGCTTTACGCGGTGCTGTGATGATAAAGCTGGCTGATTGACCATACGGAATGAACGAACCAATCTGACTGTCGTAGACCCCGCTGCCGCTGTTTATTTCGGCCTGTAATAATGATGGATCACCATTTTCGGCCTGGTGAATCAGGCCATCGCTGGCAACGCTGCCGACTTCAAATAGTGCTGTGTCGGCCCGGTGAGTAACTATTAATGCCGGTGTGAAAACATGGTGTGTGGTCGCATTGGTGATCGTCACTTGATATTGTCTGACACCGGATGCGGATGCGGAAGAGATAAAAATAAAACTGAGTGTGATTAAAGCAATTAGATTTTTCATGTTAACTCCTTTTAGTGTGAGTCTGCAATTGTGCAGAGCATTCTTCACTTAAGAGTCACAAAGTTATAACGTTTTTATCACAATTTTGGATAAGGCAAAGCAAACGATAGTGTGGTGCCGCATCTGGGTTCGGAATTAACGTTTATAGTGCTGTTATGGAGTTGTATGATGCGTTTAACAATAGCCAGACCCAGACCGGTGCCGTCAGTCTGCCGGTGTTTATCAACCCGGTAAAAGCGGTCAAATATAAACGGTAAATCAGTTTCAGAAATGCCTTCGCCAGTGTCTGATATTCGTGTGGTTACCTGGTTTTCTGTAAGAATTAAACTGACGGCAACCTCGCCACCTGCTGGTGTGTATTTGATCGCATTTTCAATCAGGTTTTCCAGTAGTCGTTGAATCAGACTGATGTCGGCAGAAACAAAAGCGGCTTGTTGCGGGATGTTAGTAACGATGTTGATGCTTTTTTGCTTCGCTTTTAAATTAAATTGCTGGGCCACATCATGCACCAGCTCGCTCATAGAAAATGCTTCAAAATGTAATTCGGCCGAGTTGTTTTCAAGTCGGGATAATTCAAAAAGTTCGGAAATTAGTTTTCGTAAATGATTACTGTGTTGCAAGGCGGTGTTGAGGTACTGTTTATGTTGTTGCGCAGTCAGTGTGTCCTGTTTCAGAATCAGTGTTTCAAGATGGCCCTGTAGTGAAGCCAGTGGTGTCCGCAGGTCGTGAGAGACATTAGCGATCAGTTCACGCCGAGAGGCATCATTATGTTCTAGCAGTTTAACCTGCTGGATAATACGTTCAGACAGCTCCCTGAAAGTACTTCCGATTTGATCTATTTCATCGCCAGGTTTGCCGTTAAAGCGGCTTGGTAATGTAATCAGTTTTTTAAAGTTATGGCGTTTAAAGGATTCAATAGTGTGATTGAGAAACTGCAGGCGGCTGGTAATGTGTTTGAGCAGGATAATGCCTGCAAAAGAAGTAAAACAAAGACTGATAATAATGCTTAGTAGCCAGAGCCGGAAAATATAGCTGCTCTGAATCAGTTCAAACACAGAATCGTAGGCCTGGCTGCTGAGAATAATATAAAGATAGCCCTGTAGTTTATTGTGGTGTTTTATTGCAGCCACTGAAAAAACTTTGTCTGAATCGAGTTGTCGCGGGTCGTTACCTGTGATTGGTAGTGATGGTTGACCGGTTAAAAGTTTTTTGACCGGCGCAAGGTCAATGCTATGCCGTAACACGGTATTTTCTGGTGCAGAATAAGCCAGAATGTTTCCTTGCGGATTAATAAGGTAAACTTCTATCATTGGGTTAACCAGCATTAGACCCATAAAGACAGAGCGCAACGCATCATTGTTAACCTGGTCGCCAATCATTAGTTTTTTTTCATTAACGATATTATCTGCCAGCCGTAAATTGAGTTGTTGATTAACCTCTTGCAGTAATACCGGTAGTGAATTGATGCTGAAGGTAATAAAAATAGATGAGAAAACCAGCAGTAGTCCGAGCAGGGTCAGGATAAGTTTGTTTGATAATTTATTGAGCATGCTGATTACAGGCTAGTGTTATAACTTGTTGTTAAATTTATAGCCGACGCCCCACACTGTTAATATATAACTGGGTTGTGCTGGTTTACTTTCAATTTTACTGCGCAGTCGATTAATGTGAGAGTTGACAGTGTGTTCATAGCCTTCGTGACCATAACCCCAGACGCTATCGAGCAGTTGTGTTCGTGAGTACACACGCCCCGGATTCTGTGCGAACTTATACAATAAATCAAATTCTTTTGCGGTTAAATCGATGTTTCGCTCGGCCAGTGAAACCCGTCGCTGCTGTGCATTAATCGCCAGCTCCCCGAAACTGATAGTTGTATCGGTGGCGTCCGAAGTGAGAGTGGCTTCAGCTCGCCTAAATTGAGATTTAACACGAGCCAATAGCTCCCGGATGCTGAAGGGTTTGGTGACATAATCATCGGCACCGACTTCGAGTCCGAGTACTCTGTCTAGCTCTGATGATTTTGATGTTAGCATCAAAATTGGAGTGTAGTTGGCCTGTTTTCTGATTCGTCGGCATACATCCAGCCCGTCCAGCTTGGGTAGCATTAGATCAAGAATAACCAAGTCAAAATGATTTTTCTCAGTCTGCTCAAGTGCTGATAATCCATCTGAACTGATGACTGCCTGGCAGCCGCTATCACTCAGGTGCATAGAAATGAGACTGGCTATTTCCTGATTATCTTCGACGATGAGAACGTTTTTCATAAGCATCTGCTTAATATAGTGTGTAAATATCACAAAACAGTCACGTAGTGAGCTGTCAGGGGCGTGACTTATTCGAGTCTAGCAGGCCGTAAAAGTTCAGCCATTGTTAGTGGCGGCAAGATAAAACTGTCAGGGTGATGTTAGACGAGATACAACTGGACAGTGACATTGTCACTGTGAGGCTTTGATCTGTTGACTGCAGTATTGACCCACCGATTCAAATCAATGGCTGGCTTCTTGGATTTCGCAAGGCTGATAATTTCATTCTGAGTAATCATTTCCCAGAAACCATCAGTGCATAATAACAGCGCGTCACCTTTAGCCAGTTTAGTTTGATGTGTTTTAAAACTGGGCTTAATAGGTTTGCCGACTGCAATACTGCGAGTCAGAGCATTTTGAGTGGGGTGCGTTCCCATCTGTTTTTCATTGATTATGCCGCTGTCAACCAGTGTCTGTACCACGGAATGGTCCCTGCTATGCCAGATTAGCCGACGAGCAGTAAACCAATAGATTCTGCTGTCGCCAATATGCAAGGTGGTTAGTGTATTGTCGGCAGAGAGCCAGCAAACCGCGCAGGTGGTATGAGCATTCATACCGGGATGCTGAAGTGCAATACGCTCAGACATTGCAGTAGCCGCCATTTCAGCCAGTAATACCAGTGTGGTATCGGGCGACTTATTTAACTGTTTTAGTTTTGTTTTTGCAGCAATGAGTAATGCTTCGCAGAAATAGCGAGAAGCCAGTTCACCGCCCTTGTGGCCGCCCAGACCGTCTGCAATTAAAAATAGTTTGCCCTGTGATGTAAAAAGGTGGCTGGCAAAATCCTGATTAATCTGGCGATGACCAATAACGCTGATTTCTGAAAACTGCTTATCATCAGTCTTGTTGATGACAAGGAGATTGCGGAATCTTTCAAATAGATTCACTTTTATATCCTGCTTTTTTTGTTAGCAAAATCATACTCAATCAATATGGCAGGTGCAATAAAGAATCGGTATTTGTCACTTAATTCAGACTCATACAGAGAGTTTAGGCTGGATTATTGTATTTTACGGCGCTAGAAGAAGTTTATAAATTAGTAAATCCCAGATGGCTTTATCTTAATGTGGTGATTTTATTGCCGTGTATCTGTTAGGGCTAGACGTAAACGAACTAGGGTTTGTGCCTATGTAAGTGTTCGATGCTTTGCTTAATAATTAATCTGTTAAAAAATAACTACAAATAAAAAATAAAGGGATGAGAGTTTATGTTGATTAAAGATAAAAATTGTTCAGCAGTATTAAATGGGGGGCTGGCTGCATTATTGCTATGTGCGCTTTCGCTGTCAGTGATGAGTTCCAAAGATGTATCTGCACACGGTAATGACGCTAAAGGTTCTGAGCGTGCATACAATGCTTATAAACTACGCAGTCGGGCGGCCTGGAAAAACTTTCTTGAGCCAATTCCTGAGCAGCCAGATAATGGTGATGAGGACCGCTACCTGAATCGTCTTAATAGTTATAGTAAAGGCTTGCCGCATGATGAAAATGGTCTGGTAGATGCATCTGCCTATGAGTTATTGCTGAAAGCTGTAGATTCTGGAAAGAGCGCAGATTTTGAAGTAATACCAAAAGGAATTGATGCTGGACTTGGCTTGAGAAATCCTCTGGCGGCATTCAGTTATCTGATGGAAGGCAAAGATCCGCACTCGTTTGCGATGCCAGCAGCACCTGCTTTTAACAGTGCTTGGCAGGCTGCTGATGCAGCAGAGGTTATGTGGCAAGCATTAACGCGCGATGTTCCATATTCTGACTATGCGACTAGCCCGTTAATTACGGCAGCAGTAGCAGACATGAACAGCATGTCGGACTACCGGGGTGCCAGAACCGACAACGCGGTAAGTAGTCAGTCGTTGTTCAGAGGTGTTGGTGTTGGTGAAACCACAGGACCTTACATCTCGCAGTTTTTATTAATGCAGGTGCCCTATGGTGCGACAAAAATAGAGCAGAAATATAATGTGCCGGTGGCTGGTAATGATCATCTGACAAATTATCAAGAGTGGTTACATATTCAAAAAGGCGGTAACCCAAGCGGGGTGACAACCGTGACTTATGAAGATGAGCCGCGTTACATTTATAACGGCCGTTCTATGGCGCAGTATGTACTTAAGGACTTTGTTAATCAGGCCTATTTAAACGCGGCTCAAATCATGCGTAAGTTTGGCTCGGCCGCTTATGATAAAAATGACCCTTATAAAGGCAGTGAGCAGGCACGCAGTCCTTTGTTTGGCAATAATCATGCGGTAGATTTATTGTCACGGGTTTCAATGAGCTCACAAAATGTCGCCTGGTTTCAGAAATGGCTGGTTCATCGTCGCGCCAGACCAGAGGTGTTTTTTGGACGAGTGCATAATCACCTGACAAAGGAAGCGGTGAGTTACCCATTACATGATGATATTCTGTCGTCAGCATCCTTACAAAAAGTCTATGCAGCTTATGGTACTTATCTGCTGCCAACGGCAACACCAAAAGGCAGTCCTTTGCATCCTACCTACCCGGCGGGACATTCGGTGATGGCTGGTGCCGCTGTCACCATGTTAAAAGCCTTTTTCAATGGTGATTATGTTATACCAGCCCCGGTTATGACCAGTCATGATGGCAAGAGTCTGTTGCCGTTTGTGGGAGCTCCATTAACGATTGAAGGTGAGCTGAATAAGCTGGCCAGTAATATTTCACTGGGGCGCGATATCGCCGGGGTACATTACCGTACAGATGGTGACCTGGGTATTGCGCTAGGCGAGGAGTTTGCCATCTCGGTTTTGCGTGAGCTGGTAAGAACCTATAGTGAGGAATTCGAAGGCTTTAGCTTTAATCGTTTTGATGGCACGGCTATGGTGATTTCTAAATAAGTAGTCTGGCTTTAAAGGTTATCCACGATAATCGGGATAACCTTTATTTAGCTGATCTGATTTGCCTCATATTTTTAATCATCTTACTGCCTCATTTACTGAGAGTTAATGACGCCTTGCTAGCTGATATTTAGCTGTCATTAGCAATTTGACGGGTGATTGAAAGCCCGTTGTTTTTCTACTAGAATAACGGCAGACCTGATGATACAGGCCGAAAAACTTAAGTGTTTGTTTTTAAAGACCATATTGGCCGAAAGCAGGTTAGTAAAAATAACCGGTTTAAGGTCATATCTTAGCTGGCGCGATTGCATGGAAACAGATCGGATAGACAAGGCTGCAATAGCTCAATCTCTGTTCATGCCTTGTTTTTGATTACTTTCATCGGATGAAAAATCAGAGTCATTGAGTGTTTTGCACCCATGGCGCACTCTGTCGGATATAAACAAGGGATTAAATGGCTTGGAATATCGAGTTAATGAAGATGTTCTCCGGCTCGTATAAGGTTTTACATTTTAGAGAGATAGTTAATGTTTAAAGATTCGGTTGCACTGGTGGCTGACGGCTCGACCCATATGATTTCAGTTATTACCAATATACTTAAAGAGCGTCTCGAATTCGGCACGGTTATCGGTATCACTGATGGTAAAGATGCAATGAAGGCGCTTGAGTCCAGAGATATTGACTGGATTATCTGCGATTATGAGTTGCCGGGCATAAGTGGGCTTGAGTTACTGGAGCATGTGCGAAATGATCCTGAAACGATCGAGCTGCCATTTATCATGACAAGTTCCCGTTCAGACAGAGCTACCTTACATGCAGCGGTCAGTGCAGGAGTTACAGACTATCTGAGCAAGCCGTTCAATTCGGATGCGCTGTATGATAAATTCCACCGTCATGTCCGCAATAAAGATCGCCGAATTGATAACCGGGTGACGCCGGACGAGCCTTATGAGTGTGTTTTGCGGCGTGAGGATAAAGGTACCAGCAAGGGTGCGCTGATTAATGTTTCTGTCTCAGGCTGTCTGATTGTGGTGCCGATGATAAAGAGTATCGGTATTTATGACACCGTGTCGGTTGCATTAAGCCTGAGCGATAAGCCAATTAATGTCATGTGTGATGTGGTCAGGCTGGAAGCTGCGGATGAAGAAAAATACCCCAGAGGTAAATATATACAAATCGGCTTACATTTTGAGGAATACAAAGATGATGTTAAGCACGAGCTGAACAAGTTTATCAATAAACACCGTATAGAAATCTGATTAGCTAAGATCTTAAAGAGAGTTTATTGGCGGCGCGATTGTATTAAATGGTGCCCCCGGAGTGACTCGAACACTCGACCTACCGATTATGAGTCGGTTGCTCTAACCAACTGAGCTACAGGGGCGCAATTGCGAGTTTGGGTGACTCGCGGGTTTAATATACCCGAAGGGTATTCCCAGTGTCCTTTAAGTGTGTTTGGGCGACACGTAAATCTGTATGTCCGTAGACACTCCCAATATTTATATATGCGTGTCTTGATGAGACATGTATCAATAATGTCTGAAGCGCATATTGGTATTTGATACCGAATTAACTAAGGTAATAAAAACCAGCAGCGATTATATATAAAACGTATAGGCATTGCCATTATATTGACGACACAAATCAGGATATAAAAAAGCCCTCGTTTGAGGGCTTTGATTGTTAGTCTTCGCCTAAGAAGCTGCGCAAGTTCTCGGCGCGTGACGGGTGTCGCAGTTTCCTTAACGCCTTGGCTTCAATCTGTCGAATCCGTTCACGGGTTACATCGAACTGTTTACCAACTTCTTCCAGTGTGTGGTCCGTGTTCATATCGATACCAAATCGCATACGCAGTACTTTCGCTTCACGTGCGGTTAAGGTCGACAGAATATCGCGGGTTGATTCGCTGAGTGATTCACTGGTTGCTGATTCAACTGGCGACAGAATGTTCTGATCTTCAATAAAGTCACCCAGATGCGAATCTTCATCATCACCGATCGGTGTCTCCATCGATATCGGTTCTTTAGCAATCTTAAGGACTTTACGTACCTTGTCTTCCGGCATTTCCATTTTTTCTGCCAGCTCCTCAGGAGTTGGCTCGCGGCCCATCTCTTGCAGCATCTGACGGAAAATGCGGTTCAGTTTGTTGATGGTCTCAATCATATGAACCGGAATACGGATGGTGCGTGCCTGATCCGCGATAGAGCGTGTGATCGCTTGGCGAATCCACCAGGTAGCGTAAGTAGAGAATTTATAGCCACGGCGATATTCAAACTTATCAACAGCTTTCATCAGGCCGATATTGCCTTCCTGGATCAGGTCAAGGAATTGCAGGCCTCGGTTGGTGTATTTTTTAGAAATCGAGATAACCAGACGCAGGTTGGCTTCAACCATTTCTTTCTTGGCGCGCCGGGCCTTGGCTTCGCCGATAGACATACGGCGATTAATTTCTTTGATTTCTGCAATGCTCAGACCAAAGTCTTTTTCAAGGGCGGCAAGCCGGGTTTGGGTCAGGCGAATTTCTTCGGCATGCTCTTGCAGGGCGGCTGAGTATTCGTGGCCTTTCAGAAACTGATTAATCCATTCAGGATTGGTTTCGTTTTCTGGGAAAGAGGTGATGAACTCTTTTCGTGGCATATGGGCTTTTTGTGTGCACAAGCTAAGAATGTGCCGCTCCATGTTGCGAATGCGGTCAACGGTGTTGCGTAAATCGGTGTTCAGTTGGTTGATTAGCGGAATTGAGTACTTTAACTCAAGAAACTTCTCAGACATGGCTTTGCGTAACTTCACAGAATCTTTGCTTTGTTTTGCAAGAGCGGTGACGACTTTGGCGTGAACTTTCTTCAGTTCGGCAAAGATATCAGAGATTTCTTCAAGCGTAGGGCCGGTATCTTCTTCTACTGCTTCTTCCTCTTCTTCGGCTTCTTTTTCAGCTTCGGTTTGCAGGCCTTTGTTGGTTGGTTGTGCAATTTCATCGCTGGTGTATGCGAAGCCGGCAACCAAATCGGCGATTCGTGTTTCTTCGGCCAGTACTTTATCGAATTGCAGCAGTACATTGGCAATGGTTTTCGGGTTTGTCGCAAGCGCGCGCAGTGCCTGACCAAGCCCTTCTTCAATGCGCTTGGCGATGGCAATTTCATCTTCACGTGAGAGCAATTCAACGCTACCCATTTCGCGCATATACATACGGACTGGGTCGGTAGTGCGGCCAAATTCTGAGTCGACAGATGCAAGTGCGGCAGCTGCTTCTTCGGCGGCGTCTTCATCGGTATCAGCAACGGCATTATCACTCAGGATCGAACTTTCGGCATCTGGTGCTTTTTCGTGCACCTTGATACCCATGTCATTGATCATGCTGATAATATCTTCAATTTGCTCCGGGTCAACAATGCCTTCTGGCAGATGGTCGTTAACTTCGGCGTAAGTCAGGTAACCCTGATCTTTGCCTTTGGCAATCAACAATTTTAAGCTGGATTGTTGATCCTTGGTTTTTGGGGTCCGAGCTGAACCTGATTCTGAGTTTTGAGACATTGCTTACCTGACTAAAAGTTTAAACGCCGATGATGTGCCGCACAATCCGGTATTTTACCATGTATTCGCTATAGCGGCCATAATAATAAGGTTTATCAGGGTCGTTATCGGGATATATTATCGACAAGTGGTTACATATATGGTGTATTGGTCGACTGTTTTCAATGTTTACTGTGATTTATATTTGGAGTTCGATATGGTGAGTTTGCAACCCCCCGTTTGTGATTTTGGTGTGCCGGCAGTTGATTTCGATTTGCCAGGTGTGGATGGTAAAAGCTGGACGCTGCAAGATTGCATGGGTGAAAACGGATTGCTGGTGATGTTTATTTGTAACCACTGCCCGTATGTAAAATCGATTCGTGACCGAATTGTCCGTGATGCCAACGATCTGAAGGCAAAAGGGGTTAATTGTGTCGCTATTATGTCGAATAACCCGGAAGAGTACGAAGAAGATTCGTTCGAGAATATGAAAAAAATCTCAGATGAATTCGCGTTTCCGTTTCCCTATCTGATCGATCGGACGCAGCAAATAGCAAAAGCCTATGGCGCGGTCTGTACGCCAGACTTCTTTGGCTATAACAAGCACTTTGAGTTGCAATACCGTGGTCGTCTGGATGAGAGTCGTAAGCAGGCAGCCGATCCTGCTGTGCGAAGAGATTTGTATCTGGCAATGTCTGAAGTGGCGGCCTCGGGCAAAGGCCCTGATGATCAGATTCCAAGCATGGGCTGTTCTATAAAATGGTTAAGTGATTGATTTTCGTTCACTGCGTTCAGTTATATATTAAATAAGGGTCAGTGAATTTCAAATGGCAAAGCCCCGTGCAGTGGGCTTTGGGCATTTTGACTAGCTGCTTTTATGGGGATATTAGGTGCTTTTAGTTGCTGAAATGAGCAATTTAAGGGAAAATAGCCGCCCTTGCGCTTGGGGTAATCTTCATGGGTTGGCTACTTCATCCCCCTGTGTTAGCCATGATATAAGTGTTTCAGCTACGACTGAAAATAGAATGTACAGAATAAGCATTGGGGTTCTTACCTTGAGAACTTCAATTACCGAAAAAACGATTTTTAAAACTCTAAGGGAGAGACACAACGATGCCTTCTCGTAAAAACCTAGCTAACGCGGTACGTGCGTTAAGTATGGATGCAGTACAAAAAGCAAATTCAGGCCATCCGGGCGCACCAATGGGTATGGCGGATATCGCTGAGGTTCTGTGGAACGACAACATGAACCACAATCCTGCAAACCCAAAATGGAGCAACCGCGACCGTTTCATTCTGTCGAATGGTCATGGCTCTATGCTGATTTATTCACTGCTTCATCTGACCGGTTATGATCTGTCTATCGACGACCTGAAAAACTTCCGTCAGTTGCATTCTAAGACGCCGGGACATCCGGAGTATGGTTATGCGCCAGGTGTTGAAACAACGACCGGTCCATTAGGTCAGGGTATTACCAATGGCGTGGGTATGGCGATTGCTGAAAAAGCACTGGCGGCACAGTTCAACCAGAAAGGTCACACCATCGTTGACCACAACACATATGTGTTCCTAGGTGATGGTTGCTTAATGGAGGGCATCTCTCACGAAGCCTGTTCACTGGCCGGTACTTTAGGCTTAGGCAAGTTGATTGCATTCTGGGATGACAACGGAATTTCTATCGACGGTCACGTTGACGGCTGGTTCTCTGATGATACGCCTAAGCGTTTTGAGGCTTATGGCTGGCATGTTATCGCTGATGTTGATGGTCACGATTCAGATGCACTTGCTAAAGCCATCGACACGGCGAAAGCAATGACTGATAAGCCAACAATGATTTGCTGTAAAACAACCATCGGTTTTGGTTCTCCAAACAAAGCCGGTTCGCACGCTTGCCACGGTGCGCCATTAGGTGAAGAAGAAATCAACCTGACTAAAGCGGCTTTAGGCTGGGATCACGGTCCTTTCGAAGTGCCTGCCGACGTTTACGCGGGTTGGGATGCTAAAGAAAAAGGCGCGGCTGCAGAAGCGGCATGGAACGAAAAGTTCGCAGCTTATAAAGCTGAATTCCCAGCAGAAGCGGCAGAGTACGAGCGTCGTATGGCAGGTGATTTGCCGGCTGATTGGGCGCAGAAATCTGCTGATTACATCGCCTCTGTAAATGCTGATGCTAAGAGCCCTGCAACACGCCAGGCATCTTTAGCATCTATCGAAGCGTATTCTCCAATGTTACCAGAGCTGTTTGGTGGTTCTGCTGACTTAGGTTGTTCAAACCTGACTGAATGGTCTGGTTTTAAACCGATGGATAATAGCGAAGTGCCTAACTATGTGCGTTACGGTGTACGTGAGTTTGGTATGTCAGCGATCATGAACGGTATTACACTGCACGGCGGTTTGATTCCTTTCGGTTCAACCTTCTTAATGTTCTCTGAGTATGCGCGTAACGCACTGCGTATGGCAGCATTGATGAAAATTCAAAGCATCTTCGTGTTTACGCATGACTCAATCGGTCTGGGTGAAGATGGTCCAACGCATCAGCCAGTCGAGCAGATTCCAACTCTGCGTATGATTCCAAATATGGCTGTTTGGCGTCCATGTGATGCGGTTGAATCAGCAGTTTGCTGGCAGCAGGCAGTTGAACGTAAAGATGGTCCGTCTACACTGATCTTCTCACGTCAAAACCTGAATCATAACGAGCGTACTGATGCACAGATTGCTGACATTGCTAAGGGTGGTTACATCCTGAAAGATTGTGACGGCGCTCCTGATGCCGTCATTATTGCGACGGGTTCGGAAGTTGATCTGGCAACTGGTGCAGCAGCGGCAATGTCAGGTAAAAACATCCGTGTTGTGTCTATGCCGTCAGTAGATGCGTTTGAGAGACAAGACGATGCATATCAGACAGCTGTATTGGGTGATGGTATCCCAACGGTTGCGGTAGAAGCTGCGGTAACTACCGGCTGGTACAAATACGCAGACGTTGTTGTTGGTATCGATCACTTTGGTGAATCAGCACCAGCAGGCGAGTTGTTTAAAGAATTTGGCTTCACTGTAGAAAACGTAGTGAAGGCTGTTGAATCAGTAATGTAATTAGATAGAGCCTGATCGCGTTGCGTTTTGGGCTCTAATAAATTTTAAAAACTAAGGGGAGTAATACTCATGACTATTAAAGTCGGCATTAACGGTTTCGGCCGTATCGGACGCATGGTTTTCCGTGCAGTACAAAATGAATTTAAAGACATCGAAATCGTTGGTATCAATGATTTATTAGATGCTGATTATTTAGCTTACATGCTGAAATATGACTCAGTACACGGTCGCTTTAATGGTGAAGTTTCTGCTGAGCCAGGCGCAATGATTGTTGACGGTCGTAAAATCCGTTTAACTGCAGAGCGTGATCCAGCTGATCTGAAATGGGGCGACGTTGGTGCAGATATCGTAATCGATTGTACTGGTTTCTTCTTAACTGAAGAAAGCTGTCAGAAGCACATTGATGCAGGCGCGAAGAAAGTTGTTCAGTCAGCTCCTTCTAAAGATGGCACGCCAATGTTTGTATACGGTGTTAACCACACTGAATACGCTGGTCAGGCAATCGTTTCAGCAGCATCTTGCACAACTAACTGCTTGGCACCTGTTGCTAAAGTACTGAATGATAACTGGGGCATCAAGCGTGGTCTGATGACAACTGTTCATGCCGCAACTGCAACTCAGAAAACGGTTGATGGTCCATCTGCTAAAGACTGGCGCGGTGGTCGTGGTATTTTAGAAAATATCATCCCATCTTCAACAGGTGCTGCTAAAGCGGTTGGTGTTGTATTGCCAGAACTGAATGGCAAGCTGACAGGTATGGCTTTCCGTGTACCTACTTCAGATGTTTCTGTTGTTGATTTGACTGTTGAGTTAGATAAAGAAGCTTCATACGACGATATCTGTAAAGCAATGAAAGCAGCCTCAGAGTCTGGCGACATGAGCCGTACTTTAGGTTACACAGACGAGAAAGTTGTTTCTACTGACTTCCGTGGCGTTGGTTTCTCATCAATTTTTGATGCAGAAGCAGGTATTGCATTAGATGGCACATTCGTGAAAGTTGTATCTTGGTATGACAACGAGTATGGCTACACTTGCAATATGATGCGTTTCGTAGAGCACGTAGCAGCTAACTAAGAGTCTTTTGCGCGCTGGGGGTGTTGCGGCACAAAATTTAAAATGCTCACGTACTAATTGTACGCTGCGCTTTTAAATTTGTACCGCGCCTACCCAGCACACAAAATCCTTCTTAGTTAGTTTGAAGGTTGTTTGATTTTATTGAACGGTTTTCAAAAGAATTAGATGTAGGTTGGGTTAGGCGATTGCCGTAACCCAACAAACAAAAGAGGGTTATGCTGATGTTTTCAGGCTAACCCTTTCTACATTCATACCGTTTTATTTTTTGAAAAGTTGTTTGTTAAGTTAAGTCGGGTGCTGTGTATCTGAGACTTAACAAACAGTTTTTAAAATTAATTTAATATTATTTAGGAGTTTCACAATGGCTTTTATCAAGCTGACTGATCTGGATCTTGCTGGCAAGCGTGTATTAATCCGCGCCGATTTAAATGTACCTGTTAAAGATGGCAAGGTGACTTCTGATGCGCGTATTACTGCATCTATGCCGACTATCGAGCACGCAATGAAAGCGGGTGCTTCTGTCATGGTTATGTCTCACCGTGGTCGTCCTGAAGAAGGTAAGGCTGATGAAGAAAATTCATTGGCACCAATCGCTGCGACTATGTCAGAAAAGCTGGGCAAAGAAGTTAAGTTAGTTAAAGACTACCTGGGTGGCGGTGTTGAAGTTGCTGCAGGCGAATGCGTTCTGTTAGAAAACGTTCGCTTCAATGCAGGTGAAGGCAAAGACGATGAAGCATTATCAAAAAAATACGCAGCACTTTGTGACATCTTTGTTATGGATGCGTTTGGTACGGCTCACCGTGCACAGGCATCGACTCATGGTGTGGGTGTTCAGGCGGATACTGCTTGCGCTGGTCTGTTGTTATCGGACGAATTAGACAGTCTTGCTAAAGCACTGGCTGAGCCGGCTCGTCCAATGGTTGCAATCGTTGGTGGTTCTAAAGTTTCTACTAAACTGACTGTGCTTGAAGCATTGTCAGAAAAGGTTGACCAGTTAGTTGTTGGTGGTGGTATTGCGAACACTTTCCTGGCTGCTAAAGGTTACAACGTAGGTAAATCTTTATATGAAGCGGATCTGGTTGATACGGCAAAAGCATTGATTGAAAAAATGGAAAAACGTGGCGCGTCAATTCCAATAGCAACTGACGTTGTTTGCGCAAAAGAATTTGCAGAAACTGCAGAAGCCACTTTAAAAGCGGCTGGTGATGTGGCCGACGATGATATGATTTTTGATATCGGTCCTGATTCTGCTGCTTTGCTGGCTGATATTATTGCTAAAGCCGGTACGATCGTATGGAATGGTCCTGTTGGCGTATTTGAGTTTGATCAGTTTGGTGAAGGTACTAAAACAGTTTCTATGGCTATTGCTAATGGCGCTGGCTTCAGTCTTGCTGGCGGCGGTGACACAATCGCTGCGATCCAGAAGTACGATATTTTTGATAAAGTTTCTTACATCTCAACGGCTGGTGGTGCTTTCCTGGAATACCTAGAAGGCAAGACTTTGCCAGCAGTAGCGATGCTTGAAGCTCAAGCTAATAAATAGTTGAGCGTCTTTCCGTTCAATACGGTGGTGGATCTTAATTCAACATGCTCGCATATTCAGGTATGCACTAGCATTTTTAGTAAGATCTCCATTGTCTTGAGCGGAAATTCATCTCCACCTGAGATGAATATGTAGTTTAAGGGTAGAAAGAATTTTTCAGGAGGCCAGGGGGTCTCCGCTTATAGTCACTTAGGAGTAATAAGTTGCGCAGAACTAAGATTGTCGCAACTCTAGGGCCGGCAACAGACGACCTTAAAGTTTTAGAATCACTGGTAGTAGCCGGTGTGGATGTTGTACGTTTAAATTTTTCACACGGTTCTTTTGAAGAGCAAAAGTGGCGTGCTGATAACATTAGAATGTTTGCAGAAAAACACGATAGAGCCATTGGTGTACTGGTTGATTTGCAGGGACCGAAAATACGCACCTGTAAATTCAAAGAAGGTAAAGTTAACCTGGTTGAAGGTGATACGTTTATTCTTGATGCTGATCTGGGTGAAGAAGACGGCACCCAAGAGCGTGTTGGTCTGACTTACAAACGCTTGCCGGGTGATGTTCATCCGGGCAATGTTTTGTTGCTTGATGATGGCCGGATGGTGCTAGAAGTGACCGAGATTATCGGTAACGAGGTGCATACGAAAGTCATGCATACCGGGCCCTTATCAAATAATAAGGGTATCAACTTGCAAGGTGGTGGCTTGTCAGCTCCAGCCTTAACGGATAAAGATAAAAGAGATATTATTTCTGCGGCGAAACTTGAAGCGGACTTTGTTGCTGTTTCATTTCCCCGTTCAGCTAGCGATGTTATAGAGTGCCGTAAACTACTACGTGATGCGGGTGGCCATGGGGCGATTGTTTCTAAAATTGAGCGGGCTGAAGCATTGGATGTTATCGATGAAATTATCGAAGCGTCTGAGATTATTATGGTGGCCCGTGGTGATCTGGGTGTTGAAATTGGTGATGCTGAACTACCTGCTATCCAGAAAGACCTGATCAAGCGCGCGCGCAGTATGGATCGTGTAGTGATTACCGCTACACAGATGATGGAATCGATGATCGAAAACCCGATTCCTACCCGTGCAGAAGTTTTTGATGTTGCCAATGCGGTGCTTGATGGTACCGATGCGGTTATGTTGTCCGGTGAAACGGCAGCAGGTAAGTATCCTGCAAAAGTGGTTGAAGCCATGGGCCGAATCTGTGAAGAAGCGGAGAAGCAGCGTTTGTCACTGGTCTCGGATCATCGAGTTGACCTTACTTTTGGTCGGGTTGATGAAGCAATTGCTATGGCTACAATGTATACCGCTAATCATCTTAAAGTCGACGGGATTGCAGCGCTTACTGAGTCGAGTTCAACGCCGTTATGGATGTCAAGAATCAGTTCAGGCATCCCGATTTACGCGCTGACGCGGCATGAGCAAACAAAACGTCGTATGACCTTGTATCGCGGTGTATACCCGATGAGCATAAATATTGATGATGTGAAACAATATCAGTTAAGCTATCACGCTCAAAAGGTCTTGTTAGAAAAAGGGGTTGTTCACAAAGATGACCTGCTTATCATAACCAAAGGTGACAAGGTCGGTATTGATGGTGGCACAAATTCAATGAAGATTGTGCGGATTGGTGCTTGATTGCGGCTTGAACATTAAATTATTCGTATCCAGGCGACTGTGTCTGGGTATAAAACGCGTTATTAATTTTAAACTTAAAATGGAGAAACAGAAATGGCTCTGATTTCACTTAGACAATTATTAGATCATGCTGCTGAAAACAGCTACGGCATGCCAGCATTTAACGTTAACAACATGGAGCAGGTTCATGCCATCATGCAAGCTGCCGATGAAGCTAACAGCCCGGTAATTATGCAGGGTTCTGCTGGTGCGCGTTCATATGCAGGCGAACCATTCCTGCGTCACCTGATTTCAGCTGCAATCGAAATGTACCCACACATTCCTGTTGTTATGCACCAGGATCATGGTTCAGAGCCAGCCGTATGTCTGCGTTCTATTCAGTCAGGTTTCTCATCAGTTATGATGGACGGTTCTTTAATGGCTGACATGAAGACACCTTCTTCTTTCGAGTACAACGTTGAAGTCACTAAAGAAGTGGTAAAAATGGCTCACGCTGGTGGTGTTTCAGTTGAGGGTGAATTAGGCTGCCTGGGTTCACTGGAAACTGGTGAAATGGGTGAGGAAGACGGTCACGGCGCTGAAGGTAAGCTGGATTTAGACATGCTGTTAACCGGTGTTGAAGAAGCGGCTGACTTTGTTGAAGCAACGAATGTTGATGCTTTAGCGATCGCAATCGGTACTTCACACGGTGCTTACAAATTTACTCAGGAGCCTACTGGCGAAATCCTGCGTATTGATCGCATCAAAGAAATCCACGCACGTCTGCCAAACACTCACCTGGTAATGCACGGTTCATCTTCAGTGCCACAGGACTGGTTGGAAATCATCAACAACTACGGTGGTGATATGGGTCAGACTTACGGCGTACCGGTTGGTGAAATCGTTGAAGGCATCAAGTCTGGTGTTCGTAAAGTAAACATCGATACTGATCTGCGCATGGCTTCAACAGGTTCTGTTCGTAAGCATCTGGCAGAAAATCCAAGCAACTTTGATCCACGTAAATTCCTTAAAGAGTCTACTGCGGCAATGAAAGCTATCTGTAAAGCTCGTTTTGAATCTTTTGGTTCTGCGGGTAATGCTGACAAAATCAAAGTTAAATCATTAGAGACTATGATTGATTTTTACAAGTAATCTCGCTTACTTGTAAGGTTGGAAAAGGGAGCTTTATAGCTCCCTTTTTTTTTATTATTTTTGCGTTGACAGATCAATAACAAGAGGTGCGAGACCATGAGTAAATTAGCTTTAGTATTATTATCCGTTATGCTGAGTCTTAATGCCTTCGCGCACGAAGAACTAAAGGAAGATAAATCATTCTGGTGGAAAGCAAACTGGTGGGATGGCGGACAGCTAAGACAAGTGAATAACCATAAGGTCAAAGTAGAATGGACTGAATACGAAAGCGATGATGTAACAGTACCGGCTATGGTTGCACGCCCAGATGACAATAAAGCCTACCCGGCTGTTATTTTTCAGCACGGTCGCGCGGGTTTAAGTGATTTATTACAACTTCAGGTAAAAAGAATCGCAGCGCGAGGTTTTGTAGTGATGGCGCCGGATATTTATGCGGCTAACTTTATTGGTACACACCCCTTTCCGCATGATTATAAGCTGGAAAAAGATGCCAGTGCCGTGGTTGACGTATTGTTGTCGCGTAATGATATCAGCAGCAAAAAGGCCTGTATTGTTTCACATACACGGGGTGGCTATTACTCATTAAAAACCGCCGTGACGTTCAAGCATCAGGAAAAAAATCTGGCCTGTTATATTTCATATTACCCTCACTGGCAGGATCCGAATGCACCGGAGCCAGCTCAGGTGTATGGTTATGCAGCAGAAATAGAGCAGTTGAAAATACCGGTGCTGGTGTTTATAGGTGAGCAGGAGCAGTATCAACGCCGCCGGGTTATTGAAACCAGTTTTTCTATTTTGAAGAAAAATAAAATCGAATCGCAGCTGATCATCTATCCGGGAGTCGGACGGGGTTTTGATTTCAGGCCGCCTGCTGTCAGAACCTTCGCAGATGAGCTGGCATCGAAAGATGCTATTGCACGCAGTGCTGACTTTATTAATCATTATCTCAGGGATAAAAAGAACTAGATTTGACTGCTGTATAAGCGGTCTCAGCTGCGCTGAGGCTGCCACTGTATTGAGATAGATCATAGTACACGATGTTTGCTTGAGTATAATAATATTTTGAAAGATAAGCGGAATTTATCATGAAAAAAATTATAATATTGATGATTTTTTATGCACAGTTTTTAAATCTGGCCGTCGCAGAATCAGTGGATGAACTGGTTTCTGCGATGAGTCAGAGGCTGGCTGATATGAGCTTGCTCAACGAATCGGTTATAAAAGGTGGCTTACGAATTCGACTTTGTCAGTACTGCCATGGCAAGGATGGGAACAGTGTAAGAAAAGATGTGCCTAATCTTGCCGAACAAAATCCGGTGTATCTGCTGACTCAGTTTGAGTTCTTCAGAACCGACAAACGAAGTAATAAAGTCATGAATGAGCTGGCAAAAGGTTTGTCAGAAGAAGAACGCATTAATATTGCATTGTATTATGCCAGTCAAGAAGTAAAGGTTGAGCCGGATAAGTTAAACGATAATGCTGTTGCTTATAAACGCGGATCAACTATTTACAGCAATGTCTGTATCAACTGTCATGGTAAAAATGGTCATGGTGAGAGAACGCTACCAAGAATTGCAGGCCAGAAATATGACTTTTTAACCAAGACATTAAGCGCCTATAAAGAAAATAATGCAGTCAGGCCTGACTCAGCTATGCTGGCGATAGCAGCTGCTATGAGTGAAGATGATATTCGCGCTATTAGTTTGTTTGTTGCGTCTATGCAGTAGTAAAACTTCAGTGTCAGTATATAGGCAGCATAATGCTGTGAAATATAAAAACACCCTGTTTTTATCAGGGTGTTTTAAAATTAGTGTTTCGATTCGCCGCTATGCGACAGATACAGTGCAAGACCGATTAAAGCAATACCACCGGCAAATAACAGAAGATCTAAAGGTGTTGCGAAAACCATCGTTAACGCATGCTCAAAGAATTTAACAATTAAAATCATCAACACGACTTTTGCCAGACGTGCTTTAAGATCGTCCAGGCTTGATATGAATAAAACTTTCGATGAATTGTCTGATGATTCTGCTGCGTCAATTTTGCTGATAAATAATTCATAAAGACCGAATGAGAATATTAGAAGCACAGTGGCCAGCAAGTAGCCGTCAATCAGTTCTACAACATGAGTGATGGTTTCTGAACGCAGAGTCAATCTTTCAGTCTGTTCTAGCGCGGCGTAATTAAGAAGGTGACTGATCATTGAGACGGTATCAACACTGATTACAAAAAACATTGCCAAGCTTGAAAGTAAGCTGGCGATAACTGCAGTCATAACAGAAAGCCTGCTATTCCATAATAGGTTCTCAAAAAATAATTCAATTTTCTTCATTATGTTTACTCGTTTAGATATTTGGTTTGTAACAGTTTGTATTTTACCCTGTTGCGTTATATTGTGCGTCTAGTTTGATGATAATTTATTAGGGGATGAATATGTTGGAAAGTTTGACTGCCTGGACTGGCCAGATAGCGGGTCTGTTATGGGGCAATGTGCTGACGCTGGCTGTTTTACTGGGAGTGGGTCTGTATCTGACAATAAAACTTAATTTTGTACAGATCAAAGGCTTCCGTCACTCGCTACACTTAATTCGCGGCAAGCACGATAAGGCTGCCTGTGATGGTGAGGTTTCGCATTTTCAGGCGCTTTCTACCGCGCTGTCTGCAACAGTTGGTACCGGTAATATTGCCGGTGTTGCAACGGCAATCAGTCTGGGTGGTCCCGGTGCTCTGTTCTGGATGTGGGTGACAGCTTTCTTTGGTATGGCGACTAAATTTGCCGAAAGTACGCTGGCGCTTAAGTTTCGTGAAGTCGGGGCTGATGGGGTGATAGCCGGTGGTCCGATGTACACCCTAATGAACGGCCTGAAGATGAAGCGCACAGCTATTTTCTTTGCTTTTTTTGCGATGATAGCGTCATTCGGAATCGGAAATCTTGTGCAGGTTAATTCGGTGGTAGATGGTTTGATATTTGTTGCACCCGATATCAAAGAGTACAGCTGGTTGATTGGCGTGAGCATGGCCTTAATGGTCGGTATGGTTATCATCGGTGGTGTTAAAAGAATAGCAAAAATTGCCAGTATTATTGTGCCGTTTATGGCTGTGATCTATGTTGTGGCGGCAATGATCGTATTGCTGAACAATTTTAGTGCGATTCCACAGGCTTTAGCTACGATTCTAAATCACGCGCTTAATCCTTGGGCGGTTGGTGGTGCAGCCGTTGGTGAGGCTATCCGCTGGGGTGTGGCCAGAGGTTTGTTTTCAAATGAGGCGGGCCTGGGTTCATCCCCAATGGCACATGCGGCAGCCGCCACTAATGAGCCGGTGCGAGAAGGACTGGTTGCGATGATGGAACCGTTTATCGATACCTTGGTGATCTGCACACTGACTGGTCTGGCGATCGTTGTTACCGGTGCCTATTTAACGGCACCAGAAGGTGTTGCTGGGGCATCGTTAACCGCTTATGCATTCAGTCAGTCAATCGGTGAAGGTGGTGCGGCACTGGTGGGTATCAGTCTCTCTTTATTTGCCTTTTCCACCATCATCGCATGGTCTTATTATGGCGATCGTAGTGTAAAATTTCTGTTTGGTGATGCTGCGGTGCTACCTTATCGCCTGATTTATACAGTATTAATAGTAGTCGGCGCCGTCGTGCCATTACAACTTGTCTGGAATATTGCTGATATAACCAATATCCTGATGGCAATTCCAAATTTACTGGCATTGATATTGTTATCAGTGTTGGTTAATAAACTAAAACGTAATTATTTTAAAACGATAGACGACAATAGCGTGTCGGGAGAAAACAATGGCTGATTTAATTATTGATGATTTAACAATTGGTGAGGGTGATGAGGCGGTTGCCGGTAAACAAATAATGGTTCACTATACCGGTACTCTGGAAGATGGTACAAAATTTGATTCGAGTCTTGATCGAAGTCAGCCTTTTGGTTTTAATCTCGGTGCTGGCCAGGTGATTCAGGGCTGGGATCAAGGTTTTGCCGGGATGAAAGTCGGTGGTAAACGTAAACTGACAATACCACCAGAAATGGGTTACGGTGCTGCTGGCGCCGGAGGTGTGATACCACCTAATGCGACTTTAATTTTTGAAGTAGAGTTACTGGAAGTTAATTAATTTTCAGCTACAGCCTGTTACCATAACAGGCTGTATTCTTTTTGATAAATTAATCTCTGAGCCTGTCAGTGTTCATTTCAGACGCGTATCTCGACAGCAACGCTTTTTATTTAATACCGGTATACAATTTTAGAAAAAGAGTTGTTGCTCTCATCGCTTTCATTGGTCCTGCCTTCCCAGTCAATCTCAGCAGTTATTTGCGCGTTTTCATTGTCAGCAAGTGACAGTAAATCAAGTTTATAGGCGCCTGTTTCCATTTCGGTATTCGGTGTAGGTATAGCAAAGCGGTGATTAATGTTGCCAGAGAACGAACCTTTCGAAGATGACAGTTTTATTAAGAAGTCCTGACCCTGGTCAGTATTTCCAAGGTTCACGTATTTTATATAAACGGCAGACGGGTTCGAGCTCTTTGTATAGATGTCGGTAATGACTAAATCGACCTGCGAGTCCGGTCCTGAGTCATTGCTGCAGGCACTGACAAATATCAGGGACGAAGCGAGTATTAAAGTCAGTCTGATATAGTAGATAGTGTTATGCATTGTGCGCGTCCTTTCTGAGAATTCTTGATGTACATCAAGAATTGTTATGATAGTTCAATCTCAACAGAAAATATTTATTCTCGTGGTCGGTCAAAAAAGATCAAATTACTTTTAATTAAAAATATTTTCTTTAGTTAAGTATTCATATTTCTAGCAATGCAGTCAACAAGAAGTCTTATGTCAGCATGATCTTTATTGATTTATGTCTACAAAAATGGGCTGGATGTAATATCAGTTGGATAAGTAATCGGTAGTTGAGAAATAATTTTTATGAACGTGATTAATTTATAAAAAGTGCATAGAAAATTGACTAGGTATAAACTGTTATTCGGTTAATGGTATGTCTGTATTTTTCGCGTTAACGCAGAGGCCTATAATGTTTTATACATCGTATCCCTGGTCAAATACTGCGTCTGATTGTTAATTCATGAAGAGAAATATTATAAAGAAGAAGTGTAGTCAAGGGATTATAAAGTACAAATAAAAATAAGGAGGTTCGTCATGGAAATGGTTAACGGACGGGTTCGGTTTTTATCCACTGGATTGAAAATTATATGTGTCGCGGCGTTAAGTGTTGTCTCCTTTTCGGCGCAACCATTTGGGAATTACCTGACGGACTTTAATAACACCTATGGTACCTCAGGTACACGAATAGATAACTGTGGTTTGTGCCATTATGATTTTGGTGGTGGGGGTAATCGTACGCCGTATGGAGAAGACTTCCGGAATAATAATTACAGTATTGTAAATATTGGTCTGTTTGATTCAGATGGCGACGGTTTTAATAATGATCAGGAATCCTCACTATCGACGCAGACTTCTCCTGGCTTTAATTGTCTGAATCTAAGCAGTGCGATTAATGCACCTGCCAATCTACTGACTTTCGTCGATCCTTCTAATCCGGGCTGTGTCGGAACTGGCTTGCCACCAGTAGCAAAAACAAACGGGCCCTATGTCGCAGTTAATGGCAGCCCCGTTAGTTTTAATAGTGCCGGTTCATTTGATCCAGATGGTTCTATTGTTTCCTACTTATGGAACTTCGGTGGTGTCTATGGTTCCAGCAGTGTTGCAAACCCAGTTTTTACCTTTAATGTCACGTCTGAATCAAAAATTAATGTAAGCTTAACGGTAGTTGATAATGAAGGTAATAGTACCAGCTCGGTGGTGCGAGTCATCGTCTTGATGGCGCCGAACTCAGCACCTGTTGCCGATGCCGGTCTGCCAGTAAGCGGCGTGGTTAATGTGCCGGTAGAGTTTAATGGTACGGGATCGATAGATCCCGATGGCGATCAGATATATTTGAAATGGGAATTTGGTGATGGCAGCACCAGTTTTTCCGACAGACCACTGCATGCTTTTAACCGTTGTGGAGTTTATGATGTTTCGCTCGCCGTCACTGATATTCACAGCCTAAGTGATAGCGCTACGGTAACCGCTACTATTGCCAGTAGTGGTGTTGATTTGCCGGTTGCCAATGCTGGCGGAATTAGTGGGCATTATCAGGGTGTAACGGCGTCGAATATTTTATTCGATGGTTCGTCTTCATATGATACTGACTGTAACATCACAAGTTATAGCTGGAATTTTGGTGATGGAACAACAGCAAGCGGAGCCAAGCCTGTGCATAGTTATAGTCTGCCGGGTGATTATGTTGTTTCTTTAACAGTTACTGATAACGATGGTTTGAATGCAGCAGCTTCAGCCAGCGTCACAGTCACTGATGGTGGTGCGTTAAATGGTTCAGCGCTTTATGCCGCGAACTGTGCGGCCTGTCACGGTGAAAGTGCTAGCACTAACAAAGCCGGTGCCAGCGTTACACGTATCAATACCGGTATTAGCAGTGTGGCCAGTATGAATTCACTGGGCTCTTTGCTCAGTGCTGCAGAAATTCAGGCAATCGCCGATTACCTAGCCAGCCTGACGCCACCGCCACCACCGACTACGATCGATGGCGCCAGCTTATATGCCAGCAGTTGCGCGGCCTGTCATGGCGCGACAAGCAGCAGCACAAAAATTGGTGCGACGGTAGCGCGAATTAATACCGGTATCAGCAGTGTGGCCAGCATGAATTCGCTGAGCAGCCTGAGTGCGGCGCAGATCCAGGCAATCGCCGATTACCTGGCCAGCCTGACGCCACCGCCGCCACCGACTACGATCGATGGCGCCAGCTTATATGCCAGCAGTTGCGCGGCCTGTCATGGCGCGACAAGCAGCAGTACAAAAATTGGTGCGACAGCATTACGGATTAATACTGGCATTGTTAGTGTCAGCGCGATGAATTATTTGAATACGCTGACGGCGCTTGAGGTTCAGGCAATCGCCGATTATCTGGCAACTTTTGCTGCGCCGCCGCCAGCCACCGATGGCGCGACCTTGTATGCCAATAGCTGTTCAAGCTGTCATGGTGCTGGTGCTGCGACCAGCAAGGGTGGTGCGGATGTCACTCGTATCAACAGTGGTATCGCCAGTGTAGCCAGTATGAATTATCTGAGCACTACACTGAGTGCTGCTGATATTCAGTCGATTGCAGGTTATCTGGCACAGTTTGCGCCCTCGGGTGGAACAGGCTCAGTACCCCATACCGATATGAAGGATGGTGTCGGTCATGCGATTGATAAAGACACGCCATTTAGCAGTGGCTGTACCAGCTGCCACGGAGCCAGTTTGCAGGGCTCGATAGGTCCGTCATGCACCACTTGCCATGGACAAAAATGGAGTGAAAGCGCGCCATCGGGTGGTGGTAGTGGAGGCACCAGCGTGCCCCATACCGATATGAAGGATGGTGTTGGTCATGCGATTGATAAAGACACACCATTTAGCAGTGGCTGTACCAGCTGCCACGGAGCCAGTCTGCAGGGTTCGATAGGTCCCTCATGCACCACTTGTCATGGGCAAAAGTGGAATGAAAGCGCGCCATCGGGTGGTGGTAGTGGAGGCGCCAGCGTGCCCCACACCGATATGAAGGATGGTGTTGGTCATGCGATTGATAAAGACACACCATTTAGCAGTGGCTGTACCAGCTGCCACGGAGCCAGTCTGCAGGGTTCGATAGGCCCGTCATGCACCACTTGCCATGGGCAAAAGTGGAATGAAAGTGCGCCGCCAACTGGTGGTACTCTCAACGGAGAGGCTCAGTACAATAGCTATTGTGCCGGCTGTCATGGCAGCTCAGCTAACAGCAGCAAGAGCGGTGCCGACGTCAGCCGTATCAACAACGGTATTGCTAATGTGTCGAGCATGAACTCACTGTCCAGTCTCAGCAGTGCACAGATTCAGGCGATTGCCGACTTCCTCACCGGTGGCACGACACCACCACCAACAGGAAGCACCGATGGCGCGACCTTGTATGCCAATAGCTGTTCAGGCTGTCATGGTGCCGGTGCTGCGACCAGCAAGGGCGGTGCGGATGTCACTCGAATCAACAGTGGTATCGCCAGTGTAGCCAGTATGAATTATCTGAGCACTACACTGAGTGCTGCTGATATTCAGTCGATTGCAGGTTATCTGGCACAGTTTGCGCCCTCGGGTGGAACAGGCTCAGTAC
>JAOULX010000023.1 GCA_029881795.1 Gammaproteobacteria bacterium
GATCAGGGGTTAGCTCTCAGCTGCGGCAGACTCTTCTGCCCCGTTAGGCATTTTGATATTACGCGCGGGTACAACAGTAGAAATCGCGTGCTTATACACCATCTGACTGACTGTGTTTTTCAGCAATACGACAAACTGATCAAAAGAATCGATCTGGCCCTGCAATTTTATGCCGTTCACCAGATAAATAGATACGGGCACTTTCTCTTTTCTGAGCGTATTCAGAAAAGGATCTTGTAATGTTTGCCCTTTAGACATGAGGTGTCTCCTATCGTAATTTTTATTTTAACTTTCCCGTACACCCTATAAACAGGCGCACGCATATTACATGTTTCAAATCGGTTTAGATAGCTGATATCAATATTCTTTCTGACAACCATCAAACTTCTGACAACACCGACTCACTGAATCAGTAAAGTGTAATATTGTAGCCTATTAGCCAGATAATGCATCCATTTGTTCAAATTTCAAGCCTGGTATTTATAAAACTCAGTATGTCCGACAAAAAACCATCTGACACACTGTCAAACCATTGTAAATTTTGCTCTTTTCTAAACCAGGTAAACTGACGCTTTGCTAATTGACGCGTTGCAACAATACCTTTTTCCCGCATGGTTTCAGCATCAAACTCACCATCCAGGAACTGCCAGACCTGCCGATAGCCAACGCTGCGCATGGAAGGTAACTCTGCTTTTATTTGTGCAAGTGCGCGCAACCCCTCTACTTCTGCAATCAGACCCAGATCAAGCATTCGATCAAAACGCTGCGCTATACGCTGATGCAAAACGCTTCTTTCCGCGGGCGCGACCGCTATTTTTATATAATTATACGCAGTTGTCAGCACTTGCTGCTCATCCCATAACACACTCATTGGCTGCCCGCTGATATTGAAAACCTCCAATGCACGCAATATTCTTTGTGTGTCATTAACGTGTAACCGCTGCGCAGCCTGCGGGTCAACCTTTGCCAGCATCATGTGCATATACTCATGACCATGTTGTGCCAATTGCAATGTTAACTGTTCACGTATGGCAGGTTCCGATGCCGGCAAGGTATTTAATCCCTGCTCGAGGGCGCGGAAATAAAGTCCCGTCCCCCCTACCAGTACCGGTACTTTTTGCCTGCCATGCAAATCTGTAATCAGCTTCAAGGCATCAGAACGAAACTCGGCCGCTGAATAGGTTTCCCATGGATCGCAAATATCAATCAAATGATGAGGGATGCCACGCTGCTCCGGCACGCCAGGTTTTGCGGTACCAATATCCATACCGCGGTAAACCAATGCCGAATCAACACTGACTATTTCGCCATTATATCGCTCAGCAACCTCCAGCCCCAGCTCGGTTTTACCCGATGCCGTCGGCCCCATAATACAAATAACGGGTAACATGGCTCAGCTCACCGAGTTAACATCAGGATGATGCGTGAGAACCATCGCAAAAAGGTTTGTGCTTACTTTTACGACAACCACAAAAAAATATGGACTGGGTCTTTTCGGCCTTATATACCACCGGCGAAAAAGACGTACCAATGTGTGAACCATCACAGAAAGGCTGGGTTTTACTACGACCACAGGCGCACCACAGGTAGGACTTGCCAGCCTCGACATCAGCAACATAAGGACTATTCTG
>JAOULX010000024.1 GCA_029881795.1 Gammaproteobacteria bacterium
ATCCTGAGGCCAGTTTGCTTTGTCTTCGTGGTTTTTGTAAATGCCTAATATCGGGACGATTAATTCAGGTGCTATCTGATGCAGTTTGTTAACGAGTGACGGGGGTCTGCTGGTGACGATGGCTTGCTTTATCTCATTCTGTCGTAATTTATTGATAATTTGTTCGGCGGTGAAATGCTTCGCATCTTCTTCATTATAATGCAGGTGGGCATCAAACAGCGGCTTGGCCACGAGATTAATTGGTAAAAGCAAGATCAGATAAAACAGGCTGTTTTGAAAAGTTTTCAATAACATTTATATTATTTTTTAAAGTCTGTTGTCATTAAACACGAACAGGATATCACGAGTTATATAGATGATGGAGCGATTATATAATGATTAATGTCATGGGGCCGTTAAAAAATTATCCCTTCGTCAGCTTTTTGTTTTGTTCTTATTCCTTAAACACACTGTTCGTGTTATCACTATATTATCACTAAGCAACGTGAGTTAGTTTTGTCATGAACCGTTATTTAGTTATTTTTTTACTTTTTCTGGCTTATGTATTGCTCATCAATAGCCCGGTGGTTTTTGCCTGGATGGCTGAGTTGCCTGGACGCCCATGGAGGGACGAGCTGGCATCTGCTCTTGGCATGATAGGGCTGGTGATGGTGTTTCTGGAGTTTGTGCTTTCCGGCCGGTTTAAAAGCATTTCTGCTCCTGTCGGCATCGATATCATTATGCGCAGTCATCAATTGATGGGACGTGTTGTGATTATCCTGTTATTGCTTCATCCGGTGATGTATTCGCTGCCGAATAATCAGCTGTTACCGTGGGACACTTATCTGACACAGTCTACTCAGCTCGATGGGGTCGATACGATAACCGGTATGCTGGCGTGGTTAGGTTTGATACTGGTTGTGGTGCTGGCTCTAAAGCGCGATATGGTGCAGTCGAATTATGAAGACTGGCGGCGCTGGCATTTATTGTTAGCCATAGCAACAGCTGCTCTGGCGGTTGTGCATGCGCTTGGAGCGGGGCGCTATACGCAGTTCGCTTCACTTGATTATCTTTGGTTTGCATTGGCTTTGCTGGCGTTGCTTGCACTATTACATGTTTACCTTATTGTGCCTGTTCAACAGTTGTCACATGCTTATCTGCTGCAATCTGTTTCGCAGGAGGCAAACCGTACCTGGCGTTTAGTGTTGAAGCCGGAGCGGGGTCGAGTGCTGGATTACGTGGCCGGACAATTTGCCTGGCTGAAATTTTCTGGCCCGTTGCTGAGTCTGGAAGAGCATCCTTTTTCCATCAGTTCACATCCTGGTAATCGTCATACGCTGGAATTTACGATTAAAGAATTTGGTGATTTCACAGCGCATACAGGTCAGCTGAAGATCGGCTCAAAAGTTTATGTTGATGGCCCTTATGGCAATTTCACCATACAGCGACGGCATGCCGAGGGTGTGATGTTGATTGCTGGTGGGGTTGGAATTGCACCGATTATGAGTATCCTGAGGCAGCTGGCTGAAGAAGCTTATCGCTTCCCGGTGGTGTTGATTACCTGCCAGGGGACTCCGTCGGATCTGCCGTACCGGAATGAAATAGAGGA
>JAOULX010000013.1 GCA_029881795.1 Gammaproteobacteria bacterium
TTCGTTGTTAGAACAAATAACCACTTGAAATTTATACTGTTATTAGAGTAGCAGTATAAATAAGAAATAAAGGATATATGGCCATGGGCGTATTATATTACGGCCATGGCTATATACTTAACTGTTATGCACATTATTAAAAGGAATGACAATGATAGGTAATAAGGAATTAAAATTTATTAAGCTTCTTTTTATCGTAGCGGCATTGTGGAATCTAACCGGGGCTGGCTTTGGTTACTTTAATACGGCATATACCTTTCAGAATTTTTTTGGCCGAGAACTTTCTGATCCGCTATTCTATGATATTTACAAAGGAGCATGGGGTACAACTTTTGTATATTTTTTTGGATATCTGATCGTTGCTCATAATCCTTTGAAGCATTCAGGCATAGTCATCGTTGGTGCCATTGGCAAGGTGGGCTTTGCAATTAAATTATTGCAGCTCTATCTGTCAGGTATTGCCAATTCAGTTGTACTCATCGTGGTAATCGGTGACTTAATATTTATGCTTTTGTTTATCTACTATTTCCTCATACTGTATAAGGCGAAGGAAGATATTATTTGAATGAATTGCCAAGTCAGAACAAAATAAAAAAGTAGAAAAAGAGCTATTATAAAAAATATGCTAAATTTAAAATTGCATAACAAGTCATTTAAGTTCGCAGGTTTTTCAAACCTGCCGGACTCTCTAAAGCGGCGCTTTGCTTGCTTTTTCGAGCCCGCTTAATTCAATCGTTAGATGTAAAAAATGAAAAAAATAGAATACTCCGTAATCATAATTATTTTAATCTTCGCATCAAGAATAGCATGCGCAAGAACGTGTACGGAATGGAATTACTACGTGGAAAACCCACAATATTTCGTATTTTATGATGCTTTAGATAAATTAAAAGTTACTCAGAATTTTGAGTCTCGTGGAGAGTATTTAAATTCTAAATTTGGTAACAATAATTGGAAAATCGAAAATAATCACTTTTCATATAATTTTCCATTAATAGTAGAGAATCCATATAGCTTTGATTTTTCTGAAAACCTAATAAATAAAAAAACAGAAAAACAAATAACAATAGTCGCTGAAATAATTATCGATAAAAAACATATATATATTGAAATGCTTAATTTAAATGTTAATTCAAAAATTATGCACTATGAAACTAGATTTCAATTATTGATATCTGGTCAATCGAATTTATTCGTTATCCATAAGCATAAAAATAGTGAAGTTTTGGTTTCAAATATGAAAAAGGTAAAGGTTTTAACTGGTGGCCCGTGTGGGCTCAGTGCTCGAAGTCAAGAGGAAGCTAAAAAGTTAAATACAGAGCTTTGTCGAAAAGCTAAAAAACATAAGAAAAAGAATCATCCTGCATGCGAAGCTGTTAAATTTATAGGTAATCACAATGCAGCTAACAAGTAGCTCAAGATCGTTCACTTTGTTCACTGGGACGCTCCTTACGTCGCGCCCCTTAGCAAAACGTTAGCATTAAACAAATGACTCTTAAAACCAAACTTATACTAGCCGTGATTGTTGAGCTTATTTATATTATTGCCTCACGGTATGTTTCTTTTAATTTTCAAGATTTAACACCAAATTCAGAATATCTAAAGACTATATTAAGAGCATCTTCCGCAATCGCATATTACTATATATTTAAAGACTACATACTAAGCTTTAAGCCAACATATAAATTCATAAAATCACCATTCTTTGTAATTTCAATTTTATTCTTTTTAGCTACGCCATTATTGGTAGGAAATCTCTACTTCATGGGAGACTACACGCGTATATTATTCGCTATAACAAGTATAATCGTAGGATTGCGAGAGGAGCTTGTGTTTCGTGTGTTAATACAGAATAGCTTAGAATCAAAGCTCGGGCCTGTTTATGCAATATTAATTACCAGTCTAATCTTTACGGTCTGGCATTTCGGAGCCATACCAAACAACTCATTTGCCTTTGGACAAGTGTTAATTAGTAGCATATTTCTTGGTCTTATATACTCAGCAACAAAGAGCTTCATTCTTGTTGTTTCACTACATGCTATATATGATGCTCTTTGGTCATTAACACCAATTTACACAAATGTAATAAATATAAATTGGGGTTTTGTACCACTAGTTTCTGCCATGCTTATTACTACCGCATGGTATTATAGGTTCAAAAGGTGCTAACAAGTCGTTCAAAATTGACCGCCAAACTGCGGCGGCAATTTAACTTTAACGTTAGGGCAAAAACCATGAAGGAAGCAACCATTCAATTTCTCGATCCAGACCAGGCGTTGGTGGATATAGAAAAGAAAATGGATAGCATTCCAAATCCCGAACTATTTAATGACCCAAAACACCAAAAAATAACAGAGGCCTGGTGTGCATTTATGTTTGGTATTGGGTATAAAAAATATGTCAGTGATTGTGAGGTAGGTGTAAACGAAACAAATTCTAATACAGAGGCTGATTTTTATTTAAAAACAAAAGACAACATTTGGCCATTCCAGTTAACTGAAGTGCAGCACGCAGATAGAAAACGGGGCAAAGAATACAAAGAAATTCCAAACAAAACCTTAGCTAACCTTAGCTAGACACCCACCATAAATAAACCCCCACCATAAATAAACCATAACTGAAAATCTCATTAATGACATCAGAAATTATCAATGGTTTTTTAATTTATAAAATAAGTAAGCAGGTTAAGCACATTTGTTATAACTGCCCTAATTACAGGCGAGTGCATATCTCGGAACAGGCCGAATGACGTTAGTGTTATGTGGCGTTGTGTTTAAGGCAATCGTTCTCGACAGGGCGTTAAGCCAGGTGTTCGCAGGTAGCCTAATGTCTGGCAGGCTTGTTTGAGTTTGAAAGCGGAACCGACCAGGCCTTTGAAGTGGCTTTCAAAATGTTGTGTCATGTAATGCCAGTGTTTGGCTTCGATATTAAGTCGTTCGAGAGCCTTAACTAGACACCCACCATAAATAAACCATAACTGAAAATCTCATTAATGACATCAGAAATTCTCAATGCTTTTTGAATTTATAAAATAAGTATGCAGGTTATGCACATTTGTTATATCTGCTCTAATTACAGGCGAGTGCATATCTCGGAGCAGGCCGAATGACGTTAGTGTTATGTGGCGTTGTGTTTAAGGCAATCGTTCTCGACAGGGTGTTAAGCCCGGTGTTCGCAGGTAGCCTAATGTCTGGCAGGCTTGTTTAAGCTTGAATGCGGAACCGACCAGGCCTTTGAAGTGGCTTTCAAAATGTTGTGTCATGTAATGCCAGTGTTTGGCTTCGATATTAAGTCGTTCGAGTATTGGCGGTAGCTGGTTATTAATAAAGCCGCGCTTATCATCGCGCATTATTCTGCCTGTCCAGTCCAGCAGTTCCATGTAATCGGTTAAGCGAAACGGTAAGCCGTGTGGCATCTGTTTTCTTGGGTTTCCAACAAAAGGCATTAACGGTTTGCATTGTTGTTGGGGGTTGTTGGGTGTTGATGACGACCGGGCTTTGACAATGCGTTTTTTAATTGATGTGTAATCTGAGGTCTCCGGTGTTTTAGCGATGGCTGCGCGCAGTGGGTTTAAATCAACATAGGCCATGCAGGCAGCTAGCGCACTGTCATCGAGTAAGGCCTGGCACTTGTAACGACCTTCCCAGAAGCGACCGCTGCAATCGTCTTCCTGATTTGCCTGGCGTGCAATCGCTTCATTCATACAGCGCATGAACCAACTGATATCCATAAGTCGAAGTCGCCATTGTTCAGCTTGTTTCGTTAACGCCACTAACTCGGACTTTGTTAGGATTTCACCGTTTGAAAACCGTTGAGATAGCAGTGAGCCTTTAAACAGCTGGTGCCAGAGTGTAATTACCTGCTCAAGATTTAATGATAGCGCCTGATCTTTATTGATATGAAGCACGACATGGTAGTGATTTGACATCACCGCATAAGCACACAGATCGATACAAAAAATCTGCGCTAATTCAAGCAGTTTGTCTTCTAGCCACTGCCGGCGGTGCTCGAAACTATTACCGGTGAACGAATCCACGCCGCATAAAAAAGCCCGGCGTACACAGCGCGAAACACAATGATAAAAAGATGTGGCATCGAGTGATACCTGAGCATAACGAGGACGCGGCATGATCATCTCCTTGATCTGATAAATCCTGTTGAATAGGGTAATGCCTGTATGTATAGTAGTCAAATACTTAGTGTGGGTGTCCACACAGAACCAATGCCTGTATGTATAGTAGTCAAATACTTAGTGTGGGTGTCCACACAGAACCGACAGCCTAATGTCTGGCAGGCTTGTTTGAGTTTGAAAGAAATACTTAGTGTGGGTGTCCACACAGAACCGCACACAGAACCAACACAGAACCATGAATATCTCCTTGATCAGTTAAATCCATGTTGTGTAGATTAATTTATGTGAGTATTATTGTGAATAATTGAGTTGGGTGACCATGTAAGGACCTTATGTAAAATTAAAAGCAGATCTTTTGTCTAAGTGAAACCAGGATAGCACTATCTGGATTTTAAAAAAATATAAGCATTACAAGAAAGGTGTTAACGTGAAAGATATTATAAAAAAAGTCGTATTTTTATTCTTCACCATTTTGTCATTACTACCTGCATATGTGGCTGGCTATGGTTTAAGTAAAGTAAATGAGATGTATAAGGCAGGGGAGATTGTTTCTATAGATAAAGATGGCGTATTTATATTAGGCGCCATAGTAATATCCGTCATTATTTCCTATTTGACTTACCGAAAAAGAGACAGGAAGTTCACTGCTATTTCTTTGTTGTTAATTATCGGGGCCGCGATAGGATATGGGGTAGCTCTATCTGATACTCAAATGGCCGATCTTCTCTATGTATATATTATACTTGCCTGCATAATACTACTTGCAGTAGTTCACCTAATAATCAGAAGCAAGCTAAGTAATACTGTAAATAGATCCATTTATACCTCTTTAGTTCTATTGGTTATAGCAAACGTATATATAGCCAATATATACCAAGCACCGCTTAATGAAATAACCACCATAAAAGAAATGCAAACTATCGGAAGTACTTTATGGGTGAATGAAGAAACCAGAATGCTCACCGAGCAAAACAAGTTCATTTCTCTGGAGGAAGTAGTAGGTGAATCAGTAGATAAAGCAGAAATCGTTAATCACTCAGCTGATTGGACATGGTTGAATTTAAAAATAGTAACTTCCGGAAAAATCAGACTTATTTTATACAATACGATATTGAAAAGGCATTTCGAAGAAGCCTCCATATGGAAGGGAAGTAACTTATCATCAGGATTGTTGTTGAACCGCGAGTCATTTCATACTGATGATAAAGGTCTTGATTATTTGTATTACGTAAGCTACCCAAACAATAAAAAGGTTGAAGAGAAGTTTTACCTGCTTGACCTATTAAATCAGAATGAAAGACTTGCTTTAATTTCAGCGAATACCAAAAATACTAATCTCGGTAAGATTTTCTATATTCAGGGTAATGAGCTTTACACTGCGGTACCATCCAATATCAAAGTCCATAAAAAGATTCTTACGGAATGGTCTCAATGTAACAATGTAAGCATTTATAATCGTTCACGAGACTGGGAATGGCTTATATTGATGTGTTATACCGAGGAAATACCGGAAAGCGGTCGCGTGTACTCTAATTTGGAATATTTTATATATAATACAAAATTAATGCATAAGTTCACTGTAGACAACAGCGACCTGCTTACCGTACCAGATTTACGAAGTAATCACGTACTGAGGCAAGACATTAATGATGGGCCGTACTTTTTATACCATAATAGAGATAAGGGGAATGTGACTTTAAGAAGATTCATACTTAATACATTAAAGAAACAGATTTAGTATTTAGCATACATATTTGAACCTACCAAAAAGGCCAACGAGTTGTTGGCCTTTTTTTTGCTGACTTTCTAATGATAAAAAGATGAGGTATCGAGTGATACCTGAGTATACGAGGGCGTGGCATGATCATCTCCTTGATCTGATAAATCCTGTTGAGCAGGGTAATACCTGTATGTATAGTAATCGCCATTTTTAGCGATTTTATCCATTTAGTTTTCAAAAGCTTTATCCCTATTTTGTACAGGCAAAGTGCTCAAGAAAGGTAAAAACTGTTTCTTCTCCTTACTCCATTGGTACGAATTGCTGCTGTGCGACTCTTTACCGTTTTCATCACGTTTCTTCTCTTCAATAACCACGATAGGCAGAGGCTCTGCTGGTTGAATTAGCAGTTTTTGGTAAGTCCCTTTATCGTTATACTCACCAGAATAGTAGTTTGATGATGCAGACAGTCCGCTTGTGACATATTTCCCTTCATCCTTATTAAAAAGCTGGATCTCTTCATTTGATTCCTCAAAGGTTCGAAAGCTACTTGAGTGTTTGACGATGATATCGGGTATTGCGTCACCATTGAGATCCTCTACAAAACTTGAGGCATCAAGTGCGCCTGATAATGTAAAAGCGAGTTTCCATTGAGCGTTTTTCTGCCCTGGGTTTAACCTTTTGTAAAAGACTGTGTTAGTCACCACATCACCTGCTCTCCATCCATACCTGTAGTCATAACGCAACACTATCTGATTATCAAATTTCTTGACCAAACTAGCACTAGCACCCTCTTCACCATCAGGACTGTCAAAGTTAAGCATGTGGATGATAAACTCTTCCGGCTTTGTCGCCCCCATCGATGACTCCATTATTACTTGCGGTGCATCGGGAGCTTCGGGAGGATCAGCCATCAGCGGTTGCATAACCAAAAAAAATAGAATCACAAACATAAAGCGTCTGCTTTGTTTGAGTCGGTCGTCACAAAAGGAGGACTTAGTATACGCTGTCTTAACGGTATTGATTTTCATCTTTAAGGCCTTGTATTTGATTTGAAATTTAAAAGTAACATGCTTTTACGCGGTTTCAAGTAATAACTGCAATTCAGTTATGCAGCAAGTAAGTCTCCTAATCAATTAATAAGACACCCATCACAAGAATAATCTCAAGAATACCTAGAGTCAGATAAGGCTTACATAGCCATGAAATCATGGTTTCCAGTATTTATATCCGCTCAGTTGTCGGCGTATCATCTCCGGTGCGCCGGCGGAGACGAACTCAACTTCCAGCGGGAAGTCGTCTTCGCTAAGGTCCCAGGCTTTCATGCTGATTTTGCAGGCTTTAAAAATGACGCCGCGGTTTGAAAGTTTGGTGAGCATTTGTGCTGTGCTTGAATTCTGTGTCAGTGCGTGAATGCCATCTTCATAGGCGACGACGACTATTTTAAGTTTGTTTTCACCGATCTCAGACAGCACTTTGTCAATTTGGAAAAAACTTTTTCGGTGTGCAAAATTGTCATTGCCGCGGGTTAATTGCATCACAATTTTCTGTGTGCTGTCATCGGTAGCGGCAAAGGCTGAACTGCTGCTAAACGATGCGATGAAAAAAATTGTTAGCGCTATAGAATAGTTAATCATGCTTTATCCTCATATTTATGTATACCGGGCCTGGCCCAAACTATCTGTTACAGCCAGTCGACGGCTTATTAAATCTGCTAGTCAGCTGTCCTGTATTAACGCAAAGCATGGCTTGATTCCAGATTTGTGCCGAGTGACTGTGTCAGCCGAGTGTTTTGTTGCCTTTAAGTTAATGATATTTATTAGTTTTTTATTATTATCTACTGTTTCAGATTGTAATAGTACGGTTGGAGTCAGGTACGGGGTCAAGTATCTATAGCAGATTTTTAGTGGAGGCTCTGAATTTTGATTAAATAATGCTGGTCTGTGGTAAAATTTGCGGTCTGTTTTGAATAGTTAAGGTTGTTATGGCTCGCAAGCTGTATATAAAGACGTTCGGTTGTCAGATGAATGAGTATGACTCGGCAAAAATGTACGATGTGCTGGCTGAATCTCATGGTCTGGAGCAGGTCTCTGATGCGACTGAGGCCGATATTTTACTGTTAAACACCTGTTCAATTCGTGAAAAAGCGCAGGAAAAGGTCTTTCATCAGTTAGGCCGCTGGCGCAAGCTGAAAGATAAAAAACCGGAGTTAGTGATTGGCGTCGGTGGTTGTGTTGCCAGTCAGGAAGGTCAGGTTATCCGTCAGCGAGCACCTTATGTTGATCTGGTGTTTGGTCCACAGACCATTCACCGCTTACCGGCGATGCTCAGCGAGATTGATAATAAGCACAAGCCATTGATGGATATCTCATTTCCTGAGATAGAAAAATTCGACCACCTACCAGAACCCAAAGCTGAAGGCCCTACCGCCTTTGTGTCTATTATGGAAGGTTGCAGCAAATATTGCACCTTTTGTGTGGTGCCTTATACCCGCGGTGAAGAAGTCAGTCGTCCGTTTGATGATGTGTTAGCAGAAGTCTCTCAGCTGGCGGCACAGGGTGTGCGTGAAGTGAATTTGCTGGGTCAGAATGTAAATGCTTATCGCGGCGTCATGAGCACCGATGCTGCTGATGATGCGGAAGAGACTGCCGATCTGGCCTTGCTGATCACTTATGTGGCAGCAATAGAGGGCATTGATCGTATCCGCTTTACAACCTCACACCCGGTTGAATTTTCAGAGCGCCTGATCGATGTTTATGATGAAGTACCTGAGCTGGTCAGTTTTGTCCATCTGCCCGTGCAGAGCGGTTCGGATTTAACATTATCGGCAATGAAGCGGGGCCATACCTCACTTGAATACAAATCAAAAATCCGCAAGCTGCGTGAGAAACGTCCGCAGCTGACAGTTTCCTCCGATTTTATTATTGGATTCCCCGGCGAAACAGAAAAAGACTTTGAAGCGACGATGACGCTGATTGATGACGTCGGTTTTGATATGTCTTACAGTTTTATTTACAGCGCTCGCCCTGGTACACCGGCTGCGGCCTATGAAGATGATGTGTCACTGGAAACCAAAAAGCTGCGGCTGCAGCGACTGCAGGATAAAATAAACGAGCAAGCTGCGGCGATCAGTCAGTCGATGGTCGGTTCGGTGCAACGAATTCTGGTCGAGCGTAAGGCACGCGAAGCAGAAGGCGTGCTGACAGGGCGCACAGAAAATAACCGGGTTGTTAGATTTGCCGCTGCCGATTATCTTATCGGTCGCTTTGTCACGGTTAAAATTACAGAAGCCACCACAAACTCGCTGCGCGGAGACTTTATTGAAGTTTCTGATCACGACACTGTGAAAGTATTTGCAGCCGTTTAATATTCTTTTTAACAACCAATAAAAGCATCGTCATAAACTATGAGTGAAACTACCAGTATTCTGCTTGAACCGGCTAATAATATGCGGCTGGCAAATTTATGCGGCCCGATGAATCAGCATCTGCGTGAAATTGAAAAACGTACTGGTGTTGAAATTACCCATCTGAGTAACGAGTTTAAAGTCAGCGGTGATGCTAAAGTTATTATCCGTGTTAGCGAGCTGTTAAAAGACCTTTACGCTTCGACTGAAAAAGAAACATTAAAAGCCGAATCGCTGCATCTGAGTTTGCAGCAGATGCTTAACGATAAGTATTCGTCTGAGATGGAGCTGGGTGCCGGTACGGTGAATATACGTCGCGGTGCAATCAAGGGCCGTGGTGAACATCAGCGTGAATACCTGGCTAACCTGAGCAAATACGATGTTACGTTTGGTGTTGGTCCGGCCGGTACCGGTAAAACTTATCTGGCAGTGGCGGCGGCTGTGCAGGCGCTGGAACAGGAAAAAGTGCAGCGTCTGGTGCTGGTGAGACCGGCGGTAGAAGCGGGTGAAAAACTGGGCTTTCTGCCGGGGGATCTGGCGCAAAAAGTTGATCCATATATCCGGCCTATTTACGATGCGCTGTATGAAATGCTGGGTTTTCAGCAGGTCAATAAACTGATAGAAAATAACGTGATTGAAATTGCGCCGTTGGCATATATGCGTGGTCGCAGTCTGAATGAATCATTTATTATTCTTGATGAGGCGCAAAATACCACGGTAGAACAGATGAAAATGTTTCTTACTCGTTTTGGTTACGGATCGAAAGTGGTTGTTACCGGTGATATTACTCAGATTGATTTGCCTAAGGATAAAAAATCCGGTCTTAAACATGCGGTTGATGTGCTGAAAAATATTGATGCCATTGGCTTTACATATTTTGACAGTAAAGATGTGGTGCGCCATGCAATGGTGCAGAAAATTGTTGAAGCGTTTGAATCCTATAATAAACTGAAACAGTGATAGATAAAATGCTTGATCTTGTTATCCAGAATCAACAAAAAGATACAGAGCTGCCGGCAGAGGATTTTTTAGTCAGCTGTGCGGCGGCAGCTTTTCTCGGTGATAACGCCGCTCAGGTAACACTGAGAGTTGTTGATGAAGAAGAAAGTGCGGATTTGAATGAGGCTTATCGCGGTAAAAACAAGCCGACTAATGTGCTGTCTTTTCCGATGGATATGCCGGCGGAGTTTCTCGATGTGCTTGATCTGGTGATGCTGGGCGATCTGGTTGTCTGTGCTTCTGTGGTTAGCGATGAGGCCCGCCAGCAGGGTAAAACTGAAAAAGCGCACTGGGCGCATATGCTGGTACATGGTATGTTGCATCTGCAAGGTTATGATCACATCTCAGATGCTGATGCAGAAACAATGGAAAAGCTGGAAATAAAATTATTATCCCAACTGGGTTTTGACGACCCGTATCGATTACAATCTGAACACAATGAAGAGTAAATCTGAAAATGGCTGAAAAAGAGTCTGCAAATAATCAGCGAAGCTGGCTGGATCGTTTAAGTCTGGCATTTTTGTCAGAGCCGCAAAGTCGGCAGGAATTAATTGATATGCTCAGGCTGGCACAAAAGCGTGATCTGTTTGATAGCAATGCCCTGACGATGATGGAAAACGTGATTCAGGTGGCCGATACTCAGGTGCGCGATATCATGGTGCCTCGATCGCAAATGATAGTGATTGAAGAGAGTTCGGATTATGAAAATATGTTACCGATGGTAACCAATTCCGGTCACTCGCGCTTCCCGGTTATCGGTGATAATCGTGATGAAATTATCGGTATCTTGCTGGCAAAAGATTTGTTGCGCTACGCTGATATGGCAGAGCGCGAAGAGTTTGAATTGCGCGATATTCTGCGTTCCCCGGTGTTTGTGCCTGAAAGTAAACGGATAGACGATTTATTGCGTGACTTCAGAGCCAGTCGTAATCATATGGCGCTGGTAGTTGATGAATACAGTGGTATTGCCGGGCTGGTAACGATTGAAGATGTACTCGAGCAAATTGTGGGTGAAATTGATGATGAACACGATGAGGCGGATCAGTTAAATATTCGGCGTCACGGTCTGGCGCGGTATTCTGTCCGGGCGATGACACCGATAGAAGAATTTAACGATGTTTTTGCCAGCGACTTTAGTGATGAGCAGTTCGATACCATAGCCGGGGTACTGATTCAAAAGTTTGGTCACGTCCCAGAGCGCGGAGAAATGATCTCTATTGGCCGTTTACAATTTAAAATTATGAGTGCTGATAGTCGCCGCATTCAGAATATTCAGGTCATTATTCTGCCGGTTGCTGTCAGCGACGAACAGAACGCTGAATGACTGATCGACTAAAAGGATTTTTTTCAAATCAAAAAATGACAGATCTGCTGGCGTTGCTGCTGGGCCTGTGTCTGCCTTTTGCTTTTGCGCCTTATGATCTGCCATATCTTGCCTTTCCATTACTCAGTGTTTTTCTGTTACTGATTTTACAACAGTCTAATGGACGCAGCTTCTGGCGTGGCTGGCTGTTTGGCTTCGGTCAGTTTGTGGTCGGTTTTAGCTGGATCTATCACAGTGTGCATACTTTTGGCGATGCCCCGGCAGCACTGGCAATAGCAATGATTATTTTGCTGGCGGCCTATTGTGCGTTGTTTCCGGCTCTGGCTGCCTATTTGTCGCAGCGTTTTTTTGCCGCCAGCCAGACTTTGTTTTTGTTGGCCGGTTTCCCTCTGATGTGGGCGCTGACTGAATGGTTAAGAGGTTATCTGTTCACCGGGTTTGCCTGGCTTTCGCTGGGCACTTCGCAAGTAGAAACCAGTCTGGCAAATTTTGCACCGTTGTTTGGTGCGCTTGGTGTCAGTGCGCTGATGCTGTTGCTGGCAGGACTTATTCTGATCAGTGTATTACAGCCTGCGAAAGCCCGTTATTTTCTGTCGGCCGCGGTTGCTGTATTGGTGATTGGGCAGTTATTGTTTTTCATTAACTGGAGTCAGCCGGTTTCTGGGCCATTGAAGGTCAGCCTGCCGCAGTTGAGTGTGACCCAGGATATGAAGTGGCGTGAAGAGATAAAATGGCCGTCACTTAACTGGTATCAGCAGCAGACCAATGAGCATCATGACAGCGATATTGTGATCTGGCCGGAGACCGCAATTCCTGATTTTCTGTACCGGGTAAAACCGTACTGGAATAACATTAAGCAGCAGGCAAAACAGACTGACACCGCCGTCGTTGCCGGGGTGTTTTTGCGCGACCCTAAAAGCGGCCGTTATTACAACAGTCTGATTAGTAGCAGTGGTGACTATTATCAAAAAAGGCACCTGGTTCCACTGGGTGAGTATATGCCGCTGCGCGGGCTGTTCGAATTCCTGCGACAGTATATTAATTTTCCAATGAGTAATATTGATAGTGGCAGTGATCAGCAGCCACTGATGAAAGTGGCCGGTTATGAAGTCGGCTCGAGTATTTGTTTTGAAGACGTTTTTGATCGCGATATACGCGCCAGTTTGCCGGCAGCAAAATTTTTAATAAATGCCAGTAATGATGCCTGGTTTAAACGCACCGCCGAACCGTTCCAGCATCATCAGATTGCACGTATGCGGGCGATTGAAGCGGCCAGATATTTAATTCGCTCCACCAATACCGGTATCTCGGCGATTATTGGACCGAAAGGTCAAGAGATTGTCAGCAGTGAGTTATTTGTACGAACCACGATCAGCGGTGAGATCAGAGCGATGTCGGGCAGCACGGCCTATGTCTTCTGGGGTAATGTGCCGCTGATTACACTGGCTGTAGCGTGGCTGTTGTGGCAGGCGCGCCGTGAGGCAGCTAGAAACAAGCGGGATCATGATAAATCATCATAATCCGTTTTGTTGTGTTACTGAGCGAACCGGCTCAGTGGCCGGGTGGTAAACGGAAGCGGCTAAATTCGGTATGTTTACAGACAGGGCATGAGCTAAGCGGGCTGACGCTGTCGACATGCACCACATTCTGGCAGTGGCCGCACTGGTAATCTCCGCGGCAGGCGAGATCGGTGGCATAGTAGGTAGTGTCTTCGATCTTGCCGATAAATTGTCTGATTTCCATCCGCGTGTGATCAGCGACGCACAAAAACAAATCCAGAATTTTTTGTTCGAGACCATCCAGATCCATTTTTAACCATTCGGTAAAATCACTGTCTGTTTCCATTAAGTGCTCAGCGGCATCGTTTAAATCATTTTTTATCGTATTGGCAATCTGCTCGGCTTCTCTGTGAGTCAGTTCCTGTCGCTGGCGGGCTTCTTCGATGGCTTTTTCCATCGCTTTGTGAAGGGTTGGAGGGGTTTCTTCCGTGGCATTATCGATTGTCGATTTGATACGCTCCATCATCTTATTATAACCGTCAACTAAATGACTGGTATCTTGATGATTCATAATGAGTCCTGCTTTGATAGTAATTACCTCAAGTCATTGTTTCTTTGCCTGCATGGCTGATGTATCCTTGCTCTTTTATCGCGACAGCTGCACTTTCATAGGGTGGGGCTGTTGGTGATATAACCCGTTTAAGGTTTCTAGCGGTTCAGTGGCTATAATGCTGAATTCTGCTAATTAAAAATATTTTATAGACCATATAAATCACGACTGCCGAGTTAACTGACGAAATGCAAGAGAATTACGATCCACAATCTATAGAGCCCAGTGTGCAGAAGTTTTGGGACGAAAATCAGGTGTTTAGAGCGATTGAATCCAGCGATAAGGAAAAGTTTTATTGCCTAGCAATGTTTCCTTATCCCAGCGGGCGCTTGCACATGGGGCATGTGCGTAACTACGGTATCGGGGATGTTATTTCGCGTTATATGCGTATGCAGGGTAAGAATGTATTGCAGCCAATGGGCTGGGATGCGTTTGGTTTGCCTGCTGAAAATGCGGCAATAAAAAATAATGTAGCACCAGCAGGCTGGACCTATGAAAATATCGATTATATGCGGGCCCAGCTTCAGCGTCTTGGTTTTGGTTATGACTGGGAGCGTGAGTTAGCAACCTGTAAGCCTGAATATTATAAATGGGAGCAATGGCTCTTTACCCGTTTGTTAGAGCAGGGCTTGGCCTATAAAAAAACCGCCGGTGTCAACTGGTGTGAGCATGACAAAACGGTTCTGGCGAATGAGCAGGTTATCGATGGTAAATGCTGGCGTTGTGATAATCCGGTAGAACGCCGTGAGATTGCCCAGTGGTTTATGAAAATCACTGATTACGCAGAAGAGTTATTAAATGATCTGGACAAGCTTGATGGCTGGCCGGAACAGGTGCGTACCATGCAGCGTAACTGGATCGGTCGTTCAGAAGGTGTGGAGCTGCAATTCGCGATCGACGGTGATGAGCCGTTAACCGTGTACACCACTCGGCCTGATACGCTGATGGGAGTGACCTATGTTGCTGTGGCCACCGAGCACCCGCTGGCTTTAAAAGCGGCGGCCACAAATGCTCAGCTACAGACCTTTATTGATGACTGTAAAAGCACCAGCACCTCTGAGTCTGATATGGCGACGATGGAGAAAAAAGGGATGGCTACCGGGGTGATGGCGAAACACCCGATTAGTGGTGAGCAAGTACCGGTCTGGGTCGCTAACTTTGTGTTAATGGATTATGGCTCGGGCGCGGTGATGTCGGTGCCGGCACATGATCAGCGTGATTTTGAATTTGCCAAAAAATATAAGCTGGCTATTAAACAGGTGATTGCGCCGCTCGATGATAAAACGCAAGTGGATATAGAGAATGCCGCTTATACTGAAAAAGGCGTGCTGATTAATTCGGCCGAGTTTGATCAGTTAAGTTCCGCCGAGGCCTTTCAGGCCATCGCGAAAAAACTCAGTGCTGATAACAAAGGCGCGGTAAAAGTGAATTACCGTTTGCGCGACTGGGGTGTCTCGCGGCAGCGCTACTGGGGCACGCCGATTCCGGTTGTGAACTGTCCAGATTGTGGCGCGGTCGCTGTGCCCGAAGATCAGCTGCCGGTATTATTACCGGAAGATGTGAGCTTTGATGATGGCGTGGGTTCACCGATCAAAAAAATGCCGGCGTTTATTAATACCAGCTGCCCGAAATGTGGTGCTGCCGCAGAACGCGAAACCGACACTTTTGATACCTTCTTTGAATCCTCCTGGTATTACGCTCGCTTCACCTGTCCGGATGCTGACAAAATGCTGGACCAGCGCGCTGATTACTGGGCACCGGTGGATCAGTATATTGGTGGTATAGAGCACGCGGTATTGCACTTATTGTATGCTCGTTTCTTCCATAAGTTGATGCGTGATCAGGGTCTGATTAATAGTGATGAGCCTTTTACTAACTTATTGACACAGGGCATGGTGTTAAAAGATGGCAGTAAAATGTCTAAATCAAAAGGCAATACCGTCGATCCTCAGGGTTTAATTGATCAATACGGTGCTGACACCGTGCGTTTATTCACAATGTTTGCTGCGCCACCGGAGCAGTCGCTGGAATGGGCGGATAGTGGGGTTGAAGGCGCATCCCGTTTTCTCAAACGCTTGTGGAAAACCGTTTATCAGCATGTTTCAACAGCAGAAAATCAGATTGCTCTGCAGCCCGAGCAACTGACGGATGCACAACAAAGCCTGCGCATGAAGCTGCATCAGACTATTCAGAAGGTGACCGATGACATCGGTCGTCGAAATACCTTTAATACCGCAATAGCGGCGGTGATGGAATTGATGAATCAGCTGACCAAGTTTGACGATGATTCCGAGCAGGGTGTAGCACTGATGCGTGAGGCACTGGAGGCAGTCGTGCTGATGTTGTCACCCATCGTGCCACATATTACCCATCAGCTGTGGCAAATCTTAGGTCACGATGAGGCGATTGTTAACTGTGCCTGGCCGGCTTTTGATGAAGCCGCGATGGCAACAGATTCGATTGATCTGATGATTCAGGTAAACGGCAAGTTGCGCGGTAAAATAAGTGTAGCGACCGATGCGGATAAAGAATCAATAGAAAAACTGGCGCTGGCGGATGACAATGTGCAGCGCTTTATCGCTGATAAAACCGTGCGTAAAGTGATTGTTGTGCCCGGACGTTTAATAAATATCGTGGTTGGCTAATGCTGTTTAAGAAACTCAATAAGTTGCTGGTGTACAGCTTGATGCTGGCTGTGTTGTCAGCCTGTGGTTTTCATTTGCGCGGTGACTATCAGCTGCCGGATGAAATGTCAGCGGTTTATCTGAGCGCAGGTAATTTGCATTCTGAACTGTTGCAGGATCTGCAACGGATTTTGAAAACAAATGGTTCGCGGGTTGTTAAAGACGCCACTCTGGCACAGGCGACGATTAAAATTGAGAACGAGACACTCAGCGAGCGGGTGGTCTCGGTGGATAATCTGGGGCGTGCCAGTGAATATGAAATCAAGCTGATATTGCAATACTCAGTCAGCGTTTCAGCGCAGCAATCGGCAACTGCTTTATCCATAAAAAACAGAAAACTCGAATTGATTCGTGATTATATTTATGACAATCAGGCGGTATTGGGAAAAAGCCGGGAAAAAGACGTTCTGGTTCGTGATATGCAACGCGATGCCTCACGGCTGATTATGTTGCAAATTCAGGCCGCCCATAAGAAAAATATCATGCCACGCTCTGTTGATGTGCAGCCTGAAACCGCCCAGCAATAACGCGGCATGCTATCGCCCCAGACGGACTTACTATGACTATGTGTTCAGACTGTGAAAAATAACCGACTGTGAAAATACGAACTGACCAGCTAAGCCAGCATTTAGAAAAAAAACTGGCACCACTTTATCTGATATCCGGGGATGAGCCATTGCAAGTAATGGAAGCAACCGATCAGGTCAGAGCCAGAGCCAGAGAGCTGGGCTACAGCGAACGAACAGTGATGGATGTGGATAAAGATTTTGACTGGAACACTTTAACCGAAGAATCCAATAGCCTGTCACTTTTTGCTGAACAGCGCATCCTTGAGTTGCGCATGTCGGGCGCTAAACCGGGTAAGCCCGGTTCCGCAGCTTTGGTTGAATACGCAGCAAGACCTGCCGATGATACGGTTTTAATTATTACCGCCGGTAAGCTGGATAAAACCGCCAGCAATTCAAAATGGTATAAAGCACTGGATGCGCTGGGTGTCATGATACAGTGCTGGCCGATCGACAGTTATGCGCTGCCGGTCTGGATAGAAAATCGCTGCAAGATGAAAGGATTGCATCCTGATAAAGAAGCTGTTCGTTTGCTGGTGGATCGGGTTGAGGGTAATTTGCTGGCTGCGGCGCAGGAAATTGAAAAACTCAGTTTACTGGTAGACTCCGGCAGGCTCGATGCAGAGCAAGTTACAGCGGCAGTGGCAGATAGTTCACGTTTTAATATTTATGATCTCAGTGATGCTGCTTTAGCGGGTGATATTGCCAGAACGGCACATATCATCAGCGGCTTGCAGGATGAAGGGGTTGAAGCTGTGCTGGTGTTATGGGCATTAAGCCGAGAAATTCGCAGCTTGTTGGCGGCTGCAGAAAGCTCTCAGCAATCGGTTGATTCGGCACTGGCAAAAGCCGGTGTCTGGAGCAAGCGTGTACCACTGATGAAAAAAGCGCTTGCTAAACATAATCAGCACAGTCTTAAGCGATTGCTGTCATTATGTGCCAGCACCGATCGAGTGATTAAAGGCATGGAGGCGGGTAAGACCTGGGATCAGTTGTACCAGCTTTGCCTGTGTCTGGCGGGCTACCAGTTAGCGACCGAGTGATGGCATCAGCTACAGCCGTAGAGTTATTAACGGGCTTTGATTGTCTGGCTGATGCTTCCTCAGAGATTCTGATTTTAGGCTCTATGCCAGGTCTCGCGTCATTACAAAAACAGCAATATTACGCGCACCCGAGAAATGCATTCTGGACAATCATGCAGGCTTTATATGCTATCGATGCTGATGCGACTTACGCTGAGCGGCTGGCGGCGTTAGCCCGACATAAAGTGGCGTTGTGGGATGTCGCTCATCAATGTGCCCGCAGCGGCAGCCTAGATGCTGATATTCAGGCAGATACTGTGCAAGTTAATGATTTCTCAAGATTATTTGATAGCTGTCGGGATATTAGTCGGGTCTATTTCAACGGTGGCAAAGCCGCCGCTCTATACAAAAAACATGTGCTGAAGGCTGAAAATCAGCTGCCGGAGCATTTGCAATATACACAGTTACCCTCCACCAGTGCCGCTCATGCCGCTATCACATTAAGCCAGAAAATTACTGCATGGCGTCAAATTTGCAGCTAATCGATCTCTTGACTGATTAATGTTTTCTTTACAAAATCATATACTTGGCATATTCTCTTAATAATATACAAAAACTTTATGCCAGTGATGTGCAAATTTAAGTATGTCTTGCTGCAGTAAAAATAAAAGTCGGGAAATATAAGGAGTGGTTATGAGATTACAGCAAATGATCGTGGGCATGATGTTGTTAATATCGTTCGGCATATCACAGGCGGGTGAGGCAAGACATTATTTTGGCATTAGTAATGAAAGCTATGATATTGAAGGTCTGTCGGCCATTTCATATCGTTACGGCTATGATGTTGGTAATGTCGTTTCGTTTGAGATTGATTATAGTCAGACTGATTTTGCCGCCCCAACCTCGACGATCTCAACACTGGATTCAGCCACTAACCTGATGCTGAATTTCAATCACCGTTACGAATCCGTTAATATCTATCTGGCTCTGGGTTATGGCAGTGTGGCAATGACGCAGCCCGGACTGATTTATCGAGATGGTTTTAATGGCCCGGCCTATGGCGTCGGTATTGAGCTTTATGGCAGCAAAGATACCGCCATTAGTTTTTCCTGGTTAAGGCGACTGGCCTCACAGGAAGACCCGGCTATACCACAGGCAGAAGTTGATTCAGTTCGTGTTGGGATAGTTCATCATTTTGATTTTGCGAACACAATCAGTCGTTATTGATAGCCGCTTTGCGCAAAAATCTTTTACAGCGCTGATGCCGCTACAGGTTCACATGACTGTTTAGATAAAGTTTGTCATGGCTAAGTGGGTTGTTATTAACAGTTCAATATTCCGGTAACCGTATCATGGCTCAATTAAAACAGTGGCTGATCAGAAGAAGATGGCTCTTGTTTTTGTGGTTGTCAGCGCACTTTGTTTTATCCTGTAGTTCATCTAACCAGACACGGATACAGCCACTGGCTGACTCTCAGGGTCAGGTATTTTTTTCCATGACCGTATCGGGTTATCCCGCTTTCGAATTCAAATTAACGTTTGTTAATGAATTAACAAGCCAAGAAATAACGGCAGAGCTAAGAAATAATGATTCTGAAATTGATTCAGGGCAGGAGTCTGCTGACGGTTTCAGGTCGTTTCTCACTCCTAAAGGTAAACTGATTGAGCTGGCTTTGCCAGCAGGTGTTTACAGGCTTAAGCAATGGACAGCAAAGCCTGATACCCCCCTCGGTGAATACAGCCTTGCTAAAGATTTAAATAAAAGGTTCAGGGTCAAGGCGGGCCATGAATTGTATCTGGGGAATTTACACCTGCACCTCAGGCAAAAGACTCAGTCGCTGTTTATCAGAGATAATCGTTTGCGTGATGTCAGTTTGTTTTACCAGCGGCACGATAGGTTAAAAGAGGGCTCGTTGTTAATCAGTTCTGCAGTATTTCTAAACCCGGCAGCAAACCGGGCACATTTATTTAATGCCTATGCAGGCTGTAGTCCGAGTGGGTATCAGCTGTACAGTAAAAAAAGATTACCTCTGAGTGCTGAAAAATTCAGAACACTGAGGCTGGCTACAGAGCACAAGAAAGTATCGCGAATTGATGGTTACCGCCTTAAGTTCAGAGACCCTAACGGTTACGAGACGCTAAATCTGGCGGCTGAATTGTCTGATGCTCGTCATTACCAGCAGGATAAAGAGCATATCAGGCAATGGTTTGTAGGTATTAAAGCAGGTGGCGTTTTTAATAGCGAGTTTGAGAAAAAGCCATATTTTTCCGAATATAGCTTAATAAGTCGCGTGCTTGTGGAGCAGCGACTGCTGTACAAAGCAGTGATGTTTGATGACGCGGCACAAATGATTGTTACGCTGGCGTTTACAAACCCGCCTGACTATCAGCGTTTTTATCAGACGGCTGAAGGATTTCTGCCTGCAGCACAGAAAGCGGTGGACTCTTATCAGCAATGTGTTGAGCAGCGCTTGAACCACAGCTAATAACAATAAAATAGTTAGGCTTAATTAAAGAGAAGGAGGATGTCATGCTTGAATTCTGGCAACAGCGCTATAGTGAAGAGGGTTATGCCTATGGTGATAGGCCTAATGTGTTTTTTAAACAGGTACTTGATGGCCTGGAGCCAGGTAAGATTCTATTGCCGGCAGAAGGTGAAGGCCGAAACTCAGTCTATGCGGCTTTAAAAGGCTGGCAAGTTGATGCTTACGACTTTAGTGAACAAGCTGTTGAAAAGGCACTTGAGTTTGCTGATAAACACCAGGTGAGTATTAACTATATACAAAGCAGTCACAGCGAACTCATGAACAGGTTTAAACAGGACTATGACGCAATTGCCCTGATTTATGCCCATGTTCCCAATGACATCAGAGAAAGTTTTCACCGCCAGTTGTTAACACTGCTGAAGCCAGGCGGGTATTTTATGATGGAGGCGTTTACAACAGAGCAGATAACCAGGTCATCTGGTGGGCCTAAAGATATCAATATGTTGTACACGCTGGATCAGGTCAGAAGTGACTTTGAAAAACTCTGTCAGTTGAATTTACTGGAAGCGGTGACAGAGGTTCTTGATGAAGGAAAGTATCATGTCGGCGAGGCTCACTTCATCCGTATGCTGGCGGTTAAAAAATAGCTTGTTTGTACTGATTTCTTACAAAGGGTATACCCTAGGCTGCCTGTTAGTAGTTGCCTATTAGGTAGGCAATATACCCGCTATAAAATTATGTTATCTAATGGCTTTGGGTCGCAATCATTGCAGTTAATTGTAAATAATCAAATATTCCATTTTTTTTCATATCCGCATGATTTATTTTTCTTGTCTGTGTAAATTGTTGTTTTTATAGGGTTTAATATTTTTTTCGGTTTGCGATAGAAGGCGTTTTATTGCAGCCTATTGTATTTTTTTTTAGAAAAGATTGTTCTTTTCCGATTTATTGTTAATATAAAAAACATTCGCGATTTGCTGTCCGGTTGTTGATCGGTCAGGCGTGGAAAGATGGGTTGTGAGTTTGTCTTTACCGTTAAAGGCAGTTGATAAAGTAGGAAGCTATTAAAACACAGTGGATTAATCAACACAGATCTCCCCCAGTTTATTTGACAAATATAAAAGTTTTAACCAATTTGGAGCTATAAAGATGAAAAAAATATTTGCAGTCGCACTGGCGACAGTAATGATGTTAGGTGCTGGTTTTGCAGTTGCTGGTAGTTATTCAAAGCAAAAAGTTGCATATCATGTTAACTATGACAACCCAAAGCGCCAGGCCGGTGCAATGCGTAACATTCAGAACCATATCAATGCTGTTGGTGCAGAAAATCTTGATCTGCGTATCATCATGCACGGTAAAGGCGTATCACTGTTAATGAAAGCTAACAGCGATGCTAACTTCGAATCTAAAGTTGTTAGCCTGAAAAGCCAGAACGTAGCATTTAAAGTATGTAAAAATACTTTACGCGGTAAGAAAATCGATTACAAATCTGACCTGTTTGATGTAGCGGAGTCTGATATTGTTCCTTCTGGTGTTGCTGAGCTGGCTCACCTGCAGCAACAAGGTTTTGCATATATCCGTCCATAAGACAGTTATATAAAAAACTCAAAAAAGGGCAAACGTCATGTTTGTCCTTTTTTTATGCCGGTAATAAATTTTTAAAGAATTCTCCCGTCAATCCTGCACTTGCCTGTATCTCAATGTATTATTCTCAGAATTGTTTTATCGGCCGGACTATTCCTCACTTAGGCGTATAACGGATGATCGTGACTTAATGTCCGCAGCGGGTGCTGTTCCGAGCTTTGGAAGGGGTTGTGCGCGCTAGCATTTTCTCAGCTATGCCGGCGACACTAAGAGCAAGCTGAAACACCTGCCTCAGACCGCTATTTTCAACATACCCGATGTGAAGGTTTTGTTCGTGGCTTGTTGCATCTGGTTATGATTTTGTATCTGCAGGTCCTCGACTTCATCGCCGTTAATAAACAGATAACGAGTGTGAGTGGTAGCAGTCGCTTTTATAGCACGTGTGGCAGAGCTGAGAATGGCAAAGCGGCATTGGCTTTCATCGGACTGAATCTGCCAGCAGTACTGCATTTCATTACCATTATACAGCCATTTATTCTGACTCTTAATGTTGCCGTCCAGAATGAGCAGGTGGTGCTTTACAGCATTTTCTGGAGCTGTTATTTCGGTCCCGGCAGCAACCGTGTATATCGTTGTTTGTTCTATCAGTGCCAGTATTTGCTGTGAGTTTAAATGCGCAAAAATGGGTGTTTTTCGTAAACTGTTTATCAGTGTTTGCATGATGATCCCTTTAAAAATGTGAGCCCATATTGATATTGTGGGAGCCGCGATCGGTATCATCAAGCAGAGCCTATTTGAATTGTGATAAGTGTCTCAAAGATTTTAATAAAGACGAACATTAGTATAAGTTAATAGAGCATCGCTGTTTTACGATAAAACAGGCATAATAGGGCTTTAGAAAACAAATCGGTTTGATCATGAGTGTGAGCCTTGAAACAATGAAATTTGATGTTGAGCAATATATGACAGCTCTGGGTGAAAATGCCCGCTCCGCTGCGACACAGATGGCTAAGGCTGAAACTGCGGTAAAAAATAAAGCCTTGGTAGCGATCGCTGATGAGCTCGATGCTGGCCGTGCGCAACTTAAGCAGGAGAATCAGCGGGATCTTCAAGCGGGTAAGGAAAAAGGTCTGGATGCGGCGCTGCTGGATCGGCTGGCATTAACCGAGAGTCGAATTGACAGCATGATAGAGGGCTTGCGTCAGATTGCATCCTTAGCAGATCCTATTGGCGAAATTAATGATATGAGTTACCGGCCTTCTGGGATTCAGGTCGGACGAATGCGTGTGCCATTAGGTGTGGTGGGTATTATATATGAGTCGCGACCTAATGTGACGGCTGATGCTGCTGCCTTGTGCCTGAAATCAGGAAACGCGACAATCTTAAGAGGTGGTTCCGAAGCGATTTATTCTAACCAGGCGATAGCGGCCTGTATTCGGTCCGGACTAAAAACAGCGGGTTTACCAGTTGATGCTGTGCAAGTCATCGAAACAACCGATCGCGCTGCTGTTGGCGCCTTGCTACAAATGAAAGAATCGGTGGATGTGATAATTCCACGTGGTGGTAAAAGCTTGATCGAACGCATCAGTAATGAATCTAAAATACCGGTGATTAAACATCTGGATGGTATTTGTCATGTCTATATTGATGACTTTGCCGATCAGAAAAAAGCGCTCGATGTCGCCTTTAATTCTAAAACTCAGCGTTATGGTACCTGTAACACGATGGAGACCTTGCTGGTATCAGCTGCTGCGTCGGCTTCTGTATTGCCACCACTGGCTAAGTTATATCAGCAGGAAGGGGTTGAATTGCGCGGTTGTGAGAAAACCATGAAGTTGTTGCCTGAGATAAAACAGGCGGACGCGGCAGACTGGGATACTGAATACCTGGCACCTATTTTATCGATTAAAATTGTGACTGGACTGGATCAGGCAATCGAACATATCAATCATCATAGCTCACAGCATACTGAATCTATAGTCACAGAAAACTACAGCCATGCAAGGCGGTTTTTAAGAGAAGTGGATTCAAGCTCGGTAATGGTGAATGCTTCTACGCGTTTTGCTGATGGATTTGAATATGGACTGGGAGCAGAGATCGGTATTAGTACCGACAAATTTCATGCCCGTGGCCCGGTGGGTCTGGAAGGCCTGACCAGTCTCAAGTATATCGTACTGGGTGATGGACATATCCGTAACTGACAAATTGTTGGGGGTATTTGGCGGTACGTTTGACCCGCTGCATATTGGCCATCTGAGAACCGTTCTAGACGTGCAGCAGGCTTTGGCGCTGCAGCAGATACGTATGCTACCCAATTATATTCCTGCACATCGTCAAAAGCCGGTGTTAGAGGCTCAGCAGCGATATTTTTTATTGCAAAAAGCGCTCAAGGAAACTCCCGGACTGGTGGCTGATGATCGTGAGATCAGGCGTCAGGGAATCTCGTATATGGTCGATACCCTGGCTGATTTAAAGCAGCAGTTTCCACAGAAACACCTGTGTTTGATCGTCGGTGGTGATGCTTACCGGGATTTTTGTAAATGGCATCAGTGGCAGGACATTCTGCAACTCGCGCATTTGCTAGTGATGAAAAGAGCGGGTCTGGCGAACCAGCAAAATAAGGAACTGCAGCAGCGGGTAACGACGGATAAGAATCGTTTGCTGTCGGTAGCTGCAGGGAATATTGTTTTTCTCGATGTATGTCAGTTAGAGATTTCATCGACACGAATCAGAGAAATGATACGGCAGAAACAAAGTGTACAATTTTTGGTGCCTGAAATAATCAGGTCAGATTTACAAACATTATATGAAGGTTAATTATGCAGCTTGAAGCGATGCAAAAACTGGTAATCGATACTCTGGAAGATCTTAAAGCAATCAATATCGTTGTGCTTGACGTAAGTCAGCAAACATCGGTAACGGATAAAATGATTATTGCCAGTGGTACCTCATCGCGTCATGTCAGAGCGATGGCAGAAAATATTCTTGCCGCGGCAAAAAAAGCCGGTTGTCCGGCGCTGGGTTCAGAAGGTGAAGTCGGTGCGGACTGGGTGCTGGTTGATCTGGGAGATGTGATAGTGCATGTGATGATGCCGGAGACCCGCGAGCTTTACGATCTTGAAAAACTGTGGACGTTTGTTTCCCGTTAGTGCGGGATTGCAGGGCGCAGTGTATTAACATGCGTAAAACGACATGAAAATTTATCTGTTAGCGATTGGTCAGCGTATGCCTGCATGGGTTGAGCAGGGTTATAAAGAGTATGCTTCGCGTTTATCGGGCAGTGTGCAAATTGAGCTGAAGGAAATTCCGGCAGCGAAACGTGTGCGTAATTCTGTGACTGAGAAAATTAAACAGGATGAGGGACAGCGCTTACTGGCAGCGGTACCACGCGGAGCAAAAATTATTGTCCTCGATGAGCACGGTAAATCCCAGACCACAAAGCAGCTTGCAGTGCAGCTGGATGAGTGGCTGCAGATGAGTCAGGATGTTGCCATATTAATTGGTGGAGCCGATGGTTTGTCGCCCGAATGTCTACAGATATCTGATTACAAATGGTCGTTGTCAGCGTTTACTTTTCCGCATCCGCTGGTCAGGATCGTACTGGTTGAGCAGGTTTATCGTGCCTGGTCGCTTCTGAATAACCATCCGTATCATCGCGAATGAATAGCCGTCAGCTGATCCTGGCATCTGCATCGCCACGTCGTGTGGAATTGCTGCAGCAAATTCAGGTCGAATTTAAACAACAAATCGCTGATATAGACGAGAGTGTCGAGCATGGTGAGCTGGCAGATGATTATGTCTGCCGGCTATCATTGCAAAAGGCCCGGCATATTCAGCAGAGCTGCGGTAAAGAATTTGCTGTTTTAGGAGCGGATACGATTGTGCTGGTGGATCAGCAGATACTGGGTAAGCCTGCAGATTATCAGGATGCTGTTAAAATGCTGAATATGTTGTCCGGGCGTACCCATCAGGTGATGACAGCTGTTACACTGATGACTGAAAAAAACGTCAACACCCGGCTCAGCATCAGTGATGTTAGTTTTATGGAGCTGGACTCTGAAATGATAGAGTCTTATTGGCAGACAGGCGAGTCGAAGGATAAAGCCGGTGCTTATGCCATACAGGGTATCGGCGGACAGTTCGTAACAAAAATTAATGGCAGCTACTCAGCCATCATGGGTTTGCCCTTGTATGAAACAAGGTGTCTGTTGCAACAAGCAGGCTTTAGATTGGCCGGCAGCAGTTAAGAAAAAAAATAACATAAAAAGAATTGATGGATTATGAGCAAAGAGATACTGATTAATGTCACGCCGCAGGAAACTCGTGTCGCCATTCTAGAAAATGGCGTGCTACAAGAACTTTATCTGGAAAGACTGGGAAGCAGAGGTCTGGTCGGTAATATATACATGGGCAAGGTGGTCCGAGTGCTACCAGGGATGGATGCGGCATTTGTCGACATCGGTCTGGAGAAGGCGGCTTTTTTACATGCATCTGATATTGAAGTGTCGGGTGAGGCTGAATCAAGTCGTAAATCAATCAGCCAGCTGGTGCATGACGGAAAAAAACTTTTAGTCCAGGTGGTTAAAGATCCGATGGGCACAAAAGGCGCCCGTCTGACAACCAATATCACAATCCCTTCACGCTATCTGGTATTTCTGCCCAACTCTGACACCATCGGTGTTTCATCAAAAATTGATGATGAGGATATGCGCCAGCGTTTAAAAGATGACCTGCTGGAGCATAAGGACCTGATTGGTGAATCCGGATACATATTGCGTACCGCAGCAGAGCGCTCAACAGCAGAATCATTGCGGCGTGACATCAAGTTTTTAAAATCACTCTGGAGTTCAATAGAAGAACACAGAAAAAACGCCAGCGCAGGAGATATTATTCATCAGGATCTGCCGCTGCATCTCAGGGTGCTGAGAGATATGGTGGATGATGATCTGGAAAAAATCAGGATTGATTCGAGAGAAAACTGTGCGCGCATGAATGACTTTGCTGCAAAGTATGTTTCTGAGTTGAAAGCAACAATTGAACATTATCCGGGTGAAAGGCCAATATTTGATTTGTATGGCGTTGAGGATGAAATTCAAAAAGCACTTGAAAGAAAGGTGCAGTTAAAATCCGGCGGATATCTGATACTGGATCAGACTGAAGCGATGACGACGATTGACGTCAATACCGGTGCATTTGTCGGCCATAGAAACCTTGAAGAGACAATTTTTAAAACCAATCTGGAAGCTGCGCAGGCAATTGTGCGACAGCTGCGTCTAAGAAACCTGGGTGGCATTATCATCATCGACTTTATAGATATGACGGAAGATGAACACCGGCGTCAGGTTATGCGTGCGCTGAATAAATGTTTAGAAAAAGATCATGCAAAAACAAATGTGTGTGATGTGTCTTCACTGGGGCTGGTTGAGATGACACGTAAACGCACTCGCGAAAGTCTTGAGCATGTGTTGTGTGAAGGTTGCCCGACCTGCGGTGGCAGAGGTTCAGTTAAAACAGCTGAAACCATTTGTTATGAAATCTTCAGGGAAGTAATTCGTGAAGCCAGGCAGTTTGATGCGCAGAAGCTGATGGTGCTCGCTGCACAGGATGTGATAGATATGTTGCTTGATGAAGAATCAAATAGTCTGGCCGAACTGGAAGACTTTATCGGTATCAGTATCCGCTTACAGGCAGAAGTGCTGTACGCGCAGGAACAATTTGATGTCGTAATTATGTAATTGCCATGCCGTTGAAATCAGACAATAGACAAAATCAATATTTTTCGAGACTACGCTGGTGGTTGTTTGTAGTAACTAGCGTTGTACTGATTTTGTTTGTGATGCTGATGGCTGTTTTAAGACTGGCGTTACCTTATCTGACCTCGTACCAGGATGAAGTTGAAAACAAGCTGCAGGATGCGCTGGGTTACCCGGTTCAGCTAGCAAGAATTGATGCAGATTGGTACTGGTTGTCGCCGCGCATAAAACTGATCGATGTTAAAATAAATAAGCGCGGCCAGCGTTCACAGCTGGTACGATTTGATGAAGTGATTGTTGAGTTTGGTATAGTTAGCAATCTTTTAAATTTAAGTTTCGAACCAACAGTAATCTCGCTTAACGGCTCACATTTAAATTTGCTAAGAGATAAATCAGGTCAGTTATCTGTTCAGGGTTTGCCACTTGATATGTTATCAGCTGGTGTCGGGCATGACGCGGCAGTGACAGCTGCTGCGGACAAGGCGCTTGAGTTTCTCAATAACAAAACCATAGAGCTGCAGGATTTGACGGTGCGCTGGACTGATCTGTCGGTTTCATCGGTGAGCATGAATTTTAATGTTCGTAATCTGGCGTTTAAAGTGAATGATGGTCAGTATGGCGTATATATTGATACTGAAACGCCTGAGCAGATAGGTAAGAAGATTCTGCTGATTGCAAGGATGAAAAAAAATAAAGAAAACTGGCAATCCTCTGTCTATATCAATGCTGATGCGGTGCAGCTAGATTATTTCATGCACTATATCAAGACACCGGGATTTAAAGTGTCCAGCAAGCTTGATGCAGAGTTGTGGTTAAAACTAAATGAAAAGGAACTGACCAGTCTCAAAGGTATAGTGGCAAGCAGTGATTTGGTGTTGTCGAGCGCTCATGAAAAAAACAATAAATCCTGGTCGGCTAGTAAGTTATCTGTAAATTTTCAGCTGGCACACACACAAAATGAATGGCAGCTGGTATTTGATGATATAAACATGAAGCTGGCTGAGCATGACTGGAATCATTTGTATTTGTCGCTGACTTACAATGAGATCAGCAATGCACTGGCAATGCGCAGTGAATATTTGGATCTTGCAGATGCCCACTATCTGCTCACAAAGCTGCCACTTAATGATGATTTGGCAAAAAATATAACGTTATTGAAACCTGAAGGAATATTACGAAAAACAGAAGTTGTGATAAATGACTGGAAACGACCCGGTGACTGGCTACTGAAAACCCGGTTTGAAGAGTTTGGGATCAGTTTACCGAAAAGAAATATCAGATTAGATGGGCTGAGTGGTGAGCTACAGCTTGATAAAGATAAAGGACAGTTGATGCTGGATAGTCAGCAGGCTGTTTTTAAGTCGGATTTATTTAATGAAGCTCTGGCGTTTGAAGCAGTAAAAGGAGTTTTTGATGTCGAGCGGGATGCGGAAAAATTTAAGATTAATTCGGATCTGCTCAGTGCGAAATTAAGTTCAGTTGATGTTTTCTCGCGGTTAAATATTGAGTTTAATGATCAGCTCTATGCGGATTTTCAGATTCAGATCGATAAAGCAGACTCGACGATGTTTAAGCGTCATCGTAGTGATGGTTTGCTGGGGAAAAAAGTAGCGGGCTGGCTTACAGAATCAATTGTGCAGGGTGAACTGACGGATCTGAAGTTTCTTTTCCATGGCGCAGTAAATGAATTTCCTTTTGCGGCAAATCAAGGTGTGATGCAGTCAGCTTTTAATATCGACAAAGGGATACTTAATTACAACTCTGACTGGCCTAAAATAAATAATATAAAAGCCAAGTTCAGCGCGGATAACAGCAAGTTGCAGATTGCAGCTGAGTCTGCATCTACTGCCGAGGCAGAGTTAACTGATGTGCTGACCACGATTGATCTTGCCGGTGATAAGCATGTCAAAGTAAGCGGAACGATTGCAGCTGTGCAAGAAAACGTTGATGCATTTTTCACAGCGACGCCACTAAAACGGAATTATCGTTTACTGACTCAGTACACGAAACTCGCTGGTGAATTAAGTTGTCGTTTAAATCTTGATATTCCATTGGATGCTAAATCACAGATTAATGTCAGTGGTCAGCTTGATCTTAATAATAATGAATTAGATATTGAGAAGTTTGGCTATCATTTTGATGCAGTAAATGCAGCGGTCATTTTTAATAATGCCTCAATCGAGGCCGAACCAATAACAGCTGTATTTAATCAGCAGTCATTAGAAGCCTCTGTGAATACTGTGATTCGAGGTTCAGGTGACAAAACCTGGAAGCAGACACTGTTAAGTGCAAAAGTGAAGTCTGATATAAAATCAGTCTTGCCATTTGATATTAATACAGATAGCTTGTTTAACAATCAGACAGACTGGCAGCTGGCGATGGCATTTAATCATCCGCCATCTGATTTGGAAGTCATGTCACTGAGTTTGGAGTCAAAGCTTTCAAATATTGATATCCAGCTGCCGAGGCCGTTTGCAAAAGCGGCGGAAGAAACAGCGCCTTTTTACCTTGGGGCTAAATTTTCATCCGAATATTCAGACCTTAAAATCAGTTACAATGATTTGCTTGATATGACTATGCAATGGGATAACGAGTCGGATGCTGTGCGCTCTGCCATTAAAGTGAATAGCGGTGTGGCAGAGCTGCCTGAAAAAGGTATTTATCTAGCGGCTAATGTTGAGCAGTTAGATCTGAAACAGTGGCAAGAAATCGTTTTACCATTTTTCACCGGTCCGAGTAATAACTTTGAACTGGATCAGCTTCAGCTGCAGATTAATGCTGATAAACTGTTCTATCAACGTTACCAGCTTTCGAAAATTAAAATGAATGCGGCATTGCTCGATGGTAACTGGAATATAAATCTCGATTCAGACAAAGCTGCAGCTAATGTAAGGTTTTCAGAGGGTATCAGTGATGAGAATCCGATCAGTGTCAGTTTCAGCAAAATGGATTTGTCGCCAGTTGATGCAGAAGAAGATTTGCCAGCTACATCAACAGATAAGACTTTCCTTAATACAATTTCCCCGAGTAAAATTCCTGCGCTGAATGTCTCAGGAAAAAACTTCAGGTATAAAAACTACCAGTTTGATGCGATTGAAATTCAAAGCAGACAAAGCTCTTACGGTCTGGCCTTGCATAGCATGAATTTAACGGCAGATGCAGTCAATATTAAAGCCAAGGGTAACTGGCTTGTAGGTGATAATGGTAAGGTGCAGTCGAGTCTTAGGCTTGAGCTTGAAAGCGATGATGTTGGGAAAGTTTTATCATCTTTTGATATTACAAAAAGCATTAAGGATGGAAAAGGCTCTGCAGTGATAGACTGGCAATGGCCGGCCTCACCGTTTGATTTTGACTGGAAGTATGTCAGTGGTAGGATGGATTTGGAGGTAAAAGATGGGCGCTTTGTTGATATAGAACCGGGTGCCGGAAGATTGTTGGGAGTGTTTAGTCTGAGCGCTTTACCGAGGAGGTTTATACTCGATTTTAGTGATACATTCAGTGAGGGTTATGAATTTAACCGTTTAAAAAGTCACTCATCATTTGAGAAAGGTCAGCTCTCGACGACAAATACATATATTACCGGTACATCGGCAGATGTGTATTTTAAAGGCCGAATTGGTTTGTCGGATAAAGATTATGATCAGGTAATGTCAGTGGTTCCCAGGATTACGTCAGGTGTGTCTGGCTGGCTCGCGGTGTTGCAGGGGGCGACGGTGGGTCTGGTGGCATACGTTGGTCAAAAATTACTGGGAGTCGATGAAGCGGCAAAAAATCAGTATCATATTACAGGCAGCTGGAGTAATCCGTTAATAACAAAAATCGACAGCAGGGCGACTCCATCATCATTAAACAGCCAGCCAGATGAATAATAGCTTTAAACAGATTATAGTCTGCACGTTAATCAGTCTGTCGGCGTTTGATCTGTATGCAGCAGACTCAGATGTGCTCGAGATTACAGCTGAGCAGTGGGCAATACCGCGACATGGTGAAAGAATTATCAAAATGCCTGCAATGAAAAAACTTGTTAAGTTATGGCATAATGATCCCACACAGGTAATTGAAATCAGTTATCCGGGTGGCGAGAATGGCGAGATCTGGCTAACCGAACTGATCGACTGGCTGATTGCTTTAGGCATAGCATCTGATAGTATTAAAACGACTGTCGGTAGTGGTTCGAAAGACATTATAAAATTAACTGTCCCGGTGGCAGGAGGAATTGTAAAGTGACAATGGTAGCAGCTATTCAGATGGCGTCGGGTCCAAATGTTCAGGCAAATCTGGATCGGGCAGAAAAACTTATTTCAGAAGCTGTTGCGCAGTCTGCAAAGCTTATTGTTTTACCTGAGTATTTTTCCTTTATGGGAAAAACAGATCAGGAACGAGTTGCAGTTGCTGAAACCGATGGTGATGGTAAGGTGCAGCGCTTTTTATCTGAACAGGCCAGAAAGAATTCTATCTGGCTGGTTGGCGGTACTATCCCGATAAAATCGGATGATCCTGATAAGCTATATACCAGCTGCATGGTATTTAATGATCAGGGCGAACGGGTAGCCAGTTACAACAAGATTCATCTATTTGATGTGACAATTCAGGAATCAAACGAAAATTATACCGAGTCAGATACAACCTTATCAGGTGATGAAACGGTTGTGGTTGATACGCCTTTTGGCAAGCTGGGGCTGGCGATCTGTTACGACCTGAGGTTCCCGGAGATGTTCAGAAACATGGTCAACCAGGGTATGGAAATCTGCGCTATCCCGGCTTCATTTACGGCCTTTACCGGTAAGGCGCACTGGGAAGTGCTGGTGCGTGCCAGAGCGATTGAAAATCTGTGTTATGTTGTTGCTGCCGCGCAGGGTGGTTATCATGTCAGTGGTCGTGAAACACACGGTAACAGCGCTATCGTAAATCCTTGGGGGCAGGTGCTCAATTATATGGGTAAAGGTGCAGGGGTTGTGGTGGCGAAACTTGATCGACAGTATCTTGAATCTACCCGTGAACATTTTCCTGTGCTGCAGCACAGACGTCTGTCGTGTCAGATTACTACTGATTAGAAAAAACTCTGAATATTTGAAAATTCAGAAACAGTCAGGCCGCTGTTATTTGCAAATAACAGCGGCCTTATTTATTTACGCCCTGGCTGGTCAAGATAATTGGTCAGGGTAATGGCAGTGATTAGTGTCGGCTATCAAAATTTTCGTCAATAAAGGCTTTGGCTTCTTTAATAGACTGCCTTACCCGTGTGTCCATCTCGGCTCGTTCATCTGACTTTAAAAAGAAAGCCATATCGACTTCGTAGCGCACATAGCGGTTTGGTAATTTGTTAAGTGCAAGGCAGGCGATATCAAGAAAATAGTCATCCGGTTGGCCAGTTGAATTCGGAACTACGTGACGGTCTATATAGTCAAAAACCAGGTGTTCATAGTAGTTGTGTATTTGTGATCGTTCCATATTTAAAACCTGTATAGCTGATAGTTATTTAATTATAGTGCTTATATATCGAAGTCCAATACTTCACGGATATACTTGAATAATTTTCTTGTGTGCACTGGTGTGTCGGATTTTTCTTGTTCTTTAATGGCGTTTTTAACCATCTGTCTGAGTTTCTGGCGGTCAGCCTGATGATGCTCACCAATAAATGCGTTAACCGCTTGGTCTCCTTCGGTCAGCATTTTATCGCGCCAGTTTTCCATTTCTTTAAAACGCGCGTTGTTTTGTAAAACCGGCTCTTTAAGTTTGATTATATGGTCGCGAATAGTTTCCCAGTCATCCTGGCGAATTAACTTGCCAATATAAAGCCGCTGGCGTTTAAGAGCGCTGTGTTTGCGGATGCGTTTGTATTCCATAATGGCATTAAACAGACTGTCTGACATCGGTACAGATTTGATTTGCGCATCGGTGAATTGTGCTAGTTCAACGCCGAGGTCGGTAATGGCGTTGGCATCACGCTTGAGCTGGCTTTTACTGATATAGTCATCATCGTCAAGTGGTGAGTCGGTAGTGTCATTCATTTGTATTCAGCTCGGTTAGCCATAAAGTGGCTTCTAATTGTTGATTTTTAAATTTTTCAATTTTCAGCGGGAAATAGTTGGCTGACGGGTCGAGATAAAAAACAACCGTTTTATTGTCATAGCTGCGTTGCCAGACAGCAACCGTTTTACTATTTTCGTTACTGTCATTTTCGTCATCTTCTATCTCAAGCGTGTTCAGGCCAAGTCTTTCAAAGCTTATGCGCTTGATTTTATCGTGAACCAGGACATTAAAGGATAGCTGGCTGAGGTTATGACCGGCATTGGAAATTAGCGCCAGCAGAATCGAATGGTTATCCCATAATGTCTGCTTAAAATCTGTGGTGGTTGCTGTGTTGTCGATAACGGTGCTGACGCGGTGAGTGTCCCAGTCGACAGTGCTGCTAATATGCTGCGGCTTCTCGCCGGTTTGTATAAATTCATAAGATGTCAGCTTGCTCTGTCTGGCTGAAGAAATATCAAACAGACTGAGTTCAGAAACCCTGGTGTCATTAAATAATGATAAAAGGCCTTTTAGTTCGGTGTGTGATTCAAAGCGCGCCTGCTGTTTCGTTTTCTGTAGCTGATATTGCGTTTCGGCTACCAACAAACTGCTCTTATAGAGTTCAAACGTAGCTCGAAATTCTGCCGGCAGACGAGACGTCACAGCGTCTGCATTAACGTTGATGGCGCTGCCAAATAAGACTGAAAAGAGCAACCATTTCATGATCAGGCCGTTTCTGGTTTGAGGACAACAGGTTGCTGCATTAATTGCTGATCAAAATAGATAACCTGGTCTTGCAGGCTTAATCTGTGTTCGGCGAACCAGCGCACGACCTGTGGGTAAATGATATGTTCCTGCTTGATGACTTTAAGCCTTAAAGATTCGGCGTTGTCATTGGCTTTTACAGTGACTTCGATCTGAGCGATAACCGGGCCGCCATCAAGCTCGTTACTGACAAAGTGAACCGATGCGCCGTGTCTTTTATGCTTTGCATCAAGCGCACGCTGATGTGTATTCAGGCCTTTAAAATGCGGCAGTAATGACGGGTGTATATTAATCAGGCGGCCGCTGTAGTGATTAACAAAGTCATTGCTGAGTATTCTCATAAAACCAGCCAGCACAACAAGATCCGGATTGTAGGCGTCAATTTTGCTGATCATGGCCTGATCAAAGCTGGTTCGGTCAGGGAATTCGTTGTGATCAATAAAAATGCCCGGAATGCCGGCATTCTCCGCGCGTTGCAGCCCGAAGGCATCGGCTTTGTTACTGATTACGGCTTTGATTTCGGCCTTTATGGGTTGCTTGCTGAGATCGTCGATCAGTGCCTGCAGGTTGCTGCCAGAGCCGGAAATCAAGACAACGATAGATAACGTAGCTTTGCACATGGGCCTTATTCAATAATGACTTCAGGGCTTCCCTCGGCAGCGGTAATACGGCCGATTATACGAACCTCTTCACCGGCTGCATTGAGTTCGCTTATCGCTTGCTCGGCATCTGCTGCGGCAACTATCACAGCCATACCAATACCGCAGTTAAAGGTACGATGCATTTCACGGGTCTCAACCTGGCCTTTTTCCTGCAGCCATTTAAAAATAGCGGGCAACTCAAGACTGGCGGCCGACAGAGTGGCATTGGTATTGTCAGGCAGTACACGTGGAATATTTTCCAGTAAACCGCCGCCGGTAATATGCGCCATGGCATGGACATCAATACTGTTGATTAAGGAAAGCAGGGGCTTGACATAAATGCGGGTAGGAGCCAGTAAGGCTTGACCCAGCGTGCTACCCTCAAAAGCCTCATTCAGATCGGCTTGGCTAACTTCGATGATCTTACGAATAAGTGAATAACCGTTTGAATGTGGACCAGAAGATGCCATACCTAAAATAACATCACCGGGCTGAACTTTGCTGCCATCGATAATCCGGCTTTTTTCGGCTATGCCGACACAGAAACCGGCCATGTCATAGTCACCGGCGGCATACATGCCCGGCATTTCGGCGGTTTCGCCTCCGATTAAAGAAGCGCCTGACAGCAGACAGCCAGTGGCGATGCCTTTAATGACATCAACTGCGACTTCGGTTTCGAGTTTGCCGGTGGCATAATAGTCGAGGAAGAAAAGCGGCTCGGCACCCTGAACCAGGATGTCATTAACACACATGCCTACCAGATCAATCCCAATGGTGTCGTGTTTGTTTAATTCGGTAGCCAGCTTAAGTTTGGTGCCGACGCCGTCGGTACCAGAAATTAAAACAGGCTCTTTATAGCGGTCCAGCGGGATCTGAAACATGGCGCCGAAGCCGCCAAGGCCACCGAGTACTTCGGGACGTTTGGTTTTAGCGACATGTGGTTTGATTTTATCAATCAAATCATTGCCAGCATCAATGTTTACACCAGCATCTTTATAACTGAGAGAAGTTGGACTATTGGAGTCATTCATGAGACGTGCAGAACCCGAAATTATATGAAGTATGGTATTGTACACGCTCTACTACCCGGTTATGAAATTTCTATGCGACAGATTGTTAAAAATTTACAAATATTGAGTGTATACGGGCTTATTACAGCGGTGTTGCTGATCAGTACGCCGGCTTCGGCGGTAGTGGTTGAGCATCTTTATGAGGCTGAAATCGCCGTCAGTGATCAGACCCGGAAAACCCGGCATGAGGTTTTCAAAAAAGCTTTCCAGCAGACCCTGATCAAGGTGGTCGGCAGCAGCCGAATTCTGGGTAATCCGATGATAGATGATGCCCGTGATAAGGTTTTAAAATACATCTCACAGTTTCGTTACCGTGATCTGCCGGAAGGTTTTGTGCAGCCTGTGGCGGCAGAGAATGTCGAAGCTGCTGCAGTCTATACCAATATGCTATGGATTAAGTTTGATGTGCCGGCGATCAATGCCTTACTGAGTAGCAGTCAGCTACCGGTTTGGGGTCGACAGCGGCCTGAAACACTGGTCTGGATTGCAGTGCGAGATGGTGCTCAGCGTTATGTGTTAAAACGCCGGGATATTTCACCGATCAAAGATGAGATTGAAAAAGCGGCAAGATTACGAGGTTTACCGATACTCTGGCCAGAGTATGATGATGAGGATCGTTCGCGCCTGAGCTTTGTCGATCTCTGGGGTGGCTTCTGGGACAATATATTAACGGTTTCTCGGCGTTATGATAAAGAGTCGATGCTGGTGGGTCGCTATTTTTGGGCCGGTAATGAATGGCAGGTAAAATGGGACTTATTAGGCGATAAGCATCAGCAATACTGGCAGATTAATAGCCGGGATCTGGATTTGCTGTCAAGTGCTGGGATTGATAACGCCAGTGATAAAATCTCGCCGAGATATGCGCTGTTTTTACGTGAATCCAGCGGTGGTAATTTTTATCTTGATGTACATGGAATCAGTAATACCGACCGTTATGCAACAATCACGACGTATCTTCGCGGTTTGTCACCGATTAAAGACCTTAATGTCAGTGAAGTTAGCGCACAGGGTATGCGTTTTAAAATAGATGCACAGGGTAGCGTTGACGATGTAAAACGTCTGATCGCATTAGGGTCTCTGTTAAAACCGGTTAATGTTCAGGTAACGACACAGCATCCGCTTCAGGGTGATGTGGTGCTGGCGTATGAGTTGAGATAACAGCTGTGATGAATGATTCGCAAAAATGGATGATATTAATATCGGCAGTGCTGTTATCGGTTCTGCTTTATTTGCTGGCCCCGGTATTAACCCCGTTTTTTATCGCCGCTTTACTGGCCTATCTGGGAGATCCGCTGGTAGATCGCCTGGAAAGGTATAAGCTCAGCAGAACGCTGGCCGTTTGTATTGTGTTCTCTATTATTTTTCTGGTAATCGTTGCGGTGCTGGTGTTTTTAATACCAATGCTGGAATCACAAATCAGCTATCTGGTGAAGAAACTTCCGGCACATATCAGCTGGCTACAACAGGAATTGGTACCGACACTGGCCAGCCGATTAAATCTGGACCCCGCGGTTTTCAATCTGACTGATGTGCGTCAGGCAATCAGCCAGCAATGGAGTGCAAGTGGCGGCAATATCCTCAACCTGTTTAAATCGATTTCTGATTCCGGTTTACTGGTCATGCTATGGCTGGCAAATCTGGTGTTGATTCCGGTAGTCACCTTTTATTTATTACGTGACTGGGATATTTTAGTGGCGCGGGTTCACGAGTTGTTACCACGGGCCAAAGAGCCGGTGATAAAAAAACTGGTGATCGAATCGGATAGCGTACTGGCGGCCTTTTTACGTGGTCAGTTTATGGTGATGATAATACTCGGGCTGATTTACGCGCTGGGCCTTAAGCTAATCGGCCTGAAACTGGCCTTGTTGATCGGCATGCTGGCGGGGCTGGTTAGTTTTGTGCCATATCTTGGTTTTATTGTGGGTATTGTAACAGCCGGCGTTGCGATGCTTTTACAAACACAGGATATCCTGCAGATCTGGCCGGTGTTCATCGTCTTTGGTGTCGGACAGATGCTGGAGGGAATGCTGCTAACACCATTATTGGTAGGAGATAAAATTGGTTTGCACCCGGTGGCTGTTATCTTTGCCGTGTTAGCCGGGGGGCAGTTGTTTGGTTTTATTGGGATCTTGTTAGCCTTACCGGTGGCCGCCATTATTGCAGTGTTATTACGTCACGCGCATCAGCAATATATCAACAGTTCGCTTTACGACACAGAGTAAAAAGCAGATTTAGAATTATGCAACAGTTACCTTTGCAGCTTCAGCCAAAAGAAAGCTGCACTTTCAAAAGTTTTTTTTCAGGCTCTAATCAACTGGCAGTCGATATACTTCGTGATATCTTCAATGACAACGGCGAACAGCAAGTTTTTCTCTGGTCTGCCGAGGGCCTGGGGAAATCACATTTATTACAGGCTGCCTGTCAGCTGGCATCCAGTCAGAAAATGACAGCCAGCTATCTGCCACTGGATCAAATGCCGGGTGTGACTACCGATATACTGCAAGGCAGCGAATGCCTTGATCTGATCGCGATCGACGGGCTGGATGCAGTGTTAGGTAATGATGAATGGGAGTTGGCGCTGTTTTCATTAATCAATCAGGCCAGAGAATCGATGGTGAGACTGGTATTTGCGGCCGAGAAGCCACCGGCGGAACTGATGATAAATTTGCCGGATTTGAGGTCGCGGTTAAGCTGGGGCCCGGTACTGCAATTAAAATCACTGAGTGATGACGAAAAGCGATCGGCATTGCAGAGACGTGCTGCTAATCGTGGTCTTGAATTACCTGATAATGTCGCAGCCTATTTGCTGCAGCACTATCCGCGTGATTTGTTTTTGCTTTATCAGAACATGGATAAGCTGGATCAGGCTTCTCTGGTGCAACAAAGGCGTCTGACGATTCCCTTTGTTAAAGAGGTTTTAGTAGCAGGAAGTTAATCAGATCATGCAGTTGTGTTTTTTGCCGCTTTATCGGCTTTGCCCTGTAACCGAGCAAACATAATAGCACTGAAGAAAAATACCAGACTGGAAAAGGTAATCAGCAGTCCAATCAGCCTGTCGGCTTCAGCACCGGCATACCAGACACCAATTATAAAATAATACAGAGCCAGATAGCCTGCCCAGGCGTGAGTGTATGCTTTGCCGGCCAGTAATCCTCTGAGCGGAAACAATAACGGTCCGATATGAAAAAGCAGCGCCGGTAACATATTCTGAGGGGCTGGTTTGTTAAACACAAACAGCAATAAATACATGCTCAGCATTAACATAAAGTAAGCAGCAAGGCTGAGGCGTCGAAACAAAGGTGTGGCTGAATGCATAATAATGACTGCTTAAATAATGGGTTTTACAGAATGCGCCACCAGCGCAACGCGTTTGCCAAGGGCTTTACAAAGAGCTTTCTCATCGTCAGATAACTGTAAGTTAAGCTGATCGTTGGTCAGGCGACTGGCTCCATACGGGCTGCCACCGGATGTGGTTTGCATTAAAGCCTGTTCACTATAGGGTAAACCAACCAGTATCATGCCATGATGTAACAGCGGCAGCATCATGGATAGCAGAGTTGATTCCTGGCCACCGTGCATACTGGCTGTGGCGGTAAAGACAGCGGCGGGTTTATTAACCAGCGCTTTAGACATCCACAATGGGCCGGTGCTGTCGATAAAGTATTTTAAAGCCGCTGCCATGTTTCCAAAATGCGTCGGGCTGCCCATGACCAGACCGTCGCATTCTTCAAGATCTTGTGCTGTTGCATAGGGTGGACCGCTGGCTGGAATTTCGGCTTCGACAGCGCTGTTAACCGGAGAAATATGAGGCACAGTACGGACACGCGCCTGCATGCCCTCGACCTCTTCAATACCTCGCGCAATCAGCTCGGCCATTTCAGCGGTGCTACCACCCTGGCTATAGTAAAGCACCAGAACATCGGCCATTATAAAATCTCCAGCACAGTTTCTGGGGGTCTGCCAATGGCGGCTTTGCCATTACTGACGACGATCGGGCGCTCGATGAGTTTTGGAAATGCAATCATCGCTTCAATTAGCTGCTTTCGGCTGAGGCTCTCATCTGCCAGATTATTGGCTTTGTATTCGGCCTCAGTTTTGCGCATCAGCTGACGCGGTTCGATGCCGAGCATAGTCAGTAGCTGATCCAGCGTCTCAAAATCTGGCGGGGTATTGAGATACTCTACCACCTCGGGTGATACCGCATTGGCATGCAGTAATTCCATTGTCTGGCGAGATTTTGAGCAGCGCGGATTATGATAAATAGTGACGTTGTCGGCCATAACTGACTCCAGTTTTTCGGGGAGGATGTGAAAAACTGTATTTTAACACTTAATAGTCAAAGAAAATATCTAGCATTAATGTGTCATTTTAGGGCATTAAAAAATAGCTTAATAACCTGTCATCGACCGAATAGTGGCAGTTGTCGCCAGAGCCGCTGAATAAGCCGTTTTTTTTCAATAAAGCAACAGCTATTGCTTGACAGGCTATGATGGCATTGTTAGTTTGCTGATATTAATAGATATTTGTCCGGCTCAGGGTTTTCTGAGGCTGAACACCACAATAATATAAATTCTGGAGATTAATAATGAAAAGCGTTACTTTGGCTAAGCTACTGGCTGTTTCGATTGCAACTGTTGGGCTGATAGCCGGTTGTGGTGGAGCAGAGACAAAAGATGATCCAGTTGAGCAGCCAGTTAAGCAGGAAGCTGAGGCAAAAACAGAGGCTGCTGCTGATAATAATGCCATGCAGTCTTCCGTTGACGAGACTAATCAGAAAAACTCGGCCGCAAGCGCAAGCTATGAAGTGGTAAGCGGTGATAATTTATGGAATATTTCGGGTAAAAACGAAATATATTCAGATCCGTACCAGTGGCCACTGATCTATAAAGCAAACCGCGACAAAATTAAAGATGCTGATTTAATCTATTCAGGTCAGACGCTGGAAATTAACCGATCTGCGTCACAGTCAGATATGGATGCTGCGACCCGCCATGCTAAAACACGCGGAGCCTGGACACTGGGTGAGCAGGAGTCGTCAGATAAAGCCTATTTGAGTGAATAAATAGCTCATATACCTAAAAAATTATTGATCTGTTTAAAAGCCCGCATTGCGGGCTTTTTTTATTCCGATTAACAGGGTATTCTCATAAGCGGTACAGTAGTTGCTGGAAAGTTTATGAGGTTTTTAACAAACAGGTTGAGCTTGTGGCTATTCGGTCTCTGTGTTGTGGCTGGTGCCGCCAGCGCTGCAGATGAAAGAGCGATTTTTGATCAGACACTGGGTGATTTTACAGAGGAGCTGGTTGAAGCCAGAGATCAGGGCAAGCAGGGTATCTTGCTGTTCTTTGAAATGGATGAATGCCCGTTTTGTCATCGCATGAAGACGACGGTGCTGAATCAGCCAGAAGTGATCAAATATTTTAAAAAGCACTTTCTAATATTTTCGATAGATATTGAAAGTGATGTAGAAATGACTGATTTTTCCGGTAAAACAATGCTGATGAAGGACTTTGCAGAAATTCATAATCGTGTCAGAGCAACTCCGGTATTTGTTTTTCTTGATCTGAATGGAAAGCTAACAACACGATATACAGGTCCTGCTTCCGGTGTTGAGGAGTTTATGTGGCTCGGTGAATACGTGTTGAATGAAGAGTATAAAAAAGTTCGTTTTACAAAATATAAACGCCAAAGAAAAAAAGAAAAAAAGAAGAATAAAGGCCAGTAATAATGAATTATTTGAGTCGGCTGGGGTTGGTGTTAGCACTGCTGCCAGCACATATACAGGCTGCTGAACTGCCTGATAACCTAGGCTTTGATATGGTTATGAAAGTAGTGGATGAGGGACAGTATGCAGATGCTTTGGTGCTAAAAGCGGAGTTGGAGTCGATACAGTCAGAGCTTCTGACTGTGCAGGGGTTAAATGACTTCAATATCAATCTGGAGGCGGCAGCCCAGTATATTGAACCATCGCAGGTGCTGACTGAAGCCGTTAATGATGACCATCAGCTGGCCATTGTGATGAAAAAAAATCTGCTGGATGCCGGCTACAGCAGTCATAAAGAACAATCGCTCGATACACGAATAAAATCATTCGATTTATTGATGAAAAACAGGCGCCTCGAAAAACGTATTGAAGCGGCAAGAAAGTTTTTTGATATCAAACTAGCTGATTTAAATTATGCGGTTGATAACGAAGCAATTTCAACAGCGTATATCAAGTTTAATAAAACTGAGGAAAGAAATCAGTTAAAGCAACAGTCAGATGTTGAGTTGCTGAAAGCACAATTTGAATATCAGCAGGTCAGGGCTAGACGCTATCAGAGTGAAACCATGCAGCGGATTAGCCGGGCGCGTTTCGCCGAAAGTATTTCCAGGCCGAAAGAGCTGCCAGCTGAAGTGATTATTCCAGACCTGTCGTTTATTAACAGAGAGCGGCCTGATTATGATGAGATTCTGAAAGTCGTGTTGGTCAATAATCTGGAATTGCGAATGCAGCAACTTCAGGTTGAGGCAGCAACTTATGAATTGACTGCCAGCAGAAAAAAACACGGTTCTACTTTGTCGACAGAGCTTGAGTGGAGAGAATATAGCAACGAGTTGCCATCCAGAAATAATTTCCGGGCAGCTATAAAGTATTCAGTGCCGTTGTATGAAAATGATTCGGCAAAATCGGATGTTGCAAAAGCCCGTGCTAACCTACAAAAACAACAGGCCTTGTTGTTAAAGCTGGAATCTAAAATCAGACAGCAAAGCCTTGAAGTCTGGCAGCAGATGTATGTGTTAAGGGCACGTCAGGACAGCGATAAAGTGGCTGAAGAATACCGGGAATTATATCAGGACAGAAGCCGTGCTTATTATGAGATGGAGTTCAGAACAGATCTTGGTGATTCCTTCGTTCGGGTGTCAGAAGCCCGGCTTGAAAAATATACAAATGACTTTGAGCTGGCAATCTCCTGGATGCGGCTTGCAATGCTGAGCGGATTAACATTAGAGGAATATTTGCAGCAATGAAACTTCAATATTTAATATTTATTATCAGCGTGGTGTTATTTCAACAGCCAGCAAATGCAGCAGAGTATGAAGCCAAGCTATCGCTGGCAGATATCAGACAACTGAGTCTGCCGGTGTCAGGTATTGTTGAAACGATTAATGTGGCGGCAGGCGCTTTTGTTAAGGCTGGTGAAAAAATGCTGTCACTCGATTGCGGTTTGTACAGAGCAAAGCTGAAACAAAGCTTGGCGCTGGCAACAGGGCTGGAGCCAGGCGTGGAAACTGCTCGAAAGGAAAAAGAGTTAGCCGACGAGTTGTTTGCCAGAACGGTTCTGTCAGAGATTGAGCACCGTCAGGCAGAGCTTGTTTACATTGAAAAAAAATCAAAACACAGTGCGGCGGTGGCGCATAGTGAAGAACTCAAATGGCAGGTGAAAAACTGTGATCTGCTGGCGGACACTGATCTTATGGTGCTTGATGTGCATGTTAATAAAGGCCAGTTGTTTAATCTGAAAGCAGATAAATCATTGTTATTGACGGTTGCCAGTCAAAAAAACATGCAGCTAACAGCGAAACTTGCTTTGCCTTTGGTGCATCCGATCAAAATCAATCAGACAGTAAAAGCGTCGGTTGCTGGTCGTTTATTAGAAGGAAAGATAATATCCGTTTTATTTCGATCGGATGACACGGCGATTGTTACCGCATCTATCGATCTGTTTGATCCGCTTTTAATATCAGCGAAATCAGCTAGACTTATTATCAAACATTAATGAATCTAAAGGACGCCGCTATTAAAACACAGGCCGGAAAAAAACTCGATATTCATCAGATTCTCTTATGGCTGGAAGAAGAAGGCCGGGTAATAAAAGATAACTCGATGATGTTGCGGACACTGGCCGATTCACGAGAGAACCAGAATAAACATCCATTGCAGATTATTGCTGATCGAAATTGGAAAGATGAAAGCTGTAACGGACAGTTGCTGACTCTTGAGTTTCTAACAAACTGGCTGGCACAACGCTTTGATCAGGAATATTTTCGCATAGATCCGCTGAAAATTGATGTCGGTTCGGTGACAAAAGTCATGTCCTACGCCTATGCGGCACGATTTAATATTTTACCGGTACTGGTCGAAAATGATGTTATAACCGTTGCAACCTGCGAGCCAGAAGTAACCGAGTGGGAAACCGAGTTGGGCGGTATCCTCAATAAAAAATTCATACGAGTGATATCTAATCCTGATGATATTCACCGTTACCTGCTTGAGTTTTATAGTTTATCAAAATCTGTTATTGGTGCCAGTAATGAGAATGATCAGTCAGCAACCAATTTTCAGAACCTTGAGCAACTTATGGATCTGGGCAGAGCAGGTAAGCTGGATGCGAATGATCAACATGTTGTCAATATCGTCGACTGGTTGTTGCAGTATGCATACGATCAGCGTGCCAGTGATATACATTTAGAACCGCGCCGTGAGACCAGTAAGGTACGTTTTAGAATTGACGGCGTCATGCACGAAGTTTATCAGTTGCCAACAGCTGTCTTGGCGGCAGTGACTAGCCGGATAAAAATTCTTGGCCGGATGGATGTGGCTGAAAAACGCCGACCACAGGATGGTCGCATAAAAACCAGAACAGCTGATGGTCTGGAAGTTGAACTGCGGCTGTCTACGATGCCGACTGCTTTCGGTGAAAAACTGGTAATGCGTATTTTTGACCCCGAAGTGCTGGTAAAAAATTTCCGCGAGTTAGGTTTTTCAGCCGCTGACGAACAGAGCTGGGATGCGATGATTCAGCAACCCAATGGCATTATTTTGGTGACAGGGCCAACCGGGTCCGGCAAAACCACAACGCTGTATTCAACGCTTAAACAACTGGCAAAACCTGAAGTTAATGTATGCACTATAGAAGATCCGATAGAGCTGGTTGAACCGGCGTTTAATCAGATGCAGGTGCAGAAGAATATCGATGTTGATTTTGCTGGCGGTGTAAAAACCCTGTTAAGGCAGGATCCCGATATCATTATGATCGGAGAAATTCGTGACATGGAAACTGCCGATATGGCAATCCAGGCCGCATTGACCGGGCATCTGGTGTTATCCACACTGCATACGAATGATGCGCCGACTGCCATTACCCGTCTTATGGATATCGGTGTGCCGCCGTATCTAATTAATTCGGTTTTAATCGGGGTGATGGCACAACGACTAGTCAGAACCTTATGTCCACACTGTAAAGAAGCTGTTGATATAACAGATGATCAGTGGAAACAACTGGTCAAGCCCTGGAAGCCAGCAAAACCCAAAAAGATTTACAAGGCAGTTGGTTGTTTAGAGTGCAGAAACACCGGGTATCTGGGGCGTATGGGTTTATATGAAATGTTCAGCTATTCACCTGCGCTTAAAAAAATGATGCTGGATGGCGGCAATGTGGATGAAATACGCCAGCAAGCAATAAAAGAAAATATGCGGGTGCTACGACTCAGTGGTGCTCAGAAAGTGGGTCAGGGCCTTACCACGGTCGAAGAAGTACTGAGAGTTGCGCCACCACCGATAGGTATCTGATAGATTTATACGACAGTTTCTGTCGTCATCCCAAAGTATTTTATACTGTTCTTTTTCCCTTCTTCTGTCCAGAGCGGAATGCGCGTTTGATAGCCGTTATTATCTTAAAGCCTGACTGATGAAGCAGTGGTCAGCTACTTCTCAAACTTGATTCAAATATTTATTTAAATTGTGACATGCAGAGGACGAGTCTGCGTTGTGTTTTGATAAATTGGAAGCTATATACGTTATAAATAATAATTTATTTCTATAAAAAGCATACTGAGGGGAAGCATGAAAATAATTCATTATGGTCGTCTTGTTATCTGCTCTGTAACAGTGTTTGTGTTATCTGCAGGGGCTGTATGTGCCTCAGAAAGTTCTTATTCATTGTTTGAGTCAGGGCAGGTTAGGCCGCTGGCGCTAACATCAAAGAAGGATAGGTTAGTTGCGGTGAATACGCCAGATAATACCCTGGAAGTATTTAATATTACAGATCAGGGGCTTGAACACCAGCTATCGATTCCGGTTGGTATGGAGCCTGTAGCAGTGGCACTGATCGGTCAATCAGAGGCCTGGGTTGTTAATCACCTTTCCGATAGTGTTAGCATCGTCAGTCTGGAATCGGGCAAGGAAAGAGTAGTAAAAACATTACAGGTTGGTGATGAGCCCAGAGATATTGTGGTGGCAGGAAAAGACAGTAATCGGGTTTTTATAACGACGGCACATAGAGGTCAGAATGTGCCGTATGATCCGCAGTTTTCTACACCAAGCATAGGACGTGCTGACGTTTGGGTTTTTGACAGTCAAAACACAAGTTTAACTCAGTCGGTGGATCCACTAACAATCATTAGTCTGTTCACAGATACCCCAAGGGCGCTGGCTGTGTCAGCAGATGGTAGTAAAGTTTATGCCGCTGGTTTTAAAACCGGAACGCAAACGACGACGGTATGGCACAGTATTGTCACTGATAATGGCGGTGCACCAGAGCCAACGACGAATTATTTAAATCAGAAGCAACCGGCTTCAGGGCTAATCGTTAAATATAACGGTGAGCACTGGGTAGATGAAACGGGTAAACAATGGGATGACGCGGTAAAGTTTTCTCTGCCGGATAAAGATGTTTTTGTGATCGATGCGATGAGTAAGCCGCCGCAGCTTTATAAAGGTAATCAGGAATCCATTAGCCACGTTGGATCCGTATTGTTTAATATGATTGTTAACCCGGTTAATAAAAAAGTTTATGTTACAAATCTTGATTCCAGCAACGAAAAACGTTTTGAAGGTCATGGGGATTTTTCTGGGCAGACTGTTCGTGGACAATTTGTCAAAAACAGAATTTCAGTTATTGACGGTAAAGATATTAAACACCTGCATTTAAATAAACATATTGATTATAGCCATTGCTGTGATGCGCTGCCAAATGCAGAAAATGAATTAAGCCTGGCCACCCCAATGGGGATGGCAATTACGGATGACGGTAAGATATTGTATGTGGCAGGGTTTGGTTCAGCTAAGATCGGCATTTATGACACAAAAAAACTTGAGGATGACAGTTTTGTTCCGGCTCATGATCATCAGATCAAACTGTCTGGCGGTGGCCCCAGTGGCATGGTTCTGGATCAGTCGGCTAAACGCATCTATGTATTAACACGATTCGATAATTCTATTTCGGTAATTGACACGCGGACTAAAAAAGAAATTAAGCATGTGGCTATGTTTAATCCAGAACCAGAGAGTGTTACAGCGGGGCGTCCACTACTATATGATGCGGCTCATACATCCAGTCGAGGGGATTCGTCTTGCGCCAGTTGTCATATCTTCGGTGATATGGATCAGCTGGCCTGGGATCTTGGCGATCCTGATGCAGACAGTTTTCCAATGTTTGGTAAATTCAGAAATACAGCAGAAATCCTCGGCGTCAATATCAAGCATGAGTTTGCACCAATGAAAGGACCTATGACTACGCAAAGTTTACGTGGAATGGCAAACCATGGACCGATGCACTGGCGTGGTGACCGCAATAATGCGACGGTTGATAATAATGAACAGCCCAATGCGGGTCAGTTTGACGAAGAAGGCGCATTTAAAAAATTTAATCCGGCATTTGTCGGGTTGTTAGGGCGAAATGAACCACTTACTGATGACGAAATGAACAGGTTTACGCAGTTTATATTGCAGCTGATGTATCCACCGAACCCTGTGCGCAATCTCGATAATTCATTAACGACAGCTCAACAAGAAGCGTTTGGGCGTTTTATGGGGCCAAAAACAGATACAAATTTTGGTTGTAATGAGTGTCATCAGCTAGATCGGCAGGCCAATGCAGAATATGGAGTCATGAAGCCCGGTTTTTTCGGTACAGACGGATTTTATTCATTAACACGATTGTCAAAACAGGGATTAAAAGTCCCTCATCTGAGAAATATTTATCAAAAAATCGGTATGTTTGGGTTTCCCAATATTCCGCAACTGATACCAGATGTACCAGGTCAGGAAAATCAGCATATGGGTGATCAGATTAAGGGCTTTGGTTTGCAACATGATGGTAGCCGCGGAACTGTTTTTTTACAGCAAAGTGGACGCGGATTTATATTTCGTGAGCCAGGTCAAAACGGACCGGCAGATCCGGGTAATGCCGGAGGTTACGATCCAGACAGATTGATTGGTGATGAGCAAAGAAGAAATATGGAATCGTTAATGCTTGCGTTTGACAGTAATCTTTACCCGGTTGTTGGTCAGCAGGTGACTGTAAACGCATTAAATATAACAGCAATAAAGCCCCGGTTAGATTTATTGATTGGGCAAGCGGCTTTGCAGCGGTGTGATCTGGTTGCTCGTCAGTCAGCATATAAAGGCTATCTATTGACAGCTACCGGCACATTCAAATCAAGCCTGGCAAACGATCCGCTGATTTCTCTCACTGACTTGCTAGAAATAGCTAGAAAACCTTATGCAGAGATAACCTTTACCTGTGTGCCGCCAGGAGCTGGTGTCAGGATTGCTATCGACCGGGATGAAGATGGTATTTATAATCTCGATGAAATGGCGGCAGGTTCAAACCCAAATGATGCAGCCAGTATTCCGGCGGGTTTGTGATGGCTGATTAAAGGCGGCTTAATATGTCTTTTTTCGTAAGGCTGACAAGTGTTTTTTATTAGATCCCGGCTATTGGTACGAATTGAGTTGGTGACAACGCTTAAATTAAAGTGAGATAAGCGCAATTTGATAAGATTTATAGTGAGTCTGTGAGTCTGAATCAGCCCTTTAAAAATATATTTACACTTTTGTTACAACCCTGAATAGGTCTGTATATTATTATATTCTGTTGGGTGCTTGTGTTTTCATGCTCACCCATTCTTTATAACATGTATATAGCAGGGTTATGCAGCAGTCTGTTGACTGTAGAATAAAACGTTACGGATAAATATCGAATAACTGGAGGTTTTATGAGCTTGTCGACTATTGCTTGTGCAATAAATAAATACATGGCAGCTATACTGATCGGCTACGTTGTTTTGGTTTCATCAGCACAGGCTGGTACCAAGTTGACGCTGAATTCAGGTACAGCAGAACCGTTTATTACCGAAGATGGTGGTGGTTTTTATGGCGAGGTGGTAAAAGAAATATTTTCCAGACTGGATATTGATGCCAAAGTTATCCGTTTGCCATCCAGTCGATCTATATTAAATGCCAATCAGGGAATAGATGCCGGTGTCATAGCGCGAACTAAAGGCTTTGAAAAGAAGTATGCAAACCTGATCAGGGTTCCCAGTGCAATTGTTAAATTTAAGTTTGTAGCTTACAGTCTTGATGAAACGATAAAAGTCACTGACTGGGATAGCTTTGCTCCCTATTCAGTCGGGATAATAAGAGGCTGGCGAATTTATGAAAAAAATATACGAAATGCCAAACAGATCACCAAGGTAAATAATGCCGATCAACTGTTCAAACTGTTATTAAACGGTAGGAGTGATCTGGTTTTGTTTGAGTATTACAGAGGCAGTTGGTGGAATAAACATTTGAATGCAAAGGCCTATTTAATTGGCTCGCCAATAGCAGAAAAAGAAATGTTTATTTACATGCATAAGAAGCATGCTGCACTGGTTCCGGAAATAACCAGAGTGATCGAGCAGATGAAACAAGACGGTACCTATGAAAAAATAAAAGACAAAACATTAATGGTAGATATGAAGCAGTGAGTCTTGGGGAATTGTCACAGTGCTGAGTTCAGTAATTAAAAGCCGGACATCTGTCAGGCTGGTATTATATATTATATTTTTTAGTTCACTGGTTACGGTGTTTACCACGGTGACTCAGTTGTATTTTGAGTATAAAGACAATGTGGCGGTATTAAATCATAATGTTGAAAATGTAAAAGTTGGTTACCAGCAAGGGCTTACCAATGCGCTATGGCTCGATGATAAACAGCAGTTAGTGGCTATATTGCGCGGCATTAACGCATTGCCCGATATTAATTATGTCGAGGTGCGTACAGGTTCGGATATCTATGCCTCAAGTGGTCAGAAAATGAAAGAAGATGTTATACAAAATTCTTTTCATCTTTTGTATGTCTATGATGGTCAGCTGCTGACAATTGGAGAGGCGATGGTTGAGGCCAACCTTTCAGGAATTTACCACGATTTGCTAAAGCAGCTTTGGGTGCTGTTAGCATCGAATGCTGTAAAAACATTTCTTGTTGCTATCTTTATGTTCTTTATCTTTGATAAACTGGTTTTTCGCAAACTTAATCTGATTTTTGAATTTGCTCGCTCACACGATGTTAAGAATCTGGATAGCCGGGTAGACCTGGGTATAAGCAGCAGGTCAGAAGCCCCGGATGAAATTGAATTGACAGCGATTGCTTTAAACAAAATGCAAGAGCATTTGTCGTCTTCGTTTGAAGAATTGTTAATGCTTAAAACGACGCTGGATCTGTCGCCGGATGCAATTTTTATGTGTGATACTGAAAATTTCCGTGTCTTTTATGCGAATGGCGGTGCCAAACATCTTCTGAATTATGATATCGCTGAGCTGATTGGGATGTCTGTGCTGGAAATGTCACCTGAACTGGACAAAAAAAGCTTTGATAGATTATTGCAATCAAAAAATGGTAATGCTGGTAAAGTCGTGCGCTTCGAAACCGAGTTTGTAAATAAAAAAGGTTCTGTCATTCCGATTCAGCTGGTCCTTCAGTATCAAAACCCGGCGGATGAAGATCCGCGCTTTGTGCTGATAGCCCGTGATATAACGGAGAGGAAAAGAGATGAAAAATTTCTTCTTAAATCACTGGAGGATGCGCAAGCTGCGAATCAGGCAAAATCAAAGTTTTTGATGTCAGTCAGTCATGAATTGCGCACACCATTAAACGCTATTATCGGTTTTTCACAGTTGCTGGAACTGGATGCTGATAGCCTGAATTCAGACCAGAATATGGCAGTCAATGATATTCATCATGCCGGTAAGCATCTGCTGAAGCTGGTGGATGAAATTCTCGACTTATCAAGAATAGAATCAGACAATATACCCATGACGATTGAGCATGTCGATCCAACCAGTCTGATACATGAGTGCGTTAAGACGGTTGCAGCAATGGCTGATATGAAAGGCGTTACCTTGCAAAATGATATTACAGCGGTGTTGCTGCCGAAGATAATGATTGATAAAACGCGCTTTAAACAGGTTTTAATGAATCTGTTAAATAATGCGATTAAGTACAATCGAACGGATGGTAAAGTAACCTTGCAGTCAGAACTACGTGGCAATAAAACAATTCGGTTTAAAGTGGTTGATACAGGCTGTGGCATAACGACTGATCAGCAGGCTAATGTGTTTACCGCTTTTAATCGGCTGGGTCAGGAAGGTAGTGATATTGACGGTACCGGAATCGGCCTGTCGATAACAAAAAGACTGGTAGAGTTGATGGGGGGTAACATCGACTTTCAAAGCAGTGCTGGTCGGGGTTCGGCATTTTGGATTGATTTTGCCTGTCAGGATGAAGAGGATTCTTGTGTTATTGCGCCGGGTTAAGCCGTCATTCATCTCCGCTTAATTGCCTGCTTATCTTTTATGCCAGTGTGTTCTTAAGATATTTAAAACCTTATCCGCGTAGACTCTGCGTCCAGTGCTGCCGTTATAGCGGGCCAGTGCTTTTACCAGATCACCGTTTTCTTTTTCTAAATAATATTTGAGAATCGTGCAACCCAGTCGCAGGTTGGTTTTTAAATCGATCAGATTATCTTCCGGGTGGCCAATTTCTTTGAGCCAGAAAGGCATTACCTGCATCAAGCCCTGGGCCCCAGCGCTTGAGATAGCAAAGCGGTCAAACCGGCTCTCAATGTGTATCACAGCCAGAACCAGCTCAGGGTGTAGTCTGGAGCGAGTGGCTTCATGGTGTACGGATTTTAGTAATTGAATGCGTTGTTTTTTTGATGGCAATATGTGTTTTAAGCGCTCGGACATATCAACCAGCCAGACCTCGGCATCAAAGCGGTCTTTGAAGCTGTCTGCACTTTCTATCGCCTGTTGTAATAGCAGACGTAATTCCGGCTGCTCTGCTGTTAGCGCAGTTGCGTTGTTAACAGTAGCTAACAGGCACAGTCCGATCAACCATGATCTGTTTTTTTTAGTGCTTTTGCTGGCGGATGAAATCAACAACTGAATCAAGAGCAATTTCCTGTTTGTCTTCGTCACGACGGCCTTTGTATTCGATCATGCCACTTTCAAGGCCGCGATCACCGATCACCAGTCGATGCGGAATACCGATTAATTCAAGGTCGGCTAACATGCCGCCCAGACGCGCTTTAGTGTCGTAATAAAGCACCTCAAAACCGGCAGCACTGAGTTCCTGGTAAAGGGTTTCGCAGGCCGACTGTAATGCTTCTGACTTTTGCAAATTAATGGGCGCAATGGCAACATCAAACGGAGCGATAGACGACGGCCAGATAATGCCGTTTTCATCGTTGTTCTGTTCAATAGCTGACGCAACAACGCGGGATACGCCAATGCCGTAGCAACCCATGGTCATAACTTGTTGTTTACCATTCTGATCTAACACGCTGGCATTGAGTGCTGCACTGTATTTTTGACCAAGTTTAAAAATGTGGCCGACTTCGATGCCGCGAACAATCGATAAAACACCTTTGCCGTCCGGGCTGGGGTCACCGCTAACAACGTTGCGGATATCTGCGCTGACAGGTTCAGCCAGGTCACGGCCCCAGTTAACCCCGGTCAGGTGCTGATCGTCAGTGTTTGCACCACAGACAAAGTCGCTGAGCGCCGCTGCAGCGTGGTCAACAATGAGATGTATGTTAAGGCCGACCGGGCCGATCGAACCGGGTTTGCAACCGGTTACCTGTTCCGCAATGTCATCGCTGACCAGGCTAAAGGGTTCGGCAACCTCAGGTAAGTGTTCGGCTTTTATTTCATTAATTTCGTGATCGCCTCGCAGTACTAAAGCCACTACCTGATTGTCTTCTGCGCCTGTAACCAGCAGGGTTTTAATGCACTGAGAAGCATCGGTATTTAAAAACGCGCTGACCTCGGCAATGCTTTTCTGTCCGGGCGTAGCAACTGTCTGCATCGCAGCGCTGGCTGCCGGACGCGGTGCAGTTGGTGCGATAGCTTCGGCTTTTTCGATATTGGCGGCATAATCACTTTGATCAGATACGGCTATGGCATCTTCCCCCGACTCTGCCAGAACATGAAATTCATGTGAGCTGTTACCACCGATGGCGCCAGAGTCTGCCTGGACCGGGCGAAAGTTAAGGCCCAGTCGCTCAAAAATACGTTGGTAAGTCTGATGCATGATGTCATAGGTCTGATCCAGACAGCTCTGTTCGGCGTGGAAAGAGTAGGCATCTTTCATCAGAAACTCACGTGCGCGCATGACCCCAAAACGAGGCCGGCGTTCGTCGCGGAATTTGGTCTGAATCTGATAATAAGTAACAGGTAACTGTTTGTAGCTGCTGAGCTCGCGCCGAGCCAGATCAGTGATGATTTCTTCATGAGTCGGGCCAAAACAAAAGGCTCTGTCATGGCGGTCATTCATCCGTAATAACTCGGCGCCGTATTGTTCCCAACGTCCCGATTCCTGCCATAGTTCGGCCGGTTGGACGGCTGGCATCAATAATTCCAGAGCATGGCTGCGATCCATCTCTTCACGCACAATGTTTTCGACTTTTCTTAGCACCTTCAAACCCAGCGGCAACCAGCTGTAGAGGCCGGAAGCTAGACGGCGGATAAGGCCGGCTCTGAGCATCAGCTGATGCGAGATAATTTCTGCATCTGCCGGGGTTTCTTTGAGGGTGGAAAGTGGGAAGTTTGATATGCGCATAATGTTCCGGTTTTATTCTGAGGCGCAGCGGCGTTTGTAAAGCCGTGTGATGCCTGATTACAGTTTGCAATAACAGGGCGTATTGTATGAGTTGAGCTGACGCAGGTACAGCAAAAAACAAAAAGCAATTTGTGTGACGCTTAAAAAGTACGCTTATCCCAGCCAAACAGGCGGCGTTCGGGTGACTTGAATTCGATATAGATTCTGTTAGCCGGTATGCCCAGTTTCGATTCCATAAACTGACAGAGTTGTTGAGAATATTCGGCTGTGTGTTTGTCGTTTAGTCCCAGACTGGTCAGGCTGCAGCTGGCAGCTGGGTCGTTGCTACCGGCAAAAATTAATTTTTGCTGGTCATTAATCTGAACCATGACATAGTTTTCAGGTTTGCAGAGCATTTTTGCACATAATTGCGATAATTCGGTTAGTACACTGTCATCGTCAATTTTTATATTACTGTTGATAGTCAGAACGGGCATCTTTTAGCGTCTTATTGACAATGTTTGCTAATCATTTTCTGCATGGTTTTTTCTCGTTCGTTACGGCTTTTTTCCGTCATCACGGTGCTGCTGCCGTCTTCCTGTTTAACTCGCAAACGGCCAGCTTGATTGAGTGTGGCGATATCGTTGCGAGCTTTGTTACACAGGCTATCGTGTTGTTTTTGGGTATAGGGGTCTTTTTTATCAGCAGCTGCGGCAGGTTTATCAGTCTTTTTGTTGCTTGAGTTTGGACTTGCTTTGGGAGAGGCCGGCGCTGGAGAGCTGAAATGTGTGCTGATCCCCATTTTTTGAGCCTGACTACCGCTCGGTGGAGCAGAGCCGTAATGAACCTGGCCAGATTCGTCCTTCCATTTGTAGATAGCAGCGCTACTGGCGGTGCTGATCAGGGCCAAAAGAATGGTGGCAAAAGCGAGTGTGTAGGGGCTGCTCATTAATTAGTCCGTCTTATTATAGTGCTTAGAGTTTAGTGGACAGAATCAAGGAATGCGATAGTAAATATTGATGTTGTTACAGTATATAGAGATTTGTGAAATCGCGTATATACTAAAGAAAGGCTTGAAATTATAATAAATTAGTATATTATTATTTTCTAATATACCTATCAGGAGAAACTATCGTGTTCAGGAATTATCTCAGCTTGGTCTTTTTTATCGTTATCAGTAGTGCGTCTTTACCGGCGATGGCGCTCGATCTGCCCACAGTAACAGTCAAAACAGAGTCATTTAAGCAGATGATTTATCTGGATGGCATGGTAGAGGCGGTACAACAAGCGACGCTTTTTTCACAGACCTCAGGCCGCGTGATTAAGCTGGCATATGATGTTGATGATTTTGTGAAACAAGGTAGTGTGATTGCAAAGCTTCGCGATACCGAGCAAAGAGCCCGTTATAAACAGGCCGATGCCGGCCGTGATGCGGCTAAAGCACAGGCAGAAAAAGCCAGATTGGAATTTAAACGGGTCAGCGGTTTGTTTGCAAAAAAACTGGTATCGGCTTCGTTGAAAGATCAGGCTGAGGCGGCATTAAAATCAGCTGAAGCGGCATTAAATGCAGCCAGTGCGCGATTTGATGAAGCCAAAGAACAACTCGACCACACCGTGATCAGAGCGCCTTTCAGTGGCACTCTGACACAGCGTCATATTGAACTGGGCGAAACAATACAAGTGGGCCAGCCTGTAGTCAGCGGTGTCTCAAACCGGGATGCATTGCGCTTTAATGTACAGATTCCCCAACGCCTGATTGATACCGCCCGTAAACTAACCACTGTCGATATCGTTTTGCAGGATGGTAGTCATATTACTGCAGACCAGATCACGGTTTTCCCGACTGCAGATAGCAAAACACATAGCTTTCAACTGAGAGCGCAACTGTTCTCAAATCAACACCGTATCTACCCTGGTATGTTTGTTAAGGTCGGTCTTGAAACCGGTCAGTTGTCTCAGTTATCGGTCCCAGTTAGCAGCTTGCTGCACCGCAGTGAGTTAAGTGCGGTTTATGTATTGGACAATGGACGGGTGCAGCTACGACAAGTTCGTCCGGGGCCAACTTATAATGGCCAGCAAGTTATTCTGAGTGGTCTGCAGCCAGGTGAAAATGTGGTGACCCAACCTAATCAGGCTGTTATTGCCATCAAGGCGCAGTTGCGAGGAGAATAATGATGGCTTTGGGAATCTCAGGACAAATAGCAAAAAAGTTTTTGCAGACAGAAATTACCCCATTGCTGGCGCTAGTCGGCTTTTTGCTGGGTGTGTTTGCGGTCATTATTACGCCGCGTGAAGAAGAGCCGCAAATTGATGTGACGTTTGCCAATGTGTTTATTCCTTTCCCAGGCGCTACGGCCGCTGAAGTTGAAAGTCTGGTCAGCACACCGGCCGAGCAAGTGCTGGCTGAAATCAGCGGGCTGGAGCATATCTATTCGGTTTCCCGTCCGGGTATGTCAGTGCTGACAGTGCAATATAAAGTGGGTGAAGAGCGCTCGCAGGCTATCGTCAGGCTTTATAACAAGATCTTTTCAAATCAGGACTGGTTACCGCACAACCTGGGTGTCGGTCAGCCGATTATCAAACCGAAAGGGATTGATGATGTGCCGATTGTGAGTGTAACGCTGTGGACAGAAGAAGAGGATAAAGCCGCTTATGATCTGACACAGGTTGCCCATTCGATTGAAGCAGAGATTAAACGTGTGGTGGATACGCGTAATGTGTATACCATCGGTGCCACTGAACGCGTGGTCCATGTGCTGATCGATCCGCAGCGTCTGGCTGCTTACGATGTTTCAATCGATGATTTAAGGCGTTCATTGAGTGCATCAAATCAGTCCAGCGATGCTGGCTTTGTTGTCAATAATAATCAGGAAATAGCTGTTACAGCGGGTCAGTTTCTGATCAATGACAGTGAAGTGGCCAATCTGATTATTGCGATGAAAAATAATAAGCCGGTTTATCTGAGTGATGTAGCCAACGTTCGCTTTGGTGCAGATCAGCCACAGGCTTATGTGTCGATGGGCACTGGCATGGCGGCTACCAGCAACGGGATAAGCGCAAAAGGCGATTTTCCGGCAGTAACCATTGCGGTCTCAAAAAAGCCCGGATCAAATGCGGTTGAGATCGCAGAAAATGTTAGCAAGCGTATGCAGCAGCTTAGGGGTACTTTTATTCCGGATGATGTGAAGTTTGCAGTGACCCGTGATTATGGCAAAACAGCAGATGCCAAAGCCAAGAAACTGATTGGTAAATTGTTCTTTGCTACCGCGATCGTGGTGTTATTAATCTGGTGGTTTTTGGGTTTTCGTGAAGCGATTATTGTTGGTGTGGCGATTGCTATTACGTTGGCCATTACACTGTTTGCGTCGTGGGCCTGGGGCTTTACCTTAAACCGAGTATCATTATTCGCCTTGATTTTCTCAATCGGTATTCTGGTCGATGATGCGATTGTGGTGGTGGAGAATATTCATCGTCATATGACCGATAAAGGCGTTGATTTGGTAAAAGCGATTCCGTTAGCGGTGGACGAAGTGGGCGGTCCCACCATCCTCGCGACTTTTACCGTGATCGCGGCCTTATTGCCGATGGCATTTGTGAGCGGTTTGATGGGGCCGTATATGAGCCCGATCCCAATTAATGCCAGTCTGGGTATGCTGATTTCATTAGCCGTGGCGTTTATTATTACGCCTTGGTTAGCACTGAAATTATTAAAAACAGATCATATTCAGCATCATGATGCTGACGACAATGATAAATCACTGGCCTTCTTCAGTAAGATAATGAGCCCGTTTATTTACGGTGAGCAGCAAAAGCGCAATCGTCGTTATCTGACTTTTGGCGTCGTCTTTATGATTCTGGCCTCGGTATCTCTGGCTGTGACCAAAGACGTGGTGCTGAAAATGCTGCCATTTGATAACAAGTCTGAGTTCCAGATTGTGGTGGATACGCCCGAAGGCACCAGCCTTGAACATACCAAACGGGTTTTGGATGAGCTGACGGTGTACCTGAAACAGGTGCCTGAAATCAGTGATTATCAGGTTTATGCCGGAACTTCAGCGCCGATCAATTTTAACGGTCTGGTCAGGCAGTATTATTTACGCAACGGTGCCAATGTGGGAGATATCCAGGTTAACCTGCAGGCCAAACATCTGCGTGAACGTAAAAGTCATGAGGTGGCATCCTCATTGCGTCAGCCACTTAAAGAAATCGGTTTGAAACTGAATGCGATAGTTAAAGTGGTGGAAGTGCCGCCTGGCCCGCCGGTGATGTCTCCTTTGGTGGCTGAGATCTATGGGCCGGATTACAAGGGGCAGATCGAACAGGCCAAAAAGATTCGCGCGGTGTTTGAAAATACCGCTGATATTGTAGATGTGGATGACAGTGTGGAATATCCTTCCAGACGCTATATCGTCAAGGTTGATCGTAATCTGGCGGCAATGATGGGTGTGAGTCAGCAGGCCATCTCAAATACCCTGAGCACATTGTTGCGGGGTGAAGATATGGGGTTCTTACACGCAGAAAACGCGAAATACGCGGTACCGATCAGAGTCGAGTTACCGGCAGCAGATAAGTCATCAATCGAGGCCTTACTGAGCGTAAAAGTGCGTAGCATTAATGGCTCATTGATTCCGTTAATGGATATGGTGTCAGTGCTTGAGTCGACACGCCAGCACAGTATCTATCATAAAGACTTATTGCCGGTGGTCTATGTCAGTGCCGATATGGCGGGTGAGCTGGACAGTCCGTTATACGGCATGTTTGATATTATCTCGGGTATTGATCTGGATAATTACTTTATCAGTCAGCCAGAGGATCCTTATGAGTTCAGTCTGAAGTGGGATGGTGAATGGACCGTGACCTACGAGACCTTCCGTGATATGGGTATCGCGTATTCGGTTGGTTTGCTGATGATTTACCTTTTGGTAGTGGCGCAGTTCCGTTCTTATCTGGTTCCATTGATTATTATGGCACCGATCCCACTGACCATTATCGGGGTGATGCCAGGACATGCTTTGCTGGGTGCCAAGTACACCGCGACATCAATGATCGGTATGATCGCTTTAGCGGGCATTATTGTGCGTAACTCCATCTTGCTGGTTGATTTTATCAATGAGCAGTTAAAAGAAGGTATCGAGTTCCAGAAAGCGGTTATTCTGGCCTCTGCAGTACGTGCTAAGCCAATCATTCTGACCGGTGTGGCTGCCATGATGGGGGCTATGTTTATACTGGATGACCCTATCTTTAGCGGTCTGGCTGTTTCGCTGATCTTTGGTATTCTGATTTCAACCATGCTGACACTGGTGATCATTCCGGTGATGTATTACAGCCTGATGAAAGACCGTCAGATATAAGCGTATTAAATCCGGCTTATCAGAAAAAAAGAGCTTCAAATGAAGCTCTTTTTTTTGCAGTTTGTTTTCTTCCGAATCAGCATGAGGTATAGTTGGATAAGTTAAGTTTATGGCTTTTCAGTATGCTGGTCACCGGCAAAAATCTTAGGAACAGAGTTTTATACAGGTAGTCTGATTACCTGTATAAATGTCTCAAAATAAAAAATACATTAGAGAGCAGGACGTATGTCTGATAGACGATTAAAGGTATTCTACACCGTGGCGCGCCTGTTAAATTTCACCAAGGCGGCTGAAACCTTACACATGACCCAGCCAGCGGTCACGTTTCAAATTCGACAGTTAGAAGAGCAGTTCAATACGCGCTTATTCGACCGTACACATAACCGGGTGAGTTTAACGGAAGCAGGCATTAAGGTGTATTCGTATACTGGTAAAATATTTGAAATATACGAAAAAATGGAAGATGCGGTCAGAGAAATGACCGGTGATGTCAGTGGCGTGGTTAATCTGGGCGCGAGCACAACTATCGCAGAATATATGTTGCCGGCATTACTGGGTGATTTTAAAACCAGTTTTCCGGAAGTGAATATCCGCCTTAAAGTATCCAATACCGAAGGCGTGGTGTCGATGATCGAAAATAATGAAATTGATCTAGGCATTGTTGAGGCATCGGTTAATAATAAAAATCTGGATGTTGAAATCTGTCGCCGGGATGAACTGGTCGTTATCGTACCGCCCAATCATGAGCTGGCAGACAAAAGCAGTATGTCTGCTCAGGAGCTGATGAAATACCCGTTCATTTGCCGTGAAAAAGGCTCCGGTACCCGTGAAGTGATTGAGGGTTATATTGAAGAATTTCATAATAACCACGAAATTGATTTATGTATGGAACTGGGTAGTCCGGAAGCCATTAAGGGCGCAGTTGAGGCTGGCATGGGTCTTTCCGTCATGTCTCTGGTTACCATTTCGAAAGAACTTAAATTAGGAACGCTGGTGGCAATTCCGCTTGATCCGCCGCTAGAAAGACCTTTTTCTTTTGTCCGTCAGCGAAATAAATTCCGCGCTCATGTGATGGAAGATATGCTTGAGTTTGCGCAGAACTATTGCCGCACACATCAAAGTTAATCGATTGGATATTTCACCCCAGTGAAGACTGTTGAGAATAAAAAACCAAAAAATATAAAAGATATTTACGACGCATTACCAGCAGACTCACGTAATAGTCTGATGGATTTTGCGGAGTTTTTATTTCAGCGTGATGCTCCTGCTGAGGCGGTCTCGTTACAAAAGCAGGAACTCCCTAGGCCAGAAACTGAATCAGTGGTAGCGGCGCTTAAACGGCTGAATGCAAGCTACCCGATGATTGAGAGAAAGCTAGTTTTTCATGAATCGTCATCGTTAATGACGGAACATATTCTGCAGGGACGTGATGCCGGCGATGTTATCGATGAGCTTGAAAGCTTGTTTGATCGGCATTATCAGGCACTTTTGACAGCGCAGGAAGCTGCTGATGTTGACGAGTCATGACATTTATCACAGTCTGCTTAAACCAATATTCTAAATAAAGAACTCCTTCTATGATTAGTATTCTGAAATCCTGGTACGAAAGACACTTTTCTGATCCTCAGGTTATTATCCTCGCGCTGTTATTATTGGTTTTTGCATTTGTTTCACTAACCTTTGGTAATATTCTGGCGCCAGTTATTGCAGCGATCGTCATTTCCTATGTGCTTGAAGGCGCTGTCGGTAAATTGCAAGCAATCGGGGTTCCCAGGCTGCTGTCGGTAATCATCGTGTTTGTTATATTTATCTTTACTGTACTTCTGTTATCGTTTGGGATACTGCCGTTAATTGTCAATCAGCTGATTCAGTTAGTAAAAGAGTTCCCGAATATGATCGGTGCAGGTCAAAAATTGCTGATGGAGCTGCCACAGCAATACCCATTGATATCCGAGAAACAAATTGCAGATGTGATGAGTTTTATTAATACAGAAATTGCATCGGTGGGTCAGCGTGTTTTATCCATGTCCTTGTCATCAGTTATCGATGTTTTTACCCTGATGGTGTATCTGGTTGTTGTGCCGCTGTTAATATTTTTCTTTTTGCAGGATAAAGACAATATCATTAATTGGCTGAAACGTTTTCTGCCTAATGATATGGGGCTGGCATCAAAAGTCTGGCATGAAGTGGATATAAAAATTGGTAATTATGTGCGCGGAAAAATTATCGAGATTGTTGTTGTTGGTTTTGCAACCTATATTCCTCTGGCAATTATGGGTATGGACTACGCCGCTCTGTTAAGTCTGCTGGTGGGTTTGTCTGTTATTATTCCTTTTGTCGGGGCGGTTGCGGTGAGTATTCCTGTTGTCCTGATAGCCTTTTTCCAGTGGGGCTTTACCACTGACTTTGTTACCCTGATAGTGGCATACAGTGTGGTTCAGTTTCTTGATGGCAACTTGCTAGTGCCTTTATTGTTCTCTGAAGTGGTTAATATTCATCCTTCAGCGATTATTATTGCGGTGCTTGTATTCGGTGGTTTGTGGGGGGTCTGGGGTGTGTTTTTTGCGATTCCGCTGGCAACTCTGGTTCAGGCTGTGATCAATGCTTGGCCGGTTATCGTCGATAATGAATCGGAAACCTTGCCCTAGCAGGGTTGGCGCCGCTGTCTCAATAATCTGCTTGCGTACTGCTCTTGTTGTTCTATTATTTATAACAGGCCGGATAGATATAAAGCTGGCATGGGCTCTAGTAAATATATAATAAGAATAAACGAGATTTTTGTATGTCAGTGATTAGAATATCTCAGGTCGTCTCTGGTCAGGTTGTGATTTCTGATGTCAAAGATAGAAGTGGCAGGGTGCTGTTGGCTGCAGGCACCGGGCTGTCTGATGAAAGTATTAAAATTATAAAATCCTGGGGGGTTGCTGAGGTCGATGTTGAACTGACAGACCGGCAAACGAAACAGGACTCAAATATCGGTGAGACCGATCCTGTAAAACTGGAAAATGCTGAGATTGAGTTGTCCAAGCGTTTTCGTTTTCTGAACAAAAATCATCCCTTTACCTGTGAGTTATTTCGACTCTGTCTGCAGCGTACATTATCTGTTCCGGAAGTGCCCGATGATAACTAGCGCTTATGACTTAGTAAAAGACACCGAGTCAGTTGCCAGCCTGCCGAATATTTTTCTAAGACTGGATAAACTGATTAATGATGCTTCCTGTGATCTGTCTGACATTGCCGAAGTCATTTCAGAAGATACAGGCCTTTCAGCACGGTTACTGAAAATTGCCAACAGTGCCATGTTTAATTTTCCTGCTGAAATTGATTCTATCACCAGAGCTGTAGCGATGGTTGGAACGAGGCAGTTACGTGATCTGGTACTGGCGACCCAGATAATCGCGATGTTCGATCAGATCGATGATTCGGTTGTTAATATGCGCTCATTCTGGAAACACAGTATTGCAACCGGGATACTGGCGAGGCTGTTGGCTTCATATCGGCGGGAACAAAACATCGAATATTTTTATTTGCTGGGTTTGTTGCATGATATAGGCAGGCTGGTGATGTTCATCGAACAGCCCGAGATGGCACTAAAGGCGATCGCATACAGAATCGAACATAATGTTTCATTAAATGAAGCAGAATTATGTGTTTTTGGTTTTGATCATTCGGCAGTCGGGGCTGAACTGATGTGCCAATGGGGTTTGCCAAGACCAATGTATGATGCTGTTTGCTATCACCATAAACCTTCGTTATCACTGAATAACTCAGTTGATGCTGCTGTTATTCACGTGGCGGATATTATGGTTAATGCGCTCAATATAGGCTGCAGTGGTGAATCTGATATTCCGCCGATGGATGAGTCTGCCTGGGACCGGCTTGAGCTGTCGCCATATGTTCTGGCAGATGCAGTGGGTTATCTTGATCAACAATTCAATGAGGTCGTCAATTTATTTATTGATGATGCATCATGCCAGTAATAACGGATGATGAACTGGATACGCTGAAACAGCGGCTTGAGTTTCTTGAGACGATTAACCAGCAATATATATCCACACTTGATACGCTTAACTCTCTGGGTGATATATACGGTAATGTCAAACAAAAACGCAGACCGGAGCATATCTTTTCCTCAGCACGGCAATATGTCAATCGTTTAGCCCGGTTTGAAACAACGGCATTTCTGATGGTTAATGAGGCAGATAATTCGTTTGAACTTAAAGACTGCTTTCCGCAAACTGCAGCGACTGAGCTCCAGCTGCTGGTAGATCAGCTGATAGAAAGCGGTGAATTTGGCTGGGCATTAAATCAGAGCCGTGTTTGTCAGCCACAGTTAAAGCCACAGGGTAAAACAATATATCTGCATGTTTTAGCATCACGTACCCGAATCCGAGGTATGTTCGTCGGTGTTATGGCGAAAGACGAAGCAGTGCCGTCAGTGATGACGCTGGGTCTTGTTTCTGCGATTTTATACAACAGTGCCTATGCGCTGGAAAGCGCTGCTTTATATAAATTACTGATTAATGATAATCAGGATCTCGAAGCCATTGTGGCAGAACGTACCCAGGCACTGAATCACGCTCAGTTTGAGTTACGAAAATCAAATGAGGAGCTGGAAGCGCGGGTCAAGCTGCGAACAGCTGAATTGTTAGCAGCTAATCAACAGTTGATAGAAGAAGTTGAACGACGAAAAGAATCTGAAAAAAACCTGAGAGAAAGTGAAAATAATTTAATCGCGGCGCGTCAGTTAGCAGAAAGCGCCAATCATGCAAAGTCAGAATTTCTGTCAAAAATGAGTCATGAGTTACGCACACCACTGAATGCTATTCTGGGATTTTCACAGGTAATGGAGCTCAGTGTTGAGCTGATGAACAGTGATAACGCATATTTTGTTGATGAAATCCGCACCGCAGGTGAACATTTGCTCGATCTAATCAATGAAGTGCTTGATCTGGCGAAAATAGAATCCGGCAAAGTTGATATTAACCGTGAAAATGTAAATCTGGCCGAGGTGATTAGGGAAAGTAATGCGATGGTGATTCCTCAGGCAAAGAAAAAAAATGTGTTCATTCATGAGGTATCAGAGCCATTTGAAAATGTCTGTCTTTATGCAGACCGAACGCTGGTAAAACAGGTGTTTATAAATCTGCTTTCAAATGCGGTAAAATACAACACAGACGGTGGTAAGGTTGAAGTTAAAGTAGCCATAGCAGATAACTTGGTAGAAATCCGGATCGCTGATAACGGTATCGGTATCAAGCCGGAAATGCAGCAACATATGTTTCAACCGTTTAACCGACTCGGCATCGAATCAAGTGAAATTGAAGGCACCGGGATGGGCATGGTGATAACAAAGCATCTGGTTGAGTTACTCGGTGGTACAATAGAATTCGACAGTGAATTTGGCATAGGAACAGAATTTTGTGTCAGATTGCCGCCCGGTTTTTCTTCTTTTAGTCCGGCCAAGGCAAAAATCAACAATGCACCGGCAATGGCGCTGAAAATTGACGGGTTTTCAGTTTTATATATCGAGAATGATGCGCCCAATATCCGTTTAATGGAGTCTATACTGTCAAAGTGGCCGCAAATAACACTTGCGTCAGCCATGTCGGCTGAAGCCGGGATTAAACTGGCAGAAGATATGCAGCCTGATGTAATAATAATGGATATTAATTTACCGAAGATGAATGGTTATGACGCGGTAAAAGTACTGAAACAACAAGAAAAGACAGCCTTAATACCGGTTATAGCTCTCAGTGCGAATGCAATGGAGAAGTCGATGAAAGATGGATTGGATTCTGGCTTCGTAAGATATTTAACGAAACCACTGAAAGTGGTTGAATTTCTGAAATTATTGGGTAGTCTGACTGGGCAGGCATTGTTGCAATGATGCGCTTACGCCTTGTCTGTTTTACGACGATAACTAACATTTAAAGATCAGTTTTGTTAAAAATAATAAAAACAATTTGGCGTCTCACAGGCGGTGTCTGGGGGCTTGCAGGTTTACTGTTGCTGGCGTGTGCTGTTTTTGCATTGCATCATCCTGTCATAGAAAAACTTGATGGCAATCTGTTTGCAATCGATGCCCAGTTTGTTGCGAAACCAGATGAAGTCAATGACGTTGTTGTGATTAAACTTCCCAGACCAGCGGCAACTGCTGCGGCTCAGGCCGATCACCGGCTACTGGTTGATGTCATAGATCAAATAAAGCACTTTTCTACGCTGGCTGTTGCCGTGGTGATTAATCTGCCGGAAGAAATATATTTCAATGCCGGTAACTCCTCAAGTTATGTTAAAGCGTTGCGTGAAAACATTAAAAACCTGTCGCGCGAACAAAGAAATGAGATTCTGGCGCTGGGTTATAGTCCCGAGCAACGACTGTTTGCAGACAGTCATTTGCTGCGGGCTTTGAACAATAAAAAAATATATATAGCGCAGCAACCATCGGTAGCTGAAATCACCCGCTTTAGTAACAATATCCGGTTGCAGTCAGAGCAGGCATCTGAGCCGCTGCTGCAATGGTTTGCTGCACTAAAAAAATATGTGTTGCCGCAGCAAGCAGTGTTCGATCATTCAGTACTTTCAAATCAGGCTTACAATATTTTTCCGGTACAGACGGCGGTAACCGAAACCGCCAGCCGTTCGTTAGTCTGGAATATAAAACAGATGCAAGTACCGGATATCCTCACTGTTTTACATGCCAAGATAAACGCTTCACAGGTACCGCTCTGGAAGCAAGGTCGCGGCCTAGATTCCGATGTGGACTTCAGGTCAACAGACTGGGCGGGCCGGGTATTACCTCGGTATTCTTCATTTACCGGGATAGCATCTGAGCTACAGAATATATCGTATCTTGATGTGCTTAATAAAAAAGCCGTACAGCAGCTAAAAGACAAAGTGGTCATACTCGGTTATGAAAACGACATCGTGGTCGATGATATTGCGCTGAGTCTGACCAGTCTGGTTGCAGGCAGCGTCTATTACACACCGTTCTGGGCCGATATCCTGGTATTTGTTCTGTTGCTAATCATTTTTATATACAGTGTTTATATTTTGCCAAAAGTTCAGGTCGGTGTTGGTCTGTTGCTTAGCTTGTTTGTGATCTTCTCCTTGCTGGTTGCGCAAATGGGCATGTTGTTGATAAAGGCTATCTGGATGCCGGTGATAATGCTGATTATATTTTTACTCATCAGTCACGCTCTGAGCTTACTCAGGCGCAGGCTTAGCAGCCGAATTGAAGGCCTTGAAAAGCAGGTGTTTGAAGCCTTCTGGATGCTGGGTGTATATCAGTATGAGCAAGGTGAATATGACCAGAGCTTCGCGTCGCTACAGAAATGTCCGACTACAGATTCAATGCTCGAGCAAATGTACCGTATTGGCCAGGCTTATGAAAAAAGGCGTCAGTATGATAAAGCCTTAGATCTGTATCAGGAGCTGCATTCACGCCGTGCCGGATATAAAGCGGCCGATAAACGTATTAAGAGTCTGCAACAGCTGGAACAAAGTCAGCAAACCGGAATTGGTAATTTTAGCTCGGCAAGAACACTTATCGTCACCAATCATGGGTTGCAAAAACCAGTGCTGGGACGCTATGAGCTGGTGCGGGAACTGGGTCGTGGTGCGATGGGTGTGGTTTATTTGGGTAAAGATCCTAAAATTAATCGTCAGGTGGCCATCAAGACCATGGACTTAACGCAGTATGACGATATTGAACTTGGCATGGTGCGTGAACGTTTCTTTAAAGAGGCGGAAACAGCGGGCCGTCTCAACCATCCTAATGTTGTAACAATCTATGATGTGGGTGAGGAGCAGGATCTTGCCTTTATCGCGATGGATTACGTCATCGGTCAGGTAATGAGTGACTTTATCCGTAAAGGTCACTTGTTACCGATTGATATGGTATTCAAGTTAATGCGTCAGGTTGCGATAGCGCTCGATTATGCCCACAAACAGGGTGTAGTTCACCGCGATATCAAGCCAAGTAATATCATGTATAACACCGAAGAGCAGGTGATTAAAGTTACGGATTTTGGTATTGCGCGGGCTGCCGGTTCCAGTGGTACGCATACCGGTTCAATTTTGGGAAGTCCGTTGTATATGGCGCCTGAGCAGTTGTCGGGGATTAAAATAGATGGTCGTGCAGACTTGTTCAGTCTTGGTGTCAGTATGTATCAGTTATTAACCGGTCAGTTGCCATTTCAGGGCGATACTTTGGCAAGTCTTGCTTATCAGGTAACCAATGTGAAGCACAAGCCGATTCGTGAGCACCGTTCGGAATTACCGGCCCTGACCACGAGGCTGATAAATAAACTGTTACAAAAAGATCCGGATAAACGTTTCAGCTCGGGAAAAGAAGTAGCTGCAGCAATTATAAAAGTGCTGTCTTCAATGGAAGAATCGTCTGCCAAACGCTGAGTATCTGATACTATACTGATTGCATTGGCTTGCGTGCTGTACTGGTTAATACCGCATACTGTTTAATAAAGCCATAAAGTTTATTCTTTTACCGTATCAGGAAATGGCCTGTAATACTTCTTCGGCATGGCCTTTTACTTTTACCTTTCTCCATTCCTGGCGTAGCACTCCCTTCTCATCAATTAAGAAGCTGCTTCGCTCAATCCCCATATACTCTTTGCCATAGAGCTTCTTGAGTTTAATAACATTAAATAGCTGGCATAGCTGTTCAGTTTCATCAGACAACAAATCAAAAGGGAATTCATGTTTGGCTTTAAAATTCTCATGCTTTCTTATACTGTCACGAGACACACCAAGGATGGCAGTATTCTTTTTTAAAAACTTCTTATAAAGATCACGAAAATTTTGTCCCTCCGTGGTGCAGCCGGGAGTACTGTCTTTTGGGTAAAAATAAAGCAGTAGATTTTTTCCTGCAAAATCACTGAGTTTAATGATTTTGTCGCCGGTAGCGCTGGCTTTAAAGGCGGGTACTTTTTTATTTAATTGCGCAATTTTTTGGCTCATTGTCTTTCCGGAATATAAAAATTAAACTAATCTTGGGTTATTTGTTGATTAGCTGGCAGAAACTGGTTCAAAGCTGGCATCAAGATTAAGGTCATCGCAGTGCTGGATGAATGCATCGCGCAGCTGACTCAGTGATGTGCCTTCTGGTATGTATAATTTAAGATCAACAGTAAACATTTTTGAACCGGTGTGCGGAGCAGCGTAGCTGCTGGTGCTAAGCTCTTCGATATTGATGTTGCGCGCAGAGAAAAAACGGGCCAGGTGATGAACGATTCCCTGATGGTCAAGTGCATGGATTTTTACTTTGTAACTAAGGCCTGAATGGCGGGCTTTTCGTTCAGTGTATTTGCTGTTAAAAACCAGGTCGGAAAATTCCTGTTCAAGTTCAGGGATGCTGTCGATCAGTGACTGCAATATTTCTTCATTGCCTGAAAGCAGCAGCATTATGGCAAACTCGCCGCCAAGTATACTCATTCTGCTGTCTTCGATATTGAGATTAAGGTTTAAAATATGTTTGCTTATGCGATCAACTAATCCGGGTTGGTCGGTGCCCAGGGCTGAAAGTACGAGTTCTTTATTCATTAAATATCCTAGCTGTTTTCTGCTTGTTTAAGTGTTCTGTCTGCGGTGAGAGCAATTCTTACCAGTTCTGAAAGCGACTTGGCTTTCATTTTAGACATTAAATTGCCACGATGAACTTCGACAGTTTTAATGCTGACGCCGAGCTCTTTGGCAATACTTTTATTTGAGTGACCACTGACAACAAGTGCCATGACTTCATTTTCTCTGGGCGTCAGAGAATCAATACGCTGATTGATGTCATCATTGATTGTCTGTTGTTTTTTAAAGCAGGCATCCTGTTCAATCGCGCATTGTATTCTTTCGAGCAACAACTGATCACTATAAGGCTTTTCGATAAAATCAAAAGCCCCCGCTTTCATTGCTTGAATTGCCATCGGTACATCAGCATGACCGGTGACAATAATAACAGGCACTTTGGAATTAAGGTTTTTGAGGCGTTGCTGAAGATCAAGGCCGCTAATGCCGGGCATGCGCACATCCAGTACCAGACAGGATATGTCGGCTTCACTAAAATCATCAAGCAGCTCCTGGCCATTGGAAAATGTTTTTACTTTAAGACCCACTGATTCAATCAGCCACCTCAGTGAGTCGCGTACTGCCTGATCATCATCTACTACATAAACATTATGACTAGTCATAATTCTCCTCGCTGCCAAGTGGTAAAGTAAAACTGAAGATACTGCCGCCCAGTTCCCGCTGTTCTGCATTTAAGCTGCCCCTATGGGCTTCAATAATGGACCGGCTGATAGACAGTCCCATACCCATGCCTTCATTTTTTGTACTGAAGAAAGGTTCAAATACATCGCTTCTCATATCGTTTGGTAAGCCGCTGCCGCGATCAAATACTTTAAGTTCGATACCTTTCTTATCATACCTGCTCTGGATAAGGATTTCCCGTTTTGATAATGGCGTATTTGTCATCGCGTCAATTGCGTTATTGATCAGGTTGATTAATACCTGTTCTATCTGGATTCTGTCAATATAGATTTGCGGGATATCTTTTGTTAGTTCACGCTTGATGTTGACATGGTTTTGCCTGATCTTCGGTTGCAGCAGGCTAATGACTACTTCAACGATATTATTAAGGTTATTGGCTTCGCGCCGGTGTTCTTCCTTATTTACCAGTTCGCGCATACGGCGGATAATTTCTGCCGCTCTCTCTGCTTCTGAGCATGAATGCTCCATTGCATCGACGATGGCTGGCAAGTCTTTAACTGGTTGTGCAGAAAGCCGGCGAACACAGCCCCGGGTATAGTTAACAATCGCGGTCAGTGGCTGGTTAAGTTCATGTGCAAGACCCGATGCCATTTCTCCCATGGTTCCTAGTCGCGCAACATGAGCCAGATCAGCCTGATGCTTCTGGGCGTTGTCCTGTGCTAGCTGGCGCTGCATCTCGCCTCCTATCCACTGCGAGATCAGTTGTATCATATCTATGTCGATTAAAGCTCGTGGGCTGCTTAAGGTTTTAACAGAACCGTACTCAAGATAGCCAAACAGTGAATCCTCAACCACCACAGGAATCCCGATATATGAATTTATCTTCAGCGTCTGATGCTGAAACCGCTGCTTGAATTCATCATCAGCTGAGGCGTTTGATATGATCAGCGCATCTGAGTCTTTGTCCAGCTTGTCAGCGAACAGTTTGTCTCGTTCAATCCATTGGCCGCGCTTAAAAATCTGTACGCTACCGACAAAACGAAGTACTTGTGCTCCGGCATTTTTTATCTGGTAGAGTGCGCCATAATCCGTGTCGAAACAATGACAGCCGGTTCGTAATAAGGCATCGACTTTTGCTTCAAAGCTCATCTGACCGGATGATGTGATTTCGTGCATGGTCTGCAGGGTATGACTGCTTTTCTTTAGTGAAGCTTCCGCTATTTTTCTGGCGACAATATCCTGCTGTAGTTCCTGATTGAGTTCTGCCAGTTCATGTGTTCTTTTAATGACGTTTTGTTCCAGTGTGTCGCGATGTTTTGCCAGCTCAGCCTGCGCTTTTCTGCGCGAATCTATTTCTTTGCGTAAATTGGTCTGAGTCAGATTAAGGTTGTGGTTGGTTCGGCTGATATAGACAATGATCAGGCCGAGTCCGATCAGAATGAACAACACCAGAAAAATATAGTGACTGTACTGTTCAATAACTTTTTCAAAAGTAACTTTATGAATCTGTGTATAAGGACCGACTTTAAGCTTTTTAAAAGCTTCATGCACTGGCGTGTAGTCAAGCGGTATGGTCCATCCTTCTGAGCGTGAGACGATAGCTGCCTGACTGTCTGGCTGCATGGTGAGTAATGCTATCGCAACTTTTTGTGCAAGTTTGTCGCTGGTTTGTTTAAGCTTTGCAAACGGCCATTCTGGATAAAGCCGTGTGCTGTGGAGTAAGGGAAAGTTATCATTGTACTGGCGATTAAGGACTTTAAAGTCTTTAATGGATATCGCGCCTTCATGATCCATACGTTCAAGCGTGTCACTTCTGACAGTGCCGGCATCTACTTTGCCGCTTTCAACCGCATAAACAATATTGTCCTGTGGGAAGCCGGAAAACTGCAGTGAGGATAAATCTTCAAACGGATCGATCTTGACTTGCATTAATTCAAGCCAGGCCATCTGAAAGCCACCAAATGCTTTCGGATTGACGGCCATAAAAGAACGGCCACGCAGGTCTTCGAGTTTATTGATATCGTGTTTGTCATAGCGGGTAAAAATTACGGCACTAAAGGATGTGAGTGCACGATCACGCTGTTTGACTTTTAATGTGGCAATACGTGTTGCACCAAAGTTGGCTTCGATATCAACATAATTGCCGGGATTGGTCAGTATGAAGTCGACTAAATTCTTCTCGACAGCCAGCTTCATACTCTTAAGTGATTTAGGTTTAATAATGAAATCATAACCGTAGATCGCATCGGATAAATAATCGGCCGTTAAATGCCAGCGTTTTAATGCTTCGTCATCACCGCGATGTGCCAGAACGGCAATTTTTATCAGGGTGTCTTTGGCTGCGGCTGGTGGTTGAAAAAATACCACCGATAGAATGAATGCAAATAAGCTATGAATTATATAATGCTTAACTGATATTCTGGTCATGCCGTGTTTCCGGTTAGATCTGCAGACGGGATGATCGGGCGAATATCACACATTGAGGTGGTTTCGTTATTATTATGGGTAGGAATAATAACGTATTTTTTCAATAGGTGTACATTGAATCAGACTGGCCTGGTAGGGAGCACTGATCTCAAGGTCCTGGTGATACCAGTCTGGCTTGTTGTTAGCGGCCGCTAGTAGCTCTGTTACCGGGTTAGTGCAGACATTGAATGTGTTTAACGGGGTCGATAGTCCGCTACCCAGTGCCTTGATAAAGGCCTCTTTTCGCGTCCACAGTTGAAAGAAACGCGTTCGTTGATTTTCCTGTTGTTGCTGGAACAGGTCTTCAATTTCTTCAGCGCTAAAAAAACGCCGTGCCAGCTTAGCCCAGTCATTTTTCCTTTCCATGTATTCCAGATCAACACCAATTTCGGCATGCGCGGATATTGCAATGACAGCGAGGTTGTGGCTATGGCTCAGATTAAAACGAATCGGGCTGTTGTGGTTTAAATACGGTTTACCGTAATCATTTTTACGATAGACAATTTCGCTGGCGGCAAGTTGGGTGTATCGCGATAGTATCTGCCGACAGGCGACATGTGACAGCAGGTAACGTGATTTATGTTTGTGATGCAGCTGCTGGTAACGCGCTGTTTCCTCGTTATCAAGCAGTGCTAACAGGTCGTCTGGGTCGTTAGCGGGGGGGGTGAGAGCTATTTGCCAGATATCGGCATGCTGTCGTTGCGGAGGGGGTATTATATGATTTTGCAAGGCTGAATGCCGCCACTGGATACGGCCGGGCAAACAGTGTGCCCGGCTAGCATCTGTTTTATGCGTTTAACGCATCACGGACTCGTTCCAGTTTTTCTTTAACCATCGTAGCCAGCTCAATCACCTCGGGTCGATCAACCAGGGTCAGCACAGCGTTTGGGTCCATAAAACCAACAAAGGTATTGCCATCACCATCATCGCGCACCAGCACATTGCAGGGTAATAACAGGCCAATATCGGGCTCCGCTTCAATGGCCTGACGAGCCAAGTGTGGATTACAGGCACCTAATATACGATAAGGCTTCATATCGACGTCGATTTTGGCTTTCATCACTGCCTGCACATTGATTTCAGTCAGAATGCCAAAGCCTTCGTCCTTTAATGCCAGAGTGACTTTTTCCACGGCTTCGTCAGTCGTGGCTTTTATAGTGGTTCCGAAACCGTACATAATCTCTCCTGAAGAAAGTGTCTGAATAAAGCCGTATTTTAGCATGCTCTGCCATCAAGAGCGTTATTTATTGCGGCTTTACTTGCTAGTTACAGAGGCTGTGAGTAAAATTATCGGTCTGATTTTTAGGGGGTTATATGTTTCAGGGTAGCATGGTGGCACTGGTCACACCGATGCATGAGAATGGTGATGTCGATAATGCATCGCTGGAAAAATTAATAGATTTCCACATCGAAAACGGCACCAGCGCAATAGTGTCGATGGGTACCACAGGTGAGTCTGCAACGCTTGATACAAAACAGCATTGTGCGGTCATTCGTCAAACCGTTGAATACGTTAATAAACGGCTTCCTGTTATTGCCGGTACCGGAGCTAATTCCACATCTGAGGCGATTGAGTTGACTCGATGTGCGCAGGATGCCGGTGCTGATGCCTGTTTACTGGTAACGCCCTATTATAATAAGCCGACACAACACGGCTTGATTCGCCATCATCAGGTGATTGCCGATAGCGTGGCGATTCCCCAGATATTATATAACGTACCGGGGCGTACAGCGGTCGATATGTTGCCACAGACAATTGCAGCACTGGCTGATGTGCCTAATATTATCGGGGTAAAAGAAGCCACTGGCGATCTGTCTCGGCTGGCGACTATCTTGTCTTTGTGTGGCGATAAAATGGATGTTTACTCCGGTGATGATGCAACCGGCACCGATTTTCTGCTGCAAGGCGGTAAAGGGGTGATTTCAGTCACCACCAATGTTGCGCCTCGAGCGATGGCCGATATGTGTGCGGCTGCATTAGCCGGCGATGCGGCAACAGCCCATGACATTAACAATACACTGTCACTCTTGCATGAGCGGTTATTTTTAGAATCAAACCCGATACCTGTGAAGTGGGCATTGGCAGAAATGGGCATGATAGGACAGGGTATTCGTTTACCGCTGACTGTGCTCTCCGAACAATACCATGAGCCAGTGCGTGAGGCATTACGCCAGGCCGGTCTGCTGTAAAGCAGGTCATCGAGAAGCGGAATTTTAGTTATGAATAAAAGTATGTTTGTATTACTGCTGGCAGCCTTGATGCTTACTGCATGTGGTGGCTCAGATAAGGTAAAAGAAGAAGAGTATCAGTTTGCTGATGGCCTAAGGTTATTAGACGTGCCGCCAAACCTGACCAGTCCGGATAAAAATCTGGTGATGGAAATCCCGCAGCCGTCGTTAATTGCTTGTGAGAAACTGATGGATGCTGATCGAAAATTTAAAGCAGAAGCCGCCCAAAAAGCACTGACTGAGAAGTAAGCTACCGGGTTTGTTTATTTTATTGGTAATCTCAGTAAGGGCAAAGTTCAGTCGCCTGACTCAGAGTTGAAGCAGAGCCTGGCTGGCTTGCAGAAGCAAGGCGGCAAGGTGTTTGTTCGTCGCAATACGCCCAGCTAGGTTGCTGCTGACAGTTAAATCTTGATGTAAGTCCAGCCTTTGTCCATCCGGTTGATAATCGTGTCCAGCGCAGGGCTGTCCTGTTTAACACCGTCAATCATCTGTACGTTATAACCCTTCTTTTTCAGTCGCTGAATCGAGTTCTTGCAGGCGATAAACTGTAAATTATTGTATTTTGCCTGCAGTGCTTGAATCCGCTGCGTATAAGGGCTGGTATTTTTGCGCAACAAGTCAATCCCTTCAGAGTTTGCCACAACTTCTATGTTCAGTTTCTGCTGGCTGTGTTGTGCGTCAGTTAATAGCCGTTCGGTGCGAGTTAATAAGAAGTTAAGTTTATCCAAATCGGACGAGGAAATGTGTAGCAAGACCTTGTTCTGCTGTTGTGTCAGTGGCTGAACTTTTATGCCATATAGTGTCTTATCGGCAGCTGCGGTGAAGATGCCGGCGCCATCAGACTTATTGAGCGTGATGCCGAGCAAGACCCCGAGGCCCATGATAAAACTGGCCGCCACGGATAACTGCAGGTAGCGCCGTCTTGCAGACTTTGTGACAGTGGCAGGCTGGGCAGAGGCTAGGCTCTCAGGATAAGCGGCCTTGATCGAGGTTTTTAAATCCAGTAAAGCCTGTGCCCGTTCCGCGATATCGGCATCTGATTTAATTTGTTCGGCAAGCGCCCTTTTTTCAGCGCATGCCAGTTCATCGTCGACATAGGCGCCAAGAAGTTCATTTGAAACATCCTGTTTCATTTGACGCTCCTTAAATATGAGATAGACATTGTTGTTTCCTGGTGTTCAATTTTCTGTAGTAATGCTTTTCTGGCTCTGTTGAGCCGGCTCATGACCGTACCAATCGGAACATCGAGCGCTTTGGCAACCTCTTGATAGGACATATCTTCAAGATCCACCAGAGTTATAGTTTGTCGTTGGCTTAAAGGCAACTCAGCAATGGCCGAGCGCACCAGATCACAGGTCTGTTGGCGCTGTTTGTCGGATTCAGGGTCAGAGTCGGCAACAAAAACCAGTTCATCAATATCTAGGCATGGCCGGTTGCGCCTTAAATATTCACGCCATTGATTATTTAAAATAGTAAATAACCAGCTTTTTAATGCTTCCGGGTCTTTTAACTGCGCGATATTCTGTACCGCCTTGGTCAGTGCGTCCTGCACAATATCATCAGCCAGCATTTGATCGTTACACCATGAAACCGCAACCCGATAGAGTTGAGGTCGCAAGGCTTCAATTTGGTGTAATTGCAATTTGTGTTTAAAAAATGATTTGATATTAACGGCCATATTAAAAAACTCTATTTTGATAGATGATGCAGCACTTCAAAATATTCCCTATTTAACGAAATAGTTATCATACAGGATCATTATTGGCTTGGTAATCTGTAAAAAAACATTAGAAATTCCTTATTTACGATTTAAAGGTTATTTTTTGGAATATTCCCGTCATCAGGCACATCTTAATAAACGCTAATTACTTTAATTACATAAAAATAACGTAGTTCGGAGATCAAATTAATGAAGAAAATCTTAGGAATCATCGCAGCAATGGGCATGCTGTTATCAGTATCTGCACAGGCAGGCGATTTTGCAGAGCAGAGCATTGTGCTGCAAATTAGTGATCCAAACCCATTCAAACAGACACTGGTGTTAAACGTCGCCAATAACATCATCAAGCATTATGGCCAGGACAAGGTTAATCTTGAGATTGTTGCTTTTGGTCCGGGTTTGCGTCTGTTGTTTGCAGAAAATGCCAACCAAGATCGTATCGCAGCACTGTCATCTACCGGCGTAAAATTCAGCGCCTGTAAAAACACAATTAACGCGATGGCTAAAAAACTGGGTCATCCACCGGCTTTAAATCCAAATGCGGTACCAGTATCAGCCGGCGTCGTGCGCATTGTTGATCTGATGAACAAAGGCTACAAACTGGTTAAGCCTTAATTAAACAGATAAATTAGTAGTATCTAATATACAAAAATAGAACCTTTTGGGGAAAAATTGTGATTAATAAAACTATTTTCAAAAAAACACTGGCAGCGGCAGCAATTGTTGCTGGTCTGTCAGCTATTCAAGTCGCTGAAGCGGCAAACTGGTTAATGCTGCAAGGCACAGAGCGTCCTGGCACAGCGGGTCGTGCAAAGGTATGGGGCTTTATTCAGGCACAATATCAGGCCGATGATAGCGAACCATTCACGCATCCAACTGATGGTGATTTATATATTCCGCCTAAGTTGATTGGTCCTAACTTGACTTCACAGCAACAATTTAATGTGAATCGTGCGCGTCTTGGTCTTCGCGGTACAGGTATGCCATTAGACTCATCGGTTAATTATTTTCTGTTAGCAGAGTTTGGTAATAATGGTATTACGGCTAATGATAATGATGCGGTTGTTTCTGATGCCAGCATTACTGTGAATACAGATGCTGTTCGGATTCGTACGGGTCTGTTTAAAACTCCTGGTCCTGAAGAAGCATTGCAGGCGATCCATGTTTTTGATTACGTAAACTTTACCTCGGTTACTAATCAATTAATGTTAGAGCGATTCCCGCAGTTGGGTGATGTAAATACAGCTCGTGCTGATTTGGCGCTGGATACTAATAAAGGAAGCATTAGTGCTTATTCGCGTCCGGTTGGTGCATTCCGCGATACCGGTGTGCAGTTTTTCCAGAGCTACAAAATGGGCGGATGGGATCACTCCTATGCCGTTATGCTGGGTAATGGTAACGGTATGAACTTTGGTGATACCAATAATTCGAAAGATCTTTATTTATACTGGGCATCAGAAAAATCATTCGGTGGCAAAGGTCCTCGTATGCAAGGTCTAAAAATCTTTGCCTGGAGTCAGTCTGGTAAACGTTATGATGCTTATGACATTACAACTACCGATGAGCAGGATAGAACGCGTTCTGGTTTTGGTGTTAAATATCTGAAAATGCCATTCCGTGTAACGTTTGAGACCATGTCAGGTAACGGTATGATCTTCCAGGGGCAGCACCGACCACAAGATGCAATTAATGATTTGGAAGCGTCTGGTAATTATTTAGACTTTGGTTACTACATTCCTAATTCAAAATGGGAAGTTGATCTGAGAGTTGATACCTATACTCGTGGTGAAAATCACGGTACTTCGGCTGCTGGTGATGAATCAACCTTTGATACCAATACCGTGGCGGCTCAATACCACATCAATAAAAAATCTCGTTTAACGATGTCTTATGACATGCGTACTTTTGCATCTGATACTGCGGCTGTTAATACACAGTTGAAAGGTGTTGCTAACCGTCTGGCTCTGCAGTTAACGCATATCTTCTAAGCGATTAGAACTGCCGAAAGTGGTGGCCAGGGAAGGTCAAAAATAATAAAGCCCGTTGACTGGCAATAGCGGTAGATTGGGCTATATAACAGATGCATCCTGCGGGATGCGTGGTCAAATAAACTGGACTATTTGATTCATCAAATAGTCATTTTAGACTCTAGCAGTCTATAAGCCCCGTTCTGGATGCCAGTGAGGGGCTTTTTTATGTTCAAAATTTAAGTCGTAAGTCGTAAGTCGTAAGTCGTAAGTCGTTAGTCAAAAGGCTTAAAAGAATATGATTGTTACCGCGAATGAACGCTAATTGACGCAATTAAAAGCTAAGCATAAATAATGTGTAGGAATAGATGAGGTTTGGTAAATCGCGTTTATTGGCGTTCATTCGCGGTAACATATAAGCTTTCACACTGTATGGTTGTTAAATCTACTAGGCTTGTGTGGTGCATGGAATGACCCTGCGGGTAGGTAATTACAGATTATGGGTATCTGTAGGGTGCACTCTGTGCACCAAAGAAAAATAAGCGGAGTATTAAGTCAGCCCTTTAGTGAGTCAGTATTTAGTTAATCAGGGTCTCAAGACTTTCGACTTAAGACTCCCTACTAAAGACTGTCTTAAGCTTCTTTATCGTGCTCTATCAGGGCATACGCTGAATGGTTATGAATCGATTCAAAGTTTTCAGATTCAAGTATGTAGGAGGTGATGCGGTCATCTTCGTTTAAAGAGGCGGCGATATCTCGCACCATGTCTTCAACGAACTTAGGATTGTCGTAGGCGCGTTCGGTAACAATTTTTTCATCGGGGCGTTTTAACAAACCATAGAGTTCGCAAGAGGCTTGCTTTTCAACGATGTCGATAATGTCTTCAATCCAGACAAAACCATTGGTGCGAACATTAACAGTGACGTGTGAGCGTTGATTGTGAGCGCCGTAGTCAGAGATTTTTTTAGAACATGGGCATAAACTGGTGACAGGAACCACAACTTTGACATGAATGTTATTGACGCCTTTTTTACGTTTGCCGATAAAACTGACTTCATAGTCAAGCAGGCTTTGCACGCCGGAAGCCGGCGCTGTTTTGTTAACAAAATACGGGAACGTCATTTCGATATGCGCTTCTTCGGCATCCAGTCGTTCGGTGGTTTCTGCCAGCATTTCATTAAACGACTGCACGGTAATTTCACGTTCGTGACTGTTGAGAATTTCGACAAAACGCGACATGTGTGTGCCTTTGAAATTGTGTGGCAAATTCACGGTCATGTTGAAATTGGCAATCGTATGCTGGATCTGTCCTGAGCGGTCTTTTACCTGAGCAGGGTGACGGATATCTTTGATGCCGACTTTGTTGATAGCGATTTTACGTTTATCAGCAGAATTTTGTACGTCAGGAATGTCTTTGCTTACTGTGCTCATGTGATTTTACTCTTCGCTATAGCGTACGCAGGCACGTTCGGTTTCCCACAACGTAACGGTACTGACAGTGATGCTGTCACTGTTTAATTGTTTGGAAATTTCCCGGTACAAATAAGCAGCAATATTTTCAGCTGTTGGGTTAATTTCAGTAAAAGGTTCCAGTTCATTCAGATAACGGTGGTCAAGCCGGTCGCCTACTTCACGGGCGATGCGTTTCATCTCTTTGAAATCCACGCCCATACCGACCTCATCCAGTTTGGTCGCAATTGCTTCCAGCTCAACCTTCCAGTTATGCCCGTGCATACGGCTGCAGGCACCTGGGTAGTCTCGCAAGGTGTGAGCCGAAGCAAATTCAGTAATCACTTTTAAAGTATAACGTGCGCTCATTGATGATTAATACCTGAGTAAAACAGTAGGATAATACTTGATTCTGCCGGTCTTTGCTACATTACAGCAGAAGATAGTCGGATCGGCTTCAAGTTTGAGGCGCAGATTTTACACTATAGCTTGGCAGAGTGCGATTCTATGGCGCGAATTATGCCGTCTTTATCGAGACCGCAGTCAGCCAGCAGAGTTGCTGTATCGCCATGGTCAATAAAGCGGTCCGGCAGTCCCAGGTTAAGAACAGCGGTCTTCAGCGCTTGTGCGGCCAGGTATTCATTAACCGCAGAACCTGCACCACCCATCAAGGCATTTTCCTCAAGCGTGACTAATAAGCTATGGGTATCCGCCAGTTGTTTGATCATGGCTTCATCAAGCGGTTTAACAAAGCGCATATCAATGACACTGGCATTGAGTGCTTCGGCTGCTTCCAGTGCCGGTTTCAACATGCTGCCAAAGGCAAGTAGAGCGATGTTCTGGCCTTGTTTGAGCTGTTTTGCCTTGCCGGTCTCGAGCAGTTGCATTGCCTTACTGACATTTGCGCCGGTACCTGAACCACGCGGGTAACGCACGGCAGCAGGGCCGTTGTGCTGATAACCGGTAAATAGCATCTGTCGGCACTGCTCTTCATCACTCGGCGTCATAATCAGCATATTGGGGATGCAGCGCATGAAACTTAAATCAAAACTGCCAGCGTGGGTTGCACCATCGGCTCCGACCAGACCGCCGCGATCTATCGCAAACAGCACATCGAGATTTTGAATTGCCACGTCGTGGATTAACTGGTCATAGCCGCGTTGTAAAAATGAAGAATAGATCGCAACCACTGGTTTCATGCCTTCGCAGGCCAGACCCGCTGCCAGTGTTACCGCGTGTTGTTCGGCAATGCCGACATCGATATAACGCCCGGGGTGTTGTTTTGAGAACTCGACTAGACCCGAGCCTTCACGCATCGCCGGGGTGATGCCGACCAGTTTGTCATCGGCTGCGGCCATGTCACAGAGCCAGTCGCTAAAGATATCGGTATAGGTTTTTGTTGATGATGAGCTGAGTTTAGAGCCGGTTGCCGGATCAAACGCGCTGATGCCATGAAATTTACTGGGATCCTGTTCGGCCGGCGCAAAGCCTTTACCTTTCTGTGTGACCACGTGTAGTAGTTTCGGGCCGTCGATTTTTTTAAGGTTACTGAACATGGTAATCAGGGTGGGAATATCGTGGCCATCGATCGGGCCAAAATATTGAAACCCCAGCTCCTCAAACAAGGTACCGGGTACCACCATGCCTTTCATGTGTTCTTCAGCGCGCTTGGCAAACTCCCAGACCGGTGGCATAACCTGCATGACTTTTTTGCTGCCTTCACGCATATTGGAATAAAACTTACCCGAGAGCAGTTTGGCCAGGTGTTTAGAGAGGCCGCCGACATTGGGTGAAATCGACATTTCATTGTCGTTTAAAATCACCAGCATATCGGCTTTGCTGTCACCGGCATGATTAAGTGCTTCAAAGGCCATGCCGGCTGTCATCGCGCCATCACCGATAACAGCCACGGTTTTACGCTTTTCACCTTTCAATGCGCTGGCGATACTCATGCCGGCTGCGGCGCTGATTGAGGTGCTGGAATGACCCACACCAAAACAGTCATACGGGCTTTCGGTGCGTTTTGGAAAGCCAGACAGACCTTTGTACTGGCGCATGGTTGCCATGGCTTCGCGCCGCCCGGTGAGCATTTTGTGTGGATATGTCTGGTGACCAACATCCCAGATTAGCCGGTCATGTGGGGTGTTATAGACATAGTGCAGCGCGACTGTTAATTCAACCGTGCCCAGTCCTGCAGACAAATGACCGCCGGTATTGGCCACGCTGTGCAGTAAATAACCGCGCAGCTGATCTGCTAGTTCGGGTAACTGCTTTTCATTTAACTGACGCAGCTCGCTCGGGTCGTTAATGGTTTTTAGTAAGGTGTATTTGTCTGATGACTCAGGCATGTTTAATTCCTGCGCTCAACAATGTAAGCAGAAAGCTGGCGTAATGTATCGGCCCGCTGATCAAAGTCCTGCAGGCTATCGAGTGCCTGTTGGTGCAGTTCTAAGGCATATTTTTGTGACGCTTCAAGCCCCATCAGTTCAGGAAACGTGGGCTTGTTGCGGGCGATGTCTGAGCCCTGTGGTTTACCCAGAGTATCGGTGTCACTGATCACATCTAAAATATCATCCTGCACCTGAAAGGCCAGCCCGACGTATTGCGAGTATTGATCCAGGCTGGATAATATCTGCTGATCACATTCGTTGCTGTTAATAGCCCCCATCCGCACGCTGGCACGAATCAAAGCGCCAGTTTTAAGCCGGTGCATCTCTTCCAGCTCGGTTAGCGTAAGCGACTTGCCAACCGCAGCCAGATCAACCGCCTGACCACCGGCCATGCCGAGTGAACCACTGGCAACCGTCAGCTCTTGAATCAGCCTGATACGGGTGCTGGCATCAGCCTGCATCGCCTTATCATTACAGATTATTTCAAATGCCAGCGCCTGCAGAGCGTCACCTGCGAGAATCGCGGTCGCTTCATCATAGGCCTTATGGCAGGTCGGTCGTCCGCGGCGTAAATCATCATCATCCATCGCCGGTAAATCATCATGGATTAACGAATAGGCATGAATGATTTCAAGCGCAGAGGCAATACCGTCGAGTTGCTGGGCGGCAATGCCGACAGTATGACCGGCGGCATAGACTAAGATCGGCCGTACGCGTTTGCCACCACCGCCAATCACCGCATAGCGCATTGCGGCATGGAGATGAGTTGGTGTTGAATTTTCTTTTGGCAGCCAGTGAGCAAGCGCCAGATCAACTCGCTGGCGGTATTCATTGGCTTTGGTTTTAAACGGGCTGTTAGCCGTGGTGTTGCTGACAGGCATCGATTTGTTATTCGCTATCAAAGTCTTTGGTTAGTAATTCGCCGTTTTTTTCGATCAGCTGTTCGACCTTTTGTTCGGCTTTTTGTAATGACAGTTGGCAGCTGGCAGCCAGCGCGATGCCCTGTTCAAACTGTTTTAACGACTCTTCCAGACTCAATTCTCCCTGTTCCATTGATTCTACTAACTGTTCCAGGTCGGATAATGCCTGTTCAAAATTGGGTGCTGCTTTGCGAGCCACAGTGCTACTCCGTTAATCTTCGATCAAATGCTGCGGCATTTTAACACAGCCTGACCTGTGCGGCTCTATGTAATCGCAGTCGATTTGCACCTAAGCCGGTGGCCTATGCTGCGACGGCGAGCCGCTTATTCCTGCTGACAAAAACTCAGCAACTCATCGACTCGGTGTACCCCGATAATTTCCATTTGAGAGAGTAGCTCGTCATGCTGGCGGTCGCTTTTTTTCGGCATGTTAGCGCGCGGAATGACGGCCCGTTTAAAGCCGTGTTTAGCGGCTTCGCGCAGGCGTTCGAGACCGTTCGGTACCGGCCGTATCTCACCGGCCAGACCAATTTCCCCAAAGGTAACCACATCATTACTGATTGCTTTGTTGCGGAAGCTGGACAGCGCAGAGAGTATCAGTGCGGTGTCAGCTGCGGTTTCGGTTACCCGAACACCGCCGACCACGTTAACAAAGACATCCTGGTCGTGCATCGGGATACCGGCATGGCGGTGGATTACCGCCAGTAACATGGCGAGTCGGTTATGGTCCAGGCCGAGACTAACCCGTCGCGGGTTGGCAAGGTGGCTTTCATCCACCAGCGCCTGCACTTCGACTAATAATGGCCGGCTGCCTTCCCGTGTGACCATAATAATACTGCCAGGCACTGGTGTTTCATGCCGCGAAAGAAAAATAGCAGAGGGGTTGCTCACCGGTTTCAGGCCTTCTTCGGTCATTGCAAAGACCCCCAGTTCGTTGACCGCACCAAAGCGATTTTTAACGGCACGAACTAAACGGTAGCGCTCACCGGGATCGCCATCGAAATATAATACCGTGTCCACCATGTGCTCTAAAACGCGAGGGCCTGCCAGTGTGCCTTCCTTGGTAACATGACCAACAATAAATAACGCCGTATTGGTTTGCTTGGCAAAGCGAACCAGTTGCGCGGCACTTTCCCGAATTTGCGAAACCCCACCGGGCGCGGACTGGAGTTGATCGGTGTAAATGGTCTGAATTGAGTCGATTACCATCAGCTGTGGTCTGGCCTTTTGTGCATGGCTTAAAATGCTTTCGACACAGGTTTCGGTTAAAAGCTGTATGTTATCGGCGTCGAGCTGAAGTCGTTTGGCGCGCATCGCTACCTGTTGCAGCGACTCTTCACCAGTCACGTATAAGGCCTGCATGTCTTTGCTTAAGGCGGCCACGGTTTGTAATAAAATAGTTGATTTACCGATGCCGGGTGCGCCACCAATTAAGACCACAGAGCCTGCCACCAGGCCGCCACCTAGGACGCGATCTAGTTCACCAATATGCGTCTGGATGCGTTTCTCGTAAGTTTTGCCGACCTCGGCCATGTTTTTGATGGTTGATTGTCCGGCATAGCCCTCAAAGCGGCTGCTTTTGGCACTGCTGGTTGGTGGCACACCTTCTTCAAGCGTATTCCACTGTCCGCAGTCGCCACACTGGCCGGCCCATTTGGAATGTGTGCAGCCACAGCTGGCGCAGACATATAAGGTTTTCGATTTAGCCATGCTTATTCGGTACCTGCCAAGTCGTCGGACTGGTCGGCATAGGGTAATCTGATACGGGCTGACTTAACCGCGTTGTTGGTGGTCTTAGTGATCTCGATCGCAACGCCGGCAATTTTTAAACTGGTGCCGGGCTCAGGGATTATTTCTAACTGTTCCAGAATTACACCGTTAAGGGTTTTAGGGCCGTCTACAGGTAATTCAATCCCAAGTTCACGGTTAATCTCGCGGATATGCAGGCTCGCATCCAGCAGGTAGCTGGCGTCATCCTGCAGTTGAATCATCGAACTGTTAGAGCCAGTTGTGGTTGTGAATTCGCCAACAATTTCTTCCAGAATATCTTCCAAAGTCACCAGACCTTGAATGTCACCGTATTCGTCAACCACTAACGCAGTGCGTCGTCTGGAGGCCTGAAAATTTAACAGTTGCTTATTCAGTGAGGTGCTTTCAGGAATGAAATACGGTTCAGAAATCAGGCTGTTGAAGGTTTCATGATCGAGTGCGTTATCGGCAATCAGGGCAATGGCCCGGCGTAAATGTAAAATGCCAATGGTGTTGTCGATCGATTCGTTAAAGACCGGCAGGCGGGTGCGGTGAGACTGTGTCAGTTGTTGTTTAATGGTGTTGATGTCATCGTTGATATCGATACCGGTGATTTCATTTCTGGGTACCATGATGTCCTCGACGGTAATGGTTTCCAGATTAAGAATACCGAGCAGCATATCCTGGTGTTTTTGTGGTACTTGCTGGTCGGTTTCGTTTAACGCAGCACGTAATTCTTCAGTCGATAAGCTGTGGTCGGTGATTGCGGTCGGGTTAACACCCAGCAGACGCAGCATGCCGTTTGCCAGCACATTAACGAACCACACCAGAGGATACAAAACGGCGAGTAAAACGGTATAGATATACGCAGCAGGAAATGCGATACGTTCAGGGTGCAGCGCAGCTAAAGTTTTGGGTGCAACTTCGGCAAAAATCAGTACCACAAAAGTCAGTGCGCCGGTGGCGATTGCCAGCCCGGCTTCACCAAAGTAACGCAGTGCCAGCATGGTGGCTATGGCTGAGGCGGCGATATTAACAAAGTTATTGCCGAGCAGGATGACACCTAATAAACGATCTGGTCGGCGTAATAATTTAAGCGTTAATCGGGCGCCGCGATGACCTTCGTCGGCTTTGTGTTTGAGACGGTAGCGATTGAGGCTCATTAGTCCGGTTTCCGAACTTGAGAACAGTGCAGATAGAATCAACAAAATAAAGAGGGAGATCAGCAGGGTGCTGGAAGATATATCGGTCATATTACGACTGTCTTGTCCACAATGTGCAGGTTAATTAAATAATAAATTCGAGGACAAATTTACTGCCAATATAGGCCAGCATCAGGCAGGCAAAGCCACCAATTGTCCAGCGCACGGCGGTGCGACCTCTCCAACCCAGCAGCCAGTGTCCGAGTAATAACACCGCGTATAAGAGCCAAGCTAAAATCGACAGCAGGGTTTTATGAACTAAATGCTGCTGAAACAGATTTTCAAGAAAAATAAAACCACTGCTAAGGGCTGCGCTTAATAAAATAAAACCGACTAAAATGATTTCAAACAGTAATTTTTCCATCTCTTTTAAGGGAGGAAGCAAATGAATAATGCCGCCGGTCTTGTGATTGTGAAGATGGCGATTCTGAATAGACAGAAAAACGGCATGCAACGATGCCAAGGCCATCAGGCTATAGGCCACAATTGAAATAAGTACATGAATGCGTAAACCAGCCGGGCTAGCAAGTGGTAATAAATGATTGTAGGGAAACATCCAGGTCAGTAATAAGCTGGATGCACTAACCGGTAGAATCAGCATGACTAACAGTTCCACGGGGCGAAATAGGAACACGGCAGTGGTCAGCATACTGATAATTAACATACTGGCCGAGAGAGTATTAAACAGGCTCAGGTTAAAACCGTCTGCAGTGATGATATCGTTTCCGAGACTATAAAAATGCAGCAATATGGCCAGTGTGCTGAGCACTAAAATGGCTGTTTTAGATTGCTGATGCGCGGATCTTTTTAGGCGCCGGGCAATCAGCACGGTAGCGATCAGATAGACAATAATCGTCAGTAAGACAAGATAGAAAGATGTCATGGTCGTGGTTTGCTCACAGAATGAGCTGTTTTTCCTTTTTTTTGACAGAATTCACACTTATTCTATGCATTCTGTTGTTTTGCTTGATATTAGTGGCTATATCATAACGTATGCGAATAAAATGTTACGATTAAAATAAAAATAAACAAGATCTATATGGAGCAATAATGCAAATCCGCGTATTAGGTAGTAGTGGAGGCATAGGAAAAAACCACAAAACCACATCTTTTTTAATCGATGATGACGTGTTGATTGATGCCGGTACCGGTGTCGGTGAGCTGACGCTGACAGAAATGCAGCAGATTCGGAGTATATTTTTAACTCATTCTCATCTCGATCATATTTCACACTTATCCTTTCTGATGGATACATTATTTAGTCATAGTGATCATCAAATTCAGGTTTTTGCACAGCAGGATACTATTAACACCATCAAAAGCCATGTGTTTAACTGGGCAGTGTGGCCTGATTTCAGCGCCTTGCCTAATGAACAGCAGCCTATCGTTGTTTTTAATGCGATGGAAGCCGGTGAAGAAAAGGTTGTGGGCAAGCGGACGATCAGAATGATAGCTGCTAACCATACGGTACCTACCGTGGCATTGTGTGTGACAGAAAACGACAAGAGTTTTGCCTTTAGTGCCGACACCACCACGAATGATACGATCTGGGCGGCACTTAACCAGCTGCCTAGTCTGGAACTGCTGTTTGTTGAATCGGCTTTTCCCAATCAGCAAATTGAGTTATCTAAGCTCGCCATGCATTATTGCCCGGCTCTGCTGGCAGATGATTTGAAAAAACTCAGGCATCAGCCGAAAATTTGTATTAGTCATACTATGCCGATTGACGAAGAAATAATCATGCAGCAATGTCATCAGGCCATTCCCGAACGTCAGATAAGCTTATTATCAGCCGAGCAGATTTATCATATTTAGTCCTGCGCTGAGCCGGGCTCTGCCTGCCTGCAGCTGAAATCTTCGCTTGAAGCAGCGTTCTTTCTCTTATATCGTTAGTTGCGACCAAGCATCCTGAATTAATTGAGCTAAATCAATAAGTCGCGATGTTTCAACGCACAATGATGTGTTAGTGTCAGCATTACATAATAAATATCGGGTAAAAAAAGCCCGAATGGCCATTTTAGGGGATAGTTATGATTCAACATCAAAACAAGAATGCTTACAAAAATGTAAGCCATATAAGCTCGACTAACTTTAACGGCAGCGCAGTTGAAGAGAATGCGGTTGAAATCACAGAGGGCGCGATGCAGCAGTCTCTGCGGGAATTGGAGAGTGTCTGGATGAAGCACCATAATCATTATGCCGAAGTGCTGGATTGTCTGATGCAAAAAGTCAGTGCTGCCCGGGGAGTGATCTAAAAATCGCTAAAAACAAAAGCGCGTGTTAACAAACTGTAACGTTTTTTTCCGCTCGTCATAAACTCTTTATATCGGTTATCTTTTTGATGTATAGTCAGTTCATCAATGACAAACGGTCACTTATGACCGATAAGAGGTAGCAATGACATACGTATCGAATGCAGTTTTACAGCAAAGCGCGCCGATGGCTTCAGAACCCTTTATGGCACTTGTTGATGAATACGGTCAGGAAACGCCCTTTAATGAATATGATATTCAGCGTTCTTTAGATCAATTGGCAAAGCAAGACGATGATAAACCAGAAACATTAAATTTATTGATGGACAGAGTCTTAGCTGCCAGAGCGATTGCCTAATTAGTTTAATTAGACGGTTAGTTATCAAGGTGTAAGGAATGCGCCTTGATACAAAATATGCCCCTTCCAAAACAATGCTAATGATTGAGAGCTTACTGTTCTCGATAGAACAAATCCTGCAACAACATCCTAACGGTATCTCGGAATACGAGCTGATTAAAGCGCTGCAGTCTGATCCAAATCAGGCAATAGCAGGCCTTACAATGCAGCAACCAGGGCAATTATTTGAGCTGCATTTTATTGTTTTTCACAGTCTTTATCGATTGCGTGACAGATGGCTGGCAGATGAAACGGCTTGTTTGCAAATCAGCGCGATAAAAATCATTAACAACGCTTATGCTAAAAGCCTGCAGCAGGGTATAGCACCCGCAGATCCGCTCAGGGATTATTATCTTGATTTAGATAATTTGAAAAAGACCAGTGCCGAGCAAGTAGAGCAGATGATCTCTGGATTCTGGCGACAGTTTGTCAGTGCACCCGAATTACAGCAGGCTTTAACTATCTTTGAGCTTAGCGAAAATGTCGATTTTAAACAAATTAAGGCAAAGTATAAGCAACTGGCCATGCAAAACCATCCGGATCGCGGTGGTTCTGCCGATCGACTGGCAGAAATAAATCAGGCAATGGACGTATTAAAGCGCTACTTTCAACCACAAAAATAGTTTTTTTGTGCAAAAGAGTTATTTATATCAATAATTAATAGAATATTATAAATATGTAATATTCTTATCTGGTTTTTTACTACTAATTTGAGTATAGTGCCGCCTCATTTTCGCCATTCAACAGAGGATTTCCTTTGTCTTTTGCAGCACTAGAGCTTGATACCACCATTTTACGCGCCATAGAAGATTGTGGTTACCAGACCCCATCAGAGATACAACTTAAAGCGATTCCACCTGCATTAGAGGGTAAGGATTTGATGGCTTCAGCGCCGACCGGAACCGGCAAAACAGCAGCCTTTGTATTACCGACCTTGCACCAACTAATAACGGCTGAAAATAACTCAGAAGAGACCTCCGGCAAAGGCAGAGCGCCGCGCGTTTTGGTATTAACGCCAACCCGTGAGCTGGCAAACCAGGTATTACAAAACACCCGTGACTTTGGTAAATACACCCGCTTATACAGTGCGCTATTGGTCGGTGGTGTGCCATATCCTGCACAAATCAAAAGTTTAAGACGTGGTGTTGATATGATTATCGCGACACCGGGTCGTTTGATTGATCACATGAAATCAGATCGCATCGATTTTTCACAGCTGGAATTATTAATATTGGATGAAGCCGACCGGATGCTCGATATGGGTTTCCTCGATGATGTGAAAAAGATTGCTGCAGCAACACCTGAGACGAGACAGACTTTGTTATTTTCAGCCACGCTGGAAGGCCCGATACAAAAAGTGGCCGAACAGTTATTAAAAGACCCGGTCAAGATTCAGGTGGCAGGGGTCAAAGAAAAACACGATTCAATCACCCAATATATTCATCAGGCCGATGACTTTCGCCATAAAATGAATCTGCTGCGCTCGTCCTTACAAAATGACGAAGTCAATCAGGCGATTATTTTTACGGCGACCAAAAAAGGTGCGGATGATATGGCGACACGGTTGCGCGATGAGGGGCACAATGTCTCGGCCTTGCACGGAGATATGCGGATGCAGCAGCGGCTACGCGTTGTTGATCGGATGCAAAAGAACAACCTGAAATTTCTAATTGCGACTGATGTAGCAGCGCGTGGTCTTGATGTAAAAGGCATTACTCACGTTATTAACTTTGATTTGCCGATGGCAGCTGAAGATTATATCCATCGTATTGGTCGAACCGGTCGCGGTGGTAGTAGTGGCACTGCCTTATCACTGGTGGGGCCGAATGACTGGGAAGTCCTGAGTCGAATTGAAAAACTTACCGGCCAGAAGGTTGAGCACCGCGTGATCGAAGGAATGGAGCCGACGAAACCGATACCAAGTTTCAGTAAAAAGCCAGGCAAAGGTCGTGGGCACTATCGTGGTAATGCTAATAAGAACTTTTCAGCCAATTCACGCCATCGTCCGGCGCATAATAGTGAGAAAGCAGCCAGCACACAGTCAGCTGGCGCGCGTAACAGCAGCGGCAGTGCCGTTAAAGTGACTTATTCAAAAACCTCGGCACAAAGGCGGTCACAAGGGCATGCGGCGTAAAGTATACTGAAAACGTCAAAAAGCCCGCTTTAGCGGGCTTTTTTTTAGATAAAATTAATTACTGTGTTATTTCATGCTTATGCCATTTTAGTTTCAGCGCTGACCTGCTTGAGTATCTCTGCCAGTTGTCGGGTTGCCGGGCCAGCCTGATCAAGCTCGGCATAAACCAGATAGAGTATGGCGGTTTCGTGCTGACCGGCTGTCAGCGGCAATATTTTTAAGCGGCCCTTAGCCAGTTCATCTTCAATTTCTTTATCCGGCAGCCAGCCGAAGCCCAGTCCGTTGCTGATGATTTTATGTGCCGACTCAGGGCTGGATACGGTCCAGCGTAGCGAATCAGTGATCCAGCCGGCATCAATGCCTTTGCTTCCCGAATCACTGACGATGACATGGGTTTCCCGGCTCAGATCGTGGCTGCTGATAGGGCGTCCCAGTCGATGCAGCGGATGATCAGGGTGTGCTACCGCCGTGAAACCAACCCGTAGCAATTCGTCAGCTAAAAAACCGGGCGGAATAATCGGGCTGATAGCAAGGTCAGTTTCACCATTCAGCAATAGTTCTTCGGCACCAGACAACACAACTTCGTCCAACCGGATTCGGGTAGCGTTGCCCAGTGGCTGAAAGCGTTGCAGCGCGTCCATTATCAGCTGTGTCGGGTATGACGCTTCAACCGCAAGCCGAACTTCTGATTCCCAGCCTTGTTGAATTTGTCGGGCTTGTTGCTCAATGCTGCTGGCTTCTGTGATTAATTGCCGTGAGCGTTGCAGCAGTAGTTTGCCAGCCTCCGTTAAGATTGCTTTGCGGCCGTTTATTTGTAGCAATTTTAGGTTAAGACGGCTTTGTAACTGATTAACCGCATAGCTGACCGAAGACTGGCTACGGTGTAATTGTCTTGCGGCCTGTGCATAACCGCCAGCGTCAATTACTGTTTGTAGTGTGCGCCATTGATCTAGGCTGACCTTGGGAGATTTCATCAAGACAAGATATATCGATATATTAGATATGTAAAGCCCATATATTGCGCTTTTATATCAATAATTTGTGGATCATAATCGCTTCACACTAAATCAAAACGAGAGATTGTCATGGAAAAATACGTAGAAGTAGCAGGCCGGATATTATTGGGTGGCATATTCTTAATGGCGGGTATCGGTAAAATCGGTGCCGGTTATGCCTCTACAGCAGGGTATATGGGTGCAATGGGAGTACCGGGATCGTTGTTACCGCTGGTCATTGTTCTGGAAATAGCCGGTGGTTTAATGGTGATTGCGGGTTTTAAAGTGAAATGGGCTGGCTATGCATTAGCCGCTTTTACATTAGTAGCTGGAGCTATCTTCCATTCAGATTTTTCAAATCAAATGCAGTCGATCATGTTTATGAAAAACCTGGCGATAACCGGTGCTTTATTATTGTTAGCAGTGCATGGTGCCGGTGAATTAAGTCTGGATAAAAAACTGGCGAAGTAATATTGCCTATTCATGGCTGCTGATTTCATCAGCCATGATTTAGCAATTGCATTAAGGAATAAAAAAGATGGGCATGTTAATTAACGGTGAGCTGGCAGACAGCTGGCTCGATAAAGAAATCAGCGAAGGTGAATTTAAACGCATGGAATCCACTTTCCGGCACTGGATAACCGCCGATGGCAGTGCCGGGCCGAGCGGAAATGCTGGTTTTAAGGCAGAAGCCGGGCGTTATCATTTATACGTTTCAGATGCCTGTCCTTGGGCGCACCGAACGGTGATTTTCAGAACGCTGAAACAACTGCAATCGATTATCAGTATTTCCTATGTCGAAGCCGAAATGCTGGACGATGGCTGGACGTTTAGCCGTGATGGTAAATATAAAGATGATTTATTTGGTTTTGAATACGTCTACCAGCTTTATCAAAAAGCCGATAAAAACTTTACCGGTCAGATCACCGTGCCGATACTGTGGGACAAAAAAACCAGCACCATTGTGAATAACGAATCATCAGAAATTATTCGCATGTTTAACACGGCATTTAATGAACTGACGTCTGATAAAAGCGATTATTATCCCGCCGCATTACAGGACCGAATCAATACGATTAATCAGCCAATTTATGACAATATCAATAATGGTGTTTATCGTTGCGGATTTTCGACCACACAGCAAGCCTATGAAAAAGCCTTTGATCGTTTGTTTAATGAGTTAGAAAATGTAGAGCAGGTCTTATCGAAGCAGCGTTATTTGGCCGGTGATCAACTGACCGAGGCTGATTGGCGTTTGTTCACCACATTGGTGCGATTCGATGCGGTCTATGTCGGGCATTTTAAATGTAATTTAAAACGCATTATTGATTATGACAATCTGTCTAACTTCATGCGTGAGTTATATCAAATGCCGGGCATTGCCGACACGATTGATATTGATTACTGCAAGCGACATTATTACGTCAGCCATACCAGTGTTAATCCGACCCAGATTATACCCAAAGGGCCCGCACTGGACTTTATGGCACCGCATAACCGCGCAGAAAAATTTGGAGCGTAAGCCATGGCAATGCAAGTTCGTGATGTGACAGTGGTACCAGAAGGCGATGGGGTAGAGGTAAAGCGTTTGTTTCCATTACAAAGATTTATGAATTTTGATCCGTTCGTACTCTGGGATCATTTTAATATCGGCCCTGGTCGCGGCTTTCCCGATCACCCGCACCGGGGGTTTGAAGCCATTACTTATATGTTTGATGGCGGCATGAACCATAAAGATAACCTCGGTAATGAATCGTTCGTCACGCCGGGTGGTGCACAGCGTTTTACCGCAGGCAGTGGTATGGTGCATTCAGAAATGCCGGCCGAACAAGGTGACAGCAACGGTATACAACTGTGGATTAATTTACCCAAACGCTTAAAACAAATTGATCCAGATTATCAACAGGTAGATGACGCCGAGTTTCCTGTTAAACAAATAGATGGTGGTAAGGTAAAAATATTAGTCGGTGAAGGCTCGCCGTTATTATTAAAAACACAGGTTGTGTATCAGCATGTTAGCCTCGATAAAGAAGCCGTTTATAAACTGGCCTTAGAGCCTGCTATGCGCGGCATAGTTTATCTGATGGCAGGGCAACTCAGTGTTAATAATGACGTGATAAAAGCTGATCAGGCTATCTTCATAGAAGCATGTGATTTATTAACATTCAAAGCCAAAGAAGGCAGTGAGTTTATGATTTGTATGGGACTGCCGCACGGCGAACCCATCCGTCAGTACGGCCCGTTTGTGGATTAATAACTAATAACTGTTAGTTACTATTTTTAAAGTTAAAAGGAGATATATCATGTATAAACAAGGCTCACCAAGAATGATCGAAGTAAACGCCGGTGACACGGTTTACATTTGTCAGTGTGGTCGCACCAAGACACCGCCATACTGCGATGGCTCGCATCAGGGTAGTGACAGCGTACCGTTGGAATACAAAGCCAGTGAAAACGAGCAACTCTATATTTGTGGTTGCGGCAAATCAGGCAATATACCGTTTTGTGATGGCGCACATAATGGTTAGTGGTTTGAAGCTAATAGCTAAGAGCTAATAGCTAAGAGTTAGTAGCTAAGAGTTAGTAGCTAAGAGTTAGTAGCTAGAGCCAAAACAACAGGCATAAAAAAGGCCCGTCATTTGACGGGCCTTTTTTGTCGAACTTTTATTCAGCGATTAAGCAAAAAAGCGACGCAGACGAACTGCCGCTAAACCTAAAAGAGAGAATAAAATAACCGGTAAACTAACTGCTGAAATTTCAACTGTTCCTTGTGCATTAGGATCATAAGTAGGGGCATTAGGATCATAAGT
>JAOULX010000025.1 GCA_029881795.1 Gammaproteobacteria bacterium
GGAACTGGTGGGAAACTATATTCGCTGTCTGGGGATCTACCCGGTGGGCTCATTGGTGCAATTGAAGTCCGGTCTGGTGGGGATCGTGCGTGAGCAGAATGAAAAAGATCTGTTACGGCCTGATGTTCGTGTTATCTATAACAGTCGTTTCGAAAAATATGTACAGGTCAAGGATGTCCAGTTGCGTAGAATGCCACAAGACAGCATCGTCGAGGCGATTTCACCCGAAAAGTACAACATCGATCTGTCAGCCTTTATCTAGATTCTGTTTGATAAACTAAGTGTATTCATGATATTCATAGTATATGTTTATCACCCAGTCATTAAAGTCTATTTCATTTATCCTGTCGCGCTTGGTTAAGGATAAGTTCTATTTATCAGCTATATTGTTGGCCCCCTTTTTCTGGTTCAGTCTTTATTATTCAGGCAGTACTCTGACCGGTCTGAAATGGCTGACTGAAAATCCACTGTTATTTTTGCAATTGGCGCTGCTTTATCCCATCGTTGAAGAGTTGGTCTTTCGAGGCTTGTTGCAAGAGACTCTCTGGCAGACACGCCTGAGTCGTTTGTCAATTTACTGCATCAGTATGCCAAATATCTTAACCAGCATCATTTTTACCGCTTTTCATTTTCTTGCGCACCCCCCTGTCTGGGCGCTGGCGGTTATCATTCCCAGCCTTGTATTCGGATTTTTCCGGGACCGCTATCAGCATGTTCTGCCTGCGATCATTTTGCATGTATTTTATAACAGCGGGTATTTTATATTATTCGGCAGGTAAGATGTTTTTAGAGATTTATAAGTCCGACTTGTTATGTGGTAAACCGCTCGCGTTGGTCTGCGTGGGGATGTAGGCTTTATTCTGGTTTCCAGATCCCCACCGCTGGGTCATCTGTAGGTACACTTTTTCCTTTTGCTGAATCGGGCTGCACAGCCTGTTGAGGACTGGGTGCGTTTTGTTTACTTTGTACTCGCTCGTTACAAACGTGCTGAGTAAATTCAGTCAGGTGTTGCAGGAGTTCTTCCCGCTCGGCGTCGGGGCCGGGGTAGTCAGCAGAGAGATAACCGTTGATGGCCGCCAGGTATTGCAGCACCACGATGCGATCCTGTTTGGCTTCTGCATCGTATTCGCTAATCACATCGATCAGTTTGGTGATCATTTCTTCGGATAATTGAATTCCCTGACTCATAAAATGTCTCTTTCGGTTAATTCTGACAAGTTTGTGATGGTACTACGTTTAACATGAAGACGCGAAGTCACAGCAAATAATGGTCTATTTCTTCGTGCATTCGTGTCTTCGTGCTGAAGAGAATATATAATCAGTGTCTCGATTTTCTTTGCATTAACATCACCAGTTTTCTGGCAGGATATTTATTATGAGCAAACACTACGATTTGATCTCCATCGGCGCCGGCAGCGGCGGACTTTCCGCAGCAGAACGGGCAGCGGAGTACGGTAAAAAGACTGCCGTCATCGAAAATAACAAACTTGGCGGCACCTGCGTGAATATCGGCTGTGTGCCGAAGAAGGTGATGTGGTTT
>JAOULX010000026.1 GCA_029881795.1 Gammaproteobacteria bacterium
GCGTATAAATCTTCTGCTGGAACAAAACCAGTATTCCAGGCTTTGAAAGAAAACGGCGGATTGGCTACGGCGAAGTCGAAGGTCTTTAATGCGCTATTATCGTCCTTAAATTCTGGCTCAGCTAATGTGCTGTGGCCACCGGGGGCAATTTCAGCATCTGCATTGTTATGCAGAATCATATTCATACGACACAGTGCAGTGGTTGCTACATCTTTTTCCTGACCATAGATACTTAAGCCATTACTGGCTTCATCAGCGGCTTTTAATAACAGTGAACCGGAACCACATGTGGGATCGTATACGGTTTTATCTTGCGTAGTATCTTTAGTAATGCCGACCACTTTAGCTAATATGCGTGAGACTTCTGCTGGAGTATAAAACTGACCTTTGCTTTTTCCGGATTCAGTTGCGAAGTTTCGCATCAGATATTCGTAAGCATCACCGAGTAAATCATCACCCTGCGCGCTGTTGCCACCAAAATCCAATCCTTCAAAGATGCCGATAAGCTTTGAGAGCCTATCGACCATTTCTTTGCCTTTACCCAGGCGCTCTTCATCATTGAAGTCGTTGTCTTTATTGGCGAGCCAGGGCAACACGTTTTCTTTAGCTATTCCATCCAGAACGATATTGAGCTTTTCACCGACTTCTTTATCGCCCTTGAGTTTAATCATGTCATCAAAACTGCAGCCATCAGGTACCACAATCATGGCTTTAGAGTCGTTCAGGTACTTATCCGAAACGTACTTGAGGAACAGAAAGGTTAATACATAATCTTTGTATTGCGAGGCATCCATACCGCCGCGCAGCTCGTCGCAGCTTGCCCAAAGGGATGAATAAAGTTCGGTTTTCTTAATGGCCATAAGTGCTCTAATTAAATTTTTATTGTGATGTAAAAGCAGCAGGCTCTGCGTTGAAACTTCAGCGCCAATTTTCGTGACACGTCTTCTGTCAGGTTTACATACTGCTGTTTGAACTGTTTCATGCAGCCACAGTCCTAATTGAACTCCCTACATTAGAACTAACAACATCCACCCTAAGCGCCATCTGTTCTTTCAATTCTGTTACATGCGAGATGATACCAATCGTTCTGCCGCTTGCTTGCAGGTCGATTAATGTTGTTATCGCCAGATCCAGTGAATCCTGATCCAGGCTTCCAAAACCTTCGTCGATAAACAGTGTATCGAGTTTAATGCCACCTGAATAGGCTTGAACTACATCGGATAAGCCTAATGCGAGTGACAGCGCGGCGAGGAATGACTCACCGCCTGATAAGGTGGCGACCGAGCGTGTTTTGCCGGTGTAGCTGTCTTCTACTTCCAGCTCCAGGCCGGATGCTTTGTTGCCTTTGGCTCGGTCTTCTTTACGCACTAGCTGATAGCGGCCATTTGTCATTTTATTAAGGCGTTGTGATGCCTGGATGAGTACGTCTTCCAGTAGAACCCCCAGTACAAAACGTTGCAGACTGATTTTATTGCCTGTTTGGCCGGTGGCGACTTCGCTGAGTGTTCCATACACGGCGTACTCTGCATCCAGCGCTGC
>JAOULX010000027.1 GCA_029881795.1 Gammaproteobacteria bacterium
GATAGTGTTGAAAAACTCTTCCCCAAAGGATTAATGATTGGTGTAATGGTCTCGATAAAATTTTTGAGGCCTTTTAGCCATGATGGGCGAGCTTCCACCCGACCAGAACCAGTTGTTTTATGACATTAGCCTGGAAAAGATGGTTCCAGGGAATCATTTTCTTCGTGCTGTCGATCAGTTTCTCGATTTCGCAGTGATACGCGAACATCTCTCTGAATATTACAGCCACACAGGGCGTCCGTCTGTAGACCCTGAGCTGATGATCCGAATGCTACTGATTGGATACTCTTACGGTATCCGATCTGAACGCAGATTGGTCGAAGAAGTAAAGCTCAATGTGGCCTACCGTTGGTTCTGTCGTTTAGGGCTTGAAGGTGAGGTTCCTCATCATTCAACATTTACCAAAAACCGACTTGGACGTTTTAAAGATGCTAATGTTTTTAAGCTGGTTTTCCATACTGTACTGACTCGCTGTATTGATGCCGGCCTAGTCAAAGGCGAAGGTTTTGCGGTTGACGGCAGCTTTGTTCAAGCCGCTTCATCCCGACACAGTAAAGTAGCAGGGCCGGTCGATTGGACACCTGAGCATCGAAAAAACCGGACGGTAAAAGAATACCTAGAGGCGTTAGAATCTGATCCAAAGCATAAAAGAGTGCAGAACACGCTGTCATTAAACGATCCAAATGCTCAATGGACTGCAGCCAAAGGCCCTGCAGATTTTTATTATTCGACCAACTATGTCGTCGATACCAAATACTCTATCATTATGGATGTCGAAGCATCAGCAGCAACCTATTCTAAAGAAGTTGCAACGTTACCAGGTCAATTAGACCGTATTAAGAAAGAGCATGGTATTCAGCCGAACAAAATTATGGGAGACACAGCATACGGCACAGCAGAATGTCTTCACGATCTGGTCGACAATCGCGGTATTGAACCTCATGTGCCGGTGTGGGATAAGTCGGCAAAAAATAGCATTGGCTTTGATGTCTCTGATTTCACTTATGACGACGAGCATGACATCTATATTTGCCCGGAAGGCGAACCATTAAAGTCCAGTGGTCGTATCAATAAAGATGATTCTATCCGCTATCGTAGCTATCCGCCCACCTGCCGGGTATGTCCAAATAAGAATGTTTGCACGCCAAATATGGATCATAGGAAAATTCGACGTCATCGTTATGAGGCTGCGCGAAACATCGCCAGAAAAATTAATCAATCAACAGAGTATATTGAGGTATCCCAGCCCGCGAGGAAGAAAGTAGAAATGGCTTTCGCTCATATGAAGCAGGTCTTTAACTTTAGACGATTGCGGCTGCGGGGCATGAGTGGAGCGAACGATGAATTCACTCTGGTTGCAACTGCTCAAAATCTGAGGAAACTGGTGAGATTAGCTGGCATACCGCCACCGGCGTAGGACACGTGTGCCTGAAAACTGAGAAATCAGCCGATTAACCCTAAACAACCAGCCCAAATGGGCAAAACGCTGTAAAAACAGCGTTAGAAAAG